>JBAQGJ010000129.1:0-107711 GCA_049287725.1 Candidatus Acidiferrales bacterium | reverse complement strand
TGCGGCAAAATTGCGGTCTTTTGGGGTGAGGCAAAATGATTCGCCGGGAAATTGGTCGCTTCCTAGAGCCTCTCAACGCGATCTATTTTCGACACTTTTTCGTACATGGACTTTTTCCGCAGCCTGTTAAGCTGGACTTTGCGGAGTGGAAAGAGTTCTTTGACCAGGAACTGGGGGAATGGGTGCGCAGCCAAGTGAAGCGCCTGATCGAGCAGGCTCTGGAAGCCGAGCGCGATTATCACTTGCAGCTCGGTTATTACGAGCACAGCCCGGAGTTTCGCATCGATTACCGCAACGGCTATCGGCTGCGGGATTTAGCGACGCAGTTGGGCCTGTTACGGCGTTTGCGGGTACCGCGCACACGCCGCCGCTACCGCAGCCAGTTTCTGCCGCGCTATCAGCGGGCGCAACCGGCGGTGCACGAACTGGTGCGGCAAGCCTTTCTGCGGGGGATTTCCACTCGGCAGGTGGGCGCGGTGCTGGAGCCGGTGCTGGGCGAAGCGTATTCGGCGCAGACGGTTTCCAACCTGACGCGCGAACTGAGCCGGGCGGCCGAGCAGTTTCACCGGCGCCCGCTGCGCGCGGATTATCTGTATTTGTTTCTGGACGGCGTGGTTTTGAAGGTGCGTGACGCGGGCCGTAAAGTGCGCCGGCGGGTGGTGTTGGTGGCCTATGGGATCACCGCGCAGGGACGGCGCGAAGTCATCGCTTATCAGTTTGCCCACAATGGAGAGAGCGAAGCGTGCTGGACGGAATTTCTGCAGGATTTATATCAGCGCGGACTGCAAGGCCAGCAGCTGCGGCTGATCGTCAGCGATGGCGGCAAGGGGCTGGCGGCCGCGCTGCCGCTGGTGTTTCCGCGCGTGGCCGTGCAGCTGTGCTGGGCGCACAAGCTGCGCAACATCGCCGACAAGGTGCGGCGCAGCGAAGGCAGTTGCGTGGCCCAGGCCGCCGGCATGTACCGGGCCAAGAATCGGAATCAGGCGCAGCGAGCCTTCCGGCAGTGGAAACGGAACTGGGAGCAGCGCCGCCCCCAAGCCGTGGCTTGCGTGGAACGCGATCTGGAGCGCTTGCTGAGTTTTTACGATGTGCCGGAAAGCCACTGGAAGAAAGTGCGCACCACCAACGTGATCGAACGCTCCTTCCGAGAAGTGCGCCGGCGGACCCGGCCGATGTCCAGCTTCGCCAATCCCGGCAGCTGTGACCGCATCGTCTTTGGCGTCATCAGTCACCTGAACCGCTCCTGGGAGAAAAAACCCTTCAAAGAATTTACACACAATCCTTGACGCTACCGCGGCCAGTTTTACGCTTGCCTCAAGTTAACTAGTATGTTATCATAGAATCGCGCTTTTATCGCGCCAAGGGAAGGAACGTACATGGCGAAGGACGGCCTGCCCAGCGTCAACCAAAACCGTCATCCCGCTCGCCTGGGTGCTCGCACCAGCCGTTCTAATCGCAACAACACCTCATTCAAATTCCCGCACAACTTCCTGACAATAAACGCCAAACCAAATTCTAATCGCAACAGGAACGCCTCTAAATCGGGTTTCGCGGTTCGCCCACCGCGCCCCACGAATCGGCCCCCGTTCACCAATCACTACTCACCAATTGCGCTGTTCGCATCTTGCAAGGTGTCGCGGGACACCAATCACGCGAACTTTCCGCCCATGTCACATTGTTACATCGCCGCAAATCACCCCAAAATCAATCGCAAACCCCGCCGATTAGAAACTGTTGTATCTCGTAGAAAACAAACGACAGCCGCCCCAATCAATCGCAACCTTTCTTGCACTTTCCTGTCGCCCGATTTCACCCGCGATTCCTCACGTTCAACTTCCGCACGGTGTAACATCGTACCGATGCTCGAACTCGATTCCGCCCTCGATTTCTTCGCCGAATTCGACTCCGACTTCTTTGCAGCTCTGCCCGCCCGTCCAGGCATCTTCCTTCTCGAGATGCACGAATCCGGCGCGCAGCCTTACCTCGCTCGTACGGCCGACATCCGGCGCGCAGCCGAGCGCCTCCTAAGCCAGCCGGAAACCCTATCGAAATCTTTGAACCTCCGCGATGTAACCCGACGCATCCGCTACCGCGTCACCGGCTCCAAATTCGAGCAATCCTTCGCCTACTACGAAAACGCCCGCTTCTACTTTCCGCGCCGATATCGCGACCTGATGCGCCTGCGTCCTCCCGCCGTGCTCAAAGTGAATTTGCGCAATGCTTACCCGCGCTGCTATGTCACCCGGCGAATTCGCGCCGACGAAAGCTTCTACTTCGGTCCGTTTCCTTCGCGCCGCCTTGCCGAAGACTTCAGCGACGGCTTTCTCGACCTTTTCAAGACGCGCCGCTGCCAGATAAAAATCCGCCGCGATCCCGATTATCCCGGCTGCATGTATTCGGAAATGAAGATGTGTCTCGCGCCGTGCTTCGCCGGATGCACGAAAGAGGAATACGACGTGGAAGTCGGACGCGTTCTCGAAACGCTCGAAACCTCCGGCGCCGCGCTCACCGAAGAGCTCGCGCGAGAACGCGAAGCAGCAAGCAGCGCGCTCGATTTCGAACGCGCCGCCGCGCTCCACAAGCGCCTCGATAAAGTGTCCGCGGCGCTGCGCGGAATGCCGGATATCGCGCGACGGATCGAAGAACTCGACGTCGTAATTCTGCAACGCGCCGCCGAACATCAAACCATCGCCGTGTTTCCGGTGCGCAGCGGCCTGCTCGACGAACCTCTTTTCCTGCGCTTCGCTGAAATTTCCAGCGAACCGCGCTCCGTCGAAGCAATTTTGAAAGACAAATTAGAAGCCGAGCCTGCGCTCGAAGAAGATCCCGTCAAGCCGGCTGCTCAGCTCCGCGCCGAATCTGAAGAGCAACAATCGCCCGCGTCGCCCCAGAGTGCGACGAACGAGATCGCGACGAACGCAACTGCGCCGACCGAGTCCGCGCCACTCGATACTGCAAAGGGCTGGCGCTCGCGCTACGGGCTCCGCTCCGCGCCGCCCGAATTGCCGGAACATTTATCACTGCTCGCGCGCTGGTTCTACTCCAAGCCGCGCGAGGGCGAAATTCTTTTTCGCGATAAAGTGTGGCCCTATCGCCGCATGCTGCGCGCCTGCAGCCGTCTGCTCGCCGGTCCGCAACCCGCGAAAATTCCGCCGCATCCTCCCCAGTAAATCGCCGCCGGAATCGCGATGAGGCTCGCTACCAATGCATCGTACAATTGACGCGATGCCCCTCGCCGACACTCCTATTTCTCCGCTTCCGCCTGCGGACAACACTTCCCGTTTTCGTGAGATGTTCCGCTCACTGCGCCATCGCAATTTTCAGTTGTTCTTCAGCGGCCAGATGATCTCCCTGATCGGCACTTGGATGCAGACCATCGCCGAAGCCTGGCTGGTCTACCGCCTCACCGGTTCATCGCTCTTGCTCGGCACCGTTGGTTTCGTCGGGCGCATTCCTATTTTTCTTTTTGCGCCGCTCGGAGGCCTCGCCGCCGATCGTTGGAACCGCCATAAAGTAGTCATCGGCACGCAAGTAGCCTCGATGATCCTCGCCTTCGCGCTAGCCGCGCTCACGCTCCTGCACATCATTCGCGTCTGGGAAATCATGGGGCTAGCGGCGCTGCTCGGCGTAGTAAATGCTTTCGACGTTCCGGCGCGCCAATCGCTACTCATCGAAATGGTGGTGCGCGAAGATTTGATGAACGCCATCGCGCTGAACTCCTCGATGTTCAACGGCGCCCGCATCATCGGCCCGGCCATCGCCGGAATTCTCGTCGCGCGCATCGGCGAAGGCTGGTGCTTTTTTGCAAATGCGGTCAGCTACATCGCCGTCATCATCGGCCTGCTGGTGATGAAGTTTGAGTCGTTGCGCACGGCCTCCAAGGATGTTTCTCCATACGAACATATCGTCGAAGGCTTCCGATACGTCCGCCGCACCAAACCAATTCTCGCCTTGGTCCTCTTGATCGGGGTGGTCAGCCTGGTAGCCGTGCCGTACTCCGTCCTGATGCCCATCTTCGCCGACCAGATTCTGCATCGCGGCGCGCACGGCCTGGGAATCCTCATGGGTTCGGCTGGAGTGGGAGCGCTTCTCGGCGCGCTCACTCTCGCCGTGCGCAGAGGAGTCCATGGACTAGGCCGCGTCGTCGGCTCCGCGGCAGCAGCGTTCGGAATCTCCTTGGCGCTTTTCGCGGTTTCGAAGTCGTTCTGGCTGTCCGTGGCGTTGCTGATTCCAGTCGGATACTCCGTCATGCTGCAAATGTCGAGCTCCAACACCTTGATCCAAGCAATGGTGCCGGACGAACTCCGCGGCCGCGCCATGGCCATGTACACCATGATGTTCATGGGCATGGCGCCGCTCGGTTCGCTCTTCGCCGGCGCACTGGCCGATAAAATCGGCGCGCCCTGGACGGTCGCGATCGGTGGGGTCGGGGCCTTCATCGGCGCGCTCGTTTTCATGCACTATCTGCCGAGTTTGCGATTCGAAGCCCGCCAACTGATCCTCGCGCAGGGACTATCCCCCGTCGACCCGCCGGAAGAAATTGGTGCCAGTTGAGGAGCCGCCACGCGCTCCGGCGCAAAACCCCGCTGGATTTGGGTTCTGCTATACTGCGCGGAATGCAATGTTCCCCCAGCCAAGAGAGGCTCAATGTCATCCGCCGCGCCCATGAATGACGAGCGCAAGTCCGGATCCGCCACGGCGGAAGGCACTTTGCGTTATGCGGCGCGATTTCAAGGCCGCGCCGCCGCGGGCCACTTTCGCGAAATTCGCGGCGGCCTCGTCCTTTCTTCGATCGGAATTGGAACCTACCTGGGCGAGCCAGACGAAGCCACGGATGGGGCCTATACCGACGCGGTCGTCGCGGCGGTCGAGGGCGGCATCAACGTGGTGGATTCCGCCATCAATTACCGCTTCCAGCGCAGCGAACGCTCCGTCGGCGCTGCCCTGCGCGAACTCTTCCATAAAGGTTTCGGCCGCGACGAAATAATGGTCTGCACGAAGGCAGGCTTTCTGACGCCGGACGGCGAAATGCCCGCGGATCCGAATTCATATTTTTCGAGCGAATTTCTGGAGCGCGGTGTGTTTCGCGTGGAGGACATCGCCGCCGGATGCCACTGCATGGCGCCGGGATACTTGGCCGATCAGCTCGATCGGAGCCGCCGGAATTTAGGCCTCGATACGATTGACGTTTTCTACTTGCACAATCCCGAAACGCAATTGAGCGAAGTCCCGCCGGATGAATTTCGCCGGCGCATCCGCGAGGCATTCCTGTTTCTGGAGGCCGCGGTGGCTTCGAAACAGATCCGCGCCTACGGCATGGCCACATGGAACTCGTTCCGCGAAGATCCCAAGGCGGCTGGGTTCCTTTCGCTCGCGGACATGGTGAAGATCGCAAAGGACGTGGCCGGCGACGACCATCACTTCCGTTTCGTGCAATTGCCCTTCAACCTGGCGATGCCGGAGGCGCTGACGCGGCCCAATCAAGTGGTCGAAGGGCGTTCCGTGCCGATGGTGCAGGCCGCGCGCGCCGCGGGAATCGCGCTGGTGACCAGCGCGGCGCTGTTGCAGGGACAGCTCACGAAAAATTTGCCCGCGTTTGTCAACACCGCGCTGGGATTAAAGGACAATGCATCGCTCGCATTGCAATTTGCTCGCTCAGTTCCCGGACTGACGACGGCGCTCGTCGGCATGAGCCAGGTGCCTCACGTAAAGGCCAATCTGCAACTGATTGGCGTCGAGCCTGCTTCACGCGAGCAGTTCATGAGGCTCTTCGAACAAAGAGGCTAGGCCGGTGACGGCAGCTCTGTGGCGCGCGGATGGCGTTCGTCCAGCCAAACGTCAATCTCTCCGGCGACTTTGTCGAGTTGGCCAGTAAAAAAATGGTCGGCGCCATTGATTATGACTAAGCGCTTGGGCTCGGGTAAAGTTTCAAAGAACGCTTCGACATTGGCGCGCGAGCCGTACTGGTCGTATCCGCCCTGCAGAATGAGTTTCGGCTTGGTGCATTCCTGCAGGTAGCTCAAGTTCGAATCGTCCACAGGAAGTCCTAGGCCGATCAGTTCCACAACGCGTTCATCCGCGCAGCCCACTCGCAAACCCACGACGGAACCGAAGCTGAAGCCGGCGAGCAGAATGAGCGTAGCGGGGAATTCGGCTGCAAGGTAATCAAGCGCCGCGCGGACGTCTTCTCGCTCGCCGGCCCCGCGATCGTGCGCACCCTCGCTCGTTCCCGCACCACGAAAATTGAAGCGCAGAACCGGAAGTCCGCGTTTGTGCAGCGCCTTTGCGGTCTGATACACGACTTTATTGTGCATGGTGCCGCCGAAGAGTGGATGCGGATGGCAAACGAGCGCGGTCATTAGCGGATTCGGATTCGGCACCGTCCAAAGCAGCGCCTCGAGCTTGCCGGCGGGGCCATTCAGAAAAAAATTGCGATGAAATGTATCAGCCATCGAGTCAGCGCGAAAGAATGAGTGTAGCGAAGAGCCGCGAGCGGCGCAAAGGTGACGAGCTTGGCTTAGATCTTTGCCGGCGAGTCCCAGCGAACCGCGACGCTGGTGAGCATGGCGCTCATGCCGGATTCCAGGTCAGCGCGAGACACGGGTCCGGGCGGATTTGTGGCAGGGTCCACGCGTACAATTCGCGCCCGAATCTCGCCGGCATGTTCCCACTCGCCCCACGGGATTTTTGCGAGGATCGCATCGCCGGCAGAATAGATGTGCGCGGTTTCGAAGCGCGCGCCGGCACGCGAAATATTCTGGGTCATGGACTCTTCCGGCCAGGGCGAGCCCGCCGCGCGGATAAATATCGGAAGCGAGAAGAACATCCTGGACGAAGCGCGGCGTTCACTCTCTGGCGGACGCGGCGCTTTGCGTGGAGGCAATTCCAGATGCAGCGCGACTTCATATCCGCCGCGAGCAGACGGTTTGACGCGTACCACGTGCGCGGGTGTTTCCGGCGGCACGCTGGAAGAATTCGCGTCAAAGGGAAACGCGATCCACACGCGCGAGCCAAGTAAGCACGGCTCAGTACGCATCAGGCGAATGCCATCGCGCGCTACATCCAGGGTGCGCGCCGATTCCAGGCGCATGCCGAGAGTTCCACGCCAGCGAATGCGCGCGGGCAAGCTGAGTCGCGCGCGAGGATGCTTACGCAGTTCGGTGGGCTTGGTGACCGAAACCATGGGTGCCCATCGTAGCCGCAGCGCCGAGGCAAATCAAACTTTGCTTACGTTCAACCGAAACTTCGGCGAAGTGGCGCAGCGATGCCCAAAAACTGAGTGTGCCGAAGCCCTAAAACCGGTTGCGCGACGGCTCGTAGCGGTGATAGCTTGACGAAATCGGAAGCTTTCCTGGGAGGTCCGATGGAAAAGGCGGTCGAGCGCCGGGCTGCGCGGCGTTTTACGATGTTGCTGCCCTTGAAGGTGCGATTTTCGGCCGAGGATCGCGTGTTGGAACAGCAAGGGGAAACGCGCGACGTCAGTTTCCGGGGACTTTACTTCACGATCGAGGCACGCGTGGAAGCCGGGACGCCGATTGAATTCGTGCTCACCTTGCCGCAACAGATCACGCTCGCCGGCGACGTGCACATCCGCTGTTACGCGCATGTGCTGCGCGTCGAGCCGCACAACGGCCATCGCGGCGTCGCCGCGCGCATAGACCGCTACGAATTTCTTCCCGCCACTGCCTGACGCTTCCCGCAAAACAGAGTAGAATTGTTTTTTGCCTGACACCGGGGGGAACATGTATCACTACGATCCGATCACGGCGCTGGATGAATTGCGCGACGACGCAGTCCTGCCGCATCCCGTTCATTTGCGCGACATGATTTTGCGGACCAAACTGGACCCGACGACGGCGCTGGATCTGAACCGCGAATTTCAAGATTATCTGGCGCGCTTCGGCGAAATACAGAAAATTGCGCGTGCGATTCTGGACCAGCTTGCGGTTGGTACGCGCAAGGTTTCAGCCTCGAGCTAAGTCTGCATCGCGGCGTGCCGCAAGTTGCGACGCTAGCTCAGGCATAGGCTCGCGACAAGACTTTCAGACCCTTGGCAACCGGGAGCGTGGATTTTCGTATGGCTCGCCATACTCTACTGATTGATGCGGACGATACGCTCTGGGAAAACAACATCTTCTTCGAAAAATCGATCGAACACTTCATTACGCAGCTCGAGCACCTCGGTTACACCCGAGAATACATCCGCCACATCCTGAACGAAACTGAAAAGCGCAACATTCGCCAGCACGGTTACGGCGTCCGCAGCTTTCGCCGTTCGTTGGAAGAAACCTACATGAAGCTGGCAGGAAACGCGGCGAGACGAGAGCTGGTACAGGAAATCGCGCGGCTCGCCGCGGAACTGGAGGCGACTCCTCCACACATCCTTGACGGAGTTCCCGAAACGCTGGCGTATCTCGCGAAGCATCACCGGCTAATCCTGCTGACCAAGGGCGAGCCCGCGGAGCAGGCCGCGAAAGTCGAGCGCTCCGGGCTGCAACCTCATTTTGATGCGATTGAAATTGTGCTGGAAAAAGACGCCAGCGTGTACGAGCGCATGGTCGATCAGTTCAAGATTGTGAAGACGCACGGCTGGATGGTGGGCAATAGCCCGCGCAGCGACATCAATCCGGCGCTGCAGATGGGCTTGAACGCCGTCTTCATTCCGCATTCGAATACGTGGCACCTGGAACATGCAGAGTTGGAAAGCGGTACGGGAAAGCTGCTCATACTCACCAGTTTTCGCGATTTGCGCGAACATTTTTAAGCTGCAGGGCCTCGGCACGTTGGAGTGACTACATCACAAGGAAGCGCGATGAACGCGAAACCGCGAGTTGCCGTAATGGGCGCAGGCGCAGTGGGCTCCTACTTCGGCGGAATGCTCGCGCGCGCCGGAGTTCCCGTCGTGATGATCGGCAGACCCGCACACGTGGAAGCAATTCGCCGGGACAAGCTATTCATGGACACGCTTACGTTTCAGGAGCGCGTGGCGGTGGAAGCCTCGACCGATCCCGCCGCCGTGGCCGGCGCGGACGTAGTCCTTTTTTGTGTGAAGGGGCAGGACAACGAAAAATCGTCGCAGGCAATTGCGCCGCATCTGGCGCCCGGCGCGATCGTGGTGAGCTTGCAAAACGGCGTGGACAATGTTGAAACGATTCAGGCGGCGTCGGGAATTGATGCGCTGCCTGCGGTGGTTTATATCGCGGCGGAGCTGCCGGAGCCGGGGCGCGTGAAACATCTGGGGCGTGGCGAATTGGCTATAGGGGAATTGACGAGCGGCGCTTCGTCGTCGTCGCCATCTTCGCACTCGTTGCGCGCCGAGAAAATTGCAGCGCTGTTTACATCCGCGGGCGTACGGTGCCGCATTTCGGATTACATCGAAGCGGATATCTGGGCGAAATTCATCTTGAATTGCGCGGGGAACGCGGTGGCTGCGATCGCGCAATGCTCTTACGCCGAGGCGGTGAAGAATTCCGCGTCGCGCGAATTGATGCGGCGACTGATTGAAGAAACCACGGCGGTGGGGCGTGCAGCGGGGATTCGCCTGCCCGATCTGAAAATCCTTGAAGACGGAATCAAGACGCTCGGGAGTTTTGGGAATGCGACATCATCCACGGCGCACGATCTGGCGCGCGGCAAGAAAACCGAGATCGAATCGCTGAATGGCTACGTGGTACGCCGCGGCCAGGAGTTCGGTGTGGCGACACCATGCAGCTTCTCGGTGTACGCGATGGTGAAGCTGCTGGAAGAGAGCGAAGCGCGTCGCCAGCAGCAGGCGAAACCGGCGAGTTCGTCGCAATAAAAATTTGCGGCTACTCTGGGTTGCGGAAGTGAAAAGGAATGTGAACGATCGCTTCGAGATCCACGGGTTGGCCGTCTCGCAGGGCGGGACGAAACTCCCATCGCGATAACGCTTCCATGGCGTAGCGATCAAGCTGCGAATCAATGCTGTGCACTACTTGAATGCTGTCCACCGTGCCGTTCTTGCGAATTATGGCGTAAAGAACGACTTCGCCATCCACCCTTTCCTTGATTAAATCCGGCGGATACTTGGGATCCACTTTGCGGACCAGCTCCAGGCCGGTCAGCTCGCCCTTCGGCTTGATATATGGCGGATTGCCTTCTTCCATCTGGGCAAAATTGATGAGCCAGTTCGTGCCGTTGGCGCTGGTGAGATTGGGCATGTCAATGTGCAGCGAATAAACTTTCGGGCCGGAGAGAAGCCGTTCGGGGGGCATGCCCGGGTCAATCGAGCCGATCACGCGCGGGCCGCTGCGCGATGCGGACATCGAGCCGGCCGGTTCCATCGGTTTCAAATTGAGTTTAGTGGGCCGTCCACCTGAGGGAGTTAATCCGCCGCCTCCGGAATGTGCGTTACCTCCGCTGATGCTCACTGCGGGATTCGAGCCGGCGCTTGCGCCTCCGGCGGCGCTGGCTCCTCGTCCGCCACGGCTCGAGGCATCGCCGCCCGCGCCGCCGTTTCCTGCGGAACCGTTTTCGGCGCCGCCAGGAACGCCGGGCTGTTTTCCATCAGGTGAAATCGCAACACGCGCCGCGAGATTTCCTTGCGGCACGTTCACTTCGGCTGCTGGAGGTGCGGGCGATGCTGAAATCGCGATCAGGCGATGCAGATTCGCGTCGCCCACAGAAGCATTGGCGACTTCCGGGGCTGCGCCCGCATCTGCTTGCGCGGTGTGTTTTGCAGCAACCGCTCGCGACATGGCTTCGACAGGCATCCGCGGCTGCGCGTTCATCATGGGCGAGGCAGCGATATCGAGCGGCCCCGCATTTTTTTCCTGATTGACCTCGGGAGCAGTGAGTTCAGTCGTGGCGCGATGGCGCATTTCCGGGGCGGATGCAGCGGAACCGAGATGAAGCTGTGGCCTGGGAATCGCGGGAGTTGCGGCCCACTCGGCAATGTTTGGCAACGGATTATCAATTTTCGGCGAAGTCGCTGGCGCGTCCGGTTGGATCAACGTTTGGCGCGGGTGCGTCGCCCGAACCGGTTCCGACAAAATTGTTTGCCGAGGATGGAATGCGTCCGCGCCTTTATGGGGCAAAGGTTTCGCGGGGTCGCCCTTGGGGCTCGGTTTGATTTCGCGGCCAGGCAGGGAAATCGGCGGTAAATCCTGGGAAGGATTCGTCCAAGTGAGCTCGATGCGTACCGGCGCGAGATTCGGCGGATTGCTGGCGAGGAAATGCCATATCGGCAGCAGGAGAATGGCGATGGCTGCCACATGCCACAACGCGGCGGCGGTGAATGCGCGGCCCGGGAACGCGCCTTGAATCCACTCGACGCGCAGATCGGAATCCGCGGGCATCTCGGCGTCCGCCGGGGCGCGCTCGCCACTGAAATAAGCGCGCCAACTCGTGCGGAACTCCTGCCAAGGGGAGCCCCAATCTACGCCGAGATCGAGCCGTGGCAGCTTGGAATGCGAGGACGACTCGACGAACGACTCCTGGGCGGGTTCAAGCACGCGTTTCACGGCGGATTGCATCGGCTTGGCCATTATACCTGAGCGGGTTGGATGCGCCGACGCTAGGCTGCGGCTGCCAACCTGTAAAAAGAAAGCAGGGTATCACCTTGACCGAGCTGGCGTGTGAATTCAAGGCGGTCGAACCGTTGGGGCAACTCAACGCTGCAGTAGTGTTCGACGATAACAATCCCGCGCGGCGCAATCAGATGCGACGCATCCAGAAATTCAAGCACTTTGAAATATTCGTCGGTATTTTCATATGGCGGATCGAGGAAGATGAAATCGGCCATAAGGCGGCGCGAGGCGAGCCTTTCCAATCCGCGTATCGCGTCTGCTTCAATGACTTCGGCACCAGTGCGAATTTCGAGAGACGCGAGATTGTCGCGAATGAGCTTCGCTGCTTTGGCATACGATTCGACGAAAAACACATCGCGGGCGCCGCGACTGATGGCTTCGATTCCCACGGCGCCTGTGCCGGCGAAGAGATCTACGAAGTAGGAGTCCGCGATCGAGGAGCCGAGTACGTTGAACAGCGTCTCGCGCAGGCGGTCGCTGGTGGGGCGTACACGCATAGCTCCGGGTCCCTTCAAGCGGCGGCTGCGATATTTTCCTGCAATTACGCGCATCGTCTATCCCACCGAAGCCAATTGATATCGCTTGCGCCAGGCCGGGCTGAGAGACTCGAGGCGAGCGATGATTTGGGCGGCGCGCTCGGGATTTTCGGCCAGCGCGAAGGCTTCGCGGCGCGCCAGTTCCAGAATTTCGTGATCGCGCAACGGCTGCGCCACGGAGAAGGCGGCGTCGCCGTGCTGGCGCGTGCCGAAAAATTCGCCCGGGCCGCGCTGCTTCAAATCCTGCTCGGCTATTTCAAATCCGTTGGACGTGGCCACCATCGTTTCGATTCTTGCGCGCGCTTCGCCGGTGATATTTCTACGAGCCACCAGAATACAACGTGATTTCTCCGCGCCGCGCCCGATGCGCCCGCGCAATTGATGGAGCTGCGCGAGGCCGAAGCGATCGGCGTGTTCGACGACCATGATGGTGGCGTTGGGCACATCCACGCCCACTTCGATCACGGTGGTGGCGACGAGGATTTGAATTTCATTGCGGCGAAATTGCTCCATCACCGAATCTTTCTCGTCGTTTTTCAGGCGGCCGTGCAGCAAACCCACGCGAATGCCGGGAAACACGTTTTTCGCCAGACGCTCGTATTCAGCCGTAGCGGCCTTGAGTTCTTGCTTCGATTCTTCGATGACGGGGTATACCACATAAGCCTGTCGGCCTCTTGCGATTTCGCGGCGCAGGAATTCCCACACGCCGTTCAGCTGCGTGTCTTCGGTCCAGCGCGTTTCGATAGGCGTGCGGCCCGGCGGCATTTCGTCAATGACGGAAATTTCGAGGTCGCCGTAGAGAGTTAGCGCCAGCGTGCGTGGGATGGGCGTCGCGGTCATTACCAGTACATGCGGAGACGCACCCTTTTCGATCAGGCGTTTGCGCTGCAGCACGCCGAAGCGATGCTGCTCGTCAACAATGACGAGGCCCAATTTCTTGAAGGCCACGGGATTTTCGATCAGGGCGTGCGTGCCGATGATCATTTGCGCTTCGGCGCTGCCGACGCGCGCGAGCGCTTCGTCTTTTACCGCGCGCGTGCGGCTGCTTACGATCAACTCCACGCCGTAGCCGGCGGGCTCGAAGATCCGGCGCGCGGAAAGATAGTGTTGCGCAGCCAGAATTTCGGTGGGGGCCATAAGCGCCACTTGATAGCCGTTTTCGATGACGATGGTGGCGGCTTCGAGCGCGACGATCGTCTTGCCGCTGCCCACGTCGCCTTCGAGCAGGCGATTCATGGGGTAAGGACGTTCGAGATCGGCCGCGATTTCGGCGAGCACGCGTTTTTGCGCGGCAGTCGGCTTGAAGGGCAGAATCCGCTTCAACGCCGCGCGAACCTTTTCTTCGCGTACGCGCATGGCGATGCCCCGGCGGGTGTGATCGTTCAAGCGGCGCAGCGCGAGAGCGAGTTGATAGTAGAAAAATTCCTCAAAAATCAGGCGAATCTGCGCCGGGCTGCGATAGCCATTCAGCAGTTCGACGCTCTCGTTCGTTGGTGGAAAGTGCGCGAAGACCAGGGCATCGCGGCGCGACGGAAAGCGATAGCGTTCCAGAATTTGCGGCGGCAGCGGGTCGGGAATATTTCCTTCGAAATCCTCGAGCACTGCATAGATGATGCGGCGCAACATTCGCGAGCTGATGCCGCCGAGGGCTTCGTAAATAGGAACGATGCGGCCGACTTCGGTGGAGTCCGCGGCCGCGCCTTCCGTGGCGCCGACTAACTCGATTTGTGGGTTGACCATTTCCAGGCGCCCGGGGCTGTAGAGATCCCGGTCAACTTTTCCATGCAGCACGAGTTTTTGCCCGTCCTTCAATCGTCCTTCGAGATAGCCCCCATGAAAAAAGCGGACGTAGACTTTGCCCGAAGCATCGCGCACGGTGACGTGAAAAATGGAGCGGCGTCCGCGGGCGAAGCGTACGGTGGTACCTCCTCCGCCCGTGACCTCGGCGAAAATTGTTTGGACTTGCCCGGGAATGATCTCGGCGATGGGCGTAAATCGCAGGCGGTCTTCGTAGCGGAAGGGAAGATAGCCGAGCAGATCTGCGACCGTGAGGATGCCACGCTCTGCGAGTGTTGCGGCGCGCTGCGGACCGACTCCGCGCAGATATTTGACCGGATTCGACAGAGCGATGGGCATCAGGCGAGGCGCGCAACGCGCAGGCGCAAGTACATCACTTTTATACCATCGGTTTGCCGGACGGAAGGCCGTTTGCGCCGATAAGAGCGGTGGCCTAAAATCGGTGCGTAGCAATTTTAAAGGTAAGGCTGCCCGCTGCATTCCGCAAAAGACGTGGAACGCAACGGCCGCTACATAACCCAACTGCAAGTGGCAATCATTCGGGAATTCATGGCTCGCAACTTTCTTGGCACCCCAGTTCGACGATGGATCGAATACCTCATAGCGATACTTTTGGGAAACGCGATCTATTATTTTTCGCTCGTGCCGCACCTTCCTCCCGCGCTGCGCCACCAAGGATTTCTCCTGGACTGGGGCAGCTTGGTTGATTTCATCGTTTGCCTCGGAGTCTACGGGCTCATTCGTGTGGGCTCGAAGTTGCGGCTCTCCGGAAGTGGCTAACACCTTGCAATCCATTCATTTGCCGAGTTGCATGTTGCCGCGAGAATAAGCGAAGTGTATTCGCGTGGTTCTAAGTGCTGCCTTTGCAACACTATGAGGCGCACCCGCATCTCAGCAAGAGGTGTGCAGTGGGGCAGTTGTCCGATAGTGGGAAAGTAACGTCCGCGGGTGCTCACCAACGGCCACAAGGCCCGTCTATCTTCAGGGAACCCGCAGAAAGGCTTGATGCCGGGAAGAACCTAATTCACGACCCAAATTCGGGTGCACTGGACTTGGGCGTTTCCAGGCCAACGACAAACACCATGGGGATGAGCGTCGCACTCGAGGGAGAGGCGCGCCAGGCAGCGGCGGCGAAGCTTGCGGAAGAGCAGGCTCTCGTTCGTAAAGCGCAAACGGGCGACCGTTTGGCGTTTGAGGAATTGGTGCGCAAGTTCGACCGTGAGGTATTGCGGCTGGCGTTGAACCTGGTGCATCGTCCCGAAGACGCGCGCGATATTTATCAGGAGAGCTTTCTGCGCGTTTACCGAAATCTGCACCGCTTCCGGTTTGAGTGCAGCTTTTATACCTGGCTCTACCGCATCGTGACGAATGTGGCGCTCGATCATTTGCGGCGCAAGACCAGCCGCCGGGAAGATCAAGCGCCGGTGCCGGAAGATGCCGAAGGCGGGACGCGAGACTTCTTCGACCGCCAGCCAGAACAGAGAGCCGCGGCGAATCCCGAAAGAAATTTGCTGGGGCAAGAATTGGGCCAGCACATTGCGAGCGCGCTGAACAGGCTTTCACCGCGCGAGCGCATGGTCTTCGAGATGAAGCATTATCAGGGATTGAAATTACGTGCTATCGGAGACATGCTAGGCACGTCTGAAGAGACAGTAAAGAATTCGCTATTCCGGGCGACGCGAAAATTACGCGCGAGCCTGGAAGGCATGCGTTAATCGAGATCAGCGAGGACGGGAAGAATGCAGCAAGAGGGAATCGAGGGAATGAAGGGTCCGGCGTGCGAGGATTTTGAGCCGTTACTCATTCTCTTTGCGGCCGGTGAGTTAGATGCGTCGGAAATGGCGGAGGTGGACGAACACCTTCAGCATTGTTCCGGTTGCAGCCTGGCGATGACCGGCGAAAATGAAATGCTCGCGCTGCTCGCCGCGAATCATCACGAACCGGACGCGTCGTTGCTGGCGAGTTGCCGCGCGACGCTGGACGACGTGCTCGATCAGCAGGAAGAGCGTGGCTGGCTGCGACGCACCGTTGGCGCGCTGCTGCCTTCGAGTTGGATTTCTCCGCGACCGGCGTGGAGCGCGGCACTCTTGCTGGCAATTGGTTTTTCCGTGGGAATTTTGGGGCCGCGCCTGCTGCGACATCCTGTTGCGCCGAGCGGCGCGGGTGCGCTCTCCGCGTCCAATATTTCGGCGCCGCTGCCGGTGGAGACAACTCCCGACGTCACTCCTTCCTCCTCTCTCAGTTCGCTCGATATGCACACCGCTAACGTCGCGGGGATCAACGTGTTTCCAGCCTCTGACAACGAGCCGCCGCGCGTGCAATTGCAGATGCGGGCACAGCAGCCGTTCATGGTGTCCGGCACTGTGAATGATAAGGACGTGAAGCAGGTGCTGATGTACGTGCTGCACAATAATCAGCGTTTCGATCCGGATGTGCGGCTGGATGCCGTGGACTTGCTGCGGGCTCGCAACAATGATCCCGATGTGCGTTCGGCGCTCTGCCAAGCGGTGCATACGGATCACAACGCAGCAGTGCGATTGAAGGCGCTGGAAGCGCTGAACGGCGCCGAACCTCAAGACTTGGTGCGCCAGACATTGCTGGACGCGCTAGTGGACGATCAAAATCCGGGTGTGCGCGTGGAAGCGATTAACGCGCTCCGCGACATGGCCGCCAAGGGCCAAGTGGACGCTGACGATCACATGCTGGCGGTGTTGCGCGAACGCATGCGAAAAGATCCCAGCACGTACATTCGGTTGCAAAGCGCCGCCGTCATCCGCGATCTCGGCCCGCGGCAAAAATTCTAAACATGCGCAGCAAATCACTCATTTTGCGAGCCCGGCCAAAATACGGGAAGCGGCTTGGTGTAGCTCCGGACATCCTTCTTGCCGGCATTACCGCGGCATTTCTTGCTACCCTGCTTCTGAGCCCGGGGCCCGCGTCAGCAGACGGCCCGGAGAAAACACAGCGGGGAAACGCGTCGGCATCGCGGTTGCGCTCGGCACTGACCGGCACAGTGGCAACGCGCGACGGCCAACGCCTTCATTTGGTTACCGACCTCGGCAACATCATCATCAAAACGCAGAATTCCGGCAAAATAGATTACACGGTTCTTCTCGAAGCTGACGCTTCACAAAACGATGCGAAACAACTTCTAAAGAGTTTCCTGGTCAGCGCGCGTGAGACTCCCGAGGGTGTCTATTTGCGCGGACAGAGCCCGTCGCGTCGCGCAAGCGGACGTTTGTGGGTCACCATAGAAGTAATCATTCCCAAAAATTACAACCTCGACGTTATGACCGGAGGCGGGAACATCGAGACGGAAGACCTCAACGGTTTCGCCACGCTGGCGACTGCCGGCGGGAATATTGTTGCTGGAAATATCGGTGGACCCGCGCATCTGACGACCGACGGCGGGCACATCACGGTGAAGAACGTCGCCGGTGAATTGATTGCCGCAACCGGCGGCGGCCACATCACCACGGGATCGATTGAAGGAAGCGCCACGCTGCATACCAGCGGCGGGCACATACGAGTGGCGTCGGTAAATGGAATTGCGCGCGTTTCCACTGGCGGCGGGAATGTTTCAGTGGAGCACTCCGGCAGCGAACTACTTGCCGAGACGTCGGGTGGGCAGATCGAGGTGGGCGAGACGGCCGGCTTGGTGCGTGCGAGGACGGGTGGCGGAGGAATTCGCGTGGTGCGTGTGTCCGGTCCCACGGACTTGCAAACCAGCGGCGGGAGCATTTATCTGACGCAGGTGGACAGCGCGGTAAAGGCATCCACGGGAGCCGGCGGGATAACAGCTTGGTTCGTAGCTCCGGCGAAGAAGCCGGACCAATGCGAGCTGCAATCAGGCGAGGGCGACATCGTTGTGTATATTCCGCGCGAGCTACCGATCACGATTGATGCACAAGTGCAAGCGGGCGACGAGCACCATGTCACGTTTGATCCAGCGTTTCCCATGACCGTCAGCCGCGACGCCAACGCCAATGGGGGCGAATCCATTCGCGCCGAAGGCGTCCTGAACGGCGGCGGCGAAGTCGTTCATTTGCGGGCGCTGGCGGGCAATATCCGCGTCGCAGTCAGTGACGCGAACCAGCAACTGAGACTTTACAAGCAGCAAATGGACCAATTGCAGCGGAACCTGCAATTGCAACTGAGGCTGCTGGAACGTTCACAGCCAACCGCCGAAAATACGCCTTAGGTGAGCAGTTAGCGGACTGCGTTGCCTCGGGCAAAAGCGTTTACGTGACCGGAAATCGGCCGACTAGAAGCGGTCGAATGTCTAGTGAAGAGGGTGATTCACTCGAGGGGGCGTAAGGTGCAAACGCATACTCAAGGCCAGCCGTTGAGTAGGAAATCCCAGGGGCGTCAACCGCGAGTTGTCGGATTTACGATTCGCGCACTTCTGCTGCTGCTCGGCGCCGCTTTTCTTGCGCTACCAGGTTTCGCGGCCGACGAGAATTTTCATCATATCTATCCCTTGCCGTCCGGCGGAAGCTTCGCGCTTGAAAACGTAAACGGCTCCGTGCAGGTGGAGGGCTGGAGCCGCGACGAAGTGGAAGTGAGCGCGGTGAAGACGGGGCAGAACGACCCGCATGACCTCGACCAAGTGAAGATTGAAGTGGAGAGCCGCCCCGGGCAAGTGGCGGTGCACACCTGCTATCCCAAGGGGCAGGGCGTCGAAGTAGCCGTGGAATATCACGTTCATGTGCCCTATCGCGTGCTGCTCGGCAGCATCGAGACGGTCAACGGCAGCGTCACAGTCCGCGGAGTGGAGGGCGGCGGGGAACTGAAGTCCGTAAACGGCAACGTGGAAGTTTTCGACAGCGCCGGACGGTTCAGCGAGAAGACCACGAACGGAAATCTGCGGCTGGAGTTGCGCCAGTTGATGGCGGGCGGCCCGATGAATCTCGAAACCGTAAACGGATCGGTTCTGCTGGGACTTCCTCCCGGAGCGCGTGGCGATTTGAAGGTTTTGAGCATGAATGGCGACTTCTATTCCGAGGTGCCCGTCAGCTCATCGGTCGGTTCTCCTGCAGCTCGGGCGTTTCACGCCAAGCTGGGAACCGGCGGCGGCGAAATTTCAGTCCGTACAGTCAATGGCGGCATACGTTTGGTGGTGCAACGACCAGGCGTCTGACAGGGCGAATCTACCCAAAGTGAGGACAACTGGCATGAAGCTGATTGCACACTCGAAGTTTGCCGGCACGGGCTTGCTTCTGTTCGCGTTCGCGCTCGGTGCGAACGCGTCGCCCGGCCAAACGCAAAACCCACCCGCAAAGCCTGCCCCAGCTGACCCTTCCACTGCTGCTCCCTCAACGCCGAGCGCCTCCGATGCGGAATGCGCCAATTCCGATCTTTCCATGGAACAAATGGAAGACGCGGTTCGTAGTATCGATAGTAGGGTCAATCGACAACTGCGGGAGAACCTCGCCGGTCTGAGCGAGCGGGTGCAGAAGGAGGTCGAGATGAATTCGCCGGAGCTTCAACGGCTGCAGAGCCTCTCGGCACAGCTGCGAAGCAATCAAGGACAATTCGATGCCAACGCAAGCGAGTTGGCGGATCGCGCCGCGGAATTGGCGGAGCTGGCGCAAGAAAAAACGCAGGAAGTTCTGGGGCAGAACCCCGATGTCCTGGTGATGTCCAGCGATGATGGCAGCGGATGGCTGGGCGTGGAAATCGGCGAAGTGACGGCAGAAAAGGCGAAGGATCTGAAGCTGGCTGGATTGCGCGGTGTGGTGGTGATGGACGTGGAGCCGGGTAGTCCGGCGGCGAAAGCGGGATTGAAGGACAACGATGTCATCACCCAGTACGACGGGCAAACCGTGGAAGGTACGGTGCAATTTCGCCGGCTGGTGCGCGAAACGCCGGCGGGCAGGACGGTGACGCTCGGGATTTCGCGCAATGGAAGCACGCAGAATGTTTCCGTGGATCTCGGCGACCGCAGCGCGTTCTTCGAGAAAAAAATGAAGGGCAAGATGCGCGACTTCGATAACGCTCTCGCGTTCTCGATGCCCAATCCGGATTTCTCTTTCGCCATGCCGGTGATGGAAGGGCGCAGTCCGCTTCTGGGCATCGGCGCGGAAGATCTTTCCGGTCAGCTCGGAACTTATTTTGGCGTGCCGGACGGAACCGGCATTTTAGTTCGCGAGGTTCGCCCGGGAATGGCCGCGGAGAAGGCTGGGCTCAAGGCCGGAGATGTAATCATCAAGGTGGACGGCAAGCCCGTGCACACGCTTGCCGATCTACGGGTCCAGTTGCGGGATAAGGGCGATCAAAAATCGGTGAGTTTGGGAATTCTTCGCAAGGGCGCCGAAATGAATGTGGCGGTGACGATGGAAAGGCCGCAGCCGGTGGAGTCAACGAACGTCGTTCATCGAGCGCAGCTTTAGACAAGCATCCGATTGATTTTGTTGAATGTCGGAGGCGATAAAGGACAAGGCCTGGGAAGAGTTTCCCAGGCCTTTCTGTTACTTGCCTTCGTGCGGTTCTTCTCGGATGATTTCGGCGTTCGCGGCCGGCGCGACCACGCGCATCAATTTCGGGCCATCCAGATAAAGATCAAGTTCGTTGTCTTCGGTGCGCACGCGTAGTTCCTCAACTTTCTTGCCGCTTAATTCCTGTTCGCCCATCGAATCCACGGTGACGGTGCCTGGCGTCAATTCCTGCGGCACCAGCACGGAGAAGGATTGCGCTCCTTTTTTCTGCCAATCGTATAGGTGGGCGAGAAGTTCGTACTGGTGATAGAGATTGTTATCGAGCACTACGACCAGCGGAGAAGTGAAAGTAAATTGCTGTGTGAAGGGCCGTGCGCCCTGGAGCTGCAACTCCACCGTGGCGCTCATGCCGCTGAACCCGATCACGGCGGACGCTTTCTTCGCGCCTTGGGTGGCCCATTCGTAGTGCGCGGGCGTGCCGTCCGCGTGAATCGTCAGGGTTCCGGTGACGTGCGTATTCCCCTGCGGTGACTGAATCTCCGCCGAGCCGTGGGCGATCCAATCGCTGCCGCTTGGTCCAATTTCAAAGTCCTCTTTTCCCACTTGCTGGCCGTTGACCATGATGCGGAACTTGCCCTTGTCCGCAGCAAATCCACTTTGTGACTTGGTGTCGGCGTCCTTCTTGCGATGAATCGGTTCGGATGCGCCGGTTCGAGCCGCCGTGCCGGCTTGGGATGGCGTTTGAAGAAAGAGCATGGAAGCGCTGGCGGCTAGAATTCCCGCGGCCAACACCGCTCCGGCGATCCAGTCGCGCGCAAATGGTTTCTGGCGGGAGTTCGTTGATGGCTTCATGCGGTCACCTTGGGAAAAATGCCCAACGCAACAATCTGCTCGACGACGCGCAGGGGTTCGATATTGGATTCAACGCGGTAATCCGCCAATTCGTAAAACGGCAAGCGTTCCTGGTACAGCTTACGGAAACTCATTTCGTCCCGGAAGAGGGGGCGATCCTGAATGTGCGCGATGCGCTTGAGCAAGTCTTCGACGGGGCA
Source organism: Candidatus Acidiferrales bacterium (assembly GCA_049287725.1). Lineage (GTDB taxonomy): Bacteria > Acidobacteriota > Terriglobia > Acidiferrales > UBA7541 > Palsa-295. Next base: position 86,340 of record JBAQGJ010000129.1, on the reverse strand, counting down.
TTGAAGCCAGATCAAAACGGCACCAGACTGGCGGAGCAGCGCCAGATTTTGCGGTTGGGCGGTGGTACCGCCACCCAAAGAAACGACCCGCGGTTTTTGCTGCTCCGCGGCTTCGCCCGCGATGCGCGTGAGTTGTTCGTACTCGATTCGGCGGAATTCCGGCTCGCCGCGTTTCGCAAAAATTTCGGGAATGGTCTGTTCCGTCGCTTCCTGAATGCGTTTATCGAGGTCCACGTGCTGCCAGCCGATCTGGCGTCCAAGCAGACGGGCCACGGTGGATTTGCCGCAGCCCATAAAGCCTATCAAGCAGACAAGCGTGCGAGTACGGATTTCACTGGTCATCGGTCAGATTGATTGTGCTGCGGCGAGACGGCCGAATCAATCACGTTTTAGGATGTTGATTGTACCATCGAAGGAGGTCAGCTCGACCTTGGCGCGTCCCTGATTGAAAGTGCCGAAGAGCGCATTACCCCACTTGGGCATGAAATGATGCTGGTGGGCCGAAGGCGTCAGTTTTGCTTCGTTGTTCACTTTTCCTTTGAGCGATGTGGCGCTCATATCGAAGGAATCTCTGGGTGAAAAGCGGACTTCGATGACGCCGCTATAATTTTTCAGGGAATACGTGCCATTGGGGAGAAATTCGCCGTTGAACAGAATGTTGCCCGTCGAAGTCTGCGCCCAGACGTGATAGCTGCGCAGGTCAATCAGCTTGAAATTGCCGCTGATCGAGGAAACTTCGATGCGCCCCGCGCAGCGGAGACATTGGAAGGAGCCGCCGACAGTTTTCACGGTTAAATAGCCGGCAGCGTCTTCCAGATCCACGCCGGCGGCTACTGTTTCGACATTCATATCGCCCATCACGTTGAATACGCTGACGCTGCCGGAATCGTTATGGATTTGCAGCTCAGCGTCTTCGGGTACGTTGAGCTGGAAATCAGCGCGCAGGTCGTCGGGGCTGACGGAATCCGAAAGACCGTGCGTGGAAACATCCACGCGATTGCCCATTTGTTCGGCGTCCACGGCGATTTGGTCACTGGCGAGCGTCGAAATCACCATGACTTCGGACTTGGTCCAGGCTTTCACTGTCACGAGCCCGTTGGGATTGTGTATCGTTATCACCGGACGAGCGTCCACTTTAAAATGTTGCTCTTGGCGGCGCGGCGAAGCCGAGGCTGCGGCGCACAAAAGAAGAGCTGTCGCCAGGATGCCGGCGGTTTTAATCGAAAGTTTGCGTTTACGGTGCACGGGAACAAAGCGACGAGTGCTCATTGGATGTTTTCTCCGCGTTCGCTCATCTGCGCCAGCAAGTCCGCTTTTTGCCGGTACGCTTCGTACAGATAATCCCGCGCTAGTTCGTTCTGGGGTTCTTCGTGCACGCTCTTTTCACACAATGCGATGTAGTTGTCAACAATGGCGAGGTTGCGATGCAAGGAAGCCGACACGTCCGAATTCGTAACTGGCAACGAAGAAATTGAGTCTTGTTCGGCAGTGTTCAGTTCAGCGCGCAGCGGGGAAGTGGCAGTCTGCGTGCCTTCGAGCCATTTCGCTTCGTTCGCTCTCTTGTGCAACGGTCCGCTCAAAGCGAACGCAACGGCGATCAATATGGCGAGATAGCCGCCTGCGAGGACAGGGCGTGGCAAGCCGCCGAATAAGCCGTGTAGCCAGCCTGGTCTTGACGCCTGACGGGCTTGTTGCTCACGGGGGGCTGGAACAGAAACCGCATCTCGAATCAAACCTTCCTGCTCAAGCTGCGCGCGCAACGATACCCAAACGCGTTCGGGCGCGTCCGTCTCCGAAGCGCTCCAAGTGCGGGCTTCCGCCTCGATGGCGTTCAAATCGTTGACGATTGCGAAGCAACGAGGGCAATCACGGAGGTGCGCCTGCGCATCCGCGCTACGCTCACCCTCCATCCACGGCTCGAGGTGATCGAGAAACTTCTCGCACTTGATGATGGCCATGTCCGTCAGTCCTCGCCGCCGGCGTCAGCGCTGGCAGCTTTGCGATCTTCGCGGGCCTTGGCACGCAGCGCTTCATGCAACAACTCGCGAAGCCGCATGCGCGCCTTGTGCAATTGAGATTTCGAATTGCCGATCGAGCAGCCCATGATTTCCGCAATCTCGTTGTGCTCGTAGCCTTGCACATCGTGCAGGACGAACACCGACTTGTACCCGGGCGGCAGCTGCTCCACGGCGCGCTGCAGATTCACCCGGTCAATCGAACCGCTGAGGCGCAAGTCCGGGCCGCCGAAATCCCGTCGCGGTCCTCCGGATTCGTCGTCGGGCTCAGTAATCTCTTCCAGCGAACTCTCCGTGCCGGATTTCTTCCGCAGCTTCATCAGCACGACGTTCACCGCGAGCCGGTGCAGCCAGGTCGAAAACGCCGACTCTCCCCGGAACGTGGCAATTTTCCGGAAGAGCTGGAGGAACGCTTCCTGGGTAAGGTCCTCGGCCTCGGCCGTGTTCCCGACCATGCGCAGGCATAGAGAATATACTCGCCGATTATGTAACCGGTACAGGCGCTCAAAGGCCGGTGCATCGCCCTGCTGGGCGAGCCGGATTGCATCCGCCTCCGGCATCTCCCCAGTTTCGATTCGTCTCGTTCGGGCCACGCTACCCGTTGGGACGCGTCTTTAGCTGCGATGCGTCCGCCTCTCCTTGAGTTGTACTTATTGTCTTACCCAGTGTGCTATCGAAGCAATTAATGCGCAATCGGGCCGGCCCGCCCGTCTGAATGGGAATCGGGAGAAAGGTTCAGTTCTTTGGATGCGAGACTGGCGCCAAAAGCTCGGAGTATTCTCGTCGCATTCGCCACGAACGTCCAGTGCGTTCGCCATGTCCGCCGATACCGACGACCGCCAATAACAAGGAGTTAGCGGGAGTTAAGGATCGATAGGCCAGAGGGAAGGAGTAGGGTTGCGAAGGGCGGACCATGCCTACCAATAATGGAAGGGCCTACGCCGAGGCGCGAACCGCACGCCCTCGCGTGCCCGGTTTCGCTCGCAACCGCTCAACTGCCGGCGGAGTAGAGAGGTCCGCAGCGAAGGCAGCAACCTGCTCGGAAGGCAGAGCGCGGAGGAAGGACTTCAAAAGGACCTCCGCCTCTCGCAGGCACGTGGTGAAGTCGTAGTGCAGGCACTCCAGCGCATCCCAACTGCTGCCGGGCCGGACCGAGAGTCCGGCGAATACGTCCTCCGCGGCGGCATCAAATTCCCGAATCAGGCTTTCCAACGTCTCCGACAATATCCGCAACTTCTGAAAGAACCTGGAGCGCTCGGCGAAAAGGACGTGATGCAGAAAGTCGTTCCAGGACGCGGCCGCCTGTGCGGTTTCGCCCCGGAAAAAATCGGTCTGGAGAGGCTGCACCCTGGGAGTGTTATTCAAATGGCGTCCGCGGTCAGATAGGCAGCCACAAGCACCGACCAGTTCCGCGGCGAGCTGTGCGAGCAAATCGGCGGAGATCGAAACATATTGCCGCGCGCAGACCAACTCACCGCGAGTGCGCACGGAAATGGCGTCATCGAGAGAGACGCTCATCATCGCGTAGACGGATTCCCAGTGCTGCACGACCGTATCGAAAACGCGCGCCTTTTCCCGCGGAAGCGCCGCGGTCCAATCGTCTGAGACACTACGCCGCAGGTGGGAAGTGCCCGGCTTCCTCTTGAACAACACGTCGCCCCCAAAGAGAGTGTGGATTATACCACCGGTTCCTGGCGGCGGGGGTTTCTTGACGCTCGCGGAAGCCGACCGCTATACTGCCGCTCGGCTCTTCGCATGTTTCCTCGCTATTCCCGGGTGCAGGCCGCCGAAAGGAAGTTGACCGATTGGAATTTGAACCGCTGGATCAGTTTCAACAAAGACTGAAAAAATTAAGCGAAATAGAGGGGCTCGGCTACGCGGCCTACCCGCGAAAGTTTGCCTGGACGCATACGCCCAGGGAAGTGGCTGAGAAGTTTGGCGAGCGCATGCTGGAGCAGTTGAACTCCGAGCCCGTGGAAGTCCGTGTCGCCGGTCGGATTGTAGCTTTGCGGCCTCATGGGAAGGCAGCCTTTGCGCATATCGCCGGTGATGGCGGACGGGTGCAGATATATGTGCGGCAAGACATAGTTGGAGAAGAGGCTTACAAGCTCTTTCAGCTGTGGGATTTGGGTGACATCGTAGGCGTTGTGGGCCATCTTTTCCGCACCAAGACGAACGAACTCACCGTGAAAGTGGAGAAGATCGAACTGCTCAGCAAAGCTCTGCTGCCCCTGCCGGAGAAATGGCATGGCCTCGCGGACATCGAGCAGCGTTATCGGCGGCGATATCTGGACCTGATCGTGAACGATCGAGCGCGCGATATTTTTATCCGTCGCGCCCAGATTATTCGCGGAATTCGCGATTTTTTTGATGCGCGCGGATATGTGGAAGTGGAAACGCCGATGATGCATCCGATCTTGGGAGGAGCCACGGCGCGGCCGTTCGTCACGCACCACAATACGTTTGACATGGATCTTTATCTCCGCATCGCACCGGAGCTCTATCTGAAGCGGCTGGTGGTCGGCGGGATTGACCGCGTATACGAAATCAACCGCAACTTCAGAAATGAAGGCATTGACGCTATCCACCAGCCAGAATTCACGATGCTGGAGTTCTATCAGGCCTATAGCGATTACCTCGAATTGATGGATATGACAGAGGAATTATTCCGCGGCCTCGCTGAGAAAGCTTGCGGCACCACGCGAATCAAGTACGGCGAAGTCGAAATAGATTTCGGCCGGTTCGAACGGCTTTCGATGCGCGAAGCGATCGTGAAATATTGGCCGGCCGCGGCGGGCGTCGCGCCGACTGTCGCTGAACTCGGCGCGGAAGGCAGTCCTGCTGCTGTGGCTGATCGTTACAATGCTTACGCACGAGCGCACGGCGCCGACTTGCTGGCCAACGTGCGGAAACTCTCTGACGGGGAACTCATCGGTGAGTTGTTTGAGGCCGTCGCAGAGGTTCACTTAGTGCAGCCCACGTTTGTATACGATTTTCCGACGGCCATCTCGCCGCTTTCAAAGCAGAAGCCGGATGATCCTTCGTTGACCGAGCGCTTCGAGCTCTTCATCGCGGGGATGGAGCTGGCCAATGGCTTCTCCGAATTGAATGATCCGTTCGATCAAGAGCGGCGCTTCCGTGCGCAGGTGGAGAAGGGCGGTCAGGAAGCGCCGAAAGAAGTGGACATGGACTACATTCGCGCGCTCTCGCACGGCTTGCCGCCAACCGCGGGCGAGGGGGTCGGCATCGATCGCCTGGTGATGCTGCTGACCGATTCACATGCGATCCGCGAAGTGGTTCTCTTCCCGCTCTTGCGCAAGGAGTCGGACGAGCCCCCGGACGCCGATTCAACGGCGAGCGGCGACCGGAAATGAGCTTCGAATGGCTGGTGGCGCTGCGGTATCTGCGGTCGCCGAACCGGCCCGCGGTATTGCGAATCGTCACATTGCTGGCGATTGTGGGAGTGGCGGCGGGCGTCACGACGCTCGTAATCGCGCTCTCAATGAACACTGGCTTCCGTCAAGCGATTCGCGATCGCTTGCTCAGCGTCACCGCGCACGTCAACCTCAAGCCAATTGGACCGAATGGAATCCGCGATTATCGCTCGCTGATGGCGCGCCTCGCTGATACCCCCGGCGTGCGCTCGATTGAGCCGGCGATCTACGCCACGGTGCTTTTGTCGTCGGGTGGCCACGCGCGCGGAATTGTGCTGAAGGGCGTTGACCCGGAACTCGAGCGGCGCGCGAGCGAGGCGTTGCATCATCTCGTCGCCGGCACTGGAGATTTTGCGCCAGACGCTGACGGGATTCCCGCGGTGCTCGTGGGCCGTATTTTGGCGAACGATCTGGAAATAACCGCGGGCGATTACGTTACGCTCACCAGCCCGCAGGGAAACTTGACTCCGTTCGGAATGTTGCCGCGTTCCCGGCGCTTTCGCGTGACGGGCGTTTTCGATTCCGGCTTTTACGACTATGACGCGAATTGGGGATTCGTGACCTTGCCGGCGGCGCAGGCGCTCTCCGGGATCGGTGACGTGGTGAGCCTGCTCGAGGTGCGTGTGACCCGCATGGACGACGCCAGCGCAATCGCCGATGAATTATTGAAGCGCGCGGGCAATGGGTTCACGACTTCCACCTGGATGGATGAGAACCGCGCGTTGTTTCGCGCGTTGAGTCTGGAAAAGCTGGTGACCGCGATCTTCATCGGATTGATAACGTTCGTTGCCGGACTGAATATTCTGGTCGTGCTGACCATGACAGTGACCGATCGCGCGCGCGACATTGCCGTGCTGATGGCCATGGGCGCGCGGCGGCAGCAGCTACGCAAGATTTTTATCCTGCAAGGCTTGGTGGTGAGCGTTGCAGGGACAATTGCTGGCCTGCTGATCGGCTACACGTTCGCGGGCGTCGCCAACCGGTGGCGATTGATCCCGCTGAACCCGGAAGTGTATGCGATTCCCTATGTGCCGTTTCACACCAATGCGCTCGATGCCGTGTGGATCGCCGTGGCGGCGCTGCTGATCAGTGTCGCCGCCACGATTTTGCCGGCGCGGTCGGCGGCGAGCGTTCTCCCTGTCGAGATCCTGCGCTTCGAATAAAACGGCGCTCCAAGCTGCTCCAAAATATGCGCGAACCCGCCAGCATTTCGCATTGCTCCGTGTTAGAATCGAAAAAGAAGCGAAATTGGGGAGGTGGCCAAGGTTCTGTTTCGCAAGGATAAGAGCGCTGTTAGAGGTAACGGTACGGCAATAAAGAGAAATTCTTTAGATTCACTAATACGCTAGGCCAATTCGGGAATGCTTAGTTGTTTGCAAGAAAAGGACATACTGATTGGGCAGGTTCGGCATCTAACGTGAAAGAGAGTAGTCCCTAGGGATGCGCATACAGTCCAATTCGAGCATAGCGGTACTGGAAGACACTGGCGACGGTGGCACGCCCGGCGCCGGGGAAATCCTGAGGGGCGAGGTTCTGCGCAAGACGTTTCGCTCCGGAGGCCAGGAGATTACGCCGCTTGACGGCGTCGATTTTTCGGTTGTCCGCGGTGAAATGATCGCGATTGTCGGGCCGTCCGGCGCCGGCAAAAGCACTTTGCTGCACCTGCTGGCTGCGCTGGACACTCCAACGAGCGGTACAGTATACTTCGGCGGGAATTTGCTCGAGTCGCTTGCGGAAGCAGAATTAGCGGAGTATCGCAATCGCGCCGTGGGTTTTGTCTGGCAGCGTCATCACCTCATGCTGGACTTCACGGCCGCGGAAAATGTGGCGATGCCTTTGCTGATTCGCGGGGTCTCTTTGGGGGAGGCGTTGCGCACCGCGACGAACTGGCTAGGCGAAGTTGGATTGGCCGATCGAGCGGAGCAACGTGGGGGTCAATTATCCGGCGGCGAACAACAGCGAGTGGCCATCGCGCGTGCTCTGGTGAACGGACCGCAATTGTTGCTGGCAGACGAGCCTACCGGCGACCTGGACGAGCAAAGCGCGGAAAACGTATTCGAATTGATGCAGCATCTGCACAAGACTCATCAGCTGACTTCCATTCTAGCAACACACAATATTTCGATCGCCCGCCGAGCCGACCGCGTTCTGAATCTGGAACACGGCAAACTGGCTTCGGGCACAGCAGCGCTCGCAGGTTCGACGGTTCCTCTCCCGCGGACAGCGAGCGTTGGGGCGCAGACTCCGGCAGAGCGTGGGTGACCCGTGTTTGAACGCTATACAGAGAAAGCTAGGCGCGTAATATTTTTCGCTCGGTATGAGGCCAGCCAGTACGGCAGCCCGTACATCGAGACGGAGCATTTGCTGCTGGGCTTGCTGCGCGAAGACAAGGCGCTGGCCAATCGTTTCCTGCGTTCGCACGGCTCGATCGAATCCATCCGCAAGGAAATCGAGGCGCGCATCACGGTTCGCGAGCGCATTTCGACCTCGGTGGAAGTTCCGCTGAGCCAGGAATGCAAGCGCATCTTGAACTTCGCGGCCGAGGAAGCAGAACGCCTCGGGCACAAGCACGTAGGAACGGAGCATCTATTATTGGGAGTGCTGCGCGAGGAGAAATCCTTCGGCGCGGAGATCTTGTTGGAGCGGGGATTGCGGCTTTCAACCGTGCGCGAGGAGTTGGGACGTAGCGCGGGAGAGAAGGTGCCAGTGAACCGGCCAAAAGAAGCTTCGCTGTTAGCGGAATTCAGCCGTGATTTGACGCAGGCGGCGATGGAAGGCCAGCTCGATCCGCTGGTAGGACGAGATCGCGAGCTCGAACGCGCGATTCAAATCCTGTGCCGGCGCACGAAGAATAATCCTGTGCTGATCGGCGAGCCCGGCGTCGGCAAGACGGCGATTGTCGAAGGCCTCGCGCAACGAATCTCCGATGGCGACGTGCCGCCGTTCCTCGCCGACAAGAGAATCCTGTCGCTCGATCTGTCTCTGATCGTCGCAGGCACGAAATACCGCGGACAGTTTGAAGAGCGCCTGAAGACCATCATGAAGGAATTGATGGAGAGCCAGAACGCCATCGTCTTCATTGATGAATTGCACACGCTGGTGGGCGCGGGTTCCGCGGAAGGCTCATTGGACGCGGCCAATATATTGAAGCCGGCGCTGAGCCGCGGCGAAATCCAGTGCATCGGGGCGACCACGCCCGGCGAATATCGCAAATCGGTGGAGAAAGACCGTTCACTCGAGCGGCGCTTCCAGGCGGTCAAGGTTTCAGCGCCCAACGAAGAAGAAGCGATTCGCGTGCTGCAGGGCGTGCGCGATCGCTACGAAAAGTTCCACGCCGTCAGCTACACCGACGAAGCCATCCAATACGCGGTTTATCTATCGAACCGGTACATTCCGGACCGCTTCCTTCCGGACAAGGCAATTGACCTGCTCGATGAAGCCGGCTCGCGCGTGAAACTGCGCCAGGCGATGCTGCCCGACGAAGTTTCCGAAGTGCAGAAGCGCGTGAAGTTCATTACACACCGCATGGAAACGGCAATCGCCAACCATGAATTCGAGAAGGCGCGGTTTTACTCCGAAGAAGAGCGCAAGGAGAAGGAACACCTGCGCCTACTGCGCGAGAAGTTGAAGATTGACGATTCTTCCACGGGTGTTGTCACGCGCGAAGACATCGAAGAAGTGGTGGCTCGTTGGACTGGCATTCAGGTTTCCGCCATCAAGGAAGACGAGCAGCAGAAATTGCTGCGTATTGAAGAAGAGCTGCATCGCCGCGTCATCAGCCAAGACAAATCCATCACGGCATTGGCGCGCGCAATTCGCCGCAGCCGCGCGGGATTGAAGGCTCCGGGACGTCCCGTGGGCTGTTTCCTGTTCCTTGGCCCGACGGGCGTCGGCAAGACGGAAGTGGCAAGGCGCTTGGCCGAGTTCCTGTTCGGCAGCGAAAAATCGCTCATCCGCTTCGACATGTCCGAGTACATGGAAAAGCATTCCGTGTCGAAACTGATTGGCGCGCCTCCAGGATACGTTGGGTATGAAGAAGGTGGTCAATTGACGGAGCGCGTGCGGCGCACGCCGTATTCCGTAATTTTGCTGGATGAGATTGAAAAAGCTCACCCAGACGTGTACAACATCCTGCTGCAAGTCTTTGAAGATGGGCAGTTGACGGACGGGCTCGGCAACACGGTGGATTTCCGCAACACCATTATCATCCTTACGTCGAATCTCGGCGCGCGGCAGTTGCAGAAGCAGAGTGGGCTTGGCTTCGCTTCGAAGGAACTCGAAGCAGTGGCCAAGAGCCAGGATGACATGGTGATGAGCGAGGTGAAGCGGGTGTTCAATCCCGAATTCCTCAATCGTCTGGATGAAGTGATTCTGTTCAATTCACTCACGGACGACGACCTACTGCGGATTATTGACTTGCTCGTGGGCCAGATCAACGAAACGCTGGTGCATCGCCAGGTGCAAATTGCAATGACGCCTGAGGCGCGCCAGTGGATCCTCGAGAAGACCTGCAGCGATCGAAATTATGGCGCGCGGCCGCTCCGGCGCGCGTTACAGAAGTACGTCGAAGACCCATTGTCGGAAGCTTTGATTCAGGGAGGACTGCAACGCCCCGCCACTCTCGAAATTTATCTCGGGAGCGAAGGCCTTGCGTTCCGACCTGTCGTAGAAGCAACCCCAGTGGCCCACTAGGAATCCTACGCGCAAGCCGGACGGGAGCGGTCCGGCGGGGGAGCACATAATCTTGGGCGGGATACTGCGGCCTTGACCATGGCCGCCTGCAGGAAAATTTTTCTGCGTCTATTTCAATTTCTCGCCGGTGTGTCTCTATTCGCGTATCCCTTCGCGCAAATCGTTGTGGCTCAACAGTCTCAGGGCGGTCAGGAAGGCAACGGCGCGCAGTACGTAATCGAACGCATCGAGTTTGTGGGCAACCGGCGCATCCAGCGTGACACGCTTTTGGCCCGGATTTTTTCGCGTCCGGGCGATCCTTATAATGAGGAAGCTGTGCGGCGCGATTTTCAAGCGCTTTGGAACACGCAATTCTTCGAAGATATTCGCCTGGAAGTGGAAGACAGTCCGGACCAGGCCAACGCGAAAATTCTCGTCTTCTACGTGCAAGAACGCCCCATCATTCGGCGCATCGAGTACAAGGGCAATAAATCAATCACTGAATCGGACATCCTGGACGCATTCAAGGACAAGAAGGTAGGGCTCTCGGTGGAAAGCCAGTTCGACCCTACCAAGATCAAGCGTGCGGAAGTGGTGATCAAGGAGCTGCTCGCCGCTCACGGCCGTCAGTTCGCGACGGTGAAACCCACCTACGAGCGCATCGCGGCTACCAACGCCGTGAAATTGGTCTTCAATATTGACGAGGGGCCGAAGGTGAAGGTGGGAAGCATCAAGTTCGTCGGCGCCAAGGCGTTTTCCGACCGCAAGCTAGTCCGCTCGATGCACAACGACCGTCCTTATGCGATTCCGCTTTACATTACTGAAATCCCGGTGCTCAACAAAACGTACGACAAGGCCAAGTTGGACGAGGACTTGGGCGTCGGCATTCGCGGCATCTATCAAGACCACGGATATTTCAAGGTCAACGTCAGCGACCCGGTGGTCAAGATCACAGACGACGTGAAAAGCGGGATTCCGGGTCCTTGGCCGTTGATCGGCTCGCGTAACGGCAAGCGCGCCGATATAACGATTACGATCGAAGAAGGCGACCAGTACCGGATGGGCAAGCTGAATTTCCGCAGCGCCGATCCCGATCAAGGCCTGGTTTTCAAGCCGGAGTTCCTGGCGGGTGTGTTTCCGCTGAAGCAAGGCGACATTTTCGGCGCGGACAAGATCCGCAAAGCTCTGGATAACTATAAGAAGCTCTATGGCGGGTTTGGCTACATTGATTTCGTGGCCACGCCGCTGACGGACATTGACGACCAGAAAAAAATCGTCAACTTGACGATGGAATTCGACCAGCAAAAACAATACTTCGTGCGGCGCATCGAGTTTTCCGGAAATACCACGACGCGCGACAAAGTAATCCGCCGCGAACTGCTGCTCGATGAAGGCCAGGTATTCGATAACCGCCGCTGGGAACTCAGCTTGTTGCGTCTGAACCAGTTGAATTATTTCGACACGATCAAGCCGGAAAATGCCGAGCTGAAGCGCAACGTGAAGGCTGGCACGGTGGACATCAAGCTGAAGCTGAAAGAGAAGGGCAAGCAATCTATCAGCTTCAATGGCGGCGTGAGCGGCATCGCCGGCACGTTCATCGGCGGCTCGTACACGACCAACAATTTCCTGGGCCTCGGCGAAACGCTCTCACTTTCTGCGCAAGTCGGCAGCTTCCAGCGCGACATTCGCTTTGGTTTTACGGAGCCGTACCTTTTCGATCGGCCGATTTCGACCGGCTTCACGATTTTTTCCACAAAGTTTGACTATAACCAGGCCAAACAGCTGGGTATTTTCTACGGCCAGCAGGTCGCGCTGAACCCCGCATTGGAAGAAAACTACACGACCAACACGAAGGGCTTAACGGTTTTTGCGAGCTATCCGTTGCGCAAGTTCTCGTTTACGCGCATCGGCGTGACGTACGGCTACTCCACCACGAACATTCAGACGTTCAGCACTTCGGCGCAATTGTTGTTTGAGAGCATCAAGTTCACGGGTTTGGCTGGACCTTCGGCGCTGAACGGGATTGATTCCAGCAAGATCACGCCGACGATTTCGTACAGCTCGGTGAATAATCCGCAAAATCCGACGAGCGGCAAGAGCTTCTATTATGGAATTTCGCTGGAGGGAGGCCCGTTACAGGGCAACGTCAACACCATCACGAACTCGTTCGTGATGACGTACTTCCATCCCGTCAACAAGCACCGCAACGTGATCGGCCTGAAATTCCAGACCGGAATGATTACGGGTTACGGCGGCAAGAATATTCCGCCGTACAGCCGGTTCTACCTGGGCGGCGAAAACGACGTACGCGGCTTCGATTTCTATACGATCGCCCCGTTCGTCGAGATTCCGTTCGCCAGCACCCAGCAGGTGGTGTTCACCAATCCCACGGTTCTGAATCAGAGCGGCAGGCCGACGCAGCAGGTGATCAACGTACCGATGATTCAGTTCTTTCCCACCCGGCCGGGCGGCGATTTCCAAAATGTCGCGAACTTTGAATACCGGATTCCGATCGCGGGGCCGGTCACGCTTTCGCTCTTCAACGACATCGGAATCAACGGCATTCTGCGTAAATCGCAGCTCGCGTTGGATCCGTCGGCGGTCACCCTCTTCCAACAACAATATCCAAATCCGGACTTCCCGAATTTGAAGGTTGCCAGCAATCTTCCGATTGTCGGAGGAACGAACTTCCGGCCGCATACCTCGGCGGGAGTCGAATTGGATGTGGTGCTGCCGATCGTCAACGCGCCCTTCCGAATCTATTACGCATACAATTATTTGCGGCTGAATGAGACGATTAACGGCTTGAGCGGCGGTTATTACCTGAGCGACGCGCTCAAGAATGCGCTGCCTCCAGGCGTGCTGGAGACGCAGATCGCACCGGAGTTGCAGACTCTTATTAACGCCAGCACGCAGCATATTCCGGCGAACTTACTGGAGCCGCAGCATACCTTCCGCTTCACGGTAGGTAAGACGTTCTAGGGAATCGAACTTTCGAAGCGATAGTGGTACGGTCAGGCGACTACAAATGACGCGATGGAATCATTCCAGCGCGCAACGATTTCAGCGGAGAGGGTGGAAGAAATGGGCAACAAGCTTTTGAAGTTGGGCGCGGTGGCGCTGGCAGTTGGCGCGTTGGCGGTCTTGTCCGGCTGCGGCGGAAACTCGACTCCCGTCGGCGTCACGATTAACACGCCCACAGAGACGGTCCCGCTCGGCGCACAGTTCCAGTTCCAGGCGACGGTTTCGGGCGCTGCGACCACCACCGTCACATGGCAAATCTGCCTGCCCCCCACTCCGACAAACGCTCAACCAACTACATGCAGCCCTGCCGCGATCGGCCAGACGCAACTGCCAAGCGGCTACGGCACGATCACTACGGGGCAAAACAATACAGGTGGAGGGCTCTATACGGCGCCGCAAGTCGCGCCCGCAACGAACCCGTTCGTGGTAGTGGCTACGAGTACCATCAACACGAAGGCGTTTGGTCTCGCGATCGTGACGCTGAGATCGGGCGCTGAGGTTCACATCACTCCAAGCACTGCAACGATTGCCGCGGGCGATCATTTCCAATTCACCGCGAATGTGACCGGCACAACGAATACGAACGTTACTTGGCAGGTGGGAGGAGCGGCGGGAGGCACCGCCGCGGATGGCTACATCTGCCCCAGCTCGCAGATTACGGTACCGTGCACTGCGGGCGAATATTTCGCGCCGCCGGGCGGTGCCGCTGGCGCGGAAACGATCACCGCGGTTTCGGCGTTTGATCCGGCCGTCCAGGGAACCGCGACGGTAACCATTGCGTCCTCGGATGCGCCGACGCTCACTTCTTTGACGCCGAATCTCGTGGGTGAAGGGTCGCGCCAACAAGACGTCTATCTCGCTGGAACGAATTTTAATTCGAATGATGTGGTCATGGTGGGAAACCCGCCTGTTGCTGTGCCGACGGTCTTCATTAACGCCAGTTCGATGCGCGCCACAATTCCCGCAGGGCCGTTATCGGTGGCCGGACTCGTGCAGCTGGTCGTCCAAGCACAGAACGGAGATGTCTCTACTGGGTTATCCGGTCCTCAGGGTTTGACGGTAGTGCCGTCCCGTCCTGCCATCGTCGCGGTTACTCCTGATACTCTCGTATCTGGCGGGACGAGCCTGGGAATAAATATTGTGGGCGGATACTTTTCGTCCCAAACCACGGTGCAATGCAATCGCGCGAGCGCACCGGCTTCGCTCACGAGTGGTCAGCAATTGACGGTGACGATACCAGGCTCCTGCATACCTTCGCCGGGGCTTTATCCGATCGTCGTGCAGAATAGCGACGTCGTCGCGCCGAATCCGGGAATGTCCGCGATAAATATTGCCGTTGAACCTGGGCCGGGCGATATCGCCACCGGCGTGGCGGCGAGCTTTGGGGTGGGCGCTTCGCCGCAAGCTATCGCGATTGATCCATCTTTAAACGTCGCAGTCATTGCGAACACAGGCGGCAATTCGGTAAGCATCATCAATCTGGCGACGAACACGCAGGTTGCAGGTTCGCCCGTTGCGGTGGGGCACGCACCTACCGGCGTGGCGATTGACGATCAAATCACCACGTCCGTCGGCACGCTGGGCGATCACATCGCCGCCGTTACGAACAGCCTCGATAATACGGTATCGGTGATTGACCTCACCACGCTGGCTGTCACTTCTGTGCCGCTGCCGAACAATAACACTCCGCCAAATCCGCAACCGGTGCCGTACGCGATCGGGATTAACCCGCTGACGCATCGCGGACTGGTGGTGTTTCAATCCACGAATTCGGCTGTAGTTCTGGATTTTTCGGGCGGGGTTCCGACCGTTGTCCAGACTGTCAGCGGAACGATCGCGAACGTCGGCACAGGGTTGAACCCGCAGGTAGCGGTTGACCCGAAATTGAATTGGGCGATCACCACGCCGGGTGGTGCGGGCTCAGTTGCCATTGTTGATCTCGGCCACAATGCCAGTGTGACAAACCCGACGGATTTGGCGCGCTCGCCCGTAGTGATCGGCAACGTTCTGCTTTCAACCTCGGTTCGCGGAATCGGTATTAACACCGAAACCCATCAAGCATTGCTGGCTGATCCCAATGGCCCCATTGACACGCCGAGTGCGGAGCCGAGCCTTTCGACTTTCAGTCTGTTGAATGGAGCTGTTAGCTCGACCACGTTCACGTTGCCCGGGGGAGCGACATTCTCGCCCACCGGCTTGGTCGCAACGGCCGTCAACCCTCTCGCGAATATTGGAATTGCGGTGAACGGAGCCGCGAATAACGCGTACGTCGTAGATTTGAAAAACGCCGTGGTGCTGCAGACCATCGCGGGCTTTAATTCGCCGCAAGCCGTGGCGGTGAACTCTGCGACGAATACGGCCTACGTGGTTAATCAGGGAAACAATTCCGTGTCCGTGGTGCCCTTGGCTACCACGGCTCCGAATCCGCTCCAGATTGTAGAATCGAGTCCCTCGATCACTTATGCGCAGAATCCGGCGGCTGGAATCACCTTGTCCATCGTCGGCAGTGGCTTCACCGGCAGTTCGCAGGTGGTGCTCGACGGCACGGCAGTGCCTACGACTCTGGTCAACAGCCGGCAAGTGACGGCCGCGATTCCCGCCGCGAATTTGGCGACGGCGCGGCGCTACGTCGTCTATGTGCAAAATGGAACCGCGATTTCGAACGTTACGGGGCTGACGGTGATCCAGCCCGTGACCGTGGGTTCAAGTCCCGTGGGTGTGGCGGTGGACTCGAATCTCAATCAGGCGGTGGTGACGAATTCAGGCAGCGGCACTATTTCTTTGGTGAACCTGCTGACCGGCGCGCTGATATCGCCGCAATCGCCCAGCTTCTTTAATACTGGCACAGCACCG
This sequence comes from Candidatus Acidiferrales bacterium, assembly GCA_049287725.1. GTDB lineage: Bacteria > Acidobacteriota > Terriglobia > Acidiferrales > UBA7541 > Palsa-295. The sequence goes on along the minus strand of JBAQGJ010000129.1, from coordinate 70,343 downwards.
TACGGTGTTGCGATTGCCGGCAGAACCGGGCAGGCGGTCGTCACGAATAATGGAAGCAACGACGTCACTGTTCTCGACGAGAAGGGCTTGAACGGAGTGTTCAATAGTCCGTTAACGTTGCCGATTGAGGGAGGAACGCAGCCTATAGGGGTGGCAATTAACCAGGACTCAGGCGTCGCGGCGGTCACCAACACGATTCCTGTTGGCCCCAACGGAAATCCTCCAGCGAATGAGGGAGGCCTGGGGACTTTTGATGCCGCTGGAGCGACTACTTCGACGACAGTTGCAAATGGAACGCCGATCGATTTTCAACCGCTGGCTGTCGCTATTGATCCCGCGCCGAACAACGATCCTACTCAAAATATCGCCGCGGTCACGATTGGTTCGCAAACCAGCGCCATTGATCTTCTCGTGCTTCCTGGCGGCGGTATACCGATACCGCCGGTGAGTAGCCTGCAGCTTCCGACGGGCGTGGTTTTCGACGCGGCAAACCAGGATTTCCTGGCGGTGGATAGCTTGCTGAACGATGTGCTGATTGTGAATCCGTTAACCGGTCAACTGTTGGGGGGGATCTTCACCGGCATCAACCCGACTTCGCTCGATTACAATTTCAATTCCAGCACGCTGGTTACGTCCAATACGGCCAGCACCACGCTTTCCATTCTGGACTACGTTTGCCCGCCGAATCCTAACGGCGCGACGAGCTGCCCGTCGCCGCAAGTTCGCGACATTATTGACGTGGGCGGCACGATGCCGCCAGCGTCCGTGGTGATTGGTCCGAACTCGTTGGCTATCGATTCGCGGCTGAACCTGGCGGTGCAAGTAGATCAGACCAACAATCGAGTGTTGCTGGTGCCGCTGCCGCAGTAAGCGCGAGCAATGCGGGCTGAAGTTGTGGCCACCGCGCGCGCACGCTAGGGGCCAACCATGCGTCGCGCCAGGGCATCACAAAATGAACCGTCGCATAGCACGTCTTGTGGGCGCGATGCTGGTCGAAAGCGATTGACCTGTTTCTCTGGCGACAGCTATAATCTCCGATTTGTGTTTAGCGATTTCTACCCGGTAGTAGTCGGGCGGCGAGATTTTGGGATCATTATCCGAGAGACTCTACTTTAAGGAGTGAGAATGAAGATTCGATTGGCAGTTCCGGCCCTGGCGGCGTTCCTGATGGTTCCCGCAGTGTGGGCGCAGACGGGCGGTGCCGCCGCGGCGGCAGGTGGGACTAAGGTGGGGGTCATTGACGTGCAGGTAGCGATCACCAGCACCGCGGAAGGGAAGCAGGCTGCCGCTGAATTGCAATCGCAGTTTGCGCCGCGGCAGACCGAGCTCACCAGCATGCAGAAGCAGATGGAAGATGTTCAGACGCGCATGCGTACCGGACAGACCACGCTCAGCGACGACGAAAAAGCGCGGCTCGATCGGGAAGGGCAGCAGCTGCAGCGTTCCTATCAGCGTAAATCGCAGGATGCGCAGGATGATTTCAATGAGGCGCAGCGCGAAATTGTGGACCGCATCGGCCGCAAGATGATTGACGTCCTGAGCAAATATTCCCGCGAGAATGGCTATAGCGTGATCCTGGATCGCTCCGGGCAAAGCTCGCCCGTGATTTTCGCCGCCAATACGGTGGATGTCACACAGGAGATTATCCGCCTGTATGACCAAACGTATCCGGTAAAGACCGGCACAACAACGCGGCCGCCAGCGCAGCAACGCGCTCCCGCGCCTAAACCGCAAACGCCGCAGCACTAGTTAGCAACGCAGCCGACGCTGGCTGCAGACTGGAAGTCACTTCAAGGCCTCTCGGCACAAAACCGGGAGGCCTTTTTTCTTGCGGCGAGCATTCGCTATTTTCGGGTACCATTCTGGGAGCTTTTTGCGCTTTGTGGCGTGGTCTTGCCTTTTTGCGTCATAGAAATTATACTGAGTTGCTTCCAGACAGGTCGCATGAACCAGTGGGCGCGAGCCCACTTTTTTGTTGGGCGCGACAAATGGCGAAGCGCCGAAGCGTCGTTGCTAAAGGTGCCTGCATACGATGCGCTAGTACTGCTGGGACGCGAGTTAGAATGGAACTGGAAAAGATTCGAGAGGCGGCTGAGCGGGTGGCACGCTCGCTGGGCCTGGAGATTTTCGACGTCGAGTGGAAGATCGGCAAGCAGCGGCTGCTGCGCGTCTATATCGACCGGCTGCCCGGCCCGCAGAACCCGGAAGGCTTGGGTGTTACTCACAAGGATTGCGAGCGCGTGAGCGAGCAGCTCAGCGTGATCCTGGACGTGGAAGACCTGGTACCCGGCCCGGCGTACGTCCTGGAGATCAGTTCGCCGGGGCTGGATCGCAAGCTGATCAAGCCTGCGGACTATGAGCGTTTTGCAGGACGCCTGGCGAAAATCTGGCTGAACGAGCCGATCGAGAAGCAGGCATATCTGGAAGGGCGGCTGGCGGGATACGCGGACGGGGTCGTGAAGGTTAAGGTGCGGGACCGCGAGTTGGACGTTCCGTACGTCGGGATTAAGAAAGCGAATTTGGTGGTGGAATTGTGAAGGCGGCTCTATTTGGGTGTAATTCGATTCTTGCAGAGCGATTTTTATAATTTCATGGAAGAGACGTACGGGAGAAGCGCGAATGGCGAGTCAGCTGTACCAGCAAATCGAGCTGATCAGCCGGGAGAAGCATATTGAACCGGAGATCATCGTCGCGGCCATTGAGGACGCGATGGTGGTGGCGGCGCGGAAATATTACCGCACCGAGGAGGAGCTCCGTTCGAAGTTCAATCCGGATACCGGCCAGGTAGATGTGTATTCAGTGCACACGGTGGTTGAGGAAGTTGCCGATCCCGTGCGCGAAATTTCCTTGAACGACGCGCGCAAGCGCCAGCCGGAAATCGAAGTAGGCGGCGAGATTACCGAAAACAAGCCCACCGACGTTCTGGGGCGCATCGCCGCGCAGACGGCCAAGCAGGTGATCCTGCAGAAGGTGCGCGAGGCCGAGCGCGACACGATCTACAACGAATTTCACACGCGCGTCGGTGAGCTGATCAACAGCGTGGTAAAGCGCATGGAAGGTCCGGACATCATCGTGGACATGGGTCGCACTGAAGCGCGTTTGCCCAAGCGCGAACAGTCGCGCCTCGAAGCGTACAACGTGGGCGACCGCCTGCGCGTCACCATTCGCGCGGTGGAGCGAGCGGCGAAAGGGCCGCAGGTGGTGGTTTCGCGCGCCGATCCGGCCCTGGTGCAGCGTTTATTCGAAATGGAAGTGCCGGAAATTTATGATGGCACCGTACAGATTCGCGCGGTCGCTCGCGAAGCGGGTGAACGCACCAAAATTGCCGTGGAAAGCCGTGACAAGGACGTGGACCCGGTGGGCGCGTGCGTGGGAATGAAGGGCATGCGCGTGCAGTCCATCATTCGCGAGCTGCGCGGCGAAAAGATTGACATTATTCCGTACAACGAAGAGACCGTGGCGTTCGCGCAGAAGGCGCTTAGTCCAGCGAAAGTGACGCGTGTACAGGTGATTGACCCGGAAGAGAAGCGCCTGGAAGTGATCGTCGAAGATACGCAGCTTTCACTGGCCATCGGCAAGAAGGGCCAGAACGTGCGGCTCGCCAGCAAATTAATCGGTTGGAATATTGACATCAAGAGCGAAGAAGAGAAGCGCCGCGAAATCGAGGCGCAGATGGCTGCGCTCACTGCTCCCGGAACCGCGCTGACGGAACTTGCGGGCGTTGGTCCGAAGACCATCGAGAAACTCGAAGCCGCGGGCATCTCCTCGATCGAGAAGCTCGCGGATATGACGCCGGAGCAGCTCGTGGAAATTCCGGGCATTGGCGAAAAAATGGTGGAGAAGATTCACCAGTCGGTTGCCGCGTACTTTGAAGCGCTGGAAACCGCCGCGACGGCCACGCCTGAAGCGGCGAACGAAGGCGAAGGAGCCGTTGGCGAAACCGGAACTGGTGCGGAAGCTGAGGCTACCTCAGTCGACGAAGCGACTGAGGAGGCCACCGAGCAGGTCGCCGCGGACGAAGCGCCGGGACCGCAAGAGGACGCTCCCGTAAGCCCAGCCGATGCCAAAGCCGAGGCGGAAGCTCTCGACCAGGCCACGGACGAGGCCGGCGAAGCAGTAAGGGAAGAAGCAATCGGTGAGACCGAAAAAGGCGCGGAGAAGCCGTAGCTGGCTTAACTCACGCTTCGAATCGCTGAAGTGGCGGTTGTAGTAGTAATCGCATCGGGTGTTGGGAAAATCTAAGGAACATAGAGGCGAATGGCAGATTCCAATCAAGTCCGCATCAATGAACTGGCGAGGGAGCTGGAGATCAAGGCTAAGGTCTTGATCGAGTTCCTGCCGGAAGTCGGCGTCACAGAAAAAAAGACGCACTCGAGCTCGATTGATCTGAAGCATGCCGAGTTGGTGCGCAAACATTTCCGTGACCTCGCTGCGGCGGAAGAAGCCGCGGAAGCAGACAAGTCTGCCAAGGCCGCGGGCAAGAAGCCTGCGCCCAGGCCGGGTGTCGCAGCGCCGCCAGCGCCTGCTACGATTGCAGCGAAACCCGGGACAAGCGCCACGCCGGCACCCGCAGCGAAGCCCGGAACCGTACCGACAAGTCCGACGCCAGCGCCGGGAACGGCACGACCCGTTTCGGCACCGCCCTCAGCGGCGCCTGTCGGCGTTCGCCCTGCCACTACGCACCCGACCAGCGCTGCACCCGCCGCGGCGAAACCCGGAACTGTTCCGTCCGCGACACCGGCATCATCTCCTGCGTCTGCGAGACCTTCTGGAGCAGCACCTGCGCCATCAGCACCCAGGCCTGGCGTACCGCTGCGTCCCTCTGCACCTGGCGCGGTACCCGGAGCACCCGTGGGAGCGCGTCCCCCGGCTACGGCATCCGGTGCGCCGCGTCCTGCCGGTGCTCCAGCGCCCGGCCAAAGATTTCCGGTTCGTCCGGGAGCCCCTTCGGGGCCGGGCCAAGGCCGGCCTGGCGCGCCGCAAGGCATGCGTCCCGGCGGTGCACCACAACAATATCGGCCAAGCAGCGCGCCCCAAGGCCGTCCGGGAGGTGCTCCGGGTCAACGTCCCGGCGGGCCTCCTTCGCGCTTTCCGCAACGCCCCGGGAGTGGTCCGGGTGGTCGCGATAATAAAGCTCCGGTGGGCGGTCAGCGTCCCGGCGCAGGAGTACCGAAAGCCGAACCGGGCAAGCCTCTGTATGCGCGCAAGCCCGCCGCACGCGGCCGGCCGCTCATCGAGAAGCGTTACGCGGAAGGCGAGCGCAAGCTGCATCCAGTTCGTCCGCGAGCAGGAGTTGGCCCCGGCGGTCGCGCAACAGCGATCGAACCGATCGCGCCGGTAAAACGCGAGCCGCGTCCTCTCACGGTGACGGAAGGCATCACGGTGCGCGAGCTCGCCGAAAAACTCGATATTCGCGCGAAGGATTTGCTCAAGACTTTGCTCGACCGGGGCGTATTCGCAAGCATCAACCAAGCCCTCGATGTGCCGACGGCCACGAGCCTCGCGGAAGCGTTCAACGGCGTCGTGCAAGTCGTCAGTTTCGAAGAACAGTTGGTGCAGGAAGAAAAAGTCAAAGAAGAGCGCACGGGGAATGAAGTGCCGCGCGCGCCAGTGGTCACGGTGATGGGCCACGTGGATCACGGCAAGACGAGCCTGCTGGATGCCATCCGCGAGGCAGATGTGGCGGGCGGCGAAGCGGGAGGAATCACGCAACACATCGGCGCGTATGAAGCGCACGTGCAAGGCAAGCGCATCGTATTCGTGGATACGCCGGGTCATGAAGCGTTCACGCGAATGCGCGCGCGCGGGGCAAAAGTCACGGACATCGTCGTGCTGGTGGTTGCCGCGGACGACGGCATGATGCCGCAGACCGAGGAAGCCATCTCGCACGCGCGCGCCGCCGGAGTGCCGATCGTTGTGGCGATCAACAAAGTTGACAAGCCCGACGCACAACCGGAACGCGTGAAGCGCCAACTTTCCGACAAAGGCTTGATGCCCGAAGAGTGGGGCGGCGATACCGTGATGGTGGAAGTCTCGGCCAAAACGAAGAAGAATCTCCCCAAGCTGCTCGAAATGATTTTGCTGGTCGGCGACTTGCGTGAGTTGAAGGCCGATCCCGGAGTGCCGGCGAGCGGAACCGTATTGGAATCGCGCGTGGACAAGGGCCGCGGACCCGTGGCCACCATGCTCGTGCAGAACGGAACGTTGCACGTTGGCGACGTCTTTATCGTCGGCGCGGTATACGGCAAAGTGCGCGCGATGTTCGATGATCGCGGCGGTGCGATCAAACAGGCGGGGCCCTCGACGCCGGTGGAAGTTCTGGGCTTGCAGGGAGTGCCGGAAGCGGGCGATCAATTCCAGGTGGCCGACGAAGCGAAAGCACGGCACATCGTCGAATATCGCCAGGGTAAGGCGCGCGAAGCAACTTTGGCGAAGTCCGCCAGCGGCCGCTTGACCCTCGATCAGCTGCACGAACAATTGAAGATCGGTGAAGTGAAGGAATTGCCGGTTGTGGTGAAGGCGGACGTGCAGGGGTCTGTCGAAGTTCTGAATGAAATGCTGCCGAAGCTTTCGAACGACCAAGTGAAATTGAAAGTGATTCATGCGAGCGTCGGCGCGGTGAACGAAAGCGACGTGCTGTTGGCCTCCACCTCAGGCGCCGTCATCGTAGCCTTCAATGTGCGGCCGGAGCGCAAGGCCCTCGAGTTGGCGCAACGCGAAGGCGTGGACATTCGCAACCACACGATCATCTATGAGCTGTTGGACGTATTGCAGAAGGCCGTTGAAGGTTTGCTCGCTCCGGTAATCAAGGAGCAATTCCTGGGCCGTGCCGAAGTGCGCGACACGTTCCGCGTCAAGGGCGTCGGGACCATCGCCGGTTGCTCGGTGCTCGATGGCATCATCAAACGCGATGCGGAAGTACGCGTGATACGCGAAGGCTCGGTGATCTACACTGGCCGCGTGAGCTCGCTCAAGCGCTTCAAGGACGACGTGAAAGAAGTTCGCCAGGGATTTGAATGCGGCATTGGGGTTTCGAATTTCGCCGACGTCAAGGTTGGCGATGTACTCGAGTGTTTCGCAATCGAGAAGACTGCAGCGCTTCCACCGCCTCCGCCAGATCGTCCACGGCAGGATCGCGCTGCGGCCGCAGAACGCGTCAGGACCCAGTAGCGCAACTACTTTTCTCGTTGCCGGACGCCGAAAAAGTTGCGTGCGCCGCCGCTGATAAGCGGCTTCGCGCAACGCTTCCGGTTCGCTCACGGCAGGAAAGCTGGGCTTGATTCGTGACGCGGAAGCTGTTTCACCGCGCAGTCCGGCGTGGCTGCGCCATTACGAAAATGCCGATCGGTCTCCTCACCCTGGAAATTCACATCCTCGACGCGCAGTCCCTCAAGGACAAACGGCAAGTTCTGCGCAGCTTGAAGGACCGCTTGCGCGCTCACTACAATGTGGCCGTCGCGGAGTTGGAGCATCAGGATACCTGGCAGCGCTCGCGCGTCGGCGTAGTGACGATCTCTGGCGACGTGGGCTATCTGGAAAAATCGCTCGCTGAAATTGCGGCCGAGTCCGAACGCGTGTTGGGCCGCGACCTGGTTTCGCAGGAAGTGGAATATTTCGAGGACGAGGAAGGCGCATGACGATTCAAGGACATCGCTCGGAGCGCATCGCCGAGGAAATTCGCAACGAAGTGAGCCTGATGCTGGCAGGAGAGCTGAAAGATCCTCGCCTCGCGGCGCCTGTGCTGGTAACCGAAGTTCGCATGGGAGCTGGAATGCGCACGGTGCGCGTGTTCGTGAGCCTGGCCGGGAATCCGGCGGAGCGCGCGACCACACTCGAAGGACTGCAGGCCGCGAAGGGTTATGTGCGCCATGAATTAATCGAGCGATTACACATGCGGCGTGCGCCGGAGGTGCTCTTCATCCTCGACGAAACAGAGGAGTACGGGCAGCGCATCGAAAACCTGCTACGTAAAGCGAAATCTTCGGAGGATCACACGCCCTAGCGCCGCCGCGCCGGGATTATCGGGCGGCAGCCGCGGGAAGTTTTGCGTTACCTCAAGCAGCCGTGCTCCAGCGCGCAAATGCTGCTGGCACCAATCCCAAAGCGCTACTACCACCTCATGTCTCGTGCACCCAAAACGCCTCCTACCGACGGCATACTCGTCATCCATAAGCCTGGCCAAAGAACCTCCCACGATGTCGTCGAGTCCGTGCGCCGTCTGGTCGGGTTTCGCGGCATCGGGCATTTAGGCACGCTGGATCCGCTAGCGACGGGCGTGCTTGTCGTGGCTCTGGGCCGCGCCACGCGCTTGGCGCGTTTCTATGCTGGCCGCCGCAAACGGTACACGTGCGCCGTGCGTTTTGGCTTCGAGACCGATACGTACGACGCCGACGGAGAAGCTCTCGGTCCGGATTCAGCTCCGTCGCTAAACCCGGAAGAAATTGCTGCGCTAGCGGCCCGGTTTCTCGGCAAGATTCAGCAGATCCCGCCGGCATACTCCGCCAAGAAAATTCACGGCCGTCCGGCGCACGAGCTCGCAAGAAAAAATAAGCCGGTGAACCTCGATCCGGTGGAAGTGGAAGTTTTCGAGTTTCAGCTCACCGGCGTGGAAGGCTCGATTGCGCGGTTCACGGTGGAATGCGGCGCCGGAACATATATTCGTTCGCTGGCTTACGATTTGGGAAAGCTGCAAGGTCGCGGTGCGCACCTCGCGGAAATCACGCGCACGGCGGTGGGTGAATTCACTTTGGATGATGCCCACTCGCTCGCTGAACTGGAGCAGGAAGCCAAAGCGGGACACCTACTCGAGCGGGTGATTCCTCTCGAGAAATTATTATCGGATCTGCCGCGCGCAACAGTGCTGCCCATCGTCGAGAAACGTGTGCGCCACGGTGCGAAATTCAACGTATCGCTCGCGCAAATTCAACCGGGGCAAACCAACGCGGCGCAAAACGCCCCCGCGCAGCTTGATTCAGGCGATTGGAAGCCGTCGCGGCTTCGCGTGTTCAACCAACAGGGGCAACTGATCGCCATCGCCGAGCCTGTCGTTCCGCGTACGTATCAACCTCTAGTAGTTTTGGAAGCAATGCCTTAGCCAGCCTTTGCCGGGCGAAGCGAGGCGCTGCAGGCTCATTTCGACGAGCCCTTGGCAGAAGGCCACTTCGCGAAAAACAACACTATGGTCAGTCCGGAGGCGGGGGCGTGTTTGCCGGAGGCTCGTATTGTTGTGGCTCGGCGGGCGGCTGCGGGGCCTGAGGCTCAGGCTGCGGCTGCCGCTGGGGCTGCTGCCGCTCAGATGGCGGAAGTTGAAATCCACCGCGACGTTCTTGAATTGAGGGTCCTAACGAAGTCGGGCCGCCCAATTGGCCGCGACCCGCGTAGATCATGTGATCTTTTCGCGGCGCCATCTCCACCAGTCTCGGCGTAACGAGAATCAACAATTCGGTGTTTGAATACTGCGAGTTGGTGGTGCCGCCGATGATGCTGTTGAGCGGCAAGTCTCCCAGGCCGGGCGAACCGTTCAAGGAAGTCATGCGCTGCGGCGCCAGATAACCCGCGAGCGCTGCCGTTTGGTCCGTGCGCACGCGCACCGTCTGATGGATTTCCTGATTGTTGACGATCGGGATGTTGTTGATGCTCGAGCCGGCGAGGCTGCTCAGCGTGAACTCGAATTGTAGCGTCACGTCGCCGTCCGGATGGACCCGGGGCGTAGCCTTCACCTTCAGCCCGATGTCTATATATTCGGCGCCCGGAAATTGCGTGCCGACTCCGCTGCCGGAAAGAAGACTGATTAGCGACTGCGAATCTAGAATCACAGACACGGTGTTCGAACCGAAATTGGAGATGCCCAGGTCCGGAAGTCCGTCGCCGTTGAAGTCGGCAGTCGCTCCGGAATCGGGCGTGGTGCCCACCGGCACTTCAATCGGAGAATCGAACAGACCGCCGCCAGCTCCCAGCAGCAATGCAAAAGAGTTGTCTCCGGTTGCCGTGACGGCGAGGTCCGGCAGGCCATCCGCGTTAAAATCGGCAATTGTGATGGACGTGGGATTCGTCCCGGCGGGGAAATCGAGCCGCGTGCCGCCTGGTTTGATGAAACTGCCGTCGCCATTCCCCAAGAAGACTGAGACGCTGTTGCCGACGGTATTGGAGCTGGTTGCGACGCCGCTATCGGTAACTACCAGGTCGAGAATTCCGTCCACGTCCACATCGGCGGCCGCGACGTAATTTGGCGTTACGCCGGTGGCGTACGTCACGCCTTTCTGAAACGTCCCATTGCCATTGCCGACGAAAATCTCGAGAGTGTTGTCGGTGGAGTTCGTCACGGCAAGATCGATGATTGACGGTGCGCTGGGATTGAATGCTGCGGCGACAATTGAGGTCGGAGCGCCGCCGGTGACAACCGTCGTGGGAGTTTGAAACGTCCCGTCGCCCTTCCCCAGGAAGATGCTTATGGTATTGGCCGCCATATTGACGACGGCCAAGTCTGAAAAACCGTCTCCGTTAAAGTCGCCCACGGCGATAGACGTGGGGCTGGCGCCGCTGGGCAGCGCGAGGGGCGAGGATGGCGCCGCCGTAAACGTTCCGTCGCCGTTTCCAAGCAAGATAGAAATGGTGTTGTCCACCTGGTTCGCAACTGCGAGATCTATAATTCCTCCCGTGTTGGTCTTGGCGTTGAAATTTCCCGTCGTAATCCAGGTCGGTCCCTTGCCAACGGTCACTGTGCTGGGAGTTCCGAAGGTCCCCAGACCATCGCCAAGGAAAACCGAAAGAGTCCCGTCGGTAAAATTCGCAACGACGAGATCCTGAAAGTTATCCTGATTCAAGTCGCCTGTGACCACGAAATCGGGATTCGTTCCGGTGTTAAGCGTCGTGATGGGCAAGCTGGAAGCCGAGGAGCTGGACACGGTAGGGGTTTGGTTCGCGGTGCTTTGAGCGTTGCCGACCAAGCTGGAGGAATACTGCGCCAGCGAAACTGGAAAGCGCTCGCCCACAAAAAACGATGCTGGCTGTCCATCTTCCGCGCGCAGCAGAACGCGGCGTCCTGCGCGCACCGAGGAAAGCAAAGTCGAATAAGTCGCTGCGGCGCCCGGAAGAGTTCCCAAGAACGTCGTTTTGCCACCGCCGAACGCAAAAACGGGCGGGACGGATGAAGACGATCCAAACACTTGCTCCAGCAGGGCATTGAGCGCCGTCGCGCCACCCTCCGCGATTAATTGCGCGGAGTTCGACGGAATCGAGTAAATGGTGGCGTTCTGCGGCCCGGTGATGCCCAGGTCCAGGTTGCGGCTGCGATCCACTTCGAGAACTTCAAGTTCCAGGACGAGCTCGGCCGGAGGCTGGTCCAGGTTATCAATGATTCCGGTAGCAACCGCGATGGCTTGCGGCGAAGCCCGCATCGTCAGCGTGTGGCTCTTCGAGTCAAGGTCGGTGCGCGTGATCCCGGCCACTTCACGAACCATGCGCGAGACTTCGGTCATCTGCTCGGGCGTCTCCGAGGCGGACAAAAGAACGGTGCGCACAATCGAAACGTCATAGTCTTTGCGCTTCTGCTGCGTATCCTGCGCCACGAAAAACAAGTGCTTGTTGAGCGGCCTCCAAAATGTTCCAGTTTCCTCGCCGAGCACGCGCATGACGGTCGCAAAGTCCACGTCCTTCAGGTCGAGGTGTACCGGCGTGTTGCGCAGATCCACGTCGAACGCTACTTCGACGCCGAATCTTTCGGCCACTTGTTGGTACGCACTTTGCGTCTGGCCGCGAAGTTGAAAGGATTGAGTCCCGGAGCGATGCTGCAGCCGCACTTCCGGCGCCAACTCCGGTTCGGCCGCTACTTGCCGCGCGCGTGCTGGATCGAGAGCCTCCATTTCGATCAGGCGCTCACTGATTGTGCGGTTAGAAGGATCCAATTCGCGTGCTTGACGCATGGCACGCAGCGCGTCCGAGAATCGGCCGGAGACTGCGTCGCGCTCCGCCAAATCCACTTTCATTTGCACAACGTGGCCCTTGGCAACCGCTTGCCGCACCAAATATTCTCTGATGCTAGGGTCCCAATCCACGGCGTCGGAATACGCATCGTAAGCCGCCTGCCAGTCGCCTTCCGCCTCGACTTTCAGGCCCTGTTTGTAGGCTTGTTTGCCCTTCTTGATGTCAGCTTTTCGCGGAGGCGACGGAAGCTGTTGTTCCAGGGGCGATATGCGGGCGGAATTCGGCGGAATTTTAGCCTTATTGGGTGTCGCGGAAGAATCCTGCTCTTGCGCGTGCGAAAAGGTGGTTAGCGCCGCAATATTTGGCGTAACTACTGATGACAGGAACAGTGGAAGCGCCAGCAGCGCGGCAATGCAGAACGGGCTCGTGAGGGTCGTCACGCGTCGTTGTGAGCGGCCCGAGGAATGGCGCGGGGAAGTCATTCGAATGTAAGATGCTATTCTACAGGGAAAGGTGAGCATGGTGTTGTGGCGGGTGAATTCGCTTGATTTAAGAGCAGGTCGGGGCTAGACTTGATTTTCCAGTTGTAAATCATTTTCAACTGGAAAAGATATGCTCTCTGCACTCCTCCTGGCTCTCCGTGAAGGCGTTGAAGCCGCCCTTGTCGTCGGCATCGTCCTCGTCTATTTAAATCGCACCGGTCGTCGCGCGCTCGCTAGCTACGCGTGGGCCGGCGTGATTCTGGCTTCCGCGGCAAGCGTTGCTGCGGCCGTGCTGCTGGATCGCTGGCAGGTGAGCGAAGACGGCTTCGAAGGCCTGCTGATGCTGATCGCCTCGGTGCTCGTCATTTCGATGATCATCTGGATGAACCGCGTGGCACGGCATCTGAAGAAAGAAATCGAGCAGCGCGTCGAGGCTTACGCGCAAAAATCCACGTGGGCCGCCGGGTGGGGCATTGGCGTATTTGTTTTTCTCATGGTGGTGCGCGAAGGCGCCGAGTTGGTATTGGTCTTGCGCGCGGTGGAACTATCGACCGCGGGCGTGCAGGTCTGGATCGGAACTACCATCGGCATCGCCATTGCCATCGCTGTGGGGGTTTTCTTTTTCCAAGGCACGCTGAAGATTCCCCTGCACCGCTTTTTCAAAGCTACCAGCGCCATCCTAATGGTCGTTGCGTTCCAGCTGGCGCTCACCGGCGTCCACGAACTCAGTGAAGCCATGTGGATCCCCTCGAGCAAGACGGAAATGTCCACCATCGGCCCGATCGTGCGCAATGAAGTCTTCTTTTTCGTTTTGATTCTGGGCGCTGCCGCGCTAGTGGTTCTCCGCGAGTGGTTCAGCGCGAAGCAGCCGGCTGCGGATGCCGCCGCCAATCCCGCCGACCGGCGAATGCGCGAATATGAATTCCGTCGTCAACGCCGCTGGAGTTTTGCTGCGGCGATTTTGTGCGTGGCGGTTGTGCTTTGCTTCGCCGGGGACTACGTGTACGGCCGCGTGTCTGCCGCACCCTCGCCCGCGAAGGTGCTGGTGGCCCAGGATAATGAGGTCCGCATTCCGCTATCGGAGCTTACGGATTCGAGCCTGCACTTTTATAAAGCCGACGTGAACGACACAGTGATCCGTTTTCTGGTGATTCATAAACAAAACGGCGATTACGCCGTGGCCTTGGATGCGTGCCAGATTTGCGGCACCGCCGGTTACCGGCAGGAAGGCCAGACGGTGATCTGCCGCAATTGTGGGGCTTCGATTTATATCCCTTCAATCGGCCAATCGGGCGGCTGCAATCCCATCAGCGTGAAATCTCGCGTTGCAGGAGGAGAAGTGATCGTGGACCTTTCGGCGCTGGGCGACGCCGCCTCCAAGATTCACTCCTGACGCGATGTTCGCTCGCCTGGTACGGGAATCCTTCGTTCGCAATCCACGCCGCAAACTATTGACCGCAGCCGCCCTGGTCGTGGGCATGGCCGTCACCACGGCTACGCTCACGACCGCGCTCGAGGTGGGCGACCGGCTGGCGCGCGAATTCCGCAGCTTGGGCGCGAATCTGCTGGTTACGCCCGAATCGGACACGCTCCCCGTGGAAATCGGCGGCGTGGACTATCGTCCCGTGGATGAAGGCGCGTATCTGAAAGAGGCCGATCTCGGCAAATTGAAAACAATTTTCTGGCGCCATAATATTTTGGGCTTTACGCCGTTTCTCGATGTTCCTGCGCAGATTAATCCGTCCACCCAATCCGATCCCGAGCTCGTGGCTGTAATCGGCACGTGGTATGCACACGACGTGCCCGTCCCCGACGGCACCAAGTTCAAAACTGGTCTCAGCGTTACGCACCCTTGGTGGCGGGTTCAGGGGCGATGGTTCGACGATCAAAGTGACGAATGCATCGTTGGTGAGGCCTTGGCGCGGACCTATCCCGGCGGCATTTCGCCCGGGCAAGTCCTTAGCTTGGAGCCATACCGAGCGGAGCCTGGTGGTCTAAAGCGGGCGTGGCCGCTGAAGGTAACCGGTATTGTCTCGACCGGTGGCGCAGAAGATAAGGCCGTGGTCGTGCCACTTGCGGTCGCGCAGAAAATGTCCGGACGCGCAGGGGAATTTCGCGAGCTTTTCGTGAGCGCCCTGACCAAGCCTGCCGACGCCTTGGCGGAACGCGGAGAGCGCGCACAAACGGACAAGAGTATTCAGCTCACTCCAACCGAGTACGATCGCTGGTTCTGCTCGCCCTATATTTCTTCGATCAGCTATCAGATCAGGACCGTGCTACCCGGCACCGACGTCCACGCCATCAGGCGCGTCGCGGAAACCGAGGGCCGGGTGCTCGATCGCGTCGGCACGCTGCTTTGGATTGTTACGCTCGCGGCACTCGTAGCCGCCGCGCTCGCTGTCGCGGCCACCTCCGCGACGACCGTGCTCGAGCGGCAAGCGGAAATCGGCGTGATGAAGGCTCTTGGCGCGAGCAACGCGCTGGTGAATGGGATTTTTCTCGCGGAACAGGTGTTGCTGGCAATTGTCGGCGGAGCGATCGGATTTGTGGCCGGCACATTTTTCGCCAGATTCTTGGGCGCGAGCGTGTTCGGAAGTCCGGCGTCGCCGCAGATCATCCTGTTGCCAATCGTGCTGGGACTTGCCGCGGTCGTGGCTATTGCGGGAAGCCTGCTTCCCCTGCGCCGTGCCGCGCACTTCGAGCCGGCCCTGATTCTGAGGGGCGGATGATGTTTTGGCGCCTGGTTTTTCAACTTCTGCGCGGCAGCCGCGGCCGGTTGGCAGTCGCGATTCTGGCGATTGTCAGCGGTGCCGCGGTGATTTCCGCGCTGCTGAATCTCGATCTCGGCGTCCAGAACAAGTTAACGCAGGAATTTCGATCGCTCGGCGCTAATGTTGTTATAGCACCGCCTGATTCTCCGCAGTCGCTTGATGCGGGTTCGGCGGGCCCGGTGCTATTCAATGAAGACGTTCTCGATGCGGGGATTCAGTCAGTGCCGGATCCGAATGTTATAGCGTCGGCGCCCTATCTTTACGTTGTTGGCAAGACGGCTGAAACCCCCATCGTGATTGTAGGTACGTGGCTGGACGATTTTCGGAAATTGGAACCAACGGCGAAACTTGAGGGCGACTGGATTTTGTCCCGTGATGACGAAGGGCAGTGTGTCGTGGGCAGGAACGTCGCTCGGCGATTCTCGCTGAAGCCAGGCGGTCACTTGGGGTTCGCTTATGCGAATCGCAATGTCACCCTGAGAGTTGCCGGCGTACTGGATACAGGTGGATCGGCGGACAATCAAGCGTTCGTGAATCTATCGGTGGCACAAAAGCTGGCGGATAAAGAGGGCGCCATCAGCGTCTGGCAACTAAGCGTCGGCGGCGCGCCTAAGATCGTCGCGGATTACGCGGCGCGTTTAGCGAAGGCGCTTCCATCTGGTGTCGAAGTGCGGCCTATTCGTCAAATAACCGAAGCCGAAGGCGCGTTGCTGGGCCGCATCCAACTCCTGATCATCTCGATGGTCGTGTTGATCTTGGTCCTGACGGCGCTATGCGTGCTGGGCACGATGGCGGCGCTGGCCATGGAACGGCGCAAAGACGTCGGCCTGATGAAATCGCTCGGCGGCTCGATATCACGGATTGTTGGATTATTCTTGGCGGAAGTGGGCGTGCTGGGCGCCCTTGGCGGATTGCTCGGCGCCTTCATTGGAGTCGCGCTGTCTTATTGGATGGGCCTGCGCGTTTTCGGCACGGGAATCTCGCCACGCTGGGAAATTTTCCCGGTGACGGTCGTTTTGATGATCGCGGTGGCGATGGCGGGCGCTTTGCCGCTGCGCACGTTGGGAAACGTGAAGCCGGCGGTAATTTTGCGAGGAGAATAGGGAATCGTGGCCACGGTGGTTGAGGTCAAAAATCTACGCAAGGAATTTGGCAGCGTGCGCGCGCTAGATGGTGTTTCGCTCTGCATCGAAGAAGGCGAATGGATTGCCATCATGGGCCCGTCGGGATCTGGCAAAACCACGCTGATCAATGTGCTTGGCGGGCTCGATTCTCCCACTTCTGGCCAGGCGATCGTGGCTGGCACCGACGTTGCGCGGCTGGACGAGGCCGGACTCACGCGTTTTCGCGCCGAAAAAGTCGGCTTCGTGTTCCAGCAGTTCCATTTGGTGCCGTATCTGACAGCGCTCGAAAACGTAATGCTGGCGCAATATTTTCACAGCATCACGGATGAGAAGGAAGCGCGTCACTCGCTCGAGCGAGTGGGCCTGGGCGAACGCGCGGAACATCTCCCTTCGCAGCTTTCCGGCGGCGAGCAGCAACGCGTGGCCGTGGCGCGCGCGCTGATCAATCATCCCAAGCTGATTTTGGCGGACGAGCCGACCGGCAACCTCGATGAGGTCAACGAAAAGATCGTGCTCGACCTGCTGCGCGAATTGCATCGGGAAGGGCACACCATCTTGATGGTCACTCACGCGGCCACCATCGGACGCCTGGCCGACCGCCGGATCGAACTCGCTCACGGCCGCCTGGCGAGCATCAGTTCGACGGCTCTTAAACCCGAACCGGTGTGAAGCCACACTTGGTCGCGAATGTGGCACACTATCTAAGGGGAAGCGCCGCACGACGAGTGACGGGCTAAATTCAGAATGCCGATACCGCAAGATATTCGCAAGAAGCCGATCAGCATCAAGGTGCACGTCTCGACGGGTGAAGGCGTGGAAATCACCTGGGCGGACATGCACACCAGCCATTATGATTTTCCCTATCTGCGTGATCGCTGCCCTTGCGCGCTGTGTAATGACGAGCGCGAGAAGAAGTCGAAAGCTGGACCCGCGAGCGCGGTCCTGCCGATGTACAAGCCTCGCGTGACGGCCAAGAGCGCGAACGCGGTGGGTAATTACGCGATCCAGATACAGTTTTCAGATAGCCACGCCACGGGAATCTTCAGTTTCGAGCACCTTCGAGAGATCTGCCCCTGCGAGGCGTGCGCTCGCGAATTCCGTCCCGCCGCCGCTGAAAAGACCGCCTAGCACTCCGGCGCGCGGCCAGACCCTCTACACGGTTGGGTAGCACCGGCGGTCCCTAGTTACCCCCGGGCAAGAACCATGCTGCGGAGGCTTCCTTTTAGGCCCGGTTTCAACGTATAGTTCATTTCCGCATCTCACGAGCGTATGGTTTCCAACTCCACGGGTCCCACATTCACGCCGGGTCGCATCCGCCCTGTAGCGAAAGTCCTAGTCGCCACCACGGCTATGTTGGCTTTCATTTCCTTCTGGCGCGCCGCGGCGATTGTCCTGAATGACCTGGCTTCCTCGGCCTATTACGCCGGCGGCGAAGCCGAGCAATTCATCGGAAAGACGGCGCCGTGGTTCATCCTGGGCATCATGTTGTTTTCCTACGCGGTGCGCGCCGTTTACGTGGAAAGCTGCAGCATGTTTGTGCGCGGCGGCGTGTATCGCGTCGTAAAGGAAGCGCTCGGCGGCACACTCGCAAAATTCTCCGTTTCCGCGCTCATGTTTGATTACGTCCTGACTGGCCCGATCAGCGGCGTTTCGGCCGGGCAGTATCTCGTCGGCGTTATCAACGAACTCTTTCATCACGCCGGGCTCGGTCTCCACCTGAACGTGAACGCTACCGCAGCGACGGTGGCCATCGGCATCACGCTCTATTTCTGGTGGGAAAATATCAAGGGCGTTCCGGAATCCAGCGGCAAAGCTCTGCGCATCATGGAACTCACTACCGTCATGGTGGTGGTGCTGATCACCTGGTGCGTCTATACGCTATGGGTGCGCGGCGGCTGGCATTTGCCGCCCCTGCCCACCCCACAGAACATGAAGCTGGACAAAGGCTCGCTGGGCTGGCTGGACCGCTACCACTGGGCGCACGCGATCACGCTGATAATCATTTTTGTGGGCCTGGGCCATTCCGTGCTGGCGATGAGCGGCGAAGAATCGCTCGCGCAGGTTTACCGCGAAATTGAGCATCCCAAGCTCAAGAACCTGAAAAAGGCTGGGCTGGTGATTTTCATCTACAGCCTGGTGTTCACCTCGCTGGTTTCGTTCTTCGCGGTGATGATCATCCCGGACAACGTGCGTGGCAATTTCACCGAAAACTTGATCGGTGGACTGGCGATGCATCTGGTCGGAAGCTTTCCGGTGCGCCTGGCGTTCCATGTATTCGTGGTCGTGGTAGGCACTTTGATTCTGGCCGGTGCCGTCAACACCGCTATTGTGGGTTCCAACGGCGTTCTAAACCGTGTGTCCGAAGATGGAGTTTTGACCGATTGGTTTCGTCATCCGCACGCGCGGTTCGGAACCACCGATCGAATTATTAATATGGTGGTCTTGTTTCAGATCATCACCATCATCGCCAGCCGCGGCGACGTGACCTTCCTTGGAAACCTTTACGCCTTTGGAGTGATTTGGAGTTTTTCCATGAAGGGCATTGCGGTGCTGGTGTTGCGTTACACGCACCCGCAGGACCGCGAATACCGCGTGCCGCTCAATCCGGTGATTTTCGGCAAAGAGATTCCGATTGGCCTCGGATTGATCACCCTGGTGCTTTTCGCCATTGCGGTGATCAACCTGTTCACCAAACCGCAGGCGACCATCGCCGGAATCACCTTCACGATTTTGCTTTTCACTGTGTTTGAAGTTTCCGAGCATCGCATGCGCGTGCGCGCCGCCGGTGCGGCCCACGTAGAACTCGACCAATTCAATCTCGCGCCCGAAGCCGAGCTGACTCCCACGAGTGTGGGAGTTGCCGCCGGAAATATTCTCGTTCCGGTCAGCACGTATTACGCCTTGTACCATCTGGAAGCCGCTTTACGACGGGTGCGCGAAAAAGAAGCGGAAATCGTGGTGTTGCACGTGCGCATGCTGCGCCGCGCCGCGTCGGGCGAATACGATCTGGCGCCAGACCAACTCTTCAGCACGATCGAGCAGCTGCTGTTCACCAAGGTGCTGTCGCTTGCCGAAAAAGAAGGCAAGCCCGTGCGGCTGGCGGTGGCCGCAGCCAACGATCTGTGGGAAGGCATCCTGCGCACCGCGATGAATCTGCAATCGAGCACCGTCGTCGCCGGCAGCTCATCGAAAATGCCCGTCACGGAACAAGCGCGCGAAATCGGGATTGCCTGGGAGCGGATGCCCGAACCGCGTCCGCGCGTCACGCTTGAAATTTTCACCCCATCAGGCAAAGAACAAATCTTCTACCTTGGTCCGCACGCTCCTCGGCTCACGCCTACGGAGATAGACCTGCTCCATAAGGTTTGGTTGGAATTGAGCGACAAGCTGCCTGGAGAAGAGGTGCATCACCACGACGTGGTCCACTTTGCGCTCACGGAAGTCGAGCGCGAAATGGCGCAGGGTGAAGTGGACGCCGTAGTCGAACGGCTGCGCCAGCACTTACGCGACATTGAAACTCGCCGCCAAATGAGCGGCGACGATATCAAGAAACTTCCCGGAAGCTAAGCGCCGTTGCCGCGATCAACCATTGGTCTCCTGTTGCTGGCTCTCAACGCAATTACGAAGCGATTAAGCCGGTATCGGTGACGTGCAGTTGGGGCAGCGCGTCGCCTGCAGCGGAATTTTCGAGACGCAATAGGGGCAATCCTTCGTAGTAGGCGCGGCAGCCGCTGCCGGCTTATTCCAGCGATTTACCCCGCGTACCAGTAGGAAAACCGCGAAAGCAACGATCAGAAAGTCCACCACGTTATTGATGAAGACACCGTAATTGAGCGTGGCCGCTCCGGCGGCTTTCGCCTCGCTCAGCGAGGAGTACGACTTCCCGGAAAGGTTCAGAAACAGGCTGGAAAAATCAACCTTGCCCAGAATAAGTCCGATCGGCGGCATGATGATGTCCGACACCAGCGAGGTGACGATCTTTCCGAATGCCGCGCCGAGGATGAAACCGACGGCCAGGTCCATCACGTTGCCCTTCATCGCGAATTCTTTGAACTCTTTCAACATGGCGGTTCTCCTCTAGCCTTTCGAATCGGCAGCTGATTAGCGCGATCCGGATGGGGCCTTGCTTCGCTGGCGTCTCATGCTGCTGCGCGGGAGATTAATCTGGAAGGTTGGCTAGTGGCAAGAGCAAACGATAGGTTCTTCGATTCGCGCTGGATTGGGAGCTGGGCGCCTTGTGTCACGGGGCTTTCTTTGTGAGCGGTTATGCGGCGACATGCCGCGACTTTCCGCCACCACTCAAGCGCGCCGGAACGAAAATACCGCACCCAACAGGCCGCGAAGAACCAGAACAGAACCGGCCACGCTCAACAGCAGCGGCGCATAACGCACGGACAAGAAAGGAATCGCCAGGACCGAAATCCCCACCAGAGCCAAGGAACCGGCGCGGACCTTTGCTTCCGCGCGCGAGGTCTTAGGGTCTTTGCGCATGCCCGCGCGTGCCCCCCAATAGATAAATACGATTCCCAAAGCAATTAGCGCCGCGGGGCGCTCCGGAAGTCCGATGCGGCCGGAAATTGAAAGTAGTATGAGTAGTGCGCCCAGAAGTAACACGATGAATTCGCTGAGAAGCTTGAAGAGATTTTGCGGAATCGCCATGATCGCCGTCCGTATGCGGCTATTATCCCGCAGGCTAGAAGGCCGCGCAAACGCAGCGCGAATTCCCCCCACGCCACCCGGACCGGCGAGACTGTTAGCGCCCGCCCGGGATGGTACAATAGCGGATTGAGCTTGTATCGCCGCGCGGCTTTTAGTCATCCAATACTCGGGAGAGAAACTCAGTGCACAAGGTGATTATCATAGGCAGCGGGTGTGCGGGATTGACGGCGGCTATCTATGCCGCGCGCGCGGATTTGAATCCTCTAGTCCTCGACGGCTACGAGCCAGGTGGACAACTCGCGCTCACGACGATGGTGGAGAATTTTCCGGGCTTTCCCGACGGTATCCTCGGTCCCGAACTGATCGAGAATTCGCGCAAGCAAGCGCAGCGCTTCGGCACCGAGTTTCACTCCGGCGCCGTGACGTCGGTGGACCTCAGCCAGCGTCCGTTCAAGGTCGTAGCCGGGAAAGAATCGTACGAGACTGAGGCCCTGATTGTCGCGGCGGGCGCTTCGGCGCGCATGTTGGGGATTGAATCGGAGCGCCACCTCCTGGGTCACGGCGTTTCTACCTGCGCCACCTGCGACGGCTTCTTCTTTCGGGGCAAGGAAATCATGGTGGTCGGCGGTGGCGACACTGCCATGGAAGAAGCCACGTTTCTCACCAAATTTGCGAGCAAGGTTACGCTGGTTCATCGCCGCAACGAATTCCGTGCCACCAAAATCATGCTGGATCGCGCGCACGCCAACGAGAAAATTGAATTTCTCACTCCGTACGTGGTCGAAGAAGTGCACGACATGGACAAGAAATCGGTGGAAAAAGTGACCGTCCGCAACGCGGAGACCAAGCAGACTCGTGAAATCGAAATTTCCGGCGTCTTCGTCGCGATCGGACACGATCCCAACACCAAAATCTTCAAGGGCCAGTTGGATATGGACGAGAACGGTTACCTGATCACACACGACGGCCCGAAAACGAATGTCGAAGGCGTGTTTGCGGCGGGCGACGTACAGGATCATCATTACCGTCAAGCCATTACGGCGGCTGGTTCCGGCTGCATGGCTGCCATCGAAGCCGAGCGTTTTCTGGAAGAACACAAGAGCTGATGGCACGCCGTGGTTTGCTGCATAATCTAAATTTCATGCTCCCGCTTCTCCAGCGTTACTCCCACATAACCAGTCCGGTCGGCGTCTAATGCGCGCGCTGCTATTGCGTCTCTCAGAAAGCAAGCGACTTGCCCCGCTCATGATGCACAACGGCGCCAGCCGGCGCGTCGCTCGCCGCTTTGTCGCCGGCGAGACCCTCGATGACGCCGTGGCAGCCGCGCGCGAAGTGAATCGCCGCCTGCAACTGGCCAGCCTGGATTTGCTCGGGGAAAATGTGTCGGATGAAGCTGGGGCCCGCCGCGCCGCGGATGGCTACTTGGCGATTTTTGACCGGATCGCGGCCGAACATCTGGACGCCAACGTTTCGCTGAAGCTCACGCAGCTGGGCCTCGATTTGAACGAGGATCTTTGCCTGGAGCTGCTCGAAAAAATTGTGGCGCACGCCACCAGCCAGGGAAATTTTGTGCGCATTGACATGGAAGGTTCAGCCTACACGCAACGCACCGTGGACATCGCCAAACGAGTGCGCTCAAAATATTCGGGCGTCGGCACTGTTATGCAGGCATATCTTTACCGCACCGAGCAGGACGTTCGGGATCTCCTCGCAGCTGGTTGTCGGTTGCGCCTTTGCAAAGGCGCGTACAAAGAGCCGCCGGAGGTCGCGTTCCCGAAGAAATCCGACGTGGACGCGAATTATGTGAAGCTCATGAAAATGATGCTTCCGAGCGGGATTTACCATGGCATCGCGACGCATGATCCTGCCATGATCCAAGCGACCAAGGATTTTGTCCGTGAGCAAAATATCAGGCGCGACCAGTTCGAATTTCAGATGCTCTACGGCATTCGCACAGATCTGCAGGAAAAGCTGGTGCGCGAAGGATATCGCGTGCGCGTCTACATTCCGTACGGCGTGGATTGGTTTCCGTACTTCATGCGCCGCTTGGCCGAACGGCCCGCGAATGTTACATTTTTCTTGCGGAATCTGTTGCCTCGATCGTCCGGCAACGCGCCGTCGTAGGCTGCGCGGCTACGCCTACACTTCCCAGAGGATCTTAGCGTGCCCGCAGCTCGTGCGTGCGCCGACCCTCCAAGAGATTGAGAATACGTCTCGCTCGAATTAGAATACAGCCGCGTAGCAGCCCAGCCCCTGTAACGCAATTCTATTTCGATCCCACAGGAGCAGAAAATGCGCAGCCACCTCGCCGCTCGATGCCTTATAGCTCTCGTCCTATTGGCCGTTGCCGGATGCGGCAGCAAATCCACCACTCCCGAAGCCAGCAACTCATCTCCGAATCAGCCCAGTGGCGCGGGCAACACTGCTCAGACTCCCGCCACGCCGGCGCCCGCTCCCACGCCACCACCTCCTCCGCCTCCGGTGGTGATCCCGGCCTCGACGGTGCTCACGGTGACGCTCGATCAAACCGTGAATTCCAAGGTCGCCAATAATGGTGACGTTTTCGCGGCCTCGTTGGCAGAGCCCGTCACGGTAGATGGCAACGTGGTTCTTCCGGCAGGCGCTAAAGTTTCCGGCACTATCGTGCAAGCGCAATCGGCCGGCAAATTCAAAGGGCACGCGCTGCTGCAACTCACGCTCGATTCGGTCCGGGTCAACGGAACGCGGTATTCGATTCAAACTTCCGAATTCGAAGAAGTCGGCAAAGGGCGCGGTAAACGAACTGGAATTGGCGCGGGCGGCGGTGCGGCATTTGGAGCAATCATCGGTGCGCTGGCGGGCGGAGGTAAGGGCGCGGCCATCGGCGCAGTCGCGGGCGGCGGCGCTGGCGCGGCAGGCGCCGGCTTCACCGGGAAGAAAGATATCGTGCTGCCCGCCGAGACGCGGCTGCATTTCAAACTGGCGCAACCCGTATCAATCGCTGTCAGCCAGTAGCGTTTGAAAGGCGAAACGCTATGACTTGCGGCAGATAGCGACTCCATCGCGCAACGGCACGATCACGGAAAAAAGCTCGGGCGAAGAGTAGATACTCTGGTTGAATTCCAGAATGCCGCGCGTCTGATCGTCTTTCGGCGGTTGTGTGACGCGGCCGGACCACAGCACGTTGTCGGTAATCAGCAAACCTCCACTTTTGAGCCGCGGTAGCGATTTCTTGAGCGCTGCCGGATACTGATGTTTGTAGACATCGATCAAGATGATGTCGAACTTGCCTTCCACGCGGTCAATCAAGTCCACGGCTTCACCGGTCATAAATTGAATGCGCTCCGCAACCCCAGCTCGCTCGAAGTTCTTGCGGGCTAGTTCGGCATTGGCTGGATCGCCGTCGGTGCAAAATATTTTGGCGTCCGGTCCTGCCGCTCGCGCGAACCAGATCGCGGAATAACCGATGGCTGAGCCCATTTCGAAAATCCGCTTGGCACCCGAAATCTGTGCCATCAGTGAAAGCAGCCGCCCGCAATCAGGCCCAATAATCGCGATGTCATGCTGCTTCGCGTAACTTTCCATGTCGGCCAGCACGGCATCGCGCGGCGGCAGAAGACTCGACAGATATTTCTCGACAGCTGGTTCCAAAATTCCGGGCATTCGGGCTCCTGGTTTTCTTACCCTTGCGATGTAACGCTCGACCGCAACTCGCCGATTGATTCGCCCGGCTTTAGCGCATGAATCTCCAGCCCGCTGATATCCTGCGTGAGCTGGCGTACTTGTTCGGGCCTGCCGACCAACACCGGGAACGTCCCGAAATGCATGGGAATCACGTGGCGGACGTTTAGAAAGCGAATCGCCATAGCTGCTTCGCGAGGGCCCATCGTGTAATAGTCTCCTATCGGCAAGAGCGCCACGTCCGGCGCGTAAAGCTCACCGATGAGTTTCATATCTCCAAAAAGCGCCGTGTCACCTGCGTGATACACAGTAAAGCCGCCGGGCAGCCGGATAATGTAGCCGCAAGCTTCGCCGCCGTAAACGATTTCATCGCCGTCCTTGATCCCGCAGGAATGCACGGCATTCACCATCGTCACTTCGATCTCGCCAGTCTTCTGCGTGCCGCCCTTGTTCATCGCGTTAGTGTTGGGCACGCCCTTCGATTCCAGCCACGCGCAGAGCTCGTAAATTCCGACGATTTGCGGCTCGAACTTTTTGCCCAGGTCCACGGCGTCAGCGATGTGATCGAAATGTCCGTGGGTGATCAACATCGTGTCCACATGCTCGAATTTTTTATTTGCTTCAGGACACATCGGGTTGGTCTGAATCCAGGGATCAACCAAAATTACTTTGCCGCTCGGCGTGTCAATGCGAAATGCGGCGTGGCCGAGCCAGGTAAGTCTATTTCCGCGAGTTTGCAGCATGGCGATGCTCCTATCGTATGAATTGTCCAGACTAAAGGTTGCGGTTAGTTGCCCGAGCTCCGCGCACCGGTCGTTGCATTCGCTGTGCTGGCCAGCGTCGTGCGGAAAGCCTGCTCGAACTCAGCGCGCGGCCGTGTGCCCAGAAAAAATCCGACGATGTTGCCGTCGCGCCCGTAAAAGATCGTTTGCGGCATGGTTCCTTTCCATTGCGGATTCACGCCGTTGTAGAAAGCATCGAGATCAATCCCAGGCTTTTGCCGGTAATTCGGAAACGGCGGCTGATTCTTCGCAATGAATCGCCGCACCAGATTCATGTCCGAATCGTCGTCCATATCAATGCCCAGTACGGTGACGCCCTGCGATTTGAACTCTTTCGCCAGATCGACGATCAACGGATATTCATCGCGGCACGGCTCGCACCACGTGGCCCAGAAGTTCACCACCAGCGGCTTCCCACGGTGCTTGGCAATCAGTTGCTGATAACCCGCGAGATCAACCAGGGGAGGGTCGGCGGACGCAGTGGCTTTGCTACTGTGCGGCGACGCCTTGCTCGAGGGAGCTTGCGCGTTTCCTGGGATGGCAGAGACGAGGGCTAAGGCTAAGAGGCATGAGACAGCAAGCAAGCGGCAATGGGCCATTCTGAGGCTCCCGGGGCTACCCAGCCATTCTATCGGTTTGGCAGGACTCCCAGCAACTTGGCAAGTTCTGGCGCCTTCTTTTCGGGGCACCGGCGCTTGTACCCACCCTGCTTTGGTGATATAAAAATTACTCCGGGTCTTGAAGTGAGGATTCCCGGCTGAGCGGACTTACAACCTCTTCTTCGAGGAGAACTCGAAATGGCGTATGTAATTGCCGAACCTTGCATCGGCACAAAAGACACGGCTTGCGTGGACGTTTGCCCGGTGGACTGCATCCACCCACGCAAGGATGAGGCCGATTTCGAGGCTGAAAAACAGCTTTATATCAGTCCTGATGAGTGCATTGACTGCGGCGCCTGCGTTCCGGTTTGCCCCGTCACCGCGATTTTCGCTTTGGAAGATTTGCCGGAGAAGTGGTCCAGCTTCACGCCGATCAACGCGGACTGGTACAAGAACAAGAAGGCGTAAGAATTATTCGTCGCGCATGCCTGGCGGCGCGACTGCATTTGTGCCGAATTTCGCACGCGGCGGATTTCAATGTCCGCCGCGTTTCTGTTTTTCGCTCTGCATTTCAAACTTCGAGGCCCAGCACCTGCCGCCCATTGGGACTGATCATGCTCGGGTTCCAGGCCGGCTCCCAAACAATCTCGACTTTCACGTCCCGCACCTCGGGGATGGCGCCCACTCGGCTGCGCACCTGATCGGGAATGGCAAGTGCGGAGGGGCACCCTTGCGTGGTAAGCGTCATTTTGACGGCTACATTGCCAGCCGCGTCGTGCTCAACGTCGTAAATCAGGCCCAAGTCCACAATGTTGATCGGAATCTCGGGATCGTAACACTGCCGCAGAGCTTCCAGAATTTGTTCACGGTCGAGCGGCATTGATCTCTCCTTCGCGCACTGCCTGCGATGACGGGGATTCTGCGCGTGATCGTTCTACCAACACGTTCTACCAACGCGTCCTACCGACAAGTCTGTCACAATCAGCGTTCCACACGCGCGCCAGCGTGTCAACAAGTTCAGCGTATTGCCGCTAGCGCTCACTGCTAGAATGATTGCGCGCGCCCGCCCGGGGAAAATCAAAGTGGCTCGCGACTTGTAACTTATTGATTGCCGCGAAATTGCGTAGGGAGCGAAGACATTGGGACCTATTCTAAGTAGAACGGCCACGATCGCGATTGTGGTCATGCTTTTCGCACCAGCCCGCGGCCGCGCTGTGGCATCCGTCGCGAGAAGAGCTCAGGAAACGAAACCGCGCCCCGAAAAGCCGCCGAGAATTGTCAGTGTCACCGCCAAGAATTTCGAGTTTGATCCTGCGGTGATCCACATGAAGGTCGACGAGCGAGTGGAACTGGATGTCACGTCCGAGGATCGGACCAGTGGAATCCGCATCAGCGCTTTTCCGGATGGTGCCAAGACCAACACGGCGCCTGGGCTATCTTTTCCCAACGGCGAGGATTGCTATAAGCTGAAAAAAGGCGAGATGGTTCCGATCGGCATCGTGCCCACCGAGCCGGGAACGTACACCTTCACCTGCTGCAAAGCCTGCGGCAACAGCCAGAAAAAAATGAAGGGCCAGATAATCGTAGGTCCCTAGACAGCCGGTTAATTGCGGGCGCGTCGCAACCGCATCTCGATACACGTTGTTTGGCCCGGTGTTCATCCCATGGCTTTGCCTGCTTCGTCACTCCTTCCGTTGATTGTCGTAATAATTTCAGCCGGTTGGGCGATACTACTCGCAGTGTGGTTTGTGTGAAACGCTCTTTTCGCCGCTGCGTGAGCAACATTTCACTAGCATAACGAAGCCCCACTATCGATACGTCGTGCATTGGCATCCATGAAAGACTGGCTCCCAAGATCGGTGCAGTGTCTGCAGAATTACGACGGGCGAACTTTCTTGTCCGATCTTGTCGCCGGCGTCACCGTCGGATTGGTCGCGCTGCCGCTCGCGATGGCGTTCGCAATTGCCTCGGGAGTAACGCCGCAGGCGGGCCTCTACACCGCGATCATTGCAGGCTTCCTGATTTCCGCCCTCGGCGGATCAACGACCCAGATCGGCGGACCCACCGGCGCTTTCGTAGTAGTGGTTTACGCCATCGTCACAAAATACGGTCTGGACGGACTCTACACCTGCACGCTGATGGCTGGGATCATGCTCGTTATTCTGGGCATCACCGGCCTGGGTTCGGCTGTGAAGTTCATTCCGCGCCCGGTCGTGGTCGGATTTACGAACGGCATCGCGATCATCATCGCGAGCACCCAAATCAAGGATTTCTTTGGCCTGAAAGTAGACAAGGTCCCGGGTGACTTCAGTGCGCGCATAGCGATTCTCATACGGAATTTCCACACGCTTTCACCCGCGGCCACCGGGCTCGCGCTTCTTTCGCTCGTCATCATCATTTTGTTTATGCGCTACGCGAAGAAAATTCCCGGCTACATTGTGGCGTTGCTCGCCGGAACTTCGCTCGTAGTGATCTTCAAGCTCCCGGTGGAAACAATCGGCTCGCGGTTCGGCGGCATCCCTTCCGGCCTGCCGCACATGGCGGTACCGTCCATTCGATTCGACTTGCTCCGGCCGCTGATTTCTCCTGCGATCACCGTCGCAATGTTGGGAGCGATCGAGTCCCTGATGTCCGCGGTCGTTTCGGATCGAATGAGCGGCTCCAAACACAATCCCAACGTCGAACTGGTAGGTCAGGGCATCGCCAATATATTTTCACCGCTCTTTGGCGGCTTGCCCGCCACCGGCGCAATCGCTCGCACCGCGACGAACATCCGTTCCGGTGCGAAAACGCCGGTAGCCGGGGTGATTCATGCGCTCACGCTACTCGCGATCATTCTCTTCGCGGCGCCGTTGGCACGCTTCATTCCCCTAGCGGTGCTCGCGGCGATTCTTTTCGTCGTCTCCTACAACATGGGCGAGTGGCGGGAAATTCCTGAATTGCTGAAGCTATCGCCCCTGGAAATTGGCACCTGGCTCGTCACATTCCTTCTCACCGTGTTTGCCGATCTTACGGTTGCGGTCGAAGCAGGCATGATCCTCGCCGCGCTCGTTTACATTCACAAGGTCACTGAAACAACCACGGTCACGCAGGTGACCGAGGAATACCTGAAGGAAGGCCACGCTCACATCCTGCAGTACAAGGAAATCCCGCCATACGTGGCGATCTTCCGCATTCACGGTCCGTTCCTCTTCGGCGCGACGGACAAGATCAACGACATCGTCGCGCGAATCCCCGAGCTGCCTCCGATCGTCGTTTTGCGGCTACGCAACATGACCGCGCTCGACGCCACCGGCCTGCAGGCGTTGGAGAATTTCGCGGATGTGGTTCACCAATCAGGTCGCGCGCTGCTTCTGTGCGGTGCGCGTCAGCAGCCCGCGGAAATGATGCGCGCCGCGGATTTCGCTGAACACGTTGGCGCTGAAAACATTTGTCCGCATGTGGCGGAGGCGTTGGAACGCGCCAAGAAGCTGTGGTCGTTGCGAACCGATGAGGGAGTGGAGACAAGCGCGTGGAAAGACGCCGTGTTGGTCGCAAAGAGCTGAACTTCGATTAGTGCTTCTTCGTCTGCAGCCCTTCAGAAATCGCCGGGGATTGGTGCGAGCGCAAAATCAGCGGAATCTCGTCGTCGCCTGGATTCTTGCTTTCACCAAGCCGCCGGGCCCACCATTTCGTCGCGACGCGCAATTCCTCGACAGCCAGTCCGTGGTAGTCATGCGGGAAACGCGTGATTTTCACGATTCCCGCAGCCAACAAGTTTTCCGCGCCCTCTGAATTTCCGCGCCGATAGTGATGAAACGCAGCCGCGATCTGTATCAACCCTTGCAGAAAAGTCCGTTCAGGTTCGTCTTCCGTCAGCCAGATCTCTTCCCACACTTCGTGCGCCTCGAAGAATTGCCGCGCGTTGAAATGTGCCAGGCCACGTTCGAATCGTTCGTGTTTCTCGTGTGGCTTCATGGTCCGCCGGTTCGATTTCCGCTAAAAGTTTGAAGTTACGTGCCATCATAGCAGCGCGTCGCGAGCGAGCCGCATGCAAATCCAGATCGAATTGCCCGGAGTGAAGCTAGTCGTCGTGGAAGCGGACGATGTCCGCGTCGTCTCGGTGGATGCGGCCCTGGCAAAATTGATGGACGAAGTCTGTGTCCGCAAGCGACAGGAATTCACTGTCGAAACCCTCGCCGAATCGGAGCCGGTTCGCAATGTCCGCGCGATGTTTCGCGAGTGGGGCATGGATCCCTCAAAATACCGGCCGTCTTCCGAGGCGCTGCTGCGCCGCGTGGTGCAGGGCAAAGGTCTTTACCGCGTCTCGAATGTCGTGGACATCGGCAATCTTGGATCAATCGAGACAGGCTGCCCCTACGGCTGCTACGACCGCTCTAAAATCAACGCGCCCGTGTCGCTGCGTCACGGTACCGCTGGCGAAAAATACGAAGGCATAGGCAAACAAATCTGGCATCTCGAAGGCTCCGGCGCGCACGCCCGATTCCTCACTGAATGCGGCGATCAGCAAGCTGAAGGACCGGCTAGCGCAATATGCATCAGCTTCTGCTACGCGCTTCGATATTTGCATCGCGTAACAACACCTCAATCGCGCGAACCCACAGCGTCCACCGTGTTCGTACAGGATAATGCGTATTTCGCGCGAGTCCCACCATCAGCGTTTGGGAACTCTTGCAAATTCGAGTTATCCTGTTAATGCTTCAGCGAGGTCCTGGGCCGTGAAGTTCCAATTGGTTCTCCTCATTCATGCGCATCAACCCGTCGGAAACTTTGACGATGTAATGGAACGCGCCTACGCGCAGTCGTATGCGCCGTTCGTTGAAGTCCTCGCGCGCCATCCCGGCATTCGAGTGGGATTGCATTTCACCGGTTCGCTGCTGGAGTGGATCGAACGAGCTCATCCTGAATACTTCGCCGAGTTGCGGGCCCTCGTCAAACGCGGCCAGGTGGAAATGGTCGGAGGTGGATTTTACGAGCCGATCCTGGTCGCCATCCCGCCGCAAGATCGCCACGAACAAATCATCCGCCTCGCGGATTACATCGAAGCGCATTTTGGCAAGCGGCCCCGGGGCGCCTGGATCGCCGAGCGTGTTTGGGAACCGCAATTGCCGTCTTCCCTAGCGCCATTCGGCGTCGACTATACCCTTGTGGATGACAATCATTTTCTCGGTGCGGGATTCGAACTCAGTCAACTCTACGGCTACTATCTTGCAGAAGATCAGGCTCACACCGTTAAAGTTCTCCCCGGCATGAAATCGTTCCGCTACCTGATTCCATTTCGCGAGCCCGGCGAAACCATTCAACTCCTCCGCACCGCCGCCGCGGAGCATCCGGGCGGATTCGCCGCCATGGGCGATGACCTGGAGAAGTTCGGTATTTGGCCTGGCACCAACGAACTGTGCTATCGAAACGGCTGGCTGGAAAGATTTTTCACCGCGCTCGATCAGAATCAGGACTGGCTGGAAACTGCCACGCCAGGGTCGGCTGTTGCCTCGCACGCGCCATTGGGACGGGCGGATCTTCCTGCAGCTTCCTATACCGAAATGATGGAATGGTCTCTCCGCACGCCGGCGCGAAATCGCTATCACGCGCTGGTGACGGAATTTGCGTCGCGTCCTGACGCATTGCCCTTCGTCCGCGGCGGCATCTGGCGCAACTTTTTCACAAAATACAGCGAATCGAATTTGTTGCACAAGAAAATGCTGCACGTTTCGCGCAAGGTCCACGCGCTGGACCACAGCCGCCGGCAAGATGAGGCGTTTCTCAAATCGCGCGACGAGGCGCGCACGTTGATGCTGCGCGGACAATGCAACGATCCGTACTGGCATGGCGTCTTCGGCGGGCTGTACGCGCCGCACTTGCGCACCGCGCTGTGGCGATCGCTAGCCGAGGCGGAATCGATTGCCGATAGGCTCTCGCATCGCGCACACCACTACGAAGATGCAGTCCAGCTTGATTTTGACGCGGACGGCCACGAGGAGATCTATTTCACATCGGATCGCTACGCCGCGCTGCTCTCTCCCAAAGATGGCGCCACGATTTCGGCAATTGAGTGCCGTCATTCGCACGCCACGCTGATTAATTCTCTGGAGCGGCGTCCCGAAGCCTACCACGCTGGAATCAAGAACATATCCAGCAGACAGGGGCACGCACCGCAATCCATTCACGAGCAGACGCGCACGAAGGAAGAGGGCCTCGACCGCTGGCTGAATTACGATCGCTGGTCGCGCAATTGTTTCCGCTTGCTGCTTTTCGGCCGGGAAAAGCAGTATCAGGATTGCGGGGCAGTGCGCCTGGAAGAAAACGCCGCGCTGGCGGCTGGAAAATATCGCGTTGTGGAAATGTCAGCCAGCAAGGCAAAAGTCGTTTCGGATGCAAGCGCCGATTGGCCCGTCGAAAAAACCTTTTCGCTCGCGACGAACAAGGAAGGATTTGAAATCGTTTGTGACGTCACGTTGCGTCGAACGGCACCCGGCACCGCTTCTGTTCATGTTGGAATTGAAAACGTGCTGAACTTTCTAGCTCCTTCCGCGCCCGACCGCTATTTTGAATCGGACGGCCAGCGCTATCCGTTGCGATGGGGCGCCGCAGCTCCGGCGTCGGAATTGCGCGTAGTGGATGAGTGGCAGGGCATCAGCGTCACTCTCTCGGCCCCGGGCGCCCGGGATTTCTGGATCGCGCCGATCGAGACCGTCTCGGAATCGGAGGAAGGCTTCGAGCGCATCTATCAAGGTTCGCAAATCATCGCGGTCTGGCCCGTGGAATTGGCGCAAGGCGCGGAATGGCAATGCCAGCTGGGCCTGAAGGTTGCGAATCTGCGCTAACGGCGCTGCGGCGCAAATCGCGCGACTGTCCGGAACTTCTTCCGTGACCTTGCTGCTACACGCGCCGCTCTGCTAAAGTCCCGTGGGAGGAATTTCATGGCCGTCTCGCAGGAATTGCTCGACATTCTCGTTTGTCCGCTGGATAAGACTCCGGTGAAATTGACGAGCGACCAGCACGGCTTGAAGTGCCCGTCGTGCCGGCGCGTCTATCCCATTCGCGAAGATATTCCCGTGATGCTGGTGGACGAAGCTCGCATTGAAGCCGAATGAAGCATCACGGCTGAACGATTCCGTAGCCCTGCTCCCCAGCCTGCCACAGGGCGCGGAAATATTAATCATTCGCCTCCGTTCGCTCGGCG
This sequence comes from Candidatus Acidiferrales bacterium, assembly GCA_049287725.1. Taxonomy (GTDB): domain Bacteria; phylum Acidobacteriota; class Terriglobia; order Acidiferrales; family UBA7541; genus Palsa-295. Next base: position 37,161 of record JBAQGJ010000129.1, on the reverse strand, counting down.
ACCTCGTCCTCGAAACACCCGCCATTGCTGCCCTTCATTCCTGGCGCCCCGATTTGCGAATTTCCGTACTCGTCGAGCCGCGTTTCGCCGCGGTACTGGAAGGCAATCCGGCAATTGCCGAACCGATTCTCCCCAGCGGCAGCGCGATGGAAACCGCCCGAAAGTTGCGCGCGCGCCACTTTCCAGTCGTTTTCAATCAACATGGCGGCCCGCGCAGCGCGATTCTGACTGGATTCTCCGGCTCTCAGCGGCGCGTCGGCTGGACCGGCTACCAATATGCGTTCATGTACAACGTCCACGTTCCCGATGCGAAGGAGTTCTACGGCAGGGAAGCCGTTCACACAGTTGAACATCGCATTTCGCAGTTTTATTGGGCGGGATTGCCGCGCGGACCCATTCCGAACGCACGGGTATTTCCTCAACCCCATGCCGTGGAATCGATCGCTCGGAAATTAGCGGAGAAGGGAATCGCGCCGGGCGCGCCATACGCGGTCTTGCAGCCCGGTGCGCGTCTACCGGAAATGCGTTGGCCCTTCGCGCGATTTGCGGGGCTGGCGCGTTGGTTGAGCGAACGGTATGGAATCGCGAGCGTCGTAAACCTTGGCAGCGGCGACGCCGAAATTGCGCCTGAAGTTCAGCGCGAAATAGGAGGCTTCTCGATAATCCCTAATCCGCCGCTCGATATTCGCGAACTCATGGCCCTGACCGCCGGCTCGCGGATTGTCGTCGGCAATGATTCGGGCCCCATACACCTCGCGGCGGCGTTGCAGCGCCCCAGCGTCACAATCTTCAGTGTCACCGATCCGGTGCAATGGCACGCGTGGCAATCGCCGCACCGCATCGTACAAACCGGCGCGACATTCCATCACCCGCGTGGCGGTAAAAGTATCGTCGCGAGCAATCCACGCACGATTGGTTCCATCGCGTTCGAAGAAGTTCGTGACGCCTGCGAAGATTTGCTCTTAGTTCGGCCAAGATGAATAGCTGTGATTACGGAACGGACGAAGAGGGCGGCGTCTAGGTGGCGAACGCTATGGCGCGAATCCAAGCGATTGATCCTTGTATTCGACCTGCAGGCGCACTTCTTTCGTCTTGCCTTGCTTGAGCGCCTCATGATCGCCGGGAAACGGCTGGTACGGACTGACTTCGACGGTGATCACCACACCGGAAGGACGCTCGGGCCCTTGCTTGATCTCTTCAGCGTGTTCGATGTGAAAGCTCTTGATCGGCCCGTAATAACCCTCGGGCCCGAAATCGTCGGTAAAGTCCTTGAACGAATACGAAGGCGCGGGCTTATACATTCGATATGCGTCTTCCATTTGTCCGGCGACAACGTAACCCATAAAATGGCGCACCGTTTTTTCTTCTGTATGAAACCGCAACTCGTAGCCAGCCCAGAGGCCGATCAGTGCGATAAACACGATTGCAGTGATAACGTAGCGGAGCGCCTTGGCCGGCGGATGTTCTTCCGTCGAATCGAAAATTCCCACGAAGTCTCCTCGATATTGTTGGATGCTCTGGCTTGCCCTAAAGCTGCCGCTTGAATAGCAAGATGCTCGACGTCGTCATAACGGCTGCGATGCCCAGCAAAACTAGCACGTCCACATAGATTCCTTCAATGCCAGTGCTCTTCAGCGTCAGGTTTCGCAAGCCGTGCACCGAGTAAGTGAAGGGATCAATCACCGAAACCCATTTCAGCCACCATGGAAACGCAGCGATCGGATAGACGGCGCCCGACGGGAAAAACAAAAGCGTATTGAGCACGCCGAAAATGGCGCGCGGTACTAGAGGATCATCCACGCGGACCATCAGCAGGAACATGAAACTCATCATCGCCAAAGCCGACGCAGCCACCACCACCACGAGATAAAGTAGCCGAATCGGATTCCAGATTTCCGGCAGGCCCACGATCAAGCCGCCGATAATCGTCAGAACCATTCCCGTCATCAATCCCTTGATCACGCCGGAACCAATCAATCCGAAAACCAGCTCTGATTTTTTGATCGGCGTCACCAAATACCCTTCGTGCAGCCCTCGCGCCTTATCGTCTATGAACGTGATGCCGCCGCCGATCATGGCCACCACGAACACCGAAAGCGCGATCGTGCCGGCCAGCAAATACTTGACGTATTCCACGTACGGATAAATTTCCACCGTATTCAGTTGCACGGACCCTTCGAGGCGCGGTGTCACGTCTGGAGCATTGAGCTGGTCCACCATTTGCTGCACGCGCTCCAGCAGAGCGCTCGATATAAATTGGTCGGTATTATCTTCAGTGAATGCGATGCGCGGGCGGTCCTTCTGATAGAAGCGCCGTGAGAAATCGTGGGGGATCACCACCAGTCCCCGCACAAGGCCGGTCTGCAAGTCGTGCGTCGCCTGCGGCACCGAATCGTATTCCACCACTTGGAATGTCCGCGGCCCCGCGGCGATGCCGTCGAACATTTCGCGCACTTTGCGGGATTCCACCGAATGGTCCATATCCACAAAACCGAGCTTGACGCCGGTTACTTTCCCGCCGAACGCATAGCCCAAGACGATCAACTGCACCAGCGGCAGCACCATGGAAACCATCATGAGCGCGGGGCTGCGGAAAAATTTCCGCAAGTCGCGTTCGATGAGCGCCGAAATCCGCTTGAAGTTCATGTTTGAGCGCCTCCGCGGTGCGTCTCTCACTACTCGCGTCTAACGGTACAAGTGTCCGATGTCGTGCCTTGCTCCGGCGTCCACCGCATCTCGCAAGGCGCTTCCGGTGTAATGCAGGAACACGTCGTCCAGAGTCGTGCTTTGCACGCTTACCTTTTTGACGTGCACGCCGCGCGCGCGCGCCAGGTCCATCAATGCGGCCACCGTCACGGGGCCGTCATTCGAGGAAATGTTTACAACGCCATCGCGATGCGTAATACCCGCAGCCTGCGCCAGGCCCTTGAGCTGTTCATCCCAATCCGCCGGTGCACCTTCGAATTCCGCTTCGAGTGTGTCGTTGCCGGGAACGCTATCCTTCAACTTCGTGGGCGTATCCAAGGCCGCTAGTTTGCCGTGATCCACGATCGCGATGCGATCGCACAACTTGTCGGCTTCATCCATGTAATGTGTGGTGAGCAAGATCGTCAGCTCGGACCGCTCGCACAACCCCCGTATCAATTGCCACACGTTGCTGCGCGACACCGGATCAAGGCCCGTGGTCGGCTCATCCAGGAAAAGAATCCTCGGCGAATGAACCAACCCGCGAGCGATCTCCAGACGCCTGCGCATTCCTCCTGAAAAAGTGCGCACCAGTGCGTCCTTGAACTTGAGCAAATCCACGGATTCCAGCAAATCGTGGATGAGCTTGTCTCGCTGGGCCCGCGGCACGCCGTAGAGTTTCGCGTGAATCAGCATGTTTTCCGTGGCGGTAAGCTCCGGGTCGGACGTCAACGCTTGTGGAATCACGCCCATCGCGTGACGCACTCCATCCTCGTCGGTGACGATGTCGTGGCCCGCGATTCGCGCGGTCCCGGAAGTCGGCGGGGTGAGCGTCGTCATCATGCGAATCAGCGTCGTCTTGCCCGCGCCATTCGGCCCGAGCAGGCCAAAGATTTCGCGATGTGCGACGTTGAAGCTGACGTCATTGACCGCCACCAAATCACCGAACTTCTTCGTGAGATGGTCTACCTCGACCGCGTTGATAGGTTTCACTTCCATAACGTCAGAGCCGCGCGAACCAGCTTTGTGCAGGGGGATGCGGCAGCAGAACTGTGGCGGTCATTCCCGTGAACAGCCGTCCCTCGGGATTGGGAACAGCCACCTTAATGGCGAACGTCTTGATGTCGCGCTTGGTTCGGCTCACGTCTCTTTGCGTCGCAAAATCATTTTCCACGCCTTTGAAAATCACGGATCCCTCGATGGTGTCTCCGGAGGGAAGCTTCACTTTCAGCTTCTGGCCGAAGCGGATGGAATCAATGAGTGTCTCTTCCACGTCCGCGCGAACCCAAAGATCGTTGATGTCCACGACCACCACGATCGGCGAACCCTGCGCCACTACTTCTCCCTGCTTCGCCACGCGCACGGAAACGATGCCGTCAGTCGGCGAGTAAATTTTCGTGTACGCCAATTGCGCAGCCATTTCCGCTTCCGACGCTCGCGCTTGCTCGAGCTGAGCGAGCGTGGTGTTGATCGCGCTCTTACGTGCGTCCACTTGCTTGCGATTGGCCTGCGCCACGTCCACGGCCGCGGATTCCGCGCGCACCGCCTCTTCCAGCGCTTCCACATTTGCCTGCGAAATTCGCACCGCCGCTTCGGCGTGATCGCGGTCTTGCGCGGAGACTTCGCCTTTTGCGAAAAGTTCCTGCATGCGTTTCAGGTCTTGCTGGTCGCGCCAGAGCTGTGCGCGTGCCGGCGCAAGCTGCGCGTTCGAGGATGTCACTCGCGCGCGCGCTTCCGTCACCGAAGCGTCCGTCTGTCCGTTGGTCCACGTGTAGTTGTGGTTCGCTTCATTCACCTGCGCTTCCAGGCTGCTCACATTCGCTTTCGTGGCCGCGAGGCTCGCTTCCAGCTGCGTGCTGTCCAGTTCGGCGATCAACTGGCCTTTCTTCACCGCCGTTCCTTCATCCACAGCCAGGTTCACGATGCGTCCAGTAATTTGTGGGCTGACGATCACTTCATTGCCGTCCACCACTCCAATCAATGGAATATCGCTGCCACGCGGCGTGGTGAAGTAGTACGCGACGGCGGCGATCAAGAAAATTACGAACAGCATAGTGAAGAATTTCCGGCCGGTCATCGGCGCTTCTCCTGTGGGCGAAGTAAGCCATGATCCAGAAAATCCAATAGCGCGCGCTTTCGTTCAGCCAGTGCATCGGGTGCCAGCAGATCTCGGCCCGCGACTCGACCGAATATCGCGGCCGCCGCGAAATAAGATGTCGTCATGCCCATGATGGTGAAGGCCGCGTGGTTCGGATCAATATGCCGAAATTCGCCCGCCGCGATTCCAGCCTCCAGCGTTTGCACCAATCGTTTGTGAAACGGCCGGAGAAACTGGCTCACGATCCAATCGAAAGCTTGGGTCGCCTCCATCGCTTCGCGATGCACGAGCCGGGGATAATTCGGATGTGAAGCCAGAAAATCGAAATAGGCACTGATGAATTCGCGCAGCCGCTCGCGCGGAGAGGCCTGTTTTCTCGGCGGATCGTAAACTCCGGTCCGAAGCTGGCGGAAAAGATTTTCGAGCACGGCGCGATGCAGCCGTCGCTTATTCCCAAAATAGTAGTAAAGCATTGCCTTATTGGCGTGCGCGGCGGATGCAATTTCCTCCGTCCGCGCACCGGCCATGCCTTGAGCCGCGAATTGGTGTTCCGCGGCGGCGAGAATCCTCCGCGCTGTGGCTGGATTGGCGACTTTTTTTCTGCCCCGTTTCATCGTTCTCTACACTCCCACTCGCTTCATCAATTCCTGGGTGTAGCGGTCTCCGGCAGCCACTCCGCGAGGCGCGATTTCCTCGATGCGCGCCAAATCGGCCGGAGTGAGCGAAATCTCGAGCGCGCCGAGGTTCTCATCAAGGTTCTTGCGCTTGCTCGTTCCCGGGATCGGCACCAAGTCCTTGCCCTGTGCGAGCACCCAGGCCAGCGCCAGTTGCGCCGGCGTGCAGGACTTCTCGGCCGCCATCTGCTGAATCCGTTGAACGAGCTGCAAATTCGTCTGGAAATTGTCGCCCTGAAAGCGAGGAGAACTGCGGCGATAGTCGTCCGGCGCAAGATCTTCAAATTTTTTGATCTGGCCGGTCAGAAAGCCACGGCCCAGCGGGCTGTAGGGAACTAGCCCAATCCCCAGCTCGCGGCACGTGGCGAGAACTCCGTTCTCAGGATCGCGCGACCAAAGTGAATACTCCGATTGCAGCGCTGTAATCGGATACGTCGAGTGCGCCCGCCGGATCGTCGGAGCGGCCGCTTCCGAAAGCCCGAGATAGCGCACCTTACCTTCTTCAACCAGCCGCGACATCGCACCTACCGTTTCTTCGATTGGAACTTCAGTGTCCACGCGATGCTGGTAGTAAAGATCAATCGTCGCAATCTTCAGCCGACGCAGGCTCCGCTCGCACGACTCGCGAACATACTCCGGACGCCCGCTCACGCCGCGCTGATTGGGATTGCTGGGATCGCGTACGATCCCAAATTTCGTCGCGACAACTACTTCGTTACGCCGATTCGCAATCGCCCGGCTCACAAGCTCTTCGTTGCGGCCCATGCCGTATACGTCCGCCGTGTCCAATAAAGTGACGCCGCGATCGATCGCATGGTGCATGGTGGCAATGGATTCCTGCTCATCCGGATTGCCGTAAAACTCGGACATGCCCATGCAGCCGAGGCCCAGGGCGGATACTACGAGCGAGCTTCTACCCAGTCTGCGATATTCCATAGGACTACTCCCGGCAGAACAATAGTTAACTAACCGGTTAGTTTAATAACGATATCCGCCAACGTCAAGTCCTTCATGGCTATGGTGTGCTCACAGCCTCCACTCCTTATTACGCCGGGGAATGGACCTTTATTACTAGGCGTCAAGAGCGCCGGAAGCGCCGCTGGGAAGTTCGATGGAGTATTTGGTGCGTGATTTTTCGCGATGCAGCTCGATGGCTAGTTCGATCAAGCGGTCAATGAGCTTGGGATAAGGCAGTCCGGAGGCCTCCCACAACTTGGGGTACATGCTGATCGAGGTGAAACCTGGAATAGTGTTCAGCTCGTTGACGAAAATCTTGCCGCTGCGTTTTTCCAGAAAGAAATCGCAGCGCGCCATGCCCGTGCCGTCAATCGCGCGGAACGCTCGCACGGCATAATCCTGAAAAACGCCTACTTGCTTCTTGCTCAATTTCGCGGGAATCAGCAGCTGCGTTCCTTGCTCCAGGTACTTCGCGCGATAGTCGTAGTATTCGCGGTGCGGAACGATCTCTCCGGGTATGGACGCGCTCAGTTCATCATTTCCCAGCACCGACACTTCAATTTCGCGCCCGGTTACGCCGCGCTCCACAATAATCTTCAGCGCGAACTCCGAAGCCAGGTCCATCGCCGCGGAAATTTCGTGCGCCACCTTCACGCGCGTCATGCCCACAGACGATCCGAGGGTCGCGGGCTTCACAAAAATAGGGAAGCGAAATTTTTTCTTGATTGCCTTAAGCACTTTCGCGCGTTCGTGCTCCCATTCCGACCGGCGAAAAGCCAGGAACGGCACGATTGGCAACCCCGCTTGTTCGAAAAGACGTTTCTGGACATCTTTATCCATGCCTACAGCCGACGCCAGCACGCCCGCGCCCACGTACGGCAATCCGGCAAGCTCAAGCAGGCCCTGTACGGTGCCGTCTTCGCCAAACGTGCCGTGCAGCACTGGAAACACCACATCCACGCTCACGCTGGGCTGGCCCGCCGCAGGACCCAGCGGAACGAGCGACGCCGCGCTGGGGTCGGGAGGCAGCACCACACGGTCCCCCGATTTCAGCACGTCCGCGAGCATTTTCAATGAGCCGCTACCCACCAGCCAACGGCCATCCTTCGAGATGCCGATGGGCACCGCTTCATATTTTTCGGGATCAAGCGCACGGATCACAGATGCCGCGGAAGCCAGCGAAACTTCGTGCTCGCCGGAACGTCCGCCAAAAAGCACGCCGATGCGCAATCGCTTTTGCGAGGCGTTCATAGGGGCTTCATCTCAGCGCAAAATGCTGCACTCCAGCGCATCACAGGATTTTCTTTCCGAGTCCGGAGAGCACCAGTTCAACACCCAAAGTTGCGGTGGTATTGTGCACGTCAATCACCGGATTAATTTCCACCAGTTCGAACGAAGCCATCAGCTTGCTATCGGCAATCATTTCCAGCGCGAGATGCGCTTCGCGGTACGTCACGCCTCCGCGAACCGGCGTGCCGACGCCTGGCGCGTCCGTCGGATCCACGAAGTCCATATCCAGGCTGACGGCGATCCCCGCCGTATCGTCGCCGGCAAAACGCAACGCTTCCGCCATCACTTCGCGCATTCCTCGCTCGTCAATATCGCGCATGGTGAAAACATGTACGCCGGAATCCTTCACCAGCTTGCGCTCTTTCGAATCCAGATCTCGGATCCCCACGAGCGAGACGTTACGCGGTTCCACCATCGGCTTGATCCCGCCCAGCTCCGTCAATTCCGGCGGCCCATAACCCATGATCGACGCCAGCGGCATTCCGTGCACGTTGCCCGAAGGCGAAGAATCCGGCGTATTCATGTCGCCGTGCGCGTCCAGCCAGATCACCCCGATTCGCTTCGAATTTTTATTGAAGTGAGCCGCCGCGCCCCCGGTAGTGCCCACCGCAATCGAATGGTCGCCGCCAAGAACCAGGGGAATCATGTCCTCGTCCAGCGTTTTTTTCACCGCATCCGCCAGACCCTTGCACGCCTGCGAAATTTCGTCCAGATAACGAGCCCGTTTCTCGCCGTACGGCTGTTCTTCGGGCTGCGGCACAATGACGTTGCCGATGTCTTCCACTTGCCGGCCCAATTGCTTCAGGCGCGACTGCAATCCCGCGACGCGTAACGCCGAGGGGCCCATATCCACGCCTCGGCGACTCGCGCCCAGGTCCATCGGCACACCGATAATGCGAATTTTTTCGGGCATATTTTGTGCTTTCGCGACCCCGATTTGGGGGAGGGAATCTTAAGGATAAACTCGATATAGCATCCGAGGGAAGGGAATCACCTCGCGGATGTGCTCCGTTCCACAAATCCATGCCACCGTTCGTTCCAGGCCCAGACCGAACCCAGCATGTGGCACACTGCCGTAGCGACGCAAATCCAGATACCACTGGAAAGATTCTTCGGGCAAGTTATGTTCGCGCAGGCGCTTGATGAGCGTATCGTAATCCGCCAGGCGCTCGCCGCCGCCTATAATCTCGCCATACCCTTCGGGAGCGATCATATCGAAGCTCAGTGAAAGCTCCGGACGCGCCGCATCCGTCGCCATGTAAAACGCCTTCATCGCCGCGGGATAACGATGAATGATCACTGGCCGATCGAATTCCTTGGAAATGATGGTTTCTTCGTCGCCGCCGAAATCGTCTCCCCATTTGGCGGGATTGCCGGCCTTTTGCAGCACCTTGATGGCATCGTCGTAGGTAATTCGCGGAAACGGCGGCGTGATCTTCGCTAAGTGCGCAACGTCGCGTTCGATCAAAGCAAGTTCTCGCGTACGATTTTTCACCACGGACTGTACTACCGCGCTCACCAATCCCTCGCCCAGCTGAATCATATCTTCCAGGTGCGCGTACGCTGCTTCGGGCTCGAGCATCCAGAATTCAGTCAGGTGCCGGCGAGTCTTGGATTTTTCTGCGCGAAATGTGGGACCGAAGGTGTAAACCTTCCCAAGTGCAGCCGCCAATGCCTCGACGTAAAGCTGCCCCGATTGCGTGAGATACGCCTTCTGATCGTCAATGTAATTCACTTCAAAAAGAGTCGTGGTGCCTTCGCATGCCGCGGGAGTAAAAATCGGCGCGTCCGTGAGCGTGTAGCCCTGCTCGTCCATGAAATTCCGTGCCGCGCGCTCCGCCTCCGCGCGAATGCGCAAAATCGCGGCTTGCCGCGGCGTGCGAATCCACAAATGTCGCCGGTCGAGCAGAAAATCAACGCCGTGCTCCTTCAGCTGGATCGGATAGGGCTCGCCATCCGGAACCCGCTGAATCACCTCGACGCTGCTTACCCCAATTTCAAATCCGCCCGGCGCACGGGGTTCCGCGCGAACCGCGCCGGTAACAATGACGCTCGATTCCTGCGGCAATCCTTTTAGCGCGCTGAACGCTTCGGGATGTTCCTTCTGCGACACCACGCCCTGAATGATTCCCGTACCATCGCGAAAAATAGGGAATAACAACTTGCCCGATTCCCGCAGGTTGTATAGCCATCCGCGAATCACGACGCTGCCGCCGGCGTGTGCGCCCGCTTGTTCAATTGTGATTGCCGAAATCGGCGCTTGGGCTTCTTGGGTCATTGATTCTTCCATGGTCGTAGTATCACTGCGTGCGAGTTGCCGCAGCGTCAGGGCCGGGCCGCACCGGTTCCCAGCGAGTCGAATTTTTCCTCGAGTTTGTCGCAAGCCGTGCGGATCTGATCGAGCGTTGGTCCCGCGGCTCCCTGCGCCTTAATTTCAAAGACAAACGGAAGCGGCTGCGACAATCCCGCGATCGCGCGCAACGCCGCATCCCACTCGATCGTTCCGTCGAAAGGCAGAAGATGCTCGTCCTTATCGCCGTGATTGTCATGAATGTGCGCGGTAACCACACGCTCCCGCATCGCATCGAACCCGGCCGCCACGCCGTCTTCCACGTGGGCATGCCCGATATCAAAGCACAATTTCAGATCATGCAAGTGCGTCTCCGTGATGAAATGTTGCAGCGACGCGGGAGCGCCAAGCTCATCCGACGTATTCTCCAGCGCGATCGTTACGCCGCGCGCTTTTGCGAACATGGACAGATTCTCAAGCGACGTAAACGCCGCATCAAGTTTCCGCGGGTCCGCCATCTGGCGGCCGTGCCCGATATGCTGCACCAAAAACTGGAACGGAATTCGCTCGGCCACATCCAGCGCGCGCTTGATTTCATCCACCGCGTCCAGCCGGCGAATCCTTTCCGGGTCGGAAATAGAAATCGGCACTCCGCTCTCGCGCCCCGGGGCTAAGTCGCGTTCCGTGGGAGAATGTAAGGAATGCAACCGCAAGCGATGCTCGCCGAGAGCGTCGCCCACTTCGCGAATCGCCTGCGCATCGCGATAACCGAAATGTTGCGGCGCACAGAAAATCTCCACGCCGGAAAATCCTGCCGCCGCGATCTCCGCAAGCATCGCCGAACCTAGCGGTTGGTTGATAAACCGGTACGTGGATAAGATGCGCTGCACTTAGTCCTCAGAGAAGGAACACTATCGTCAACGGAAACCGCAGTTACGTCAATAGTGTGTGATTAGAGTGTGGCGAAAGCAGTATTCGTCGGTGTGCTGCGCCGGGAGGGGATTGACAGGTTCAAAAGGGGTAGGCCGTCTCAAATTCCTGAACCAAAGACGGTTAGTCCTTGCAGGAGGGCCGGCCCCCCGGCACATAATTCCGCCGCGATCTGTTCCCGCGCAGGCACATCTGGCCTCCGTGCTAGCCGGAAATCAGTAGGAAGAGCCCTGCTGCGATCAAACCACCCAAAACCAGTGCGATTAGCAGCCAGACCGGAAAGGGCAGGCGCTTGTCCATCAGGCCCGGCGGCGGAGGCGTAGGCTCCTGGAAGTCGAGGATGTCAATTACAGTGCCTTTGACGGGAGGACGGGCACCTCGGCCGGTGGAGGACTGCGGCTCTGGCTCAAGCGGATCGTTGTTCAAGTTGAAAGCCATCACACAAATGTTAGCACCGTGCAAAACCACATCGCAACCCAACCTCCTCGCATTTTGAATTCTGGAATTTACGGTCCAGCGCGCGGTCGACCGAAGGCGTCACGGTTGGCGATTTTATTCAGTGCAGGAGGATTGCGATGAGACCGAAGGCAGCTATTGAGCCCGCTAGAATCGCTACCACCATCCAGCGACCGAGCTGTGGATGCGATTTCGGCAGCCCCAGCATGTGCGCCGAGGGATCTGCTTCGCCAAAAAGCTTCGCGCTGGCCGATTGAGAGGGAGTAGGAACTTCCGTCGCCGGTGCGCCTTCCGTCCGAGAATGCGATGCGTGGATAACAACTCCGCTAGGCATTGGCGGGATAGTAGCACCAAATATGCAGGTTCAGACAAGCAATTTCAAGAGAATTAATAGCGAGAATGCTTCACTGTGCACCGGAACGCGGATTGAAAAGTGCAGGGAAACCCGTCAATGAAGTGCGAGTTGCACGAAGACTAGCGCCACGACTCCGCCGGCCACCACAGCCAGCGCAATCCATCGTGAAATTCCCTGATTGCGTTTGCTGAGTCGCCGGACGTGCGAGGATAGCCCTCGCGCCGCTGGAGTCGCTGGCATTGTTGTCCCGTGCGAAAGGGAATCCAGACTTGGCCGTTTCATGCATTGGATGCTATCACCACCGTTTCGCGGGAATAGCAGGGAGGAGAGGAAGGAAAGCCAAACAGCTATTGTCATCTCGGCTAAATGACGCTGCGGTAGAAGAGCGTCAACTTGAGGTGGTTAGCCGTTCAGCTCTTCCAGAACTTTGGGGAGCATAGCGAATTTCGCGAATGCCGCGTCGCTCGAAAGATATTCCACGCCGCAGGACGGTCCCAGGTACGCGCGCCCTCCTTGAATCCGCGGAAACAAACGGTCCACCTGCCGCGCCACTTCCGCCGGCTGCTCGAGGTGTGGCTTGCGGCCGTCCACCAGGCCCAATGCAAGCGGCTTCGGAGATCCGCTCGACACGATCGCGTCAATCAACGCCGTACCGCATGTGAAGTCCATACCCAGGATATCCACGGGCAATTCCACCAGCTTCTCGTAGACGGAGGCGCTGTCATGGAAATAAACGTAGAGCGCCAGCTCAAGTTTGCGTCCGGCCTGGCGCACTTTATCGCGTGCCTGAAGCAAAATCCCCAGCGCCTGTTCAAATATCGTCCAATCGCCGGGATGCCGCAGGATCGCGGGCTCATCAATTTGTATTAAGTCCGCTCCCGATTGTGACAGCGCTTCAATTTCCGGCGCCAGAATCTCCGCGTACGCTAGTGCGCGTGCCTCCAGTGTCGCCGGTCCGTGTGCGCCTCCGTTGTCGGAACCCGCCGAAATTGAAAACTTCGCGAGAGTGTACGGCCCGATGAGGACGGGCTTAATCGCGAGCTTGCCGGCTTTGTGTTTCGGCGTCGGCACGTGGCCCAGCGCGTTGCGCGCGAAGCTGTATTCGGCGGCGATCAGATGTCCGCGCCGCAGCGGCTGGCCGGTCAACACCGGCTGGCGGCAGCAAACGTGCGTATCAAAAAATGGGATCGTGCCTTGCAATTCGATATTGTCCAGTTTTGCCGCAAGATAAGAAATGGGATCGTTCCAGCGGATTTGCCCATCGGTGACAATGTCCAGGCCCGCTTTCACCTGCGCCGCAATCGCGAGGCGCGTCACTTCGTTCTGCGCGTCCAGCAAGTCCGCGGTGGTGCGATCGCCGGAGCCGAGAGAGAGAATCGTCTGCTGCAATAATTGCGATGCGGGAGACTCTCCGACGCGCGGATAGCCGCCGGTACTGGAAAGATAGAGCCCAGGAGCCGTGGTGCTCATCAAGATGCCTCGGGATTGGCGAGAGAAACTGGAAGAAACTTAGTCGAAACTCTGAAGGGCGTCAAGGGCATCAGAAAATGCGGGGCGTTACGAACGGAACGACGAGGGCCGTGGCTTCCTCTGCGCTCTCTGCTTCTCGGCGGCAAAGGAATTTCGCGCGCAAAAACGCTGCTTGCGAACGCGGCGTCTCTTATGGCGTGGACTGCTCGCCCACCGAAAAATAATTGCAATCAGGGTGGTGAAACGCCAGCGCGCTGACGCTTGCTTCCGGATCCATCATCATTCCTTCAGTCAAATGCACTCCAATTTCCTCGGGGCGCAGCAGCATCCAGATGCCGGCCTGATCTTCAAGGTTCGGGCACGCTGGATACCCGAAGCTGTATCGCTTGCCGCGATACCGCGAAGTGAACCGCTCGGGCATCGTCAATGACGGCGGATCAGGAAATCCCCAATCCTCGCGGATGCGGCGATGCAGCCACTCCGCGCAGGCTTCGGCCGTCTCGATTGCGAGTGCCTGCAGCCCATGCGAGAAAAGGTAACGGCCCGCCGCCTTCGCTTCCTCGGATTTTTCGCGCACCCCCGCTCCCGCGGTAACCACGAAGATCGCCACATGATCGCGCGCCCCGTTTTGCGGCGGCAAGATATAGTCGCTGAGGCACAACTTGTCGGCCAGCGCCTGTCGTTGAAAATGGAATGTGTGTACTGGTGACGCTTCCCCGGGCGCGAAAAGTGCAATGGAGTTGCCGCGCCGCTCGGCTTCGAAGAATTGCCACACCGCGCCGATCTTCAAGAACGATGTTGCTTCCCGTTTTACTTCTTCCATATTTTCATGCAATTCGAGCGCGCGCGGATCGCGTTCCGCGAGTGCCTTCTCGAAATTCCCCCGGAAGCCCAAATGGCGCCCGAAGAGCATGTAGGGATTGATGTAACTCCACACTTCGTTCAGATCCGGCACAGCGCGAACTTTTCGTTCCAGGTACGCAACGGGCGGAATTGGCAAATCCGTGCGAATTCGCGGAGAGCGCTCTTCGCCTGCAGGCTCCGGCGCCGCCACTGCCGGTTCTTCCAGTACAGCAGTGCCAACGTGCGTGTGCTGCTGCAGCACGTTGTCGCGCCGCGTCGGGTCGCTGAGTTCATTCATCAAGCGCAGGCCTGTCATCGCGTCTTTCGCATAACAAACCGCCTTGCTGTACTGCGGCGCGATTTTCAACCGAGTGAATTTATCCGAGAGCGCCGCTCCCCCAACCAGAAGTGGCACAGTGATTCCCGCCTCGCGCAAATCGCTGGCCGTGGTGACCATTTGCTGCGCGCTCTTCACCAGCAATCCCGAAAGGCCGATCGCATCCGGCTGGTGTTCGCGATGCGCGCGAATCAATTCCTCCGGCGGCACCTTGATCCCCAGATTGATCACGTCGTAGCCGTTATTTTTCAAAATGATTTCGACGAGATTCTTGCCGATGTCGTGCACGTCGCCCTTCACCGTCGCCAAAATCACTTTGGCCCGCTTTTCGGTATCCGCTTTCTCCATGAACTGCTCGAGATGTCCGACGGCGGTTTTCATCGCTTCCGCGGATTGCAGCACTTCGGCCACGATGAGCTCGTTATTGTTGAAGAGCCGCCCCACTTCGCCCATCCCTGCCATCAAGGGGCCGTTGATCACCTCAAGCGGCGGAATTTTTTCCTCGAGCTTGCGATTCAAATCGTCAATCAAGCCGTCCTTCGAGCCTTCGATGATGTAATTCGCGAGGCGCTGGTCCAGCGGCAAATCCGCGGCGCGCTCTTTCTTGCGCCCGCCGCTTCCGCGGAAATGCTCCGAGATCGCAGCAATGTGGAACTGATTAATGGCGGCTTTTTGCTCACGCGTTTGCTGGCGCCAATCGACCGGAGCGCCGCGAAGAAGGTCAGCCTGTGAGTGTCCTTTGGGGATCTCCGCAGGCGGCGTGTTGAAAAGCAGCGTTTCGGCCAGTTTGCGCTCGTGCTCCGGAATCGAGCCGAACCGCTCGATGCGTTCGGCGTTCACGATAGCGAGGTCCAGGCCCGCCTTCGTGCAATGGTACAGGAACACGGAATTGACCACTTCACGCGCGCCTGCTGGCAATCCGAAGGACACATTCGAAATTCCTAGCACCGTCCGCACGTACGGAATCTTCTGCTTGATCAGCCGGATCCCTTCAATGGTCTCCACGGCGCCGCCGATGTAATTTTCGTCGCCCGTAGCGCAGGGAAATACCAGCGGATCGAAAATGATGTTTGCGGCATGAATTCCAAATTTCTCGGTCAGCAGTTGGTAGGAGCGTTCCGCAATCTCTAGCTTTCGGTCGCGCGTGAAGGCCTGCGCCTGCACTGGATCTTCGTCAATGCAGCCGACGATCACCGCAGCTCCGTACGAGCGAGCCAGCGGGCAGATCCGCGCAAATTTTTCTTCGCCATCTTCCAGGTTGATTGAATTGATGATGCCCTTGCCCTGGCAATAGGTCAGCGCCAGCTCCACGCCTCGCGCGTCGGTCGTATCAATCATGATAGGCGCTTTAATTTTGCGTATGAGCTGTTCGTAGAACGGTGGAATGTCGCTCAATTCCTCGCGATCGGTGCTCTGCAGGCAAACGTCCACGATATGCGCGCCACTTTTTACCTGCCGCCGCGCAATCTCGGTAGCCTCTTCCCACTGTTCGGAAGCCACCAAATTCTTGAATAGCCGCGAACCGATCACGTTGGTTCGTTCGCCGACAATCAGCGGCCGCGTGCTGTCCTCGGCTTCGATGATGTCAATCCCGGAATAAACCGCGCGGTGATTCGGCTCTGGCGGACGGCGAGGCTTTTTGCCTTCGGCCATCTGCGCGATCGCGCGAATATGCTTCTCGGTCGTCCCGCAACATCCGCCCACCACATTCAGCCAGCCGCGTTCGATGAACCGATCGAGCTGCTCCGCCAAACTCGTCGGTGTTTCTCCATACAAGCCCTCTTCATTTGGCAGACCAGCGTTCGGATAGCACGAAACGGCGCGGCTGGTGAGGCTTTGCAGCGTTCGTACATGGTCGGTCATGAATTCCGGCCCGGTCGCGCAATTCAGCCCCAGAGAAATCAAGTCAATGTGATCGAGCGACGCCCAAAGCGCTTCAATCCCTTGGCCCGCAAGCATCGTGCCCATCGCCTCAATCGTCACCGAAATCATCACCGGAATCGGCGAACCCAGTTCGCGGCCCAGATCCTGAATCGCGAGCACTCCGGCCTTGATGTTGCGGGTGTCCTGACAAGTCTCCAGCAGCAGAACGTCCGCGCCACCTTCCACGAGCCCCGCCGCCTGCTCGTAATAATTATTGCGAAGCTGCTCGAAGGTAATGCCGCCGGTGACGCTGATAGCCTTCGTGGTCGGTCCCATCGAACCAGCCACGAATCTCGGCTTCCCACTCTTCGAGAATTCGTCCGCCGCCTTGCGCGCCAGCTCCGCGGCCACGCGGCTGATTTTCCGCGCATGTTCACCCAAGCCATATTCCGCCAATACCACAGGCGTGCTGCCGAAGGAATTCGTTTCGATGATGTCCGAGCCAGCTTCCAGATACTTGCGATGAATTCCCAGCACCACGTCCGGCCGGCTCAGCACTAGATTTTCGTTACACCCTTCCAGGTGCGGGCCGCCAAAATCCGCCGCAGTCAAATTCTCCTGTTGCAGCATGGTGCCCATCGCGCCATCCAGCACCAGGATGCGTTCACGGAGCAATTCGCGAAGGGCCAGGCCCTGTTGGATAAGGTTCGTCATCGGCTCAATAATTTTACCTGAAGACTGCGGGCAGGAAGCGCGACAGCGGGCATCCGCAACCTGAAGGTAAAGCAGCGGCCACCCGCGTCAACAATCAAAAATCCAGATTCTAGGCAGATCGTGAAGGCGTTTCACTCACCGTGCTGCTCAAAAATTCCACCGGCACATCGCCAGGTAGCATTCCCGCCGCTGCTCCGCGCGCCAGCAACTCGCGCACTGCGCGGCGTCCATCTTCACCGTAATCGAGCGTCCAGCGGTTCACATACATTCCCACAAACTTATCTGCGAGCACCGGATCCATGTCGCGCGCAAACTGCAGCGCATAATCCAAAGCCGGTTCGCGATGATCGAGCGCGTACGAAACGCTGTCGCGAATCACGCGCGAAATCTGGCGTCCCAAATCGTCTCCCAACGCGCGACGAATCGCGTTCGCACCCAACGGCAGCGGCAAGCCGGTCTGCTCCTGCCACCATTGCCCCAGATCCACCACGCGGTGCAAACCGATTTGCGAGAAAAGCAGCTGCCCTTCGTGAATCAGCAGACCGGCTTCCACTTCTTTATTCCGCACCGCATCGAGAATCTTGTCGAATGGCATGGTCACCGTCTCGACGTTCGGCTCGTACAACTTCAGCGCCAAATACGAAGTCGTCAGCGTCCCGGGGATCGCGATCTTTCTGCCAGCCAGGTCGTTTTTCTTGATCGGGTGCCCGGCAACAACGATCGGGCCATAACCCTCGCCAAAGCTCGCGCCGCAATCCATCAAAATGTATTTGTCGGCGACGAACGGGTACGCATAAAAGCTGATCGCCGTCACATCATAGACTTCTTTTTTCGCGGCTTGGTTCAGCGACTCGATATCCGAAAGGATGTGCGTGAACTTCACGCCCGGCAAACGCACCTTGCCCGTCGCGAGCGCGTAGAACATGAACGCATCATCGCTGTCAGGCGAGTGCGCGAGTCGAATCTCTGCTGTCTTGGGTGAGGCTGCCGGTGTGGACATAGCGTGTCCGTCCTGGCTCTCACTGGAACCGCTCACCTGCCGCGGCCGGGTGGGTAGACGATACTCCCACGGATGTCTTGCCCGCTGCGGTGATCTTGCCTAGGTGTGTACGTCTTCCGGCGTGAGCGCCGAATCTCTGCACGAGAAGGATACCACACGCCCCCATCGTCCGTACAGGCTCGTCTGTTGGGGACGTCTGGCTGACACTCCGATTCGCTACCCATCAACAAGCCAGTTGGCTCAGCTTGTCCGCTCGTCGACTTCGATATCGTATTTGCCAAGTATCCGGTTCGAGACTAAGATTTCTCCACTCCCATGCGCGCTGAATACCGGGATCATCGCTTTCGATTCGTGCTGCCAGTGGCTCAATTGCTCTTGTGCCTTGCGATTCTCTGGCTATTTCGCGGCGTAATCGTATTTGAGATTCGGGAGTCCGTCGGCGCAAAAGGAAGGGCCAGTCTGGACGCTATTTCGCGTTTAATACCCTATCCCATAAACGCTATGCCTGCGCCTGACGAACGTTTGATCTCCGCCAAAACCAGGGAGCAACTGCTCTGGATACCCTCGGCGTTGAATCTCCCCGCCATGATAGTGGACATTCCCTTAAATATCTGGGGCCCGGATCAAGTGGAATGGACGCCGGAATTCATTGATTTTGTGACTTGGCGGGCTATCACATGGCCATTAGTTGGGATCTTGTTCTGGTGGATTGCCGGACGGGCGATTGATGCTTTACGGGCAGCACGTTATCGCCTCGTCCAACCCTCGATCCACTGGGCTGAGACCGTGCTTGCGGTTATGACCGTCGCGTTCGGCATAATCATGTTTATGGTGCCATTCATGAATGCAAGCCGCCACCGAGATGACGGGCCTCCGGGGCCTCTGCTCCTTAGCTTGGCCGGCATGACGTGGGCTCTGCTGGGCGGTGCCACCATCGCAGCGCGCGTAATTCAGTGGCGCATCCGGCGAAAATTCGCCTCGCTAGAAATGCCCGAGGAGGCCCATTAGCAGCTGGTTGACAGCCAAACCCGAATCACAACATCGCACGCTAGGGCGTTTGCTTCAGCGTCCCCGGTCTTTCGCTCGGCAGCACCCACGTCGCGATCGTGTCAATCACCGCTTCCGAAACGTGTCCCGCCTGTTCATACTCCGCCGGGGTGGAGTGCCCGGCGCCGGCCATGAAAAGGTGATTCAAATCCGGATAAATTTTCATCGTCACGTTGCTGCGTCTCCCGATTGCCGCGGCCCAAGCCTCGTAGTTCGATGGCGTCACCTGATAGTCGCGGCCACCTTGCAAAATCAAGATCGGAATTTTGAGTTTACGCGCCGTTTTCACCGGATCGTATCCGCGCAGGTCGAGCCAGTAAGCGCCATAGGTCGTCGCGCCGAGAAAGGGCACCACGTCGCCCGGTTTCAGATCGGGGCTATCAATTTGCTTCACCGCGTCCTCGACCGCCGTGATCCGCTTCTGCTCCGCCTCAGTCGGTGTTCCATTTAAAGAAGCCAAGTAATGAATCTGCTCCTGCACCACCTGTTCCAGCGGACGCATATTCGCTCCCAGCATCCCAATTCCGGCAATCTGCGCGTCATCGGTGGCAATCCGCGGAGCCAGATACGCTCCCAAACTATGCCCGATCAGAAAAACTTGCTTCGGATCAACGTGGGGTTGCTTCGCCACCAGAGCAACGGCAGCCCGCGCGTCGCTGATCACTTCATCCTCGACCGTTAATTTCGCTGGGTCGTCGCTACTTTGCATTCCGTATTTTTGTGTTCGCTTCGTGTAACGGTAGACGGCAATTCCGCGGCTAGCGAGTCCCCAGGCCAGGTCCGCGAAAGGTTTATTCGGACCGACTGTTTCGTCTTCGTCATGCGGTCCGGACCCCTGCACCAGCACGACCGCAGGAAACGGTCCATTACCCCTGGGAATGGTCAACTTTCCGGGCAGCTCGAATTTCCCGTTCTCCAGCGTCAGCGGCAATTCGGTGAAAGTGCTCTCCTTCGCATATGCTGGAGGAGTCCACGCCGCCACTTCCTCCTGGTGCGGGCGGAAACCCAATCCCGCAATTTTGCCGCCGCTGTCAAACGCAACGGTGGCGTCCAGAGTAGCGTTCTGAAATTTGCACTCCAGTTTGATGATGTCGAGTCCTTGCACCTTCGAAGTATGCGTGCCAGCGATGGATTGAAAAGGTCCTACTTGTTCGATCAAGCTCGGCCAGGTAGCCGCGAGTTTTCCTGGAGGTAAAGCTGCCGCCATCCGCGCGTCGTATTGTGCCTCTACTTTGTCGAAATGCCCGGCCACCAGATCCTGAATCACCTGCTGCGCAGCGGTCACCGCCGCTGAATTCTGCGCGCCGGGTTCCTGCGCCGCACCCAACGCGAAGACACTTGCCCCAAAACAAACCAGCAAAATGGACACTACGACGCTGGCTTTCATCATCGTCGCGAAATTCCGCCAAGGGACGATCTGTCGCGTGTCTTTCACTGCACCGGGGAACGCGGGGAAGGTGGCAGAGGCGACGCGTGATGCGACACCAGCAGCCATCTATTTTCGTGCCGCAGAAAAATGTTTGTGGCCTGCACAATCGCATCCTCAAAGCCGTCCGCAAACGCGGTGGTCACGTGCTGCGTGCAGGAAACCCAGCCCACATCGCCTTCGATCCGCACCCACACACCGCTCAAGGCGATACGCACGCGTTTTGCATTCGCAAATAACCGGGCCCAGCGCTCGCGCACTTCGTCCCAACCCAGCAGCAAATCCCAACCGGGATGCACGCAGGTGACTCCGTCGTCGTGCGACCACACTGCTTCCATTTCTGCGAGCTCCAGCGATTCGAAAGCCGCATAAAAACCGGTATTCGCGGCGCGCAACGCATCTTCGGGAGTTTGCTTGTGCGGGGCAGTTTGTGCGGGCATGACGGGAATCCAAAACTGAAATTTAACAACAGCAACTAGAAAAGAGAAATTGAAAAATAGAAAACTATCTCAGCCACTTCCGGCGAAATCAGGATTTCCGCCGGAAAAGCTGCAATCCTCCGACTGCTGTTACAATCACCGCCATCTTGACGATTTCGCCGGGAACAAACGGCAGCGCGCCCTGCTGCAGCGCGACCTGCCAACCGAATCCCAATCCCACAGCCAGCCACGCGCAACCGCCAGCGAAAATGATTGCCTCGCCTGAAATCAGTCCGCCAATTAGAGGAAAGGCGGCGAAGCGCGAATTCCCTGCGCGTGCTGCTGCGATTTGCGACCCGCGTTCCACTAGCCAACCCGTCACGTAAGCCGCCACCGGATAAGAAATCAGATACCCAGCCGTCGGTCCCAGAAAACGCGCCGGTCCCACCAACCCCAGCGGCTGAAAAACAGGAAGCCCCGCGGCACCTTCCAGCAAATAAAGTGCGAGCGCGATGCCGCCGCGCCGCGCACCCAACAGCACGCCGACTAGCAACACGCCGAAAGTCTGCCCGGTGATTGGCACGGGCGTCCAAGGAAGAGGAATCACGACATGCGCGCACAAAGCCAGCAGGATAGTCGCTGCAGCGATCCGCACCGCATCGGCCGCAATTCCTTCCTGGGGAAAAATCTGGTCAGCCAGAACTCTCGATTGTGACATCCAGATTCCTTTTCGTTTTTCCGCGGTTTACCAGGACCGCGCGGGAAATCGCTGAAACTGCAAGGCATTATACCCGAGGCCGTGAAATGTCACTCCGACTTTTCAACTGGAGCCTTTTCGCCTGCGATCAGCGGATCTTCATACGTCGCCACGGCGCCGTGCTTGTCGGCTCCGTGAATTTTTCCTGCGATGTCCATAAAAAATGAGCGCCGGCCCATCTTTCCGTAAGACTGCGGAGTTGCCGCCAGCTCGAAATCATTGTCGTTTCCGTTCGCATCGGGAGCGATGCGATAACGGAAGACGTAGCCGCCCTGTTTCCCGGCGGCGAGACTCGCGGACACCAGCGAAGCTTGTTCCGGCGAAATTTGGTTGGGCGGCGCCGGGCCAAGTTCGGCGAGTGATTCCGGCAGCTTGCCGAATGCATTCCGGTACGTCTGTATGGCTTCGGCCAGCGAATGAAGAGTTTCGACGATCGCGTCCTCGCGCGCGGCCAGATCCTGCTGCGCCCATTCCTTCGCAAGCTGCGGCACGTCGAATAGCACCAATCCGAGCGAAAGCAGCCGCCATCCGCCCGCTTCGCGCACCAGCCCGAAATCGGCTTCTTCTCCGTTCACCACGTTTACTGGAATGAACGCCAGATTTTCGTGCACCCGGGTCGCGCCGAACCGGAATTCCACGGAGGTTTCCGGCGTGCGGCAGAACAATACAATGTGATTGTGGTCGTCCGAGGAAAGCAGCGGCTTACCGGGGCTGTCCGCGAGCGAAAGCCGCTTCATCAGCGCGGTGCGTTGCGTGTCCGGCAGCGCGCGGAACGCCGCGCCGTTATCGCCCGTCAGAAAATTTGAAAATTCGGTCTGGTTCGCCCGGCAAGTGGCGCTCAGTAGGTCAGCCAGAGCCGTAGCAGGATCTTTTTCGGCAGGCGCTGCGCTGGTTTGCGCATTTTCCTGCCCGCGCAAATGGTAGCTTCGCGCTGCCGCGGGAAAAGAAAACGCCAACAGCAGGCCCCCACAAGCGACAAGCGAAAATCGCAGAATTTCGTTCTTCATCACGATTGAGATTTCGCCTGCGCCAGTATGGTTGCAAGCTCGCGCGTGAATTGCGAGCGCGGCATCACTCGCGAACTTCCCGCCGCGCTGGCGCGCTGTGCCAGGTCAACCTGTACGTGCGAGAGAAACGCAATCACTGGCAATTCCGGCGCTGCATAACGCACCGCTTCGATCGCTTCCAGCGGCTTGCTCTTCGCGTTCAAATCCACAATCACCAGGTTCGGCGCCTGCTTCTTGATTTCCACGAGAAGCGCATCGGAACTAGTAAATGTCCGCACGTCTACGCCGGCGTGCTTCGCCGTCTCCAGGATTTTTGCTTGAAAGAATAAATCATCCACAAAAGCCAGCACGGAAGCCATGACGGTTCATACCTCGCAGCGCCTGTTTTCGGCCTTGCATCATCGCTTTCCGGTGTACCACGCGCGGGTCAGCGGCACAAGCCCGCCTTCGACAACCTTCTCCGAGTGCGGTATAAAAGAATTTCTGAGCACTGTTCGGGAGGATTTCATGGCCGCTTCTCCAAGTCCGGATGCACTGCCGGGCCTCGCTGTTCTGGAGCAAACTCCAATCATCATCGAAAAAATCGTGTGGTCCGCCAACGACGAGCAGCTGCATTGGAAGCCCGCGGCGGACCGCTGGTCCATTAGCGAAGTTCTCGCGCACCTGGCCGACGTGGAAGTCGTCGGTTTTCGCGAGCGCGTGCAAATGATGATGGAGAAAAACAATCCAACGCTCGAAGAATACGATCAGAACGCCGCCTACGCGGCAGGCAAGTATTCGGGCTCCAAGGGGCGCGAAAATCTGAAAAAATTCTGCCACGAACGCGACCGCACCCTCTCCGCGCTTCGTTACGTGCCGATCTCCGTGCTGGGACGCGCCGGCCAGCACAGCAATATCGGCCGCGTCACCATCGGCCAATTGATGAATGAATGGGCGTTCCACGATCTCGGCCACATCCGGCAGATTGCCGAACTCTTTCGCTCGCGCGCATTTTTCCCGGCGATCGGCCCGTTCCAGCAGTTCTATACGATCAAGCCTTAGTCTCGGCAAGTCAGGCCCAGCAGAAACTCTCAGCTTCCGCGGATCGCATGGAAAGCATCGCACGACGGATACTCGCAACCTTCGATCAACTCGAGCGTGACTCGCTCGATCTGCACACGCTATTCGAATTCGTCGGCGGCAACGCCCCCGTGGAACGCGAGGCTGTGCTGGACGCCGTAACAGAGTTGGTGAGGCAAGGGCTGCTGAAGGCGGAGGGCGGCAGCGATTTCTACCAGCGTACCGAGGACGGCCGCCTCGCCATCGCGGGGCCGCTCGACATCACCATGTACATGCGCGAAGGCTGCCATCTCTGCGAAGAGGCCAAAGCCATGATGGCGCCGCTACTAGGGGAATTCGGCGCGAGGCTCCAAGAAGTGGATATTGACGATGACCCGATCCTGCTGGACCGCTACACCAACGATGTCCCGGTAATATTTGTCGGCGCGCAATTTTTCGCGCAGCATCGAGTAGACCTCGCGCGCCTGCGCCGTCAACTTAAGGATCCACACAAATAGCGCGGCAGAATTTCAGCGGGATCCTACAGGACGCGAGAATAGTCGGAAGCCGAACTTAGTGCTCAGCCTCTTCGTGCGCTCCCACGCTTTCATCCGGCACGTCGCCCGGCCGGCCCTTCACGCGGTCATAAACGCTGTAAGCGCAGGTTGAGCCAAGCGCTTCGTTGTAATACGTAGGCACGGCCAGCGCCGTGCGCAATTCCTCATTGAACAGCCGCAGATTCCGCAGTTGTCCCACGTGCACGGGAAATTTCTTGCCTTCATGACCGATCAGAAATTTCTGATAACCAGCGTCCCACAGCGTCGTGAACTGCCCTTGCATCATGATGCAGGGAATTTCGGTCATCTGAAAGCGGCCCTCCGGTGTCTTGCGCAGCTCTCCGCCGCAATCGTATTTCTCGATGCGCACCACTCCGCCCGAATTGCGCACCAGAAAACCCTTGGCCGAAAGCGATTCCACTGCAGGCTGATCGAATAGCTTGTTGACGTACCACATGGCCGCTCCAGCATAGGGGTTCAACACGCTGTCTGTAAACGTAAAAATCGGAGCCTCCGGAGATTGCTCGCTCCCGGCTGCTATGCGAATATATTGGCCGCGTGTTCCGAAACGACCCGCACACGCGTAACGCTCGCGGCGAACTGCTTCAAATAAGCTGAATACGTTGAGTTCTTCCCGCATCTAAAATATCCAGGGGCGGAGCTTATCCGGAACAAACTGGTCAAATTGCGATTTTAGGTGTCACCAATCTTGAACGCAGCGAATAAATCGTCGGTCGTATCCGCCTCCGAACCCGCAAAGGCTGAAGCGGGCGTGCATCTTCTCGACCGCATCGGCAACACGCCGCTCCTGCGCCTCGAGCGAATCGTCGCGGACTTCCCGAACGTCGAATTCTACGCCAAAGCGGAATGGTTCAATCCCGGCGGTTCGGTCAAGGACCGCCCCGCCTATTCGATGATTCGCGAAGGCGAACGCACCGGCGCGTTGCGTCCCGGCAAAACGATTTTGGATGCCACTAGCGGAAATACCGGAATTGCTTACGCCATGATTGGCGCGGCATTGGGCTACCGCGTCAAACTTTGCCTGCCGTCCAGCGCGTCGCCCGAACGCAAACAAATTCTGCAAGCCTACGGCGTCGAAATCGTCTACACGCCGGGCGATGAAGGCACCGACGGCGCTATCCGGCGCGTGCAGGAAATTTATCAGTCGGATCGCGAAAAGTATTTTTACCCGGATCAATATAGCAACCCCGCGAATCCTGCCGCTCACTACGCCACCACTGCGCCGGAAATTTGGCAGCAAACGCAGGGACGCATCACGCATTTCATCGCGGGCCTTGGCACCAGCGGCACTTTCGTCGGCACAACTCGGCGCCTGAAGGAGCTGAACCCCGCGATCCGCTGCATCAGTTTTCAGCCCGACTCGGGATTTCATGGCCTGGAAGGTTTGAAGCACATCGCCACCGCGATCGTCCCGCGTATCTACGATTCCAAACTCGCCGACGAAGACATCGCCGTGCGCACCGAAGATGCCCAGCGACTGGTCAAGCAGCTCGCGCGCGACGAAGGAATTCTCGCAGGGGTCAGCTCGGGAGCAGCGCTATGGGCTTGCATGGATATCGCGCGAAAATTGCCGCCGGGCGAGCGAGCCGTCATCGTCACGGTATTCCCTGACTCGGGCGAGAAATATCTTACCGAGCGTTTCTGGAGCGAAGCGTGAGCGGCTTCGTTCTGAAAATCACCGAGCCTCTCGCCGGACGCATTCGCGCTCACGGCGTCGAAACCTACCCGCACGAGTGTTGCGGTGCAATCCTCGGCCGTGACGGTGAAGCCGCCCGCGAAGTGCTGGATCTGATGCCGCTCGCCAATCGTCGCGACGACTCGCCTCGGAATCGCTTCGAAGTCACGTCCGAAGACGTCCGCCTCGCCGAAAAGACCGCGCGCGCACAAAATCTCGAGCTGATTGGCTGGTATCATTCGCACCCGGATCATCCAGCCCGCCCCAGCGAGTACGATCGTGATCACGCGTGGCCCTGGTACAGTTACATCATCATCAGCGTGCAATCCGGCCAGCCGCGCGATATGAATTCCTGGCGACTGCGCGACGACCGCTCCGCGTATGATGCTGAGGCCATTGAATCCGCAGCGCATTCGGCGAGCATCTAATTAAGCTTTGCAGGACCTTTTCCGCTGGATCTGAGACATCAGGAGGAACGCGAATGGCAGTAAAGGTAATCATCCCAACGCCGCTGCGCGCTTACGCGGAAAAGCAGGAAAGTGTCCAGTTGCAAGCCGGAACGGTGGGCGAGGCTCTCAACGCCTTGACGGATCGCTTCAAGGAACTCAAGAAACATCTGTATTCAGATGATGGACGCCTGCGCAGTTTCGTCAATGTCTACGTAAACGACGAAGACATCCGCTACATGCAGAAGGATCAGACGCCGTTGCGCGAAGGCGATACCGTAAGCATCGTGCCTTCTATCGCCGGCGGCACAAGTAACTAGTCTCAGGGAGTTTTGCGATGGCCACAAAATCAGACATTTCAACGCAAACGCAGCCCATCCCGGCCGCCGCGCCGGTTACGCTAACCAAAGAAGAAATCTTACGCTACAGCCGCCACCTGATCATGCCCGAAGTCGGCATGGAGGGGCAGCTCAAGCTCAAGCAAGCCAAAGTCCTGTGCATCGGAACCGGTGGGCTCGGCGCGCCGCTAGGTTTGTATCTCGCTGCAGCGGGCGTAGGGCGTATCGGGCTCGTTGATTTCGATCGCGTGGATTCCACTAATCTGCAGCGACAAATCCTGTTCGGTACGGGCGACGTCGGGCGTCCGAAGATCGAAGCGGCCGCCGATCGCTTGCACGATTTGAACCCGGATATTCAAATCGATCGCTTCGAAACTCACCTCTCCAGCGAAAATGCGCTCGATATTCTCAAGGACTACGACATCATCGTGGACGGCACCGACAATTTTCCTACGCGCTATCTTGTAAACGACGCGTGCGTCCTGCTCGGCAAGCCCAATGTATACGGCTCGATTTTTCGGTTTGAAGGCCAGGTAACGATCTTCGGCTATCCGGACGGGCCCTGCTACCGCTGCTTGTATCCTGAGCCGCCTCCTCCCGGGTTAGTTCCGTCGTGCGCCGAAGGTGGCGTACTGGGAGTTCTGCCCGGAATCGTCGGCTCGATTCAAGCCGCCGAGACGTTGAAACTCATCATCGGTAAGGGACAATCTCTCGTCGGGCGCTTGCTGCTATTTGACGCGCTTGCTATGCGCTTCCGCGAACTCAAGTTGCGCAAGAACCCGGATTGCCCCGTCTGCGGCAAGAATCCCACGGTGACCAAATTAATCGACTACGCCGAATTCTGCGGCATTCGCGGCGAAGAAGCTCCCGCGCCGCAGCTCGCGATTCCCGAAATCACCCCGCGCGAACTGAAAACGCGCCTGGATCGCGGCGACGACCTCTTCATTCTCGATGTCCGCGAGCCGCACGAATATCAGATTTGCAACCTCGGCGGGCATTTGATTCCGCTCGGAGATCTCTCCAAGCGCGCCAGTGAATTGGATAGTTCTCGTGAAATTGTGGCGCATTGCCGCAGCGGCAAGCGCTCCGCGGAAGCGGTGGACTTCCTGCAACGCACCGGCTTTCGCAAGGTCCTGAACCTGAAGGGTGGTATCCTTGCTTGGTCGGACGAAGTAGACCCGACTGTCCCCAAATATTGACGCTCTTCGCACAGCGGCTGCATTCGCGCACACGCATTGCCGCGACAATTAAACAGGTTTCGATCGGAGGATCGAATGGCAGAAATTAAGGTAACAGTGGTGAACAACGGCCCGTTGCTCATTGACGGTGAAGTAGAAATCGTGGACCAGGAAGGCCATGCCTATGGCCTCGGCGGCCGCACCAAGATTGGCCTTTGCCGCTGCGGCTTTTCCGAGCGGAAGCCTTTTTGCGATGGTTCCCACAAGCGTTCCACCTTCCAAAGCGTCGTCCAGGCCCACGAGCTTCCCCCGCCACCCGCTAAGTCGTGATAATGCCGAGCTTGGGTAGAGTCAGGCATACTCTGTAACCTTTCCTCCCATCCCACTCGCTCAAGTTGGCAGTTGCGCTCAACTCTGCATGCAGCAGTACCTGCGTATCTATAAGAAAAATAAGCATGTTACAAAGTACTAGAACCATCGGTACAATTGGCATCCGTTTTGCTCTCTTCTTGGCGGGGCAGTGTAAGCCAACTTGGGGGCTTTGTGGGTCATTCGGGCCATTTTTGGGGATTTCTCCATCGTTTTCGAATCGTCTTGCTTTGGACGATCGTTACCGGCGCGTACCTGGCGACGCTCTGGATCCTGCACAATTCCACCTACACCGCTGACCCGCTGCTGGACACGTATTTGCAGATGGCTGGCAGCCTCATCGCCTTTACCTTCGCGGCTAACGCGCTGGTTCGCTTCCGCGGCACCCACGATCGAATCTCGCTGATCTTGGCGTTTGGATTTGTGCTCTCGGGCTTGATCGAGGCGGGCACGAGCATGACGTTTTATCGCGGCATGCTGGTCACGCCTTCTCCAGGAAATCAAATCTCGGTAGGTTGGCTCGCCGGACGCACTCTCCTAGGTGTCGTATTACTCGCCGCGCTCGCGGTGGAACGTCGGATCCCCGTGGCTCGTGACCCTGCCAAGGAAATGGCTGGAGCGACTCTGATCGTAGGCGGCGTCGCTTATCTGACCAGTGTCTTCTATTTCATGTTGCCGCACGCTCCGAAAATTGTTCCCGGCGCGCTAATACCGCGGCCCTGGGATCTTCTGCCCGCCGCAATCTATCTGGCAGCGGCGATAGGCTTCGCGCGACGCCTGAGCCGCGCCGGTGCCTATCTCGACCGCGCCCTGTTCATAGCCGCAGGCCTGAACGTTGTCTGTCACGTCACCATGAGCGAGTCGCAGCATCACCTCGATGCTCCTTACACTCTCGCGCATTTCATGATGGTGACGAGTTACGTGATCGTCCTCGGCGGCACGCTTCTCGATAACGCGCAACTTTTCGATCAAGTCAGCCACATGGCCGCTTCGGATCCTCTCACCGGACTCGCCAATCACCGGCGTCTGGTCGAGGTCCTCGAAACCGAAATCCAACGCTCGCGACGCACCGGTCGCAGTTTCGCTGTGCTGCTTTTCGACCTGGACGGCTTGAAGAAAATCAACGACAAGTTCGGGCATTTGACCGGAAGCCGCGCCATCAAGCGTCTGGGAGCCGCCTTGGGCAGCGGCAGCCGGACCATTGACACTCCCGCGCGATACGGCGGAGACGAATTCGCGCTGATTCTCCCGGAATCCGGGGAACCGGAAGCGACCCAAGCCGCTCTCCGAATCTGTGAACAATTGAAATGCGACGGCCAACAGCCCGCCATCTCCGTTAGCGTCGGTCTCGCGGTGTATCCGCAGGACGGCACGAGCATTGACAAACTCTTGGGCGCAGCCGATAGCGCGCTGTATCGGATGAAAGGAAAGGGCCAAAAGAAATTTCGTCTGGGGCATGTGGCAGCCTGTTTATAAAAAGGGGGCAGCGGAAATGCGATTTGGGATGGGGATCCCAAGGTTAGCCACAGCACCGCGCCGGGAAACGCGCGTTCCTATGGAGGTAGGAGTCCAAATCACGGGACATCCAGCTTTGCCTGGAACGGAAACCACCTTCACAGAGAATGTCAGCCCACGCGGCGCTCGTGTTATCAGCACCCGCCGCTGGAAGCCCGGCGACCGGCTGACCATCGCGACTCTGACCGGGTCATTTCGAGCCATCGCGCGCGTCGCGTATTGCCAACTGGTTCCGGAATCAGGCTTCGCGGTGGGCCTCGAATTCCTCGAACCAAAGGGCAACTGGGTCGTCGCCGATTCGCTCGCGCATTAAACCGCTGGAGCTACTGCACGAATCCGAAATTCGTGTCGGGGGCAGGTCCCGATCCTTCCGGCAGCGTCCCAAACTGCGATTCGAATCGCGCCACATTTTCCTTCAATGCCTGCAACAAGCGCTTGGCATGAGCAGGGCTCAGAATCACGCTCGAAACCAATTTGCCCTGCGGCACGCTGGGAAATAAGTAGATGAAATTCAGCGTGAATTCTTCACCGTTGTGATGAATCACCGCGAGGTTGGAATATTGCCCAAGCAGCTCTTTCTCGTCCGCCTTGATCTGTACTTGCTGCTTCTGTTGTTGCGGCATTTTTGCTTGTTCGCTCATTAACAGGCTCCTCTTAGGATTGCCCGTTCACTATAGCAGAGCAGGGAAATCGTCCGGCTGAATTCTTGGGCACGCCCCGTCGCATGGGGATTGACGCGCCCAGCTGTTAAGCGTAGTTTATACCCAGAGTTCAACATGGTTAACCCATGAACGGTCCGCGCCAAAATCCCAACATCTTGAATGAACAAACCGCGCATCCGACCACGCAGTCGGCCGTGGAGTCCGCTGCCGCGCCGGAACTAATCGGCCTGGTGACTCACGAGGATGTGGACCGTGCCCGCGATCGCTGGGAAGTGGCTCAGGCCCGGCGCAAGGGGCGTTTCAAATCGTTCGGCGGTTTGCGTTTGCTGTGGCTTTTGGTTGGCCCGGGCGTGCTCGTTTTCCTCGGTGAGAACGATGCGCCCAGTATGCTTTCCTACTCCGCCGACGGCTCACGCTACGGCGTTGGCTTTTTCATTCCGTTCGTTGTGCTCACCTTCTTGATGGGATTCATCGTGCAGGAAATGACCGTGC
Source organism: Candidatus Acidiferrales bacterium (assembly GCA_049287725.1). Classification (GTDB taxonomy): domain Bacteria; phylum Acidobacteriota; class Terriglobia; order Acidiferrales; family UBA7541; genus Palsa-295. The sequence continues at coordinate 6,252 of JBAQGJ010000129.1, read as the reverse complement.
GCCTTGGCGCCGTTACGCATCGCGGGCACGCCGAACTCATCTTCGATCGTTTCGGAAAATTCTGGGGTTTCTTCGCCATGGGCGATTTGATCCTTGGCAATTTCCTTACGCTAGTCACGGAATTCATCGGGGTGCGCGCGGGCCTTGGGTTCTTCGGCATCCGGCCGGCCGTGGCAGTTGGCGGGGCGCTCGTTGTTGTCGCTGGCGCAATCACCACTGGACGTTATTGGACTTGGGAGCGGATCACGCTCAGCCTCGCAATCTTCAATGGGCTATTTATTCCCGCCGCGATTCTGGCGCGGCCCGATTGGCATGCCGTCGGCCACGCCATGCTCACCTGGATGCCGCTACCTACAGGCAGCCGCTACGAAATTCTCGTGCTCATCCTGGCCACTATCGGCGCCACTGTCACTCCCTGGATGCTTTTCTTTCAGCAGAGTGCGGTGGTGGATAAAGGCATGCAGCCCCGCGACATCAACGCGGGGCGTTTCGATACGTTTCTTGGAGCTTTGCTCGCTTCCGTGTTCGCCATTGCGGCGATTCTCGCCACCGTGCCGCTCTTTCATCACGGCATTAACGCCGCCGATTTTCAAGCTGCGCAATTTGCGGAGGCGCTGGAGCCTTTGATCGGCCATGCCGGCGCAGCGCTCTTTGCCTTGGGTATCTTCGAAGCAGGAATCGTGGCGGCGATCGCGATTTCGACGTCATCCGCGTATGCCTTCGGCGAGGTGCTGCAAACTGGGCACAGCCTCAACCGCCCATTGCGCGAGGCGTGGCCGTTTTATCTGACGCTATTGGGTTCAGCGAGCGCAGCCGCGGCTTTGGTGCTGATCCCGCGCTTTCCTCTGGAGTTCGTGGTCTTGACGGTGAATGTGATCGCAGTTCTGGCGATGCCTCCCGCGCTGGCGTTTCTGTTGCTGCTGGTCAACGACCGCGAGGTGATGGGCGAGCACGTCAACGGCTTTTGGACCAACCTCGCAGGCGTCAGCGTCACAGTGCTGTTGATTGTCGCGGGGTTGGGGTTCGGCGTCGCGACTGTGTTTCCGAAGTGGCTGGGAGGATAATTGGTTTTGTGGTTTGAGCTGGCGTGTTTGAAATAGAATTTTACGCGAGAGGTTAGAACTTGAATTCACCATACGCAGGCGCTTCGGAAAGCCAACGCGCGCTTAGCGGCGTCGAAGTCGATTCCGAGCAATTGACGCTGCAGGATCCTCGCGCCGTGCTGTCCTTGCTCGAGGCGGACCAGGTGGTCGCGGCCAAGCGGCGCACGCATTTCGGGCGGCAACAGCTATCGGTGAAGACGCGAGTCTTGCTGTGGTGTCTACGGGTTTACGTCGTGGCCATGCTGGTGATCGTCGCCATTTCAGTTTTCCACGCCATCCACGCCGCTCGCTAATTCGGCGTCCTGCGGTTGAAAATCCTCCATCGCAATGCGAGAATTTTACGGGGCTGAGAGATTCCACAGCCAAGACTCACTAGAGATGACCGCCGACAATCCCGCTGAAGGCAAACCTAAATTCCCGTCGCGATCGCAAGTGCTGGGGATCTTTCTGGTATTCGTCATGGTGGCAATCGCGGGCGGAATCATGGTCTATGCGCTGAGCGATTGGAGCGCGCCGGCACAGGCGCGGCAGATGCCCAATCCCGTTGAGGCGACGCCGCAAACGATTGCCGCGGGAATGAACATCTACATGGATCGCTGCCAGAACTGCCATGGAGAACACGGCAACGGAAAAGGTCCGCGGGCCGACAAGCTTTCCTTGCAGCCCTCTGATTTCACGGACGCAGAAGCGATGCGCAGGCAGACCGACGGGGAACTCTTCTGGAAAATTTCGGAAGGGCATCGGCCGATGCCCTCGTTCAAGAAAAAGCTGAGCGAGGAACAGCGCTGGCAGCTCGTGGATTACATCCGCACGTTTTCGCAAGGCGCTGGCGGCGCGCCCGCTCCCGCTGCTTCGTCCTCTGCGGCGCCCGACAAAGGCGCCGCGGCGAAGTAACCGGGCCAAACCAGCAGCGCGACCTTCCCCCGAACCCGGTAAACACTAATTCGACTTCTACTGCACTAATTCAACTTCGCGAGCGCCTCGGAAACTTCTTTGAGGTCTGGAACCGTCGGGATGTCGTAGTTTTTGAACCAGGCGATTTTTCCGGAGCGGTCCACGATGGCGATGGCCCGGCCGGTGATGCCTTTCTCCGCCAGATACACGCCGAATTTTTCGCCGACGGCGCCGCGCGGCTGAAAATCGGCGAGCAGCGGATAGTGAATCCCCATTTTTTCCGCGAAAGCTTTGTGCGACCAGGCGCTGTCCACGCTGATGCCGAGGACTTGCGCGTCGAGCTGTTCGAAGCGCTTCATGTCATTTACAAAGCAAGCGTGCTCGTTGGTGCACACCGGGCTCCAGTCGAGCGGGTAGAAAACGAGCACCACGTTTTTCTTGTCCTTGAATTCCGAGAGCTTCACTTCCTTCTGGTTCTGATCCTTTAGCGTAAAATCCGGCGCGGCCGCCCCTACTGAGATTGCCATTCCCGATCCTCCCTGTTCGTTTAGCGAACGAAAAATTGCGAGCGCTTATTTCGTACCGAACTATGATAGCCGATGCTCCCGGCGCGGACAAACGCTGCAAAGGCAACGGGAAAAGCTAAACACAGAGCGCACCGAGAAAAATCGGAGAGCACCGAGGAAACGACGGCGAGACTTGAATGCGGGTTTGCCGCGCGCGCGCTTTGTTGCGGCGGTCTGTTACTATACGGCGTTGGAGGCGCTTGGCGCGCGGAACACCTTGAGCCGGATTTCGTACGACGAGGCATATCCCGGGATCGAAATTTTGCCGCGCAGCCGCAACTGGTGGGCGTGGCTGAAGGGCACGCCGCCGGAATGCGTTCACCTGGGTGAGGAATGCGGGTGGATCGCAACGCTGCTGCCCGACACGTTGTATGTGAAAGGCAAGCGAGCGCAGCGGAGTGATTTGGTACGGCCTGAGATCACGCTGTGCCGCGAATGCTTGGAGAGCGCGGTGCTTGCTGACCTCGAATCGTTCGAGGGCCGCGTAGTCGCTTTCGAACCAGATGCGGAACTTTTCACGCAGTACTTTTTCGTGGGGCAGCCGGATTTCGAGGCGGCGGGCTTGCGGCCCGAAGTGGCGCAAGCGATCGCTGCGCGCTTGAAGCAGGATGATGCGGTATGCGGCGAGTGCGGATTCCCGGCGAAGTGGTTGTGGCTTTCGCGCGAGCAGGTGCCGAGCCTGGATGACGTGGAGCAGATTGTTGCGGCGCCGGGGGAGTGGTATTGCGCGAAACACGGCGCGCGGAATTTGCTGGCGGCGTTTGCGCGCATCAGCGATGCGAATATTTTTTATATGAATTTGCCGTACGGCGAAGCCGGGGCGTACGTCTGGATCTGAAAATGGAATTGCGCGAAGTGGTGGATAAATATCTGGCGGTAGCGGGCGGCTACGGGAAGTTGGTGCCGATCTCATCGCTGGGCCTTTCACACCAGGAGGCTGAGAGGGCGTTCGACGTGCTTGATGAGGATTATCACATCAGCCGGTTTTTTCATTTTCATCAGGGCGTTGGGGAGAAATTCAATATCAACGGATTTCCGCACACGGATATTTCGATTGACGAGGGAGTTCGCGAGATTTTGTAGGGGCGCCGCTGGCCTGGGGAAACATCGAATGCCCCCACTTGAAGGTGCCCACTCACGGTTTTGGCGAAAAGCAGATCCCTCGCTACGCTCGGGATGACAGCCGCTGCACCTTTCCGCAATTTGTCTACAATCTTCGTTTTTTGCTACGCCACAAGTGGCGCACTGAAGTGCGCCGCTACAAAACCTTTTCATTTTAGCTGCGGGTTGAAGTCGAATTCGGGGTCTATGTCTACCGGGATGTCTGTGGTTTTGGCTAGCGCGGCGGTTAATTCCGGGGGCATCTGGCCGTATTTTTTGAACCAGGCTTCGGTGCGGGCGCGGTCTCCGGTGGCTTCCTGTTCCAGCAACTCCTTCGCTAGCGACGCAATCGCCTTGGGCATTTTATCGAAGTCAATTTCATATAGGCCTGTGGCGGGATCGCGGCGGATGGCGCCTTGTTCCGTGTAGTAATTGAACTGCATGATTTCGCCCTGGCCGTGGGCTTCGGCGATGCCGAAACGCACCGTGCGGAAAATTCCCGCGACGTAGGAAGCATAGGTAGTGTTCCGGTTTTCCTTGGGAACCGCGCCGTGGTCAATCAGCCAGCCGTAGCAAAATTCTCCAACGACGTCCGCCTTTGATTCTTCGAGCGCGGAGTATGCGGAGCCGATGGCTTCATTGATCGGAGCTTTCCCCTGCGGGGTGCGGGCGAAGGTGGGGCCGAGGCCGTGCGAGATTTCGTGCATGATCGTGTCGGCCATGTAGCCTTCGCCGCTGGCCATGGCGGCCTGGTCGGCGCGCATCACGCGTTGCGCGAGCGGAAGAATGATGTAGTTCACACGCGCGTCCATGAAATTCTTCCAGAACATTTTCTTCGAACCTTTTTCCTCGTGGATGCGGGGATCGTTGGGGAGATTATCCGCGACGGCTTGATAACCGTGTAGAAGATCGCCCGCGCGATAGGGCGAATCCACCACTTCCATGGGCGCATGCTGTCCGCGCTGGCTGGGCAAATCGGCGGCGGGCAACGGCAGCGCTTCCTGCAGCTCCGGAACATATTTCTGGTAGAGGGCGAGCTTTTCGCTTTCGGCGTCGTTGCGGATCATGACGGAGGCGCCGTAGGTGGTTTTCACGCCGAGGAGCGAATCGTCGTAGACCTCGTAGGGCGCGAAGACTACGTCGAATTTTGGATTTGCGAGATCGAGCCAGGCGATATCGCTCGCGTAATAGTCGTCGGTGAGGAGAGCGTCGGCACGCAGGCGGAGGAATTTTGCGAAAGTGGGATCGTCGCTGAGATCCGCAGCCTCGCGAAGGTCTTTGGCCATGGGCTCGAGGAATTCGCGGTACTCGACGTGATACGGGATAGCGACCAAATCCGAGCCGTCGGGAGTGTGCGGCTTATCGCGTACCACTGTATAGGGCGAATACAGCGCCGTCTTTTGCTCAGCGTGCTTCGCGACGTAGGCGTCAAATTTTTCCTTGGTCATGTCCTGCGGGAAAAATCCGCGGCCGGGGGGCATGGGTCGCGTGCCGACGAAAGGTTTGTCGTCGTCTATGAGATCGAAGCGGCTGCCGTTGATTTTCAGGTAGCGGCGGAGGAGTTCGTCTTGGGGGTCTTTGCTATTTGCCAGCGAGAGGTAGAGTTTGAGGCCTTCTGGATCGCTTTGGCGCCAGTAAATGCAGTCGAGGAGGCCGGAAGCGTCTACTAGTTTCTGGACCATTTTGATTTGGCGCGGGGTGAGGCCTTGGGAATTGAAAGGCATGTGGACGAGTTTAAATTTGGCGACGCGTTGGGCGAGGTCGGGGACGACGTAGGGTTTGGCGGGGCCGGCGGGCGCGTGTGGGCCGGTGGATTTCGGCGGGGCTGCCAGGGCGGCGACGGCTACGAGGGTGCAGACACAGATTGCGGCAATCAATTCTTTGGTGAATTGTTTGGTCATGGGGTGGGATTCTATCGTGCGGGGTGAGTCAGCGGTAGGGCAGAGATTTGGAAATTGCGGTGCGCGTGGCGTTGCAGGGAAGTGTTGAAATGTTTGCGATTGATTTGTGGCGTGGATGTTTGTTTTGTGAGAGATACAGTGATTTCTAATCGGCGGGGTTTGCGATTGATTTTGGCGGGATTTTCGCGCATGTAACATTGTGACATTGGGGTGAATTGAGCGTTTGAGGGTGTGTTTCGTTCTGCGGTGGGGCAGCGGCGTTCCCGATTGGACGGCTGCGGTGTGCAGCTTGTGGGATTCCCTGAGTGGGAGGGTGATGGTTGCTTGTCCGGCGTCGTCATCGGCGATGCTTGGTGCATGTTCCGTCCTCGGTCGCGCGCAATAGTGGCGCTGGTCTATTATAACATGTTGGTTAATACGGGCAAGGGCTGGTGGCGGATTGTGTGTTTCCAACTGCGACTGCGAGGAATACCGCAGAGACGCAGAGGGCGCAGAGAAAGGCGGGTGGCCACGGACGCGGCGGGCACGGCATGCTGGGTTCTGCGACTGCAAAACCAAATGCGCCCACCTGAACAGGCTGCGGAAAAAGTCCATGTACGAAAAAGTGTCGAAAATAGATCGCGTTGAGAGGCTCTAGGAAGCGACCAATTTCCCGGCGAATCATTTTGCCTCACCCCAAAAGACCGC
>JBAQGJ010000128.1:0-236478 GCA_049287725.1 Candidatus Acidiferrales bacterium | reverse complement strand
CAGGGCGGAAAATTCTTGACACATCACAATTCGAGGTCTACCCTTCCGTGCACATTAGCTTCCGGAAGGGTGGCACTCGCGTGTGGGCGCCCGGAAGGAGAAATCATGACTTCAAATCTGAAAACGTTACCTGCGGGTGGCGTCTGCTCTGAGCAGGAGTTTGAGAAGCTGCTTCGCCGCAGCGAACAGCATCTTAAAACGAAGCGGCTTACGGAACTGAAGATTGTGCCGCCGCCCAAATCGCGGCGTGATAACGCGGCATAGAAGCTTTAGGTTTTTCCCCGAAAATCTCCACGTACATTTCGCGCTCTGCGGAGGGCTGCGCCTACACGGAAAGCGGGTGGCTCCGGGGCCTGGACTCGAACCAGGATAACCAGCTCCAAAGGCTGGCGTGCTACCAATTGCACTACCCCGGAACGGGGTACAAAAGTGTAGCAGACCTGCTGCCGATTTGTTACTCCGACGCGCACACGTTAAATTCACACTTTCGAGCTAACGCTCGACGATGCAGAGATGTCTGCAGCATTCCCGGTTTGCATGTCCAGAACCGGGGTTTGCCGCTCGGGCTTCAATTTGTTAGGCTTCTGAAGCTCCATCGGCGGAGAGGTGTCCGAGCGGTTTAAGGAGCACGCTTGGAAAGCGTGTGTTGGGGAAACTCAACCGTGGGTTCGAATCCCACCCTCTCCGCCATTGCTTTAGAATCAGTGGGTTAGAGCCTTCCTAAAATCTTTTCCTAAGAAATCTCCAACTGGTCAGTTTTTCAGTATTGACCACCAGGAGATTCTTATGGCTCAGTCCAAATTCACCATCTACAAGTACGTCAAGTTCAAGAATGGCTCTTGGCGCTACTGCAGGGCTGCCTTCTACTCGAACGGAAAAATCAAATTCAACCGATGCCTCGTCGGCGGCAAGGAAGAAGAACATCCTGAAGGCGCCTACTACCTTCACCACAAGAAGCAGTGGATTCTCGTCGGCACCGACGCATTGGAAGCACAACGCCAGCGGAACGCCCGGCTCGACGCCGAGGAGTTCCAGCGTCTGCGCGGAACGGCTCCGGCGCCGAGCTCGACTATGCAAGCGACCTTTGATCGGCTCACGTTGTCAGCGGCTGCCGAGAAGTATTTCTCGAACTGCGAGAAACGCGGATTGGACTCCAGGACGATCCGCAAGTACCGCGCCGCGGTTGAACCTTTCATCCAGCACTGTGGTGTCGCCTACCTGGACGAGTGCCGGGAAAACAAGCAGCCGCTGCTCGACTATATGGGCTGGCTCAGGAAGCAGCCCGTGCCCAAGCGGAAGCACGGCAACCCGGAGCGCACGCTCGCTAACAAGGTCGGGGATGTGCGGATCTTTCTGAAGGAGTTCGGCGTCACGAAGCTCCTCAAGAAGAACGAGGAACCGAAGTATCACGAGAAGAAGGTCGTCGCCCACACGGACGACGAACTTGGTGAGCTCTACGGCCATGCCTGTGTCGAGGACACGTTCCTGCTCGACTTTTTCATTGGCACGATGGCGCGTGATCACGAGGCGTACAGGTGCCGCTACCGCGACGTGACCGGAACAACGCTAACTCTGTATGGCAAGCACCACAAGACCCGCACGGTCGAGATCAGCGAGCGTCTCGCGGACGCCATCTACGATCGCCGGAAGCGCAAGAAAGCGGACTACGACGTCTTGCTCTTCGCGAACCGCAACGGCAACCCGGATCAGCATCTCCTGCGCCGGCTCCAGAGGATTGCGATGCGTGCCGGGGTGAAGTTCCACACCGAACTTCACAAGCTCCGCAAGACCGGGGCCAGCCGGCGCCACCTTGCAGGAGTCCCACTGCCGACGCTGATGTTGGAACTAGGGCACGAATCACTGGCGACCACACAGAAGTATCTCGCCGATGTGCGCAAGCCAGGCGAAGCCAAGAAAGCAGTCGCCGATGCGGACTTCATTCCCAAGCCCAACGTCGTAAAGACCGGGACCGACGGCGATTAAGCGGCAGCTCCTGGAACAACACAGAAAACACAAGCGCCGCCGTTTCTTTGCAGGATTCCGGAAATAGCCGATCTTCTGCCGTGGGAATCGCGCTACAGCAGCTTGCCCCGCCGGTACTGGCGAAACTTCTGGCGACGGACATGGCTTCTCCCGACGTGTAGTGAGCGGCGATCCTGCCGAGGACCGCGAGAGAGGTGCCGTCACGGAAAAAGGGGAACACGCCTCCCCGAGTTATACGATTTGCGAACCTTCAGATTTGAGGTAACTCGGAATCGTTAACTTTTCGGATCACCGAATTGCATTTCCCGAAATCGACTTTGCGTAGTGGTGCAATGAAAGTTCGAGACGATGAATCAATGGTGGAACAGAAAACAACAAAATCCGGAGCACGCGGCACCCTTCAGGTCAATGGCTGGTGCGACCGCACGAGAAAGGCGCATACTTGACCAACGGGAGCCAACAACTGGCGAACGGGCAACCGAAACAGCTACAGGACATAGTGAACTTTATGGATGAGCTGCGTAACAGCTATCGCGAACTTGCTTCCGACCTGCAACTCGAGCTGACGAATCTGAAGCAACAACAGGACGGTCTTGCGGAGAAGTTTAGCTTCGCGATTGTGGCTAAACGACTGCCAAAGGGTTGCGACCTTGTTCCTTTTCCACTCTGGTGAGACGTCGTTCGGCTACTTTCCGGCCGCAGATAGCCGGGTTTTCCGATTCTCTTGACTGTATCTCTTCGCTTCGTCGGCATCAAAAGACCTCCCTGTCGGTTTCATCTCTGCCGCAGCAGATCGTGGCTCACTGGCAGCGAGTCTCCGTAGCCGAAGTGTGGGAACGGATTTTCCCGTGCCGATTTCAGCCCACGCCAATTCTCGTTGTTCGGGATAGCCATCGCCTTCGCCTACCAAACCCTCGCCGTCGATTCCGACGACCTCGTAACGATTCGTGGTTTCGTCGTAGACGAGGATGTGACCGACTTCCGGCTTCGCGGGAAGGCTCCCGCAGTAATACGGGGTCGTAGCGTCCGCCCGGTCCAGTCCGACAAATTTGTAAGTGAACATTTTGACTACCCCGGGACGATTATACACAGTGCGGCATACGCGCAGTTCTCGCGACAACCTGACTGTGTATTCGCACGCGTTCATCTGCTCCACGCTCGGCAACGCAATTTCCGGCTGTATCGCTCTTTCCATTTTCTTTCCACTTTGCAGTTCCTTTCCTGCAAAGTGTGCCTTGAAAAAGTCTCAATCCTTAGCGGAGACAGTCGTGAGGAGAAACGTTGCCACACCGGCAGCAATGATCGCCACCAGCCGCACTGCCTGATGTAGGCGAGATCGAATCGTTTTCCTAGCGCTGGTTCAAACCACTCTCAGTCAGAAAGATCACCGGTAGCCCCTCGTAGATGGCTTCCCATAGCAGCTCTGAATCCTGGGACTCAGCAAGAGTTGCTCGTTGATTTCCATCAATTGCCAAAACGTAGAACGACTCCACAATCAGGCTGTGCAGGATAATCCGAGGGCGGTGGTGGAATGAAACCTAGGTGGAACTGTATCTGCCCGTACCATCGGAGTGGGGTCGCGATTCATGTCGTTCCGTGTTGTGATGGACTGCTGTTGGGGTTGGTCAGCAAGGCAAACCAATCGAGAAAAAGACAAAACAGTTCATCAAAAAAAACCTTGCGTGATCAGCCCTCGGCTATTAATGCCGGACGGTTGTTGGCCTGACCTCGGTGCTCCATATCACACGGCCCGTGGAATCGAAGAGGGTGATGTTGGCTTTGCCATCTTTGAGGCCGAAGACGCCAACAGTGGTGCCTTGCTCATTCTTGAGAATGAATCGCTCCGCTGTGATCGTTTTCGGCGCCGGGGCCTGCTCCTGCGCGTGTAAAACTCGGGGAAACAAACTGTACGACATGAAGCCGCCAAGTAGGCCAGCAACAAGGGAAAGACCGAGATTCAATTTCAGACTCATGAATGAATCCTCCTAATGGGTGATCTGGCAGCCCGAGCATGCGTGCATGAAATCGTGCACGCCACCGCGGGCATCATTCTGAGAACGAAGCCGCAGCGACTTCTTGCAGAGTTTGCAGCGACTTTTCTCACGGCTTGGGGCCCGATCAGCCTCTTCCCGTCAGTCCGGAAAGGGATTGACCGAAAGCGATATGAACCACGCTCGACAGCTTAGTGGAATGGCACCAACTTCTGGTAAACGCGGTGGTCTAAATCGGTCGAAGCTCGAACCCACCCTGCATTCAAAACAAAAGCTAAAATCCCTCGCTAGAGCTAGATCAGCCAGAAAGCTGCCCTGGCTACCTTGTGAGCGGCCAACAGATAATTCTCCCCGTGGAAGCATCGTCGAATCAATGTACTGGATGGTGTTGTACCGATCGGTTGAGCCCGAAGCTATAGTGGAAGCGGTCTCATGGATTGTCCTGGTCACGTCTTGTTTCCTATCCCCTGATACGTGGTGACGTGCTGTTCGTATTCACTTGAGATACACACTGATCTCACCGAACCGGCAATGCCCCTGCTCGTCCAACAGATTGCCGTTTGGTTGCATTGCGTTCTCGGTGCAGCGCAAAATCAGCGTTTTACTGATTACATGATTCAGATCGCATTAAGTGAATGTGATTTTTGTAATACTGATCCAGAGTTAGAAAAGCAAGTACGCAAACACATTTATGAGGAAGAGCAGAACAATCCCGAAGCCGCGTATGCGGAGATAATCCATCTTCCGAACGGGAGGACTGGAAATATCGCATCGAGGCCTCACCTTCGCGAATATGAAATTGTTTACCTCGCGCGATCGGGTAGTTCTCCGACACGGCAGCTGCCGATTACCGACCTATTGGTATCAGTTGATTCTAGCGATCAGATTATCCTTTATTCCGAATCGCTAAAAAAAAGAGTTATCCCCAGGTTGACCTCTGCTCATGCATACGATCAAAGGTCGTATGACCCGGTTTACCGTTTTCTCTGCTATATGCAGCACGAACCCCACCAGAATGTGCCGCTCTTTGACTGGGGGCCGCTCGAGGCTTTGCCGTTTTTACCACGAGTGCGAGCCGGTCGAGTTATATTGTCGCCATCGCGGTGGGTGATCAAATCGGAAGAGATGAGGCCTATTAGCCGAGAACGGGATCGCTATAATTGTTTCACTGCAGTACAGGAAATCAGAAATCGTCTCAACATGCCTAGATGGATCGTCTTGAGTGAAGGAGATCAAGACCTGCCAGTTGATCTCGATAATTTCTTGAGCGTAGACTCGTGTGTACATATTCTAAAGCGTAGGAAAGAAGCGATCTTCCGCGAAATGATTGAGGATGACAAGTGTATAGCTGGGTCGGACGGCTCGTTTCGTCATGAGATCATCCTACCCTTTGTGCGCCGCCCCAATCGATTCCAAGATACAAATGGTCACGCCGCGTCCATTCTAGGCTCAGCTTGTTCGTCAATACATACAGGAGTTAGGAACGCGCCCCCAGGGGGCGAATGGCTATACGCAAAGCTCTACGGAGGCATTTCGCGCCTTGACGAAATTCTGCTAGAGGTCATCTACCCCCTAATTTCAGAGTCCCTGGCAAATGGCTTAATTTCCCGGTGGTTTTTTATCCGTTATGCCGAGCCCCATCATCATTTGCGAATTCGAGTGCAAGGGACACCTTCAAGGCTTCTCCACGAATTCCTTCCAGCTTTAACGGAAAAATTCGAATCTTTGCTTAAGACGCATACGTCATGGAAGGTCGAGGTCGATACCTACGATCGAGAGATCGAGCGATATGGAGGCGTGGAGGGAGTTGCGCTCTCTGAAGATCTTTTCTATAAAGACAGCGAAACCGTAATACAGTTAATAAAGACACTAGCTGAAACGCGTCCGAGGTTGCGCTGGATAGTCGCTATGAGAGGCGTCGACGCTATGTGGTCTGACTTCGGTTTGGATATGCCAAGGCGCAAAATAGCTGCTCTGTCATTAGCGAATATGCTTACGAAACGTCTTAAGACACATGAAAACATCAACAAAGGCATCAGCGACACGCTGCGCGCGAGCCGGAACGAGATAACGGCACTGTTTGGGGATCGAGAGGCTGGCGACCCCACGATTTCACGGGTGAGACAGCTTCTCGAAATTCGATCGAGCGAAACGAAAAATATCGTCGCTCGCCTTCATAACCTTAAGGACAAAGGTCTGCTCTGTAAAGCTCCCGATCAGCTCGTGCACAGTTATGTCCATATGCATATAAACAGAATGTTACAAAACCCATTTGATTTAGATGAACAAATATTGTACCAGTGCTTGAGCAAAATTCTGGAAGGACAGATAACGCGAATAGCGATGCAGAAGAATCACACGAGTCATTGCTTGGTGATGCCCGGCGCAAAACTGGAATAGGAAACCGTGAACGATCTGAGATCAGCAGTCAGATTACTGACGAGAAATGTGGGGTCTACTTTTGGCATAGTGACCCTTCTCGCTTTGGGCATTGGTGCTTGCATGTTGGTCTTCGACCTGTTCGACGCAGTACTGCTCAAGCCACTGGATAGTCCTCATCCAGAACAACTAGTGAGGATTGTTCAAATCATACCTAGAATTGGTCCAGTCAGCAGCTTGCCACTTGCCTACTATTATGCATTGCAGAGCAGATCCACTACACTTGCGGATGTCTTTGGCGAAACCGGTGCTTATTCTCACTACTCTCTTACGGATCCGGGCCCACCTCACCCTATTAGCGTGCGCGCTGTGACTCCGGGCTTCTTTGCGGCACTAGGCGTCCCCGCCTTCTTAGGTCGAACATTGAACTCGACAGACAACACTGCGAATGAGGAGCCTCCACCTGCGGTGCTCGGCTATGATTTTTGGCAAAAGGACTTCGGCGGTGAACGCGATGTCCTTGGGCATCTACTTGGTATTAGCGGTCATAAGTTCATCATTGTTGGAGTCATGCCGCGGTCTTTTCATGGCTTTACGGTTGATACTTCCTCCGACGTCCGTATTCCGCTCAGTTCGTACTCATTGTTGGAACGTCTCAGTCCCGACCAATTGTCTTTTGAGCTTGGCGCTCGCCTGAAGCCTGGCGTTAGTCTTCAGAAAGCGGCATCAGAAGCCTTAACGATCTGGAGTTCGGAAATGGGAGACTATTACAGTAATGTCCTGAAAGAGTCGCCGCAGACCGTCTCGGTTCTTGTCAAGAGAGGTGTGTCTTTACAATCCTTAAAACGCGGAGAGTCGATTCTACGCGAGCGTTTTGGCAAGATTCTTGAATTGGTGATGTCGGCGACCGTTGTTTTGCTGCTGGTAGATTGCGTCAACATTGCCGGCTTACAATTCATGAGAACTATTCGAAGACAACACGAGATGGCGATAAAACAAGTATTAGGCGCCACAAAACTACTCATCGTAAGGGAATTACTGGTGGAATCGGCCTTGCTGACCGTCCTGGGAGCTTTAGGTGGATTGATTTTCACAAGACTGGCGGCTCCGCTACTTTTCCATTTGCTTCCACCGATCCGCGATCTAAGCACATCACTTGTCCCGATTGCAATCGATCTGAACATGAACTGGCGGATATATTTGTTCTCATGTTCCCTCTTAGTGGTCGTATTGATTCTCGTGGGTCTACTTCCTGCAGTTATAATGTCGGACACCCAGTTAGATAAATTCTTGCGAGGATCGCGATTCACCAGTACTTCAACATGGCATAAGGCGTCGATTGTCAGTCAGACTGCTTTATGTACCTTTTTGCTCTTCGGTGCGGCCTTGTTAGTTGAATCGTTTCGGACATTGCATGGGACCGACCCTGGTTTTGATGTTCGAAGAGTTGCCACCTTCACGGCTGATATGGGATCTGCAGGCTATGATCCCAATTCTGAGGAGGCTTTGCTCAGGACACTCAGAGAGAGAACTATGCAAATGACGGACGTTGAGTCTGTCGCTTTTGCATCCCGCGGTGTCCTACGAGGGAAAGGCCTGGGCGCTACCGTAATGCCCGCGGGTCAACGCGCGACGCGCGGAGACTTTCTGAATGTGAGTGAGAATATAGTGTCCACGGCTTATTTCACCACGTTAGGGATACCGCTTGTGACGGGTCGAACCTTCAGCGACACAGATGATTCTGTCGAACGAGACTTCGGCGACGTGCACGATTCTACAGCCATGCCGGTCAAGGCAGTCGTAAATGAAGCATTTGCAACTCGTTTTTTTCCGAACGAAAATCCCATAGGTAAGTATTTCGGTTCCGGCCTGGAAAGCACGGTCGGCCCGGAATTCCAGATTATAGGAGTCGTGGGCAACGCAAAGTACCGCTCGTTACGAGAACCAGTCCCTCCCACATTCTATATTCTCGGAAAGAGTTTCGGGTTAGTTGTCATGTACGTACGAACTCGCTCAGCGGACCCATCGGCGATTATTAGACCCGTCCGTGACCTATTTGCTCTCTTGGACCCCAAAGATTCGTTTCTCGAAACGGACACCTTGGCAGACGAAGTGCGCTTGAGCACCGCATCTGAAAAGACACTCGCGATAATAAGTACGGTTTTTGGTAGCCTAGCCCTTTTATTGACAGGCGCGGGCATTTACACTTCATTTTCGTATTCCGTGGCGCAGCGCAGGCAGGAGATCGGAATTCGCATGGCATTGGGTGAACACACCCTAATCATATGTGAGCGGATATTGAGGCGCGCCCTGGCGACGGCGAGTGGCGGATTGCTTATAGGTTTCGGAATGTTCTTTCTTGCAGAAAAGCCGATTGAGCCGTTCTTTTATCACATAGAGCCCCAGAAGCAAGCACTTATTCTTATAGAGGTTGCGGCCTTCATCCTGATAATGTCTGCGTTGTCTGCAGCCCTTCCGGCCGCGCGCGTGACAAAATTTGACCAATCACAAGTTCTTCGTTGTGACAATTAGAGGACTACTTTCGGTTCGGTCCCCTAAGAAGACAAATACTTGTCATGTTGCAGAGAACGGATGAATAACTCTTTTAAAAAGATGCCGTTCAAGTATTCCACCATAATTCGATTTTCGTCGCAAATGTAGACAGTGCCCTTTCCGAAGCAGCCGGGATTCTACTTGACCATGGCTATCGGCTCCGAACAGGCGGGCCTCACAGGTTCAAGGGGGCCATCGTCCGAAAGGTCGCAGCTGACCGGTCAGCCTCTCCTCTCCAAAATCGCTGACCGCCATCAAGAATACTCTGGAACACAACGAATAATCGCCACTTTGAACCGAGGGCCTTAAGCTTCGGCAGCGCTCGTGCTCACCAGGCAGGTGTTCTTCCCGAGGGACCTTCATTATGGCCGTGGACAACAGGAACTGTTACGGCATGCAGATATTCGCACGACCATGAATATTTACACGCAGGCCGTACCTACTGCACTCCGCGAAGCGAACAGCAAAGTCGTTCGTTTGGTGATTCCAGCGCAGGTGGCTTGAGGAACGCGAAAGAGGGTTCTTAATGCGCCCTGGTGCGCCCTCGGGTTTTTCCAACTACAAGAGAATCAGGAAGATGTTGGTAGCGGCGGTGGGGATCGAACCCATGTCCGAAGCGCCGAAGGTAAAACAAGACGTACTTGGTCGGCAAAAAGCGTTCTACTCTCCGATCAGGGAAGAATTCTAGTGTCAGTTCTGGTGTCAGTTGGTTTGCTATATTGGGACAATCGCAGGCGCATCCTGACTGCTCGGGATTTTCGCATATAACGGAAATGGCTTGGCTTGGCGTGTGGGGACGGACTGGGGCGAAAAGATAGGAATGGCTTAAAAGGCCCACAATTCCCCAACATGAGAAAGCGACACCACTAACGCGCTCGACTGCTCTTGCGGCAAGCGGAAATCCAACTTTCGCTGCCCTAGACCCAAGCCCTGATCACGATCGAGGTTGCGGTGTAGAACACTCTCCGCGTCAGCCTTGTATTCCACCTGATAGTAGAGCATCTGAATCGTACCAGGCCCGTCCCCACCGCTCGTACCTGGGTACTGAAATATTATGAGAGAAATGATGATTCTATTCAGAAATTCAAGCTTCAATTAGGCCAATCTTCTCTGCGCGTTCACGAACACATTATGGCACCGACCCAACAAAGCACCGATGTACGCGTGTCATTTTCAGCGGCGAGCCACCTGGTGCCACCCTTAAGTCTCGTTCTCTTATTGCCGCCTTTCTCCGCCGCGACCAATCGCTAACTTATTAGAGGGAAACAAGATTTTCTGGAGCGCCCGATGGGAATCAAATTTTAGCTCCGATTGAAAATCATAACTCAACACTCGCCAGCCAGCCCTGCAGGCACAGAACGCTTCAACTAACGCAGACGCGGGGTTGCAAGATAGAGGCGCGATGCGAGGCCATTTGCCAGGTTTGTCTATGGGAGCGGCACGATGAGATAGGCTCCCAATACCGTGTTTCCAATGATCTCCGTACTCGTGACCGGATGAGTGGGATGGGAAAGAGTTGTAGAACTTTTAAGGGGTCTGGGGCTTCCTGTTTAGCATATAAAGCGCGCAAGCGAAGACCACTATGGGAATGCCGAGGCTCCGAACTAGGCTGAAGGGTTCACCTTCGCCAATTTCATACCGGCGCACAACGCCATCCTGTTCCTCACGTTCGATGATTAAGAGCACAGGCTTTCGAATCCGGGCAAAAGAGGCCAGATAGCTCTGCTGCGTTCTCCTGGACTTGCGTTCCGAATTGAGTTGCACTGTGATTGTCAGCTTTGAGAAGTATCCGACCTGAACTGCTCGGAGGAGAGGGCCCGCGCTCTCAATTGTGGTTTGGACACTGACGATAGCCAGCGGAGGCGGGGCAGTTTGCAACCGTAAGGCGCGGACAATCTGCTGAAAATCCGCCGCAGGAAAGCAGATTGCGTAGAGAACCGGGACAATTGTGGCGGCTAACCACAGGCCTGAAAGCGCCGCAAACATTATTGACAATCTTCTGAGACCCAGCCTCATAACGAATGCCCTCAGTTTCCTGACTCTGGAAATCGGAGATCCAAAACCACGTGTCAGCGACGTCGCGCTCACGCGCCTCCAGCAACTTCGTAAGCCGTCGGACGTAAGCACGACGTCTTCTTTTTACCAGTATTTGAACGAATTCGTCACCGGGGAATCCGAGCGAGGCCGACATTTCTCAGAATCCGGAAAAACTTGATGACGTCCTAAGTTGTCCGCTGAATGTGAGCTATTCTCCATCGATTAATTGACACAGAATAAATTATTTGAATTGCCTTGACAACGAAACAGTAACATGGAATCGTCCGGCTTGCACTGCTGATCTCGGGAGGAAAACATGCGTCTCTTGCCATCGGTCATCGTCGTTCTGGCCCTATTTCTTTCGTCGCAGACTTGGGCCCAGAACCCCTCGATCGATCCACTCAAAGATTCTCAGGCCGTCAGCGTGGTGGACCAAGCTATTAGGGTTGCAGGGGGCGCAAACGCCATATTCGCAATTGCCGATTATAAGTCTCAGGGAACTATTACATACCACGGGAGTGACGACGTTCAAGGCGCGGTGATGATAAGTGACCGCGGACTCGACAGGTTTCGTTTCGATTCGACTCTCCCGAGCGGAGTGCGATCGATAGCCATAATCGAGGGCGGTATGACGGTCCAGAGAGAGAATGGGGTCTTGCGGCGCGTCCACGAACAAGCCCCAATGACGCTAGAGGCTCTCGCCATGCCGCATTTGCGATTACTGATTGCTTTGAATAACTCATCGCTGGGTCTCTATTACAGGGGCATCACAGAGGTGGCAGATCGGCCGACCCATGTAGTCCGGGTGCAAGCGATTCTTCCGAACGCCGTCGGCCGAGACGATCCGGTGACGCAATACGTCACGATGGACTTTTTCATTGACGCCGAAACATACCAAATCGTGATGACGCGCGATCTGATTCCCAAACTTATTCCGCACGAGATCCATTACTCCGATTATCGGAGTGTTGACGGAGTGATGATGCCCTACGCGATGTCCGAAGCAATCAGCGGGCATGAAACTTGGATACTTCAGTTGAACAGCATAATTGTCAACACCGGCATACAGGACTCGCAGTTCGAAATTGAGGAGGAACAGCATGCGCGATAGGTGGACCAAAATCAGTCCAACGATACACGACCGATTATCGACTGCCTGGACCCTAGGGGCTGTGACGATTGTGTTCGTTGCACTGATACTCGGCCCAGCCGCGAGGTCCGTCCTCGCACAGGACGATAATTATCTGTCGAGTATAGGCACTCCGACTTTTGCTACAAACTTGCCTGTGGAGAAAGGATTTGTCGACACGGCGAACGGCGATCTTCACCTCGAGATTGTTTTAGCCAGTTTACCTCAAAGGGGAAATCGTCAATACCGCGTTATGCTGGTTTACGATAGCAACATTTGGTCGCATCCTCTCGGCGCTTGGGTGCCGCAGAATGTCCTTGCGGCAGACGGCGTCCACCAATCTATGGGGGGATGGCGGCTTGTAACCTCAGGTGATGTTGGTCACGTGGGTTTAACGTACACAGAAGGGCCGGTATGTCCCTTGGACCACCAGCTCGAGTACCTCAGATACACGGATTACATCTGGACGGCGCCCGACGGAACGATACACCCCTTCGGCATTTTTACGTACCACGGATATACTACTAAGTGTGTTACCCATACGAGTACGCCGAACGGCGATGCGGTCGCGGTGGATGCGAGCGGGTATCACATGTACGTGACAAACTATAGTTTTGTAAGGGTAGTAGCTCCAGACGGCACCGTTGTTGCGAATAACGACACCGTACCAACGGCCCCGAAACTAAATGACTCGAATGGCAACCAATTTACTTACAGTAGCGCTCAGGCGGGGATTGACACTTTGGGACGAATTCCTGTCACGACCACAACCAATGGAAACGTGATCTATTACGACTTATTAAATTCGAAGGGTGGCACTAGCCGCTACACGGTTACGACGTCAACAACGAATGTTGATTCAAACTTTGGGTTCCAGTATCCCGAGTATTCGGGATCCTTCACAACGATCCAGTCCATCCTTCTTCCGGACGGGTCTAGCTATTCGTTTACGTACGATACCGGCACAACAGCAGGTCACTACGGTCTCCTGGCCTCCATGAAGTTGCCGGCGGGAGGCACTGTTAGCTATGGATTTTCAAATTTCGCCGACGCGACCAGCTCTATGGTCCGCGCGATACAGAGCCGCACAACCAGCGACGGGAATTGGCGTTATTCCTACGAGACCTTAAGTTCCTGTTACCCGAATTTGGTGAACTGCCAGCAACAACTGACAGTAACAAAGCCCAGCAACGATAACGTGGTTTACACTTTCAATATCCACGCGGGCGCCTGGCCAATCGAGGCGCAATACTACAATGGGGCGATATCAGCCTCGAATTTGCTTGCTACCATCACTCAAACTTGGAATTACAATCAGCTGTGTCCGCCGAATGCGCCATGTTACTCCAACGGTAACCATGACAACGTAGGATTCGTGACCAAGGCGTCAAGAACGGTCTCGTTTCCGATCACGGGGGGCATTAGCCTGAATCAAACAACCCAATATTCTTGGGATCTTACAAATTTTGGGAATGTTACGCAACGTGCCGACTGGAATTTCTACAGCGGCAGCCTGCCAACCTCCGCTGACCGAACAACCGCCTACGGATATTTAAACGGTACGCCGTACCTGGCCGCTAACATTGTGAACCGACGAACAAGCGTTACCGTTACGGACAAGAATGCGAATACGGTCGCTAAGACTTTAAATACCTACGACGGGTCCGCGCTAACCGCTGTGAGCAACGTTGCGCAGCATGACGACACGGATTATGGCGCGAGCAACCTGACGCGCGGAAACCTGACGCAGGTTCAGCGTCTCGTTAGCGGCACTTCGAATTACCTTACAACGAACATGACATACGACACGACGGGCCAGATGCTAAGTTCTACGGATTCGGCAGGGAATGCGACTACCTATAGTTACGCTGACAATTTCTTTAATGACGCTGGAGATTTTGTCGGCCCCGCCGCATTTACTCCGCCGGCGCCGACGAACGCTTACATTAAAACAGAAAACCAAGGTTCACTGACGACGATATTCGGATACTACTGGGGAACTGGACAGCAAGCGCTGTTGACCGACCCGAATAGCAAGACGACGTATCATCACTTCTTCGATGTGCTGAATCGTTCTTCGAGCACCCAGTTGCCAAACAGCGGCTGGAGTTCATCCCAATACAATTCGACCGAGACGGAGGTCGATTCGTACACTGGAATTACCAGCACGGGACCCTCAGGATGCACAGGTTGCCGGCATGACGAGCGTCTCATGGACGGCTTAGGAAGATTGAACAGCAAGATTCTCGTAAGCGACCCCGATGGTGCAACTACCGTCGCCACCACGTATGATGCGGACGGGCGAGTTTATTCTGCAAGTAACCCCTATCGGAATACGACCGATCCAACCTATGGTCTTGAGAAGACATCTTATGACGGCTTGGATCGTGGCATCCAAGTGACTCATGCAGACGGCGATTCTTACAAGACGTTCTATGGCGCGGCGGTCAGCGGCGCCGCAGGTGCAGCTTCACAACTCTGTTCGACCTCTACGTATGGCTTCGGCTATCCTGTTCTGAGAGTGAACGAAATCGGAAACAAAATCCAAACTTGGACAGATGGATTCGGTCGACTTATAGAAGCAGACGAGCCCGATTCCACGGGCAACCTCGCCATCGGGACTTGCTACACGTACGACTTGAACGATAATCTAACTGCGGTAGTACAGGGAACAGAGACGCGCACCTTTTCTCACGATTTGGTTTCACGAACTACGTCGACGAACTTGCCGGAAACGCTCGTAACGAATTACTACTACACTACGTCTGCGGGTGCTATTTGTAGTGGAGAACCATCGAATGTCTGCCGTCGAGTGGATGCTAAGGGAACCACGACTACTTACGGATATGACAGCCTTAATCGGCGAACGTCGAAGGCTTACAGCGATTCGACGCCGGCCATCGCCTATTATTACGATCAATCCAGTTACAATGGTCTTTCGATCACTAACGGCAAGAATCGCCGAACCGGAATGAGCGACAGTTCGGGTCAAACTGCGTGGAGTTACGATTCTGTTGGGAATATTTTAGAGGAAACTCGAACCATCGACAGCGTTACGAAATCGATCTTCTATAGCTACGCGCTAGACGGAAAGGCGTCAGGAATTCAGTACCCAACGAGCGGCGATGCCGTCACATACGTGATTGGCAACGCCGAACGTGAGACGTCAGCAATCGATGCCCACAACAGCGTGAATTATGCCACCGCAGTCAGCTACGCTCCTGAAGGCTCCCTGGCTCGCATGGTAGCCGGTTCGGTGTCTAGCGGCTTCAGCGGCATCAACGTAAGCAACACTTATAACAATCGGCTCCAGCCTTCGGCCATGAGTGCCTCGTCCACGAACGGAGTCGCGCTCAGCCTTACTTACAATTTTGACTTATCGGCGGTTAATACTGCTTGCCAAACCAGTCTGGCGTCTCCAGCGAATAATAGCGATGTCGCCGTCATTACAAACAATCTAAACGCTTCGAGATCTCAATCCTTCTGCTATGATCACCTGAATCGCATTGCGTCTGCGCGAACTCAGGCAACGTCGGGAACGTTTTGTTGGGGGGAGGCGTACGGATACGATAGGTGGGGCAACCTTCTTTCGATCGGTGCGGCATCTTCAAGTTACTTCGGATGTACCCAAGAGGGACTTAGTGTCATGGCAAATAGTCACAATCAGGTTGTGGGGTTCTGTTATGACATGGACGGCAATCTTCTCGCAGAAACGACTTCACCGTGTACAGCCGTATATAACTACGACGCTGAAAACGAGCTGATATCCACGGCGGGGATTACCTACCAATACGATGGAGACGGCAAGAGAGTAAAAAAATCCAACGGAACCCTGTACTGGTACGGAACAAACGGCGAGCCGCTAGCTGAGAGCGACCTGAGCGGAAACATAACCAACGAGTATGTTTTTATCCATGGGACGCGAATTGCGCGTCGAACTATCTCTAATGGCTCTGTGATTTTCTACTTCGGAGATCACTTAGGGAGTGCGCGAATTGTGGTCAACGCAACCGGGACAGTTCCGGTGCTAGATGATTCCGACTTTTATCCATTCGGTGGTGAAAGGATCGTGCTATCAGCAAGCGGAAATACGTTTAAATTCACGGGTAAGGAACGAGACATCGAGAGCGGGCTTGACGATTTTGGAGCTAGGTTCCACGCTTCGAGCATTGGACGCTTCATGTCTGCTGATCTCAAGCCGTTTGACGGGAAGCTGCTAGCCAATCCGCAAGACCTCAATCTTTATACTTTCACTCTAGATAATCCCCTTCGCTACCACGATCCCGATGGAAAGGATTGGGCTACTGCATGGAAAGACTTCAAGGTGTTCGCCAATTCGGTATACCTTAAGTATTCAATCGGCGGCGGCATTGAAGCCTCACAAAAAGGCCTCGACGAAATCAAAGCAGGCGCCGTTGCCAAAGTAAGTGTCGAGGTCGGTGGAAACAAGATCGGCCAGCTATCGGAGACCGTCGACATCGGTGTTAAAGTGGCGCCCACCCAAAACGGTCCGCAAGCAGGTTTAGACGTTTCTGCATCTAAGTCGATCGTAGTGGACAGCAACAGGAACGCTACAGAGGTAGATACCCTGGAGAAAACTGTTGGCCTTTCGACGACCACCACGACAAATGGGGTCACTACCACCACTTCCGGCTCTAGGTCTGGAGACCAGATCGGATTGGGATTTGAACTAGGGGCCCCGGTAGTCGAAGGATTCGAGGCCGGAGCGTCGAAAGAGGGATGGAGTGCACTGAAGGACGCAGGCACGCAGGCGCTTGGAGCACTTTACACTCCTCCCCCACCGCCACCGAAAACACCTCCTCCTCCCGCGGCCACGGTTCCGCAAGAGATTTCCGGTGACCACTGAATCGGGTGACGATCCAACCGCGACGAGCGGCGTTCCGCTGCTATTAAGTCATGCTCGTTCGTCATAATACACGAGGATCGGGAGCCTTATGAAAGGTCAGTTTCTTGCAACCTGAAAAAATTTGGCACGCCGGGCTGACGAATATGTTTAAAGATGACTGGCTCATAACCGCGCGAGCAGCCAAGTTGTTTTTGGTTTGTTCCGTCGGATTGATTGCTGTGACGCCGATATTCTTGGGATGGGTGGATCCTAATAAGATGTCTGCAGCAGGCAGAATCTCGTGGGAAGTTTTGGGAATAGTCGGTGCCGTCGGCACAACTTTACTTTGGCTGGGCATGTGGCGGTATTGGCTGCGGATAGACAGATCCCGGGCCATTCTCAGACGATTCTGGTTTGTGATTTTGCTATTGGGAGCTTTCTACGGTAGTTGCCTTTACTATTATTTCGTCTACCTACCCAAGGTAGTCGGAAAGGACAAAGTTGTGGCTTGATTCGCAATGTTTAGCAAGATTCTCATCGTGGGCTGGATATTCATCGTGGTGAGTATATTGGTCCTGTTTGCTTTTCCCCAGCTCCTCAAGATGATCCCTCATTTGACGTACGTTCGTTTTTTTCTCGAACCTTTTGTGCTCGTGACGATCGTTTATCGTGTGGTCGCAATGTATCGACGTGGAACGAAGCAATCAAAACGAGATTAGGTACCGCACGAAAGCACCCGACCATGCTTATCTGCAGAGTTAGCTCCCGTTCTTTTCCTCGGTGTGGAACCGTTTTCGGCTTCGTCGCGAAGTGAGTCCATGAAGTCGGCTCGCAAACCGATGGTTAGGTTTTGTGAGCGAGATTCACCGCTGCCGTGACCTGCTCCCCTCTTTCCGCACGTGTCGGCTATTCGTGCACTGCTCGATTTGCTTCACGTTCGAGAGCGCTCGCCCGATCCCGGTCGAATGCAACCTGCGTTGGTTTTGTGTACCTTCTATGTACCTCACTTTAGGGTTTCGAGAGGTTGTATCGTATGTGGCGTTTCGCATTTTCAATAACTTAAACCTCATCAACGACGAGGCTTGGTTCATCCCAGCAAATGTCAAACGGCACGTTAGCTGAACTCGAAGAAAGCCGCGCCTTTCAACTCGCACTGTTTGCTGAAGCCGCGAAGAAGTATCTTGCCAATCCCGAGCTAGCGGAGTCTTATCGTGAGGAAGCGCAAACTCATTTCGACCTAGCTTCGACGCTTCATTCACTCGCCGACGCAAATTCCTAAAACCACCACCGTCGTACTTTTCCGCCACTACCCGGAGTATGTTTCAGGGCGTAGCAGCCGCCCTGGTCACGACGCTACGGCGGCAAGCAACGGTTGAGGCTTGGGAGCCGAAATATGCTTTGGGTCTTTGCCGTGGAGTATGCGCTGAAAGTTGGCTCGAACCTGGGAGATGTCCCAGTGGATTTTTTCGTAGTGCCGTAAGCGTTTCTTCCATAACTCAACGTGGTCGTCGTACTCGTCTTTGACCATGTTTTGCAGTTGCCTGCTCACTTGGATCACTTCTTCGACGGAGTTCTTCAACTGCGGACTGACGATGTATTTCACGAGCCGCTGTGCAATCTTCGCGCGTTGCTCCGTTGTGATTTTCGCACGCAGCATTTCAATAAGGTTTGTTCGCAACAACCCTGCCAGAGGTATTGCGCCCAGCGGTGCAACAACCAACACGCCGTCCATCTCCATCAACCCCGTGAATCCTCTCTTCTTGCCCGTGGTGACCAGGATTGCGAAATCGGCGTTGCAAGCCTGCTTCGCCGCGTACGCTTGCTGGACGTGCTTCCCCTCGATCCTTGGCGTTCTCTTGCATTCGTAGGTGATTTTCCCGGCGTCCTTGCCTTCGTGTCGAACCGTATGAACGATGTCCCCGACAAGCTTTCCCTCCGGTTTAATCAGATCATCCCTGAACTCTCTTTTCAGGCGGGCCACCAGTTTCCCTTCAAATTCGAGACCGTCCGTTTGTGGCGTTGTTCCTTTTTCGAGCTGGCCGATGCGCTCTTGCAGTCTGCGGATGTGTTTCTGCTGCCCAGCCATGAGTCGTTCCGCGCGGCTCTTTTCTCTGCTACGACCGCGTTCTTCAGCGCTTTCGACCTCTTTATCGAAGCTCTTTTCTCTCTTCTCCAGGGACTCCCGTAATTCTCGGAAGTGTTTCTCTTTGGCCATGTGGATCTTGAGGGCTTTCTCGAACGCAGTCTTACTCAGGGGCGTTCCGCAGACTGGGCAGCGATATTTTTTGCTCTTCGCGGTTTTCGTCATGGCGTTTCCTCTCCCAATCCCGCGCGCTTAACGGCTGGATTGACTCTAGCTCAACCAGCCCTTTCGCTCCGCTCTGTGGATGACGCTTCTGAAATCGCCTAACGGAATCATCGTGGCGAACTGTCCCCACACCCAGCGCCCACGCATCGCCGGTTTCTTGCCAATAACGTAGTATCCAAGCCGAAGTTCCACGCGCCCGTCCGTTTCAAACACCAGCCGTTGCAGGTAGATCAGTTTGTGGGGCTTGCCTGACTGCGGAATGTAAATCTCGTCTTCGATTGCGTAAAAGAAGAGCTTCCCACTTGGCGTCTTCGCGGCGCGCCGGTTCCCAATGTTCGAGGGTGCTGGTGGGTAACCCATGCTGCATTCATTTTGCAGCGGTGTGCGGCGTGATTCCAGTGGCTTTCGCGTGGTCAGTTAACTAAGAGAGCAAAGTCCTATTGTGGAATTCCACTACGCCAGGCATCGTGAATGATCCGGAGGAAGGCCGATGAAAGCCTGCACATGCGGAAGGCAACTGGACAACAGTGCGAAAGCCTGTCCCGGCTGTGGGAAGACTTTTCGGGTCACATCAGGGTTCACGAAGTTTGTTGGCTGGTCATTTCTAGTAGTTCTCGTGCTCGCAGTCATCGGTGCGATGTCCGCGCCAACGCCTTCCACTCCCGTTGTGTCGGCAGCCCAACAGGCAGCAAACCAAAAAGATGAAGCTGCGTTTCAACGAGCTGTCGCGGGAGCGAAGCAACTGAAGCAGTCGATGCGCAGTCCCGACTCATTCGTCTTGGGCGAGACACTCATCATGGACAATGGGGCGGTTTGCTACGACTACCGCTCGCAGAATGGGTTCGGAGGGATGAACGCCGGTCAAGCGGTTCTTTCACCGAGTGGGCAATTCAAGTCAGATGAATCTACCGGCTTTACTAGCTTGTGGAACAAGCAGTGCGGCGGAAAGACTGGTAGCGACAAGACCTGGGAAGTCGGCCTTGCCGCTGGCTTCCACGGAATGTTTGACAAGCAGTAGCGACTATCAGGAGCAGTCATCCATCATGGCAAAGCGAACACGCATCACTACCACGGTCGTGGACCCGTATGCCTACTGAAAAGCTGACACGCATACTGCTCGCCAAGAGTTCCTTTTCCCCGCAGCAAATCTCCGTAATGACAGATGCCGAAGGATGGCGCTGGGTATACGCAAATAAAGCGCCAGTAAAGGGAAAACACTTTGAGATTTGCTTCACCGGATTTTCGGATGCTGATAAGGCGTCCGTGTGTCGATTAGCAATAACAGCCGGGCTATCGGTCGTTACCACCGTGACGCGGAACCTCTCCATGTTGTGCGTCGGTCCAAATCCCGGTCCTGCCAAGCTGGAAAACGCATCGAAGCAAGGCGTATGTGTCGTGACTCTGGGCCAGTTCAAGCAGTTTCTGGAAACGGGCGAGATTCCGGCCTAGCCGTTTCGTTACTCGCTTCGCCCATCCCCTGTACTGTGCTACGCCCCGATTACTCTCGCTGCGCATTATATGGGAGCGTATTGACTACTTGCTAGCTAAAGCGCTATAGACGTATTCGGCATTTTTGACACCGCCCAGGGAGGCCACTTCCATGTCGAACGCGAAACCGTACATCCCACCGCATCTCATTCGCTACAAATCTGATGCTGATTGTCCTGATTGGGCGCGAGATGCTGTCAAATCAATCCGCCAGGAACTGCAATCGAAGACATCCCCGCTGTGCGAAGTAAAGTCTGAGTTCATCACCGTCGTAGATAGCGACAGAAAGTTCGTGGAGGTTTCGGAGAGTTTCTGTCGGCTTCTTGGATATCAGCAGGAGGAGTTGATCGGCAAGCCCTACGACGAAGTTACGGCACCGAACACGAACGATATCCCCACCGTCTTTCGCCTGTTTACCGAGACGGGCTACATGCACGGTCTCTGGCTGTTGGCGAGTCGGCAGGGCACCCGCGTTCTGGTGCGATATGAATCGTGGATTCGGCCCGATTCCTACATCGAAGGCCACATGGAGTTAGTAGGCGCTGGATACTGATGTGAGCCGATCTGACGAATCGTCAATGCGTGGTCACTTCCGCCGCGTCCGGCTCCCCAGTACTATTGCGCTCAGACTGGCCGCGATTCTAAGTTCGTTGTTGCATGGGCGCACAGATCCGGCCAGGCCGACCGCTCCGAAGAAGCAAGCGGGTAGGACTGTCCATCCGCGTGCATGTTTTTGGGCAGGACACATTCCTGGAATCCTTCAGTGAATTCACCCACATGCTCTCCGTGAACGCTCACGGAGGTGCGCTTGCGCTGGCCGCCAGGGTGCGAGCGGGCCAGAGTGTTTTGGTTGTGAACAAGAGCACCGGCGAAGAGCAAGAATGCCGGATCGTGGATGTGGGCGCATTGCAGGACGGCAAATGGACCGTGGGGATCGAGTTGGTGGAACCCGTCGCAAACTTCTGGAAGATGCACTTCCCGCCGTGCGCTCCGAAGCAACTATCGACTCGTCGTTGAGATCGCCCGCCGACCTACGCCCGAGAACCGCGCTTTTTTCTCCGCGACATTTTCTGCGCCATGTATAGCAGCAGCTTTACGTCGCCCTCGTCTGCCCGGCTCATCAGCCTGCGGAACCTGTGGAGCATCCTGGCATCGCGACCCGAACTGCCCCAGCCCATAGTTACTCTGGGCTCTGGGACCATTGGCGCGGGTGGTTTCTCACCATCGTAAAACAAGTGATACAGGGGCACTCCCAGCGCCCGAGCCATTTTCTCCAGCGTCTCTATGGCTGGAACCGTGTGACCATTCTCAACGCGCGAAATGTAGCAGCGCAATAGACCCGTACGTTTCTCGATATCACCTTGTGACATATTCTTTTGTTCCCGCAGTTCCTTCAGCCGATCAGCAATCACCACGTTGTCCTCCCGGAATGGTCAGCGCGTTGAGAGTACACCGGGCGTACCGTACTCGTCCTACACGAATCACTGTATTGTTCGATGCCCTACAAAGACGATAACTGAGTAGGCAGGGGTCGTGTACCTTGTCCGAAACCCAGCCGTCCGCTCGCCAAGCAGCATTGGACCGCCGAAAGACCATTCTCATCGCCGATGATATGGCAATGATGCGGGCTATTATTCGTGAGGCCATCGAGCGCGACACGGACTTTGTAGTTTGCGGCGAGGCGGCCGATGGCACCGAGGCGGTGTCGAAGGCTAAGGAGCTATCGCCGGATCTGATTATCTTGGACGTTGTAATGCCGCGACTAAATGGCATCGAGGTCGCGGGCATCCTGAGACACGCACTGCCGAAGATTCGGATCGTCATGGTGACCATGTATGCCGACGACCTTGAGAAGAACTTCGCATCCTATTTTCATATCGACGCCGTGACCTCCAAGGCGAACGGCCTAACGGAACTGACGACGCTCGTTACAGGTCTTCTAGCGGATGAGGCGCTTGACAGCGCGACTCCAGGCGATGCGTTGAGGGCCATTTAGCGGCGGCCTTCCCATCGAATCACTTGCGTGCGAATGTGACGATCAGCCTTGTGAAATCTGACTATCCATCTTTGATGACGCCCGGCAACTTCATTCTTTTTTTCCTTTGAAGGTGGCATAAATCGCCATCGCGTGACCATGCCCCAGTTCGTGGTCCTTCTTTAGCCAGGCAATGATTTCCATTGCTTTGACGCCCGGCTTCAGCAAACCTTTCTTCTCAGCAAGCTTTTTGAAGTCTTCGGGCGTTTTTCCTGTCTTCGCTTTAATGTTGTCTATGTATGCTTGAAAGGTCATGGCGTTTTCTCCTTGACTCACCGAAGCTGGCATAGGCGGCCGACTTTCGTGCCATTTCCATCCATCAAGATTACACATCTGGGGGTGCGGCTTCAGGAGGATTCGGTCGGGGCGCTGGTACTTGCACGGGCTGCGGCACGCACTGTCGCATCACACACGCCTAACTTATCCTGACCCACTTCATTTTTGCTTTCGATTTCCATTACTTGCGGCGCGCAGGACGGCGTTGGCGAGGAGTAGGACAAGCGCGCTACAACATGCGAACAACAGCCAGCCAATAAAAGCCATCCCAAAACCAGCCAAACCGTACCTTAATCCAATGAGAATCAGCGCGAGCGGGATCAACCAAGCTTCGGTGATTTTGCCGACAGATCCAGGATGCCAAGGAAGAAGCCCACCCCCCAATTCCCAGGAATCCTCCAACGAACGCCCTATCCGAAAAATGCGTCGGGTAGCGCACGGCGAACGCAAAATAGCTCGCTGCGCTAACGATGAACGCGATTACTTTGACGAAGGGACGACGTAACAGCGCGGGAATCACGTTAGCGGGCTATTCGTTTCCGTCATGCGTGCGACTTCGCCACTTTCCGGATTGTACTACCCACCACGAACACGGGCACCTTGCAATCGTCCCATGTCACCATGTACGCGTGTGTCATCTGGCCGTGCCACATCTGCGGGCGCAGCGACGACGTGACTGTGCCTGAGCGGGAATCGTGCTTGCAGGCGATCTTCTCAACCCGCGCGCCAGCGCGCAAGGAGATTTTCGACCTTGTACGCGCCTCCCAAGAAAAACGGTGTCTTGGGCATCAGTCGTTTTCCAGGAGGCAGGGAGCCGCGCTTCGCCTGCCACTCATGTACGAATGGCCAGCCGGTTTCCCTTTCAAAGTTGCACAGGATTACACCAGCCCACTCCTCAACGGAGTCGGCCATCAAGGTAATCTGGCCTGTCTCTGAAAACGTAGAACTCCGTCTTGTCTTTTAGACAAACAAAACTGATCTTGCAGGATACCTCACCGCGCGTTCACCGTACTCCCTCGGTCAGCAGACAGGGATAATGTGCGGCGTCGCGCCTGAACCCTTCGTGGCCGGAGCAGCGGCCCCACATTTTGGGGGAGGCGGCGGTGGCGGAGGGTAGCCCACGTGTACGGATGCTACGCCCAGATAATTCAATCCTCCAGTGGAGGTTTTGTTTGCTACAAGGCCAGCGTAGGTTCCCAAAGTAACGCCCGACAAGTTTGGAGTAGGCGCTTCGATGTAGGTCCCGTTACTTGCAATAACCGTGGCCGTTGCTTGGACCAATAAATCGCCTTCGGAATTATAGTAGCCCACAACCGGCATACCGTAAGTTGAAGTGAATCCGGAGCCGGTGATGGTACACATGGCGGGTGGTGAATTGGGCTCTAGAGGGTTGGGTGAAAATGTGAACTCGGGGCCACCGCCACCACCACCGCCACCGCCACCTCCGCCACCGCCAATCAACTCTTCCAAACAACTGAATTCTTCCACGTTGCCCACGAAAGAAGGCGACGCTACGGCTGTGACCCCTACGCAACCAGGGTTGCCACCCGCGACCCACGTCAGATTCCAATTCGCGGGTACTCTTCCGTTATCTACGGGGCCAAGTCCGAGGATGTTCGTTGTAACCGTGAACGGTTGCGCACTTCCCACAGCGTTAGGACCGTCCGACTTCCACTTGCCCGAATCCGTTATGTACGGGACTGGGACCGGCACGTAAGTACCGAGCGGAGCAAAGCCGCTTTCTATAATCCAGCCTCCGCCCTCGGTTGTTTCCGGAAGTGTGGGCGAGCCACAACCTGCGAATACCAGAACCACTAAAACTGAGAATCCGGCGAGCGTGCGCACGACGTACCTCCTTTTAATTGCCAATCTTGAGCGTGGTCAAGGTCTGGTTCAAAAGAGCGGAGACATCCGCTGGGGTCATCGAAGAAATACCACTTGAAAGTATACTGTCGATTTCAGTTCGCTTCGGATTCTCACGCACGACACCACTAAAGCCGAGTGGCTGACCGGATTGCTGTGATTGTTGGGCGCGCTGAATCTTAGAAACCGAATCGTCATAGTAGTTGGCGTCCCAATCAGTGGGGGGAACCTGAAAATCTGGATTTCTGATTTTGTGCTCGATTAGAGATTGAAGCAGGTATGTTGCCTGCACCGGAGACATTGCAGAGTTGATCGATTCGCCCGGTTGTGCGTTCTCTCGCATCATTCCTTTACCCATAAAAACGGGAGTCGTAAGCAAAAGGTTCATGCGAAGCACGCGCACTTGTTTAAGACTCGTGCGTGCGTAGTCCGGAGTTTGGAAGCGTGCCGCTAGAGTATTCAGGGCCACAACGATATCGCTCTCCTGTACTCCGGACGATTGGCCGGTCATATATCTGATTTCTGCCTGCGCTATACGTTCCCTTAGAGGCCCCGCCACGACTTCGGGCAATGGCGCAAATTCAAATGACCGGGGAAAATTGAAAACCTCAGTGACAAGCGCCCGAATTGACTGCTCGTCGTAGACATTTTCTAGAGACGCTTTCTCTTCCAATTGTTGAAAGGGTCGGAACACGGTGGCCGCTCCTGTAGCGGAGGTCTGAGCATAGCTCAAAAGTGAAAGGCAGCAGGACACTATAGTGGCGAGAAGTACGACTGGGAAA
This sequence comes from Candidatus Acidiferrales bacterium, assembly GCA_049287725.1. Classification (GTDB taxonomy): domain Bacteria; phylum Acidobacteriota; class Terriglobia; order Acidiferrales; family UBA7541; genus Palsa-295. Next base: position 210,808 of record JBAQGJ010000128.1, on the reverse strand, counting down.
ATGCGCGGCAGGGTTCGCGAACACATCGGTGGCTCCTTAAAAGCGTTCACGGCTTTTTTGTTTTGGGTTTGCGTGAAGATTTATAGCCGCCGCCCAGCCAGAACATAGCCAAGCGACGGCCCAGGCATAACTTTCGGGCCTAAGCGTTGTATCGGGCCTCATGGGTGAGGCTAGGCCCGAGACTTGGAAAGACTTGTACGCTCCAGAAATGCCACTGTCAAGCGAAATTATTGCCTGTCGGTCCACGTCACTCTTGCATAACCTAAAAGCGGGCTTGGGTCGTATCTGTTGTGTCAGTGGAGTGGGTGTGAAAAAAGCGACGAAACTTCGTGGGAACTGCTAGGGGATTTGGCTGCGGGGAATTATTTCTGGAGCGTTACAACGAGATCGTGGGCCTATCGTGCGGCGCGTGGTTTGCGTCGCTCGTTGCGCTAACACAATGAGCTATTGCTGCATTAGCAAAGTACCATTGCCGGTGCCTGTGCTCTCCCCCATGTTGGAATAGCTGCGTTAGAAGCCGCGCCGCAAACAAGACCAACAAACACGAGGAGCACATGAAAACATCTATCGCAATATTGTGCCTGCTGGCGCTTTCCAGCGTGGCGTCTGCGCAAAAATCCGGACCCAGCGAAATGGATGTGTCGCAATCTCGCTGACTCCGGAGGGTTCGTTTACCAGGGTGAGACGATCTTGGGGTCGCAAGCGTGCCGTCCGATTCCCCAAGCAGCCGCAGCACCGAGCGCACCGCCAGCGGCTAACGCTGGGGTGACACCCCAGCAGAGTATTCCCGCCGCCACAGCGGTAGCAGAAACTCCTATGCCAGCCGCTCCAGCGGCTCCGGGCGTGGGGTTCCTGCTCGAAGACGGAACGCCAGTCCATCTGGTTCTTTCCGAGAATCTTTCATCAGCGGATGCGGTGACAGGTCAAACCGTGGAGTTTGAGGTTGTGGACGACGTTATTGTGAACGGCTTCGTCGTGATCCCACACGGCGCGACCGCATGGGCAACCGTTACGGACGCGGAGCACAAGAAGCGTATGGGCCGCGCTGGGAAACTAAACATCAATATCGACAAAGTTCGACTGGCAGACGGAGAGAAAGCAATGCTGCGCGCCGTCAAGGACACCAAGGGTGGCGGGCACACTGGCGCTATGGTCGGAGCAATGGTCGCAACGTCACTGGTGGTCTGGCCTGCCGCACCACTGTTTCTTCTGATGCACGGCAAGGATGTCACGATCCCCAAGGGAACGAACATTGGCGCGTTCGTCCAGGGTGACGTGACGCTGGACCAGTCGAAGTTCCAGAGACAGCTCGTCGTGGCGAAATAGGTGTTCGTGAGGCGAGGAGATTACGAGGAAGCTTGCTTGGGGGAGATTATGAGAAGCCGTTCTTCGATTGAAGTCTGCGTCCTGACTCTTGTCCTGTGCGGAGTTCTTGCCGCATGTGGCGGCACCACCGGAAGCACCACTGGCAACGGTGGTGGAGGCGGCAATCCTCCGCCGAATGTGCAAGGGATGTGGAGCATCAGCACGGTGTCCAATGCGGGAAATCCACCGAACGTGATCTACATCAATCTGACGCAAACTCAGGACACATTTTTTGCGGCGAGCGGAAGCATCGTGAATTGCAGTGCAAATACAACTCCGCCGTTCATTCCAGACTTGACAGAATCTTGCAACGGCGGAAGTGGGGCTATTCTCACCGCCACAGGTGGAGGCGGCAATAGTGATGCCGTAAACGGGACCGTTGCATCGGACGGCACGATACAGGCGACCGTCAGCTTAGCCGAATGCAACACGGGCGGCGCGGGCTGCACAATCACGGCAACCGGCAATGTGTCCGGATCACAGATGACGGGAACATATACGTCCTCAATTGGCGATACCGGCAGCTTCACAGGCACGATGCAGGGATCGGTGGCCGGAACATATACTGGCTCGCTTTCCGGCCCTTCACTGGCTGAGGCGATGACAATAAACGTGACCCAGAACGCGGACTACTCGTTGAGTGGAACAGTCACGTTAACGAACTGCTCCGTGATCCAAAGCTTTACTATTCAACAGGCGAACACAATCGGCGGAGCATTTGCAGTCACCATTCCGGGATCGTCGAACACATGGATTGGTGTGACGCCAGCGGGAAACAACTCTTGGTTCGTGGACTTCCAGATAACCGGAACCAGCTCCGCGTGCTTCGGCACCGGAACATTGACAAAACAGTGAAGCTCGTTGTCTTAGGCAATCTATCTGTCGCGGTCCTGCTACTCGGCGGGTGTTTTCACCAATGCGTCCCGACCAGCGAAGCAAGCCGACACTCCGTCCAAGTCCGACGTGGAAACGATGCTGTTACAGCCTGCGACCGTAATGTTCAAAAATCGCAGGCCGAGCCGTGGATACCTGGAGCGCAGCGAGGATGGAGTACCGAGGCCAGCGGACTATTCGAGGGTGGCGGACTACATCCGCCGAATGATGGACGAAAGCGGGTCCCAGTAGTAAATATCCGACGACAAAACAGCGACGGTAGGACCAGTGGTCCATTGACGAAGGTCCTTGGTGATTACTACGCTAGATCAGATTATGAAAAGACGCTACCTTTTCGGACTTCTGATGCTGCTTCTTCCGAGCGTCGCAAACGCGCAGTCGGTCCAAACCTACTGCAACACAGAGTCCGGCCACACGGTTTGCAATTCATATAATTCGGATGGCTCGCTAAAACAGACCTACTGCCAGGATGGGTACGGCACGACGGTCAACTGCAATTCATATAGCTCGGACGGATTGTCAGCCCAGACGCAGTGCCATAACGGTTTCGCGAATTCGGTCAACTGCAACACATATAATTCGGACGGGACGAGCAAACAGACGGAGTGTCACGACAGCTTCGGACATACCACCGACTGCACGTCTTACCATTCGGATGGCTCGATGACGCAAACGTCTTGCCATGACACGTTCGGCCAGACCGTCTCCTGTACCTCCACTACATCGGGTAGCGCGACCTCTCAAACCATCGTGACGACTGCACCCACCCCTCCAGCCGGGCCTACGTGCGACGCGAACTGCCAAAACGCCAACTACTATGCGGCCGGGCAAGCGGTTGGGTCCGCATTGGGAGTCGTAGTCGGTGGCGCGATAGAAGCGCATCGGAAACACAAATTTTGCAAGAGTCATCCGGGCGGCAGTTGGAAGTACAGCGATGGCTCCGTGTCAGCTTGCGCCTCAATTAACGCGCGGCAAGAAACTCGCCAAATTCCGGTGGCCCCTGATGTTCGCGCGCAATTGCAATCACAAGCAGATCAAGCGCACCAGTTGATGGAAGGGCTGCGAAAAGACATCTCTGACCTTCAGTTGAATTACACGGATGCGCCTGGCGCGCAGTCCGCGCTCCAGCAGTCGCGCTCCTCCTGGCTCGACATGAAGAACATTTACTGCGGATACTACAGGGGTGCATCTTATACGGGACTGGATGGGACGCTACAGATCTGTCAGTGAGCAGTTATGCGCAGATTGCCGAAAATCCCTTTCTGAAGACCGCACCTTCATTGCCCTGCGCGCATTCGAGCCAAGTCCACGACGCGATTCTTGTTGATATCCGACCGCACGCGCTGAATGATCTTGACCTTGAGAGCATCGTCCAGAGCGACCGCGTTGTCGGCTTCAGATTGTGTTACTTCCTTCTTTGGTGTCTCCATGCACCGCGTCGGCGAGCAGACTCAACGACAGACCCAGTAGCTCAGCGAGGTGGTAAGAATGATATTTCACCATACAATCAAATTCTCGGAATTGTGTGACTCGTCCGCTCCTTCGAAAATTTGCGGGGGATGGTGGGCTGCCTCCAACTCAGCCCGCCGAGGTTACTTCGTCTTCGGTTCGGGAATCAGGCCTTCGGCTACCATCGCGGCGAACGCCTCACGCCACTTCGGCGTGTTTTTACGGAATGCGACCACCGCATCGTGCTCGTTGGGAAATCGCTTGTATTTGACCGCAAGACTCACCAACCGGCGCTCGATGCGAGAGTACAGCCTCGCTTCCTTCTTGCTCAGCTTCGAGACACGCTCGTCCACGGCGGAGTAGATTCCCCACTGCATGTCCCGCAATCGCCGTGCCTCCTCGACCGCCTCATACTGCTTCATGAACTGCTTGTCAGCTAAGAGTTCTTTTCTCACTATGCTTGCCCTCCTTTCTAAGATTTGACTCCCCAATCTCCGGCGCCTTAGTGAAATCGACCGGAGCCGTCGATCAGCGCCGCCGAGTAACGCTCCGCCCGCTGCCCAGCCAGCCCCCAAAAGACTCTGAGGGTCGAGGCTCAACATGTGCGGCAGCTTTCTCCGCAGTGCAGCCCACAGGACCGAAGGCTCGGGGCCTCGGCCGTCTGCGCGTGCTCGAAATCAAACACCGAAATCTATGCGTCCACCCGCGTGCTTGGCATCGAATTTCTGTTTACGGTTTGTTCTACATCTTAGATGCCGCTCGCGGTTGTTTGGGTCGAGAGAATGTTTATCGGCGACTACGATGCGTCTTCTAGAACCCTGCAATACGGATTCGCGTGAACTTGCCGGAGAACCCCTCGCGCCGCAATTCAGGGAGGATTGATCTTTGGAATCCGTGGTGGTCGCCCGAATGAGGAGTTTGCATTGCAGTCCAAACCGGGTGTGACGGCGCCGCAGGGCAGGGCAAAGGTATCGATTCCATTTAGGTTCCTAGTTGCAGTCGAAAAGGAGGTTCCGATCTCGTTCGGTGCTGCCAGATTCCGGCGAGCGTTGCTCCGACCGCCCGCGCTGGTAAACCGGCCGGAAGAGAGAGCGATTTGGCGGTGGTTCTGTGGCCCGGGAGAGGCAAATCCTTTAAGTGGCAGGACTGGGTTTACCGGAACTTTGAGCAAGTAATGCTACCATTCTCTCGCCGTGGCAAAGATGAACCAGGTCCCATCACGACGTTCTGCTAAGAAGCTGTTGCGTGCGAAGGTGTTCTCTTATTTGACGTCTGAGGAACGCCAATTGGTCGAACAGGCTGCCAACATCGAATCGCGCAGCATTAGCAGCTTTGTCGCATTGGCGGCCCTCGAACGAGCGCGCCAGGTAACTGGCAAGAAATAAAGTCCCCCTTCTGTAGAGTTGATATTACCTTCACTCTGTGGTAGCATTGTATAGCGTAATGGAAGCAGTATAAAGCGTGGCGGCTGACCACAAATGCGGCAGAGGAGGAACTGTCATGACGATTGAGAGGAACGAACCGATTCGGTTTCACGAAAAAGGCACGCTAGAGGCGGTGACGCGGTGGATCGCAACGCACCACGACGGCATCGCCGAGTGGTTGAAAAATGTGCGGCGCCAGTATCAAGTGGACCGCGCTGATGTTGCGGAGAATCATCGCGTTGCCGCTTTGCTGCTGCAGGACGCACGCGATGGCAAAGCAGCGCGGATTGGAGTGCTCGACGTGGGCGGTGCAACCCTTGAGGACGTGACCGCTTGGAGTACTTGGCAAGATACCGCTGCCTCACACCGTGGGTCTGGTCTCCAGGAGGAGGAGACTCAGGGCAACGGTGGCAAAGCCTATATGTATCGCCTCTTTGCCGGACCGGCGCGCATTCTTGGCGTCCGGGATCGCCGGCGCAATTGCAAAGGCTTCGACGGCGAAGCCGGAACCGTTGATCGCGGAACGCCAGGATGGATGCCGAGTCTGGCAGCGGGTCGTGACATCGAGATCAGTTCCTTTGAGGTCGAACTTCGCCAGGCCCTAGAACCCTACGGTCTTTCGATGGCGGGCCTGCCCGACCCGCTGCGGAAGGCGATTGCGGCTCGCAAGAGCTTCACGTTGGTTGAAGGGGAAACTCCGCTCACGCTCTACAAAGGGCAAATTGATGCTGAAGATTTTCTCGCGAAAGCTATCAGGCACGAGCAGTCAACTCTTTGTCTCGAACAGGTTGACGTTTTCGCGATACACAACGGGCGCGTGTTGAACGAAGGGAAAAAGTTGGAACTGCCCCAAATCATTCCCTACCCGGGTATTGACTCGCCGGTTGTGCACGAGATTCCCGATCAACTCCAGCTCGACAACGGCCAGGCTGTGTCGACCACGGAGGGAGGAATAAAACAGAAGGGGCGGTTAATTCTTCACACCTCGTTGGAAAATATGCCGAATGCATACAGGAATCTGAGGCCGCGGTGGCAAGTCGTTTATCGCACTCGCCATCAGATGATTGGTTCGAAGCTTGTGTCCGAGATGGCTCCCGCGACGCCAGGCACTGCATTCGTCTATGGCAGTGTCGAACTTCCAGCACTCGAACCCGCGTATGTGGAGCATGGGCGCCGCCGCCCCAAGGATGGCCCGCTCGTTGAAGCGCTCGACCGTTTCATTACGGAAAAAATCCGGCTGCTTGCGCATGAGATTAACGCGCGGCGCCGCCGGGAACTGGACGACAAAGCCCTCGACGAGGTGCATAAGGAAAACCGCAAGCTCGATGAATTTAAGAACCGGTTCCTGCCGAGTTTCGGTGACGGTAATGGAGGTGACGGGGATGGCAAGGGATCTGGACCGCGAAAACCCGACCCCAAACCTCCGCGACCACCCGTGAAGTGGGGCATTGATCCGGAAGTGTTGAACTATCGGGTTCCCGAGCAAGGCCTGAATTTGGGCAAAGGCATCGCGGTCGGACTGACTGGAATCCTGACTCCGAGTATTCGCGACCGCAAAGGACGGCCCGTTCGCGCAGCCGTCGAGTGGCTGACGAGCGATACGCAAGTCGCCGGTTTCTCGAAGGGCACACTTGTTGCCCACGCGAAAGGAACCTGCGAGATCTGGGCGCGGATCAAGGGTACGAAAATCGAGGGTCCGCGCGTGCCCACTCGCGTTTGGACAGTTGATCACGTTCTACTCACGCCGCGCACTCTCGACGTTGCACTTGGTTCCCGTGAGCAAATCGTGGCAGAAGTAACTGACGACGAAGGACAACGCTCGACGGACGTGCTGCTCGATTGGATCCACGATGCCGAAGACCAGTTGATTGTCCGCATCGACCGCAATGGTGTGGTGACCGGAAATCGCCTTGGGCGCACCGCGATCAGTGCCGGCGCCGGAGGCGTGTGGGCTCGCATCCCGGTCGAGGTGTCGGTCGTCGCCAACGCGGAACAGCCAGGGCGGGCGAGCGGCTTTCCACAGCTGCTGGTAACCGGGCGCAACGAAGACCCCGCCACAGGGCAAATTCGCGAAGGAGACCCGGACCAACCCGCACTGTGGCAAGAACCTTCCGACTACGTCCACAATGTGTGGTGGCTCAATTTGCAGAGCCCCGAGGCAGCATTCGTGTTCCAGCAGCGTGGTGCCGAACCGTCGCTGTGGCGCACGTACCACGCGGAGAAGGTAATCGAGATGGTGGTCCAGGTTTGGATGACGGAGGAATTCTCACGCAAGGGCGAGAGCCAGCGGCCGGAATTCTGGGCCTCGCACTTGGCCGCGATGGACCGGCACCGCGTGCGTATTGTCGGCGAGATGTGGAAGCAGCTTGAGTCCTACGTTGCGAGTGGCGCGATCTCGGAAGAAGAGGCTGAGCCAAAGGTTAAAGCAAGGGCAGCGTAATGAGTGCAAAAACAACTGATAAAGGTTCCCGCCGGGCCAGTCTCCGTGAGCAGGTGATGCTCGCGGCACTCGACTGTTCCGGCGGCGATCTCGAAAAAACCTTTACTTCTGAGGATTTGCTGGTCGCTGCGTGGAAGAGAGACCCACTCGCCTTTGGCCTTCGGGGATACGAGCACGAGTATCCCGATAGCGATAAGGTGCGAAAAGAACTCGACAGCAGGGGCGCCCGACAAGGGAGCGCTTCTACAGGCCTAGTTTCATCGGGCTTGCTGCTGCGCGTTCGTGAACGCATCTATCGCCTCACACCCGCTGGTCTCGCCGCGGCAGCCGAGGTCGTGGGAGCAGAACCTGATACCCGCGGCAAAGCTGAACGCGTGCTGGCAGACGCCGTCGGCGTGATCGTGTCGCATCCCATATTTCGTGCATGGGTAAAGGATCCGGTTTTTCCGAAGCACTTCCGCGATGCCGGCCATTTCTGGGGTGTGGCGCCAGGAACGCCTCCCAAAGTCATCCGAACCCGCATACTCGATGTGGAGCGAACGTTGGAAAAAGCCCTCGGCATGCTGAAGAGCGCTTGCGTTGATGAGGTCGCGAGTCGGCACGGCAAGGGGATGTTTGACCGCGCGGACATCGAGCGTGCCATGAGTTTCCAGGCGATGTTAAAGGAGCGCTTCGCGAAAGATCTCGCCACGCTTCAGGTCAGGCTGACTTAGCGGGCCGGGCGCCAGGCTGTTCATGCGCACTCTGGCAAGCATGGTCGGGGAGATCATTATTGTGCGAATTCCGCTGCTCGATCCCGAGAGAATGTCACTTGTAAAGCTCCACGGCGTCGAGGCTCTCGGCATTTGGATCGAGAGCCAGGACTTCACGAACGAGCTAATGGAGAAATTCCAGTTTTCGAGCTCTCGTACAACGCCACTCGTATTTGTCCCCTTTGACAAAGTGGACTTCATCATCGCGGCTCTCGACTCATTGTCGTTGTCGGAGCCGGCGTTTGGGATTTGACAACAGGAGGATCACATGAAACAGAACCAAAGGGAAAACGGCCGTGAACGCCGGAACGATGGACCGACAGAAACGGTCGCCGCGCAGCGTGAAACAAGACTTGTCCTGCCGGATGGGGAGCCCAATCTCGAAGCACTCCGTTCGGTCACGCGCGAATGGCTAGTGCCCCTTCTCGTGGAAAAGTTTTTGCGTGAGCAAGGAATCGAGTTGCGAGCGCGACCGAAGGCCAACCCGGGAAAACACCAATTTCCGATCCATTAGTGGAAGGATCGGCAAGGTCGCGAATCAGTCCGGAAGCAGATGCAAACTTGGCGGGCGGCAGTGAAAAGAACGGGCTGGATCGTGGCGCTGAACGTCAGCTAATGGAAAAAACAACTACCAACCCCTTGATTGAAGGGGGCGGCGCTCAACGCATCGCCGACAATAATTATGCAGGATAGATTGCCCAACTCGAATGAGGGCGCCGAACAGAAACCTGTGATCCGGTGCGCCATTTACGCTCGCTACTCGTCGGACTCACAGCGGGATACTTCAACCGAAGACCAGATTCGTAACTGTCGTGCCGGCGCCGAGAAGAATGGCTGGATTGTACTGGATGAGTTTATTCGCTTTGACGAGGCGATGACCGGACGCACAGTGGCTGGACGAGACGGCCTAGCTGACCTGATCCGGCTCGCGAAGCAGCGCCCGAAGTCCTTCGACTGCATTCTCATTGACGATACCTCACGACTGGGTCGCTATTTGCCAGACGTGCTACGGGAATGCGACCTCCTCATGCATCACGGCGTTTTCGTCTATTTTGTGAGTGACCGTCTAGATTCTCGGGACGAGAGCTTCCGCATTATGCACATTTTCAAGGGTTATCGTGATGAGGATTTCGTACGAGATTTGGGACATAAAATTCATCGCGGGCAAGAGGGGCGTGTTCTCAACGGATACGTCTCTGGGAACAGTTGCTACGGCTACAAGAATGTGCCGATCGCGGATGAGACTCGCAAAGGCAGCTTCGGCAAGCCGGCACTTATCGGTGTGAAGCAAGAAGTCATGCCCGAACAAGCCGAGGTGGTCGAGCGAATTATGGAAATGCGTGCCAGAGGACTCAGCTTCGGCAGAATTGCCAAAAACCTAAAGGCGGCGGGAATCGCACCACCTCGGAATGCGAACAAGGCTGGAATCCCGGCTTGGTACGCATCCACCATCAAACAAATCACCTTGAATGAACTCTATCGTGGTTGGCGAGTCTGGAATCGCACCCAAAACACATTTAATCGAGCCGAAGGGAAGAAGTCGAAACGCAACCGACCTCAATCGGAATGGATTAGGCGAGAAGCCCCAGAATTGCGCATCATTTCGGATGAGCTTTGGGAAAAGGTGCAGGAAGTGAACCGGCGTGGGCGTGATAAATACTATGCGAGCCGAATGGGCGGGTTGAACCGGACCGAGCACAGTCGCAAGTACCTCTTCAGCGGAGTGCTGGGCTGCGGAATCTGTGGCGGTCCCTATACCGTGATTAACGGGAAGGCGCCCAACGTAAGGTACGGTTGCCCGAATCATCGGTTTCGTGAAACCTGCACGAACCGAGTGACAATTCTTCGCACTCGCCTTGAGCAGCAGCTGATCATTGCTCTGTCGAGCAATCTGCTTGATAGCCGGCTGGAAGAGGAACGTACCAGGGAATTTGCTGCGCAATTGGAAGCCCGGATTGAATTGGAAGAGAAGCTGGCTCGTGAAGCGGAAGTGAACCGTCCGACGCTGGAAAAAGAGCGCTCGGAATTAACGTCTCAAGGGCGTCGTTTGGGCGAGGCTATTGCAACGCTAGGGCTCTCACCCTTTGTCGCCGAACAGCTTAGGACTGTAGAGTCCCGGCTCGCAGAAATTGATCGCTTGCTGACTTCGAAACCAGCGGCGAAACTTCCCAGCTTCACAAATGAGCAGATACGAGAATTTCTCCGCAAGGAATGCAAGAATTTCTGCGAAGTATTGGTCGGCGATCCCGAACTTGCAAAAGAGGAAATCCAGAAGCGCATCAAAAAACTGGTGTTGACGCCGAAGCAGACTGCAGATGGAACCTTCCTTTACTTCACAGGCGATGTGAAACTGTTACAGGAACAAGAAGGTGTAATGCTGAACAGTTCGATGGAGGGAATTGCTCAGCATTACGCTGTGCTTCGTCTTGAGCTTACGGACGTAGTGCTCGATCCAAGTCTATCCCGTGCGGCCTGATTCGGATCACCAGCTGCGCTTTCGGACCCCGCCATGCAAGCACTCATAGATCCGACATATGAAAGACTTATAGGACTTCGATCCTTAGGCTCCGACGTCGAGCTCAGCCTTCCGTGGCTACCAGCCTACACCTGACGAAAGGGCAATCGTGCGCGGCATCGGTGGGCCCGCCCGATGAATCCGATTCAGGGGGCAAACTCATCAGCGATTATATTTCTTCCAGCGGCGGCGAGTCGGGAGCGATAGCGGCTACCGGGACTCTGGTCAGTGGGGAGGAGGCTCAGACTGGTGTCAGGCAGCGCAGCGAACTATTTTGCCATCGCTCCATCCGTAGACACGTATCTGGCCATCACTATGGTGGCGCCAACCGCTACGAGGAGCCACACTGCGGCGATGGCGAGGAAACCGATGATAGCCCCCGTCGATCTTATTTCTTGTTTCCTGCGCATTTCGGCGGCTTCCGCTAGCTCACGACACTCAGCGAGCACGTCCGGAGGAATAATTCTTTGCAGCAACTTCGCTGCCACGAAGAGAACCAGGAAATCGTCCAGGAATCCGATCACCGGAATATAACTTGGAATCAGCTGAATGGGACTAAACAGGTAGCATGCGCTGCATGCTGCGACCACTTTCGCGTACCAATGCACACGAGGATTTTTGAACGCGAAATAATAGACATGGGCCTCGCGTTGGACCCGTTGCGCCTGCTCCCTCCAACTCATTTTGGACGCGGGTTCGCGGCGGATAACATTTCTCCGATTTCGGCGAAATAGCTTCGAGAACACTTTCTGGACCTCGCTCTGCTACTCAAACAAAAAAACTCCCATGAACTAATGGGATGCATCGAATACCACCTGGTCATGCCACCAGAGCCGTTCAAAGAAGGCACGCGCGATGTCGAACTGCGTTTTTTGATGTGAAGATGGCAATACACTCTCCACAATGTCGCTAATGCAACGGTTCCCGTCTACGGCATCAAACACACGCTTTTCCATGGAGTCTATCGGCATGAAGAGGTCCGTATAGGTGTGGCTCTGGTTGATCAAGACGGCCGCAGCTCCGGGAGGCAGCCCCTTTTCAACGCAGATGGTGTCTGGCATTCGGATGGGCACGAAGCCGAGACAGGCGTGATCGGCAAAACTGGCTGCCTGCGTGTTGCAGCAGCTGTCGTTCCGATAAGCAACCAAGCTGTGGCGAACCATCGTGCCCCGAAAAAGCTCGGCGGCAGCAAATTGTTCGGCCAAGGAGAGTTGTGCCATGCGAAAAGCCTGCGGGATTTGTGACATGACTCCGCAGCGCGGCGAATACGGCGCCTGTTTTATCCATCGGCCGAATCGCAGCCCATTCCTATCCAGGAAATCGAATAATTGTGGGACCGAATACGCTCGGTCATGCGGGTGTAGAAGCGCATCGGCGAGCGCGGCCGCTTGGCGAAAGTCTGGAGCTTCGCGTAGCAGGTTTTCCAACGGATGTCCCGGTGGCAAAGCCCGGAGCGCAGCGATGAGGTCCCGGATGTCGGCGTCGTTCGCGTGGATGCCGATGCGTCTGCAGAACTCCTGCAGCACATAGACGCCCGTTCGACCGTAAGGCGCATAAACCATGAGATGTATCGCCCCGTCCGGTTTGAGCACGCCGCGCAAGGCTGCGAGCCCCGCATCAGGGTCGGCCAGATGATGGAGAACGCCAGTGCACACTATCTGATCGAAGCTCATCTCGAGGTCGTTTGCACGTTCGATGGGCAACTGGTAGACGTGTAGGTTGTCTAGATTGTATTTCCGCTTGAGATCCTCGGTGCACCGCACGCTCGTTGCGCTAACGTCGATGCCTATAACTTGCGCTGTAGACCAGCGCACGGCATGCTTTGCCGCCTGAGTGGTGCCACAGCCGGCGATGAGGATGGATTGATTTTCGGGAAAAGACCTAGAAGGCCAAAATAAATGAAAATCCGCGCGGCGTCTTTGCGGGTCCTCCCAAAGCCGCCGATATTTCTCCAGACTATCGGTTGGCGGAGGGTATGGATAACGATCGTAGAAGGCGCGGACCTCTCCTGCGACATCCAGCATGGCCGGATCGTGTTCCTTTTGCGCAATCATTGAAAAGTAACCGATACTCTAAACAAGCGGCTGTCGACTCCCTCCCCCAGCGTCGCTGAAGCATTCATGAGGCAGCAGATATCCCCGGGAGAATCATTCCGCACCGGGGATATCCGCTTTGTTCGGGTCAGACTAATACCGTTTAGCCCCTTTATTTTGCGGCTGCGCTAGCTGCCTTGCCAGGTGCGGTCTGCGAAGCTTGAGCCAACTGATGCAGCACCGAATCAAGGTTGAAGGAGGCCGCCTTTTGCCGAGGGGGATATTTGATGAAATTATCTATCTGGGCGGCCACGAGTGCTTGACATTGGTAAAGCTGCGGGGCGTGATCTACCATCCAATCCCAGTAGGTGTTGGAATTGAAATCGGCACGCTCGAACGGATCGCGACGCAAGTGAAGGATATGCGGAACCCGCAACTTCACCAGAGGCTCTGCCCAGGCCTGCATCGTTGACGCACGTTGCTCCTCAAATACCAGTTTGTAGTCGCCCGTCCGGACCGCCATGATGCCGCCATCATCGCTCACGTAAAAGAAATAGTTTCTGGGGCTCTCCTTCACTTCGCCTGTGAGATACGGCAGCATGTTGATCCCATCGATATGCACTTTAAAGGTCTTGCTCCCGACTTTATAGCCATCCAAGAGCTTCTTGCTCACGTCCGGATCGCCCGCTGCGGCAAGCAGCGTCGGCAGCATGTCCTGGTGCGAAACGATGCCGTTTAACACCGAGCCCGCCTTAATTTTGCCCGGCCAACGAATGAACGATGGAACGCGCCACGCGCCTTCCCAGTTCGTGTCCTTCTGGGCGCGGAACGGTGAATTGGCGCCGTCCGGCCAAGTATCGTTCTCAGGACCGTTATCGGTGGAATACATGACGATCGTATTGTCGGCAATACCCAACTCATCCAGTTTGTCAAGCATATGGCCGATCTGCTCATCATGAGTGACCATGCGATCGCTGTAGTCGTCCTGCCCGCTCTTTCCTCTGTTCTTTGCGGCCAGATGGGTCCTGAAGTGCATGGCCGTCGAGTTGTACCAAAGAAAAAAGGGTTTATTCGCTTTGGCCTGCTTCTCCATCCACCCGAGAGCCTCTGCAGTGATCTCCTCGTCGATGGTTTCCATGCGCTTCTTAGTCAACGCGCCGGTATCCTTGATGGTCTGCCCGCCCTTACCGTCAGCCACGCAGTGCAGCACTCCTCGGGGGCCGAAGGCCTTCTTAAAAGCCGGGTCCTTGGGATAGTCAGGCAGTTCCGGCTCTTCTTCGGCGTTCAGGTGATACAGGTTGCCGAAAAATTCGTCAAATCCGTGCATGGTCGGCAAGAATTCATCCCGATCACCGAGATGGTTCTTGCCGAACTGACCGGTGGCATAACCCAGCGGCTTAAGCAGTTCGGCAATAGTCGGATCTTCCGCTTGAAGCCCGACGGTGGCGCCAGGCATGCCCACTTTGGTCAAGCCCGTGCGGAGCGGGTTCTGGCCGGTGATGAAGGCCGCACGTCCCGCGGTACAACTCTGCTGGCCGTAGTAGTCGGTGAAACAGACGCCTTCTTCGGCGACGCGGTCAATGTTCGGTGTTCGGTAGCCCATCTGACCTCGGCTGTTGTAACTGATGTTCCACCAGCCGATGTCATCACCCCAGAGAATCAGGATATTCGGTTGCTTCGAAGCCATGATTTGTTCCTTCCTTTGCTTGAATTTTTTGGTGCAGTTGCCTTTGTTCTCGAAAAAGATTGCTTTGAAGCCGAGTTATGAGATCGAACCATCACTTGGCTGCTCCATGTGCGTCGCTGGGAGCCGCTGGGGACGGATGGCCTGAGTGCGCGGTGTTGAGGAGTCCATCGCGTGCCGCGGTCGTCGCAGGGCTCACACCGCTGAATTGTGAGCGCGGCGCGCGGTCGCCGTGGCAAAAGCGAAACTTCTTGCCGCTTCCGCAAGGACACGGATGGTAGGGCCCTAGCTTGACGTCCTCGGCAGCGGTGAGTGCCATCACATCGGAAGGTGGTCGGCCATGCTGCAGCAGTTGAGCCATGGTCTGCATCGCAGGGCCAGTGTGCGTGAAGAACAATTCCAAGCCTTGGCAGAGGTAGTTCTGGCCCGGTTCGCCGTCTCGTGAAACTGCGAACCGGTCCTTCGGGCATCCGCCGTTACATAGCGGCTTAACCGCACAACGCCGGCACTGAGCAGTAAGCGAATCGCGTTTGTCGTCCCCGAATTTGCGCTGCTGGGCCGAGGCTATGAGCTTCAGCATGTGCGTCTCGTGGATGTTGCCCAGCAAATAACGCGGCTCGACAAAATGATCGCAGGAATACAGGTCGCCGTTGTACTCGAGCGCCGGGCCATAGCCGCATGTGGGTGCGTGGATGCACAGTAAATGGCGGCCGAAGTAGGCCTCGAGCGTCACGTCGAAGAGTTGAACGTAAACGCGGCCAACGTCGTGGCGCACCCACTCCTCGAAAATATCCACGAGGAAGCGACCGTATTGTTCTCCGCCAACCGAGCGTTTCGTTACCAGGTTACCAGCCTGCGTGTAGAGCAAGCGCTTCTGACCGGGTTGTTCGCTCCAGCCCAAATTGGCGATCTGAATTGTCTCCTCGCTGGCGCGTTCGATAATTGGAATGAACTGCACCCACTCGGCTTTCAGTTCGTCGCGAAAGAAGCGATAGACCGTGCGGCCGTGGTGCTCGTTTGCGGCGTTGACGGTGCACAGAATGTTGAAGTCGACTCCGTGCTTGCGCAGCTGCCGCCAGCCCCGCATAACCTTATCGAACGTGCCGTGCTTGCTGCGGTCAACTCGGTAAGTATCGTGAAGCTCGCGAGGGCCGTCCACGCTCAGGCCGACCAGGAAATTGTGCTCCTTGAAAAATGCGCACCATTCATCATCGAGAAGGATGCCGTTGGTTTGAAAAGTGTGCTCTACGGCTTGACTTGGCCGGCGGTACTTCTCGACGAGTTCGACGGAGCGCCTGAAAAAGTCGAGCTTCATCAGCGTTGGCTCACCGCCCTGCCATGCCACGGTTACCGTGGGCGTGCGGTGTGACTCGAGAAGTTGACGGATGTAGATCTCCAGGGTGTCGTCGGTCATTCGGTTTTTTTCGTTCGGATAGAGCGACTCTTTGGACAAGAAGAAGCAATACGTACAGTCAATATTGCAGACAGACCCGCTAGGTTTGGCAAGCAGGTGAAAACCGGGAGGAGCGTTGGTCGGCAATGGATCGTTAGTTACAGAGAGCATGTCCGCATCACCTTTCTTTTCGTTTGAGACTGCGACAGTTCCAGGTTGCCAATCTCAAATCTGTTTATCGCCGTGCAATTTCAGTCCGTTCAGTTTTTTTTCTACTCGTGCCGCGGAGTAACTTCGGCTATCTTCGCGTTGGCTGGATGCCCGCCGAATAGCCGAACGATGCGGTTAACCGGACCGCGCACAATCAAGTACGGCACAATCGCCAGGACGAACGCCACGACAAGCAGTTCCCCCGCGTAAACCGTCGAATGAACTTCCATTTGGTAGACGAAATCAAGAATGATCGCGACGATGAAAATCTTGCCGACCGACTTCCAGCCGTCCTTAACCAGCGCTTTGCGAGATTTCGGAGTAAAAAGCAGCTCCCAGAAGTATGCGGGCTTGCCGGCTCTTGCATCTTTGACACCGTCAATTACCGCGAAAATAATTGCCATCAGCGGCTGAAAGATGAACCGGAAATGAAGCGGGCCGTCCAAGCGAGCGAAGAGATCGTGGACAATTCGTTCCCAGTCTCGCATGCCTCAAGCCCTCCCAGTCTTTGCGACCTGCCAAGGCAAACAGCCTTCGATTTCCACCGTGATGGACCAGCTCAGAAAAGTTCGCACGAGAATCAGCAAACCGAGCGACACGATCCCGTCCCTGGTGAGGTTGACGGTGACCGTTTTCACGATGTCCGCGGCAACCAAGAATTCGAGTCCTAGTTGCAACGCTTTTCCAATGAAAATTTTCAGTTGCAGATAGGCGTCCGATCTCCGCTGCCTGATCTGCACAAGGCCACGGATGGTCGCGTAGGGGAAAGCAACACCGATCACCACAACTCCCAAAATCTCAAGTCCTCGAACGATCAGTTCAACTCCCAGGGAGACTGCGGACGAATCCATGTGCGCTCCGCTACAGACATCCTTGTGACGGCAACTAAATTCCTGCGGGACCTGATTGTTTATTTCGACAGGAGAGTAGGCGACGTGCTCGGATTGCGTAATTGTCAAAAGTAACAGGCGCGGCATGGCGGCTGGGATAGGCGCTAACGCACGATTTAGCCGTGTTTCCCGGCTCGGCGAAGGGTGGGCGTAGAGATCTCGAGCGATTTTGGGGGCCTTACAACACCGCTCGGCGTTGGCCGCCGAGCCCTGAACGCAGATCCATCGAAGGGCAGGAAATGGCGGTGTGCGCTCGTACTAGAACGGCCCGTGGCGCAGCAGAACGCCGTAAAATGTAATGACTCCAATAAGGATGACGAGAATCGCCACTGTGAACGAGATGGACCACATGCGCCCCACACGGGACGGCGCGATCTCTTTAAGAAAAATCCGGTGCTGCCAAGCTGCTGCAGCCAATGCCAGAGTGCCCAAGCCTATAAGGGTCAAGCCCAGATTGCGCGGCGCCTGCGGACGCTGAATGTTACCGGCGGCGATTTCTTCGGGCAGGTATTGAAAGAATTTGTATATGCTGAAACCGAATCCGATCATTGAAATCGCGGTTCGGATCCATGCCATCAGGGTTCTTTCCGCTGCCATCAGCGTGCGTTTGACGCCTAGATCCGTCCGCTCTTCAGCGAGAACTGTTGCCCGGTCCTTCGGCGCTTGTTCTGTAATACTCATGGCCGCTCCTCTTGTGTGTGCACCTAACGTAGCGCTCGCATAGAACTTGAGCCGGCAAGAACGCAACCGAGACAGAACGAAGTGCGCACCGGCGGTGTTTCCGAGAAAGCGTCGTTCACGCACGCGCGACCGGGCCGGCGGCGGGCGTGTTACCGGGCACGATCGACGGCCAGTGCTCCCGAACAGCAAATACACGGAAGACGAACGCAATCGTTACTGCGATCAGCGTGACCGGAAAGAAAGAGAGGCTGCCCTTCGTCAGCACTGCGAGCACCGTGTAGACCGTGCTAGCCAGCACCGCCGTCGTGACGAGTTGCTCTGAGGGCCTCACGATTTCCGGAGTTACCCCCGAGAAGAGGTCGATAAACACTCCCCCCGCAGTGGTAGCAATCATCCCGACGATGATCGCGGCAAATATCCCGAGATTGTGATCGAGCGCCTTGTGCGCGCCCAGAATCGCAAACCAGGGGAGCGTGAAGGACTTGAAGTAGGCCAGCGTCCTGGTACGGAACCTCTCCTCCTTTGAAGCCGAATATTGATAAATTGCCAGCCCCAGCAAACCCATTAGTAGGCATACGAAAAGATACTTCGGGTCCCTGAGGGGTGCGGGGATGTCATTGAGCAGCAGGTCACGCGTCACGCCGCCGCCGATCCCGCCGAAAAAGGCCATGATCAGCAGCCCGGCGGCAGTGTAGTCGCGGTCGTGCGACGGCTGGCGCGCGACAAGCACTCCGTACAGCGCGTTGATCCCGGCGGAAAACAGGTCAACTTGCGGGAAGTTTGGCAGGTTCATTTCGGTTTTCTCCTAAGAGCAGGTGGCGGTCGCCGGTATGCGGCGCAGGCCAGCAATTACCGCTCATAGCGCGTGCGCGTCGCGCACTGAACGCGCTCGCTTGGCGAAGACCCAACACCTTGATTCGTGCAGACTGCTCCAATGCTGTAACTGACCGAATCAAAATCGCTCTAGCGCCACCGAAACTCAATTGTCAAAAGTGACAGCCGACGGTGCTCCCCCATGCATCCACGTACCGGCACACAAACTGGCACTATTAACAGCACCCGTCGAACCGACGCCATACTAAACCTGTGATATGACTGAAGCTCCATTCACTAACGGGCGAACCATCTCGCGTTACCGTGTCCTGGAGGAACTGGGGAGCGGTGGCATGGGTGTAGTCTACAAAGCTCAGGATAATGAACTCGGCCGGTTTGCCGCTTTAAAGTTTTTGCCTGACAACGCAGCCCGAGACCCCCTTGCCCTGGAGCGTTTTCGCCGCGAAGCGCGACGCGCATCTGCTCTGAATCACCCCAATATTTGCACCATCTATGAAATTGGAATACACGAGGGCTGTGCGTTCATTGCTATGGAGTACTTAGATGGCGTGACCCTGAAATACTGGATAGCCGCAGGCACACTCGACACGGAGCGTATTGTTTCAATTGCCATCGAGGTCGCCGACGCGCTCGATGCTGCTCACAGCGAAGGCATCATTCATCGTGACATCAAGCCCGCCAACATTTTCATTACGAAGCGCGGGCGCGTTAAGATTCTCGACTTTGGGTTAGCGAAAAGTATCCGTCCGGAGAGGTTCGCCCAGAGCGCGACGCAGGCCACACAATCTTTGTGTCATGTTGTTGAAGAACATCTCACTAGCCCGGGGACGGCTGTGGGAACTGTGGCGTACATGTCTCCGGAACAAATACGGGCCGAGCAGTTGGACGGTCGCACGGACCTGTTCTCTTTCGGTGTCGTTCTCTACGAAATGGCGACAGGGAGGTTACCTTTTCAAGGAGGCAGTTCGGGTCTCATCACAGAAGCGATCCTCAACCGCAATCCGGTGGCCCCGGTTCGAATCAATCCCGATATCCCTCTGGCGCTCCAAGAGGTGATCCGGAGAGCCCTGGAGAAAAACAGCAACCTGCGTTATCAACGCGCAGCCGACATGCGGGCCGAGCTACAACGGCTAAAGCGAGGCGCCGAGTCGGGCTGGAGTACGGCAACTGCAGAAGACCAAACAGAACCGGTCCCTACCCGACGTCCTCTATCATCGGCCGGCAAGCGCAGGGCACGGACTTCCTCTGCGCAAGCAGCAGCCGCCAGCCTGCAGCGAGTGCCAAAGATCATCGACTCGCTTGCAGTTTTGCCGTTCGAAAACGCAGGGGGCGACCCTGAGCACGAATATCTCAGTGACGGGATTACGGGGAGCCTCATCAATACTCTCGCGACAGTGCCGAAACTGCGTGTTATGGCGCAGAGCACAGTATTTCGGTACAAGGGCCACGAAATTGATCCTCAGGCCATCGGTCGCGAGCTTAACGTGCGCGCCGTGCTCACCGGGAAAATAATGCATGCCGGTGGCTCTCTGCGCATTGGAACCGAATTGGTCGACGTAGCCACGGGTTCTCAACTATGGGGCGCGCAATACAACCGCAAGCCTGACGACATCTTTGTCGTCCAAGACGAAATTTCCAACGAGATATCGGGAAAATTGCGGCTACAGTTGACCCGGGCCGAAAAGAAGCGACTAACAAAACACCACACGGAGAATGCCGAGGCGTACCGGCTTTATTTAAAGGGCCGTCATCACTGGAACAGGTGGACTGAAGAAGGGTTCTTCAAAGCGATCGAGTACTTTCAGCAGGCAGTCGAGAAAGACCCGAGCTACGCCCTCGCGTACACCGGTGTCGCCGATTCCTACGTGCTCCTGGGATGGAACAGCTATCTGCCTCCGAAGCAGGCGTTCCCCAAGGGCAAAGCGGCGGCAATAGTTGCCCTGAGACTCAATCGGGATCTCGCCGAAGCTCACACGTCTTTGGCGGCTTTGTTATGGCTTCACGATTGGCAGTGGAACGAGGCTCAGGCAGAATTCAAGCGCAGCCTGGAACTAGCTCCCACCTACGCGACTGCAAACCACTGGTATGCCGAGTATGTGATGACCATGGGGCGCCATGTAGAAGCTGTGGACAGAATGAAGAGAGGTCAAGAGTTCGCCGATACGACGAAGCCATCGAACAACTCCGGCGCACCGTCGAATTGGATCCCAACTACCCGGTCACGTACTGGATTCTCGGCCTGTCGCTGCGGAAAACGGGTTGCTGCGAACTAGCCATCAGCGAGGGCGAGAAGGGCGTGAAGTTGTCAGGCAACAGTCCTTTGATGCGCGCGGCACTGGCGCACACTTTCGGCACGGCTGGTCGGACGAAGGAAGCGCTTCAGATGCGCGACGATCTGACAAAGCTAGCGACGGAAAAGTATGTCGCGCCCTACTTCCTCGCGGGAATCCATGTCGGGTTGGGAGAGTACGACCGCGCGATCGAATACTTGGAGAAGTCCTACGAAGAGCACTCTCACTGGCTTATCTATCTTCATATCGATCCGAGCATGGACGAGCTCCGAGACAATCCACGCTTCCAAGACCTTCTGCGCCGTGTCGGTCTTCCCGCAGCGCCGAACATTCACCAACGATCGGTGCAAACGACTGGTTCACGAATACCCAACTAAGCAAACATCAACTTCGTGCGCGCTTGCTTGTTGACGCTCGTACGGCGTCGGGGGAGAAATGCGCTTATCGAGAGTAAACGGCTGAGTGCTCCGCGCAGATTCTGCGGAAGATAGAACGTTCCTCGTCGCTGCGAAAGCCTTCCATGGGATATCCGCACAAAATATCTACGCCTTGTGTGCGGGCAATTTCATCCCATACCCGTTCCATTTCAACAGCCGCTTCGGCTCGGCCCTGCGCGTACAAGAGTACAGAGCATTCTCCACAAGCTGCAACGCGCGGATGCTTCCCGGTAGCGGCCTTCAGCGCGGTCGCAATCAAATTGCCCGCGAATTCTGTCAATCGAGCCGAATCAGGCTGGCCATTCACCAGAAACTCGGAAACCACGCTCGCCGGCTCCAAAACAAGATAGCGGCCCCGCACTACGGCCTCAGCAACATCGCAACCTTCAGACTCCAATCTCTGGCGGAGGGTATCGGCGTGCGAGAGAGTCGTGGCAAGTATCACGGAATCGCCATTTGCCAGGGCGGTCCCCATGAAACGAGTGCAACGGTCGAGGAAGGATGCGTCACTGCGGTAGAACTCAACTTCGTGGCAATGCCCGAATGTCTTATCCGCGGTCGAGGAGGGAGCAGCCGACTGGATCTTGTCCTCGGAAGGCCGCTGAATGGAAGCTTGCGCGCTCCAGGTGTGAATGAAATCGTGACTCGACAATTGCTCACTCACAAATGTCTTTCCCAACATCACCGCTTCCACAGCAGTGAGCAGTTCTCGTTCAGCACCGGACTTAACTACGTAACCAGATCCGCCTGCCTCGAGAGCTGCCCGGACTACATCGGGATCACGGTTCTGGCTCACAAAAAGAATTCTTGATTTGAGCGAAAGCTCGCGAATCCTCCGAGCCGCGCTAATGCCGCTGAGATTCGGCAGGTTGATGTCCATCAGAATCAGGTCTGGTTGCAGTTCGACCGCTTTCTGAACTGCTTCTAGTCCGTCGGAGGCAAAACCAACAATGTGCAAGGCGGAAGTTTCCGCCAGCTTGGCGATGACGTAAGTCCGCCAGCGGACAAAATCATCGACCACGAGAACACCGAACGAAGCGTTGATAGCTATCCCCTAGTTAGAGTGCGCAACCAATATTCAAACACGATGCCCCCAAATTAGTTGCAGCTGCAGAAGTGTCCCATGGTCGAACAATTCTGTCTTTGCTCGCCAGCAACCTCTTACCTGCGCGAGAGCAATTACGCGACCCAGCATCCCGTTTGAATGCCTGTCGCTGATCGATAATCGGCAGAGGAAGCTCCGCAGTGTCTGGGAGTGCGGAAGTTTGCTTACGCTTTCGCAAGGCGAGGCTTGCCTAGCCGCTTTCAGCACGAGCAATTTTTCAGCCGAACTAGTGAATTTGTAGCGGCAAGGCTTGGTGAAGCCACAAAGGACACTTTCGGCGTTTCGACCCACCCGATGCCCTGTCACTTCTGACAATTACGTCCAGCGGCGCCAAGGCGTAGGAACAGGGGCGGGTAGTTCCACTGAAATGCAACTTACGAAAAAGGCGCGAGCCGGAACAGGCGCTCCGACGTAAAGGTTTCTGTCGAACAGGGAACTGAACGAACAGCAGTAGCCGTTCTACAAAACTTGCTGGCGCCACCATCTCCAGCATCCAACTGCGAAAGGAGATCAGATGCGACCTTCTAGGGGCGTAGTCATCGAGATGCACAAAGTTGTTCAGAGCGCGTTGCTCGTCATCGGCTTGTTGACGCTAGGAATCACACCTGCGTTCTGCCAGAAGGCGGAGACCATTGAGGCAACGGCCATGGGCATGGGCACGGGCACTCAACTGGGACAAAACGTTGAGATTCGGCTCACCATAAGTGACTTCTCGACGCTTGAGGAGAGACAGGTATTGGTGGACGCGTTCGCGAAAGGCCAGAACGAGGGCTTGGTCAATGCGCTCACAAAGATGAGAGCGGTGGGCCGCATTTCGCTCACCGGCACTGTGGGGTATGACGTCAGCTTTATCCGGCTGATTCCGACCTCGACAGGTAGGAAGATTCGTTTTGTAACGGACCGTCCGATCAGATTCGGTGAGGCTTGGACGGATGCACGATCCGCGTCCTTTGACTTGAGTGGCGGCGAGATCGACTTGAACGATTCCGACAAAAGCAAAAGCACAGGCGTGTTGTTTCCTCGTGCTCAGCTCATCATCGATAAGCAAGGGCAGCTACAAATTGATTTGTCCCAGAACGCCTGGAAGCTGGTGGATGTACTCGATTGGAAGGGAACGCCAGGCGTGAACTAATGGAGCAGCACGTCACTGGCGTCCTTCGCGCGATAACAAATTCCTCGGGCACATCAACCCCGAGTGAGGCACCCAGGTGTAGGCGTTGTTCACAACGAGGCTGTGACGCGATTCGTTCCGACGGTTCCGGACTCTGACTTATTCACTGCTGAAGTAGCCGCATCCGACTCGGGAGCGCGGGGGCGCTCCGCGCGAGTGTCCGGCCATGCCCTCTGAATTACAATAAAAAGAAATGCGGTGGTCAGGCCAAAGAGAATCCAGCCGCTCAAAGCCTCCAGGGCACCCAACATTCGCCAGTGTGGCGCTAAAAAGAGATTCTCGTGGCCATAACTCGTCATCGCCTCCAGGGAATAAAGGGCCGCGGACTTGAGGTCCGGCGATGCGCCCAATAGTCGGTAAACAACCGCCCAAACCGCGCCCACAAAACCGTGCAAAATGGTGGCCGCGAGAGCCGTTCCTCCAACGATAAGGATTGGGGTGTGCGAGAAATGCCAGAGAGGATGCTTACCATCCAGTCTATCGGAAACATCCTCGACGATACGGCTGAGGCAGTAAGCATGAAACACAACAGTCAGCAGGATCAGTGGGATACCCCACGCCCAGTCTGCCCCCCACACGGGCCGATCACCGGGATTCATTGACCATCTCCAGCACGGTGACCTCCACTCACGCAGTCGCGCCTATGCTTTTGCTTTCGCGGAGTTGTGCTCGAGTTCTTCGGCAAGTATCGGCACGCCCTTCGCGCATGCTTCCACGCCCAGAGAAACGCAAATCTGCAGGACCGTCATGATTTCTTCCGGAGTCGCTCCCGCCTTCAGGGCGCCTTGGATGTGCCGGCGCGTACCAGGCGCATACATGTGTGTGATGGATGCGTCGAAGGCGATGCTGATCAACTCCAGGAACCTTGGGGTGAAGAGGCCGCTCTTGTAAACACTGGCTCCGAAGGCAAAGAATTCATCGGTCCAGAGCGGGGACAGCTCGTAGAACGGATCCCACGCGGTGTTCCATTGGCCAATCGCGCGCATCGCATCGCAGGCCGGCGTCTCCGGTTTTGGTCGTCCCGCCGCCTTTACTCCTGCGGCCTTCATCTCCTCCAGAAGGATGGGCGCACCCAAACTGCACGAATGCACTGCGAGTCCGACGCCACACTTGAGCACCAGCAGGATTTCATCACGCGTTGCGCCCGCGTCGAGCGCGGCGCGAATCTGGCGGCGCGTGCCTTCTCCATCCAGATTCGTGCAAGAGCAATTCAGCGCGAGATAGATCAGCTCCACTTCCTTACGCGGTAGAACGCCGCTGGTCCACGGATTCGTTCCGACCCGCAGCAGCAACTCCGCGCCCTTGGGGTCCCATTCCTTGAGCTTGTCGAGAGACGAGCCCCACGGATTCGTAACCGGTTCCTTCGCCGAGCCTTTCGTTGCTACAGCTTCCGTCGCCATTTTCTCTTCTCCTTGCAAAGTTTTCGCGAGGTCCAACTTGTATCGGCATCGAATCGAAAACGAAGGACGTTGCGACTAAGTCAAAAGACCGACATAGATCCCGTCCGGACGCAACTCCAGAGGGAATGAGCGGACATTCATTCCCGACCCCGGCTGTTGCTCTCCGCCGGTCACGTTGACCTTCATCCCATGCGAACGGCAAGTCACAACGTAGCCCTCGAGCGTGCCCGCGGCCAGCGACGAGCCTTGGTGCGGACAACTGTCGTCAATCGCGTACAGCTTGCCGTCCACATTGAAAACAGCAATCGAGAACCCCTCAACTTGAAAGGCTCTTGCCGCGCCAGACGCTACGCCGTCAACTTCAGCGATTTTTACCCAGCTGGCCATTTAGTCATTCGCAGTCGCGATCTTTATCGTCTCCACCTGTTCCTCCCATTCGCCTGCGTGAATGTGTCCGCATCCTCCCTGCGCAGCCGGGTGGAACCTTCCATCGGTCTCATGCACCATGAATCCCATGTTGCCCGGCCGGCGGTTCGGCGGCAGGCCCAGATTGGCAAGAGTTTCCTCGGTGGATTTGTACGTGACACCGATCTTCAGCATCTGGCGGGCCTGTTCGGGTGTGGCAATCGCGCGTCCCAGTTCCTTCGCCATGCGCACGTGCTTCTCAATCATTTGGATCGTGCTCATGCGCACGCCCTTCGTGGTGTCCCAGAGGTTGTCCTCGAGCCCTGCGCGGGTGTGTTGGCCCAAGGCGATGCAGAGCGCGGCGACCGGGTGGCTCAGACGGAACGTGGTCTGATAGGTGAAAAATGAGCCATGTGGCGTGCGACGGATCAGCTCCATCAGGTCGAATGGATTGGCGCCGCACACGCCCCCGCCGCCGGTGCTAAAGAACCCGTTCACCGGCCCCGTGTAGTAGCCCTTGCGAATGAGACGCTCCACGAGTTCGAGGCCGTGGATGTGGGGAAGCGCGAAATACGGTTGGATGCAGTTCTGGACCAGGCGCTTGATGTTTTCGAGATAGAAATCTGGCGTCGAGTCAGCCACCAGATTGGCCATGGCATGGAGCATCGCGGGGTTCGTGAAGCGCGTTCCCTCAAAGGCTTCGACAGGGTGTAATGCCGTCAGATCGAAGAGAGAGGTGCCGCAGGTAACCGTGACCTGATCCGGCTTGGGATTGATTTCGGCCAGCTTGTGGCGCGAGTCATAGCTTTGGAAGTGCGCCTCTTCGCCTGGCTCGGGGGCAAAAGAGATCGACCCACCCAGCTGCAGGATCATTTTCGGCACCGCTTGGCGCAAACGTCCGATCTGATCGTTGTACTGCTTGAAGTCTTTTGAGATGTGACCGGTTTTGGGGTCCCGCACATGGATGTGCAATAACGTCGCACCGGCGTTGAAACAATCCACCGCAGCTTGGACCTGTTCGTCCCAGGTTACCGGGAGCTTCTGTTCAGGCGTGCAGTCCTGCGGCATCCAGACCGGCCCATATGGCGCGGCCGTGATCATCAGCGGAGCTTGATTCTCGGGAAGCAGCGAGTCATCTGTAAAATACATACTTTTCCTCCTTGATTTGGCGGATTCAGGGACTTGAGAGCGCGGAATTCGCGACGGGTGCCCAGGGTGCGCGGCCCTT
This sequence comes from Candidatus Acidiferrales bacterium, assembly GCA_049287725.1. GTDB lineage: Bacteria > Acidobacteriota > Terriglobia > Acidiferrales > UBA7541 > Palsa-295. The sequence continues at coordinate 184,207 of JBAQGJ010000128.1, read as the reverse complement.
GCCGTGGGCTATTGTCAGAGATTTCGATTGCGTTTTATCAGAGCGCCCTAAAGGCGGGTATTGTCACAATTGACAGGAGATAATCCGCGGAGTGCGAAGAGTTTGAAATCGGAACGGCCACTGCGTGCAATCCTAAACTTCGACGGTCGGAGAAGTACTCAACCTGGCCAGTTGGCAAGCCAGTTGAGAGCTTCTTCCTGGCTGGAAAATACCTCGGCGGTCACGTTCCGATTTTGGGCGACACGCACGCCGAACCCATCGGTCGTGGGTAGTTTGCCAACAAAGGCCACCCTTGGATTCATCTCACGCAGCCTAAGATAAGCCGCTACCTCTACTCCAAGCGTATATCTCTCAAAGGTAGAAAGCGCTCCGGTGACTGCAAAAGTGTTCACCAGAATTTTGCTAACTTCTTTCTCCTTTGCTGCATCAAACGCCTCCTTGAGCAGCCACAGGGCCGTATCCAATGAAACCGGACCGCTCGCGGTGACCAGCAAGACGCTTCCCTGTAATTCGATATCAATACGCAGATCCAAGTTCGGCCGCCGGCGGCATATCCTACCAAAGCAACAGCATCAACTCCACGCTTCGGTATCGTCAACGCACTGGGCGAGCCGCTTGATTCCTTCAAGAGAGGTCAGATGAGGCAGGCTTAGTTTTGAGTCGAAGCAGATCAGCGCAGGGCCTTTAACAGGCTGCTTAGGAGGACGGCGAACGGGACTTCCGCAAGAATCACGGGCAGCGCAGGGATGAACACAGCAGCGGCAAGGGTGTGAAGAGTCCTTTGTCCGCGGGGAACGAGTTCATCTTTTCGCGGTAATCGCGCAAAAGGGAAGGCAGCGCTTCAAAGTTCGATGTTGCAGTGATTAGCAAGAGGGGCAGCCAACCAACGACAATCAGAAAAGTGATGCGGCAGCCGAGGTTCCATTGATTTTTGCGGATGAGATCAACGGCGCGCTGAATTCGATAGGAGGGCCCTCCTCGGACGAGTGAGACTTCGGCAGGGACAGAAGTGGAAAGGGTTTCAGAATTGATGTCCATAAGAAACCTTCTTGAGGCCCCTCTTTCAATCCGAGTACCAGAGTGGTGGAGGCACGGATTGCGCTCCGACCGACAGATCCGACTTTTCACGTACGGGCCGGCGACTTCGAAAGTGGCAGTCGCGCTTCCGTCAAAACCGATTGAAACGCGACCGTATCGGGTCGCCTACGCATTTCCAACTGTCATTTGTGACAGTTCCAATCAGACCATAAGCAAGATAACTTCCAACCGAGCGAAGGCCGGAGCATTACCGCGTGCGCGAGACACATCTCGAGTGAACCTGCTGGTTGCCGCCCGAGTGCTTGAGAACCAGGCTATTTCCGCCTTAGGAGAAATACCGATGGCCAACTCGGGAATTGCTCCTGTATCCGCCGATTGGAGGTCGAGCTTTTTCGATGGTCTAACCCTGCAGGACCGCAAGAGGATCCTAACCGCCGCAAGGCCGCGCCGATTCGCCGCCAATTCTGTGATCACGAACCAGGGAAACCCAGCCGATCATTTGTTTGTGCTTACTAAGGGTCGCGCCAGATATTTCTTCGATGAGCGCGAGGGGCGCCACATTTTGTTGCACTGGCTAACGCCGGGAGATCTGATTGGAGGAAAGACGCTATTAGCAAAACCGGATACGTACCTTCTGAGCGCTGAAACGGTAAGAGAGTGCAGCTTGCTGGTGTGGGACCGAGCTACGATCCGGGATTTTGCAATGGAACATCCAATCTTGCTGGAGAATGCGTTGGCGACCGCCTCGGACTATTTATCCTGGTATCTTGCTGCGCATGTCGCGCTGACTTGCCATTCTGCAGAACAGCGATTGGCGGGTGTTCTCGAGAACCTGGCCGGAGTGATCGGGCAACGGGTTTCCGGTGGAGTCGAAATCGATGTCACTAACGAGGAATTGGCCAACGCGGCAAACGTGACTCATTTCACGGCTAGTCGTCTGATGGGACGGTGGCAGCGCCTCAATGTAATGAAGAAGAGCCGTGGCAAGATCTTACTTCGTCACCCCGCACGGCTTCCCTCCATGAACTCTGAGTACGTTCGTCTTTCCCCTTAAAGTGTGGGTTCTGTAGTTGCTCGAGATCAATTCACCGATTGCTTCAGGACAACGACGCAGTTGTGCCCGCATGTGATGCTCTGACTTCTGCAATTAGCTCAGCAGCATCGTTTGTCAATTCGGTCCGAGCTCTACGGTGGAGTAGGCTACTTGTCCTCTCCAGGAGTTGAAGATGATTGAAAGTGAATGGCGGACCTTGTACAGAGCCGCGATTCTTGAACTTGACCCGAAGCGACTTCGGGCTCGGGTGAAAGCGGCTGAGGACGCCATAAATGCGCGCAAGTCGTCTGACGCCCAAGTCCCTCGCGACGAACAGAGAGAAATGGACGATGCATTGGCCACTTTGCGCGTTTTGAAGCGGAAGCAGTCCTAACGTTTCGGGATTGGTGTCGAAGATTCCGGGCGCGTTAAAAAATAATCCGCGTTAGTCTAAACGTCCCGCTTTGTCAGAGCGGGGCGCGATTCAGCTGTGCGCTTTCCCGCAACCCGCAGGTATCAGCCTGTTACTTTTGACAATTGGGCCCTCGCTGCGTTAGCCGGACAATCTTGCCCAGGCGCTGAGATGTCGTGGCGCTCAGGACGGGATGAGCAGAATACGATGAAACGGGGCTGCCTATTCGTCCTGTTGGTTTTCGCGTTTACTCCCGCCGTATTCGCTCAAGACGATCCGCCCATCATTAAGTCAGAGGTGATGAGCGCGTTTGTGTGGGGAGAGGATTCCCCCTCAGGCGCGATTTCCTCAACCATTCAAGATCCACTGTCAGGCAATACGATTCACACGTTGAGCTATAACGGAATAGAAGTGAGTTCCCGGATGGGATTCGAGCGCGTCGGCACCGGCGAAGTAGGAATTTTCCTTAACTACACAGCAACTATCGTCAATGGCACAGACTCGACGCTGTCGGTGCGGTACGGTGGGATCAGCGTTGACGGACGCGCGGCATCACCTTTTTGGATTGTGCCTCTGGACAAAAAGCTCAGTAAGAAGGAACGCAAAAGGAAGCCAGATGCGGTGGATCTTGAAAAAATCCATTGCATCACGAGCGGTTTTCTTTCCAGCGACAATTTCTTTTCGGCAAACGCTTCGTCTCAAGTGTTTACGATCGCCCCCGGATCCGCGCTCACGGTTTCATCTGTAATCCGGGATCCTCGCAATTATCATTCCGTCCTTTGCTCGGTCGAGGGTTGCTACCCAACCGGCACGATGCGCTATTACCTCAACGTTCGAAACCAGAATTACGTCTTTGTGTGGCCCGGTCGATCTGCAGTGTATTGTGGCAAGTGAGAGATTTCCGGCGTTGCTTGTTTCTATTTGTTTCCGACCGACCGCCCTTCTGGGCCCACTGGCAGTTTTTACAGTTCCGCACGGTTTTTCAAAATGTCATAAAAAGAACGGCTTGATGGAGCTTGCAATGAATCTTTACACGATGCAGGAATTTCTTGGAGTGCTGATCGTACTTGCAGTGGCGACGGGAACAATACTTCTTTTTGGGATTGCCTTCATCTTGTTTCAGGAAGGAATACGCCGAGCGGTTCATGGGGCGAAAGCCGGTGTCATGCACTTTAAAGGCTCGAGCGCGAAAGACGATTGGCTCCAAAGAGCTCATGGTCGATCTGCCCTCCGCTGAGACAGCAGGCAATAAAAGTAACAACCGTGAATTCCGCGAAAAAGGACTCATGGAAAGATTCTTGGGGCCGCAGCACACGGGGATCTACCGTCATTTGTCAGAGTTTGTTCTGGCTGCTCTTATGTGCATTGCTGTGCTCCTTTCCCGGACGGGCTTTCGCTCAATCTCCGCAGGCCCCTGTCCTCCAGCAAGGGCAGAATGGTGAACCCGAGACACCGGGGATTGGAGCATCTACCGGCCTACCTCTTCAGCAATCACTAGGAAGCATCAGCGGAAAGGTTGTCGATCAATCTGGCTCCATCGTCGGCGGGGTACAAATTCGACTCACGCGCGAAGATCAATCCCCAAGCCAGGAAATATTTTCAGGCGCCGATGGACTATTCTCGTTTGTCAATGTCGCTACCGGGTCCTTTCAACTCACAATTACTTTGGAGGGGTTCACGACGCAGGTAATCTCTGGAACCGTGAGCCCCGGGGAAACCTACATCGTTCCGCAGGTCGTGTTGAATGTTGCGACACAGGTGACGCAAGTGACCGTCGGACTCACGCAGGTCGAACTGGCAGAAGTGCAGATCAAGGATCAAGAAAAGCAACGGGTGTTAGGCATCATTCCGAATTTCTACGTCAGTTACGTCCCCGATGCAGTCGCTCTCACGCCGAGACAAAAGTTCGAGCTGGCCTGGAAGTCTTCTGTGGATCCGTTCACGTTCGTCGCGGTTGGCGCTGTTGCGGGAGCTTCGCAGGCCGGAGACCAGTTCAGCGGTTACGGGCAAGGCGCGCAAGGCTACGCAAAACGCTACGGCGCATCCTATGGCGACGTTGTTATAGGCACCTTGATGGGAAGCGCCATACTGCCATCGCTCCTGAAACAAGACCCACGTTATTTCTACAAGGGAACCGGCAGCACCCGATCACGGATGTTGTACGCTCTCGGCAGTCCGTTTATCTGCAAGGGTGACAACGGACGTTGGCAGCCAGATTACTCGTATGTTCTCGGAAATTTTGCCGCAGCCGGTATCGCAAATCTCTACTATCCATCAAGCGATCGCCATGGAGCTGGCGCGGTGGTCGGAACCGCGCTGATCAGGCTTGGCGAAAGTGCCGTGTCCGCTGTCTTTCAAGAATTCATAGTGCGGAAGTTCACGCGCAATCTTCCTGCCCACGATACAGAACAGCCATGAGGCCGGGACAACTGGCTCAGATCGCTCATGCCAGCGGCACGAGCGTTGTTTCTTTTGAGGCTGGTCCAAGCCTCGCTGCCGAATTAGGCTGCTCAAGTTCCGGCACCAGTAACGATTACTCGCAAGCATCGAATCTGCAAATTTGCTGACGACGAAATATGTTCCTGGCCAGGAAGCGCTACGCGGCGGGGCTGTTCCCTCGGCGTACGTCTCGCCGTGGCGCTGTGCGATGCTCAGGATCTTGCTCCGCGGGCCTACGTCATCACTCCCGTCCATTGGAACGCCGTCATCTTGACCTACAATTTTTCAACCGGCGGCGTCCAGTTCGACAACGCGGTTCCAATTTCGGACGCCACCGCGAGCCTCAACGTACCGATCTTTAGCTACTATCACTCACTCAATTTTTTCGGCCGCTCTGCCAACGTCACTGCCTCACTGCCCTACGGAGAGGGGCACTTTCAGGGCAAATTTCTAGACAGTGAAACAAAGCTGTACCGTTCCGGCCTTCTGGACTCATTGTTTCGTTTTGGGGTCAATATCAAGGGTCGCCCAGACATATCCTTGAGGGAATTTCAATCCTGGAAGCAGAAGTTAATCTTAGGCAGCTACAACAACGGGGCTTACGTTCTCTATGGCGGGAACTACCAGAGCGTTTCTGTCGCCTGGCAGTATTTCTGGTTGGGCAAGCCGAACTAGCACTTATAGGCAGCGCTCGCGATAACCCTCGTGATGGTGTCGCCCCTTCAATCACATCCATCAAACCTCCCCGCCGACCGATGCGCACGGTCATTGGTAGTTTTGCCAGTTCACCGACTCTATCGTCGGTTATTACACTGCTGCAGGCTCGATGTGCGGGCCTCATTTCAACGCAGCTGAAGTGTCAGATGGGGAGAGCTCGCCCACGCAAATTTCGCGGAAAGTCGGCGACCTCCGCTACGTGTAGAACGGACTTGAAACCAAGTACCTGCCTAGGAGGACGAAATGGAAAACATTAAAAGAGTGATTCTGGTGCTCTTGTGGACAGGATTGACGGCGGGATTCTGCGCGGCGCAGATAGAGCCAACGGAGCCGTCCGCGAACGTGATCAGCGGCACCGTCGCGGCGATCGGCTATCCCGTTGGTGGCGGTGGCACCAAGGTCACTATGGTGGGAACGCCCACCGCCTCCCAGGCCAGCGGCGAAGCGAAGGTGGACGCAAAGGTCGGCGGCACGGCTGTTTCGTTTAAGGTAGCGGGAATGCCGCAACCCACAGCCCTAGGCGCAGAGTTTCTGACCTACGTTTTGTGGACGGTGACGCCAGACGGAACCACGACGAACCTTGGGGAGGTTCCCATCGACAAAAACGGTCAAGGCAAACTGGATGCAACTGCGCAGTCGCAGACCTTCGCGTTGATCGTTACGGCGGAACCGTACTATGCGGTTCACATACCGAGCGAACTCATCATACTGACGAACGAAACGCGTAAAAATACGAAGGGCAAAATCTATCCCGACAACAGTTACAAACTGATGAGACGGGGCGAGTACTCCAAGCAAGGAAATCCTCTGGCACTGACGCCGGACTTGAAGAAAGTGCCGCTCGATATATACGAAGCGCGCAACGCCGTGGAAATCGCGAAGTCGCGCGGAGCCGAGCAGTATGCACCGGAGATTTTCTCGAAAGCTCAAGGCAGCTTGCAGATGGCTGAAAACGCACTTAGTCAGAACTCCGGCAAGAATCAGATCATTTCAAACGCCCGCCAGACGATCCAATTCGCCGAAGACGCCCGAGCCTTGGCGGTAAGGCGAGAGACCGCGGAGCGCATCCAGAAAGAAAAGGAAGAGGCCGCCGCTGCAGCGGCCGCAAACGCGAAAGCAGAAGCCGACGCGCGAGCAGCCGCGGAAGCACAGCGCCAAGCGGAGTTGACCGCAGCAAAGGAAGCACAAATGAAGGCAGAGGCTGCAGCCCAGGCCGCGCAAGCTTCGATCCAACAAGCGGCATTGCGAGCGAAGGAACAATCGGCCAGGGATGAGGCGGCGCGTGCGCAGGCGGCGACAGCGGCATTGCGAGCACAACTCTTGCGGCAACTCAACGACGTGTTGCAGACGACAGATACCCGGCGCGGCTTAGTTGTAAACATGGCGGACGTGCTGTTCCAGCTGGGAAAGTATGAGTTGAGCAGCGACGCGCAGCTGAAGCTAGCCAAACTTTCCGGCATTATTCAAGCGCATCCGGGCCTGAACCTATCGATCGAAGGCTACACCGACACGACTGGAACAGCCGACTTCAACATGACACTTTCGCAGCAACGAGCCGATACGGTGCGGCAGTTCCTCGTCACGCAGGGACTGTCACCCGACACCGTCACATCCAGAGGGCTGGGAGAAGCCGACCCGATTGCAGACAACAGTACTGCCGCAGGTCGCAAGTTGAACCGACGTGTAGAAATCATCGTCAGCGGCCAAGTTATCGGCGTGCAAATAAGCAATTGAAGGGCGTCCACGAAAACCAAAATCGATTCGAGTTAATGCCAGCTGGGGCGGGCGCGGCTAAGGCATATGCGCCGCTCCGTGCACTCCGCGCTCAGCGAGGGGTAGACCAGGCGGCGACGATTCCAACCATGATTTTTGAATTGCGTTGAAAAGAACTGCCGTACTGCGACGCAGCGTGGATTATGCGTGAAAGACCGGCAAGACTGAAAATCGTATTCGTGATCAGCATCTTGGTGTTGTACGCAACTGTACTGTTGCGCGGAACGACTGAGAGCACCCGAAGGATCTTGCAGCTGAGCGATGAGACGACGGCGCGGGATCGCGTTGCTGTATCGGTGCTGGTTACCAACGTGAACCCGGTAGCCCAGGAATTAACTGCACAATTGAGTTTTCGGCTTGCCGGGCGGATCGCCCGGGACGAAGTGACTCCGGCAGAAGAGCTGAAGCTGCTGATTAACAATGTAGGCGGCCACGAGGATTTCGATTTCCCGCCAGGGAAGAGGGTAAACCCCATCGAGGCAGTCTTTCCACTGAATGGCGATTGGAACAAATATCCCTTCGACCAGTACGACACGACGATGTGGCTTTTGATGACGGTGCCGGCGGCAGTTAATAAGGCGAACGTTCCGAAGGTACCTGATGACCAAACCCAAGAATCTGCCGAAACGGACCAACTCGCGATCGGTGCCGCCACCTTGGAGCATAACACGCCGATACCTCTGTCTGTTTCCGTGTCGGCGGCCATTCGAGGTATCAAGTTTCGAGGAAGCGTCACACGTAATCAGAACTCGCAGGTCATCGGCGTTAACCTAAGGTCGCGGCATGCGGACAACCTGATTGGTGTATCGCTTCTGATCAACGCGATGATGGCAGCCCTCGCCATAAGTGTGCTGGCCATGGTGTTGCATGTTAGAGCCGGTAACACAGACTCCGATCTAATACCGCTCTCGATGTCTATGACGCTGATCTTTGGCTTGCCGGCGCTGCGGAGCGTGCAGCCCGGCGTGCCACCCGTCGGAGCGTTTAGCGACTACGTCATCTTTATTTGGGCGGAGTTGATTGTTGCAGTGTCCGCAGTGGTTACCGTCTGGCATTGGCTGCTGCGAGCACGCACCACATCCGAACTCCACTGATTCGAGATCGTGAGGGCTTCGGCTACACCCACCCGAAAGACGCATTGGAGATGTCTCTGGGACCAAGATACGCGTTAGGAGTTGAATGGAGGCCTCAGCCCGATGACGCCGAAATTGGCGACGCGCTCATTTTTTGGTTTGCGCTTGGTCTAGCGTCAGCTTATAGGCGACGTAATATTTGTAGATGTTGCTCACGTACTGCACGGTTTGCTGTCCCACGTCCTTGGCCACCACGAGTTCCACGTTGCCGAACCATGGATCGGGATCCATGCCTATAGTCACGGTTGCCGGAATCAGGCCGGCGTTGACCATTTCGAGCAGGTCCTCGTTCGTTAGGTTGGCGTCGGCCTTCTTCAGCAGGATCGGTGGCTTACCTGCCTTTTGCAGCGAGTCGCTGAGGCGTTGCAGGGTTTCGTAATAGGCCGTCAACGGATTGACGTAAACCTGTTTCCCGCTTAGGTCTTCAAGGCTTAATATTGGCGGCCCCTTGGGTCCGCTCACAATTACTTGCTTCACGTCGGAATCAATGGGAGTAGTGAACAGTACCTTCGTCTCTCGCTCCGGCGTGACAATCACTCCATACGCGATGACATCGCCCGCGCCTTCCAAGAGCGCAGATTCCAACTACTCCGGTCTCACCGGAATAAATGTGACATTGATTTTCAAGCTGCCCGTTCTGAGTCTTGTATTCACGAAACGCTGAAACTCATCCAGCGCTTCGTAGTAGATTCCCCGCGGCTGGCCTTTATCGTAGAAAAAGCCTGAGTGACTCGGAACCACGAGAGCGCGGATCTGATGCCTCTTCGCCATTCTACTCAGATCACCTAGTCGTCGGTCGAATGTGATGGGTAATTCCAGTGAGGCACGCGGCTGCGAAGCGCTACTCTGAGAAGGTTCCGGGATGGGCTGCTGAAGCGATTCGGGGTGTGAAGCCCCGTGAGTGTTCCGGGCTGTAACGTGGGTCACAAGCAGAATCGCTACCGTTAATGCCAATGTCACTTTCGCATGAAGAATTGTCACGCGTTCATCCTCACCAGGCAGGTGCCGTGCCCCTTGCTTAGGATTACGAGCGGTAGCCAACTTACGCGCACGCCACGACGCCGCCCGTTTCTATGGCATCACTGCGTGTCGCGCGTGAGCGCCCCTGTCGCGGGGTCAATGAGGAAGTGGGAAACATCGCCACCCGGCAAATGTGCCACGGCGAGCCCTGCGCCATCGGAGTCGACCTCGACGCTGGACGGCTTCGCACTGACCGGAAATGGTGAAGAGACAACTGCCTCGAGTGCGCCGGTCTTCCAATCAATCGCGAACGCGGAGACACTTTCAGACGATTGATTCAGCACATACAGATACCTTCCAGACGGATCGACCGCGAGCCACGCAGGTCCGCGTTCTGGAAGAACAGAGATTTGAGCGGCTGTTCTGCTGTCGCTGTCGAGCGAAACCATTACCGAATCGCCCAAACCGTTCGCGGCGAAAGTCATCTGCTGCCCCGTACGCAGGTTCGTAACGTACAGAACGCGTGAATCGCCGTGCACAGCAATGGCGACGTTCGCGGGCTCAGTTACCGTCAGAACTGTAGTCGTATTGTTTCCGTGGTAGCTACCACCGATATTCGCAGTTCCGACGGCAACGCCTGTTGCCACTCCCATTTTGTTAATCGTTGCCACCGCGGCATTGTCAGAAGACCAAGCCGTGCTGCTCGGTGACGGGTGATCGGTCTGGCCGTCCACATACGTCACGACCAAACTAAATTGCTGCATCGCACCGATCGCTATCGTCGGATTCGCGGGAGTGATCTTGACCGACGAAATGAGTAGATCTTTCACGACGGAGGAGAGACAACCTGATAGCCCAAGAATCGAGAGCACGGGAAGAAATCGCACGAGGCGCTTGATCAATAGAACTCCACATTTGCCCAAACGGAGAGCTCAAACCTGACTTCTCTGAGGGTTTCAATGGCAAGCGTCCAGTTCAGCGGACCGATTAAATGAATTTTTGCTTCTCCAGTTCTTGAACGATCAGTTTGGAAATCGCATCAATAGCCTTCAGGGGTGAACGAGGATTGACAGTGTCGCTTGTTCCGGTCCAAATAAGCTCGCCATCCGGTTTCGCCGTCGAATAGAAATTCGTTTCGATCTGCGCGGTCTTATCCACCTGGAGGTAGTCGGGAGAATACACCACGGGGTAGATGGCGCCGTAGTAGCCGTAGAACGTGTTGTAGTAATAGGGAAAAGGAGTAATGGGCTGCCCCGGAATCACCGTGATTTTTTGGCTCACCTTTATCAATCGGGAGGCCACGACCGCATCAATATTTTGGCCCCGAACGACGTCCCTCAACTGATTCATATCGATTGGCGTCGAATTGGGCCTCGGAAGAAGGGAATAGCTGGGGATGGCTTGAATTCCGGGTCTCGCTATCGCCGCTGAGAGTTGGTCTTCAAATTCGGCCCGGTTTTCGACCTTCCCGTTTATGCCGAGGACAAGAATGTTCACGAAATGTGCGCCGGAATAATTCGGGTTCGTCCAGGTAAACACAAATTTTGAGGATTTGGCGCCCGCAGACGTGAGCGTCGCCACAATTGCTAAAGCAAGAATCGTGTGTTTTCTCAAGTTATGTCTCCTGTTCGCGTCGCCACCTATGCCCAACGCGCCTCTTGGCAGGACCTTTACGCCTTCCGACAATGGATGAGGAATCGGTGATGATAATGTATTCCGGTCCTCAACTCGAGGCGATCCGAAGCAAGAACGTAGCGACGAATAACAACATCAGCTCACCGGTCCAGCTTCGAAAAAAAGTGATTGATTTTGACATCGTGGACTATGAGGCGTCATTGTCAAAAATGACAGCTTTAGAATGGACGAGCGGTCTTCCTCTAACATTCCGTCGGCCGAGAAACTTTCTAGAAAGACCAGCCGATCCCTGAGCTCACGCCTAGCTCATTCTTCTTTGCGGTCGCAGGGGGTCTGCTATCGAAGTTATCCCAGAAGGTGAAGTCAAGATAGAACTTGTTTCTAAGTTTGATGGAAAGCGAATTATTCGTCGTCAGTCGAATGCGGCCTGTATCGGTTAGTCCCGGAAATGTCAGGAGTTGCGAATTGAACTCGCCGAAATTGAAGCGAATTAAGCTGTATTGCAACCCGACCAGAGCCTCGGCACTCTGGCCGGACGGTTGCGCGGCAGTGGTATCAAAGGATTCGTTTACGAACACGGCGCCGACCAGCCAGGAAAGGTTGCTGTTGGTCGTCCGTTTCAAGTAGCGGCCATAACCGGCGCCCAGAGTCGTGCGCAAGGTCAAATCTTGCTGGCTGCTATGGAGAAAATCGGACAGACCCAGGACGTAGGAATTTCGGTTCAGATATTTGGTAAACGTCGCCTGCAAATCTTGGCGATTTGTCTTCGGCGCTCCTGCTTGCCCACCAAACGTGGAGTCGTAAGCGGTCGCGGCCTCCCATCCCGCGGTCTTATATGCCGCACTGGTACCCACGTTCACTGCCGTTTGGCTGTTCCCGCTGGCGAAGCTGTAGCCAAGATCGATGGAGCCCTGCAATTGCCTCCAGAAAGTGGGTTTCTTCGTTTCCATGCTCACGATTTCTGTCGAGGGCACCTGCACTTCTTCTGTCGCTTCGCGAATCACGAAGTTCTCTTTCTTGGCCTTTTCACCGGAAACCTTCTCGATTTTTCCTTCCATTCTTTTGCCGTTGTTCAATACGATTCGGTAAATAGCGGTGCTCTGGACGGACTCCACCTGGTCCCAATCCAGCGCGATGGCGCTGGATACATAATCCGTCTCCACGAATAACAAGCCGTTTTGCAGGCGCCTTACTTCTCCCGTGAAGTGGTCTCCGTTGTTCATGACAACCACGTCTTTTCGTCTCGCTTGAGCCGGAAAACAAGCACACAGCACAAGAAGCGGCGCGAAAAAAGCGCGGTAAGCGCGAGAGAACGCAAGAATTCGAGCCATCATTTTTGACTCCTACGATGAAACGGATCCTGAAATGTAGAAGATGCAGCGACCGGGGACTCAACGGTGTCGGGCCGCGCAGCCTAGAAAACGAACCCGGTTCTGGATACGTCAAAACGCCTCGCCAACGCCCATCCCGAATGTATGACCGTCCCGGCCTTGAGCGATATCGGCGCGAAGATTGACGTGGTACTTCTTACTTAGCTCGAATCGCAATCCCCCACCTCCGCTGGGCAGGAAGTGGCTGCCCTGCACCCTTTGGAGCAATTGACTCCCCGCCGGAATTACTCCACCCAGACCGCCGAACACAACCAGGCCAAACCGCTTCGGCAAGACCAGGCGATACTCGAATTGTGTCGCGATGGTGTAGCGAGTGAAGTATCGTCCGGCTGTATAGCCTCGCAATTCGTTGTTGGTTCCGTAGATGCAATTTCCATAGAACGGAGGCTGGCCACCCGTCGCGCAGAAATTAGCGTCATAGGCAAGCACCTGCGCCTTGCCTAAACTCCAGTATTTGTCGAACTCAGTTCTGTACGATTGGAACGAGTACTTGCTGCCTAATGTTTGAGAAAAGAAATCAGACACGAAGGTGAAATAAGTCCCGCTCAAAGGATAGAAATGGTTGGGACGCGTATCCCGCGTCAGCCGTGCGCCGAGGGAGGTAAGAGTGGTGTGCAGTCCTGCTTCCGGGGGAATCGGGAAATTCATATCATCATTTGGCCTGATCGTAATAAAGGAATTTCCCGTAATGAATCGCGGGCCCAGAAAGAATTTCCATCCAATGCGGCGCAGAACCTCGCCGAGGAAGGCTTGCCCGGTTTGCTGCAGGGGCAGCTTCAAACCTGCGGCAATTCCGTTGCCGTAAATGTTGTAGTCCACGTTGCCGCGTACGTAACCAGACGTAATCTGATAGGTATTCTCTTTCAGAAAGAGCTGCGCCCCTATGACGAATCCCCGGCTTCCGTTATTGGTAATGAGTCCAGCTACGCCAACTGTGGAAGGCGGAGAAACCTTGTCCTTGGTGCTGAATGGAAAGATATAGCCCAACACCGGCACAATTCCCGAGCCGATCGCGGGGCTCGATATTGGAAGGGGCGCAACCACAAAAGCCCCTCGTCCACCGAGCTTTTTCTTTTTTTTCGGCTCCGCCTCAGGCTGGGAGGGTTCATTCGCTCTCGTCGGAGCAGTTGACTGCGCCTCTAGCGCTGGTATCCTCAGGAAATCTGGCATCGTCTGCGAACCTGTCTCTCCTAATAGTTGCTCGAAGTGCTGATTTTCCTGGCCGAAACACGAGAGGCTGACGCAGAAACACGCCACGCACAGAAGCAAAACGCGGAGAACAGATTCGATCAAAGGCTCGGACCTGCGGCCAGCTTTCGGATTCTCGAGCAGTCCCGCTTTCAATTCCCGCATGATCTTCTCGTCGGTTTTCAGTTAGGTGACCTTCGATTACAACGCCGCCCGACGATCGCGGCAGTCCACATGTAAGTCACCGCGAGGTCACGCCCAGACTCGCGAAAGCTATGAATCACAGCTAGATGCTAGAGAGGGACGGCTCTGCCGGGTACTGGCAAAACTAACAGTTGTCCTTGAAAGACGATACGAAGGTAGGTCCCAGCGTTTCCGCACTCCGGGGCGATCATGTCGATACTCGGTGGGCAGCAGCCGGCCCAAGCGCGAACCGCTAGATTCGATCGTCCATTGTCATAATTACCAATGGCGAGGTTTTCGCATCCAAGCGAACATTCGACAGTCTTGATTCAGCAACGCGCGAAGACATTTCAAGGGATCCGGCCACAGCAGTTCGACTCCGTCGAGGGCAGCATGAAGACCTTTGTATTCGATAAAGATTCGTCAAGGCGACAGATCTTGCAGATGGCGGCGGCAGGAATACTGACCGGGTTGACTACGGCGGCGGGCATGGAGCTCGCGGCGCCGCTTCGCGTTTTTGCTCAGAGCAAGTTCAGCCCGGAAGCTGCCCTCCAAGAACTGATGGACGGCAATCGGCGCTTCACGTCGGGGCACCTCACGACGTTCGACCAGGATCTTGGAATCCTCAAACAAAACACAGCAGAAAAACAGGAGCCGTTCGCGGCCGTGCTCTCTTGCGCTGATTCCCGGGTACCGGTCGAATTGGTTTTCGACCAGAGCATCGGCCATATCTTCGTCACTCGAGTCGCCGGAAATATCGTCACTCCAGAGATCATAGCGAGCCTTGAATACGGAGCGGCTGTGCTAGGTACAAAACTGATTCTTGTGATGGGACACGGCAACTGCGGAGCGGTGAAGGCAACGATTCAAGCCAAGGAAGTTCCTGGCCAGATCAGTGCTCTGTATCCGCATATCCAGCCTGCCGTAGACCAGGCGGGGCCGAATCTCGAAGCGGCAACCAAGGCGAACGCAAAGATCCAAGCCGCCCTGCTGCGGCAAGCTTCTACTGTCATTGCAGGCCTAGTGAAAGAAGGCCAGCTTAAGGTTGTCGCCGGGTATTACGACATTGCGAGTGGTAGCGCGACGGTATTGGAGTAGACGGACACAAGCGGACTTTGGGCCACGCATCTTCGTCAGTCCAAAAAAAGGGGGAAATATGAATGCGAGAAAAGTATTTTGCGGTTTGGCGCTAGGGCTCGTCTGTGTCGTTGTCCCAACCACGGTGCACGCGCAGGCCGCGAGCGACAATCCCAGCGTCACCGGTCAGTTGAACGATGCCAAAACGATCGTAGCGAAAATCAAGAAGGACGCAATCCAGATGCAGTCTTACGCACAAACTACGGGGTTGAGTTGGCAAACGCACTCTACAGCGCTCGAGAAAATCAAGACGGATGTCAATCAGCTGCAGCAGAACATGCGAGGCTTGCAATCACACAGAACCATAGCTAGTGCCTGGCAACAGGAAGCAATTGATCGCATAACCACCCTCGCGAACGATTTGGCTACGAATATGAACGCTACCATCGACCGCCTGAACAAGAGCAAGAGTCGGCCCACCGCTCCGCCCTATCCTGAATATCTAAAGGCGAATACGCGAATCGTTACCGATCTCGGGGATGAGATCGATGCCACCATCGATTACGGGCAAAACAAGGCGAAGCTGGACCAACTAGGGCAACAGTTAGATTCATCCGCAAAATAGCAGCGCCAGATATTTGCCGAAGAGTGTGATTTCCGAATGCCTGGGTCGCGAGGGAAGAAGGTTTGCCCCTGTCTGGCGCGGCCAGCGACTCGCGACCTCACCGGCGGACAAAGATTGCGTTCGCGCCGACGTGCGAATTCGCCAGAGCGTTTTTTTATGAGCGCGCCTGATCCGATCGCATTCTGCCGCGCAAATTTGTGATTCCCCAAAACCTATCGTGCGCTAGGGGGCTTGTTGAAGTCCACCGACGGAGACCTAATGAATTTTCCATTCCTCATGTTTCTTGTTTCCTTCGTCGTACTCGCTTCATCCGTGCGGATCGGCACGCTGTTGCGCAACCGCAGGGTCATCGATGAAGACTTGCGTAAGGATCTGGACATCGTCTTGGCCGCTACGTTGACGCTGCTCGGCCTCATTATTGGATTCACTTTTTCCATGGCCATCACCCGGTACGATCAGCGCAAAGATTATGAGGAGGCCGAGGCCAACGCAATCGGTACGGAGTATGTGCGGGCGGACCTGCTGCCGGGTGCTGATGCCGCGAAACTCCGCGCGCTGCTGGAGGACTACCTCGGCAAACGCATTTTGTTCTATGAGAACCGCGATGAACGCGAACTTCAGAAGATCAATAACGATACCGCGCAACTGCAGGCCGAGCTGTGGTCCGCGGTCGAGGTTCCGGCTGAGGCGCACCCGACGCCCGTGATTGGGCTGGCCGTTTCGGGAATGAATGATGTGTTGAACTCACAGGGATACACACAAGCTGCCTGGTGGAACCGCATCCCCGTTTCGGCATGGGCCCTGATGGTAGCGATCGCGATTTGCTCTAATGTGCTAGTCGGCTATGCTTCGCACCGCACTAAAACGGGAGTCATTCACTGGCTGGTTCTGCCGCTTGTCCTGTCCATCTCATTTTTGCTCATCGCGGATATTGACAGCCCGCGCAGGGGCGTCATTCGCGTGCATCCGGAAAATCTGATAAGCCTCGACCAGAGTCTGCGGGCGCAATAGCCGGCTGACGGTTGAAGAGCCCGCACGTGCCTCCGACGTACGGGTGCTAGAAGTCTTAGGCAGCGGACGCAACAACACCGAGGTGGGCGACTCCACGAAACGGCTTAAGCGGCGCGCGGCAGCGGCGCAGGCTGCTGCAGGCGAAATTCGAGCAGAGTTTCGCTGGGTATAGTTAGCTGTTGGCCCTTCTTGGAGGCGGCGACGGCTGTTCCGGCGCCGGCACCCGCGAGTGCACCGATTCCAGCCCCCTTTCCTCCGCCTGCAAGTCCCCCAATCAGCGCGCCCAAACCCGCACCTCCGACAACTTTCTTCGTTGTCTTCTTGCCTTCTCCCTGTCCCTTCACCTCATAAGTACTGGTCAGGAGCGGATAGGATGTGCCATTGATCACGATATCGGTCAACTCGAGCGTCAGTTCGGAACTGCCTGACATTCGGCCAGCAGATTTGGCCGAGGCGAGACGTCCGTACACCTTCGTTCCCCTTGGCGCTACCACAACGTTGTCCACTTGGAGATTTGTTTCCAGGCTCGCGGTGAAGCGATACCCCGCCTGTTGCTTGCTCGAATCTATGGGATCAATCGTGCGTATCAAAATGCGCGTTCCCGCCGGCACGGTAATCGTCTTCGTGCTTTGTGCCGCGGGAGACTCAGCCCGGGCGACCACCGGGTGCGAAGAGCGCGACGAAGCCTTCGCGAAGCAATCTCCTTGTACAGATACCAATCCCAAAAGTACGGCCGCCGCACAAACGATCCAATTTCGCATGTCTTTTCTCTCCTTCATTGCGCTCACGAGCCTTGTCCAACGATCGGCAGGGAAGAAGCGATTTGAAGATCGATAAGCAAAAGCAATTGGTGTTCAACCATCAGGAAACGAGCGGCGGTGACCGCTCCCAGCGCGTCCTTCATGCGTCCGTAGTATTTTGCGAGAAGCTCGGACCGTTGCTTTTGATAGTCCAGAGTTTTTTGAACCAATTCGTCGGCCTTTGCGTCGGTCATCTGCGTGTAATTCTCCGAATACTCTGTAATATTATGGACTCTGAGGTCATTCACTTTGGTCAATTCGGCGTCGTACTCGCTGTAGATGGGCCAGAATTTCGCCGAATCGTCGATATTCAGCTGCATCATGGAACCCATTATTTCCGACTTTTGGTCACGAACGTCGGCCCGCATGAGCTCGACGTAAGCCTTAATATTTTGTTTCTGCGCGTCGGTCAACGCCGTTGACGTGGATTGGTCTTTTGTCTGCTGCGGCTGCGCCTTAGTTTGCGCCCGAGCCGCAGGACTAATAACCGCGAAAAGGAAAAGCGGAAGCAGCACTGAGATTCGAATCCTCATCTTGTATCCTCCACGAAGACTCGCGCCGTTTCACGGAAAACTGACTTCCTCCAGAGAGGCGCCAGAATGCGAACAACAGCTACAGGAGTCCAATGTCTCAAAAACAGAGTGTTCATCGCTCCATTACATTCACAAGCTTCCACGGTCCCGAACCATAACTCTCAAAGACAAACTGGTTGTCCTTATCCACCTTCACTCGCAGGCCAATGATCAAAGTTCCCGAGCTCTTCGACTTATCGTTGTTGATAATCAGCTCAAGTGCGGACAGATCGTAATCCGTCGAGCGTCCGTTCTCGCGAGCCTCGGCGAGGCGAATCGGGCGATCCGTGATCAACCGAATTCTGCGGCCATTCTCAGTTGGAAACGTACGAACGTAGGCGATGTTGTAACCGAGAGTGCCGGTTACCGCCACTCGTCCCTTGGATTGCATTTTAGACAGAGTTTTTGAAAGGGCGGTCTGGCCGCCTTGCGTGAAGGCATTAATCAATAACTTTTGATCGTCTGCGGTAGAGTACGAATCGATCGAGACCGTCACATTAAAGCTCTTGCCCGCCGCTCTGTTCTGACCCATAGCCTGGGCTTGGATGGTTTCGCGTTTCGGCTTGTCCTGCGCGCCGGTTTTGAATGCCGCGACCACCAGAACTACCGTCAGGAGAAGACTGTTTATCCAAGCGCGACCGGAACGAGAATTCATCATGGTTATAGCGTCACCCAGCGCTACCGCACACTGACACAGGTCACGATGACTTCTAATTGTCAAAAGTAACAGGTACCCCTGCGCCGCCGCGACCCGCGGCGAGACTAATCACGGGCCGTCGCTGTTAGTTCCGGCTTCGCGGTTACGTAGTGAACGCGCATCTGCTCGATGGTGCCATTGAACTTGAACGGCATTTTGTCGTAATAGTCGAGCGATACAGGCGAACCGAGCGCGATGCCGACGTCGAGGCAGTCATTAGCAGTGAAAATTAGGGGTGCGGATATCGGCACCTGACCTGTCGCAACCATGTCGCCATTGACCTTCATGGTGATGTTGAGCGGGCCACCGGGTCGCGGCACTGCGTACGTCGTCTCGACTTCGATCTTCACCTTGCCAACAGGAAGCTTCTGTTTTGCGCGGATCTTCGTGCGCTGGATGATGAATAGATTGTATTCGTAGCAGAGAACACCGTCCTCCACGAAGCAAGTGAGGCCCCCGGAGTTCGCCCCCAGCTTGTAGAGCACACCGTTGGCGTTAGCCGGGATCTGAGCGTCAATGCTGACGATGTTGGGTTTGTTGCCCAGAGCTGGCGCGCAGAACTCGGGCATGCGCAGGGTGTCGCCAGAGAAAGTCCACGCCGTGTAGGGAGGAGCTATGCGCATCTCCGGGTGTAGCAGCGGAACCCAAAGGCCGCCCCCGATGGGCAGGGCCTTGTTCTTCGTAGCCTCGATGAGAAAGATATCCTGCATTTGGGCCAACTTTTCCGGCATGTTTGCAGCGAGGTCGTGCGCTTGGGTCCAATCTTCCTCCAGATTGTAGAGTTCCCAGACGTCCTTGTCCGGCGTCCATTCCCGAATACCCGGCGGGATGCCCGTCTCCCATGGGATACGCGGCCCCAAGGCGGAGGCCATCCAGCCGTCGTGATAGATTGATCGGCTCCCCATTATCTCGAAGTACTGGGTGAGTAGTTGGCCTTTGGCTTTCGGATCGTTAAAGCTGTAGGCGAAACTCACGCCGTCGATCGGGTCCTGAGGAACGCCGTTGATCTCCAGCGGTGGTGTGATGCCTAGAACTTCGTAGATTGTCGGGACGATATCGTTGCAATGATGAAACTGTGGACGCGGCGTGGCGTCGGGTTTGATCTTGGCCGGCCACCGGATGGCCATTGGGTTGCGCGTGCCGCCGAAGTGCGAAGCAAGAAGCTTCGTGCCCTTATAAGGCGTGCTGCCAGCCCAAGCCCATCCTGCGTGGTACTGGTTGTCCGCCTTGGGTGAGCCAAGCACATCCAGTCCGCCCAGTTCATCGAGCGCTTTGATGTGCTGCTTGACGGTGGTGGGAATGCCATTCTGTGCCAGCAGTTCGCTGATCGTGCCGTTCTGTCCCTCGGCCGAGGAACCGTTATCGCCCCACACGTAGAAGATAAGGGTGTTGTCGCCATACCCGAGCTTGTCGATCTCATCGATGACTCGGCCGACCTGAACATCCACGTGTTCGGCGTAACCGGCGGCTACTTCCATCAAGCGACGCTGGAATGGCTTCTCATCCTCGGGAATGCTGTCCCAGGACGGCATGGTTTCGTGCCGCGGCGTGAGCTGCGCATTAGCGGGTATCCAACCCTTCTCCTTGGCGCGCTTAAACACGCGCTCGCGGTAAGCGTCCCAGCCGTCGTCGAACTTACCCTTATATTTGTCGGCCCAATCCTTCATGATGTGGTGCGGGCCGTGGATCGCGCCGCTCGCCCAGTACATATAGAACGGTTTATCCGGCTGGAACGCCTTGTGCTTGTTCAGCCATCCGATGGCGTCGTCGGCGAGATCCTCGCTTAGGTGGTAGCCCTGCTCTGGGCTCTTGGGTGGCAGGACGACGGTTGTGTTCCGCACGAGGTTGGGCTCGTATTGCGATGCCTCGCCTGCTAGAAATCCATAGAAATATTCGAAACCCAGCCCGGTGGGCCAGTTCTCGAAGGGGCCAGCGGCGGTAGTTTCCTCGGCAGGAGTGTTGTGCCACTTTCCCCACGCGGCCGTGTTGTAGCCATAGTCCTTGAGCACCTCAGCCGCTAGCGCGCTGCTCTTGGGAATGTGGCCCGAATATCCGTCCCAGTCGTTTGCCAACTCCGCGATCTGGCCGTTGCCGACGCGGTGATGATTCCGGCCGGTTAGCATCGACGCGCGGGTGGGAGAGCACATGGCCGTAGTGTGGAAGCGGTTGTACGCGATCCCTTCCTTGACGATGCGATCCATCGTCGGAGTTTGGACCTCGCCCCCGAAGGCGGACGGCAGGCCGGGACCTGCATCATCAATCAGCACGATGAGGATGTTCGGAGAACCGGCGCGAAGGCGGCGCGGCTCAACGCGCCGCTTGTAGACCGATTCCTGCATCGTACGGCCGGCGATGCTCGCCGATGGTGTGGGAGGGAAAGGCAGGTAGTCTTGCTTGGTTGCTTTGTCATTCGCGCTCATAGCTTTTCCTCTCTGAAGTTCCTAGGCCAAGAGCCGACGGGCTCACAATCGGATCGTGTAAATTTATGCGCACCTGATCCGTCCTCGTAATTGTCAAAACTGACAGTTCCCAGGGGACTTGTCTTCCGCCTTGCGGAAGGTTTTCCGAGTTACGGGGCACCCGAAAGAAATCGCCCTAACCGTATATGTGGATTTTCAAGTTTCCGGTAACGCAGGTGGTCTCAATGGGACGACGGAACACTAAGCTTGAACCCACTTCGCACGGAAAACAAAAGCTAAAATCGCGTGGTAGGCCCAGACCGGCCGGAACGTTGCCTCGCTAAGGTTTGACCGATTGCAGCCAAACAGACAGGTCTTCCGCGGAAGCATTCTCGAATCAATGCACTGATCGTGCTGCATCGACCGGTTGAGCCGGCACAGCTTATCGGGACTTAGCCACGGTTGTGCATTTGTATACGACTAACGTGGCAAGAGCCAACATAAGTTTCATTCGAGACTTCGGAAATGATCGGACCTTACGGAGTTGCTGCCTGCGGTGGCGGCACGGGCTTCGGAATCCGCAACGTCCATGAAAGACCAAAATCAATCGTGCGCCCCTGCGGACGAGCCAGCGCCCGGTACTCATCATAGTATTTGAAGAAGCCCAGCAAATTCTTCGCCGGCAGAATGATATTGGCTTGAAAGCCAATCGCATGACCTGAATAGTACGGGAGCTTGCTCGCCGCGACGGGAATTCCAGCCACCAGGTAGCTGCCGCCGTTGCTCGAGACCTGCCATTGGTCGTACCCAATCACGCCGAGTTGGCTCAGCAGGCTCATATCTTTCTTCAGCGGAAGAACCTGCCCAAGCCCCCACTCGATGGTGAACGCCTGACCCGGCGTTATTTTGCTGGTTTGGCCTGCCGGCACGCTAGCGACCGTTCTTTGTCGGTGGATTTCCCAGTCGGTGGCCAAATTTGCGCTGGTGCCCTTGTTCTTGGTGATGTAGAAAGTGGTTCCGCTGGTTATATTGTTGCCCCAATATCCGGAACCCACGTTGTCGCTCGCTCCCGCCGTGTATCGGCCCGTGGGAGCGGTGAAAGCGTATCCGGCGACGAAGTCAACCCGGCTCCCAAAGTGCCAACCGAAGTTCAGCGGCTGGACGTACATGTCGGCAAACCCTGAACCGCCCCCGGCGCCACCGAGGTTCGTTTGTCCCACGTTGAGCTCAGCGACCAGCTGGCCTGTCGCGTAGTTCAGTGCGACGTACGGCATGAAATATCCGCCGAGGAACTTATGATTCGGAACGTAATAGAAAATGTTCTCGTCCACCCAGAACGAATAGGTCCCGGTAATGCCCGGAAGCTTGTCTCCGTCCGAATTGTTCAACTGGCCGGCGGAGTAACTCAGAGCGATGTTGGCATAGGTGAAGCCGGGGGCAGGAATCGCCCCGGCGTTGAGTCCAAATTGTCCCGGCACCCATTGCCCTTTCTGTTGCGCGAGCACGGGTGAAGCGCCAGCCAATACGCTCAAAATCAGCAGAACGGTCGAAAACTTAATTCGACGACTCACTTTTGCCTCCTCGGGCCGAATGGGACCAACTTTCGAATCAGGTTCAGATATAGGGAGCCGCAAAACGAACGAAATATCTCAGGGGCAAACTTCGAAAGGAACTGTCAAAACTGCCAATAGGCCCACGTGGGCAATAATTGCAAGCTCCCACTGCAAGAACTACTTATGCGAGACGTGGATTTTGCCTGGCGAGATGTTCGGTGACGCGACAAAGCAGGAGTTGAATGATTGTTCCCTGAGCTCGTGATCCAACTCGCTGGCCGAAATGTTAATTCATTGGCCTGTTTCAGCATGGCGGCAGGTTTGTGGAGGGACGGTGCAAAGATTCCTGCTTGCCGGGTGCTTCGTGCTTAGTGCGGTTCTCGGAGGTTGCTCGATGTCTGCAAAAGCGCCGTCTGTCGAAGTAGCGGTGAGGGATGCTGTTGACGCCTACATTTATGGCTACCCTCTGGTGACTATGGACATGACCCGTAAGCAGATGACAAATGTGGATTCGGCAGGGCCACACCGGGCGCCTATGGGACACTTTATCCGAATGCGGACCTACCCTACGGCAGAGTACCGCGACGTTCCGGGTGCTAACACAGATACGCTGTATACCAACGTCTGGCTTGATGTCTCCAAAGAACCGTGGGTCTTGAGCATCCCCGATATGGGGAATCGCTACTACATGACGCCCATGCTGGACGGCTGGACGAATGTGTTCAAGTCTCCCGGCACACGTACCACAGGGCGCGGTCCCCAAAAATATGTCATTACAGGTCCCGGATGGTCAGGCGCTCTTCCTAAGGATGTCACGGAAATCAAAGCGCCCACTGGTTTAGTTTGGATTCTCGGTCGCATTTATTGCACCGGCTCGGCAAAAGACTATGCAGAGGTCCACGCGCTACAGGACAAGTTTTCTGTAACTCCGCTCGGCTATTACGGCAAGGCATATACGCCTCTGCCCGGGGAAGTGGATGCCAATCTGGACATGAAAACTCCCACCCGTCAACAGGTGGAGGGACTCAGCACAGAAGAATTTTTCAATTATCTTGCCAGGTTGATGAAGGCCAATCCCGCTGCACCGCAAGATGCTCCAATTGTCGCCCGGATGGCGGAGATCGGATTAGTTCCCGGTCAGGACTTCGACTCCAGCAAGTTGAGCACTATAGACAAAGAGTCCATCAAGGCGGTTCCCAAACTGGCACTGCTAAAAATGGCTGAACTGGTGAAAAAACAACAGCCGATCAATGGATGGCTGGTCTTCGGCTCCAACGTCGGCGACTGGGGTACCGATTATCTGCTGCGAAGCACGACGGCTATGCTGGGACCGGGATGGAATCTTCCAGCGGACGCGGTCTATCCCATCACACAGAAAGACACGAACGGCAACGACTACAACGGTGCTGACCATAAGTACGTCCTACATTTCGACAAAGGACAGTTCCCGCCAGTAAACGGCTTTTGGTCGCTGACCGTGTATGACCAGAACAATTTCTTGGCTGCTAATCTGCTGAACCGCTACTCGCTGAGCCAGCGAGACAAATTTGTCACCAACCCGGATGGCTCAGTGGACTTGTTTCTTCAAGCTGACTCACCGGGGAAAGCGCTAGAAGCCAACTGGCTTCCAGCGCCAAAGGCCAAATTCGGCGTCATGCTTCGGCTCTACTGGCCGACGGACACGCCACCTTCCATCCTCGATGGTACGTGGAAGCCACCCGCAATCAAACTTGTCCAGTAAAATTTGGCTGATCTTTCCCCTGCGCCTGGCGATAGCTTTTTGCGGTTCGCGTGCCGCACTCTCGCCCGCCCGCCGCTAGCTGGCGAGCCACAGGCGAGCGTGCGCAGCTTGAATTTGGAAGCTACCGGCGTAATACCTGGTCCTGTAAGTTTTGACAATGGCGTCCCGTAAACCGCCAGCGTCAGAATGGCCAAATCACCATGGATTCGGCGGAGGCCGGGTGGTCGCGGTTCGCGGTGACCCTCCCCTGTCTGACCCGGTCAAGGAATTTCTGCCCCAGGAGGAAAGCATGGCTAATCACTACGGCCGCTGGATTCTCGCAGTTTCGCTTTTGGCGATTCTTGTTTTGGCGCTCACCCTCGTTCGTCCGAGCCATGCCAAAGCGCAGCAGCAAGCGCAGCCGCAATCTCAGCATCCGATTTTGGATATGGTCGCCAACAAGGTGATCCAGAAATATCAGACATCTACATGCGAGCAATTGTGGATAAAGAAAAGCGAAAAGGCTCCGCCAAGCGCGGAAGAGCAAAAAGCCGTCGCCTTTCTTAAGAGCAATCCGGAGATGCGCACCATATTCATCAACAAGGTTGCGGCGCCGATCGCCAACAAGATGTTCGAATGCGGGATGATTCCCTAGAAGTATCTCAATCACCCGCTTAATGCAGTTCTTCGAGGCACGCCATGAAAACCGGACTCAACATTTTTGTAGAAACTTTGCTGCTCTCGCTGCTCGCACTTTCGATGCTAGCTGTAGCGGCAACGGCTCAAACGACGTCCGCGCCCGCACACAAGAAGACCGCCCAAACCAAGAAGCTCTCGGCCACCCCGCCCAAACCAGATCTCGACCCCAAGGCCATCGAACTGCTCCAAGCTGTCAGCGCACGTTTGGCTGCCGCGCACACGCTGTCGTTCACAGCCGTGCAACTCTCCGAGTCTCCCAGCCGCCAGGGTCCTCCCCTCGCCTATGCAACAAAGTCAGACGCCACGCTCGAAAGGCCTGACAAGCTGAGCGTGATCACCTCCGGTGACGGTCCAGCCTCGCAGTTCTATTACGACGGCAAGACTATGTCGGCCTACGCGCCCGCGGAAAACCTGCTCGCGGTTGCTGATGCGCCGCCGACGATAGACGCCATGCTGGAAGCCGCCTACCATTCCGCCGGAATCTTTTTCAATTTCACCGACTTGATCGTTGCCGACCCGTATAAGGATATGTCCGAGGGGTTGACGCTCGCGTATTACATCGGCCAATCCCACGTGGTTGCCGGAACGACCACGGACATGGTGGCGTACGTTGACAACGGCGTGTTCATCCAGCTCTGGGTTGGAAGCGATGACAAACTTCCCCGCATGGCCCGCGCAATTTTTCTCGATGATCCGGACCATTTGCGCGGCGAAGTAGAGTTCTCCAATTGGAAACTCGACGCTCCTGTTCCCTCCGAGGCCTTCGCGCCCTCGGACACGGCCAATGCAAAACGCATTCCGTTTGCTCACCTCCAGGCGGAGCCGCAGCCGGGAAATACAGCGCCGGGCGCGCCTCCGGCTAAAGCGAAACAACCCAAAGGGCAACAGTAATGAGGGAGGAATTCGCGCCATGAACGCCATGAAGAAGATAATCGTTAGCTTGGCAAGTGTGGCAATCAGCTCGGTCCTGTGCGGAACGGCCCGCGCCCAAGCACACCGAAACGCCTGGGGCGGCGGTACCACTTCCCACAGCGGCAATACCACCACGCGCACCAATGCTTACGGCGGCAGCGCGACGCACACCGCCGGACAGGGAACGTCCGCCACCAACGCATATGGCGGCTCTGCGTATCATGCGCAAGGATCAGGAAAGACCACTGCCACCAACGCCTACGGTGGCAGCGCGACACACGTCGCCGGACAGGGAACGTCCGCCACCAATGGATACGGCGGCTCTGCGTATCATGCGCAAGGGTCCGGCACGACCACTGCCACCAACGGCTACGGTGGTAGCGCGACACATTACGCGGGCTACGGCACCGTTGCTACAAATTCCTCTGGCCAGGCAGCCGTCGCATATCGTCCACCCGCTGCCTACTACGGATACCATCCGCCCGCTACGGTCGCCTACTACGGAACTACATGCTACAACTGCACCTCCGGCTCGACGGCGGGTGCCGCAGCCGCCGGCGCCATAGTCGGCGTGGCCGTTGGCGCCGCCGTAGCCTCTTCCAAGGTCAGCTCCGAAAGCGCGAGCTCCTACACTGCAGGCTATTCAGCCGGCGCCTCCAACGCGAACACCGCGAACGCCAATGCCGCGGCCGCCAACGCGAATGCGGCAGCAGCCAACGCCAATGCTGCCGCTGCGAATGCCAATGTCGCCGCCACCCATGCCAGTGCCCCGCCCGCCGGCGCCGCCTATCAAATGGGCGCGGTTTATGGCGCTCTACCTGCCGGCTGCATCAGCCCCCACGTCTCGTCAGGTGGCACCTATTATCTGTGCGGCAACACCTGGTTCAGCCCGTCCTATGGCGCGAACGGCGTGCTGTACCAAGTGGTGCCAACACCGTAAGAGAGGGTGGCCGGCCTTATCGATCGCACGCTAGAAAACAACCGGGTCTTTGAAGATTTCTCGAATTTCGCGCTGGAAGAAGTCCCAGCACGGAAAGAACTTCCGAAACATCGGACTAGACAGACATCATAGGAGAAAAAATGACGGAGCAATCGCTGAACAACGAAGTAGAGGCCCAACGCAGCGCGCCCGACATGACCGACTCGCTGGACCGTACGGTGCTGCCGGTCCCCGAGCCGCAGTATCCACCGATCACCGAGCTTGATGTGAAAAACGCGCAAGCCCCGCCGCGATTTCAGGTTAAGGCCCCGAAAGGCGCGCCCAATGTGGTGGTCATTCTGCTCGACAACTTCGGCTTCGGTGACCCATCAACGTTCGGCGGCCCGATCCAGATGCCGACGCTGGACCGCCTGGCCGAGACTGGATTGCGCTACAACAATTTTAAAGTGCCTCCGTTGTGTTCGCCCAGCCGCGTGGCCTGCTTAACCGGCCGCAATAGCCATAGCGCCAACTTCGGCGTGATCTCGGAAATCGCCACAGCCTTTCCGGGGTACACCGCTATGCGTCCCAGTAGCGTGACGACGTTGCCCGAGATTTTGCGGCTCAATGGCTATAGCACCGCTATGTTCGGCAAATGTCACGAGCTGGCGCCCTGGGAAGCCAGCGTTGTTGGACCGTTCGACCGCTGGCCGATGCACAGTGGGTTTGAGCGGTTCTACGGCTTCATGGCCGGCGAGGCGGACCTCTTTCATCCGGTTATTTACGACAACATGAACAGGATGGATTTGCATCGCGACTCAAATTACTACGCCAGCACCGATATGACCGACAAGGCCATCGAGTGGCTGCGTTCCCAGCATTCGCTGGCCCCCGGCAAGCCGTTTTTCGTCTACTACTCCGCGATTGGCACTCACGGGCCATTCCAGGTGCCCGAGAACTGGCGCGATAGGTACAAGGGCAAGTTCGACCAGGGCTGGGACCAGGTACGCAAGGACACGCTGGCCCGCCAGCTCAAGATGGGAGTCGTGCCGCCGGGCACCGAACTGGCGCCCAAGCCGCCTGGCATCCAGGAATGGGACCAGTTGAGCGCCGACGAGAAAAAGGTCTTTGCCAGGTACATGGAAATCTATGCCGCCTTTGCCGAGGTGACCGACTATGAAGTTGGGCGCTTCGTGGACGCGATCGAAGACCTGGGCGAAATGGACAACACATTGATCTTCTACATCACTGGCGACAACGGCTCGGTTTTCCAGGGCGGCCTCAACGGCGCCTTCAATGAGCTCTCCGTATTTAACGGGCTGCCGGAACCCCTCGAGATTCCGCTGAAGCACTTTGACGAAATCGGCGGACCGAAATCTCACATTTTGTATAACAACGGCTGGGCGTTCGCCGGCGCGACGCCGTTTGGTTGGGGCCACCAAGTGGCCTCCTACGGCGGCATCTGCCAGCCCATCGTGGTTCATTGGCCGAAGAGCATCGAGGAGAAGGGCGGCCTGCGTACGCAGTGGTACCACATGATTGACATTGCCCCGACAGTATTGGAAGCCGTCGGGGTGCCTCAGCCCGGCGTCGTCTATGGCGTCCGGCAGAAACCTCTCGAAGGCGTGAGCATGCTCCACAGCTTTAATGACGCCAAGGCGAAGTCGCGCCATACCACGCAATATTTCGAGATGGCAGGCAACCGCGGCATCTACCAGGACGGCTGGTTCGCCACCACCGTGCATCGCCCGCCGTGGGAGCCCAAGCCGCGAGCTACGTTTGAGAACGACAAGTGGGAGCTTTACAACGTAGAGGAAGATTTCAGTTGTGCGCATGACCTTGCCGCGAAGTATCCCGACAAACTTGACAAGCTAAAGGGACTCTTCCTGGAAGAAGCCGTCAAGTACAACGTGCTGCCTCTTGACGACCGCGCTTGGGAGCGCTTCAACGCAGGTCTGGCGGGCCGTCCGGATCTGCTCGAAGGCCGCACCGAGATGACCGTCTACGAAGGAATGAAGGGAATACCCGAAAATGGCTTCATCAATGTGAAGAACCGCTCTTTCGTGGTTACGGCCGAGATCGAGGTCCCCAAGGCCGGCGCCGAGGGGGTGGTCATTGCCCAAGGCGGGGAGATGGGCGGCTGGAGCCTCTATGTAAAGGACGGCGCACCCCGGTTTGCGTGGAACTTTCTCGGCCGCGAGACTTACAAGATTGTCGGCCCTGCTCGCCTGCCGGCCGGGCGGGTGACGCTGCGCTTCGAGTTTGCTTACGATGGCGGTTTCGGCGCAGGCGGTAACGGTGTGATCTTCGTCAACGGTCAAAAGGTCGCCGAAGGGCGGATCGCGCACACTCAGCCGTTCGCGTTCGGCGCGGAGACGACGGACGTGGGCGAAAATTTCTATACCTGTGTTAGCGATGACTACAAGGTGGGCGACAACAAGTTCACCGGCAAAATTCACAAGGTAACCGTCCAGGTCGGCAAATCCAACCTCAGCGAGGAGGCACAGAAGGCTGTCGCAGAACTGCGGGTCAAGAGAGCAATGGCCGGCTAATCGTCGGGCCCTTCACTGGTTCTTATTTGCGGGGCAACACCTGGTTCAGCCCGTGCTATGGCGCGGACGGCGTGCTTTTCCAAGTGGTGCCGACACCGTAAATCTAAAGAGAGATTCGAGGCTCGTTTCGGTGCGAGCTTCGCGGGGATAAACGAACATGAAAAAAACCGTCGCCTTCGCCCTGCTGTTCGCTTTGAGTTTCTGGTCCGCTGGATGCCGCTCGGGTAAAAAGAGTGCGACGGAGGAAACCAAACAGCCGGTCTCTACGGTAATGGACGAAGATCCCGGTTGGCCTCGGCAAATTACCAATCAAGGCGGCGACACTCTTGTTTTGTACCAGCCACAGGTGGACGATTGGAAGAACTTTCGGGAGCTCGACTGGCGGATGGCCTTTTCTCTCACTCCCGCGGGTGGCCAAGAGGCTGTCGGCGTTGCCACTCTGCATTCGAATACAGAGATTGACAACGACAACAAGATGGTTTCGCTGACAGACCTGAAGCTCGTGAACACCAGCTTTCCGTCATTGGATCCCCTGAGCGCCGCCAAGATGGGCCAACTGGTTCAGACGTTTTTCCCGCCGAGCGTCCAGATATCAATGTATCGCTTGATTGCTTCCGTTCCCGAAAACAAGGCCCCTTCCGGAGTGCCACTAAAGAATGATCCGCCACAGATTTTCGTCAGCTATCAACCAGCGATTCTTCTGGAGGTAGATGGACAGCCTGTCCGCACTCCCATCGAGAACACTCAGTTGGAATACGTGTTAAACACACACTCGCGGCTGTTCTTCGACAAATCGCAATCTATCTATTTTCTGCTGGTGGGACAGCAGTGGTTGCGTTCGAATGAACTCCGCGGCCCTTGGTCAGCCGCCACAACGCTGCCCAAAGAAATGCTCGCACTTCCTGGACAAGCGCAGTGGGAAGACTTGAAGGATGTCATTCCCGCAGCTGCCACGGGCGCCAACGCTGTTATTCCCCACGTCTTCTACAGCGAAAAGCCAGCGGAGGTGATTCTCTTCGATGGACAGCCGAGTTTCGTGCAAATCGCAGGAACACAGCTGAAGTATGCCGAAAATGCTTCGGCGTATGTTTTTCTCTATGCACCGACGAAACATTTCTACTACCTGACGGCGGGACGATGGTTCGCGGCCAGCAGTCTTAACGGCCCGTGGACCTTTGCGACACCTACTCTTCCCCAAGACTTCGCGAACATTCCTGCGGACAGCCCGGTGGGCGATGTACTGGCATCCGTTCCAGGAACCGGGGAAGCGAAAGACGCTGTTCTGTTAGCGCAGGTTCCCACCACCATGGTTGTGGACCCTACTGCCGCCGCGGCGCAAGCAAAAGTGACCTACAGTGGAGATCCGCAATTCAACCCGATTGAAGGAACTTCCCTCTCCTACGCAGCAAATACACCGGACAAGGTGATCAAGGTTGGCGACGTCTATTACCTGTGCTTACAGGGCGTGTGGTTCCTGTCCAGTAGCCCCCAAGGACCTTGGCAGACCGCGCCTTCTGTGCCCCAGGTGATTTATACGATTCCTCCGAGCTCACCCGTATATAACGTGACGTACGTAACGCAAACAACGACTCCCAGCGGAAGCGTCCAGTCTAGTTATACTGCAGGATATTTGGGAGCCTTCGTGCTGGGTGCTGCTGTTGGAGCCATCGTCGCCAACGGTACGGGATACAGGTATCCGCCCTACGTCTACTATCCCCCGCGGTACGGCTACCGTTACCCGCCTGTCTACTACCCGCGCCCTCCGACTTATGGACCGCCGATTGCCACTCCCTACTACAACACCAGGACGGGCGCCTACGGAGTGTCACAGACAGTGTATGGTCCTTACGGATCAGCAACGCGGACGGCGTCGTATAACCCATCCACTGGGACTTCCACGCGAACCGCCAGCGGTTCCACATACTACGGCAGTCGAAGTGCCGGGCAGGCTTACAACCCTTATACGGGAACTTATGCAGCTACCCGGCAAGGATCAAGCCCCACGGGGCAGTGGGGCAGTTCAGTAATTACGAATGGGAATCAGTCGGCCTACGCGCAGCACCGCACTACCTCGCAGGGAACAGTCGGGTCCGTCCAGGGCTCGGGCGGCGGGAAGGCCGTTGGTGCCAATACCGTCTACGGGAGCGGGGCCGTAGGCAAGACGGCAAACGGCGACTTGTACGCCGGCAAAGACGGCAACGTTTACAAGAATACGGGGAACGGCTGGCAAAAATACGATAACGGAAATTGGAATACTGCAACTTCTCCGTACAGCGCTTCCGCTCAGCCGCTGGCGCAGAGTGCCCAGCAAAAGAGCCCCACGACTGCTCAAACCAGCACCACACAGCGTACCCAGAACGGTCAGCAGCGCCCGCAAAACAGTCAGGTAACTCCTTCCACGGCTCAAAACCAGCCGCGGGCGCAGAATGCCCAGCAAAAGAATCCCACGACCGCGCAAACCGGCACGACACAGCGTGCCCAGAGTTATCAGCAGCGCCCGGCAAACAGTCAGGTAACTCCTCCCACGCCTCAAAACCAATCGCGGGCGCAGGGTTACCCGTCAGCAAGCAGCGCGACTACACAGAACGCTGGAGCGCAGCAACGCGCACAGAGTAATCGGCCGCAGCGCCAACAAACCTCTAATCAACAAGTAGGAAGCAGTCCAGTGCCAAGTCTGCAGCAGGAAGCCCAAAACAGGCAACGAGGCGCAAGAGAGACGCAGGGGTTCCAACAGGGTCAATCCAACCGCCCCGGACGCCGCAACTAGCTGTGATCTTTCAATAGGTTGTCCGTTCGACCAGAACCGGAGATGCTGATTGTGTCGAGCAATCAAATCTTCCCGGGAGATCGAATGGACATTCATAAGAATGCCCGACTTCCGACATTCGGCCGCTCTGGCGGACGGGTTCCCGCCGTAGTCGCCTCGCACGGTGCTTCATCGTCCAAACGCCCACGCCACCATCAGTGGGAACTCTCCTCGCCACAGCGCGTCGCCGTGCGACGCGACCCGCTTGCTCATCACGACGTCCGCACCTGCATCGCGCAGCGCGACGGCCCACCGCATCGCGTTCTTGAGGAAGAACGGCTCCAACGTGCCGGCGACGAGGTACGTGCGCGGAATCGGACTCGGCATCACACCACTCGGTTTGTAACCCCCGCCCGGCGAGCAGGAGAAGACCGCGCCGTAGACGTCCGGATGCCGAAGGCCAAGGGCCAGCGCGAGCTCTCCACCCGCCGAGACACCGAACACCGCGCTGCGTTCGGCGGGCAGCGCGACTCCGAACCGCGACCGCGTCCACCGGCGGACGTCCCCGACGAAAAACCTCTCATGAGCCGCGAACCGTTCCGCGTTAAAGACCGGTGTGTACTCCTCGAGCCGAGGCATCTCATCGGCCAGCCCGTGTACACCGACGATCATCGTGGACGGCACGCCGGCCGCCTCGAGCAGCCCGCCCCACTGCGAGATCCTCTGTCCGTCACCGGCGAACACGACTGCCTGGGGCGGCTCCGGCGGGACATACACCGTGACCTGTCGCCCAGCGTCGTAGTCGAACGTCTCGGTGACTAGCTCTCCCGCGATCGGGTCGGCACACGGCGGTTCCGGTGGTGGTGTGGGGCCGCGCGCGTCGCCGGCTGTTTGGTCATCCATTGTCGGACTCCTCTCTTCGCCGTTACCGCAGAAGTGAAATCGAGGCAAAATCATTTGTGCGGTAGCGCGACTAGCCCTCAGCTGGCTCGACGATTTGCTCTACGTTCCGGAATTTCTCTACGTGCTCTTCTTCGTCTGGCTGATCTGCTCCCGTCCGGGAAAGCTCAGGACCGATTACTGGCTCGCCGGCAATTGCTGAGGTGATCGTGCGGCGCGGGCTAGTTCGGCCGGCCCAGCCAGGAATACTGCCATGCTGCCGACACATTTTGGTAATTCCCGCCGAAACTAACATATGTGCCATTGCTATAACTGATTTTTATTGATTGGTGTTTGCTGATCGGGATGGAAGCGGTACCACCAATGCGCGAGCCGGTCTGTTTGGTCGCGAGGTTCCGTATGCCGCTCAAACTGGTAATGCCGCCGTCCCAGAAGTTCCCGTCCAGTGAGAGCCACAAGCGCGGCCTCACGTCGTAACTCAAATGGCATTCCAGTGAGAAGATCGGTGATTCACTCTGCGGTTTGGTGGTCGAGCCGCCATAGAACGCCGGGTTCGTGGTGTAAAACCACGCTCCCGCATAACCATCGAGCAGCCAATGTCCCCAGCGCTCCGAATACCCAAGCTCCGGTTTGAACGCCCACCGATTGCTGCCCCAGTTGACTAATTTATCGCCGCTGTATTGTCCAGTGGGCGCAACCATCTTCAGGCTCACGCCCAACAGCCTTTTTTGCTTCCACTTTGGAAATTCCTTCGGTTGCCTGGCCGGTCCGCCGATCAGGTTTACGGAAAACCGAAAGGTAGAATCCAGCAGGCCTGAACGGTATATGGACCTGGGTTGTCCGGAAACCTCGCCCTGAAAAGTTCCCACTCCGTAGGGTAGTGCAGCCGTGAAGTTTGCCGAACGACCAAAGAAATTCAGCGAGTGGTAGTAGCTGAGGATCGGTACGTAGTACGTTCCGGTTGCGTCGCCGATCGGCACAGTGCCGTTGAAGTCCACACCCCCGGTATAGAACCCCCACGCGATCGTAACCGCATTCGAATGCACTGGCGTTATTACGTAGGCGCGAGGAGCCAAATCCTGCGCCGAGAGCTGCGCGGCCATCGCCGCAATCGAAACTAGTAACGCCGGGACGAAGCGAAGGCGCATGATCCTCAAAATCTAATTCAGAAGGACACGGCAGGATAGACAAGTCTGCGACGCCGCCTCAATTGTCAGAATATACAGTACTCCCATACACAGTCGCTGGTAAGCGCGCTCACCGGCTAAGCGGATTTCCCTGGTTTCCGATACAGCCTCAAGACTTACCAGGCACTGCAAGACCAGCTAGCGTTGTTTCAAAGTAAAAGAATATTCCCTACGAGAACTGACCAGGAGAACGATGCCAAGCAAGAAAACCACGCCGGCCATCTGAAAATTCGGGTTACTGAACACACTTTCTGTCTTTCCCATCCGCTTCAATGTCCGGGCATACTGAACGATCATAAAAAATAGCGGGATCGTTCCCGCCGCCAATAATCATCGGTGGGCGATGAACGGCGACAGACTCACCCAAAGTGTCGAAAACTGCAGCGCACCGAACGACAAGGCTACAGCGCCTGCCGAGAACGGACGTAACCCCGTACGCCAGTGAAGAGCCACGAAGAACCCACCTGCGGAAGCCGCCGCAACGATAAGCGTCATGGCCAGGTCGGCCGGAGAATATTGTCCCAACACAACATAGACCCACGCGGCTCCTAGCAGCCAGATAAGCACCATGGCCGCCAGCCAGATGACCAGACAGGGCAGAGCCGACCACTTGGTGAATTCACTTCCGCGAAGTCCGAGCACGACGGGGACCCAAAGTGGTAACGTCTGCACTATTGGGCGCAGCACTCCGTGGTTCATTGCACCCACGACGCAGAGCGCCAACAAAATCGCAAGACAGCAGCACGCGATGAACTTCGGTTCCTTCCGCACGACGAATAACGCTGAAGCTGTATGGTCCATTCGATTGTGGCGCTACGCTCCGTGCACCTCGTCCAGGCGCTTGCGGAAGTCCTTTGCCCAAGACCGAAACGCGGCCTCAATGTCTCCCCACTTCTTATATGCGTTGAAGCCGCTGAACCACCTCCGGCCTCCTTTGCTGGTCACGAACGCCACCAACCGGTCGCCCGACGTAGAATCGAGCATCTCCCCTTCAATGCTGACCTTGCCGATACTAAGCCTGGGCACCGCCAGGCTGATGCCAGGTACCGTTGCAACAGAAGCGGCGGTTGTAGCTGCCGTCACGGCTGCGTTCTTCTTTCCGCCCGTAGGTTCCACATTCGTGATTGCTATGTTCAATTCAAGCACGTCTGGTCCAGGAGTGGTTACAAGTTCGTAGGCTCCGCCTTTCTTGAGCTCATCCGCCACAGCATCATGGAAATACTGAGCCAGCCGTTCCATGTCGTCGGGGTCGAAACCACGCGATTGAGCCTCGGGAAGCAGATAGATCGTAATCGGGTCGAGCATAAACTTGTTGTACCGCTTCAGAGCCGACCGGTCGCCCTTTTCATACAGAAGCAAATCTCCATTCTTCGGATCGGGAGTCAAGCTCGAATAGTCACCCAGGAACCCGGAGACCTCCCTGCCATTCGCCGCTTGTTGCCGGTCAGAGGAATCCTGCGCGCGTACCGTGAAGCCGATAGCGAGCATGCAAATAGTCAGCAGGCCCAAAAAGGCCAGGTGCGGAAATCGCGTAGCACGAATTGCCCGGCGATCTTGTGGCTGAGGAGCGACACGCCCCTTTTTCGTAGCGCACTCATTGTGCATATTTGCCTCCACGTGGAACTTCGCCTCGGCGGTCTACACTTTCGCGCTCGAAGCCATTTTCGTCGTCGCCGTTCTATCAATTGGTTCGGAAATCCACCATTGTAAGAATTGACAGTGAAGCGCTGAAAAAAGACGCCAAACTCGTGTTCACTGTTTCTGCCTCTGATTCATCTGTTTCAGTCTTTGCTCCAGCAACGCCTTCTCCTGCTCCTTAGTTAACTTGGGAAACAGCAAAACAAATTGCAGCCGCAGTCCCCAGGGAGATGTTGCGGCCGGATAGACGGCGTTGCCGTAGAACTGCGCGGTGATGTTCACCGGCTGGAATCCAAGCTTCATGATTCTTCCCACTCCGCCACCGAAGGGAACCGTCCACACGTTGCCGTCAGTCGCTCTCCAGTTGGCCGTGATGATGGGGGAGGTGGTGAGGTACCAGCCCTTCTTCATGTTGTAGTTGACGAACCATTGCAGCAGGAATTGATTCACGGCCGGTTTATCAATATCGGAATGACCGGCTACAGACCAGACGTTGTTCGCAAGAGCCCCAATCGTCCAATGCTTGGGCTGCACCAGCACAACCACCGACGGCCCTATGCTGAGTTTCCCCTGTCCGAGATAAGTGGTGTTGGTGGCTGTAGGCAAGACGAAACTCGGCCCGATTCCCCAGATTATCTTGCTCTTCTTCGGCACCAGGAAAAACGACGGGTTCATGTCACCTAAACCATAGGCGCCGGTCGTTTGCACCGGTACCCCGGGCGCCTGCGATACACCGATGGGCTGGTAGATGATCGGCGTGATCCAACGGACGATGAGGTTCCAGTTTTTCGACAGGCTGAGCGGAATCACCGGCTGAATGTTCAGGACATTCTGAGTCCGGTCGGACGGCCCGATGTTGAAGTTCCAGTTGTCCTGGATGGGAACGCTGATCAGGCTGGCCACCGGATTCTGCGACTCTTTTCTCAATTCCTCCGCATTCGTCGCTGCCGCTGGCGTTGCCTGCGTGGCAACCTCAGCTCCCACCGGGCCAACAGGCGTGTCTTGTGCAAACAGCGGCGCCGAAAAAAAAAGAACGAGCTGCAGTCCCCACAAGACAGCGCCCGCTCTCAGGGCTTTCGATGTGGAACTGTTCACTGGCGCGCCATGGCGATGTGGACGGCTTCCTCCGGAGAAACGAGGTGGTCGAGGCTCACAGCATCCTCGGCGATCGCGAGCTGCACGCCCTTGACGACTCCGTTAAATTCATTTCCACGTGAACCATAGTCCAGCGAGACAGGAGATCCCCCGTCCACGCCAACGTCGCAACCGTCATCCGCAGAGAAGATTATGGCCTGCGTGGCGCCGACGTTGCCCCCGCCGACCTTTTTGCCGTCGACATACAAAGACACGCTGCCACCCTTGCCAAGGCCACCGCCAGCGTAAGTAAATTCCATGCGTACCTGGTGTTCACCCGGAGGCAGTGGGTTGGTTGATTCGGCGTAGAAGCGCTGCAAGCCGAGAAAGTTGTAACAGTATTTAAGCTTGCCGCCCTTGGCGTAGAGGCTCCAGCCCCCAACATTGCCACCTTGGGCAACAATGACGCCCTCAGCCCCGGTTGCGGGTACAACAATCTCAGCGGTCACCGAGTGCGACTTGTTCTTCATATTGAGGACGCAGTTCTCCGACAGACGTCCCATGCTGCCAAATAGAATCTGCGATTTTCCCTTGATGAGCACCGGCCGACCCGCAATATCGGAGTTGAACCGTTCAGCACCCCGGTCATCGAGTGGTAATACGTTGTAGCGTGCCGCCTCGATCAGCCAGAGGCGCTGAAGTTCGCGGAGTTTTTCGGGCATCTGCTTGGCCAAGTCGTTCGCCTGGCTCCAGTCTTTGCTGGTGTCGTAGAGTTCCCAGTTGTCGTCGTCGAATGCCGTGGTGTCGCCCGTGACGAGCCACGGGGTTCGGTGCCGCGTCACCGCGGTCCAGCCTTTGTGGAAGATGCCGCGGTTGCCGGCGAACTCGAAGTATTGTGTCTCGTGCCGCTCGGCTGCTTTAGCATCGTTGAACGAGTAGGCCATGCTGACGCCCTCGATCGGGTGTTGCTGGACTCCGTTTACAAAAGTCGGTTCAGGTAGTCCAGCCGCTTCGAGAATCGTCGGCGCAACGTCAATTACGTGATGGAACTGGGAACGAATTTCGCCTTTCGCCTTGATCCCCTTAGGCCAGTGCACGATCGTCCCGTTGCGCGTGCCACCCCAATGCGAGGCGACCTGCTTGGTCCACTGGTATGGTGTATCCAGAGCGTGGGCCCAACCCACCGCATAGTGGTTGTAGGATTCGGGCCCGCCCAGCTTGTCCAGTCGCGACATCAGGAAATCAGGGGTCTCTAGCGCGGCCGCGCCGTTGAAAGGGATCGTCTCGTTGTATGTGCCCTGCAGCGTGCCCTCGGCAGATGCACCGTTGTCGCCGATGATGTAGTAGATCAGCGTGTCATCGAGCAGATTGAGCTTCTTAAGGGCATCCACCAACCGGCCGACATGGTGATCCGCGTACTCCAAGAACCCGGCGTAAACTTCCATCTGGCGGGTAAGCACCGGCTTGAGTGCGGCAGGCATCTCATCCCATGCTGGGATTTCTTTGTGTCTTGGCGTGAGTTGACAGTCTTGTGGAATGACGCCTAGTTTTTTCTGGCGGGCGAAGATCTCCTCGCGCAGCTTATCCCAACCCTGATCGAACTTGCCTTTGTACTTGTCAGCCCATTCCTTTGGAACGTGATGAGGGGCGTGGGCCGCGCCCGGTGCGAAATAGACGAAGAAGGGCTTATCGGGAATGAGCGCCTTCTGTTGTCCAATCCAGTTCAGGGCTTTGTCCGTCATGTCTTCCATCAAGTGGTAGCCCTCTTCGGGCGTCTTCTCGACCTCAATCGGTGTGGTGCCTTCATAGAGCGATGGATACCATTGGTTCGTCTCGCCGCCGATGAAGCCGTAGAAGTATTCAAATCCCCCTCCGCCGGTGGGCCAGGAGTCAAAGGGGCCAACTGGGCTGGTCTCCCAAACCGGCACTTCGTGGCACTTGCCGAACTGAGCCGTCGAGTACCCATTGAGCTTGAGGATGCGGGCGAGTGGCGCGCAGGTGTTCGGCAGAATTGAGCTATAGCCGGGTGCGGAGGTCGCTATCTCGGTGATCCCACCCATGCCAACAGTGTGGGGGTTGCGACCGGTCAGCATGGCCTGCCGCGTCGGCGAGCAGAGAGCGGTAGTGTGAAAGCGGTTGAATTTCAGACCACCGGCCGCCAAGCATTCCGCCGTCGGCGTGTTACATGGACCGCCAAAGGCGCTGGACGCGCCAAAGCCGACATCGTCGAGCAAGACAATCAGGATGTTTGGCGCACCCTTGGGCGGGCGCAGCGGCGTGATCGGCGGGAACTTCGTGTCTGGATCCTTTGCATCGTAGGTCACCAGGCCGGTCCGGGGCCGATCGGGGATGGGGAGAACTGTTCGCTGAACTTTGTCTTGGTCGTTCATGGAGAATTCCTTCCTTTAAAAAAGTCTAGGTATTCACGCGACAGTAGACAGAACAGCGGGGACTCGTCTCAACCCCATCAATTTACGATTCCTGCCTTAGCGAGGGAACTGTCAGAATTTACAGGTGGCTCTTGTGATCTTGTTTTGGGCCACGGAGCTGCAGGCATGCGGCTGCTGTCTCAAACATGTGCGCAGCTTCAGCGCTTTCGTTTGAACATTCGGGTAATCTCCGGCGCAAACTCTCCAATAAAGTTAATCCCCATGCCGATTGGAACCTGGGTGATCACCGCTTGAACACCTTTCTCCTGCCACCTTACGTTACCCGGCTCCCACGCCGTTCCCGTCGTGCTTCCAGCGAAGGCTCCCACGTAAGGAAATAGCTGAGGCCGCAGCGATTTTTCCGTCCGGTCGTAAGTAACGAAGTTTCTGACAATGGCATGACGGGTACGGGGCCAGAATCCATCACAGCGGCAACGATCGTAGCGCGGTTCCCACCCAAGCAATCCGTCACCTAGCGAAATAACTGAGTTTTGAATTATGAATTCGGCCTGCCGTGTGCCAAACCGCTTGGCGAATGCGTCGAAACCGTCTCCCCATTCGGGATACGTATTTTGAATCTGGTCATGGACGGCGAACAGGGTGGTTTTGATGTAGATTCCGGGAGTGGTGTAGGTCTGTCGCAGGTACAGTTTGAACCTACGATTTGGGCTCAAAGATTCCAGCGGAACGTCCTTGGGAACATAGGAGCCGTAGATCCAGTTCACATTGATCTGATTGTCTTTCTGCGGCTCTGGACTGGTAGGCAACTGACTCTGCGCTGAGCACGACATCCCGCAGAACGTCATCAACAAGCTGGCGGCAAGCGTACGCAATCCTACACTCCAATTGCCGCGGCAGATCTTCGGCCTGGGAATAGCACGCGTTGAGTCGCTCGATTTGGTCATGTTGGCACGACGCACTCATGAAGGATTTCTTCCTGAAGTTTTGGTATTCACGCGAGGGTAAACAGAACAGCGCGCTCTCGTCCTCGCGGGCGACTGGAGTGGCGGGCTCTCCATCGTTCAAATCAGACATCTATTGCTTCAAGACGACCGGAGGCCCGCTGACTCTCTTGCCCTTGAGGTCTACGCTCACCTCCACTCGGTCAGCGATCTTGATGAACGGAATGCCGCTGTTCATACCGTAATCCTTGCGATCGAAAGCCATTGTGCCTGTAATGGTGCCCTCGCCAGTTCCTATGCCGGTAACTGTGAAAGTGAGCTTCTCGGGCTTGGTCACTCCGCGTATGGTAAAGTCGCCATCCAGATCAAAGCTGTTGGGACCGGTCTGAACAACCTTCGTTGACTTAAACGTGATATAGGGATTGTGCTTGGCATCGAAGAAATCTTTGCCCTTGAGCTTGCCGTCTTTCATGCCGCTCCCGGTATTCACCGAGTCGGCGTCAATTTTGACGTCCAAAACACCTGTATCGACGTCTGGAGACGTAAATGTTAGTGCGGCATCCCACTTGTCAAAGGTGCCCTCTATGGCCACCGAGGCCTTTACATTGAATTTAATCGAGCTCCCTTCATGACTAATCACGAAAACAGGAGCTTCCGGTGCTCGGGCTGCTGATGCTGCTAGTCCCAGCACAGCAGTAATCAGCGCAACTGGCGTAGCTTTTGCAATCCAGTTCATGTGCCTACTCCTCTTTGATTTCCTGCTCTAATCGAAAGACGTCTCTGCCGATCTCTTCACGCAGCCAGCGAGGCAAGCGCGCCGATGCTACTTCCCAGAGAGTCGCGCCGTAACTGTCAAAACTGACAATCCGATTCAGCCACTCGTAGAAAACGTCGGCTTGCTGCCAG
Organism: Candidatus Acidiferrales bacterium; assembly: GCA_049287725.1. Lineage (GTDB taxonomy): Bacteria > Acidobacteriota > Terriglobia > Acidiferrales > UBA7541 > Palsa-295. The sequence goes on along the minus strand of JBAQGJ010000128.1, from coordinate 142,987 downwards.
AGCCACGGATTTTCGCCTAGTCCGTCGCGTCGCTGGGGGCAAGGCCAAACCGAATTCGTTCACCAACCAATTTGCGAAGTCTCTACGAAAATCACTGCTGAGCAGGTTGCCACGAACTATCGGGATTGTAAGCTGTGATTTTAGAAGCAAGCTCAGTTGTCTGTTCACCAAGATCCTGCTGATACACGACGCCATCTTGATTAACAATGAAGGTCATGACGCCGCTGGAGGCATACTTTGCGGGATAGGCGATCAGTGCGAAGCCACCCGCCAGTTTTCCATCCGCGATATAGCTTTTCTCTCCTCCGGGTGCGTCTGGCCCCTGGGCCGTGAGAATCTTGTAAAAATAGCCGTAATAAGGGGCGGGGTCTCCCGTTGACTGCCGTGAGGAGTTCTCCAAGGAAGCGCTAGCGACCAAAGGCCCCATCGGACTCTCAGGCGCACCTTTAGAAACGGGCCAGTAGAGGCCATCCCGCTTGCTTGGAGTGCTCAGAAATCGCTGCGCATAGATGCCGCGGGGATCGCCATCACGCCCCTTCGAAGCGTAATCCTTCTGACTCTGCACGTACCCTTCACACACTGCGATGGCGCCAAGTTCGTTGCGGCCAACTCGGCGATCGAGGATTTCCTCATTGCCTCGATCAATGTCGAAATACCACTCCTTACCGTCGCGCACGATGGGAAACGGGAACGGCCAGTCCCCCTGCCCGACTTGCAAGAACTCAAAGCCCTGCGCTTCGGTAGAAATGGCATGTTTTTCATCGTATGCTTTAACAAAATTCGCGAGGACTTGCTTCGCGGCGCCCAAATCGCCCGAGGAAATAAGCTCCGCCGCCTGGGGACCAATGATTGGAATGAGTTGTGCCGGATCACCCGAGCGCGCTGCGTCCATCAGATTTCTCGCGGCTTCCGAGGACGAAGAAAAAGTTTTCTGTCCGCTGATTGCCTGTGCAGCCAAGCGTCCGGATGTCAAGATCCCCGTAAGAATCAGCAACACGACCAGTGGGAGTCTGGTTTTCCGAATCTGAACGGAAACATGCGTCGTCATTGTCTTCTTCCTCTGCTTCCCTGCGTGCTCGCCGCGCCACGCTGGCTGGCAGTCTTCTCTGACCTCCCGCTGTTCCCCGCACCTTCGAATGCTCCGGCAGGCCGCGTTTGGGCGGCAGGTTGAGCGGGTGACCGCGCTGGAGACGACGGCGTCGAGCCTGAGGAATACCCGCGGTCAGGTTTCACCGATTGAGTTTGTGCCTGACTTGAACTGTTGCCCCTGTTGCTTGCATAGTTGCCCTTGTTGTTGGTCGAGGGATTCCTGTTGGCATTGGTGGCTGCGTTGCCGGTATTTGTCTTACTGCCGCTGTAGGTCGTCTGGCCCTTCCAGCTCGGATTCGACTGCGCGTTTCCGGTCTTCGTAGCTGTGTTTCCCGTCTTGTTGACTTGGTTGCCGGTATTGATTGTGACGTTGTTTCCGCTGACGTTCCGATTGATGGTGTTGTTGCTTCTGTTTTGGTTGTTAGAGTTGTTGCGATAATTGTTGTAGTAGTTGTTCGAATTGTAGTGGGTGTTCCCTGGATACGGCCGGTTGTACGCGTAGGCGTAATTCGGCGGGCGATAGTACAACGTCGCGCGATGATAGTTGGGGCCGTACACCGGACGATAGACGTAGTGATGCGCCACCCACGGCCCGCCGCGGTAGTACACGCCACCGCCGTATCCCCAGCGCGGGTAATAATAGTAATTGTTGCTGCTGAACATGGACCCGACCGCCATGCCGACGCCGAATGCAACGAGCGCGCCCACCACCGCTGTTTCGGTGCTCACTCCGGAGCTCTGCGGCGCTGGTGCAGGCGGAACGTAGACTTGTACCGGGTTGTATTGCGGCACGTAGATGATTTGGGGATTCGTGGGCTGGATCACTATCACCTGTTGGCCGCTGGCCTGCTGCGTCACCACCGTCTGTTGTGGAGTAGTTTGCAAATTTCCGGCCTGTTTTGCCTGCAGCCGAAGCCGCTGGACCGAGTCAAGAACTGCACTCTGGTTCGCGTTGAATGCGCCTCCAAGCTGGCTCGTCCAATCCATTTCCGAGCACATCATGTCCACGACTTGCGGAAAGTGCATCAATGCCTGCATCGCGGGACCAAATCCCGCAGCCTTTGAGGCCGCATCGAGTTGGTCTCCTTGCAACGTCTTGTTCTGCAGCAACCAATTGCCTCCATCCAGAACTTCCTGAGAGTTCACCGAAGCCGCCAGAATCTGCATGAGCAGTGCGTCGGGATATAGCGCGATCGGGGCTAGAAGCTTATCGAGCTGTTCCGGCGTCATCACGGATGACGTTCCGGCTTGTGCGGCACCCGAAGCTTCATTCACCAGACTGAGATTCATACAAAGCGCCAGAAGCAGCACCATGCACTGTTGAATCAGCGAGCCGCGTCCTTTCATAAAAGCCTTTCAAGAGAGAATGCCCATCTCGATACGGTGGGTAGCTAACCGCCAAGTTTCTGGTAATCGGAGCTGGTGGTGGTGACGACAAGCTGTTTGGCGCTCGCGCTCAGAATCGTCTGTTGCGTGTAGTTGATGCCTGCGGGAAGGGTGGCCATCCGCACCTGCAAGGTCACCGCGTCTTTCGCCTGTCCCATATACGTGTTGATGTTTAACGATGTGATCTTTTTTGCAGCAGGGTCAAAAGCGAGGGTCATTTGATCACCTGGCTGGGCATAGTCGTTGAAGATCAAGTTCACCAGGCCGCCGACGGGGTTGAATGAAACTTTGCCCGCCTGAAAGGCTTGTTGCATTCTCTGAGGGTCAGGCGGGATGTACATGCTCAGCAGGGCCTTGACGTCGCTCATGTAATCCGCGATTTCTGCCTTTTTCTTTTCGACTATTCTTTTCTTCATTCTGCCACCGCTCGGTTCTGGCGCAACGCCGATTGGGGTTTTCTGAACCCGCCCGTCAGGACCGTATTGGCATAAATTTTCCGTTACGGGCTTCGGGTCTCCCTTCAGCGTGACTTGCGTGGTTTCTGTCCATTGGTACTGGCGGAGCTGCTGCTTGTTTTCCGCAGCCGCCTGCTTCACAGCCGCGAGTTTTTCCTGCAGCGCGCCATTCTGCGCGACGGCTGCAACACTGGCTGCGAGCGCTATCGCACCGAGAATTAACATTCGCTTGCTAATCGCGCCCGCGGTACCCGTGACAGCTGGGGTCCCCTTCAAGATTGCAACCGTACGGATCATCGGAATTCTCCTTGCAAGGTGACTCAAGTCTGCCACCGAACTGCGCCAACCTGGGTTATTAGAGGACCCGGAAAAGAGTCTTTAGAGTGGCGTTGGCACCCCTCTTCAGAACGACGACCGGAGTAATCTCCACCCGGGTCCTCCACCCTAGCCGCCAGCAGATTACGATTCGGGCGAATTCCCGGGTATTGTCAAGATTGACAGGTCTCGCAGGAAAAATCGGGCGAGAAAACCCATCGCGTATTCCTTCCTCGAAGGTGGAATGGCGTCGGCACTTGCTCAAGCGATTGGCTACGCGCTGGCGAAGAAAGACTTCCTGGCGCGGTACGAATTTGTCATTCCAATGGCAAGAAAAAAGCGTCGAGAATTTATTTAGGGCTAAAGGTCGCGCCAAAGAGCACGCCTGAGGTGGTCGGCTGTATGATCGATCCCCCGCCGCGATAATTCACATGTAGATAGCGATAACCCACTTGCAGCGTCACCTTGGGTTTTATGCTGTAACCAAAAATACCAGCCACTTGATAATCCAGTTGCGAGCCCGTACCCAAGCCGCCCACGTCACCCGCGATCACCGCTACCACTTTCGGCGAGAGGTTTCCCGTGATGCGCCGCCCCAACGATAGGATCAACCCAATCTTGCGAGCTCGAGAAATTCAAATTAAAATTGGAACGAACAGACTTTAGGTTCTCCCCGAAGTGCCAATAGCGGAATCCCACCAGGGCATCGACCTTGATCTTCTCCTTCATCGATCAACCGATAACCGAGGATGAATTCACTCGCTTTGAGTTTCGCCGTGTTGACCATCAAGTTCGGCAACGGGAGAGCTTTGTTATCTCCGAGGCGGATCCACATGATGATGTCGAGTGGCAGTAACAGGCGCTTGTAGCGAGTGTCGAATAACCCCATCAACCCAAAGCGGAAATGCGAGAGGAGATCTCCTGGACTCGCTTTAAAGCTGACGTCGCGACCGAGCGCGCCAATGTTCCGTGCACTCCTGGAAACCAAAGATAGGGGCTGACAGCAAAATGCCATCCATCATCGTCGGCGGTTGTACCGGCCGGAGCGGAAACGGAGGCGGAGGGACCGGCGGACGTTGCTCGGTCGGAGGTCAGAGAAACCGGAATCGCAGCCGAATTCAGTCGACCGGGCGCCGGAGAGTATGCATCTCCGAGGGTCGGATTAACTTGAGCGCGGCATTGACCAGCACCAGCCAGCAGGAATAGTCCCAAGAAGATTCTGGATACCGTGGACTTCTGATTTGACGTCAAGAGAAACCAACGGTCCCGCCACGCGAGGCCTAGAAGAAAAGACCCAGCACGAGTCCTGCTGCGTTTACTTGTTGATTAGGGCGCTTGCCCGAGTTGTTCTCGTGCTCGTAGTAGGGATCGAATTCGATGTGCCTGCCGACCGGCAGAAGACAGCCCGCATAGAGATTCGTGGAGCTCCATTTACTATAGCGGTTGTCGTAGAAGGCTTCGGCACTGGCATAAGGCATGGGGTGATAGGAGCGAATGGTTACGCGCCGCTCGAATGTCACGCGATTGCGATAGCGCCACGCGAATTTTCCAGCCGACCAATCAAGATCGGCGCGATTCCTGTCGGAAAATAATATTCGAGCCGGCAGTGGAAAGTGAAATGTAACGACGGGTTCCAGGCGGTTTATAGTCGGCTTGCCCGGCGAAGGTACATACCGATATCCAACGGAAAAGACCAGCGGCCTGGATTTTGCATCGTTCAGTTCGAATGCGGTTACCTTTTTCAATTTAATGAGGGGCTTCAGGTAGAATTCGATGCTGGGACCTACCTCCGCTTGAGTAGGATCACCGCCTTCTCGCGTCTCCTTTGCCTGGAAAACAAATCGGACATTCGAATTGACTTCGAAGTGTGCGTCGATCTCTGGCAAGAACTCCGTAACCGATGTTTGACCACCTGCAAGCGGACAATGCAATAACACCAGAAGGGCCATCCATAGCCACTTGCCGCCGTGACTCATCTGATGGCGGACTCCTCGCTATGTGAACACGTGAGCCTAACCTTGTAGCTTTGACAGCGTTCTCTTTTGGGAAAGATGATAAGCCATTTTGCTCAGCTAGCCGCCAGGCATGCATGCAAGAACAGCGGCCTCGGCACTCTCCGGCTTAACCAGGAGGCCGGAGACTGCGAGGCTGCTATCCTCTACCGAATTGTTCACCAATTTACGATGGATATTTCTTAAACATCTTGGCAACGGCTTTGTCCAGCTGCTGCATGTTTTTTTGCGAGTTCTTCTGGTTCAAGGTGCCTTGAGCGACCCGCGCCAGATCAGGTCTTTGGCTTTCACGTCGAAGATGTCTACGATCAAGGTCCCGATGACATTCTGTTCGGGAGTGATCCCGCCCACTGCACCGCCGATTCCGCGCATGCGCCAGGCGCTATAGGAAGTCTGCGCCCTCATCCCCCCGCTGCCGACCACATCGGGATTTTCGGACTCTTTAACCAGCTTGAGACCTTTGCTCTGCAATTGATTGTTGATCTGGGCTTGCGCTTCCTGGGCCAGGATTGAATTGGCGATCTGGTCGGTGTTGGGCTGTTGTCCCCAGGCGTAGGTGTGATACTGGGGGAAATTCCCATTGGGGCTAGAAGTCACGTAAACATCTTGCGCGGAAGCAACTGTAAAGGCGAGGCCAATCAGGAGCGACAGACCGAGGAGAAATCGTGCGTTCATGGGATTTGCTTTGCCAACCGGATTTTTTGAAACATTCAACCGATCATTCGCTAATTGTTGACTCAGTGCTTTGGGAGCGGACGATTACCCACTTGCCGTCTCGCTTCACAAAGACATCCATCCAGGCATATTTTCCGCTGGAGTCTTTCCCATCGGCGGTGGAGCTCTTTTCGGTGTTGCTGCCCTGGACGACAGCAACGTTTCCCAAGACCATCACATCCATAGGCCCAAATTCGAAGGACTCGAGCTTTGTCCTGCCGGATTTCATGTCCGCCAGATGGTCTTGCTTTGTCTCCTTGCTGCCGTCGTAGCCGATCCCGATCCAATCATCGGCGAGGATCTGACTCACTTTTTCTGTATCGCCGATTTTCGCTGCCTCAACCCAGTCGTGTTCAAGTTGCTTGACAGTTTCCGCGACATCCAAGTCTTTGGCCGGCAGCGTCTGCGTGCGTGCGAAGACCAGCCCAACACATGCGGCAACCAACAAAGCTGCGCCTACGAATTTGTTAATAGCGTTTTCTCTCCTATCGGATTCACGGAACATCTATTTGCCACGCTCATTAGGAGCGTTGAGCAATTCTCAAGAGCGTGCCAGCGTCGTCACCCCCAGCCGCGATCGGCATCCCTGAAACTAAGCAAGTGAACACACGCTATCGTGCTTAAGGCATCTCCTGTTGGGACGGAAAGCGAGACGTAAAAATGTGGCCAGCCAGCGCCTCATTCATTGCCGGTAGCAGGTCCGTATCCATGAGTACCTTAATCACGTATCCCAGTCCCCCTGCGGCGTGGCAAGTTTTCAAGATGTCAAGGTCCTCATGAACGGTGAGAAATACGACCTTGGCTTTGTTGCCTTGCCTTTTAAGCTCCTCTGCGACCTCAATGCCACTCATCACCGGCATCGAAATATCCAAGACGACTAATTCGGGTTCTAGCTTCAGTGTCGCTAACAAAGCCTCCCGTCCATCGGAGACCATGCCAACGACATCGAATGAATCGCGCAACAAGTCGGCCACAGTGTTCAACACCGGCGCGAGATCATCCGCTACTAACACCCGTTTGCGAGCCATGAACACCAATTCCTGAGCTATCGTCTAGTCCTCCGCCAAGGGTTTGGGCGCCGGTGCAAGGTCAAAAGGCTCATCAATCTCGGCCCTCGAATTCGTTTCGCTCGGCGTGGAGGTGGGCATCCACGCCATCGTGGGCGCGATTTCATCGCCTGGATATTGGCAAAATTAACAGGAAGGGTGGTCGCTGGCTCTAGACGGAGATGATCCGGTGTTTGATGGCGTACTGCACCACCTCGGCGCTCGTCTTAAGTTGTAGCAGTTCCATTACAGCATATTTGTGGGCGGCGACAGTCCGCGGGGTGATATACAACAGGCGGGCGATCTCTTTCATTGTGCGTCCTTCTGCCAGCAATTGAATCACTTCCCGCTGCCGTGCGGTGGGTTCAGGCGCAAATTCACGGTTCTTAGGATCTCGCAAGGAGATGTTGTCCAGACCTTTCGTGGCACTGGGCGTTACATACGAACCTCCCTTTAGCACTTCTGTAATCGCCTTATCCAGCTCCAAACCGGCTGCTTGCTTAAGCAGAAACGCGGAAGCGCCTATTCGAAAAGCTTCCCCCACCATGTAAGGGTCTTCATTCATCGTCATGAATATGAGTTTCACACGAGGCATTGATTGCTTCAGCTGTCGGCCGGCGTCCAGCCCGTTCAACTGCGGCATGGCAATATCGAGGACGATGATGTCGGGTCGCAGCTCTTCGGCGACTTTCAGAACCGCACGGCCGTCACTTACCAGGCCCACGACCTCATACTTGGGCTCCAGAAGTTCTCTGAGCGCGTCTAGCAACATCTGATGGTCATCTGCCAGCAACACACGCGGGCGTTTCATGATTTTATTCCTCCAGCCGTCATTAGTTTCACATGCGGTTCATTAGCGGAGACCGCTAGCGGCACTTCGGCAAGAATTTCCGTCCCCCGCATGGGCGCGGATTGCACCGACAGCCTCCCACCCACCAGTCGAAGCCGTTCGCGCATACTGACGAGTCCTAAGCCCGCGTCTTCGTTAGGGCGCTCCGGGTCAAAACCAAAGCCGGCGTCCACGATCCGCAGCCGAATTTCATTTTTGGTGCCGTAGAGCTCAGCCCGGGCTTTCTTCGCTCCACTATGTTTCACCACGTTGCCCAAGGCTTCTTGGGCGATCCGGAAAAGGCACAGCCCCACATCCTTCGGAACCCTCGGGGACAGCACATGATCGGTAAATGTGATTTCGATCTTAAACCTGGAGCTCAACTCCTCGCAAAGACCCATTAGGGCTGGCACGAGGCCTACGTGTTCCAGTTTGCTTGAGTGAAGTTGATGAGACAGGGAATGCATATCAGAAGATATCTCTTGGATGCCTTTCATCAGCTCCTGAACCTTGGCGCGCTCCTCCACTTCCGCCTCCGGCATCTTCTTAAATAGTTGCGCAAGGCCGATGCCTTGGAGTGCCAGGCGCTGACTGAAGTCGTCGTGAAGTTCCCTGGCGATGCGGGTGCGTTCTTCGTCCTGTGCGGTGATCAAACGTCCGCTCAAGTCTTCGAGCGACTCTGCTGTCATCTTGCGGTCCGTGATGTCCACGCAAGAGCCGATATAACCGCAGAAGGCTCCATCGGACTCAAATCTGGGCACACCGTAATTGACGATCCAGCGATATTTTCCATCGTAGCGCTTCAGGCGGTACTCCATTTCGAAATCGACCCGGGCATCAAAAGCAGACGTGTAAATTCCGAGACAACGAGCTAGATCTTCCGGATGCACTCCTGCGGCCCATCCGTCCCTCAACTCTTGATTCATTGACCGGCCCGTGAAGTCGAGCCAGCACTGATTGAAGAACGTGCAGAGTTTGTCCGTTCCGGACATCCAGATCAACACGGGCGCTTTGTTCGCGACTAAGCGAAAGCGTTCTTCGCTTTCTCGCAAGGTCTGCTCCGCTCGCTTGCGAGCCGTCACATCCAGCACCTCGGCAACGAAATACTGAGGTTTGCCATGAATATCACGGATCAAGGAAGCGCTGCACTCTCCGCACAGCACGTCTCCGTTCTTGTGTAGACAGCGCTTCTCCACTCCCTGGAAGCTGGTACCAGTCGCGAGCGCTTGATTTAACTTCTGCGAAAACTTCGGCCAGTCGTCAGGATGAGTGACGGACTGAACGGTCTTGCCGACAAGCTCCTCTTCTGTGTATCCGATGAACCTGGAAAATGCGTCATTGCCGGCCAGGAAACGGCCCTCCGGTGAAACGAGCGCCACTCCGATGCCGGCATCCCGAAACACGCTGCGGAATTTTTCCTCGCTTTCCCGCAGTTCCTCTTCGGACTGCTTGCGCTCCTCCACAATGACGGCCAGCACCATAAACGGTGCTGTGGTGAGCAGCAAGAAGAGTTGCAGCGACAACACGTTGTCGAGTGGCTCAGGTCCGGCGAAGGGACCGCAGCCGTGGACGACGCCCCAAATAGATAGCAGGGCGATGACGATCATCGAAGTGCTGACGCCTGTTGACCCGAAACGCAGAGCGGCCCAGAGCAGAAACGGAAGCAGAGAATAAAGCAGCGCGGGCGGGCTGCTTCTTCCAAAAGCCACGAAAGTGAGAAATCCAAGCAAGGTCAACGCGCCAAGCAGCGCGCCAGCTTCGTAGTAGTTTGCACGTCCTTTCTGGACCTCTGCCGGTCGTTTGCCTGCCCAACCCAAAATAGCCGGCGTCACAGTGAGGAATCCGAGCGCTTCCGAAAGGAAGGCTATCCTCCAATTTGTCCAATAGCTTCCGCGCCCGGCAAGCCCGCCGATGAATGCTCCAGCCGTCGGCGCCAGGATCACCGCAAACAATGCATACTTACCCAGGGCTTTCACACTGTTCAGCTGCGGCACACCCTTGAAGTAATAGCTTAGGCACAATGCCGCGATAAGGACTTCTACCAAGTCTGCTAAGCTGAACCATCCAATCGAACGAATCGGCACGCCGTGGAACAGGTCACAAATACCAAATGCGACAATGGCCGCTACAATGAGAATGGGCCACATTCTTCTCGGGACCAGCAGCAAGACCGCCACGAGCAGCACACAGCCCGGCCAAAGTGGCGAGAGCACTTGGGGACGGATTACCAGCGCGTCCGCTAGTTCTGAAACGCTGTAAGACAAAGCGGCAATAAGAAACACTAGGATCGCTATGTTGATCCGCGAACCTCGATACCACGAGGAACGACTAGGGGTCAGTTCCATCAGTGACCTCCGACGCAGAAGGCAGTGCAGACAAAAACACAAACTGCCGCGACCAAACGCACGGCCATCCACTGCATACAGACGCACCGAGCGGACACTCCTGCTTTGGAAATTCGCGCCGATTGCATTTTGATCTCAACCTAAAAAACGGTCGGCGACTCGAATCGCCGAGCAAATTTGAGATGGCTTCGGTTAGGCGCTAGGTCTTAGGTTCAAGTTTTAAGCTGTGAGTCTTAAAGTGTACCAACAGGCTAACGTCTAGCTGTTCAAAATGGAACACCCCCGCCAAATTTTCCCTCTGTCATAGCACGAGGGACAGGGGTGACTATAGCCTCAGATGACGCCGACCCTGAGCTACTCGTGGAGCACAACACTGAGGAGGGAACTGTGTACTCTCAGCCCACCGTTGTACTCGATGAAGCCAAGTTTTTTGAATTTGTTCAGGAAAACATTCACGTGTGAACGCGTTGTACCAATCATCTCCGCGAGAGTCTGCTGACTTATGCCCGGTATCAGAGCCTCCGACCTGCCTTGCTTCCCAAGGCGCGTCAGCATCAAAAGCGTTCGCGCCAGCCGCTTTTCCGTCGAATTAAACAATTGATCAACCAAGTCCGACTGTGTGCGGTTGTGGCGACCGATCACGTAGGTAACAAACATATCGGAGAATCTGTGTTCCTCGTGGAGCGCGCGGAGCATCTCCCTCTTTTCGATCCTTAGGGCGGAGCACTTAGTAACCGCAGTCGCCGATGCCATGCGGACGGGCTGATCCGATGCAATGCATTCCTCGCCTAGGAAATCGCCGGCACCGAGTAAAGCAATGATCGCTTCCTTGCCGTGCGTCGAGACCACGCTCAGCCGTATGGCCCCGTCTTGAATGTAAAACACGGTGTCCGCACGTTCTCCCTGCGAAAAGATGGCTTGTTTGGGCCGGTAATTACGAAGCGTTCTGCCGGCGCCGGCAGTCGCCAAAAAGGTCTTGGGATCAAAAGGCTTGCTTGGCTCCTGGGCGGAGCGTTGTCGGCTCGGCAACCGGCTAGGTGACGGCATGACGGACTCCCAAGGGCCCTAGCGGGCAGAGACATTGCGAAACACTATCACACATCCCTGGGGCACGCATAATCCCTCGTCATTGCAATGACAGCGACCACATCGGTTCCTAACTCTCCGGCAGACACTTCAGCGCCCACGTCGAGCCTCTCTGCGCCGCATCAGAACGGACATGATGCCTGAAGCAGAGAACAAGAATAGAATCACGTTCAGCACCGCGAGCATGACGATCAGAACCACTTCGCACAGACTCCTCTGCAACGGATGAAGCCAACACTGTGACGCATTTAAGCGAGTTCGATCACGCCTGGCGGCATGGCGCGCCTTTCCTTTGAAACCTTCTTTTGTTTGAAGAGTGACCGGAAGAGATTAGTAGCAATCCCTAAGTGATACAGGAGGGGGACCCGGACGAACCTCTGGGGAAAGGTCGAGGACACCTGTTTGCTTTCGGGGGTAGAGCCTCTATCCGGGTCCCATATTGGTAACATGTCGGGAATATAGAGACCGTCGAAGTGTGCGTGAACTGTCAAAAGTAACAGTTTCTTGGAAAACGGTCTTCGCGACGGACCCGTTGTGCCGTGCCACCACACACCGGAGCCAGATTCGACGTTGCGCGCCGTTTTGGACTATCTGGCGGTGCCGCTGTGCTTCTGTAGGAGATGCTGGAGAGCAGCGTTGAGCTATCGGACTTCGTCGCCGGCTCGCCAGTCAGCGCCGGTGAAATCGAAACCATTGAATGTGCTGCTGACGAACCGCTTACCCTGAAGAACGGCTTCTATCGCCACTAGCAATTCGTCTTCGCTGTCCGATTTGACCACGTAACCATGCCCACCGGCGCTCAAGGCTGCTGCTGCGACGTCCCGGTCGCGGTTTTCGCTCAAAAACAGAATTTTCACCCCTGGAGCAACTTTGCGGATTGAAGGAGCGGCTACAATTCCCCTCAATGTTGGTAGGCTGATGTCCAGCACGATCAAATCCGGCTGAAATTCCTCGGCTTTTTGGATCGCTTAACGCCATTCCATGCCTCCCGTAACCGCAAAGTTACAAATGATGAACGGACAAATATTGGCATTCGGCGCAGCGTGCTTCCGCGAAAGAACACCGCTGGTGTCACGGATCGGTATTTTTTACAATTACAACTCAGAATTTCCTCGCGCAACCTTCCCACACGGGGCGCGCCTATTCGCCCTTGCCTTCTACTACTCCGGCGAGTAACCGAAGGCGAGCCAGCGTACCGCTGACTGTCAGGCGGTGACTTCAAACCTTCGTCGGTCGATTCATCGGCCTGCAGAAAGGGCGTCTATGAAGAGAAATGCATTACGACCAGTTGCCTTGGTTGTCCGATCCGCTCTTGCGGTGATCCTGTTCTCGCTCGTCGTGCCACCTCTCACGCAAGCCGCCCTTCAGCACAGCTTCCTCATGCGTCATCCGGACTGCTCTGACTCTATACAGCCCGAAGCAGTTCGCGTACGAGTAACATTCGGCGCTGGTGAAGAGCTCCGGAGTGGCGACGACGAGAGGGCAGCGGGCATGCAAGCAATCGAATTAGGCCACGCTCCGGAGGCCGAGTACCGCTCGATCGATACAAGGTGTTCATCGGCCGATAAAGTCCCCAAGCTCCAGCACCGACGAAGCATCGCTGGCGCCTCGTTCACGCCCAACGCTGCGTACAGCTCGGTACCGCAAGATTGGGCGTATCCGACCACATGTGACGTACGCAGCTGGAGAGTCGCCAGCTCGCAACCTCGTTACCAAGGCGTTGTGCTTCTAGGGTACAGCGACCAGACCTGCGCCGGTGGATGGAACCGGTTACCGCTGTCTGTGCACGAAGGGTCGCAGCTGATGTTCCAGCGCGAGCACCGCGTCACCCAGGGTCACGTCCGACATGCCAGTACCCTGAAGTTAGCGTCGCGCAAGTCTTTCAAGCAGGTTGCGTGGCCCTAAATGGCTTTCGCTCAGCACCCCGTGACGCAATCGTTTCGGTATTGAGCGTTTTAGCGATCCTTCTGAGCGACCACTCGCTGCCTACTACAAAATGCGACGGACTGTCGTCGCTTCAGTATCGCTAACCACTCGCACGTTGTGATACCCAAAGCGGCTGCAGGCGGTGTGAAACCCGCGTAGTGCAAGCCCTTCCAGTCGGCGATGTGTCTTTTTCCGAGTTCTCAGTACCGAGACCAGCCGTTTGACCTATGGAGAATTGTGAAATCGTTTAGCGGACATAGGATGAGTGATTTCGTTTAAGATTTCCTAAGCCTTCCTAAGACATCGGCTAAAATCCGGGATATCAGATTTCTCATCGTTAATGGGAAGACTTCGGTTTTGCGGTCTGCGCCTACTTTCTTTATTGACAACAAATAGGCTTACGTTTTACCAATAACCATGGAAATTTCTTAGGATTGGCGGGTTCGAATCCCACCCTCTCCGCCATTTCTTTAGAATCAGTGGGTTCGCGCCTTCCTAAAAATCCTTTCCTAAGAAATCTACGAATTCTCGTGCTTCTCAGTATTAACCCTCAGGAGATTCTTAGGGCTCAGTCCAAATTCACAGTCTACAAGTGCGTCAAGCTCAAGAATGTGGGTCTGACGCGATCCACCGATCGCCTCATCGCGAAGGTAATCCTGGGCTATCGTTTCGACTTCTGATATTGGATTGCGACGCTGGAATGCACGATGCCGACGAATGGCGTGCGGTCGCGTCTAGAGATTGACGAGAGGGGATTGGCGGTCTTAAACTCCTAAGACGATGAAGCGCCCAGCGAATGCGAAGGCCCGAAAGGCATTGCCAACCAACGCCGAGCTCGCGATCCTCAACGCTCTATGGGACCTTACGGAAGCCACGGTGGATGATGTGATATCACGTCTGCCGTCGAATCCGCCCGCGAATTACAAGACCGTCCAAAGCCTTCTTCGGATCATGGAAAACAAAAGATTCGTACGGCACACCGTGCGCGGCCGCGCGTTTGTTTTTAGCCCACGCGTGACGCGAGACGAAGTGAGCGGCAGCTTGACCAAGAACCTCCTGGACCGCACATTTCAGGGATCCGCTTCTGCGCTGATGATGAATTTGCTCGATTCGAATCATGTGAACAAAAATGAGCTCGATGCGCTGGAAGCGTTGATTCAGGGGTATCGCGAGCGAAAAAACAAGGACTAGCCGTTTGACATCAATGACATTGACGCACATCCCGGCGATTGAACTGGCGGGTAACGCTGTGATCCGTATTCTAGCCGCGTACGTGCTTTTCTTCGTATTGACGCGCCTCGCGTCAAGAGCCTCCACACGGCATGCTCTGTGGCTCGTTTTTCTTGGAGCTTCGTCGGTATACTGGCTTGCCGTGGTGAGACAGGTGTTGAACGTGCAACACGTTGCGAGTGTGGCGTCCTCACCAGCCGTGGTGTCGTCGGCTGCGACACAGATCGGATCGGAAACTACTCTCAGAATTCCGCTTTCCTGGAATTTGAGCGTGGCCCCCGCGACTGTTTTTATTTTCTGGATTTACGTGTTAGGCGCAGCGCTGATGATGCTACGGGTCGTACGGCGACGCCGTCGGCTTCGTGAAGCTATTTCGCAGGCGCAATACGCGAATTCCGAACTTGAAAAAATCTTCGACGAACAGTGCGTCCGCCTCGAAATATCAAGGTGTCAGATTCTGGAGTTGCCGGGGCTGACGTCGCCCGGAACAGCCTACCTGCTGCATCCAGTCGTCGTCATGCCAGAAGGAATCGGACGGTGTCTGGACGGCGAACAATTGATCGACGTCGTCTACCACGAGCTGATGCACGTGAAACGCCTCGATTTTTTGTGGAGCACTCTCGCGGAGTTCGCCGCGTGCTTGCTTTTCTTCCATCCGGTATTGTGGCTGGCATTACGGGATCTGGCGCGCGAGCGCGAACTTGCCTGTGACATGGCGGTGATGGATTTGCGGGACGGACGCCGGCAGGATTATGCGCTTTGCTTGACGCGGCTGGCGCGCCGGCAGGTGCTCGGTTTCCAGGTCGAGCCTCCGAAGCATCTGGCGCTGCTGAATTCGTTCCTGGCGTTTCGAGTGAAAACCCTATTGCACGAAAGACGACGCCGTGGGCGCTTGGCTCAAGTGGCGGCGGCTGGCGTAGGCTGTGGAGTTCTATGTCTCTTTACTGCGGGTTGGTCGTCGCTCGCTCTGGCTGTCATGCTGCAAAACGCTGCGCCTCGCGTGATGGCCGCACTGCCGTCGGCGGTTCGGCCCAGTTTGCGGCGAATCGTGGTGCAGCGAGACAACGCGCCGACGTACTCTGAAGCTGATGCGCCGCAGGGGATTGGAAAAACACCTGAGCCGACTGTACTCGCAGGCCAGCCAGAGCCGATGCGATTCTCGCCCGTGGATCCTTCGCTCGACGGCGACACCAGCGGTGACGCCGAACCTGGCTCGCTGACCGCACCGCGTAACAGGACTCTCCGAGCGGTTGGGAACGATCAGTCCGCGTCAACGCCGAGCCAGAGCGTGCCGTCCTGGCAGAAGAGCGCGGCTAACGCCGCGATTGGAGCGTTGAGCCGCGTCGCCGCCGGCAAGAGAGACAATGACGGTGACTCAGACGATCGCGCTTCAAAACCGTTTTAGTCCTGGGCGAATCTCGTCGAAGCTTACAACCCTTTCGCGGCTACCTGCGTCCATATTCCGATAGGTCTTAATGTATTAAGACTTCTCTTGACTTGAAGTCTTAAAGTCTTAAGATTTATGAGTCTATCTAGACGCGCGGCCGCACCCACAAGCTGCTCGACGACAAGGGATTTCCCATTGTGCGGAATTGTCGGATTCACCCACAGGAACGGATGTTCTGAGCCAGAACGCATCCGTAAGGCTACGACCACCCTGGTCCATCGCGGACCAGATCAAATGGGCACATTCCGGTCACACTCCGTGTCGTTGGGCGCCACGCGATTGAAAATTATCGACTTGCAATCGGGCGACCAGCCGCTGACTACCGCCGACGGCAACACAACTATCGTCTTTAATGGCGAAATCTACAATTACAAGCAGTTGCGCCCCGAGTTGGAAAGGCGCGGCTACCACTTTCGCACGAATTGCGATACTGAAATCGCGCTGTACGCGTTCGTCGAATGGAACACCGATTGTTTTTCGCGCTTGCGGGGGATGTTTGCGTTGGCGGTGTGGACTGAATCCACGCGAACGCTGGTTCTGGCGCGCGACCGCATGGGGATCAAACCGCTTTACATCGCTCGCCGGAATGGGGAGCTCTTCTTCGGCTCGGAACTGAAGGCGATCTTGATACATCCGCAGATCGAGCGGCAATTGAGCCTGGCAGGCTTGGACTGCTACCTCTCCCTGAACTACGTCCCGAGCCCTTTGACCCTTGTCGAGGGTATCGAAAAACTCGCGCCGGGCACCTGGTTGAAGTGGCGGGACGGTGAAGTGATTTTCGACGCGTACTGGAAAATCCCGACAGTTATCTCGCGCGATTGGACAATGGACGAGGCGAAGGAGGAACTGGACCTGCTGCTCAAGCAGTCCATACGCGAGCACCTGTTGTCCGACGTTCCCGTTGGGATGTGGCTAAGTGGCGGAATCGATTCTTCCACAGTGCTGCACTACGCCGCTGCGCAATCGAGCGCGCCGATTAAGACATTTTCGATATCGTTCACAGGACGGGGTTGCGACGAGAGCCGCTACATCCGCCAAGTCGCGGAACGCTATGGGACCAATCATTCCGAGTTCGACCTGAATCCCGATTCCGATATGCGCGATGCGATCGAGGAGTTCGCGCACTACTCCGACGAGCCGAGCGCGGACGCCGGAGCCCTGCCCGTTTGGTATCTATCAAAGTTGAGCCGCACAAAAACGACGGTGGCCTTGAGCGGTGAAGGCGCGGATGAATTATTTGGGGGGTACCTGACGTACCGCGCGAACCAAATCGCTTCATACGTGCGCAAATTTCCGCAAAAAGCGATTCGGCTCGCGCTCCGCTTCGCCAACGCATATCCGGTGTCCGACGAAAGCATAGGTTTCGATTACAAAGTGAAACGACTGGCGGAGGGCTGCCTGATGCCGTCCGAGCGCGCGCACGTTTTTTGGAACGGCACGTTCTCGGGAGCGCAAAAGGACGCGATGCTGAAGGTTTACCTACCCGGCGCGTTCGACGAGTATCTGACACAGCTGGAAAAAATGCGGGTCTCAAAGGAAAACACGCTGGAACGGTTTCTGCGATTCGATCAGCGGTTCTACCTGCCGGACGACATCCTGGTGAAAACCGACCGGATGAGCATGGCACATTCTCTCGAGGTTCGTCCGCCATTTCTGGACCACCGCATCGTGCAATTTGCGGCGACGCTGCCAATGAATCTGAAAATCAACGGTTCGCGGCAGAAAGTCTTGTTGAAAGAACTGATGCGGGGCAAGCTGCCGCTTCCTGTATTGCAGCGCAAAAAAATGGGATTCGACATACCGGCGCACGAATGGCTGCGCGGCCCGCTGCGCGCAATGTTGCTCGAAATTGTTTCTGACGGGGCTGCGAATCACGATGACTTGTTCCGGCCAGCTGTGTTGCAGAGCTACGTGAAGTTGCACTTGGACCGCCGAGCTAACCTGGGCTATCACCTCTGGGGCTTGCTGATTTTATTTCTGTGGATGAAGAAGTGGGGGATTCAATCAACAGCCGAACCAAGAATCGAACGCGCATTTCGGCAACCGGCCGCTACGCTGTCCTAGCGGCGGTCCTGTGTGCGGCGGCGATTTATGTCGGATGCATGACGTCTCCGCCGTCGCTGATGGACGACGTGGACGCCGTGCAGGGGCAGATTGCGCGCAACATGCTGACCTCCGGCGACTGGGTGACGGCGCGCCTGGATGGCGTCGCTTATCTGGAAAAGGCGCCGCTGGTCTACTGGGCCATGGCTATGGCTTACAAGATCTTCGGAGTACACGATTGGGCGGCGCGCATCCCCATCGTGCTAGCTGCCATCGGCTTGGCGTGGCTCACCGCATTGTTCGGCCGGTGGGCCTTCGGCGAGCGCGCGGGATTTTACGCGGGTCTGTGCATGGCTTCGGGCGTCGGCCTGTTTCTTTTCACGCGGATTTTGATCCCGGACGTGATTCTGACGCTGACCACGACGCTGGCGATGTGGTCATTTCTGCGCGCGATAGACGAAGAGGAAGCGCACACGCGGTGGTGGGCTTTCGTATGGGCCGTTTGCATGGGGATCGGACTCTTGCTGAAAAGTCTGATCGGGGTTTTATTCCCTATCGCCGCCGGGTTGCTGTATCTTCTGCTGACCAGCCGGTTGTTTTCCGTTCGGGTCTGGAAAAAACTGCACCTTGCCAGCGGGCTAGCGGTGATTCTACTGGTCGCCTTGCCGTGGCATGTGTTCGCGACGTTGCGCAATCCGCCGGTTTTCGCATTCACCCTTCACAGTGGGCCCGGACAATATCACGGATTTCTTTGGTTCTTCTTTATCAACGAACAACTGCTGCGATTCCTCAACCTGCGCTACCCGCACGATTACGACACAGTGCCGCGTCCTCTCTTCTGGCTGCTGATGCTGGTGTGGCTATTTCCCTGGAGCGTTTATCTTCCGGCCACCGTGAAGCTTTCTTTCAAACCCACGGACCGGGCCGGTCAGACCCGTTTGCTCGCGTTGTGTTGGGTGGGGGTGGTGATGATTTTTTTCACCTTTTCCACCACGCAGGAATATTACTCCATGCCGTGCTATCCCGCATTGGCGCTGCTGATCGGCTCGGCGATGGATAGCGATAATTCGTGGGTGCGCAGAGGCACGCGAGCGCTTTCAGTGATTTCCGCCGCGGCCGCCGTGACCGTGTTCGGAATTTACTGGAAGGTCAGGCATTTGCCGGCCCCGGGTGACATTGCGTCGGCGCTTTCGCGGAATCCGGGCGCCTACCGGCTCTCAATGGGTCACATGCTGGATCTCACGGTCGCATCGTTCGCGTACTTACGAGTGCCGCTGCTGCTGGCGGGAGCCGCGTTTCTTTTGGGCGCCATTTGGACGGCTCGCGCAAGCACGTTCAGGTCGTCCGTGGCGATCGCCTGCATGATGATTTTGTTTTTTCAGGCGGCGCGGCTCGCACTGGTGGTGTTCGACCCGTACTTATCGTCGCGCCCGCTGGCGGATGCACTGCTTGCGGCCCCGGACGGCAAGCTGATTCTGAACGGCCAGTACTACACTTTTTCTTCCGTCGTTTTCTATACCGATCGCAATGTGCTCATGCTCAATGGCAAATTTCAGAATCTGGAATACGGAGCTTATGCGCCGCACGCGCCATCGGTGTTCATTGACGACACGGAACTTCCGGCGCTGTGGTCGTCGTCGCAGCGCTGCTACCTGCTGACGCAGGCCACGGGTATGGGCCGTCTCGCCCTGGTCGTCGGCGCCGCGAACTTGTTCATCGTTGCGCGCAGTGGGGGAAAGCTTCTGTTGACCAATCAGCCGTTAGATGTTCACGCGTCACAGAAGGAGCCGGTGCACATTCCCGTTTGGCAGAGGGGCCTCCCGTGGGATTCGGAGCCGCATCAAGCCTCCGTGCGCCTTGCGACATGCACTCCAACATAATCATTCATCAATCTCGCTCGAGCGTGTAAAGCGACATGACAATCGAAAGCGGATTAGCGGACGCACCGACGGATCGAGCCCGTAAGGAGGAGGCATCATGCTTCGAACGATAGGATTGCCGCTGACGATTGTGTTTTTGGCAGTGGTAATACACGGCGACTTTGTTAGGGCGATCGCTGCTGCGCAAACGAGCGCGCCGCGGGTCATCGAAGTGTCCGCGAAGAAATATGAATTCACCCCCGCCGAAATCCACGTGAAACAAGGCGCACGCGTGGAATTGAAAGTCCACTCGGTGGATGAGACGCACGGCATCAAGATTGATGTTTATCCCGAAGGAGCGAAAGATAAATCCAAGCCGGGCCTCCTCTTCGACCATCCGGAAACGAACGGCAAAGTCGAGAAGAATGTGGATCAAGTACTCGATTTCGTCGCCGTCGAGCCCGGCACCTACGACTTCAAGTGCGCGAAACTTTGCGGAATGGGGCACCGTCATATGCAAGGCAAGCTGATTGTCGAGCCGTAACGCGCGCCGCCAGCGAAAGATGACGTTAGCCCGTCGCGTGCGTCTCAACACCGCCGAGAAAACATCGTTCCGTATGTATCGCGGGAGTCGCCTAGTCGCGGTTTCGTTTTTGTGGGCGTGACAGTTTCGAGCACAGCCAAATTGAAATCACAAGGAGCGCCTCGCAGGCGACGAAGATGGCAACTAAAACTGCACCGGCCGTTGCATCGCTGGATCTGTCGGCGAGTTCGAACTACGAACGGTTCGTAAACCCTCAGTGGGTTTCGCTGCTCAACCTTCTCGGTATGAACGCCAGCTATGAACGCTGTGAAGGGTGCGAACTTTTCACGAGCGACGGTCGCACGATTCTGGATTTTCTATCCGGATACTGCGTCCACAATGCAGGCCACAACCATCCGTACATCATTCAGGCGCTCAAAGACGAAATGGACAAGCGAGGGCCGGGAATGCTGCAGAGTCACGTGCCAGAAATTGCCGGCGACCTCGCGCGGCGCCTGTGCCAGCTGGCCGGCGGCGGATTGGAAAAAGTCTATTTCGGCAGCAGCGGCAGCGAAGGCGTCGAAGCCGCGATCAAGTTTTCGCGCGCCACCACAGGCCGCGCGGGGATTGCTTTCACTAAGAGCAGTTTTCATGGACTCACTGCCGGCGCGCTCTCGCTGATGAACGACCCATTTTGGCGCCAAGGGTTCGGGCCTCTGTTAGACGACGCGCACGGCGTCCCGTACGGCGATATCGCAGCGCTCAAAAACGCTCTCGGCACCAAGAAGCACGCAGCCTTTGTCGTTGAACCATTGCAAGCCGAGGGTGGAATCAATGTACCGTCGCGCTCCTACCTGCAAGGGGCTCAGGAACTGTGCCGTCGCACCGGGACGCTTTTCGTGCTGGATGAGGTTCAAACAGGAATGTTTCGGACGGGTACGTTTCTCGCGGCGCATCAATTCGATTTGCAGCCGGACATGGTGGTGCTGGCGAAAGCTCTCAGTGGCGGGCTCATACCCGTGAGCGCCGTGCTGATGAAAGACAAGGTCTACCGCGCCGTCTATTCCTCGCTGAAGCGCTCGATCGTCCACACGTCCACCTTCAGCGAGAACAGCCTCTCGATGCGCGCCGGCCTCGCCACGCTCGACGTCCTCGAACGCGAAAAACTCGGACCGCGCGCTCTGCGTCTGGGTGAAGCCTTTCGCGACAAGCTTCGCCGCGAACTTGCGGGCTTCGACATGGTCAAAGAGGTGCGCGGCATGGGCCTACTGAGCGGCGTCGAGCTTGCGCCGCCAAAAAAGCTCACAACGCGCGCGATGTACGAGGCATTTCATGCGATCCATCCGGCGATGTTCGGCCAAGTGATAGTGATGCGGATGTATCGCAAAAAGGGATTCCTCACGCAAATTTGCGGCAACAACTTCATGGTTTTGAAAGCCGCGCCGCCTCTCGTGGTGAGCGAAGATCAACTCAACCAGTTCGTTGCGGCGATTCGCGACGTCGTGGAACTAGCCGAGACGTCTGCGGGGTTCTGGACCGAGGCACTCAGTATGGCGCGCCGCGCCGTGAATATTTGATCCCGCGCCAAGCAACCGGTGGCTCAACAGAAAGCCGATCGAGCAAGAATCAGGATAGGGAATGTTCCGCAGGAGGCCTGTAGTGAGTTTACACAGCACGACCGATGTATTCGTGGTTGGTGGAGGCCCATCTGGTCTCGCTGCGGCGATCGCTGCCCGCCAAAAGGGATTCGATGTAACCCTCGCCGACGGCGCGGCGCCTCCGATTGAAAAGCCGTGCGGGGAAGGGATGATGCCCGAAACAATCGCGGCGCTCCGCGATCTTGGCGTCGCGATCGGCCCGGCTGACGGCGTGAGTTTTCGCGGGATCTGTTTCGCTCAAGGGGATGCGCGCGTCGAGAGTGATTTTCCGTCGGGCGTCGGCGTTGGTCTGCGCCGCACGGCTTTGCACGAACGGCTCGTCGCGCGTGCTGGAGAGTGCGGCGTGAAGCTTCTCTGGAAGAGCCCCGTTGTGGCGATCGGCGCCCGCTTTGTAGAGCTTGTCGCGGGCCGCGTCTCTGCTCGTTGGATCATCGGCGCGGATGGACAGAGCTCGCGCGTGCGGCGCTGGAGCGGGATTGCTACGAAGCATATTCGGCGGCGCTACGCGACCAGGCGTCACTTCCGGATGCGGCCCTGGTCGAGCTATGTCGAAATCCACTGGAGCGCGTTCTCGCAAGCCTATGTGACGCCGGTGGGTCCGAATGAAGTTTGCATCGTGATCCTCGCGGCGAGTTCAGAGCACGCGTCGTTCGAACAAGCGCTCCGCGAGTTCCCGGAGATCCGAGACAAAATCTCCGGCGCGGAAATGACCAGCCGCGAGCGCGGCGCGGTCACCGCCATGCACACTTTGCGAAGGGTTCAGCGGGGAAACGTGGCTCTCGTAGGAGACGCTTCCGGGGGTGTGGACGCGATTACCGGTGAAGGGATTCGGCTAGGTCTGCGGCAGGCCGCGGCGCTGGCGGAAGCCATGGTCGCGGGAAATCTCCGGAACTACGAACGCGAACATCGCGCACTGGCCAGGCGTCCCTCACGCATGGGACGGCTGATGTTGTGGCTCGATCGGAATCCCAAGACGCGAGCGCGCGTGATTCTTGCCCTGCAAAACAAGCCCGAGTTGTTTGCGCGAACGCTAGCAATTCACGTCGGCTGTAGCTCACCTCGCGACGTAATTCTCACAGGGGCGCAGCTCGGATGGCGCCTGCTGGCGGCTTAGGCGGAATGATGGGCACAGTTCAAGCAAGATGGCTCGGTGCGGTGAGCTTGGCTGTTCTTGTCCCAGTGACGTGTCTTCCGTCCGCAACGGCCGGTTTGCTCCAGAGCGTTAAACAAATTGCGCCGTCTGAGCTTGTGCTCACACTGGATCCGACGCAATCCACCGTGCACTGGACTGTGGACAGCACTTTGCACACCGTTCACGGAACCTTCACGCTCACACGCGGTACGGTGCAGTTCGGTTCGGAAACTGGTAAGGCGAGCGGCGAGATCGTCGTTTCGGCGCAAAGCGGCGAGAGCGGCGACCGCTCGCGCGATGCGCGCATGCACAAGGAAATCCTGGAGAGTGCAAAATATCCCGAAGTGATTTTCCGGCCGACACAAATCGAAGGCCGCGTTGCGGGCTCTGGAGCTTCGGACGTGAAGCTTCACGGCATTTTCTCGATTCACGGATCCGAACATGAACTCGTCGCGATGGTTCATGTTGAGATGGGGGCGGACCGATGGAAAGGTAGCTGCACGTTTGACGTGCCCTACATCGCATGGGGAATTAAAAATCCAAGCAATTTTCTTCTAAAGGTGAAGCCTATCGTGAACGTCGAGATGGAAACAGCCGGCTCCATCCGGGCGCCCAGGTAGACGCGCATGGAATTCGTACGAGAGGTCTCACGGAGCACGACTTGCGGTTGGAGCTCTAGCACGAACGCGCGCAGCGCAATAAAGCTGATCGCGTTGTAACGCTCCAGAAATAATTCTCCGCAGCAAATCCCGTCGCAGTCTCACGACGTTTCTTCGCTTTTTTCAGTCCCACTCCACCGACACAACAGACACGACCCAAGCCCGCGGGGTTGCAACCGTCGATTTCTGGCCTGAATCACGGGCTGTCCGGTAGTTGAGACTGCTGGGTGTGGCTGAGCTAGCATGCAACGAGCACGTCGGGGAACACGCGGCAGATCCTGGCAAGTGACCGTTTGCAATGCATCTCGCATCTTTCAAAATATAGAAAACCTACACCTACAAGATTCTTCCGATTGACAAGGTCGGCTCGCTAAAGTACATACATCAAGCGTTATTAGTACGTAACTAGGTTGCGTGTCTCTTCGCCGGACAAACTCTTAAACATAACGCACCGGGTAGCCACCCTCGCTACCTACTAGATCGCGCAACATCCTTCGCGAAGCCACGAATGCCCGCAGTTTGTGACGCGTTAGTCGTGTGTTTTCGCGCATCCTCAGGTCGCAAATGCGGCGGTTGCCGTGCCCTTGTAACGCACTCCGGTGCCGGCTTACAGATAGGTGTGTCCGCGAAGTTGTGCGCCTTACCCAAACCTGATCTTCCCGAAGAACAGCTCACGAATTCACGACAAGGAGTAAGGTATGAGAGTACGAGCGTTTGTCGCTGCCATGGTTGTTTGTGTTGCGATTGCGCTGGCGTCATCCATCGGTTCGCGCATAGTGCTGTCGCAAAATCCCGCGCCGCTAGCAGTGAAATCATTGCCCGCTGGTTACACGATTCCTCCGGCGGATAAGCCCTGCATCTTGCCCGGCAACCGGCTGAATTTGCAATGCATCATCAAAAACGATCCAGATGCTGCGCGCGTCCGCGCCGAAGAAGCTGCTCTGGAAGCTCAGGCCCTGGCTGCGTCGAAATCCGGATCCCTCGATCCATTCCACCAGGTGCAGACTCTCGGCAAACTTGAGATTTTCGATCCCAACTTGTCGGTCCACAGCAATATAGCGTGCAGTTACTGCCACGATCCCGACGCCGGCTACGGCAATGGTGTCTCCATTCTCAGTGTGTTCACCGGTGGCTCGAATCCGGGCTCGGTGGCCATCACCGTGCCGGGCGCTTACCCGAACAATCGAATCGCCAAACGCAATCCACAGACCTACGTCTATTCGCCGTATTTCCCGCCGCTCCAGTACAACAGTACGCAAGGTGACTTCTACGGTGGCAACTTCTGGGATGCGCGCGCTACCGGCTACCGCTTGCAGAACCCTGCGGCGGAACAAGCGCAGGATCCTCCCGTTGACCCGGAGGAGATGGCCAATCCGGACACCGCCTGCGTCGTTTGGAAGTTGTCCCTCAGCAAATACAAATCCTTCTTCGAACAAGTTTGGGGCACCGGCTCACTGGAAATCTCCTGGCCTCCCGACGTCGCGACCGTGTGCACTACACCGAAGGGCGCTGCGATCTTCGGCACGAATGCGACTCCATTGACTCTGAGTCCTTCCGACCGCACCCGTGCCAACCAGGCCTTCGACGAATTCGGTCAAGCCATCGCGTCCTACGAAATCTCCTCCACGGTTAGTCCCTTCACCTCGAAATTCGACGCCTATCTTGCTGGCAACGCCCCTTTGACCATGCAAGAGACGAACGGTTACGACCTTTTCCGCGGCAAAGCTCAATGCAACACCTGCCATCTGGATGGAAGATCGAATACCGTCACCGGAGAAGACACCGGCGTGGCCACCAACGTCGCGCCGATGTTCACCGACTTCACCTACAACAACCTTGGCCTTCCCAGGAACGTCATTCTGCCGTGGTATTCGGAAGACACCCCGGACCAGTTCGATTTCACCGGGAATCCTCTTGGGATAGGCTTTACTGACGAAGGAGTCGGCCTGTTCCTCGATGGCTACTACGGCACTCCGCCCAATCTGATGTGGGGACAATATCTGCCCTACTTTGAGGGCAAATTCCAAACCTCCACGATTCGCAATGCTGGCAAGGTGCCTTACGCGGGTTTTGTGAAGGCCTACATGCACAACGGTTATCTGCTCAGCCTCAAGGAGGTAGTCCACTTCTACAACACCCGCGATATTTACGAGCAGCCCGTGCTTTCCGGTCATTGTCCCGCCGGCACCGTGGAAAAAGTCACCTGCTGGCCGATGCCCGAAGATCCCAACAACGAGAACATGACGATTGGACATCTTGGCTTAACCAACGCCGAGGAAAACGAACTGGTCGCGTTTCTAGAGACGCTGACCGACGGCTACGTCCAACTGTCCGCTGATTCCGCCAGCACACCGGCTAGCTTGAAGAGGAAACCGGCAACACCTCCAAAGCAGTAGCACATGCTGCGGAAAAATTTGGGGCGGATGTGGTACCGGCCGCAGTCCGCCCCGATTTTCTCGAACGCAAAGTACCGATGGCCGCGAGTCCGGTTTTGTTTTTGGGGCGGCGCACTTCGCCGCGCCGGCGGTGTTGCCGGCCGGAACCTCAAACCAGGGAAGAGGAGGCACTCTCATGAGGAAATTCCTGCTTACTTCTGCCTCAACGGCGATGTTCGCTTGTTTGATACTCTTGCATTTTCCGGAAGGGATGATCGCCGCTTCGCCCACGCACGCTGGCGTGCGAATCACCGCGGGCCCGGAACTCGAGTCCGCGAATAACTCGTTAGCGATAATCCGCTGGACCACCACGAATCCGGGAGGAACTCTGCTGCACTATGGCATCGTGCACTACGGTACCGATGCTACGGCCCTGTCCCAGGTGGCCAAATCCCCCAATCGCCGCAACACTTCGCATCCCGATATGATTTTCAGGGTGCGAATAGCCGGTCTCCAGCCACAAACCATCTACTATTACACCGTCGAATCGGCAGGCGCGACGGGTGTGAACGACGGAATATCCAGTCCCATAAAAACGTTCAAAACCAAATAGTACCGACTCTGCACAGAGACAGCGAACCGATCTCGCGCGCACGTTCGACGGGTTCTTCAGTTAGATTGGACACGATCAAACGATTCTTTCCCCGTGCTCGCAGCAAGATCCTGGTGCAAGCTGGCAACACTGTGGCGATCGGGTGAATGCGACTGTAGCGCCTAGCGACACGCGGTGCCGCTGACCGGCAAACTCTTGCAGGGTTGTTCAGAGCATTCGGCGAGACTGATTTTCGCGATTTTGCGCCGAATCAATTTATCGGATCCAAAAGGCGCACGCGGAGCTTCGAGCCTACTCGCCATCGTGAGTCAGCACGCAAGCTATTTCTTTGCAGCGAACGAGCGAATGTAGGTGACTAGGCTGTGAATCCGGTCCTCGCTGAGTGAACTCTTGAATGATGGCATGCCACCCTTGCCGTCGGAAATTATCCGAGCGAGTTCCGGATCGCTCAGCTTCTGCACTGCGGGCGAGCGAAGGTCCGGAACATTCATGGTTTGTCCAACCGCGGAGCCGGCTCCATCTTGGCCGTGGCACATCACGCATTTTGTCCGAAACGTCGTGCTGCTGGACGCGCTGTCTGAAACGGGGCTTGCTCGCACAACCGAACCAACAAGAAACGCAAAGCCAACAAAGAACGTTACCAGAACTGCGAAAGCGAAAATTACACGGTGTTCAGCTTTATCTTGATTCATCGCTTCTCCTTCACATAAGATTTCTCACGAGCGGACGCTTTTCCTCGATACGGCGCAGAGGCCTCAATTGAAGCCGAGGCTCGTGAAAGGCAGATCCCTGACCCTTTTTCCGGTAGCAGCGAAAATGGCGTTGCAGAACGCCGCCACAAAGGCGGCACTCCTGGCTCGCCGACGCCCGCGGGTGGCGCGTCGCTCGTGCAAATCGGTTTCCCGTGCTCATGTCAATGACCAAAGAACCGCGGCGCGCGTTCGCAATCGGGCCATCTGTCCCTTTGTAGGTGCCCAGGACAGCCTCATCGGTGGGAAGGCAAGACATCACAACGTCGCAACCGTAGGAAAGTTCCGCAATGTTCCGCGCGACGGTGCCGCCGTATTGGATTAACTGCTCCGCCTTGCCGGGCTCGCGGTCGAATGCCGTCAGCTTAAAGCCGGCTTCGAGCAACCTCCGCGCGATCGGCAATCCCATGTAGCCGATTCCGACAAATCCGAGTTGGCTTTTTCCCGCTGTGATTGGATCCATGCTAAATTCTCCTTTCGTCGACAGCTGAATGGATCATCCACCGCTTGCAGCCGTCTTCCACTTCCGTTATTCGCAAACTCAAACGTGGTTGGCAGCCTTACGTGCGCTAGGCGGCGACAGTCTTTCTTACGGGCGGAGCCATGAATTCGGGACCGACCGGATTGGGGATGGTCTGCCGCAGGATCTGATCGATTGCCGCCAGCGTGTCCGCGTCTAGTTTCCAATCGAGGGTGCCCGCTACAGCGTCCAGTTCTTCAGGATGCCGCGCGCCCCACAACGCCGCGGTGATTCCGGGTTGGTCTAGCACCCAACGCACGGCGAGATCCATCACGTGTTTTCCATATCGTTTTTGCGCCAGATCTTCCAGTTGCCGAACCGCATTCAGATATTGCGCGAAGCGCGGAGGCTGGAATTTCGGATCGGACTGGCGGAGATCGTCGCCGGTGAACTTCGTGTCCAGCTGCATTGTCCCGGTCAAGAGCCCCCGGCAGAGAGGCCCGTAGGCGAATGCGCTCAGATTTGTCTCGCGCACGTAAGGCAGTACGTCGCGTTCGATTTGGCGCTCAAAGAGGTTATAAGGAGGCTGGACGGTGTGCAGTTCGGAGACGGACATGAAGCGCTTCATCTGCTCCGGCGAATAATTGCTCACACCGATCGCGCGGACCAGACCCTCTTTAAAGAGGGCTTGCATGGTCCGGGCGGTTTCTTCGATAGGGACGGCCAAATCTGGCCAGTGCACTTGATAGACGTCTATGTAGTCCGTGCGAAGGCGACGGAGCGAGTCTTGAATCTCCTTGCGGATGCGTTCGGGCGAGGAGTTTCGAGTAACCGAACCGTTGTGCCACTCGAGTCCGACTTTGGTTGCGATGAAAAGCTTCTCCCTTTGTCCTTTCTCTTCGATTGCCTTTCCCACGATTTCTTCGGAAACGCCGAAACCGTAAACCGGCGCTGTGTCGATCAGATTGATCCCTTTATCGAGGGCGGCGTGAATCGTTCGGATTGACTCTCGTTCATCTGTGCCTCCCCACATCCAACCACCGATGGCCCACGTACCTTGCGCAATTCGCGAAACATTCATTCCCGTGCCGGAAATTTCTTGGTATTCCATCTGAGTTATCCTTTCCCATGAAATGAGATCTGCAGATTTCCAGTGCACCTTT
This sequence comes from Candidatus Acidiferrales bacterium, assembly GCA_049287725.1. Taxonomy (GTDB): domain Bacteria; phylum Acidobacteriota; class Terriglobia; order Acidiferrales; family UBA7541; genus Palsa-295. The sequence goes on along the minus strand of JBAQGJ010000128.1, from coordinate 113,873 downwards.
GCGTTTGAGTCTTGTCTGTCGAGCTGCCTTTAGAATTAGGAAACAAGTTCAGCTACACGTCCCACTCGGTCGTCTACAAATAAGTTAGCTATGTGAACAGGAGTGCACGATTCATCGTCTCGCTTAACTCCCGGCGACCTCGAAAAACGCGTGATTTTACGGCGGAGACCGACGTCTCCAGCATCTCAGCCGTTTCTTTGATCGAACGATCTTCGATGTCGCGCAGCAAGATCGTTCTACGAATTGTTGGGCCCAGCCGCTTGATCGCTTTGGTCAAGATGTCCGCGCGTTCCCTCCGCCAGCAGTACTCTTCCGGATTCGGTCCCTGGTCTACAAATGTTTCCAATATCGGGTTCACATTGTCGTCAGAGATTGCCGGCAGGCCTTCGGGAATTCTCCGCCGATGGCGCAACAGTGCGAAGGCTTCATTCAAGGTGATGCGGGTCAGCCAACTAGAGAACTGTGACTTTTCTTGAAAGCCGTCAAGATGAAGGAAAGCCTTGTGAAAACTTTCCTGCGCAACATCCTCGGCGTCTTCACGGTTTTTCGTAATCCTCAGTGCAACCGCGAAGACTCTTTGTTTGTGACGCAACACCAATTTTTCGAACGCGTGCGTGTCTCCTCGCTTGGCGGCAGTTACTAGCGGTTGATCAGAGTTTTTTTGGATATCACTTGCAAGAAACGTTCCCATGATTCTTTATCTCCGGGCCATCTTTCTAACCTGCGTCCAACCGCGAAAAGAGCAACAGGGATGCCAAGGTCTGCGCGCGGCGAAAATAAGCCGGAAGTGACTGGCAGATCAGGGGATGATCGGTTGATCAGACGTTCTCGCTATGTGAGCCCGAACGCAAATCTGTCGGCGTGCTGGCACATGTCCACTATGCTGGACGAGCCGGGATGTATGAACGAAAGCCGAAAGGAGCAATGTCTGCAACAAGCATGGAAAGGCAAAATTCAAGTAGCATGGCTTGTTTGCGGCGCTCGATGATGGGCCTCAGAAACTAAACTTGTTGCAAACTGCCCGCGCGGCGGCCCAGAATCGTCTCGGTTTGTGCGGAAATTGCAGGAAGAGGTACCTGCATCCCGGGAGTTGAAGCATGTCCAGATTCAATCCTCTGCTGTGGCCGGAGCTTCCCAGGATCTGGAGGTACGGGCTAGCCGTTCTGTCGGTCGGCGCGGCGCTGATGTTTTCACGGTGGCCCGGTTTCCATTTGGGAAGTGCTCCCGCATCACTCTTTCTGTGCGCCGTAATGTTCAGCGCATGGTTCGGTGGTGTCGGGCCTGGGGTGCTCGCGACTGTTCTCTCCGTTCTTGGTTTCAATTATTACTTCCTGGAGCCCCTGTATTCGTTTGCCGTAAAGCCCGACGAGATACCACGCTTTGTCATTTTCTTCGCGTCATCCCTGTTTGCCGGATCGCTCGGAGCCGCGCAAAGGAGCGCGACAGAATCGCTGAGGCGTACGCACGAGGATCTCATTGCGACGGTTCAAGAGCTCCAGAGAACCAACAAGGCCTTGCAAGAGGAGAGTCTGGTGCGCAAGCGAGCGGAACAGGGCCTGCGGCAGAGCCAGACATACCTCGCGGAAGCGCAGAGGCTCAGTCATACAGGCAGCTTTGGCTGGAAACCATCCACCGGTGAAATCGTCTGGTCAGACGAGACCTTTCGAATTTTCCAGTACGACCGAATGGCGACACCGACGGTGGACCGTATTCTCCAGCGCGTTCATCCGGAAGACGCAGCCCCCATGCAGCAGACCGTCGACCGCGCGGTACGGGATGGGAAGGATTTCGAGCATGAGTATCGCCTGTTGATGCCGGATGGCGCCGTCACAGATGTCCACGTCGTTGCACATGCTGAAAGAGATGAGTCGGGCGAAATCGAGTTTGTCGGGGCGGTGATGGACGTCACCGACCGTAAGCGTGCGGAAGAGGAACTTAGGCGGAGTGAAGCCGTTGCGGAGGAGCGTCTTCGGCTGGTGGTGGACACGACCCCGGCGATGATAAACACTTGCCGGCCTGACGGCTATCTCGATTACGTGAATAAAGGTTGGCTGGATTATTTTGGATTTTCCTTGGAGACGGCGTTAGACCGTGCCGACGTGATGAAGATGAGAGCTGACTGCCACCTTGGCGCACGAGGTGAATCAACCGATTGGTGCTGCCGTCACTAACGCGAATACCTGCTTGCGCTGGCTCGCACGCGACACCCCCAATCTCGAAGAGGCGCGCGCCGCCATGAGGGTCGTAACCGACGGAAGGCGTGCCGCCGAAATCATCAATCGTGTCCGCCTGGTGTTCAAGAAGGGTACCGCGGAACGAGAGCTGGTTGATGTAAACGGGGTCGTTGGAGAAATGATCTTCCTGCTGCAACGCGAGGCAGCGCGACACAACATATCAACCCGGGCGGAGCTCGCCGGAGAACTTCCGGGAGTTATGGGGGACCGCGTGCAATTGCAGCAAGTGATGATGAATCTGATGATGAACAGCATTGATGCGATGAAGGATGTAGACGGAGCCAGGGAGCTCCTCATCCAGTCGCGAAGAACCGAAAACGACCATGTTCTGGTTTCGGTGACCGACACGGGTATGGGGCTCCCCAAGCAGCTCGCAAGCCAGATTTTCAACGCGTTCTTCACGACCAAGAGTCACGGCACGGGTCTGGGCCTTCGGATTAGCCGGTCCATCGTTGAATCGCACGGAGGGCGCTTGTGGGCTGCGGACAACTCTCCACGCGGCGCAAGTTTTAATTTCACTCTACCCACAAAACGTGAGCCACACGAACAGGAAAAAGGCGGCAAGTAAGGCTAAGACAAGACTGCAGGAATGACCATACGGATTACTCCAACCGAGCCTACATTGAGGCTCGAGAATAAGTGCGGGACCGATCTTCGAGTCTGGTGAGAAGTGGCGATGGTGCGACGCGGACGGTTTGTGTCTGACTGAAGCGCAGCGTAGCTTTTCGCGAGGCAACCAGCCGAAGGCGCGTGACTGCCGTGAACTTGATTGGCTCATATAACTACACACTGGTGGCACTTTCGGTGCTCATCGCCATGTTTGCGTCTTACGCCGCTCTGTATCTTGCGGGTCGCGTAACTGCCGCGAACGGTTGGAATCGCGTGGTTTGGCTGTTGGGCGGTGCTTGTGCAATGGGGACTGGCATTTGGTCCATGCACTACATTGGGATGCTGGCGTTCATCCTGCCGATTCCTGTGGCCTACGATTGGCCGACCGTTCTGCTGTCACTGTTTGCAGCCATTCTCGCTTCGGTCGTGGCGCTCGGCGTGGTGAGCCGGCAGAAAATGGGTTGGTTCCGAGCGGTCGCCGGAAGTGTCCTCATGGGTGCGGGTATTGCAAGCATGCATTACATCGGCATGGCCGCCATGCGTTTATCTGCCATATGCCGGTTTAATTCGTTTTTGGTTATCCTCTCCGTCGTGTTCGCGGTTTTGATTTCTCTGGCTGCGCTGTGGATTACCTTTCATTTCCGAGATGAGAAAACGCGGATCGGCTGGGACAAGTTAGCCGGAGCCGTCGTGATGGGTGCGGCAATCCCCATCATGCATTATACCGGCATGGCAGCTGCCAGTTTCGCCCGCTCCGATATGCCGGTGGATCTGTCTCATGCAGTCAGCGTCTCCACACTCGGCACCGCGGGAATTGTCGCCGTCACCTTTATCGTCCTCGGGCTGGCTCTGCTGACGTCCTGGGTTGATATGCGATTCGCTACTCAGACCTTGGAAGTTCAGGAAAAAAAGCTGCAGCAAAGCGAGGCGTATTTATCAGAAGCACAGCGATTAAGCCACACGGGCAGTTTCGGATGGAGGGTTTCCACCGGCGAGGTCATCTGGTCCGAAGAATCGTTTCGAATTTTCCAATACGATCGAACGACGAAACCGACCGTGGAGCTTATTCTCCAACGGGTTCACTCAGAAGACGCGGCTCTGGTGAAACAGACAATCGAGAGCGCGGCGCAGAGTGGGAAGGATTTTGACCATGAATATCGCTTGGTGATGGCGGATGGTTCCGTCAAATATGTCCACGTGGTGGCTCATGCCTTAGGGGACAAATCGGGAATTATCGAGTTTGTTGGAGCGGTGATGGACGTCACCGAGCGCAAGCGGGCCGAAGAAGCGCTGCGTCAGGCGCTAGCAGACCTCGCACACGTCAGCCGGGTGACCACCATGGGAGAGCTGACTGCCTCCGTGGCGCACGAAGTGAATCAACCGATTGGCGCCGCCGTCACCAATGCCAATACTTGCTTACGCTGGCTCACGCGTGATCAGCCCGATGTGGAAGAGGCCCGCGCGGCTGCGATGAGAATCGTAACCGACGGAAAACGTGCGGCGGAAATCATCAGCCGGGTCCGCCTGCTCTTCCAGAAGGGCGCTCCGCAACGGGAGTCAGTGGACGTAAACGACGTTATCCGAGAGATGGTCGTCCTCCTGCAAGGTGAAGCAACACGATACTTCATATCTGTCCGGGCGGAGCTGGCCGCAGACCTTCCTCCGATCATGGGAGACCGCGTGCAATTGCAACAGGTGCTCATGAACCTGATGGCAAATGGCATCGACGCAATGAAGGACGTGGATGGGAGGCGGGAGCTTGTCGTGCGGTCGTACGGAGCGGAAAATCAATTACAAGTATCCGTTAGCGATACCGGTGTGGGCCTTCCACCGAACCAGGCGGACCAGATTTTTAGTGCATTCTTTACCACCAAGCTTCATGGGATCGGCATGGGTCTTCGGATCAGCCGCTCGATCGTCGAATCGCATGGCGGGCGCTTGTGGGCTGCCGACAACTCTCCGCGCGGCGCGAATTTTAATTTCACTCTACCCGGCAAGGTCGAGGCGCAGGAATGACCTCCAAAACCCCTCCGACGGTGTTTGTGATTGACGACGATTTTTTTATGCGTGCGTCGCTCGAGGGGCTGCTGAAGTCGGCAGACTTGCGCTCGCAGATGTTCGAGACGGCCGAAGAGTTCTTACGTGCTAATCGGCCCGATGGCCCAAGCTGTTTGGTGCTGGATGTTAGTCTCCCTGGAATCAACGGCTTGGATTTTCAGCGGAAGCTGACTGATTCGGGCGTTCAGATTCCCATCATCTTTATCACCGGTCACGGAGACATTCCTATGAGTGTGAAGGCAATGAAGTCAGGGGCTCTGGAGTTCCTGACCAAGCCGTTCATGGACCAGGACCTCCTCAATGCCGTGCATCAAGCGTTGGAGCATGACCGGGAGACGCGGCAAAAGGAGAACGCACTTTCAGAGTTGCGCGAGCACTATGAGGCGCTGACCGCGCGCGAACGCGAGGTGATGGGTCTGGTGGTTTCAGGCTTGCTTAACAAACAAATCGCTTCCGAGCTTGGGACCAGCGAAATCACCGTGAAGATTCATCGCGGGCGCGTGATGCGGAAAATGCACGCTGGATCTCTCGCGGAATTGGTAAAGATTGCTGAGAAGCTTCGGATTCCGTCCGGGACAAAATAACGCGATTCGGAGCCTTCCTATAACTCCCACATTACCAAGAACCTTTCCAGGGCGTCGCCGGCTCTCCGAGGAAGCTCCTCATACCAACGTATAATTGCGCCGCTTTCAGCGTTGCTGCTAGCTTCTTGTCATGGGCATGCAAAGGAGCACTAAATTGGTTGCGATTGTCGACGATGATGACTTGATGCGGAGCGCATTGGAGGGCCTGCTGAAAGCAGTCGGATTGCGGGCGCAGGCGTTTTCCTCGGCAGAGGAGTTCTTGGAATCCGGCCAGCCGAGAGAGACTGCGTGCCTGATTGCAGACATCCGCATGCCAGGAATGTCAGGCCTTGAGCTGCAGGCGAAACTAAACGCCGATGCTTGCAGGATTCCAATCGTTTTCATCACGGCGCACGGGGACGAAAAAATGCGCATGCAGGCCATGAGAGCCGGTGCGGTGGAGTTCCTCGCGAAACCCTTTGATGACGAAGCTCTCCTCGATAGCGTTCGAGCGGCTCTAAACACTTAACGAAAAGCGCATCCAGCCGCGCCGGGAGATATCCAATGGGTACTTTCGAAAGAGCGGAGCCCGTTGACCGGGACCGCAGTCAGCGCAGATTCGAGCAAATCATTGGTAACAGTGCCACCTTGGATTCGGTTTTCGCGGAAGTTGAGCGCGTCGCGCCGACGGATTCCACAGTGCTTATTCAGGGAGAAACCGGGACGGGCAAGGAGTTGATCGCACGCGCGATCCACAACATCAGTTCGCGGTGCGGACGCCCCTTCGTAAAGCTGAATTGCGCTGCAATTCCATTCGACCTGTTGGAAAGTGAACTTTTTGGCCATGAAAGGGGCGCCTTTACAGGAGCCATCGCGCAGAAGATCGGTCGCTTCGAAGCGGCGGACAAAGGCACTCTTTTTCTGGATGAGGTGGGCGACATTCCATTGGCGCTACAGCCCAAGCTATTGCGCGTGTTGCAGGAACAGGAGTTCGAGCGCTTGGGCAGCGCCAGAACTCATCAGGTGGACGTGCGGGTACTCGCCGCAACCCATCGGGATTTGGCGGACATGGTAAGGCGGAGCGAATTTCGCAGCGACCTCTACTATCGTATGAACGTGTTCCCCATCACTCTCCCTCCGTTGCGAGCACGCAGTGAAGATATTCCGACGTTGGTGGCGCATTTTGTCGAGATTTATGCGCGCCGGATGGGTAAGCAAATCGATCAAATCCCTCCCGCAACGGTTTCCGCGCTTAGTTCATACGCATGGCCGGGCAATATTCGTGAACTACAGAATTTCATCGAACGCAGCGTCATCTTAACTGACGGCCCGGTTCTGCATTCTCCTCTCGCGGAATTGAACCCTTTCGCCGTCGCCGAGTCTCCGGTAGCGGTTACATTGAAGGACGCGGAGCGCGATCACATTCTCAAAACTCTTAAGCAAACGCGCTGGGTTGTCGCCGGTCCGAACGGCGCGGCGGCGCGCTTGGGAATGAAGAGATCCACGCTTTACTTCCGCATGCAGAAGTTGGGTATCTCACGCCTCAGCAATGACTTCCTTTCCGCGTAGCAGACTCGCTCTGCGTCGTCTGCGAGGAGAGTACAGGCAATTTCCGCACCAATCCGCATTCCCGCCGCAATTACTGAAAGTGCTGCAAATCCAGCTTCCCGCGGAAGTAAGAAATTGACCGAGCCCGGTTTGGCTGTCGGGACTTTGGACATCTGTCCGTCGCTCCGGACAGTCGAATTGATTTCTCGCGATGTTTGCCGGCGTTTCCCTCGTGCACATCATGCGTATCGTCCGGTTCAAATTGTCGGGATAAGGACATCGCGTCCAGCCAACTGGCATCGCTGAGTATCTTCGCATCCGCAGTCTGTCTTTGTTTTCCGTCATTTGCGAACGCAATCCGATTGGCAGCGCCATTGCCTACTCCCGTTGAGTTGCCGAGGGCATTTAGCCGGACAACGTAAGGCTGAGAATTTGCTACAAGGTTCTGCAGGCAGGTTGTGGTTCAGGCGCTCTGCTTCCTGCTTGTCCACTCAACTAGCCAATGAATCACTGAGAACAAGGCTTCGTGAATCGGGCACCAGGAGGAAGCCATGCAGTCAATCCGGCCGATCGCAGCCCTAGTGCTGGCCTCTCTATGTAGTTGGGCGATGACGGGGACGCCAGCACAGCTGCTTTCAAGTCCTCCCGAACTTCGCGCGAAGGACCACACACTTTCGCTAACCTTGCACGCCGGCATCACGCGTGAAGGAAAGGACGCTTTCTACTTTAATGGCCAACCAGTCGCTCCGACCTTGCGTTTATCGCCGGGCGATCTACTGAAGATCACTTACATCAACGATCTTCCGGCCAAGCCGCAGGAGCGCTGTTTGATCCCTCCTTGCATAGACATGACCAATTTGCACTTTCACGGCCTGACAGTCTCGCCCAATGCTCCGCAAGATGATGTCTTGACGATGATGGCCATGCCGGGCCAGTCGCTCCGCTACGCTGTGCAAATTCCGAAAGACCACCCGCCCGGCTTGTATTGGTACCACACGCATCCGCACGGAGAAAGCTATCAACAGGCGCTCGACGGGATGTCCGGTGCGCTGGTGATTGAAGGAATTGAATCGTATTATCCGGCGCTCGCCGGCTTACCCGAACGCATCCTGGTGGTGCGTGGGCGTTCCATCGTGCACGATTCTCAGGCTGGGAATCTGATGCAGCGCGTTGGGCTCAGTTCGGTTGTTTGCGGTGGAGAACCAGAGGCGCCAGAAGAGGTCTTCACGGTTAACGGGTCCCTACGGCCGCAAATTGAAATCGCTCCTGGCGAGCGTCAGTTCTGGCGTATCGTCAACGCTTCGCCCGACCGCTACTTGGACCTGCAGCTGGAGGGTCAAACATTCGAAATCATCGCCATGGACGGAATGCCCATCGCTCGTCACGATCCCAATCACCCAACGCGCGTCGCCGATCATGTTTTATTGCCGCCAGCGGGCAGGCTAGAAGCCATTGTTACTGGTCCGTCGGCCGGCGAGCCGCGGCATCTGATCTCCCGCTGTGTGGACACCGGGCCAGTCGGCGATCCCAATCCACAGATGATACTGGCCGACATCATTCCGCGGCCGGCGGCTGACTCAACAGGCAAAATTTCGCAAAGTTCGCTCAAACCGGCTTTCAAAGCGCCGGACCTTGCCGCGGAAGAAAAGGCGCCCCCTCGATTCACCGTGATATTCACAGAAGACAAAAACGGCTTCTACATCAACGGACAAAAATTCACGCTCGATACCGCTCCCATGGACCGGGTGAAGATTGGAACGTATCAACATTGGAGAATCGTCAACGCCACAGCAGAACTGCATCCTATGCACATCCATCAGGTGCACTTCCTGGCGTATGCCGAAAACGACAAGGCGATTCCCAGCCCGGTGTGGCTGGACACGGTGAATGTCCCGTACGGCGGAACCGTAGACGTCATCATGGATTTCACCGATCCCGTGATCCGCGGCATGTCCGTATTTCACTGCCATCTGCTCAATCACGAAGACAAGGGGATGATGGCGAAAGTTCTATTTGAATGACTGACCTCGTGCGTCTTGCCGATCCGAATATGGATACTGCGAAATGGCGTGAGCCTCGTGAAGGCGATATGCTGCCGCGGTTTCCGCCTAGTGATTGACGGCACTGTATTGACGCCGCTGCCCTGTCACGGAGCGGCCGTGCCAACGCGCTGACAGCCCGTTCAATTCTCTGGATTCATTCTCACCGTTTCGTTCCCCCGATGTGCTTTCCCCTGGCTTAGGGCTTCTGTTTTTAGACATTTCACGGAGTTCCGGCCACGTTCCACTGTGGCATTCGATCTGCATCGTCAGTTTCTGAATCAGGGAAACATGTCCGGGGATGTGAACTATGTGGATCGTTCGACTCGCATTGCGGCGGCCTTACACCTTCGTGGTAGTCGCCATTCTCATCGTGATCATGGGAGCGCTCGCCATCGTGCGAACTCCCACGGATATTTTTCCTAACATCAACATTCCGGTCGTTAGCATTATCTGGAACTACAACGGTCTCGTGCCGGAAGACATGGCCGACCGCATCGTCAGCGTCACGGAACGAGCGCTCACCACCACCGTTGACAACATCGAGCACGTCGAATCGCAGTCCTTGTATGGAATTGCTGTCGTCAAAGTATTCCTGCAGCCCGATGCCAATATTGAACAGGGCATTGCCCAGATTACCGCGATCTCGCAGACCCAGCTCAAGCAGTTGCCTCCAGGAACGACCCCGCCACTCATTCTGGCCTATAGCGCGTCGAGCGTACCCGTGTTGCAGTTAGCTCTTTCAGGCCAAAACATGTCCGAGCAAGAGCTCAATGATTACGGCCTGAATTTCATTCGCACACAGCTCATCACCGTGCCTGGTGCGTCGGTTCCTTATCCCTACGGCGGTAACAACGCCAGGTGGAGGTGGATCTGAATCCCACGGCACTGCAATCAAAGAGTCTCTCCGCGTTGGACGTTGTGAACGCTATCAGCCTGCAAAATCTAATTCTTCCTACGGGAACCGCCAAAATCGGACCCACAGAATACGATGTTTCTATTCCCAACGCAGCGCCGCAAACGATTGCGGACCTCAACCGCATCCCTATCAAAACAATCGGCAGCACTACCATTTACATCAAGGATGTCGCCTGGGTGCGCGATGGTTTCCCTCCGCAAACGAACATTGTCAAAGTGAACGGGCAACGCTCCGTATTGCTGACGATTCAAAAAGCAGGGAATGCTTCAACTCTGAACGTAATTTCGGGCGTCAAAGCGCTTCTGCCCCAAATCAAGGCGACCGTTCCACCCCAGCTACAGATAGAACCGTTGGCGGACCAGTCGGTTTTCGTTCGTGGAGCGATCAGCGGCGTCGTTCGCGAAACACTTATCGCTGCCTGTCTGACGGCTTTCATGATTCTCACTTTCTTGGGCAGCTGGCGCAGCACCCTTATCATCGCAACCTCGATTCCTCTGGCGATCTTGACCTCCATCATCGTGTTCAGCGCGATCGGAGAAACGATCAATATTCAGACGCTGGGCGGCTTAGCTTTGGCGGTCGGCATCCTCGTGGACGACGCCACGGTCGAAGTCGAAAACATCAACCGCAATCGCGAAGCGGAGCCAGAGAAAGATATGGACGAAGTTGTCCTCGACAGTGCTTCGCAAATTGCCACGCCCGCTTTCGTGGCGACACTCTCGATCTGCATTGTGTTTGCTCCAATGTTTTTGCTGTCCGGCGTGGCGCGCCATCTCTTTGTGCCGCTCGCAGAAGCTGTCGTCTTCGCGATGTTGGCATCGTATCTGCTCTCCCGCACGATCGTACCGACGATGGCTAAGTACTTGTTGCGTAACGATAAGTCCGCGGAAGGACATGGCGCCAATGCTAATCCGCTGGTGCGGCTTCAGAAGCGTTTTGAGGCGGCCTTCGAGAGATTTCGTCACGGCTATCGCGGAGTGCTCGAGATTTGTCTCCATCACCGGCGCGCTTTCCTGATTGCCTTCTTCGCGGGCTGCCTGGGCTCTCTGGCAATTCTAATCCCCTGGCTGGGCCAGGACTTTTTCCCCAGCGTGGACAGCGGCACTTTCAAGCTTCATCTACGTGCTCCCACGGGAATGCGCATTGAGGAGACAGCCAACCTGTGCGATCTGGTCGAGCAGTCAATTCGCCGGCAGATTCCGGGTAACGAAGTCCAGAGTGTCATTGACAACATCGGCTTGCCCTATAGCGGGATCAATCTTTCCTACAGCAATTCAGCGCCGGTGGGCACATCGGATGCTGACATTCTGGTGAATTTGTCTGCCAATCATCATCCGACGGAAAACTACATCCACCAACTGCGGCTCACGCTCCCCAAGGAGTTCCCGGGTGTCACCTTTGCCTTCTTGCCGGCCGACATGGTCGGACAGATTCTCAATTTTGGGTTGCCGGCTCCGATAGACGTGCAGGTTGTGGGCAACGACCTGGAGGGAAACCGGCGTTTTGCAGATTCGCTCCTCGACAAGATGAGATCCGTTCCAGGAACGGCCGATCTGCGGATCCAGCAGCCCTTTGACGAGCCCTACCTGCGCTTTCGAGTCGAACGCACCAAAGCCGAAGAGCTCGGATTTAGCGCGCACGATATTGCGCAGAATCTTCTGGTATCGCTGAGTGGCAGCTTCCAGACTTCGCCCACATTCTGGGTTGATCCAAAGAATCGCGTCAGCTACCAGATCGCGACTCAGACGCCGCAGTACCACGAGGATACTTTGCAGGATCTTGAGAACATTCCCATCACCGGCTCAGACCCCACAGCTCCGCCGTCGCTAATGGCCAGCCTCGTCGCAATGCAACGGGGCGCGGGCATGGCGGTGGTTTCTCACTACAACGTCGCGCCGGTGATTGACATCTTTGGCGCCCCTGCCGGCCGCGATCTGGGCGATGTGGCCAGGGACATCGACAAAATCATTCAGGACTCACGCCCGCAGCTCCCTCGCGGTTCTCGGGTCGTCGTACGCGGGCAGGTTGAGACGATGCGAGCTTCCTACATCGGGCTGCTGAGCGGTTTGGCATTCTCGATTGTACTCGTGTACCTGCTGATCGTAGTCAACTTTCAGTCCTGGCTCGACCCTTTCATCATGATTTCCGCTCTGCCCGCGGCACTTGCCGGGATTGCCTGGTTCTTATTCGTGACGCACACCACTCTGAGCGTGCCAGCCCTCATGGGCACGATCATGTGCATGGGCGTCGCAACCTCGAACAGCATCTTGGTCGTGAGCTTTGCGACGGAAAAGATGACGGAGGGAAAAGATTCTGTCAGCGCCGCGCTGGAGGCGGGTTTCACGCGCTTTCGGCCCGTGATCATGACAGCGCTAGCCATGATTATCGGCATGATCCCGATGGCTCTGGGGCTAGGCGATGGCGGCGAACAAAACGCTCCCCTCGGTCGAGCCGTCATCGGCGGGTTGCTTTTCGCGACGGTTTCGACCCTCCTCTTTGTCCCGACTTTTTTCAGCGTCATACAGGGATCGCGACGGCACGCGGCTGAAACCGGAGGCGAAAACTAACCATCGATTTGCCCGGAGTCACTATGTCTATGCGAACTAAAGACGGAACTCAGGCCAGCAAGAATTCAGCAGCGCCAAACGGCGCCGGAGCGGCACGACATCGGGATTCCCGCTGGCTGTTTCTAGTGGCTGCGCTGCTATTGGCCGCTCTTTTGGTCTCCGGAATTCGGTCACGCGTCAAAGCCGAACGGTCCTTGCGCGCGGACTCTACACAAGCGGCTATGACGTCGGTGTCGGTTGTATTGCCAAAGCAAGCAGAACCCGACCAGGACCTCATCCTTCCGGGAAACGTACAGCCATACATAACTTCACCGATCTATTCACGGACAAATGGATATCTGAAGAAGTGGTATTTCGACATCGGGGCGCATGTGAAGGCGGGTCAATTGCTCGCTGTAATTGAGACCCCGGAAGTTGATCAGCAACTTCAGCAGGCCCGAAGCACCCTGTTAACCGCACAGGCCAACCTTGAGCTCGCCACCATCACTAAGACCCGGTATCAGCGCCTCTTGAAAACGAACGCAGTATCACAACAGGACGTTGACAATGCGGTTGGCACCTACAATGCGAATAAAGCGATTGTCGAAGCGAATCAGGCAACCGTCCAGCAGTATGCAGCTCTCGTATCCTTCGAAAGGATCTACGCTCCATTCGACGGCGTTATCACCGCTCGCAATACGGACATCGGCGACTTGATCAACTCCGGCAGCAGCGGCGGAGTGAAAACCGATCTCTTTCACATCGCGCAACCAGGGACTTTACGTGTTTACGTAAACGTTCCGGAAGAGTACTCGCGCGGGATCAAGGTCGGCATGACCGCAGTGCTCACTCTCGCCGAATTTCCAGGGCGCAAGTTTCAGGGAAAGGTGGTACGCACGGCGGACGCCATCAACGTGACCACGCGGACACTGTTGATCGAGGTAGACGTGGAAAATCCTACCGGAACATTGCTCACAGGATCGTACGCAGAGGTGCACCTGCAGATCCCGACGGAAGGCTCCACGTACTTGATTCCGGTCAATACACTGTTGTTCCGCTCGGAAGGTTTACGTGTGGAGGTCGTCAGAGACGGAAAAGCTGTGCTCACGCCGGTGACTCCCGGCCATGATTTCGGTAACGAGATCGAAATCGTCGCCGGTCTCCAGCCCGGCGATCAAATCATTGTCAACCCGCCCGACTCAATCGTTCAAGGACAGAAAGTCGAGGTAGTTCAAGCAACATTGCCGGGAGATATCAAATGACCCAAGCAATCACGCGTCGAAAAATAAATTTGGTCGAGAAACACCCGCAGGCAATATGGCTAAAAGTTCTCTTCGCGGCAGCGCTGCTCCAGTTAGGCGGTTGCACGGTCGGACCTAATTACCACACGCCAGTCGTGGAGACTCCTTCTGCATATAAGGAAGTCGGGGACTGGAAACCCGCTCAGCCGAATGACCAGAATCTTGGCGGTGACTGGTGGAAGATATTTCAAGATCCTCAGCTGGATGCCCTGGAACTCCAGGTCAACGTATCGAACCAGAACTTGAAAGCCGCGGACGCGCAGTATCAACAGGCACGCGCCATTCTTCGCTACTATCGAGCCGACTTCTACCCCACGGTGACGGCCGGACCATCGGCCACTCGCACGCGAGTCTCCGCCAACGCGCCGCCGCCGGGCTCGACGTTTGTCGGCATAACCTACAATGATTTTTCGCTGCCGTTCGACTTTTCCTACGAAGTTGACGTTTGGGGGCGAGTGCGCCGCGCGGTCGAGTCTTATCGAGAACAAGCGCAAGCGAGTGCGGCAGACCTGGCCACAGTGAATCTGAGCATGCACGCGGATCTGGCGATTGACTACTTTCTCGCACGCAGTCTGGACGCCGAAGAACAGCTCCTCAACTCGACCGTGACGCAGTATCAACAAGCCTTGGATTTGATCCAGAGCCGGTTCGCGGGCGGGATCGCCTCCGAAGTGGAGGTCCAGCAGGCCGATACTCAGCTGCAGACGACGCGCGCCCAGGCAATTGACGTCGGAGTCGCCCGCGCGCAGTACGAACATGCAGTTGCGATTCTCATCGGGAAACCTCCCGCGGAATTCACTCTTCCTCCTCTGCCTCTCGTCGCGCCGCCTCCGCCCATTCCTGTAAGCGTGCCCTCGGAGCTGCTGGAAAGGCGCCCGGACATCGCCGCCGCGGAGAGGAGAGTGGCATCCGCGAATGCGCAGATCGGCGTGGCAAAATCTGCCTACTACCCGCTAGTCAATTTGGGCGCAGCGGGCGGATTTGAAAGCACAGCCATCACGACTTTGCTACAGGGGCCGAGTGGTTTGTGGTCCATTGGTTTGTCTGCGACGGAAACAGTCTTCGACGCGGGCAGGCGCCGGGCCGCTTCAGACCAAGCCATCGCCGCCTACGATCAAACCGTCGCCAACTATCGCGAAACGGTGCTTACCAGCTTCCAACAGGTCGAAGACAACGTCGCCGCGTTGCGCATCCTTGAGCACGAAGCACAGGTTCAGCAAGAAGCGGTCGTGGCCGCCCAGAAGTACCTCGGGCTCGCGAACACACGCTACACTGGCGGCGTGACCAGCTATCTCGAAGTGACGACCGCTGAGACCGCTTCTCTCTCCGACGAAGTCACCGCTGTTAATATCCTTGGCCGCCGTATGGCGTCGGCAGTCTCGTTAGTTCAGGCCCTCGGTGGAGGATGGGATCGCTCGGCGTTGCCCGCTCGCCCCGAATGCTGCGGCAAACTGACCAGCCAATTGAGGTGAATGCGGGCCGTTTCCGCTGTAAGAATCTCCGAATTCTCGTGCTTCTCGGTATTGCGCCGATCAAATCCTACGCTCCTTAGAACCGCCGATGGATATAGACCCCACCAAGGTCAGTGCAACGCTCCGCGACGGCATCTTAACAATTGATCTCCCCAAGGCGCCTTACGCTCGCGCCGTCCGCGTCGAACCCAAATCCTCTTGATCCGCAGCGACACTCTGGACAGCCCGCCGCCTCGATGCGCACCCCCATGCGGAGTTCGAGACGGTCGACTGCGAGAAGAGCGACCCGAATTTTTCCGCTGCTGCAACGGGCGCCCGCAGTACTTTGCTACAAATTCTTATAGCCGCTGCAGCGAAAGCGTTTCGTCACACTTAACTTGCGATTGCTGCGCTCATGTGCGGATCCTGTGCGCGAGCAGGTGCGAGGTGCTTCCGTAATTCTTCTTGCGCCTGCGGTGGCGTGATTAGCAAGAGTCTATCACCGGGCTGCAAGACGGTCTCCGGACGCGCCACCATCACCGATTTTCCGCGCAGGACGGCCACGAGCTTGGCGTCAGCGAGCGGCCCGGTAAGCACCCGCGCCTGAATTTGCTTCCCCACCCACGGACTCTCGGGCCGCAGCGCCCCGGTTACCAGCTGCGAACCATCCGAGAGATCGAGCGATAAGCCCGACTGCAAGAGAGCGGCCAGGTGAAGATGATTCATCTGCGGCGGCAATGTAACTTTGCCTCGGTCCAGCAATTGCAGCGCGATTCGGATGTTTTCCGCGCGATGCGCCGGCGAGTCGGCTCTTGCGGCTACCTGGGCCTCGTACAAGCTGCCGTATTTCAAGAACGACGACAGATTGATTTGAATCAGGAAACTCAGCATCACCGCCAGTCCAGCGGGAACCAGAAGTTGGTAGCCTCCGGTCATTTCCGCGACCATCAGCAAAGTCGCGATGGGCACTCGCGCGGCCCCGCCGAACACTGCCGCCATCCCGACAATGACCAGCCCCGCCGAATCGTGATGAAAGATTCCCGCAAATGCGCCGCCCAGCATCGCGCCTACGTAAAGACTCGGAGCAAAAACGCCGCCCGAGCCGCCGGAAGAAACCGTGAGCGACAATGCCACCATTTTTGCGACCAGCAAAACGATCAGCAGATGCAACGCCAGGTGACCATCAATCGCTTCCTGGATCCAGCCATATCCGCCACCTAACACTTGCGGCAATCGCAAGGCAAGCAAACCCAAGCCGAGTCCGCCGATCGCAGGTTTGATCCACGGGGGAACTCGCAGTGCCACGAACGCATCTCTGATGCGGTAAAAGACTTCCGGCAGAATCGTGGCAACCACGCCGCTTGCGGCTCCCAATACGATGTACCAGCCGTAGTCCGCCAATCTCGTCGCGGCCAAATGTGCGGGAACGCGGAACAACGGTTGCCATCCGACAAACCACCCGTTCACTGCATAGGCCACGATCGCCGACAGCATGCAGTACATCAGCGCGTCCGCTTCGAAATCCATTCCGCCGTACAAAACCTCCACAGCGAAGATCGCCGTTCCAATCGGCGAGCGGAATATGGCGGAGAGCCCTGCCGCCATTCCCATCAGCACCAGCAAACGCCTTTCCCTTTCAGGCCGGTGCAGCAACGACGCGTACACCGAACCAAATCCGGCGGCGATCAGCGCGATGGGTCCTTCTCGGCCCGCCGACCCGCCAGAGCCAATCGTGATCGCTGAGGCCAGCATTTTCACCGGCGCAACACGCGCACGCAGCACCGAGCCGGTGTAGTGCACCGCCTTTACCACCGTGTCTGTACCGTGCCCCTCCGTCTCAGGCGCCAGGCCATACACGAGGGCGCCGGCAATCAAGCCGCCCAAAGTCGTAACCACCGGCACGAGCCACAATCCATGCGGACCGATCGCTTCGCGCAATATCCCGCCTTCTTCGGGAAGTCCGGGAGGGCGATAACCGGCCATCCAGGTGAGAAAAAAATCCTGCGAGAGGCGCAACATCCACATGAAGAGCTGGGCACCGAGGCCGCCGATAATGCCGAGGAGTAACGAATCAAAAAGAAGCCGCGGTCTGTCTCCGCCTTGCACCCTGATTTTGTATCATTTCACTAAATCAGCGGGCAATCAGGTGACGTACGTATGGCCCGCACCCTGCAAACGCAAGTTTTATGAACATGCCTTCTTCGCGAACGCTTCCGAGAGTAAGATTATTGTGGATGATTTGCGGTCGCGATTCTTGCGAGCCAGCTGTCGCGGCGGAGCAATTCTTGATCACGAAAACGGAAGCGCCCACTAGGAAATCCGCGACGCGGTTGCGCCGGACCACGGACCTGCACCAGTACACGATCTCGGCGCTCGATTCAGACATCGGCAAGGTGGACGATTTCTATTTCGACGATGAAAAGTGGACGATCCGCTACATCGTGGTCGCCACCGGCCTGATCCTCAAAGGGCGAAAAGTGCTGATCTCGCCTATGGCGCTGCGCCAACCTGCCTGGAGTTCGCTGCACATCAACGTGAATCTCAGCTGCGCACAAGTGGCCACCAGCCCCAGCATTGATCTCGATCAGCCTGTTTCGCGCCGCCACGAGGCCGAACATCACCGGCACTACGGATTGCCGCATTATTGGGAAGGCAAAGATGTCTGGGGCAAATGGCCCAGCCCCAAGGCGCTTGCCGAGGCGCCGCGCGCGAAGTCCAAAAGCGCGACGGCGATTTCCTCCAGCGGAACGAATCTGCGCAGCACCCAAGAAGTCATCGGCTATCACATTTCAGCGACCGACGGTGAAATTGGCCATCTAGAAGATTTTCTCTTCGATGGGGAAACCTGGGAAATTCGCTACGCGATCATTGACACCAAGAATTGGTGGCCGGGCAAGAAAGTGCTGATCAGGCCGCAGTGGATCAAGCGAGTCAGTTGGGCTGATCGCGAGATCTACATCACAATGTCGCGCGACGCCATTCGGAAGAGCCCGCCCTGGGACGACAACCTGACCATCAGTCGCGGCTACGAGTTGCGTTTACACAAGCACTATGGCTACGCGCCCTATTGGACGCCAGAGAAATGAAATGCCAACCGCTTCTGCTTGTCGTCACGCGGAGGATTTGCCGAGGCTGTATTTTTTTCCTCTAAGGGCTCCACCGTTCCCCCCTATCGAAGTTCTCTACAAGAAAGCGGTAGTGCTCGCGCCGGGATACTTTGGCCATGTGGATCCAGCACACTCACAAGTTCACATGCGATTGTTGGTTTCGGGTATTCAGGAGCTTCAGAAGGAGTTGGGCGAAAACAAGGCGGCGCCCGCTGACGCGAGTTGTACTACATGACAAGTCTCGTACACCGCTGTACGCGGGCGCCAGTGCACTTCGTCGCAGGCCTTTCCCTGATCATTCGAACATTGCAAGATGTTTACGGCAATCTTGAAGGCAGACTTCTGGAGGCCCTCGCACGTCTCTTCGCGCAAAATGTCCGCATCTACGCTTATCCGATGATCGCTACGGACCTGCGGGAAAGGCTGAAGGAAGTTTTCGACAGCGGTTCGGAGTGGGGTGAGATCGCCAGCTGTGCGCACGTGGAAGCGCCATTCGCGCTCCCAGGTTCCTGAGCTCCCCGGTTCTCGGTGTTGTACGTGAGGGCACGGACGATTGACGTCCTGCACGCGAGCGAATACCATCGGGTTGTAATTCCCCTTCCAATTGCTGCGCTTGAGAGCGGCAATTAATCCCTGACAATTGTGATTGCGAATTGCGTGCGAGCCGTTTTTCCGGCTCGTACGGCGTGTGCCGGCTTAGGCGCTGCACTGTTGTTGCGGCGCGATTGTTAGAGCTCGTGGCGATTGCACGTCCGTACAAAGGAGATCGCGCCTTGATCGAACCGCTTGCTCCGCACGGGCTCGCGCGCCAGCTGAATATTTTGCTCACCGAAGACAATCCGGTGAATCGCGTGCTCGCGCAGAAAATACTGCAAAAGCAAGGACACAAGGTCACCTGCGCGAATAACGGCAGGGAAGCAGTGCAACAGTGGGAACAAAATGGTCTCCGGGAGTTTGACATCGTATTGATGGACGTGCAGATGCCGGAAATGGACGGCCTGCAAGCAACTGCCTATATTCGGAAAAAAGAAAAGGAAACGGGAGAGCACATCCCGATCGTGGCGATGACCGCCCACGCTATGAAGGGTGACCGAGAGCGGTGTCTCGAAGGCGGTATGGATGCATACATCTCAAAACCGATTACTGCCGGAGGATTGGCGAAAGTCATCGAAGAAGCCCTTCATATCCCAAAAGCCGCTGCCGTCATCCCAGCCACCGTGCTAAAAGGAGAACAAATGGACGAAGAACTTCTGTCGCGCTTTGGAGGCGACGCCGAATTGCTAAGAGAGCTTGCGGAACTATTCATCCAGAGCTGCCCCAAAATGCTCGAGGATATTCGAGACGCGGTGCAGAAGCAGGATGCCAAAGAGCTTGAACGCGCGGCGCACTCGCTCAAGGGATGCGTTGGAAATTTTTTCTCACAAGGGGCGCGGGAGACTGCACAAGAGTTGGAATCGCTCGGACGGTCTGGCCAACTCGCTGGCGCCGAAAAACTCGCTCGCCTCTTGGAGGAACAGGTTGCCGAATTCAATCAGGCACTTGCCAGAAATATCGAAGGCGTTCATCAACCGCATTAAGTCAAATAATCCTTCGCGACCAATAGCTCCGCGTTAAGGATGGCGGCTCCTGCCGCCCCGCGGATTGTGTTGTGGCTCAGCAGTACGAACTTGTGCCCGAGAACCGGACATGCGCGCAGGCGTCCGATGTGTGTCACCATTCCGCCGTCGCGCTCGACATCCAGTCGGGGTTGCGGGCGATTCGGAGCTTCCAAATAAACAATCGGCTTCGCCGGAGCGCTCGGCAGTTCCAATCTTTGCGGTTCCCCTGAGAAATCGCGAAAGGCCGCGAGCACATCACTCTGGTCCACATCTTTTTCCAATTCGACGGACACACTTTCGGTGTGCCCATTCACCACGGGAACGCGCGTGCTGGTGGCGCTCACGGTCACGGGATGAGGCTCGATCCCGTCTGCCATGAAGCGCCCAAGGATCTTACGCGGTTCCGATTCGATTTTCGGTTCTTCGCCGTCAATAAAAGGAATCACATTTGCAGTGGCGTCCAGCGAAGCGACGCCGGGATACCCCGCGCCCGACAGACCTTGCAATGTCGTGACCAGTACTCGCTTAGGCTGAAAAGCTCGCAACGCTGCCAGTGCCATTACCAGAGGCACGGAAGCGCAATTCGGATTCGTGATGATCGCGCCGCTCCAACCCTTCGCCTTCCTTTGCAACGGAATCAACGCGAGGTGCTCGGGATTGACTTCCGGAACCAGGAGCGGCACCAGCGAGTCCATGCGATGATTTCGGGAATTGCTTACGACGATGTGGCCGGCCGCCGCAAATTCCAGCTCGGCTTCGCCGGCAATCGATGAATCCAGCGCTGAGAAGACCAACTGCGGGCCCGCGCCCGCCTTCAGCGCCTCTACAGAAAGCGCGCCCGCCGCTTCCGGCAACTCCGTCGCCAGGCGCCAAGCAAGATCGCCATAACGCTTTCCGGACGAGCGTTCGCTGGCCGCGAGCCACGTTACGCGAAACCATGGATGATCCGCCAGCAGCGCGATAAATTGCTGACCAACGGTCCCTGTAGCTCCCAGTATTCCTACATCAATTTTTGTGGCGCCGGATGGTCTCGCCTTCACTTTTGGCGAAGGCAGAACCGTCACAGTTTTACTTGGCAATGGCCGCTACCGCCTTTTGCGACTTCCGCTGATGATCCAGCAAGGTAAGGCCTTCGAGAAGATCGTCAACCAAGTCTTGCGCATTTTCGCATCCGGGCGAGAGTCGAATCAAGCTGTCCGAAAGTCCCAGTTCCGCACGCGCATCAGCGGGAATGGAAGCGTGAGTCATGGTCGCCGGATGGCAAAGCAGCGCCTTCACGCCTCCGAGACTTTCGCCCAAGGTGAAGAAGCGCCGTGAGGAGCAGAACGAGACAACCTCCTCGATGGAGCCGTCCAATTCGAACGAAACCATCCCGCCGAATCCGGTCATCTGTTTCTTCGCGATTTCGTGGCCCGGATGATCGGGCAGGCCAGGGAAGTAGACCCGGCGCACCAGCGGATGCCCGTTGAGCGAGTTAGCGATGGCGATCGCGTTCTGTTCGTGACGTTGCATTCTCAGTTCCAGCGTTTTCAGTCCACGCAGCGTGAGCCAGCAATCGAAGGGCGAAGGAACGGCGCCCGTGGCGTTCTGCAGGAACTTGATCGGCTCGAAAATCGCGGGATCCTTCGCCAGCGCCGCGCCCTGGATCGTGTCCGAGTGGCCGCCCAGGTATTTCGTAACGCTGTGCACGACGATGTCCGCGCCCAATTCGAAGGGCTGCTGAAAATAAGGAGTAGCGAAAGTGTTGTCCACGACCACCAGCGCCGATTTCGCATGCGCCAGGCGGCAAATTTCGACAATGTCGTAAACGAGCAGCCGCGGATTCGTCGGCGATTCGATCCACACGAGCTTGGTGCGCTCGGTGATGGCCGCTTCGAGTGCAACCAGGTCCGAAATATCAAACTGCTTGATCACTACGCCGATTGGCTGGAACACTTTGTTCAGGATGCGATACGTTCCGCCGTAGACGTCTTGCGGAATCACGATTTCATCGCCGGGGCGCAGAAAAGCTTGCAACACGGCATTTTCCGCGGCGAGTCCGGAGGCGAACACGGCGGCGTGTTCCACGCCTTCCAGTTCAGCCAGCACGGTTTCGAGCCTTTGGCGCGTGGGATTGTTTGTGCGCGAGTAGTTGAAGCCCTTATCTTGACCCGGTGAGTCTTGCTCGTACGTCGAAGTTTGAAAAATCGGCGCGATGAGCGAACCGGTCTCCGGTTCCGATGGCTGTCCGGCGTGAATCGTCTTCGTTGCGAATTTCATTTTCGTGCTCCTTAGCTTAAATTGCGATGCTTCTATAATCCCTTGGGCCTGATCTCACGAAACTCTCGGATTTTTCTCGGCGATTAAGACGCTATCGCTTCAGCGCTTGCGGTTTCTACGCTCGCCGAAATGATCTCGTGATTCGAAATTCGACTGACGTGGCCCTTCTTGCTGACGCTCCGAATCACAAGCGGCAATCCCGACCGTGACGCAGCTTCAATCGCTTTGCGCTGGACCAGATCACACCCCTCCGCGGCAAATTCAAGCGCCTGCGCGAAGCTGAGTTGCGGGATATGTGTAGCCGTGGGATCGCGATGCGGATCGGCGGTGAAATAGCCGGGTACGTCTTTAATCAGTTCACAACGACAAGCTCGCAACCCTTCCGCCAGCAGCACCGCCGTCAAATCCGAGCCGCCACGGCCCAGGGAAACGATTGCATGGGCCGAATCCGTCGCAAGAAATCCGGGGACGACAGCCACCGAGTATTTCGCCAGCACGCCGCAAAGCCGCCCCGCATGCAAGTGGATTCTTCCTGCTTCACGGCCAGCATCTGGGACAGTGAGGCCGGCTTCATGAATATTCAGGGCCGCCGCGGCAACGCCTAATGCTTGCAGATGCATGGCAAGCAAAGCGACGGAGCGTATCTCGCCCGTGGACCACAGCAGATCAAGCGCCGCGCGCGCTGGCTCTGGAACGATCGCTCTTGCGCTCCGCTCGAGCGTATCCGTAGTTCCTTCCTGCGCCGACACCACAACCACGAGCCGTTCGTCCGGCGAGATTCTGAGAGTATTGCGGAGAAAGATCGCGGCGCGCCGGTAAGCTTTCGCGCTCGTAAGAATAGACCCGCCGATTTTTATGACCGCTATAGGTCCTTCGGCCGATGAGGATTCCGACATCTACTTTCTCCCATGTGGCGGAATGCGGTCCGCCTGCGCGTCATGGCCTGATCGAAGCTCGATGGAAATGAGCCACGACCAGCGCGCCATGCGCTGCAATAAGCAAATTCAGCATCTGCTTGAGCAAATGCTGCGCTTCAGTTCGACTTCAGCTTGGGAGTTGAATCTTCAACGACCGGAGTGCCGGTCTATCGAGGATCTTATCTCTCCCCACTGGGCAGGAATTAGCACCTTGGCAGTTGCACCAGGTTGCTGTGGTGTCGCAGGGCCTGTCCCCTCAACCACTCTTGATAAGCGCTGCTGGTAAGGCAGCAAACGAAGCATAGCAGAATCAAATTGCGAGTCAAGCACTGATTCGAGGATCGTCGCGGCAGCGCGGAGACCATCGTTGCGATCTCACAGTAGCTCGCAGACGTATGAAGAGATTAGAGGAAGTTCCGTAAATTGGTATGAAGTCGATACGAAAAGCAGAACGTAGCTTGACGTGTTTTCGTACGCAAATATGTAAGCTCAACTCGCAATGGCCGGTTGATTCGCAGTTAAGTGCTTGTTTTCCAACTTCTTTTCGTTTTTCTAGAATGTGGATATCAACGTGCGTGCGTGCTTTCAGATGTAGTCCCTCTTGGGGTTCGGAGACAGAGGGGTCTCGCGGGGTTTTCTTTCACGGGCATGACAAAATTCTAGGAGGACGTATGAATTGGAAGCGCTTTCTCACGGTGGTGTTCGCGCTCCTGTTGGCTGTCTCGTTCAATTGCACGCGGTTAGCTGCGCAGGCAACAATTAATACCGGAAGCATTCAGGGTGTGGTGACTGACGCGCAGGGTGCCGTCGTGCCTGGCGCGAAGATCACGATCAGCAATAAGGACACCGGACAGCTGATCAGTTCCGTCAGTAGTTCAGCTGGCCAGTTCTCCGCGGCCGCGTTGAATCCGGGAACGTATGTGGTCCGCGTCGAGACTCCCAATTTCAAAACGTCTGAAACCACCGTGGTCGTGGTAGTGGGACAGATCGCTTCAGTGAATCCGAAGCTGGAAGTCGGCGTTTCCAGCACGGTGGTCGAAGTAACTGGACAGGAAGTCGCTGTAAATACAGAGCAGTCGCAAATCGCCGGCACGTTGAGCTCGCAGCAAATTGAAAACCTGCCGATCAACGGTCGCAATTTCCTGGACCTCGCGCAGCTTGAACCGGGCGTGCAGATTCAAGACGGCGGCAACTTTGATCCCACCAAGATTGGCTTCTCCTCGATTTCATTCGGCGGAAAGTTTGGCCGCAGCGCGCGCATCTCAGTCGACGGCGTGGACGTCAGCGACGAAAACGTCGGTACAACGACGACCGGCCTTCCTTCCAGCGCGATTCAGGAATTCCAACTCGCGCAATCGAATCTGGACATTTCCAACGATTTGACGTCGGGCGGATCGGTTAACGTGATCACCAAGTCTGGAACCAACGCTTTCCACGGCGAAGGTTTCGGATTGTTCCGCGACAACTCTCAGGCGGCAGAGTATCCAGGCGACGCGCAATTCCAACGCAGCCAATACGGCGGGGACTTCGGTGGACCGATATTCAAGGACAAGCTGTTCTTCTTCATAGACGCTGAGAGGCTGTTGGCACACGACGCGGGCGGTGTGCTGGTAGGCTCGATTCCAAGCCCCGACGGAACGGACCTATCTTCATTTTCAGGCACTTTTCCAGCTCCATTTCACGACACGAGCACCATCGCAAAAGTCGATTATCAAGTCGCAAAGAATATCAAAGCATTCGGACGATTCAGCTTCTGGCAGGCTTCCGACGTCGGTAATTTCGGCGGCGCCGCTAACTATTCGATTTATGACAATAAAGATCGCACCAAGACGGTTGTAGGTGGCGTGGACATCAACCAAGGTTCCGTCACGCACAGCTTCCGCGCCGAATATTTGAAGTTCGTGAACGTAATCGCAGACGCGGTTAATGGCAGTACGGTTCCGTTTGCAAGCATTCCCAATGAGATTGTTCTTTCGGGTACTGGATTTGCGAGCGGGCCGAGCTTCCTGGCGCCACAATCAACGATCCAGAGTGACCGCCAAGTGAAGTACGATGGCAGCAAGGTTTGGGGCTCGCACATCCTTCGGTGGGGAGTGGACTATAACCGAATCACCGGTTGGACTTTTGCTAGTTTCAACGGTCTAGCACCGGAAGACACTTCAACCTTCTTGTTTGCACCGGGCACTCTTACTTGCCCTGGCGGCCAGACCGGTCCAGCTTGTCCCTTGAACTACGTCGCCGACGCTGTGGCTATAGGAAACGGCGAAGGTTCCTTTACAGAGTTGTCACGGTTTGGAAAGTCAAGCGGCGGTTTGGGGCCCGATAATCGAGTTGGGGTTTACGCTGGAGATAGTTGGAAGATTAAGCCGAATCTGACCTTATCATACGGTTTGCGCTATGACCGGGATACCGGGCGCACGGATAGCGACCTGTCGCTTCCTGAGCTTAACAATTTCTTCCCGGGACTTGGAAATGCGGTCAGAAATCCTAACAAAAACTTTGCGCCGCAGGCAGGGTTTGCATGGGATCCCAAGGGTGATGGCAAGACAGTCATCCGGGGCGGAGCGGGAATCTACTTCGACAACACTGTATTCAACGATGTGTTGTTTGACCGCTTGTTAAAGCTTCCAAACGGAGCCTTCAACGAAGTGCAAACCGCCTGTAGTGCTGGAGCGACTGCGACGTCTCAGAGAGCGGCCGGGAAAGTAGCATTCGGAGACGGGTCGGTAAACTACCTGGGCGGAAGCCAAACTGCGGGAAACACAGTTTGCAATACACCAATCGGAGCGACGGTCGGAGCGGGCGGCGGCACATGCACAGGTGAAACATTTTTCACCTGCACGGCGAACTTCCAGACTGCAACCGAAGCTTCTTTCGCGGCTGATCCAACCGGCCCGAATTCGGCTTACCTACCCACAGTTCTATCCACAGGAGGGGTAAATCTTTCGGGAGCAGGTCTACTGGATCCGAACTATAAATCTCCGCGATCGATTCAAATGAACATAGGCGTCCAGCATGAGTTGCGTCCTGGAATGGTGTTCAGCGCCGATTATGTCCGCAACGTCAGTTTGCATTACCTGCTGGCAACGGACATCAACCACTCGGGAGACATCTCATTATTTAATCTTCCGAACGCGCAAGCAGCGATCGCGACTACTCTGGCAAACTGCGGAGTGGGGACAATCAACCAGGCAATCACGCTTTGTCCGTCGAATCCCGCCGGCCCCGGAGGGGGACTGTACACGCCGCGGCCAGCGACGATGGCGGACTTCGCAGGGAACGGCCTGGACTCCGCGAATGACTTGGGTCCCGTTCCTTGCCCTACCTGTGCGTTCCTATCACAGAACCCGACTGTTGGCCCGTTTGGTGAGTACCATGCCGGCGGCCGATCGGTTTACAACGGTATGGACCTCAAGCTGACGCAAAACGTCAGGCATCCATTCACCGGTGTTAAGTACTTGAACTTCCAGGCGACCTACACGCTATCTCGTTACGTCAATGCTGGGGCCACCGCCTCAGGCGCTGCTGTATCCGGTGGCGATGCGGACTTCTTGTCCGAGGGCCTCAACAACCGCAACCCGCTGTCGCTCACGGGGCCCGGTTCACTGGATCGAACGCACCAGTTCAACTTCGGCGGCTATGCTGATTTGCCGGCTGGCTTCCGTCTTGGCTTGCTTTCGCACTTCTGGTCACCGTTTGCCGCCACCCCGACAGTGCTGCCAACCGTCGCCAGCACGGTTTTCGCTGGCAGCCCGGGCGGAATTTTCGCGTCTAATTTCATCGGCGACGGACAAATAGGTCAGCCGCTACCGAAATCGCAAACAAGCTCGAGCTGCGGAGACGCGGGCGGGACCTGCGATTACAATCTGTACAACGTCGGAGCTTTCATGCGGTCAATCGGACCAGGGGGGCTGGCCACGGCCGTCAACAACTATAACTCGAACATAGGCGGCGTGCTTCCAACCCCAGCCGGACAGACTCTCATCAATAACGGTTTGTTCACACTTGCACAGTTGCAAGCGTTGGGCGGGGTCGCTTCTCCGGTCGCGCCTGTTACGGCTGGGCAAGTGGGACTCGGCTGGCTGAAAGCGTTCGACCTGGAGTTCAGCTGGGTTGGCCATGCTTTCAACGAGAAATTGGCCATCACACCGAGCGTCAGCGTGTTTAACCTGTTCAACTTTTCCAACTTTGACTCGGCAGCCAATACTTTGACCGGGATACTCAGCGGTGCTCCTGGTTCGATCAACGGCACGGTGCAATCCGGCCGTCCGGACAGAATCGGTGCGGGCACTGGAGTATTTGCTTTCGGTGCGCCGCGCACGGTTGAGTGGGGTCTGAAGCTGCAGTTCTAAAAACGAACCGGGCGGGTGGCGAGTATCGCCGCCGGCTCGGTTTAGTCAAACACTTCGACTGGCTCCGGGCGACCGGAGCCAGTTTTTTTTTGCGCCCACCTCGAATCGGTCTGAGCTAGATTTTAGAAGGCCCATGCGCGAGAAGGAGTACAATCACGCGAAGGTTAGCTGTAGAAGGAGGCCTTATGCGATTCCTTCTCCTCTGTGCGTGCGTTTTTCTGCTCGTCCCCAGTGTTGCCATCCCACAAGCGGGAACCCATGCAAGGCCTCCCGGCATCGCAACCGCGGATACGATGGCAAACGCACCTCTCGAAGCCCCGTCGAAAGCAGGCGTGCGCTCGGTGAACATTGAGCAGGTAAATGCCGAAACCCAAGAATTGCGTCGGCTGGCGGATGGTTTGCCGCCGCAAATTGATCAGATAGGGAAAGGTCAACTACCGAAGGATCTCGTGGAGAATCTCAAAAAAATCGAGAAGCTCGCAAAACACATTCGCGGCGAGATCACTCCGTAAGATCATCGCTGCTCTTGGGAATGCCGCTCTCGACCGCTTTCGGTCGCCAGAAATCGAGATTGCCGTGTGAATCGCTGTTGTTTGCGACTACACGCATTAGATTGGCTTCTGATCCGGCACGTTCGCGCATGCCGTCTGCGGCGTCAGCCTCCTGCTTGTTCGCCTAGCGCCCACCGCTTACACTCTTTCTCCATGCACAGCAAACGCCTGCGCGCCGACCTTGCCCTGGGATTTACCGCGCTGATCTGGGGTGGGACGTTTGTCGTAGTGAAAGACGCGCTCGCGGACGTTTCTGTCTTCACTTACCTTGCCGTGCGCTTTGCGCTGGCGGCTGCGGTAATGGCGATTGTCTTCTGGCGTTCGCTGCGAGGCCTGACGCGCAGCGCGATCTGGGCCGGCGCGCAGATCGGGTTTTTCATGTTTGCGGGCTACGCGTTTCAGACCACCGGACTGAAATTCACCTCGCCTTCGAAAGCGGCGTTTATCACGGGCTCAAGCGTCGTGATCGTGCCACTCCTGCTCGCAGTTTTTGGAAAGCGGCGGGTAAACGCATGGATCTGGGCCGGAGCGCTGGCCGCGCTCGCGGGACTTTATTTGCTTACCGTACCGCCGGAAGGACTCGGCGCCCTGAATCGCGGTGATCCGATCGTATTCGGTTGCGCGGTGATGTTCGCGATGCACATGATCGTCATCAGTCGATACGTGGAACATCACTCCGTCGGCGCGCTGGCCGTGATTCAGGTCACGACGACAGCAGTGCTGTCCACAATTGCACTGCCCCTGCTTTCTGCGACGGGAATCGAACAACCTCGCTGGGTGTGGAGCGGCACGCTCGTCTTTGCCGTTCTGATTACCGCGCTCGGCTCGACAGCCTTCGGCTTTTCCGCGCAAACCTGGGCCCAGCAGTACACTTCGCCGACCCACACGGCAATTCTGATCAGCCTGGAACCCGTGTTCGCCGCGCTCACATCGTGGTTCGTCGCGCACGAGCACCTTACAGGCCGCATCCTGCTAGGCGCTGCGCTCATTTTTGTGGGTATCTTGCTCGCGGAATTGAAGGGCGCCGCTCCTATGGCCCCAGAATCGCCTGAGCCGGTCATTAGAGCAGCTGAGTAACGCGACGGCAGCAGGGAAGCAAAGAAGCAAAGAAGCAAAGAAGCAAAGAAGCAAAGAAGCCGAGAGGCTGCTAACTCGCCGATTGGGTTATTCGTCGCGGCCAGTGATGCGTTCGATGTTCGCACCAACATCGCGCAGCTTATCCTCGATACGCTCATAGCCGCGATCAATGTGATACACGCGGTCAATCCAGGTGGTGTTGTCTGCGACAAGTCCTGCGAGCACGAGCCCAGCGCTAGCGCGCAGGTCAGAGGCCGTCACCGGCGCGCCGCTCAAAGGTGTCGGCCCAGTGACGACAGCCAGATTGCCGTCAATCGCGATATTCGCGCCCATGCGCATCATTTCGCTGGCGTGCATGTAGCGGTTTTCAAAAATCGTCTCGCGCACATGCGACACGCCGTGCGCCTGCGTGGCGAGCGCCATGAACTGCGCCTGCATATCCGTCGCAAAGCCAGGATATTCCTCGGTCGTGACGTCAGCTGCGACCAGCTTTTTCGCGGCTCGTACGCGCAGCTTACCGTCGCCTTCGCATTTGATCTCAACGCCGCACTCGCGCAATTTCTCGATCACTGCTTTTAAGTGTCCCGGTTCGCAATGGGTGAGGAGCAATTCGCCACCGGTAATCGCGCCTGCGACCAGAAAAGTCCCCGTCTCGATGCGGTCAGGAATCACCGCATGGGTCGCTCCATGCAATTTTTCCACGCCCTGCACGCGCAAAGTTGAGGTTCCCACGCCCTCGATTTTCGCGCCCATCTTGATCAAGAGTTCGGCGAGGTCGGTCACTTCCGGTTCCATCGCGGAATTTTCAAGAACTGTTTCGCCCTGGGCAAGCACTGCCGCGGTCAAAATATTCTCGGTGCCGGTAACAGTGATTTTGGGAAATCGCAGCGTCGTTCCGCGCAAACGTTTCGCGCGTGCTTCCACATAGCCGTGTTCGACGGTGATCTCCGCCCCCAGCTTTTCCAATGCCTGGATGTGCAGATCAATTGGCCGCGCTCCGATGGCGCAACCACCCGGAAGTGAAACCTTCGCATACCCGAATCGCGCAACGAGCGGGCCCAGCGTCAGCACCGAAGCGCGCATCGTCTTCACCAGTTCATACGGCGCCTCGCGCATGGATACGGTCTCGGCTTGAATGATGAACTCGCTGGGAGGCAGGTCGGGGCTTTCCACCCGGCAGCGCATGTGCGCCAGCAGCTTCGCCATGGTGATGATGTCGCGGACGTGCGGAATATTCTGCAGCGTGACGGCCTCGCTCGTCAGCAGAGCCGCAGCCATCGCCGGCAAGGCCGCGTTCTTCGCGCCGCTGATCTGCACCGTCCCTTCGAGTTTTCGCCCGCCCTGAATCTTGAATCGGTCCATGCTATTTCCCCTGACCTCTCTTGGATGGCCGTCCGTTCCGGTGCGATTCGAGTGCCTGCCGCACATTGCCTCCGGCTCGAGCAAGCGACTCACGCGCTGCATCGGCACTTCCACCCGTTTTCAACATCACCAGCGCCGCCGGCAAATCGTGTCCGGTCTGCCGCAGCGCGTGTGCCGCGGTAGACGCGCTCACACCCGCGGCTTCCGTCAATATTCGCTCGGCTCGCCGCAGTAACTTCTGATTCGTCAGCGCCACGTAGATCATCCAGTTGTCATAAACCCTGCCGAGCCGCACCATCGTCGTGGTGGAAAGCAGGTTCAATACCATCTTCTGCGACGTCCCGGCTTTCATGCGCGTGGACCCGTAAATCGCTTCTTGCCCCGTTTCGGGCCGGATGGCAATTCTTGCCGCGCGGGCCAATGGCGAATCCCGATTGGACGTCACCCCTATTGTGACGCAGCCTCGCCGGTTCGCCCACGCGAGTGCGCCCAGCACATACGGTGTGGTCCCGCTGGCCGCAATCCCCACCACTACGTCGCCGCGCTTCGCGCCTGCTCTCGCCAATTCTCGCGCGCCATTCGATACGGAATCCTCCGCGCCCTCCACTGCACCGCGCAGCGCTTTCGTACCCCCGGCAATCAACGCCTGCACCTTTTTTCGCGATATTCCGTACGTCGGCGGACATTCTGCTGCGTCCAGCACGGCCAAGCGTCCACTGGTGCCGGCACCTACGTAAAAGAGTTTGCCACCCGCGCGCAGGCTTTTCACGGTAGCATCCACAGCCTGAGCGATTTGCGGCAGTTCGCGCCGCACCGCGATTGCCACTCGCTGGTCTTCCCGGTTGAGGATGCGCAGTATTTCGAGCGTGGATTTCGCATCGAGCCCGCGCGTCCGCGGGTTTCTTTGTTCCGTCTTTAGTGCTTTCACCGCGCCCTCAGGTTACCCGTCGCCCTGTAATCTGCGATCATTCAATTATACAGACAGCCTGCGCCCGCTTTGGGGATGGAGATGGATTCTGGCAAGCTTTGTGCCGAGGAAGTTATTGAGGGTTTGCTGGTGAATTGAGGAGGCCAAGGGCCTGAATAATGGCGTCGTGCACCGCCGGACGCACTTGCCGAATCTGTTCGTTCGCCCGTGTGGGATTCACGCGATTGGTCAGCAATACCACGAAAAGCTGACGTTCCGGATCAATCCACAGCGAAGTTCCGGTGAAACCCGTGTGGCCGAAGCTGGAAGGCGAGAAATAGTGGCCCGCCGACGAGTTTGGCGGCGTGGGCACGTCCCATCCTAGAGTTCGCGCGGAGTCTCCAATCGACTGTCGCTGCGTGAACTCCTGAATGGTAGCGCGCGCCAGCAAACGATGATGCGCATAAATGCCGCCATTCAGCAGCATCTGCGCAAAAGCCGCAAGATCTCCAGCGGTGGAAAACAGCCCCGCATTCCCGGAAATTCCACCCAAAGCCCAGGCGTTCTCATCATGCACTTCGCCGCGCAGCAGTCGCTTGCGGAAGTCGGCGTCATACTCAGTTGGCGCGATTCGTGGACGCAGCGAAATCGGCGGATTATAGAGCGAATTATTCATGCCCAAAGGCGCAAAAATATGCGACTTGGCGAATTCCTCGAGCGTCTGCCCAGTAAGCTGCTGAATGATCTCTCCGAGCATGATAAATCCCAGGTCAGAATATTCCACCTGCGTGCCTGGTTCATGTATAAGCGGCTCTGCGAGCACTTTCGCTAGCACTGCATCGTAACCCTTAGCCACCTTGTAGAAATCGCGATGCGCCGGCAATCCAGAGTCGTGGAGCATCAGCATGCGCACGGTCACGCGCGCGCGCCACGCAGGATTGGGATCGGATTTCGCGGCGGCCGCAAATTCCGGCAGGTAACGCTCTACCGGCGCATCCAAATCCAGCCGCTCTTGCTGCACCAGCATCATCGCGGAGGTTGTCGTCACGATGACCTTCGTCAGAGACGCCATGTCGTAGATCGTGCTCGCCGTCACCGGCACTGCCTTGCCCTCGCGCGTGAGATTGCCGAACGGGTGCACAACCAATTGATCTTGCAGACCTACCGCCAACACTCCGCCGGGAAAGGCTCCGGAGGCAACAGCGCTATCGAGCACGCCGAACACGGGCGTGAGCTCGTAAGTCATGTATGCCGAGCCGGGCTGCAACGTCATCGGATTTGCAGCAACCGCCATTCCATCGCCGCGTTTCACGGTCCCGGGAACCGTTACCGGGACCTGGCCCCGCGTCGCCACTTGCCCGAACAGCGCGCGGACTGCGGCGCGTTGCGATACGTCGTTGGTGGCAAACTCCGCAAGCCAAGTGGGTGCCCCTGGAAAACGCTCGATCAAATACGGGCTGCCGAAGGCCATCACCACGGTCGGCTTGCCGGCGGCAAGCATTTGATCCACAAATGCGCGCTGGTCGTCGGGAAGGCCAACATTTCCCTTGCGGTCGGCGACGCGCACGAAAAGCGCGGCAATCGCGACATCGTACGAGTCCGGCGTTGGCAGTTTCAGTGTGCTCACTCTCACGAATTGGGTGTCAGCCCGCAGCGCCTTCAGCGAATCCACACGCCAGCGTATCTCCGGCTCGATGGTTTCTCCCGGGTACGGATCCGCGTCGGCGGAAAGCGAAACCAATAGAACGCGTAACGGCTTCGTCGTGTCGAGAGGCAACGAGTGCGGCGTATCGCGAAGCAACGTGACGCCGCGATCGGCGATGCTCTGCGCCTGCGATTCGAATTCGGGGCGCCCGAATTTCTGGTCTAGCTGTTCAATATTCGCGAAGCGATTCTTGTCCAATCCCAAGCGAGCCTTGGCCTGCAAAATTCGCCGCACGGATTGGTCTATGCGCCCCTCGCTCAGCCGCCCGGAGCCCACCGCTCGTTCCAGGCCCGCCAGCGCCGCATCCGGCACAGGAGGCATCAGCAGCACGTCCGCGCCGGCTTCCACGGCGCGAATAGCGGCCTCGCCCGGCGGGTACAGTGAAGTGACTCCGCCCATATCCATCGCGTCCGTGACCACCAGCCCTTTGAATTTCATCTCATCGCGCAGTAACCCCGTCAGGATATTGTGCGAAGTCGTTGCGGGCACTGTGGTATCCGGTTCAAACGCCGGCACCGCAAGATGTCCCGGCATGATCGAATCCACGTCCGCGGCAATCGCGGCGCGAAAGGGAACTAGCTCCGTCGCCTCGAGCTCCTTGCGATCTCCGGGAACGGTCGCGAGCGCAAGATGCGAATCCACGCTCACGTCGCCATGCCCTGGAAAATGTTTGGCCGTCGCCAGCCCGCCATTTTCTTCAATGCCGCGAATTTCTTGCGACACGAAATCAGCCACGCGCTTCGGATCTTCGCCAAACGAGCGAATATTGATGATCGGATTGTCCGGATTATTATTCACATCGGCGTCCGGCGCGAAAATCCAGTGCACGCCCACCGCCCGCGATTCCAGCGCAATCACTTTGCCCTCGGCATACGCCATCTGCGGATCGTTCGTCGCGCCAATCGCCATGGCCGAAGGGAACGAAGTCCCCTCGTCCAGCCGCATTCCCGTGCCGCTCTCAAAATCGGCGCCGATCAGCAAAGGAACCTTCGCGCGTCTTTGCAGTTCGTTGGTTAGCACCGCTGTGGGGTACACTTGACTGCGCTCGATGCCCAGCGGACCGCGTTCGGTGGCGACGATAAATCCGCCGACGTGATTTTCCTCCACCTGGTGTAGCAGCGCTTTATAGTCGCTGCTTTCGGCCGACGTGAAGACGCCGAAATAATGGGGCATCAGCATCTGTCCCAGTTTTTCGCGTAACGTCATTTTCTTGAGCGTGGATTCTACCCAAGCCGCATTACCGCTGGCGGGGGCCTTGGACTTCGTGGCAGGTTTCTTCTGCGAGCGAGCGTAGGATGTCATGAAAAGAAGCAGGAGCAGTGTCGCGGCCCCGAGTTTGCGCAGCACACTCATACGGAGCCTACCATGTTGACGCCCGCATCCCGCGGCTGTATATAGCACACGGTCGCATGAGGCACAACGAATCCTCCTCCATGATGTTTCGTAACCGTTTCCTCCTCACGTTCTTTTTTATAGCGATACCAACGATAACATTTGCAGCCGAGCCGCCAAAAATGGTTCCGGCGCCTCCGCCGCAGTCCAGTGCGCACGTGCAAACGGGCATTGACGTTCTCGAGGCGCAGAACTTTGCGCCCCTGCGCGGCAAACGCGTCGGATTGATCACGAATCAGACCGGCATGGATTCGCAAGGGCGTCGCACGATTGACGTCCTCGCGCACGCCGACGGCGTAAAGCTCGTCGCGCTGTTCAGCCCCGAGCACGGAATTGCCGGGAAACTCGACGCTACCGTCTCGAACGCCACCGACGCCGCAACGGGCCTGCCGATCTTCAGTCTCTACGGCGATAACAAGCGGCCCACCGATCAGATGCTGCAGGGAATAGACACGCTGGTATTCGACATCCAAGGCGCCGGAGTGCGTTTCTATACCTTTATCACCACTATGGGCTACTGCATGGAAGCTGCCGCCAAGCACCACATCGCTTTTTTTGTGCTGGACCGTCCTGACCCGCTCGGCGGCGAAAGAATCGAAGGGCCCATGCTGGACCCCTCGCGCATGTCGTTCGTCGGATATTTTCGTATGCCGCTCGTCTATGGAATGACGCTGGGAGAGCTGGCGCAAATGTTCAACGCGGAAAATAAAACGGGCGTTGAACTGCACGTTGTAGAAATGAAAAACTGGCATCGCAGCGAAACCTACGATCAGACGGGACTGCCGTGGATTCCGCCTTCACCGAATCTGCGCACGGTGAATGAAGTGCTCCTCTATCCCGGAATCGAGATTCTGCAGCCAGCAGGCGTTTCCGTTGGACGCGGCACAGACACGCCCTTCGAACTCGTGGGCGCCCCGTGGATTCACTCGGATGAGTTATTGAATTCCGTGAATCCCCGCCAAATTTCCGGCGTTCGCTTCACCGCTGCCAGCTTCACTCCGACTAGCGGCCTCTATAGCGGTCAGGCCTGCGCCGGCGTGAAACTTGAAGTTACCGACCGCGACACGTTCGTATCCGTCCGAGTGGGGCTGGAAATTGCCGACGCGCTGCATCGTCTTTATCCCGAACGATTCCAGATTACCAAACTGACAGATTTGTTAGGCTCGCAGGCTTCGGTGGACGCTCTGATCGCTTATCAATCTCCCGCGAACATCATCGCAAGCTGGGCGAGCGATCTAACAGCCTTTCGAGCAATGCGCGCGAAATATCTGATTTATGATTGAATGCGGATGATTGGCGGCTGACTAATTTCCGCAGCGCGCGCGAAAGTTCAGATGACTCAATGCGAATTGTCTCCCTCCTACCTTCGGCGACTGAGATTTTGTACGCCCTCGGCCTCGGCGATTCCGTTGTCGGCGTAACGCACGAGTGCGACTATCCTCCGGCGGCCGCGAAGAAGCCGCCGCTCATCCGGCCCCGCGTGGATCCGCACGCCGCGCCCGCGGAAATTGACCGTCAGGTCCGCGAACTCGTCCAGCGCGGTGAAAGCATTTACGCGGTAGACGCCGAGCTGCTCGCGTCGCTCGCTCCCGACCTAATCGTGACGCAGGACCTTTGCCACGTTTGCGCCCCCTCGCCCGACGATCTTGCGACGGCACTGACGCGGCTGCCAAAACAGCCGCGCGTGCTCACACTCACACCACATTCGCTTGATGACGTCTGGCAAGACATAGTTCGCGCCGGAGAAGCCACCAGAACGACTCTTGCTGCGGAGGCACTCGTCGCGGCGTTGAAGACGAAGGTGCAAGCAATCGAGTCCGTCGTTAAGAGCGTAGTGCGTCGTCCGCGCGTTCTTTGCCTGGAATGGCTCGATCCTTACTACGTTGGCGGTCATTGGGTTCCGGAGATGGTTGCCAAAGCGGGCGGAGAGGATGTGTTGGGCCGCGCTGGCGAGCCTTCGTTCCGAGTGTCAGCAGAAGACATGGCGGAAAGCGGGGCCGAAATGATTCTAGTGATGCAGTGCGGTTACGACGCGGCGCGAAACGCCGCCCAATTCCGCCAGACGCTGTTGCCGCAAAGTTGGAACGCGCTTCCTGCGCTTCGGGAAGACCGCCTGTATTCGGTGGATGCCAACAGCTATTTCTCGCGTCCCGGCCCGCGCTTGGTCGATGGGTTGGAACTTCTCGCCCACCTCTTCCACCCGGATCTGTTCACTTCAAAACCGCCAAATTCCACTTTTCAAAAATTATGAACTGGGGCTCGGCCAAGCGTCGCGGCTATCCCAAAGCTCCATCAGCCTGCTTTTTCCAAAGTCGATAGAACAACAGCCCCGAAAGAATCAGCAGCAATCCAATCGACGACCGCACCGGCCGTTCGATCCAAATATTCACCGTCAGCGCCAGAGCCCCCGCGACGAAGAGTGCCGGCACCACAGGATAACCCCACGTGCGATAGGGTCGCGTAAGATCAGGCGCAATGCGGCGTAACCGGAACATCGCCACCACCGAAAGCGCATAAAAAATCCACGCCGCAAAAACAAAGAGTGACGTTAATTCTTCGAACGTCCCGGTGAGCGCCATCAAGCTCGCCAACACGCCCTGAAAAACAAGCGCGCCACCCGGCGTGCGAAACTTCGGGTGCACTGTTCCGGTGACTCGAAAAAAAAGACCATCCCTCGCCATCGCATAGGGCACGCGAGCGCCACTCAATACCGAAGAATTCAGCGTGCCCAACGCGGAAACGATCATCGCCAGCGTGATCCAAACAGCCGCATCGCGGCCCGCGAAGCTCGCCACCACATCCGAAGCGACATGCGGCGATACTGCGACGCTCGCGAACGGCAGAGCATAAAAACAAACAGCGCTGAACAGCAGATAAAGTGCAGCCACCAGGAGGGTCCCGCCGACCAGCGCCAGCGGAATATTTCGCTGCGGGTTTTCGATCTCAGAGCCGACGCGGTTCAGGTCTTCCCAACCGTCATACGCCCACAGCGCAGCCGCAAGCGCCGCGAAAAATGCGCCCATCACGCCGACGTGCGAATCCGCCGGCCAAAACGGATGGAAGTGGCTCATGCTTCCGTGTCCGAACCAGAATCCCGCCGCCACGATGGCGAGCACTGCGCCGACTTTCAGCACGGTCAAGGTAATTTGCACGCGTCCGCCCAACCGCACACCCAGGTAATTGATGAAAGTAAAAAGCGCAATCGTCGCCGCCGCCAACGGCTGCGCCCAAGTGAATACGAACTCGTACGGCCTGCCCGACACCGGACTCGTGAGATGCCAGGAAAAGAGCGGTGTCGCAATTGCGGGAATCAGAAAACTGGAAAACAGCGCGAAACCAGCGGCGATGGATGCCGCGGAACTCGTTTCGCCCACAGTGGAATGCATCCAGCCGAAGAGAAATCCCCAAACTGGCCCGAGCCCCTTGCGCAAATAAGCATACTGGCCTCCTGCTTCCGGAAGGGCAGCGCCGAGCTCAGCGAAAGACAAAGCCCCAAATAGCGACAGCAAGCCGCCGACAATCCACGCGGCATAAACCACGCTTACAGATCCGCCGACACGGGCCATCTCGCCCGGCTTCAGAAAAATTCCGGTGCCGACCATCGTCCCGACGACGATTGCCGCGGCCGCCCACGCGCCGAGCGCGCGAACCAAATCCAGCCTCTCGCCCGGCTTAGACGGCGTAGCTATGATTTTTCCTTTGGCAAAGCGCTAGTCGCCGGACGCAGCAGCGACATTACTTTCGCGGCGTGTAAATTGGCTTGCGACCGCTCCGACGGAATAGGTGATCACAGTGCCGACAAGAACGTACCAGGTCCAGGCCAGCGGCGTCATTCGCGTAACCAGAATCATCGTCGCAAGCCCGGCCACAAAACCAATCAGCGCGCCGTTTTCATTCGCGCGCTTATTCCACGTCCCCAGCAAAAACACACCGAGCAAAGCTCCGTACGTAATGGATGCAATCGTCAGCCCCGCCACCAGCACCGGCCCCCAGCGAATCAGCCCCAGCGCGCCCAGCGCCAACCCCCACAGCAACGTCATCCGCCGCGAACGACCCAGCGGCTGTGCAGAATCAGCGTTACGCTTCACGCCCATGTCCATCATGCTCGATGAAGCCAGTGAGTTCAACGAACCGCTGGCATTCGACATCGCAATCGCAAATATGGACGCCAGCACAATGCCGCTAAGCCCCACAGGCATCGCATGCACGATGAACGCGGGATAAATCCGATCGGGATCGCCTTCCGGCACGGCCACAAATCCATTGCGCATGTAGACGAACAGCATCACGCCCACCACAA
The DNA here is from genome assembly GCA_049287725.1 of Candidatus Acidiferrales bacterium. Taxonomy (GTDB): domain Bacteria; phylum Acidobacteriota; class Terriglobia; order Acidiferrales; family UBA7541; genus Palsa-295. The sequence goes on along the minus strand of JBAQGJ010000128.1, from coordinate 75,078 downwards.
GAAACAGCGCGAACTGCACAAAGATGATTACACCGCTCACCAGCAGGGCCTTCTTGCTGTCGCGCTCGTTTCTTGCGGCCAGAAGCCGCTGCACCATGGTCTGATCCGTCCCATGGCTCGCCATCGTCAGAAAAGTTCCTCCCAGCAGGCCCGACCAAAACGTGTAGCTCTGCGTCAGGCTGAAAGTAAAATCGAAAACTCGCAACTTTCCACCGGCCGCCGCAGCAGTCTGCGCCACTGAAGACCAGCCGCCGGGAATTTTATGCAATAGCAGGAAAAACGCTGCGACCGAGCCAGTAAGATACAGCGCGAACTGCACCACGTCGGTCCAAATCACCGCGCGCATTCCACCTTCGAACGTGTAAAACATCGTGAGCACGGTAATAATCAAAATGGACAAACGGTCGCCGGTCCCGAACGCCACGCTCACCACTTTCCCGATGGCCGAAATGCGCACGCCCTCCGCCAATGCACGCGTCCCCATGAAAACGACCGCCGCGACCGATCTCATGCGCGTCCCGAAGCGCTTCTCCAGAAGCTGGTAAGCAGTGTAGAATTCTCCTTGGAAATATTGTGGTATAAGTACTACGCAAAGAATCACCCGCGCGACTAAGTAGCCCAGCACCAGTTGCAAGAATCCGAGGTTTCCGCCGTAAGCGATCGCTGGCGTCCCGATGATGGTGAGTGTGGAAGTCTCTGTCGCGACAATGGAGCACGCGAGCGCCCACCATGGTGCGGTGCGGCCACCCAGGAAATAATCGCGCAGATTTTGCTGGCCGCGCCGGAAACGGGCTCCAAACAGCGTGATGCCCGCGAGATACAGCACCAAGATGCCGAAGTCGAGCCAGCTGATTTGCATTCCGTTGACTTGCGCTGAGAGCGGGCCGGCGAGTCGCGCGATGCTAACTGCCCGCAGGAAAGTCTGTCAAGGCCGGTGAAACTGGATGACTGAGAAAAAGCACGCAGTACCGCCGGGATATTTTCTGGGACTCGATGGCGGCGGCACCAAGACGGACTGCTTTCTCGTTGACGGCTCTGGCGAAGTTCTCGCCCGAGCCACCGCAGGGCCCTCCAATCCTTTGCGCGCCGGTTACGCCAAGGCTTGGTTCGCTCTTAGCGACGCCGCGGATGTCGTGCTCGAACGCCAGCGCCTGAAAGCCAACGATATCCACGGAATCTGCGCCGGAATTGGCGGAGCAGGCCGCGAATCGGTCGCGCGGCGCATCGCCACGTTCCTCGAACGCGGATTTCCCGAGGCCACTGTTTCGATCACCACGGATTTGGCTATCACTCTTCATGCGGCAGTCGGCGACAAAGAGGGAATAATCCTGATGATCGGCACTGGCTCCGGAGCCTATGGCCGTGACGCCAAGGGTCACACCGCGCGCGCTGGCGGGCGTGGGCCGTGGTTCAGCGACGAAGGCAGCGGATTCGATATCGGCAGGCGCGCTCTCGCCGCCGTCGTTCGCGCAGAAGAAAAGCGCGGCCCGGAAACCGCTCTTTCGCAAAAAGTGCTGTCCTGGCTGGGATGCAACGACTGGACCCGTGTACTCGATTGGGTCGTCAAGAATCCGGATGACGTTTTCCCGCGTGTTTTTCCGCTCGTGGCGGAGCTGGGTGACCAAGGTGACGCCGTCGCCCGTGAAATCCTATCGTGCGCGGCGGACTCGCTTGCGGGCCTCGCTGCCAGCGTGATTGACCAACTGCACATGAAAGATCACGAAATTCCCATCGCCAAAGCTGGCGGCGCCACCGGCCGCAGTAAATTCTTTGATGCCGCCATTGATGAGGCAGTGCAGAAGATCGCTCCTCGCGGACGGATTAGTTCGCTCCATATGAAACCCGCCGAAGCCGCCGCGCAGATGGCCATTCGCCTCGGGAAGCGAAAGGCTCATGCCGGATGATAATTCCGGGCGCACCGAACGCGCTCCAGCCGTTCAAGCTGGCGAACTGAGTTCGCTGATTCACGGCACTGACGAGCAAGCGTTGCTAGCACTCCTCGAAAATCCCGCCGTCGAAGAACCACATATCATTCAGATGCTCGAACGCCTCGATCTCTCTGCGAACGTGCTCGCCGCCATCGCCGAAAAAGGGAAGTGGACCGCAAGCGAAGGCGTGCGCCTGCGCCTCGCGCGGCATCCGCGGACGCCCCGCCGATATGCTCTGGCTCTGCTTCGGCAGCTTTACCTGTTCGATTTGGTTCGCCTGAGCTTGTTGCCTTCGACCCCGGCCGAAATCAAACGTGTGGCCGAAGAACTGATTGTCACACGCGTACCGCATTTGCCGGTCGGTCAAAAACTAACGCTTGCGAGGCGTGGAACATCCCGCGTTGCCGGGGCGTTGCTGGCCGAAGGCCATGCGCAAGCCATAAAATTAGCGCTCGCGAATCCGTTTCTCACGGAGAGCCAAATACTGAAAGTTCTCGCGAAAGCCGGAGTTCCGGAGCGCGTCGTCGCGGCGATCGCGCAGCATTCTAAGTGGTCGGTCCAGTACAATGTTCGCGTGGCGTTAATTCGCAATTCGCACACTCCTGTCCCATCGGTGTTGGCATTTCTCCCGAACCTCACGCTGCGTGACCTGAAGGAACTCGCCACGCTGGAAGGCGTGACCGCGCACGTCCGAAAATATATTCAGCGGGAGCTAGCGCGACGCACCGGCGCCGGCAAGGAACGCGACTAGCGAGTTACGGCGCGGATACGTTCGAGGTGAATATGGCAGATCGCAAGTTTCAGGTGCGCATGATTATCGTCGTAGGGGCGATCGTTTTGTTCGCCGTGCTCATCTATTCGTCGCACCAGCAAACGCAAAATCAGTACGAAGTCTGCGTCACTTTCAAAGGCGCCATGCACTGCGCCACGGCTTCCGGCGCCACCTCGGCAGAAGCTATCCGCAGTGCGCAGGATATTGACTGCGAAATGCTCTCAAACGGTCGCGACGAAAATATGGTCTGCCTGGATACCCCGCCCTCGAGCATGCGGCCGGTGAAGTAGGAACGATCCTGCGAGTTGCGGTGTCTAACAACCCGTACGCGTGTTTGTGCGCGTTAGCATGTCAATAATTGACAGCCAATTCGTCGCCGCATAGCATAAAACTATCGTCGGCCGGGGGCCGAATTTTACGATGACGCGTTGCTTGAACTGTGGAGCCGAACGATTCAACGATACCTGCGATACTTGTGGCCTTAATTCCTTCGCCGCCGAATTTTCGTTGCGGCGAAAGCTGCTCAATCGCACGGCCATGTTCCTTGTGGGTGCGCTGGCCTTCGTCGTAGCCAGCGGCCGCTATCCCGCTCTTGAGCTCGACGGCATTTTGATCTTCATCGGTGTGGTATTTTTTTTAACGCTGGGCCTGGGCATGCTCGTCGAGCGCAGAGCCCTTCGTCACATGGAAGTAGAAGCTCTGAAGCGCATTTATTACGGCCTGATTCCGCTGCCGTGGCTGCTCGCAATCCTCCTCTTCAGCAATGGTGCACTCGATCGTTCGCCTCAGCATGTTGAAACAGCTCGCGTGATCGGCAAATTTTCAATGCCGGGACCGGTACCTAGCCGGCGCCTTATCGTTACTTCCTGGCGCGAAGGCCGGCGCTTCGAACGCATCCCGGTGGACCGCGGCGATTTCGATCGCTTCACCGACGGCGACATTGTGGACGTTCAGGTGCACGACGGCTTGGTGAGCGTTCCCTGGGTCTCAGGCGTATCGCGCGATTAGCAGCAGCGCCGTTGTTTTCTCCGCGGCCTCCGCGTCTCCGCGGTGAATCGCGTTTCACAACCTCGCGGGATTCTCGCGCTTCAAAAATTCTCCGGCTCCCACCTTGCCAGTGAACCGTCCGTTGTCAATAATCATCCGGCCTCGCGAAAGCACGGTCTTAGTCACGCCCTTCACGCGCGTCCCCTCAAACATCGAATAATCCACGCGCATGTGATGTGTCTTCACGCCAATGATTTGCTCTTCGTTTGGATCGAAGACAATCAGGTCCGCGTCCGAGCCCACTGCCACGGTCCCCTTGCGCGGGTACAATCCAAAAAGCTTCGCGGGAGCTGTGGAGACAAGTTGTACGAACCGGTTCGGCGAAAACTTTCCGCCGTGCACGCCGCCGTTGTAGACCAGGCTCAAGCGGTGCTCAATGCCCGGCCCTCCGTTGGGAATTTTCGTGAAGTCGTCCTTCCCCAGTTCCTTCTGCTCCTTCATGCAGAAAGGGCAGTGGTCGGTCGAAACCACTTGCAAATCATCTTTCGCCAGACCCTGCCACAGCTTTTCCTGGTGCCACTTTTCGCGCAAGGGCGGCGTGAAGACGTACTTCGCGCCTTCAAATCCCGGCGCGTCCATATTTTCGAGCGAAAGATACAAGTACTGCGGACAAGTTTCCGCGTAGACGCGCAGCCCCCGATCGCGCGCCTCGCGAACTTTTTCAAGAGCCTCATTGCACGATAAGTGGACGATATACACCGGTGTTCCCGCGATTTCGGCAAGTGCAATCGCGCGGGCGGTCGCCTCCGCCTCGAGCGTCACCGGTCGTGTCAGTGCATGATATTTCGGCGCGCGCTTTCCTTCAGCCAGCGCCCGCTGGACGATCACGTCAATCGCGCCGCCATTTTCCGAGTGCATGCAAATCATTCCTCCGCTGTTGGCCGCTGCACTCATCGCCTTAAAAATGGAGGCATCGTCCAGCATGAATACGCCCGGATAGGCCATAAATAATTTGAAAGTCGGCACTCCCTCGCGGACGAACGCCTTCATCTCATCGAGCTGCGCCCCGGCGATGTCTGTGATGATGCAGTGGAACGCATAGTCAATCACCGCTTTGCCGTCGGCCTTCTTCATCCACGTATCAAATGCCTGGCGCAGCGTTTGACCTTTGTACTGGATCGCAAAATCAATCAGCGTGGTCGTTCCACCATAAGCTGCTGCAATCGTGCCGGATTCGAAATCGTCGGCGCTCTTCGTCCCGCCGAACGGCATGTCCAGGTGCGTATGGACGTCAATGCCCCCGGGCATCACCATCATTCCTCGCGCTTCGATTAGTTTTCCGGCGGCATTAACCGGCAAATCGGCTCCGATCACCGAAATCTTTCCGTCCACGATGCCCACGTCGCTCACGTACGCGTCCGTCGCAGTCACAATCGTCCCGTTGCGAATGACAGTGTCAAACCGCATGGCCGAAAACCCTCCTCGCAATTCTCATGAAGCGTTGTAGCTTACACCTCTTCTGCGTTCATGTGCACCGAGCCTGTCGGCGCCATAGCCCCTTCTCGTTCAGCGACTCGACGGCAGTCCGCGTTTCCGAACCTCGGGCCGATTCCCTTAGCTCGTCGCGCAACTGCAAGTGCTAGAATGGCCTCTCTTTTCGAGTCCATGGGACGGACGGATAAGCCCACGATGCCGCGCGAAACTGCCCCCAAGCTTTCTCCCGAACAGTACGAAAAAAATTTCGCGGAAATATCGCCCCGGATGACTCCGCGCCAGGCCGCCATCGAAGCCGCGCGCTGCCTTTTCTGCTTTGACGCGCCGTGTACGGTTGCGTGCCCGACGCACATTGACGTTCCTTCGTTCATCAAGAAAATCACCACAGACAATCTGCGCGGCTCAGCGCGCGTGATACTCGAAGCGAATATCCTGGGACACAGCTGCGGCCGCGTATGTCCCACCGAAGTTCTCTGCGAAGGCGCCTGCGTAATGCACGAGAAAGAAGAGAAGCCCATCGAAATCGGCAGGCTCCAGCGCTACGCAGTGGATCACGTTCTCGACAACAATATTCAGCTTTTCCACGCGGGCGCTCCAAACGGCAAGCGCCTCGCCTGCATCGGTTCCGGTCCTGCATCGCTAGCTTGTGCCGCTGAGCTAGCGAAACTCGGTTATCAAGTGACAGTTTTCGACAGCAACGAACTTCCCGGAGGCCTGGACACGCTGGGAATCGCTGCCTATAAACTACGCGCGAAGGACTCGCTGCGCGAAGTGGAACTCGTGCGCGCTCTCGGCGTCGAGTTCCGGCAGAACACGACAGTCGGCCGCGACGTCACCTTCGACCAAGTCGAAAAGCAATTCGACGCGATCTTTATCGGTGTCGGTCTCGGCGAGACATGGGATCTGAACATGCCAGGAGAAGATCTCACGGGCGTCTACGGCGCAATGGAATTCATCGAGCCGACCAAGGTCCTACCGTTGCGCGACGTTTCCATAGGGCGTCGCGTCGCGTGCATCGGCGCGGGGAACACGGCAATAGATGTAGTCACCGCGGCAAAACGCCTGGGCGCCGAGATCGTGCACTTGATTTACCGGCGCGGCGAGCACGATATGCCCGCATTTCGCTACGAATACGATCTCGCGAAACTCGATGGTGTCGTATTCCACTGGCACACGCAGCCGGTCAAAATTCTTGGAGATGCGGGACAGGTTTCAGCGATTGAATGTGTTCGCACACAGTTCGAACCAGCCTCCGGCGCAATCTGCGGCAAGCTCGTCAACATCCCGCGCAGCGAATTCAAGCTCGACGTGGACATGGTCGTCCGCGCCATCGGCCAAAAGCCGGTGACGGAATTTCTTCGCGCCGTCTCTGGAATCGCGCTGCGCGAGAACGGCACCGTAATCGTCAACGACCAGCGACAAACCGGCAACGCGAAGTACTTTGCCGGCGGAGATTGCGTCAACGGCGGCAAAGAAGTAGTAGACGCGGTCGCCGAAGGCATGGCCGCAGCTCGCGGTATCGACGCGTGGCTGGGCGCGCCTCGCGGAAAGAACTAGACGCTGGTGCGTCTCCCTGCATCATGGACCGAACGCCTGCCCGCCCTCCAGGACCTCGAGCAAGAATGGGAACCGGTGCCCCGCGCGGCATTAGTTGCGTGGATCATTTTTTATTCGCTTTTCCTCTATCAAGTTGGGCGCGGCTCCGGAATTTTGCTCCTGATGGATGGTGTTTTCGTGCCCATCCACGAAGGCGGCCATCTGCTTTTCCGCTTTGCCGGGGAATTTATTAGTGTCGCGGGCGGCACTTTTCTCCAGCTCTTTGTCCCGTTCGCCCTAGCCGTCTATTTTCTCTTCCGCCGCCAATCGCAGGGCGTCGCCTTTTGCCTGTTCTTCCTCTTTGAGCAGCTTTTGCCGATCGCTACTTACATGGCTGACGCGCGCGCGCAGGAACTTCCGTTGCTGACGGTCGGCGACTCCGAATACGTCATTCACGATTGGAACTATCTATTTGGCAAGCTCGGTGTTCTAGCGCATGATACGCAAATCGCCACCGCGTTCCGCATGATTGGCTGGCTGGGAATGATCGGCGTAGTAGTGTGGCTGATCTGGCGCGGCCTCAACGACGTCGTGCCAGAATCACAATAGAAGAACAACGTTGCCGGAACCTAAATTTGAAAGGCCGCCACGGCTGGAGCCCAAGCTAGACGCACAACACGGCGAACGGGCGCATTAGTTGCAAAAGATCGCCCTTAGAATTCGTAAAGCCGTTATCTGTGTTTATCTGTGTTCATCTGTGGTGAAGTGCTGTCAGGTCCAAGAGAGAGGTAACCAACCCATGGCAGATCTGAGCGTCAACTTCTGCGGCGTCCGTTCGCCGAATCCCTTTTGGCTGGCGTCCGGCCCTCCCACGAACACCGGCGGGCAGGTGATGCGCGCCTTCGATGCCGGCTGGGGCGGCGCAGTATGGAAGACGATCGGCGAGCCGATCCAGAATACCTCTTCGCGCTACGCCGCCATCGATCTGAACGGCATAAAAATGATGGGGCTCAACAACATTGAGCTGATCAGCGACCGTCCGATCGATGTAAATCTTCGCGAAATCTCCGAAGTGAAGAAGCGCTATCCAAAACACCTCGTGATCGCGTCTCTGATGGTCGAATCGAAGCGCGAAACCTGGCACGACATCGTCCGCCGCGCCGAAGACGCCGGTTCCGACGCGCTCGAACTGAATTTCGGTTGCCCGCACGGGATGAGCGAACGCGGCATGGGCGCCGCGGTAGGTCAAGTTCCCGAGTACACCGAAATGATTACGTTCTGGGCCAAAGAAGTCGCCAGAACGCCGGTGATCTCCAAGCTCACGCCAAATGTTACCGACATCACGCACATTGCCTTAGCGGCAGAGCGCGGCGGCGCCGACGCCGTCAGCTTGATCAACACAATCAATTCACTGATGGGTGTGGACCTCGAAACATTCGCGCCACGCCCGAACGTCGCGGGGAAGTCCTCGCACGGCGGATATTGCGGACCGGCAGTGAAGCCGATCGCGCTGCACCTGGTTTCCAGCGTGGCCAAGAAAGTAAAGATCCCAATCGTAGGCATCGGAGGAATCGGCAATTGGATTGATGCCGCGGAACACATCGCGCTAGGCGCAACCTGTGTGCAGGTCTGCACGGCCGCCATGCACTACGGCTTTCGCATCGTCGAGGACATGGCCGATGGCCTCAGCGGTTACATGGACGACCACAACTATCGCACCATCGAGGATTTTCGCGGCCGCGCGGTTCCAAACGTAATGGATTGGGGCGACCTGGATCTGAATTACAAGATCATCGCGAAGATCGATACCGATCTCTGCATCGGCTGCCAACTCTGTTACGCCGCATGCGAAGACGGCGCGCACCAGTGCATCGAACGCGCCCACGCGCAAAACGGAAACGGCAAGCACAATCCGAACGGCATGGAAGTTCACGTCCCGAAGATCATCGAAGACGAATGCGTGGGCTGCAATTTGTGCGCGCTCGTCTGCCCCGTGCACGGATGCATCACGATGGCGGAAATTGATACCGGTCTGCCGCCGATGTCCTGGAAACAGAAGACCAGCACGCATCGCGCCAGTTAGTCGCGAAACACAGCGAAGGCAAGGTCTCTATGGAGTGCGGCGGCGCGCCGCCGCTTTCGCGAAGTCCAGAGCGACGCACGATTAGGCCAGGCGAGGCGCGCCTCGCCCAAGAGAAAGCGCGAGCGCACTTCCACACGCGCTAATTTTTTGGGATCGATTAGTAGAAGGCGCGCATGTCCGGCATGTGCGGTATTTCCACGTAGAGTTCGCGGCCGTAGTCGCCCAGCGTCAGTTTGATCAGTTCCGCCGGACCCACATCGCGAAGACTCCAATTATCCGTCGGCAACACCCGCGATTTCACAAAGAGATCGCCGCTTTCGAATTCCGGTCCCTTCGCTTGCAGGTCGGAAGGGAACACGTTGTAGACAAGCTTGGCTTTGAGATCCAGAGCCAGGTAGCGCCTCCCAATCAGCAAGAGCACCAGATTCGCTTCCTTCTTTTTGTCCGTTTGATAGACGTTCCAGGTCAGCGGCGTCTTATCGTCCACTTTGCATTGCGCTCGGGACACTGCTTTCCAAAGATAACGATTATCTGCGGCGCGCGCGTCCATGGAACACGCCAACAGGATTGTCGACGCGAGCAGCGCAAAACCCAGGCGGGCACGGCATGCTGTGTTCAATCTCCGCAAACGGTCCGACCTCCCAAATCGAAGCGGTGGATCAGCTGCGGTGTTGCAATGATTCAATCCCGTTGCACGCGCACTTGCTTCGCAGAAATAGTCACGTAGCCCTTGGTCCGGCCGTGCTCGACCACGTCGCGAAACTACGGCGGCGAATCATGAATTGGTTTTTCTCACCGGCTTGGCGGCAACAATCTAATAAAGGCGCGATTCGCGCTTGCGCCCGCTGTAGTCGATGTAAACGATCTTGGTTTCGGTGTAGAACTCAATCGCCGCATGTCCCACTTCGTGTGGCCCGACGCTCGATTGCTTCGTCCCGCCAAACGGGACATGCGCCTCGCCGCCCACCGTCGGCGAATTCACGTGAGTCATGCCGGTCTCGATCTTGTCCACAAACTCAAAAATCTTCCCAGGATCGGTCGAATAAATCGCGCTCGAAAGCCCGTAACGCACTGAATTCGCAACTTGCAGCGCTTCGTCGAAATCCTTCACACGAATAATGCTAAGTACCGGCCCGAAGATTTCTTCTTGAGCCAGTTTGCTGTCCCACATGACGTGGTCGAACACCGTAGGAGAAATAAACCAGCCCTGGTCGTATTTCGGTCCGGTCAAGCGGGCGCCGCCGCATAGCAACTTTCCTTCCTGCGTGCCGATTTCCAGATACTTCAGTACGGTCTTGAACTGGTCTCCGTCCACCGACGGCCCCATGTTCGTGCCGGCATCCAGTCCGTCGCCAACGACGAATTTCTTGGCGCGTTCGACCAGCATCTCCACAAACTTGTCGGCGACGCTCTCTTCAATCACCACGCGGCTCGTCGCGGTGCAGCGTTGCCCCGTAGACCCAAACGCTCCAGCCAGCACCGACTCCATCGCAAGCTGCAGATCCGCATCGGCCAGCACCACGACCGGGTTCTTGCCGCCCATCTCGCACTGCACTTTCTTCATCCGCTCGGCCCCGGCTGCATAGATCTTGCTACCCACGGCAGTTGATCCGGTGAACGTCAATCCTTGTACGTGGGGATTTTGCACCAATTCATCGCCTACATCTTCGCCGGCACCCAGGACCACGTTCAGCACGCCAGGCGGCAAGCCAGCCTGCTCGAAAATTTCAGCGATGCGAATCGCACAGAGTGGCGTTAATTCAGCCGGCTTGAGCACCACAGTATTCCCGCACACCAGCGCAGGAGCAATTTTCCAGATCGGAATCGCCACCGGGAAATTCCAAGGCGTGATCGCACCGACCACGCCGATGGGCTGCCGAATCGTGTAAGAAAAATTCTTGGGTAACTCGCTCGCGAGCGTTTCGCCATTCAGCCGCCGCGCCTCGCCCGCCGCAAATTCCAGAATATTGATCGAACGCTGCACCTCGCCAAGCGCGTCCTTCAGCACTTTGCCTTCTTCGCGCGTCAGCAGCCGTGCCAACTCGTCTTTCTGCGACTGCATGATCTGCGTAGCCTTGAACAAAATTGTGCCGCGCGCTGGCGCAGGCATCTCGCGCCAAGCAGGGAACGCAGCCTTCGCCGCGACAATGGCCTGCTTCATTTCCTCGCGCGTGGAAAGCGCAATGCGCGCCACTACCTCATCGGTGTTCGCCGGATTCCGCCGCTCGACGATCTTCGCCGACTTCGACTCCACCCACTCGCCGTTAATGTAGTTCCTGCAAAGTTGATCGGTCGTAGTTGCTGTGGCCATTTTGTCGTCCTATGCCTAAGTAATGTTCGCGCTATCTTCTGAAATTTAGGCTCGCCGCTTTAGAATCGACAGGTCCGAACGGATTCCTCAAAAGCCAGATGACGCAAATGAAGACATACAGCGCGTCGAAGAATAGGGTCGATACTGGATCCACGTTAGGAGAATGATTCCAAACTCGGCTGATATCGCGCATGAAGGTGACGACCGTAGCGACAAGCCAGAGCGAAAGTGCGTGGCGAACAGGCTTTCCATACTTCAAGATGTCGTACTCAGTGCCAGCTAATGCCGCGATGAAGGAAAGAACCATCACGAAATAGGCCCAGCCCTCTTGTGGGATGCGACGGATAGCTATCCAAACAAGCAAGGCTTGCAAAACCGAGATGACAATGACGCAGACAGTGCGCCAGGCAGAACTCAAGCCACCGTTCTCGCGAATCCCTGCACTTTGCATTTCTAGATTCTAACCTCGCTGAACGATTTATCGAGCATCCGAATAGCCTCATCGACATCAGTCTTCGAGATATTCATCGGCGGGGCCATGCGGATTACGTTGGCATACATCCCGCCCTTGCCGACAAGCAATCCATTGGCGCGCGCGCGTTCCAGCACTTGATTGGTTTCCTGCGGCGCGGGCTCCTTGGTCTGACGATCCTTCACCAGTTCGAGCGCCTGCATCATGCCCATGCCGCGAACCTCTCCAATCAACGGATATTTCTCCTGCAGCTCTTCGAGCTTTTTGCGGAAGTAGCCGCCGACGACAAACGTATTCTCGCGCAGGTTTTCTTCCTCGATCACTTCAATCACAGCTCGCGCCGCGACCGACGTGACGGGGTTCCCGCCAAAAGTCGCAATCGTCAACCCCTGAAATTTGTCGGCCAGTTCCGCGGTTGTGATCGTCAATCCTACCGGCACGCCGTTCGCCATGCTCTTCGCCGAAGTAATGATATCCGGCGTGACCTCCCACTGTTCGATGCCCCACCACTTCTTTCCGGTGCGCCCCCACCCGGTTTGCACTTCGTCGGAAATATACTGCCCACCGTAATTCTTCACGATGCGATAGACAATCTTGAAATATTCTGGCGGAGGAGTGATAAAACCGCCGACTCCCTGAATCGGCTCGGCAATAAACGCGGCAATCGAGCCGCTGGTCGTGGTCTGAATCACGCTTTCAACGTCATTCGCGCAAGCCACGTTGCACGAGGGATACGTCAAATGCAGCGGGCAGCGGTAGCAATAAGGATTCACCGCGTGCGACACGCCGACGCTGATCACTCCGCCCTTGCGCCAAGCCGATTGCGCCGTGACGGATTTCGCCAAAGCCGAGCCGCCGGAATAAGCGTGGCGCAAGGCGACGATGTCGTAACTCGGCCCCGCCATGCGCGCCAACATAATCGCCGCTTCGTTCGCTTCCGTCCCGGAACTGGTAAAGAAACTCTTCTGCAACTTGCCGGGAGTGATTTCCGCAAGCTTTTCGGCAAGCGCAACAACGGCTTCGTTGGGAAATAATGTCGAAGTGTGCTGCAACTTATCCACTTGCGCCTTGATTTTCGACGTGACCTTTGGATTGCAATGACCCACGCCGATCGTGACAATGCCGCCGAAGAAGTCCAGGTACTTGTTGCCCTCGACGTCCCACAGGTATTGCATCGAAGCATGGTCGGCTACCAGCGGGTGCTGATAGTAGTTCGTAACCGCCGGCCAAATGAACTCCTTGTGCTTGCGAACCACTTCCTCGCTGCGTGTAGGCGTAATCTTCGGCGTCGTCGTCATTTGCTTGGCCTCTCGGAATTCAAAATCACCACAGATGAACGCAGATGAACACAGATAAAGGCTAAAGTCATATCAAAAGACAAACCTGCGATACTCTAATTTCGGGCGGCCAAAGTTTAGTAACAGACCCACTCGGATTTTGGTGGCCCGAAGATAGTTCATTAGCTGCGTGCTGTGGCTTGGATCGAGCGAGGCGCAAGCCTTGAGTTCAAGGATCACGCGATCCTCTACAATTATGTCGGCTATGTAATCTCCCACGACGACGTCACGGTATTTCACCTCCAACGGCTCATTCTGCACGAATCTGAGCTGATGCCGGTTCAATTCTACGACGAGGGCATTTGAATAGACCCTTTCCAGAAACCCAGCGCCCAAGTCGTTATGCAAAGCGAAGGCCGCCTGAAGAATCGTGCCTGTGAGTTCCTGCTCCGGATACTCCGCCGACGCCGCTTGACGTTCAATCTCCAAGTTTTTATCTGTGTTCATCAGTGTTCATCTGTGGTGATTTTGAACTAATCCGCCGCTGCAGCCGAGCGAGTACGCGTGATCTCGCCGTAGCTTTCCGGGCGCCGGTCGCGGAAGAATTGCCACGTCTGGCGCACCTTGTCCATTTCTTCCAAATCCAAATCCGCGACCAACACTTCGTCTTTATCCCGGCTGGCCTGCGCGACAATCTTGCCTTTGGGATTGCAAAAATAGCTCTTGCCATAAAATTCGCCGATATTCCACGGCGCTTCCTTGCCCACGCGATTGATCGCACCCACAAAGTAGCCGTTGGCAACCGCATGCGCAGGTTGCTCCAGCTCCCAGAGATATTCACTCAGTCCAGCGACGGTCGCCGACGGATTAAACACGATCTCCGCACCATTTAAACCAAGCACGCGTGCGCCTTCCGGAAAGTGCCGGTCATAGCAAATATAAACGCCGATACGCGCAAACTTCGTCTGAAAAGTCGGGTAGCCAGTATTCCCGGGCGTGAAATAAAACTTCTCCCAGAATCCCGGTGCCACCTGCGGGATGTGATGCTTGCGATATTTGCCAAGATATTTGCCGTCCGCGTCAATCACCGCCGCTGTGTTGTAAAAGAGTCCGGTCATTTCGCGTTCGTAGATCGGCACGACCATGGCCATCTCGTATTTCTTGGCCAGCTTGCGCATGCGCTCGACCATGGGGCCATCCGGCACCGGCTCGGTCATTTCATACCAGCGCGCTTGCTGTTCCGCGCAGAAATATGGTCCGTTGAAAAGCTCCTGCAAGCAGAGGATCTGAGTCTTCTTCTTCGCGGCGTCTTGAATCAGCTTCTCGTGCTTTTCGAGCATCTTCTTGGAGATGTCGCGAATGGAATATTTTTCGGGCGACCACTCGCAATGCACCTGAATCAATCCACAACGCACCAAGCGAGGCATCAAAGACCTCCCATTTGCCGGCCGCCACTCTGGTATCGCACTACTGGCGTTCTAAGCGTGTTCTGTAGTCCCGTCATTTTGCATACGAGGCTAGCATAATCCGCGAAATTTTTCCGGCTTGCGCACGCGCATAGCGCGACATAGACGAATTGGACTGCGTGACGGCGGTAATCAGCGAGATCGCTCGTGGCGCACCCATCACTGACCAGCGCCAACCGAAGAATTTCCCCGCGATTGCCATTCACTGACCGTATAATCCCGCCGACGACATCCATGCATCGCATACTGAAACTCCTATTTCGAGGTTTGGGCCGGATCTTTCCGGATTGCGTCACACTCAGCCAGGCGGTGGCATTTAACATGTTCCTGGCCTTTTTCCCCATGCTTCTTCTCGCGCTAGGAGTTCTGAGCAGTAGGGCCGCATTCCGAGACGCGTTGACCGAGCTGCCCCAGCGGCTAAGGGTGATCGTCCCCCCCGGCAGCGAGGATATTGTGACGCAGTATTTCGTCCGCAAGGGCGCGCATCCCTGGAAATGGTTTTCGCTAGGATTAATCGGAACTTTGCTCGCCGGTTCGCAAGTGATGTCCGGCTTCATCGAAGGATTCCGCATCATCGAAGGAGATCCCATCCGTTCGGGGTACTGGCGTACTTCTCTGCGCGCATTGTTCTTGCTGCTGCTCACCACTTTGCCTGCTCTTGTAGTGGTCCTGCTAACCGTCTTCGGAAAGCAGGAACGCGCTTGGCTCGCGAATGAATTGGGGCACCAGCCTTTCTTGATTCACGCCGTAGGTTTCATTATTCAAGTGGCGATCGTATTTTTGCTTTCCATGGTCGTCCTGGTATCGCTCTACCGTATCGGCCGTCCAGGACATCGCGGGTTGCGGAGCTTGCTGCCAGGAGCCGGCCTGGCGACCGTTCTGTGGTGGCTGTCGGATGTAGTTCTTGGGTTCTACGTGCGGCACATGCCGTATGACGTAGTCTATGGCGGCCTGGCGGCTGCGATCGGCCTGCTGATCTGGATGTACATCACCGCCGTGGTCGTGCTTCTAGGTGCCGCCTATAACGTGGAACTCAGCGATGCGTTGATTCGCGAACGCAGCCCCGCCCGCACTCTCACCCGCTGACCTCCGCGGTTCCGTCTTCAAGTTTCCACCGCTTATTAACGATTTGCGCCCACCTGCAACTTTTGCTGTTCCACAGGGTTAAACTGGACGCTAAAGGAAAGCCTTGCGGCACTGCGCATTTGCCCACACGAGGTCAACGCAGGTGAAGAAAAGACGAACTCCCCCAAGCGGCCAACGTTTGGATGTTCCGGGAACCGCGTTGCTGGCAGCGGCGCTCATCGTCGGTCTGATTTTGGCCGTGCCCCATGCGCGCGCAGCTAATGACGACGTAAGCGCTCCACAAGACCACGTGGTCCTCGATAAGAAATTTAAAGGCAAGCTCCCCATCACGCAGCTCACCGAAGATGAAGCGATCGTCCATGCGCTAAACCGCTTGGCCTACGGCCCACGCCCGGGCGATGTCGAACGAATCCGCCAGATGGGCTTGGATAAGTGGATCGAGCAGCAACTCCATCCGGAAGCAATTGACGACCAGGCGCTCAATCAGCGTCTCCAGCGCTATCCGACGCTAACGATGTCCTCTAAACAACTGCTCGAGGAATATCCGCGCCCGAAGCAAGTGGCGAAACAGGAGGGACTCACGAAAGAGCAAGCGAAGGAGCAAGCGAAGGAAGAGTTGAAGTCCAAGCAACAAACGGCCGAATCACAAGTCATCGTCACGGGCAACGAAAACCTGGACAAAGCGCAGCAACAACTCGCCAAGTTGCAGGGTCCGAACCGGATCGTTGCCGAACTTTCCATGGCCAAATTGGATCGCGCGATTTATAGCGATCGCCAGCTCGAAGCGGTGATGGAGGATTTCTGGTTCAACCACTTCAATGTGTTCGCGAACAAAGGCGACGACAAGTGGTTGCTCACTTCCTACGAGCGCGACACGATTCGCCTGCACACCATGGGCAAATTTCAGAATCTATTGATCGCCACTGCAAAAAGCCCGGCGATGCTCTTTTTTCTCGACAACTATTTGAGTGCTGATCCCGCGGCCGTCGCGCGCATGGAAGCGGAAAAGAATATGCGACGCGGGCGATATCAAGGAACCTTTGCGGGAGGCGCGATGCCCACTCCGGGCACGTTCCCCGGTCCTGCGACTGGCCCCGCGCGAACCACGCCGGTCGCCGCCAAGAAGCAAGAGCGAGGCCTCAACGAAAATTACGGCAGGGAAGTGATGGAGCTCCACACCATCGGCGTGGACGCCGGCTATACGCAGCAGGACGTGATCCAGATGGCCGAGTGCCTCACGGGTTGGACGATCCACGAACCGCGCAAGGATCCCCAATTCTTTTTCGACGAGAAGATTCATGCGGAAGGCAAGAAAGTGGTGATGGGCCGCACGTTCAACTACGGCGGCGAAAAAGACGGCGAAGAAGCTTTGAAAATGCTGGCCACCCACCCGGCCACCGCAAAATTCATTTCCACCGAGCTGGCCAGGCATTTTGTTTCCGACAATCCGCCCCCGGCGCTGGTGGAGCGCATGGCGAAAAGTTTTGAATCGAGTGGTGGCGACATTCGCACCGTGCTGAAAACCATGATTTATTCGCCGGAATTTTGGTCCAGGGAAGCCTATCGGGCCAAGGTGAAGACTCCCTTCGAACTAGTGGCCAGCACGGCTCGCGCGTTGAATGCGGAAGTGACGATCACGCTGCCTCTCACGCAGTGGGTCGGGCGCATGGGCGAACCGCTGTACCTCTGCCAGCCGCCCACCGGATACTCGGACAAATCCCAAACCTGGGTGAACACCGGAGCACTACTGAATCGCCTGAATTTCTCGTTGGCGTTCGCAGGCGACAAGATGGGCGGCGCCACGGTGGACCTGAAGTCGAGGCTGGGTGACGACGCGGCAAGGGATCCGAACGCCGCTCTGGCGAGCTCGCTGCAGGAATTCCTCGATGGTCAGGTCGCGCCATCCACCGCGGATACCTTGCAAGCGCGGTTGAAGGATCCGCAAATTTTGCAGGCGCGTTTGGACGACCCGGTTAAGCAAGTAAACGAAGGCTTGATCGCGGGATTAGTGCTGGGCACGCCGGAATTTCAGCGGCGGTAATGTCGTACGGCGCCGGCGCGGTTCAGACGGGAGATCGGCAATGACCATTTCGCGGCGATATTTTTTGAAGAGCGGCGGCATAGCAATGCTGGGCATGGCGGCACTGCCGTCGTTCTTGCAGCGCGCTGTCGCCGGCACAGCCGCACCCAACAAGAAAAAAATGGTCGTGCTATTCCAGCGTGGCGCGATGGACGGACTGAACGTCGTCGTGCCCTTCGGCGAACCGAACTACTACCATATGCGTCCGACGATCGCGATTCCCGCTCCTACGCGTGGCAGCGCCGAAGCGGCGCTCGATCTGGATGGTTTCTTTGGCCTGCATCCGAGTCTTGAGCCGATGCTTCCTCTTTTCCGCAACGGACAACTTGCCATCGTGCAGGCCGTCGGCTCACCGGATCCCACGCGCTCGCATTTCGATGCGCAGGATTACATGGAATCAGGCACGCCGGGGCGAAAAGCCACCGACGACGGCTGGTTGAATCGCGCGTTGCAAACGATGCCAGAGGAGCAGCCGTCGCCTTTCCGCGCGGTAGCTTTCGGACCTTACTTGCCGCGGACACTGCAGGGCTCCGTTTCAGCAATCGCAATCCCGGATCTGAAGCAATTCAAAATGAACGGACCGCAACAGACCACCGAAGGCGGTTTCGAAGCGATGTACGCGCAAACGGTGGATCGCGCGCTGCGCGGCGTCGGCACGGAAACTTTCGAGGCCGTTGATCAACTCAAAAAAATCAATCCCGATACATACCAGCCCGCAAATGGCGCCCAATATCCCAAAGGCCGCTTTGGCCAAAGCCTCCAGGAAATTGCCGAATTGTTCAAAGCGGACGTCGGCCTGGAAGTCGCGTTCCTCGATAGCGGCGGCTGGGATCACCACGTGAACGAAGGCGGCGTGCAAGGCCAGCTTTCAAATTTGCTTCGCGATCTAGGGCAGGGCGTTGCGGCCTTCCATCAGGACATGGGCGACCGCATGGGCGACGTAGTGTTCGTCAGCATGTCTGAATTTGGCCGCACCGCGCACGAGAACGGAAATCGCGGCACCGACCACGGTCACGCAAACTGCATGTTCGTGATGGGCGGCGACATAAAGGGTGGGAAAGTGTACACGCGCTGGCCGGGGCTAGGCGAAGGTCAACTCAATCAAGGCCGCGACCTAGCCATGACCACCGACTACCGCAGCGTGCTAGGCGAAATTATCGCCAAGCACCTAGGCGACCGCGATCTGAACGCAGTCTTCCCCGGCTTCGCGAACGACCCACGCCAATTCCTCGGCCTCGTGACGAGCTGATTCGCCGCGGTGAAGTTTCTGTGAATGCAGAAGCAAGCTCTCGCACTCGCGGATCTAATTGCCGGCCTTGATGCGCATGCCGTAGAACGATCTGTAGACGAAGAAGAACGAAACGAAGAAGAACGCGGCGGCCAGAATATGCGTGAGGTTCCCGCCGGTTTCGGCTGTGAGCTGCACCGCGAGTTCGACCGCGAGCAATCCAAACAGCGTAGTGAATTTGATCACAGGGTTCAGCGCCACCGAGGAAGTATCCTTAAACGGATCGCCGACCGTATCACCCACCACGGTAGCGTCATGCAAAGGCGTCCCTTTCTGCTTCAACTCCACTTCCACAATTTTCTTGGCGTTGTCCCAAGCCCCACCGGCATTGGCCATAAAAATCGCTTGATACAAACCGAAAATCGCAATCGAGATCAAATAGCCGATGAAGAAGAAAGGCTCGACGAACGCGAACGCCAGCGTGGCAAAAAACACGGC
This sequence comes from Candidatus Acidiferrales bacterium, assembly GCA_049287725.1. Classification (GTDB taxonomy): domain Bacteria; phylum Acidobacteriota; class Terriglobia; order Acidiferrales; family UBA7541; genus Palsa-295. Next base: position 55,860 of record JBAQGJ010000128.1, on the reverse strand, counting down.
GATAAAAATGTTGAGCATGCCTTTTTGCGCGTATTTCGTGCAGATGGCGACCACTTTTTTGCTGTCTTCCACCGATGCCTTCTCCACGCCTTCCAGTTTGATATTGGCCTTGATGAACTCAACAGCCCGGTAGGCGCCGGTCGTGACGGCTTGTGTCGAAGCGCCCGTAAACCAATAAATCATCGCGCCGCCCGTGATCAAACCAAGGAAGAACGGCGCATGCAGCAGCGATAATTTGTCCACATTCTCGGTAATGCCATTCGTGAGCGCCATGATGATGGAGAAGATCATGGTGGTCGCGCCCACCACAGCGGTGCCAATCAGCACAGGTTTTGCGGTGGCCTTGAAAGTATTTCCGGCGCCATCATTTTCTTCCAGCAGCTCTTTGGCGCGTTCGAAATTTACGTCAATGCCGAAATCCGCCTTTAGTTCCTGCTTGATATTTGGCACGGCCTCGATCAACGACAGCTCATACACGGATTGCGCGTTATCCGTCACCGGCCCGTAGGAGTCCACCGCGATCGTTACCGGACCCATGCCCAAAAATCCAAACGCCACCAAGCCGAACGCAAAAACAGGCGCCGCGATCATCAGGTTGCCGAGGCCCTCCAGGCTGACCAGATAGCTGATGGACATCAGCAGCACCATCGCCAAGCCAATGTAATACGCCGAAAAATTGCCGGAAACGAACCCCGACAAAATTCCCAGCGACGCGCCGCCCTCTTCAGCGGACGAAACAACTTCTCTCACGTGGCGCGATTCCGTGGAAGTAAACACCTTCACCAACTCCGGAATGATCGCTCCAGCCAGAGTGCCGCAGGAAATGATCGTCGCCAATTTCCACCATTGCGTCCAATCGCCCGCCAGCACCGGGATAATCACCGACGAAATCGCGTAGGTCATCGCGATCGAGACGATCGAAGTAATCCACACCAGCGACGTAAGCGGCGCTTCAAAATTCATTCTGTCGGCATTGCCGAAGCGCGCCTTCGCGATCGCGTCGTTCAGGAAGTATGCCGCCGCGCTTGCAACCAGCATGGCGATGCGCATAACGAAAATCCACACCAGCAGCTGCACTTGCACCACAGGGCTCTTGACGCCCAGAAGAATGAAAGTAATCAGCGCGACGCCCGTGACGCCGTACGTCTCAAACCCATCCGCGCTCGGCCCTACCGAGTCGCCCGCGTTGTCGCCGGTGCAGTCGGCGATCACGCCGGGATTGCGCGCATCGTCTTCCTTGATCTTGAAGACGATCTTCATCAGATCCGAGCCAATGTCCGCAATTTTCGTAAAAATGCCGCCGGCGATTCGCAACGCAGCCGCGCCCAGCGATTCGCCAATCGCGAAGCCAATGAAGCAAGGCCCGGCATAATCGCCGGGAATAAATAACAGGATGAACAGCATCATCAGCAATTCCACGCTGATCAGCATCATGCCGATGCTCATGCCTGCTTCGAGCGGAATGTGATAAATCGGGAACGGTTTGCCGCGCAGCCCAGCGAAAGCGGTTCGGGAATTCGCAAAAGTGTTCACGCGAATACCGAACCACGCCACGCCAAAACTACCCATAATTCCAACCATACTGAAGGCCAAAATAATGATCACGCGCGCGGCTTCGTAATGCAGCAAGAGGCCAAAATAAAGCACGATAACGACCGCGATAAAAGCTTCCAGAAGCAGCAGGAATTTGCCTTGCGTGATCAAGTACGTCTTGCAGGTCTCGTAGATCAGCTCGGAAATCTCGCGCATCGCGCGATGCACAGGCAGATTCTTCAGCTTGGTGTAAATCATCAGGCCGAAGGCCAGGCCGAACACGCAGAACAAAATGCCGAAGAGCAGCAGCCGGTGGCCGTCAATCCCGAAAAACGTAACCGACGACAAATCCGGCAACTTCAGATTCGCTTCGCCGCCCACGGATTCCGGAGCCGTCTGCGCGCGCAACGTCGCAGCGCACAAAAGAATCGCTGGCACGATAGCGGCAGCCATCCCCGCGGCGCGCCATCCCCGCGACCAGAGCTTCATAATTGCACACCGCATTAGTTGCCCTCCGCTACGCGCGCATTTGCACACATATGAGTCCGAGCTGATTCCGACATTCTGCCTCCGGATGAAAAACTCCTTGATGGGGAGCCCGCTGATTGCGGTAAGCAACCGCACAGAATCGCCTTTTGTATCAGGAAAGCGCCTCCAGGTCAAGAAGAGAGGCGGTCTCGAGGCCTACACTAAATCCTGTATTTTCATTATACTGTCGGCGCTGTTGGAGTCGTTCAATCGTGCCGTTACGCCAAAAAACCGCGTTGATAACCGGAGGCGGAAGAGGTATCGGCAAAGGAATCGCCGAGGGGCTGGCACGCGAAGGCGTACGCATCGCCATTTCCTACCGTATCAACAAGACCGCCGCGCAGAATACACTCCGCCAGCTGCAAGCGCAGGGCGCGGAATGTTTTGCGGTGGAAGCCGACGCAACCGACCCCGAAAAAGTGCAATTTCTGATAGATACGGTTCTGGAGCGCTTCGGCCGCCTCGACATCCTCGTGAACAACGTTGGCGAATTCAATTGGAAGCCAGTCGCCGAAACCTCTCTGCAAGAATGGGAAGAGATTATCGCGTCGAACCTGTTTAGTGTTTTCTACGCCAGCAAAGCGGTGCTACCAGCAATGCGCCGCCAGCACTGGGGACGAATCGTCAATCTCGGCGCCGTCGGCGCGGAGCGCGGATTCGGCCAGGGCACGATCTCGGCATACGCGGCCGCGAAAGCAGCGGTAGTTTCGTTCTCGCGTTCGCTCGCGATCGAGGAAGCGAAGCACGGAATCACCGTCAACGTCATCAATCCTTCGAATATAGACGAGCGCGAACTCACCGCGGACGAAGCGCGCCGCATCCACGACGCCCGCTCGCCCATCGGCCGCCCGCCGTCATCGGAAGACGTAGCCGCCGCCGTGAAATTCTTCGCCTCCGACAGCGCCGACTACATCACCGGCCAAGTCATCAACGTCACCGGCGGCTGGATGTTGTAGCCCAAGGTTTCGGGATATGAAAATCCTCACAGCAGAAGAAATGCGACAAGTTGACCGGCTCAGCACGGAGCGCTACGGCATTCCAAGCCTCACGCTGATGGAAAACGCCGGGACGGGTGTAGCGCGTTTCATCGCGCAGCGTTGGCCGGACTTCGCGCACCGCCGCATCGTGGTTCTTTGCGGCAAGGGCAACAACGGCGGCGATGGATTCGTGGCCGCGCGACACCTGCGCGATCTGGGAGCCAAACCGCTCGTTTATCTATTAGCGTCGCCTGAAGAAATGCGTGGCGATGCGGCCACGAATTGCAAACGCTGGCAAGAAACATACGGCGAACTTCACGTCATACGCGATTCGAGCGCATGGCAAAGCGCCAAGGCCGCACTCGCCTCAGCCGACATCATCGTGGACGCGATCCTCGGCACCGGCACGCGCGGCGCCGCCGCCGGGCTTCTGGCGGAAGTCATCGAAGCAGTGAACCAGCGCCGCGGCCCAGCGCGCTCAGCTGTCGTAGCGGTGGACATTCCATCGGGGCTGGTGGCCGACACCGGCGAAGCCGATGGGCCCGTGGTCAAGGCAACATATACAGTCACATTCACGGCTCCTAAGACCGGGATGCTCGCCAGCAATTCCGGCAACTATGTCGGACAACTGAGTGTTCACGACATCGGCTCGCCTCCCGAGTTGATCGAAGAAGTGGGAAAGAGCGACATTCGCTGGGTTGACGCGCGAGAAGTGAGCAAGTTTGCGCAACCTCGCCGCGCGGACGGCAATAAGGGTAGCTACGGTCACGCGCTAATTGTCGCGGGCTCGGTCGGCAAGAGCGGTGCGGCCGTTCTGGCGTCCTGGGCGGCTCTGCGCACCGGCGCAGGCCTTGTCACTGTGGCGACTCCGGAGCCGGTTCTGCCGATCATCGCCTCACACACTCCGGAAATAATGACAGAACCATTGCCCGCAACCGAAGCCGGAACCATTTCGATGCGCAGCTTCGAGTACGAGCGTTTCGACAAAATCCTGAAAGGAAAGCGCGCCCTCGCGATTGGTCCAGGACTGACGACGCAAGACGAAACGCAGCAATTCGTTCACGCCGTCGTCGCGAAGCGCGCGGTCCCGATTGTATTGGACGCCGACGGCTTGAACGCCTTCGCTGGCCGCGCGCCGGAATTAAAAAGCGCCACGGGGCCGATTGCGCTGACCCCACATCCGGGCGAAATGGCGCGCCTCGTAGGATGCGAAATCAAAGATGTGCAAGCCCAACGCATAGAAGTAGCGCGCAAATCTGCCACGGATTGGAATGCCTTCGTAATCCTCAAGGGCCATCAGACCGTGATCGCGTCGCCCGACGGACAAGTGTTCGTAAACTCCACGGGCAATCCAGGCATGGGCACAGGCGGCACTGGCGATGTTCTCACCGGAATGCTCGCGGGTTTAACCGCACAATTCGGAACGAGCGACTGGGTACGCGTGTTGGCATTCGGCGTCTATCTCCACGGACTTGCCGGCGACATCGCGTACGCTGATACAGGCGAAGCTCCTCTGCTCGCTTCCGATTTGATCCACGCGATTCCGCGCGCCTACCAACATTTTTACGCCAATGCTTAACCGCGAGCCGCGCCGTGGCTAACCGCGAAATCGTCACGCACTCATCCGAAGAGACGATTGCGCAAGGCCGCGAAATTGGCGCGCGGCTAAAACCGCCTGTTTTAATCCTACTTTCAGGCGACCTGGGAGCAGGGAAGACAACGCTAACAAAAGGAATTGCCACCGGCCTGGGCGCCGCCCGCGAAGACGACGTCACCAGCCCGACCTTCACGCTAGTTCACAGATACGAAGGCAGCACGCGCGTCTATCACGTGGACCTATACCGCATTGACGGCCTGCATGACCTCGAAACGCTAGGCCTCGAAGATATATTTTCCGAGAAGGCAGTGGTAATCGTTGAATGGCCCGACCGCCTCAGGCTGCGCGCAGGCTGGCCCACCGTGGAGATTCAACTGGAACATGTCGCAGAGGAAACTCGCCGAATCGTAATCACTGAAGGAACCGGCGAGAAGTTGTAGACGCTGGGAGCCGGTTTACTTCGGTGCCGCAGGCGGATCCAGACCCATAATTTGAAATCCAGCATCCACATAAATCGTGTTGCCGGTAACGCCTCGGCCCAAGTCGCTAGCAAGAAACACAGCCGCATCCGCCACTTCCGCGATGTCCGTATTGCGCCGCAAAGGCGCATGCTGCGCCACAAATTCCAGCACTTTAGAGAAATCCTTGATCCCCCGCGCGGAAATAGTCTTAATCGGCCCCGCGGATATGGCGTTCACGCGAATCTTATGCGCGCCGAGTTCGCTCGCCAGATATTTCACTTCGGCTTCCAAGGCTGCCTTTGCGATGCCCATGACGTTGTAGTTGGTCACCACCCGCGTCGAGCCAAGATACGTAAGCGTCATAATCGCGCCGCCCGTAGTCATCAGCGGAGAAAGCGCCTTGGAAACCGCCACAAGTGAATACGCGCTCACGTCCAATGCCAGCTTGAATCCATCGCGCGACGTATTCAAAAATGGCTGGTTCAAATCTTCATGGTTGGCAAATGCCAGGCAGTGGACCACCGCATCCAATTTGTGCCCATGGCGCTTGAGCGATTCGGCCAAGCCGTCAATATCCGACTGCTGTTGCACGTCGCAAGGATAAAATCCCTTCGCGCCAAGCTCGGCGCCGAGCTCTTCTACGGTGGGCTTCGCGCGATCGTTCTGATACGTGAGCAGCAGCGTCGCTCCCTCTCGCGCGAACGCCTGCGCAATCGCGTACGCGATGCTCCATTTGTTCCATACGCCCAGAACAATCGCCGTTTTGCCTTCCATCAATTTGGACATGGCTCGCTATTCTACCCGGAAACCTCAATTTCGGCGCGCAGTTCTGCCATTCGCGAACCGAAAGCCGCCGCGCTCTCCACTCAGTGGGAATGAATCCAGCGCAGCACCTCGCGAAGCAAGTCCGCAAGAATCGGCCACATCGCCGCAAGGATCCCGATTCCCGCAGCAACTACGCGTGAAACTCCTCGAGACGCAACCTTCGCCCCGCCGAGTTCGCTCGGCTCGTGCCGCGCACAAAAGCCTCCGGAAATGGCTGGATTTCCGCACCGTTGGCCTCTGGGGCCCAGGTAGAGGCAAGGGCCTTGGTCTCGCCGCTGCGGCGGACCAATTCCGCTCCCAGCGGCTCGCGCCCCGGCGTCGGGACCGGCGCCCTCGAACCCCCACTCGCTGTCCTCCACCGTCTCCGCCTCAAGCGGCCCGGATCGCGCGTTGCTGCCCGACAAATCATTAACGGTTACGAACCGTTCCATTGCGCCCTACGCCTCGCCTAGCTAGAGTCAAACTTCGTCTCGCTGCGCCCGTATGCCCGATCTCCGCATCGCGCCTTCACCCGACCATCCTGCCCGGATGAAGCTGGAGTCGTACTCCGCCGAGATCCGCTTGCCCAATCTCACTCTGGGCGTGGACAACATCCATTATGACGTCTTCCTCAGCCCGCGGTTCGTGGATTTCACCAGGAAATACCTGCAAGATCTGGTCCGCCAAAGCGTCAACATCAGCCTCTTCTACGGCAAGGATCGCAAGCATTCCGGCGCGCCGGAACACGGTGCCTTCCGCAAGCTCCTAACCGAGGTCCTGCAAGCCTCCGTCACTCGCGCGAAGTTTCAGCAATCCATCGAGAGCGACATATTGCACCAACTCGCGCTGATCAAGCATCTGACCTCCGAAATCACCACTCAATTTTCCAGCATGCTCGTCGAGTGCAAGGACTGGATTCGCGCGCGCGGCGAGCATTTCGAGCACAGCGAACAAGCGCACGTGATGCGCGCGAAAATCGCCGAAATGCAGTCGGACAAGAAAAATGTCTATCGCCAGGTGGGTGAAACCCTTTGCCGCATCTGGCGCGAAGTGGAAGAAGGCACGCTCTCGAAATCGCGCCGCGCGCTTTTCGGCGAAGATTTTCACGATACCTACGAGCTGCTGCAGAACCGCTTTCTCTTCGTCGAAAACGGCAACGACGATCATCTTTTTCTCGAACACTATGTACTGGTAGCGAATTTCGTCAACGATCCCGACCGCTTCGAAGTCTTCGACACGCTCCTGCTGGATCTGGTCCGCGATTTCGTACTCACCGGCGACAACGCCGACGATCTCAGCAAAGCGCGCAAAGCGCACGAACGGCTGCTTGAGCAAGCCCGCCAGAAACGCACCGAGATCGCTCGCATGGAGGAGGAATTAGAGGAGGCTTCGGGGCGCTCCGGCGACGGCGACAGCTTGTTTCCCTCGATCTTCAAACGCAAGGGCGCCGCCGCGCCCGGCTCTCACGCTGAAATTTCGGAATTGCGCAAGAAACTAGCGTTGGCCGAAAAGACACTCGAGGAGTTGGGCCCGCAGATTGATTCCGCCAAGCAGCACATGAATTTCCGCATCGAGGAATACCGCAACCGTCTCGGCGATTACCTCAACCAGCCGCAGAACGCACGCCGCTTGTTTGATGCGCAATCTCCCGCCGGAGAGGGTGAAAGCACGCGCCAAACGCGCTCGCAACTTCTGGAAGAGTGGTTCCATCGCCTCGAGGAACGCGACCTGCTCTTTCACGTGCTAGCCGGCTACGAACTCCGTCGCATCTACGCCGATTACTGCCCGCCAGTCCACTTGCAAGCGCTGAAAAAGGCGCTGGTAAATCGCGACGAGGCCAAACGCGTGGAAACCATTCTGGAACAGTTCCCGGCGCGCAAAATTTCGATGAAGCGGCTCGACGATGCTTCACGCGCAATTCGCCGCCGCACGCGCGAAGAGCAATTGGCCACAGTGTTGCAATTCGCCGAAGACCTGATGCGCCTGCGCCGCGATCGCCGCAACTATCAACACGTGGCCGCCTGGATGGAACGTATCAACCTGGTGCGCTCAGAGCGCGCCAGAGAACTCTCTCGCGTCAATAAAAGCCTCTACGAATTTCTGCACGCCGACGAGGGCCGCCCCACCGACGATCCCGTCATCAACCACACCGTCATCAAAGCCGACGTCCGCGGCTCCACCGGCATCACCAAAGACCTGCTTGCGAAGGGCCTAAATCCCGCGTCGCACTTCAGCATGAACTTGCACGAGCCGGTGAAGCGCATGCTGGAGCGCTTCGGCGCGGCCACCGTGTTCATCGAAGGCGACGCCATCATTCTCGCAATCTACGAAACCGAATCCACACGTGCCACCACTCGCGGAGTAGCCCGCGCCTGCATTCTCTCGCGCGAAATTCTAGCCGTAACGCAAGCCTACAACGCGCGCACCAAGTCCACTGGCCTACCGCAACTCGAAATCGGAGTAGGCGTGGCATTCCAGGATTCCGCGCCGTCCCTCTGGATGGACGGCGAATCGAAAATCATGATTTCGCGCGCATTGAACTTGTCCGATCGTCTCTCCAGCTGCACAAAAATCGCCAAGCGCCTGTTCTCAAACAATCCGTCCCCGTTCAACGTTTTCTTACTGCAACCGCTAATGGAAGACGCCGCTGAAGACGAAGGCGAAGAACTCCTGGTGCGCTACAACCTGAATGGCATCGAGCTGAATGAAGAAGGCTTCCAAAAACTCAGCGCTGAAATCGCCATGTCGCCCATGGGCGGCAATTTCCCGATGCCCTGGGGCAAAGAGCGCGTGCAACTGTATTTTGGTGAAGTTCCGCTGGGAGAAACGCTCGAGCCGGTAGTCATCCGCAAAGGCTTTGTCCACCAACTACTGCCCGGCGCCAAAGTCGGCGCGCAGGGCACCCGCCCCTACTACGAAGTCTGCACCGATTCCAAGCTCCTCGATCTAGCCCGCAAAAAATTCGCCACCGTCACTCCCAAGACCTGAAACGCCCGCCGCAAGACCCCTATACTCTTTCGCGTGAGCAAGCACGACGCGCCGCTGGCGGCCTTGGCAGCACGATCTTACGCGTCGGCGACTTTGAGAATAAGTTTTCCAGTATTCTCGCCCTTGAAAAGCTTCAGCAAAGTTTCGGGGAATGTTTCGAAGCCCTCTACGATGTCCTCGCGCGATTTGAGTTTGCCGGCCGCCATCCACGCTGCCATCTCCCGTCCGGCCTCAGCGTAACGATCCGCATAATCGAATACGACCATACCCTCCATGCTGGCGCGATTGACGAGAAGCGAGAGATAGTTCGAAGGTCCTTTGATTGGCGTGGTATTGCAGTATTGTGAGATAGCGCCGCAGACGACGATTCGTGCGCCGCGCGCCAGCTGCGTGAGCGCAGCGTCCAGGATGTCCCCGCCCACATTGTCGAAATAGATGTCAATGCCGTTCGGGCAATCCTTGCGCAGAGACTTGCGGACATCCTCCGACTTGTAGTCAATCGCGGCGTCGAAGCCGAGCTCTTTCACAATGTAGTTGCACTTCTCGGCCCCGCCGGCGATGCCTACCACGGTGCAGCCTTTTATTTTCGCGATCTGTCCTACCACCGTTCCCACCGCTCCAGCCGCGCCGGAGACAACTACCGTCTCGCCGGGCTTTGGCTGGCCGATATCCAGCAAGCCAAAATAAGCAGTCATTCCGGGCATTCCCAGCGTCCCCAGAAAAACGGGCAGAGGAATCGCGCCCGCATTCACCTTGGTAATGCCGTTGCCGTTCGAAATTGCGTATTCCTGAACGCCGAACGCGCCGTAAACGTAATCGCCGATCGCAAACTTGGGATTTTTCGACTCCGTCACGCGCCCCAGCCCGCCGGCCCGCATCACTGCGCCGATTTCCACCGGAGCAATATATGATTTCCCTTCGTTCATCCAACCGCGCATGGCCGGATCGAGCGAGATATACAGAATCTTTACCAGCAACTCGCCTTCACTGGGTTCGCGAACCGGTTCCTCTTTGTATGTCCAATCGGTTCGCTTGGGCATACCCACCGGCCGGGCGGCAAGCTCGAATTTGTGATTCAATTTGCTCATTGGTGTTCCCTTCGGTGCTAGCGATCGAGGAAAAGCCCTGATCCAAGCCGGCTCTTGAGAGTCGCTTACAGATGACAGTGACTAACGCGGCGGCCATTGTATATAATCGCGGGCACTGCGCCAAGTCAGGACATTCTCTCGACCGGGAGGTCTAAATGGCCGGAGCACCCGCAAATGCACTAAACACTCCGCGGCCGCCTGTCTTTGCCACCCCTGCTGAAGAGCGCTTGCATCGCAAACGCATGTTGGCCGCCGCCTTCCGTCTTTTTTCGCGATTTGGATTCGACGAAGGGGTCGCGGGACACATCACCGCACGCGATCCCGAACAACTCGACCATTTCTGGGTGAACCCATTCGGGATGCACTTCAGCCAAATTCGCGCGTCCGACCTGCTTCTGGTGAATCATCGTGGCGACGTCGTGGAAGGGAATTATCCGGTCAATGGAGCAGCCTTCGCCATCCACTCTCAGGTGCACGCCGCGCGTCCCGACGTGATCGCTGCGGCGCACGCGCATTCGATGTACGGGAAATCCTGGGCCTCGCTCGGGCGGCTGCTGGACCCTATCACGCAAGATGCCTGCGCGTTTTACGAGGACCACGGTTTGTTCGCGGACTTCACCGGCGTGGTCTACGAAACATCGGAAGGCGAGCGGATCGCGCAAGCCCTCGGATCACACAAAGCTGCTATTCTGCGCAATCACGGATTGATCACCGTCGGCCGCTGCGTCGAGGAAGCCGCGTGGTGGTTCATCACCATGGATCGCAGCTGCCACGCCCAGTTGCTCGCAGAGGCGGCAGGCGCACCGGTAAAGATCGATCATGCCACCGCAATTGCGACCAGGGAGCAGGTGGGGAGCCATCTCGCAGGATGGTTTCAGTTTCAGCCACTGCTCGCACGCATTATCCGGGACGAGCCTGATCTGCTCGAATAATTTCCCGCTGCCGGATGGATACTAAATCAACCCGGCGTCATTGCGCGGCTTGAACTCGAGGCGTCGTTGAACTGAATCTTTGTCGATAGGACTGCCCATGCGTAAACTTCGGCTTATCGTCAAGCGCGAGTACCTGACTCGAGTAAAGACAAAGGGCTTTATCGTCGGAACGATCATCGTGCCCTTGCTTGGCATGGCGTTCTGCTTGCTCATCATATTTCTGGTAAACCACAAGTCCACCCACAGCATGCGCCTCGTGATCGTGGACAATTCCGGAACGCTCGCGCAATCCATCAAGAATGCCTTAGAGGCCAAGCGCGACGACGGGCAGCCGGACTTCACCGTCGTAGAGACGATCTTGCGCCCCGCGTCGCCCGACGCCGTTCAGCAGGACCTGCGCGCGCGTATCTACTCCTCGAAGCTGGACGCGTATCTGTGGATTCCCCGCGACCCCAGCCAATCGTTCGAGCTGCATATGCAGAATACGGGGAATTTCAGTCACGACGGCATGCTTTCGAGCGCCGTTTATCACGCAATGATTTCGGAACGGCTCAACGAGCGCGGTGTCCATTTAGACGACATGCAGGAAATTCTCCGCGACACGAACCTCAAGCTCGTTAAGGTAAGCGAATCCGGTGAGTCTGAAGAAAAAGGACAAAGCATCGGCATTGCCATCGCTCTGGTAGTGCTGCTTTACACCGCGTTACTAATGTACGGCATCATTACGATGCGTTCCGTCCTCGAGGAGAAAAGCACGCGCACAATGGAAGTCCTGATTTCGGCTGTGCGCCCCTTTGAACTTCTCTGCGGGAAAATCCTCGGCGTGGCCGCCGCCGCTTTCACCCAGTTCGCGATCTGGATGATTTCCATCGGGCTGCTTTTCTCTTATGGCGTGCTTGCCAGGTTGGGCATGGGTGAGGGATCGCCAATGTCAGGAGTCCACGTTCCGATTTCGCTGGTGCTCTACGCCGCGGTCTATTTCATTGGTGGATATTTTCTGTACTCTTCGATGTTCGCCGCGATCGGCGCGGCTTGCTCGAACGAACAGGATGCGCAGCAACTGCAATGGCTGGCCATGGCGCCGCTGGTCTTTTGCATGGTGATTTATAGCGTGGTCATGAGCGATCCCACTTCCACCATTTCCGTCGTTCTCTCAGAGATTCCGTTCTTCTCGCCCGTCCTGATGCCTCTGCGCATCTCGCTTCAGACGCCGCCTCCATGGCAGATCGTCCTTTCCCTGGCGCTGCTATTCTTGGCCACCGTCGGCGCTGTCTACGTCTCCGCAAAAATTTATCGTGTGGGAATATTGATGTACGGCAAGCGCCCAACTCTTGTCGAAATGTTCCACTGGCTCCGCTATTCCTAGCGTGCAGGGAAAAAGGGGGATGAAACTGAGTCGAATCGCTTGCGCAGGCAGCGATACCTTTGGCTTGGCCGACGATGCCTCGTGCACACAATTCGCACGAGCAGCTGTGTACCAAGCCGGACCTTGCGTCTGCTATGCCCTGGCAGCGTCCGCTTTGTCCCCGTTTGCCGTGCTTGTGTCTACTCTCGGCGCTTCGGGTCTCTTGTTGTCGGAGGCTGCGGCAAATCGGATGTTGGCGGCTTGCTCCATCTGACCCATAAGGAGTCGTAAAGTCTCATCACCCTTGTCCAAGACCTGCCGCAGTTGAGCACTAACCCCCATCGCGCGCTGATAGGCCTCCCGAGCCCTGGTCAAAATTGGAATGTGTGCCAGGAACTGCGCAGCGCTGGCAGAGAACTCCTCCACCGCTCCTTTATAGGTGGTCAGCATATCAGTCATGTGCTGTGCACCGTCGTCTTTGCCGTTTTCATTCTTCCACATTTGCTCCGCTCCTTCGGTGTCTCACTCCCGCGGCTCCACTCCGACGTGGGCATTTTGGGGGCGTCCTTCTTTCTTGGGCGTCAGCATGGCGGACGCCCCCAGGGGGGCCTGACTATGCGCTGGGGCAAGGGAGCAAGCGGAATGCCAAGCGACGGCCGTAACATCTTTCTTTATACCGAGCAAAACCAGGCATGGAACGGCTATGACCACGAACGGTTACAGATTGCGGGTTTTGCTCGTCGATTTCGAGTACACCACCCGGCATGCATGGGGTTGCATGTTCTGTAACCGAAACTCACGGCTCACGTCATTCAAGTTATGGATTCGCTAGAATTAATTGTCGCCGAAGCGCCAATGCACAGGCCGGCCTGAGTGGCCGCTCTAGCCGGGGGAAACCAGCAAGTCTCTTTCTGCGCATGCTTCGGGTGACCTCGTTCGCGTGAAGTTGAGCGACCGAGCGATTAGTCTGAAAAGACCAGCAACAGAACAGATGGAACGGGACCCTATGAAAGACCCAAATAGCAAGATCGCGATTGAGATTTACGATTCGACGCTGGGATCGGTGATGGAAAGTGGCGGGCACATCATAATTAGCCTCAACCCGGCCTATATTCACCGGAGCACTGGGATGCCAGGGGTGGACCCAGGTGGCGGATGGGCGCAGGATGTCGTGCTACGCCTTGAGAACGGAACCATTGACGGAAGCGTGCCGGAAATGCCTTGTGACTTGTGGGAGGGCAACCTGCAGGTCGGGAGTCAAAAGATTGAAAATATTATTCCACTTCCCCTGGATTACCGAGGAATGGTCAAGCTGATCCTGGTAGCGCAAGATGAAAGCCGATTAGTAGTGCAGGGCTCGGGCATTTCCGCGACTCTCACCGGAGAACCCAAATTTATCGAGGAATTTCCTGGCGTGTCTTGAAGCAGGCTTCCCGTCCCCCGACGTGCGAGAACAAGTGTGCCTTTGCTGAAACCGCCGCTCATTCCGGCAGCTGAAATACGATACTCACGTCTTTTTCCGCCTCAATCGCCTGACCGTTTAGAAGCGCCGGTATAAATCGCCATTCTCGAGCCGCGTCCAGTGCCGCCGGAACCAAGAGCGTGGGGCCGCTCAATTCTCGCAGGCTTTGCACTCTACCATCGGTTCCGATTTGCAGGTGAACCGTGACGGTGCCTTCGATGTGATCTGCTTTTGCTTCCCGAGGATAGAGAGGTTCGACGCGATAAAGCAGGTAACAATCGCTGCGGCGCTGAACATTGAGCTGAACATTGATCGGAGGCGGAGGATTGATTTCCGGCGAGCCGGCGACCATGCGGGGAGCGGAAGTGGGTCGAATAGACAAGGCCGGCGCGGACGCAATCGCGGCCTCTGGAAAGGAACTGGTCGGTTCTAATGACGCCGGCCTGATCGGCGATGAGAATTTCGCGACCAGGGAATCCGAACTGCCAACTCGATAGCGCGGATGAGCCTTTGGGTCGCGCGCCTTAGAGCTTTCTCGACGAGGCGAGGCTGCGATCGCTCTCGCAATTGCATTGCGGGTTTCTTGCGGGTGCGATGCGCCGCTCAGGGGCGCACCGCTCTGGGATGCGACACCGGGAGACAATGTGTCCCGGGCGAGGGGCAACGGAGAAGCCGCGTGCGGGACTTGAGGGCCTTCTTGCGCGCTCAATTTCGTCAGACTTGCCTTCGGTCTTTGATGCGTGATCGCTATACCTATCACGAGGAAAATAATTGCGGCGCAAGCGCAAAGGGCCGTAATGGCCGACGGCCTACCGAACCGGTGTGCGAGAAATTTAAGCGATTTCGGGTACATCTGTCGCGCCGGAGTGCCAGGAGCTTCGGCGGGCCGGGATGTCGAATCGGCCGGAGCTGGTGACGAGAGGTCGCGAAGCAACTCGTCAGCCGCAGGTAGATGTGCCGCCGGAGCAGGAAACGCGACTACGCGGGAAATAGGCGCAGAGCGCATTGGCAAGGTCACAGCAGGTGCATCGTTGTCTTCATTGCTCGCTGCCGGACGAATTACAGCGGAACTCGAGGCTGGAATATCCATGGAGTAAACTGGGAGGTTTTCCAGCGGCGATGCATCGGGTTGTGAATCAAGATCGTCGCAGGGTGCGCGGGAGTTCAAAGCATAGTCCGGCGCCTGCGGATGCGCGGGTTCTACCTCCGAAGATGAGTCGGCTAGCATAGCGGACCATTTTTGTCTGACGCTAGGTGGTTCGGCTGCGATCGGCTTCCGCGGGATCTGCGGCGCCGGAATGGCCGGCGAGTCGTAAACGGGCCTTTGCGCGCCGGTACCTGATTCGGCGGCAATCCAGTCAGCTATCTCAAGGCGCGCTTCTTCTGTAAGTTCGAGGAAATGAAGCCCAGCTTCGGTCTTCGAGTCACTGAGCCAGGTTATTTCCGCATTCGCTTCGATCCTCTTTCTGGAAGTCGGCGGCTGGATGCGGAGACTCACTCGCGTTTCGTCGAAGGGATTGACTGCCTGTAGCGCAAGACCGTTTTCGCTTAGGTTGAGTATAATGCCGCCGTTGTTGGGGACGATATCGAGATAAGCCAGTGAACGGACACGTTGCCGGATGAAGCGACGTCGCTCGGACGAGCGCGAAGAGTCCTCGGAGTGGGATGAGGTCGGTGACATGATTTTCAAGACATTGCGGGTACGACCGCAAGATCAGGTTCGCAGCGGGGAATAGTCCGTCGCACCGCTATCAAGATAAGAGCGTGTCGTGTTTAGACGGCCGTTGAAAACTGCACATCAGATTCAGACTCTCACGACTCGAACCACCGACTCCTTACGCAAGGATCGACAAGAAACCGCCCTTGCGTTCTTATTCACATGGTTAAGAGTCGTGTTGCGATCCAGAAGCCACCGAAGCACTCTTTTCCAGTTCTTTCCTTTTGACGTCTGAACTCATGTGATCTCGGCTGTCACGTCCTTTCAACGTGTTGGCGGAAGGTGTCAGATTCTTCCGCGATTCCGCGCGGTCGCGCAGCGTTTCCCAGGCCTGGCGCAGCGCCATCTCAAACTCATTGAAGCTCTCGCTGTTGTCTGGCGGCATGGCGGTCTCCCTCAAGTCGAGTAACCAGCGAGCCGCCACGAAAGGCGCAGGCTGGGCTCGCCGCTTCGTTCAAAGCTGTCCCTTGCAAGAACATGCCCAGTACTGATAGGCGCAATTTTTGAATGGCGTGCGGAATAAACGAGATAGCCGGCGCCGGAACGCGCTCGGCATGCCGAATGAGCTCCGGCGTCTCCAAAAGTAGACAGATCGCTCATTCTCCGATGTCCACAAATACACCACCGCTTCTGAGAGCGAAATCCCAGCGTGACTTGAGCCGCTGCGGGAGAGAAGAAGGGAATAAGCGAGCATCAGCACGATTAGCATGTCCGCTGTAGGGGAACCGACCATCCTCCTCTCAGTGAATTTGCCAATGATCGCAGAACGCCAGATGGCAGCAGACTTGCACGAATGTCGCCAAAGGAGAGTCCAGCACCGATTGTTTGGAGGGGAGACGTAATCAGCGAGCCGGAGAACTCTGAGGATGCCAGACATAGCTTTAGCGACTCCACAGGAAATAGAACAAACAGGAATTCGTAGAGGACTGCTCGAAGACTTGGCCCTTAAGATCCTCTATCTGAATGGTGAAATGACGTTACGCGAGCTGTGTGACCGCCTGTGTCTCGGTTTCGGCGTCGTCGACGAGATTTTTGCGTTCTTTCGGAAGGAACAACTCTGCGAAGTGAAAGGTATGGTCGGAGGAATCCATCGAATTGCGACCACCACACAAGGAAAGTCACGAGCGATTGATCTACTGGGACAGAGCCAGTATGCGGGCCCCGCGCCTGTATCGCTGATTGATTATGGGACGCGCGTCCGGATGCAAAGTGTGCGGCAAACTCAGGTGCAAAGGCCCGACCTGATTCGCGCATTTCACCCGCTGGTTCTACAGGAGGACGTGATCTATCGCCTTGGTACAGCGGTGGTTTCCGGAACCTCGATTTTTCTGTACGGCCCCGCCGGAACCGGAAAGACGACCATTGCCAATAGCCTTCCGGCGATCTACAACGATCAGGTTTGGATACCTTACGCTGTGGAAGTGGATGGCCAGATCATCTCTGTCTATGACCCCGGCGTACACCGGCAGAGCGACGAACAGACGGCGGAAGACGCGTCGGAAGAGTCGGACAAGCGATGGGTCTTGTGCCATCGGCCGCGCGTGGTAGCCGGCGGAGAGCTCTCCTCCGAATGGCTCGATCTGCAATATAACCAGGCCAACCGCTATTACGCGGCTCCGATTCAGATGAAGGCTAATAATGGAGTGCTGGTGATGGACGACTTCGGGCGCCAAAAAATGCGTCCGGAAGAGCTCTTCAATCGCTGGATGACACCGCTAGACCGTGGCGTGGATTTCCTGACCCTTTCCGGAGGAAAGAAATTTGAAATCCCGTTTGATTTGTTGGTGGTGTTCGCCACAAATCTTGATCCGAGCGAATTGTTGGACGAAGCGTTCCTGCGGAGAATTCCGAACAAGATAAAAATTGACTATGCCAGCAGCGAGCAATTCATCGAAATTTTCCGGCGGGAATGCGCCACGCGCTTGCTGGATGTTAACCCGGGCGTGCCGGAGCATCTGGTTAGATTCATCACTCAGGGAATGAAAATGCCTCTTGCGCAGTGTTATACGCGCGATCTGATTAACCAGGTCTTCTGGGCCGCCGCGTACCTGGGAGTGGAGCCGCGACTCACTCGAAAAACTCTGGAGCAAGCGTGCCGCAATTATTTCCTGCCGCCGCGAAAGATTAGCGAAGCACTCTCTCGGTAGGAACCTCCAGATAACCTACGATTCGGTCGTGGTTAATTCTAGTGGCGACAAGTTCAAGCGGTGGCGTGCCTCGCGCAAGAACGAACACAACAACCTCATCCAAGACACGATCTTTAAGCTCAACGCGTCTATTATTGAGATACACGCAGACCGTGTATCGCTGACTCTTGGAATCGGATGCCTTCAGTTGCAGCTCCACCGGCCCCACGGACTGGCGTCCAGTGGCGCGAGTGAGTTCGAATTGAAGAGCCGTGCGCCGGGTCTGCGAGAGCAGTTGATTCAACTGGTCGCGAGTCTGGTTAATTTCACCCTCCTGTGACCCAACCGTGCCAACCACGTCAGCCAAGCGATCGGTGGTAGCTTGCCAGGATTCGCGATCGGCAGTGTCGTTCGTGGCCGCGGTCGAAGCCGGCGCGGATCGCTGCGCGGGCGGCTGAGACGGTGGGTTGGGATTTCGCTGAGCACTCAAGGTGCTGGCGGCAGAAATCTGATAGGCAGGTTTAGAACGAGTGGTTGCACCAGAAGAGTCTGGGCTTGTCTTGGGGGAGGTCGCCACGGGCGATTCGACCGCCGTGCCTTTGTGCCGTTTGTCGAGCTGGTCCAGGCGCTCCTTCATGTCCGCCAGTTCCTGTTGAATTTGCTGCAGACTGTTGGCTTCGGCGGACACGCCGTTCAGGCTGGGGTCGAACATCAATTTATAACCGACGAACGCGATCCCCGCGACCGCGACGGCGAGAATCACGATGCCAACGATTCGCGATGGCGGTTTCTGCGGTTGGTCCTCCACAGGGGGGACGAATACTTGCCTGTCAAAATCAATGCCTGGCATGCTTCACTCCTTCGGTTGCGGCGGTTCGAAAACGATTTCTAATGCACCGTAATGCGCGTTGGATATCGCGAGCTCAGAGACAATGCGACTTCTCGTGTTTCGCGGGGCAGCAAGTCCACGACGCGTTCGCCGAACTCCAAGCGGTGTCCTCTCATCTCGATTTGATACTTTCCAGCCGGTACGAAAAGAAGCAAGGGACTCTCGCCGACAAGAGCTCCATCAACGTACACCTGCGCCGCGGACGGAATCGAACGAAGCAATAATTTGCAAGGGTTCTTGCCGGCACGCTGCTCGAGAGCTTTGCGATTTACAACATAGACTGCCGGCGTTCTGCTCGGATCCGCCGCGGCATTGGGTGCTCCTGCCCTTGCATTGGTTTTGGGCTGGTTCGGTTGGCTCGCGGTAGAGGTGGAAGCTGTGGACGTTCCCTCAGCATATTCGGCAGTCGATTGCGCCCACGTCGTGCCGTAAAAAGATAGAACCAACAGACAGCATCGCAGCAAGGTCAGCCGGTACGCCGGGAAAAAGTCTCGAGCGCGCCAGGGAATCTTCATGAGTTTGGGTGTGGGGCCATCATCTTAGTTGTGACGTCAGAGCAAGCAGGAGTGATACCAAACTGACCGTGGCCTTTCGCGCAGCGGGCTGCAAGCGTATTGCGCTCAGCAGACCGCGCGAAATTGGATTGGCGTCAACACCTAACTTCCGTGAGAGAAAGGATTTCGTGACCAAAATTCGCCGGAGCAGTTATCACGGTGTCTACGAATGGTGACGCTACATATAGCGAACGAGCACGAAACTAAACATTTTGACCAGTCAGTAGAGTTTAGCGCATTGGTTGCCCACTTGCTCCGGCCATCGCTGCGCCAGCCGAAGCTCAGAAAAAGCACTGATAGTGTCGCGCAGACGCCGAACCGTGCACCTCAATGTCGGTAAACGAACCGTGTCCTACTCCATATTTGGGGGAACAACAAGTTCCGGTCTCTTGACGATTCCTCGGGCCCCGGCTGGGAAACAGCCAAGCGGCGAGCGCAGAGTTATGCCTCCTCCGAACGGCTGCGCAAAACCGCCTCGCTTACTGTTGCCTCCCGAACTCTCATTCGAAGGATGGTGGGAATCGCTCGGTGTGATTTTTTCCAGAGCGGAGTGGTCATCTTCACGAAGAGCGATTTACCTCTTCCGCCACGGCGCTTTGGCCCGCGCGCACAGACCCGGGAAACCGTTGGGAGCCTCCTTCGCTCTACACTGTTTGCTTCTTTTGATATTCGTCTATGCTCGCCAAGCGATTCCAGTAGATGCCTCGCCGGTAGAGCGTCCCGCGCCCAGTTACGAGAGAATTTATTATCCATTGCCCGTAACAGATTCGGCGAAACCGCTGCCGCGAATTGCGCCCGCCGGAGCGGGAGCGCGACCTGGAGCTGGCGCGATCCGCGAGCGGCTGCCCGCTCTGGGAAGCACCGCGCGCCAGGATGGCTTGAGAGCCGTTTCGAATCCCGTGCATCCCGATAATTTCAGACAGACAATTTATCAACGCTCGTCGCCGCCCGATGTTCGCATCACCACAGAGATGCAATTGCCAAACATCATTTTGGGCGCGCCATCCGAACTTCCAAAGGCGCCGCTCGATCCGAGCGACGCAAAGCCCTCGCGCTCGACGCGAAAAATTTCATCGGATGCGGCACCCGCGCCTATTTCTGAAAACCCTTCTTCACCACTGATGACTTTCCTTCAGCCGTCCAACACACAGCCGCGCTTGCCCATCGCGACCGGGGCAGTTTCGAAACCCAACCGAAATACGAGGGAAGAGAGCGGATCAACGGGGTCGCGGGATGCCGAAGAAAAGGCCGGCGGGGATGGCGCCGAACTGCTGGTGCTCGGCGTTGATGCATCCGGTCCAGCGCCTGGGGTCAGCCTGCCAACAGGGAACCGCTGGGGCTCCTTTTCAATTTCTCCGGCAGGAGGCACACCGGGATCTGCTGGCGGCGTGAGCAACGGTACGGTGGCGGGCGGAAAGGGAGGCATCGACGCGGGCGGCGACGGCAGCACCGGCGTTGGTCCTGGGGAGGGCGGTGGTGGTGGCGGAAAGCTAGCGCCCGCCGGAGCAATAAGCGTCAATGGAGCCGAAGGCAGCAACGGATCTGAATCCGGCGAGTTGTTGGGAAAGGAATTTGCGGCGGCTATGGTGTATCCCGTGCCTTCGTCGATTCGGCTGCGAAAAAATTCCTTGGTTGTCGCGGTGGGTCCGATGGGCGGAGGAGGCCTGGGCAACTACGGCGCGCTTCGCTGCGGGAAGATTTACTCCATTTTCCTGACAATGCCAGGGAAGAATTGGGCCATGGAATACTGCGTCAAGTCGGATGCGACGCAACAGCGCACTGCGGACGCTCGAAGCGGTGTCATCCATCTAGAGCGCGAGCTTGTGCCCCCGGATGCGGAAGCGAAATTCGATTTTCGGCGTCTGCCATTGCCGCCAGAGAAGGCTCACAAAATGATCGTCCTCAAGGGCACTTTGAGAGGCGACGGTAGTGTGGAGAACATCGAACTGTATCAGGGAATTCTGCCGCAGATGGACGAAGCCGCACGCATCGCGTTCAGTCAATGGAAATTCAAACCCGCTCTGCGCGATGGCAAACCCGTGCCTGTGGAGATCCTCGTCGGGATACCGACGGAAGACCCCGGCAACGCGGGTGTCAAGTAACACTCGAATCTCCCACTTCGCTGGCGTGCACAACTGGTGACACCTGCTACCAAATGCGCTGTGCGGACCTCTCTTTAAGCTTGTCGGGCAACCACGGTGGGAATTTTCCGCTTGCGCCTAATGTAAACATACGATGACGGCGAAATCCTACGCCCTTTATGAGAACTAATATGGCAAAAGTACGCAGACATTTGGCTTTCCGGACAGCATTGTAGGACTCACCACCAAAGCCTCCGCGCCGCGAAATCCAGCCAAACGATTGACTGCGGCGAGCTTATCCAAATCTATTTATTCAGCGGTACATGAGGAGTTGGCACGTGACTTGCATCCGCTCACGCCACTGCAAAGCCTTTCCTCGATGGGCGAGTGGAAAGAGCACCGATTTGCAGACCCAACCCTATCCATTATTCGGTGACCGGCTTTTCCTGGAAGCCGAGGCTACAGCGTAGACGTCTCGGACAAACGACGGCGCGCATATCGGCACTGGGGAGCGTGAACGTTGCTTGAGCATACGGTACACGTGTGTTTTGTCAGCAAGGACTGCGGCTTGACCAAGGCCATCGCGAGAGCGTTGGGGCCTGGGTTCGAATATCGTGTCAGCAGTGAATTCCAGCTCAATGACTTAAATGACTTGCGCGAATGGTGCGACGTCGTCCTGCTCGATCTGCGTTTTTCGAGCACCGGGGACGATCGTGAACCTGGCATTCAGCTGATGGATGACTGGAGCAAGATTCCATCCCACGCTCCTATTGTCGTGTTGAGTGACGAAGAGAACCGGTCAGTCCTGCTTAAAGCCATGGACCACGGCGCTTACGACACCGTCGCGAATCCCCCCAATATCGTTGAACTCCGGCTCATTCTGCAGCGCGCATACAAGTTTCACGCGGCGGAACGAGAACTTGCGCGACTCCGTGTGACCGCGAGGAGCGATGGGAGACTGCACGAACTTCTCGGCACGTCGCCTGTGATGCAGGAACTTTTCGCTCTCGCGAACAAGATCGCTCCCTGCGACGTAAGTGTACTGATCACCGGAGAAACAGGAACCGGCAAAGAACTACTGGCGCGAGCGATCCATAAAATGAGTGGGCGAAGCTTGCGGCCTTTGGTGGCCTTCTCCTGCGCCAATCTGCCGGAAGCCTTGATCGAGGACGAACTGTTTGGCCACGAGAAAGGCGCGTTCACAGGCGCGCTGATGGCCCGCCGAGGCAGGGTGGAAGCCGCGGATACGGGAACGATGTTCCTGGATGAGATCGGAGACTTGAGTTTGGGATTGCAGCCCAAACTTTTGCGCGTTTTGCAGGAGCGCAGCTTCGAGCGCCTGGGAAGCAACACCAAGACGGAAGTGAATATTCGCCTGATTTGCGCGACGAATCGAAATCTAGGCGAGATGGTGCAACAGGGGAAGTTTCGCGATGACTTGTACTACCGCCTGAATGTGATGCAAATGCATCTGCCTCCCCTGCGCGACCGCCAGGACGATATTCCATTGCTGGCGCAACATTTTCTCCAGGATTTCGCCGAGCGCTTTAAAAAGAAAGCGCGGCGTTTTTCGCAGCCCGCTCTTCGCGCGCTGGAGGAATACGGCTGGCCGGGAAACGTCCGCGAACTGGAAAACGCGGTGCAGCGCGCCGTGGTTCTTTCGGAAGGCCCGACGGTGGACGTTTGGCAATTGCCTGCGGCGATTCGCAGTGGCTGCGAAGCTCCGCAATTCAACCAGTCGTATGAGGAAGAAGTACGGCAATTCAAGCGCCGGCTGGTGCTGCGCACGCTCCGGGAATGTGGCTGGCGCAAGGCCGAGAGCGCGCGAACACTGGGCGTGGCACGCGGATATCTGCACAGGTTGATCACTCAACTCGGAATCCAGCAGGCGGGTAGCGAACTCGCGGTAGAGAAGCATGAAGAACCCGCCCCGCTTCGGCAGATCATGTGACGGCGCCGGGACAACGCCGAAGATATGACTCCCGGTGAAAAGATAGATTCCGTCCCCATAAATCATTCCGACGACTCGCTCTTCGTAGCCGATTTCTGCGTGCCGTTCTTGCGAAATGCACAAAACGCTGATGGTGGCTGGGGATTCCGCCCCGGATCTGAAAGCCGCGCGGAACCTACGTGTTGGGCAGTGTTGGCGTTGCTGGCTCTGGATAACGCGTCGAATGCCTCCGGAATCCGCGATCGTGGATTTCAATTTTTACGGACAGCGCAACTTGCAGATGGTTCGTGGCCGACTTCACCAGAAGTGACTACCGGCTCTTGGGTCACTTCGCTCGCATGCTGGGTGTTGAGTGCCGACGCTCAAGCACAACAGGCCGTGTCAGCCGGCCTGAAGTGGCTGTGCGATGACTGGCCGCGCGATAACACTCCCTGGAGACGTGTGCTTGCCCGCTTCTCCTCCGAACCGAAAATCTCCGCGCAGAATGATTCCCTCCGTGGGTGGGGATGGACTCCGCGCACGAGTAGTTGGGTGGAACCCACCTCGTTTGCATTGATCCTACTCTCGCGAACGCCCCGGGAGATGTTGCCTCAAGGCGCCGATCACCGACGTGAGCTCGCAAGGCGAATGCTGTACGACCGCATGTGTCCAGGCGGCGGCTGGAATTGCGGAAACCCCATGGTGTACGGGGTCGCGGGTGAAGCACTCATCGTACCCACCGTGTGGGCGCTGCTGGCGTTGCGCGACGAGCCAAACAAGACCGAGTTTCTAATGAGTCTCGATTGGCTGCAGAAAAATGTGCAGAACGTCCGAAGCCCTGGTTCGCATGCGCTCGCGCGAACAGGCCTTGAAACGTGCGGCAGAAAATGGCCGGCGACCGCGGCAACATTTGCGAATTTTCACAGCCGGAACGAGTTTCTTCAGAGCGTTCCCGTCGCGGCATGGACGTGCCTGGCAACTTGCCAGCAACGCGATTGGCTGAGTGGCGCTATGCCAGTGCCAGAGAGGTTTCCTGAGTATGCGAAGGCCTGAAACCGCGCTGGTGCCGTCGTTCCAACGCCCTGCGTCGCGGGTGGCCATCCGCCGCGCGGCAAGCTACGAACATGACCTCGCTGCGATGCTCTACGAGACCCTCGGTGAATTCGATCTTCCCGTGAAAGGCAAGACAGTGCTGTTGAAGCCGAATCTTGTCGGCTTCGATCCTTTGGGCGTGATGAACACACACCCCAGTGTGATCGCCGCTGCGCGTGAAAGCTTTTTGCGGTTGGGTGCCGCTCAAGCTTTGATTGGTGATGGCCCTGCGATGGACCGCGACACCGAGGCCATCATCGAATCCGTGAGGCTTCGCGAATTTGTAGGGGCACTAACGCGAACATTTGTGGATCTGAATGTCGACGACCTAAAGCGAGTCGCGCTAAGCACTCACGCGTCGCGTTTGAAGGAGCTCTTCCTGCCCAAGACCGTGCTAGGCGTGGATTTCCTGGTCTCCATGCCGAAGCTGAAGACGCACCACTGGGCCGGAGTGACGTTGTCGCTGAAAAACATGTTCGGCATCGTGCCGGGCAGCTGCTACGGCTGGCCGAAAAATGTGCTGCATTGGGCGGGAATTGACCGGTCCATCCTTGATATTAATGCGGCCGCAAGGCCAGATTTCGCGATTGCGGACGGCATCCTGGGCATGGAGGGGAATGGCCCGATCCAGGGAACACCCAAGCCATGTGGAGTGTTAGTGCTCGGTGACGACCCGGTGGCGGTGGACGCGACGTGCTGCCGCGTAATGGGACTGCGCCCCGAGAAAGTGAAATACCTCAATGCCGCAGGAACCATGCTGGGTCACCTCGATCCTGAGAAAATTCAGCAGCTTGGCGAAACAATCGCTTCCGTCCGAACGCCCTTCGCCGTCCTTGACGCATTCAAGACCCTCCTCGAACCAAACGCTCGAGTTTGGAATTAGACCTGCCATAACAAGGTGGAAACAGGCTGTCCCGATGCCGAGCTGTATCCAAAAGATGACACAGCCTGCTCGTACGCTTTGAAATGCCGCGCGGGATGGCAGACGGTGGCGCCTAAGGACAACAGGATGTTGACGCGGAACTCCCATACAGAAGCCACTATGAGACGCAAGCCTGAGTCGGGCCAAGCTTTGGTTCTTGCCGCTCTAGCGCTCGTAGTGCTGACTGGTTTTGCCGGCTTGGCGATTGACATGGGTACTCTGCGCTATCAGAAGCGCCTGCAGCAAAACGCGGCGGACGCTGCGGCGATTGCCGGCGCGTCCAACCTCGCTTCTAATTCGTTGGGCGTGACGGCGGGAGCGCAAAATGCGTCGGCAACAAACGGGTTTACGGACGCCGGCGGAGGGCAAACGAGTTCATGCACCGATCCCGGAGCAACCGTTGGGACCGTGTGCGTGCAAGTTAACAATCCGCCGCTTTCGGGCCCGCATACCAGCAACGCCAACTATGTGGAGGTTCTAGTTGCGGCGGTGCAGCCAACTTATTTCATGAGAATTTTCGGAGTGAACAGCGAGACGATCACGGCACGCGCGGTAGCGACGAATGTGAGCGGCGGCGCCGGCTCCGGTTGCTTGTACGCGTTGGATACCTCCGCGAACGGCGTCAGCATCAGCAGCTCTGGCGCGACGCTGAACGCTACCGGATGCGGAATCGTGAACAACGGCAACTTTGGTCCCAACGGCGGGGGATACACGATCACCACCGACACCTTTGGTGTCTCCGGAACGTGCAATGGCTGTGGCGGAGGAACAGTAGTATGCGTCCGAACGCCGGATATCTGCCCCACGTATCGCATGCCTCCAGCAGCTGACCCGCTGGCGAACCTGGCGCCGCCACTCGTCGGAGCTCCGACGCCCTTTAACATCGGCAACATCATACCGGGCGTCTACAACGGCATATCGCTGATAGGTAACGGCACTTTTCTGTTTCCCGCGGGAAACTATATCTTGGATGGGGCTGACTTCTTGTGCGGCGGCATCCAGACGATTCAGGGAACCGGCGTAACGTTCTTTTTCACCAACAACGCCACTTTCAACTGCGCCGGGAATGTCACGCTGCAATTAACCGCGCCAACCACGGGTCCGTACGCCGGAATACTCTTCTATCAGGATCCCAACGACACGAGGGCCGCATCGATCGGGGCTAGTAACGCGAGTTTCCTGAACGGTGCGCTTTATTTTCCGAAGGCTGGGCTCACCCTCTTCGGCAACAACAACTACGACGTCGCGATCATTGTGGCGGACGCGTTCACGTTAAGCGGCAGCACCAACGTCACTTTTCAAGGCGCAGCCGGACTGCCCGCGGGCGTGAAGCTCATCTCGAACGTGGCTCTGGTGGAATAAGTGATGAAGGCGAACAGAACAGGAGACAGGGATTCGGCGCGCGGTAACGCGAAATACAATCCCAGTGGCCGCGCGATTTTGTGGTCGCAATCGGGCCAAACCCTGATGGAAGCGGCATTGCTTGTTCCGGTCCTGCTAGCAGTCTTGATCGGCGGCATCGAATTAGGGCGGTATGCGTACATCAGCATTTTAGTCGGTAACGCAGCGACGGCCGGAGCACAGTACGGTGCAGAAAGCTTGCCGCAGTCGGTGGCCACAACGGATATAAAGAAGGCGGCCGGCAACGATTTTCGAAATAACGGGCAGAACGTCAGCACCTTGACGGTCACCTCGACGACGAGCTGCGGCTGCGACAATGCCGGCACCACCACCCCGGCCGCCTGCAGTCCAGCATCGAATTCGGCCGCCGGAACGTGCGGTGCCGGGCACTGGACAGTCATGGTGTCGGTGACGGCAGCAGGTACGTTTCAATCGCTGTTTAACTATCCGGGAATTCCTCCAACAATTACGATCTCGAAAACGTCAACGCTACGGGTGAACCAAGATTGAGAAGCGGAGGCGCATCTGTCTTCCGGATGGCGGGCCAGCGTCTGTTCGCGGGAATAACCCGACGGCGCTTCCGGCAGGCGAGGAGCGAGGAAGGCGCCACCCTCGTGGAATTCGCGCTCGTTGTCCTGCTGCTGATGGCGATGCTGCTGGGCATCATCGACTTCTGCCGCGTCACGTACGCATATCATTTCGTCTCGGAAGTGGCGCGCGAAGCGACGCGTTACGCCGCGGTGCGGGGATACACTTGCAATAATGACAGCAGTTGTTCCCAGGCAAGTCCCGACGCCGGCCCTGCGGCGCCAGGAAATACAGTCGTTCAAGACTACGTGGCGAGTATCACGCCCCCGGGAATCGATTCGACCAAGATAACAACGACGCCGTCCTGGCCCTTGCTCGCGAATAGTCCAACGATTTGCAGCGCTTCGGTCAGCGGAATCGGCGGGCCGTTTCGGAATTATCCCGGCTGCACGGTGAAGGTCGAAGTAACCTACAACTTTAGCTTCATCACTCCATTAGTTCACAACGGTGGGATCACCCTGTCGAGCACGTCCGAAATGGTCGTGGCTCACTAGGAGTTTCGCGCGAGCCATGCTCAACCGAGAGTAGTCGTCGCGCAACTTGCAAGGCCAGCATACGTAGTGGAGAACCGTGAGCGAATCGGATGACATCCTGCGCGGAATGGACGTATGTAGCGCGCCACACGCCCTCGCCCCTCCGAACACCGCCGGCGAAGTAGCTGAGCCTAGGTGGCCCTTGCTGCAAGCGGGAATTGCCCAAGCCCGCCGGCTTGGACAGCTGCTACAACGCGCCATCTCGTTTCCAGCCATGCTCGGAATGTTGCTGGTAGGCGCGGTGTTTGTCGTCGGGAGCACTTTCTCCGTCGATCCCGACATGTGGTGGCATATTCGCGTTGGCCAAGAAATACTTTCGACGCATCACTGGCCCACAACTGATCCCTATTCGTTCACAGTTGCCGGGCAGCCGTGGATGGCATACGAGTGGCTGGGCGAGGTGTTGCTCGGAGGAATTGCGCGCATCGCCGGCCTGCAGGGTTTGATGGCTTTGCTGATCGTCCTCGCGAGCGCGGTGATCCTGGCGCTCTACGGTTACACCACGCTGCGCTCGGGAAATTCCAAGGCAAGCTTCGTGGCTTGCGCGGTGCTCTATGCGCTGGCCACGCCGTTTTTCTCGATGCGTCCGCAGATGCTCGGGTATTTCTTCCTAATTCTCACGCTAATCGCGCTCGAACTATTTCGCCAGGGCAAGTCTCGCTTCCTATGGTTCCTTCCAGTGATTTTTCTACTGTGGGTGAATACGCATGGCTCCTTCATCGTCGGGCTGGGGACGATTTTCGTGTACTGGCTGGCGGGCCTGAAACAATTCGAATTGGGCGGGATTGAAGGGCGCCAGTGGACGGCAGCGCAACGGACGCGTTTGGAACTGATTTTTCTTTTGTGCCTCGCGGTCTTGCCAATCACTCCCTACGGTACAAGGCTCGCGATGTATCCCTTCGATATGGCTTTGTCGCAGCCTGTGAATGTGGCCAACATCCTGGAATGGCAGCCGATGCCATTCAATTTGCTGGACGGCAAAATTTTCCTGGTCCTCCTGCTGGGTTTTTTCGTGACGCAGGTCGCTTTCCAGCTCACCTTCCGGGTCGAGGAACTGGCACTTTTTCTTTTCGGCACCATGATGGCGTGCCTTCACCTTCGTTTCCTGATTCTATTCGTGCCTTTTTTTGCGCCGCTGCTGGCGACGACTTTCGCGCGCTGGGTACCGCGCTATGACCGTAAGAAGGATATTTTCCTCCTGAACGCGGCGTTGATGGCGCTCGTCATCGGCTGCATCGTGCATTACTTCCGCAGCAATGCGGAAATGCAACAACTGGTGGCTAAAACCTTTCCCGCCGAGGCCGTTCAGTATATCCACCAGCATCACGTGCCCGGACCTCTGTTCAATAACTACGGCTTCGGCGGGTATTTGGTGTGGGCGCTGCCTGGACAGAAGGTATTTATTGACGGTCGTGGTGATGTTTTCGAGCGCGGCGGGGTGTTCTCCGACTACCTGCAGATCGCCAATCTAAGGCCGGGCGCGTTGGCTGTTCTTGATCACTACAACGTTCAATCCTGCCTTTTGAAACGCGACGAAGCAATGGCAACGGTGTTGTCGGCCTCGCCTGAGTGGAAGCGGATTTACTGGGACAGCGTCAGCGCGCTCTACGTTCGCCAGCCTAGCGACGGTCCCTTGCGGAAAAACTGACTCGTCGCGATGAATTACTTCTCATACCGCTGCACTCTACCGTGGCTCGGCCTCATCCTCATTTTAGCCCTATATGTAATCTCCGTCGTACGGCTGCGTCCAGCAAACTACTTCGGATTAACTCAGGACGACACGGTTTATTTCAGTTCTGCCAATGCGCTGGCTGAGGGGCAGGGATACATTTTGCCCAGCGTGCCGGGAACTCCCAAAGCGACACACTACCCGGTGCTTTATCCGTGGATTCTTTCATGGGTTTGGCGTTTGAACCCGTCGTTTCCAAGCAATTTGACCGATGCCGCGGGCCTCACGATAACCTTTGGCTGCTTGTTCTTGAGCGCGGCATTTTTATTTTTCCGGCAGCTTAATGCACTCAGCGATCCAGAAGCACTCCTTTTAACTCTGCTCTGCGCTCTTCAGCCGATCGTGCGGGTGTATAGCGCGAATGTTCTTTCGGATATTCCTTTTGCGGCGTTTGCGCTGGTGGTAATCGTGCTTTCGAATTTCGCGTTGCGGCGTAGCCCGGGAGCGGTGCCGGCGGCGGCCTGCGGCGTTCTCGTTGGCCTATCTATGTTCGTTCGCGTATTGGGAGTTCCGATCGCCGCAGGCGTTCTGGCTGCGATGCTGTGGCGCCGGGAGTGGCGAAAAGGAGCAATCTTTAGCGCCTGCGTGGCGCCTTTTTTCGCTGCCTTGGCATGGCGAGCTCTGCTATCTGCTCCAAACCAGGCACCGGTGACGCTCGCCACATGTTCGGCTGCGTGGCAGGGAACATGGCTGTCTTACACCAGCTACGTCGGCTTTTGGAGAATTGTGAGCCTGCATAGAGGCATCTTCTGGCCAATCCTCAAGCGGAACGCAGTCGTGCTTTTTCTGCAGCCGGGGTCCTACCTTGCGGCTCCACTGTTCGTCGGGCCGAGCGTTCTCGGTATGGCGTCGACGGCCGTGCTGTCAGCGATAGCATTTATGGGCGTGTTCCGCTTGGCCCGAAAGACGGGCTGGCAAGCGATTCATTTCTCGCTAGGATTTTATGTGGTGCCACTATTGTTGTGGCCGTATCCGATTGCAGACCGGGGCCTACTGCCCTTCTTGCCGCTTTTTGCGGCAGGACTTTGCATCGATTTGAAGCGTCTGGCTGTGCTCATACGGGAGTCGCTTGAGCGCTCCCAGCCACGAACGCAACGATGGATTGCCGCGTCGCTTACGATTGCTCTTGCTGGTTTCGCCGCAGGGATCGGTTGGGCGCAGGAAGGCAATAGCCGCCTGATATCCCGTCAGAGCCAGGCACGCGGCAGGCTGCTTTCCGAAAAGCATGAAGCCTATACCTGGTTGAGGGCAAACACGCTTCCCAGCTCTAAAGTAGTTGCCTATGAGGACGTGAGCCTCTTTCTCTTCTCGGGCCGACAAGCGCTTCGTCCGATCGCATTTTCTCCCGCCGCCTTTTATGATCCGTCTTTGCTGCAAGGCGAGATCTCCTGCCTCACCGTTAGCGCACGCACAATTCATGCGGAATATTGGCTCGTGTCCGACGATGATTTCAGCATGGAGTGGACAGGTGCGACTTCAGCGGGGCTCGCGCGAGAAGGGCAGTTGGGGAACGGCCTGCCCGAGGTCTTTCGAAGCAGCTCGGGCCACGTGCGCGTGTACGCCCTCAAGACAGCTTCCGGAACCGAACTGCTGGCACCATAGCGCCGTGTTGTACTACCCGCAGGTCTTATGCCCGTTGTCTTTGCGACAGATTGCAGCCAAGAAGGGCGTCAACAAAGAGCATGTGGGTACAAATGCAGGCGTCTACAAGCGGTGACGGTTTTGATGCCAGATTTTAGGCTGACTACCAGGGTGTGGCTGAAGACTTTAGAAAGCCTTCTTTTTTAGGTGGTTACCGCTGTCACTCTGGCCTCATTCGATTGGTGCCGTAGATGCACTAGGTGCTAGCGGCAAACAACGCTCCCACGTGGTTTTGCTTATACCAAGAGAGGGAAGACAAATGAAGAATATGCTGGCTCGGCTTTGGAAGGAAGAGGAAGGACAGGACCTGACGGAGTACGCGTTGTTGTTGGTCCTGGTTGCGTTGGCTGCAATCGGATCCTTGACCCCGCTCGCTACGGCGATCAACAGTGTGTTCACGAGCGCCGCAACAAGCTTGAGCACCACCACGTAATTCGCGACCAACTGGCTGTGCAACAGGCCGCTCCGAGAAGTCGCAATTCGGAGCGGCTTCTCTGCACCTCGGTGAAACCGCCCGTCCCGCACGAATTGCGGCGAGTCGGAAATCAGGCTTGAAGCGATGACGCTGGGACTATGAACGACAGGACTGTGTATCAGTGATCAACGGAACTGAAACCATCTGGATTCTTACCCTCGCCCTCGCACTTGCGGCTGCGTGGACGGACTGGCGCACGCGCAAGATTCCCAACTGGCTCACCGCTCCTGCGCTGATCCTCGGCGTCACCGTGCATACCGTCTTCGCAGGTTTACCAGGAGCCAAGACTTCACTCGCCGGAGCCGCTCTGGCTCTGGGTGTTCTCCTTCCCCTGGTGTTGTTGCGCGCGTTGGGCGCGGGCGATTGGAAACTCATGGGGGCGCTGGGAGCTTTCCTGGGACCCATCCTATTCGTGTACGTGCTGGTCGCAAGTCTCTTGGTATCCGGCCTGATGGCAGTGGTGGAAGTGATGAGGACGCATCGAGTGAGACAAACGATGCGCAACATGTACGTGCTGATGCGGGGATTTCTGTCCTTCGGGCTGCGCAAAAATCCCGAAATTTCGTTGGACAACCCGGGACTGCTGAAACTGCCGTTTGGAGTGGCGGTGGCGGCAGCCACGGTGATTTGCTACTGCGCGGCACGCTTGGGCGTTTGAGGCTGAGGTAAGGAGACTTCTCGATGAACCGAAACCGGATGGTGATCGGATTGACGGTCGCGGTGCTAGCAGGGTTGTTCCTGAGTATGTATGTCTACCGCGCATTCAAGAACGCCAGCGCCATTAAACCAATCATCGCGCAGCACATCGTGGTGGCGGCGTCGCCGCTGCAGTTGGGCACGCGAGTGGACCCCTCCAATCTCCGGTTGATTCCGTGGCCCTCGGGCGAACCTGTTTCCGGAATGTTCACGCGCATCGAAGATTGTGCAAACCGGGCATTGATCACTCCGGTCGCCGAAAATGAGCCAATCCTCGAAAGCAAGCTAGCGTCTATCCAATCGGGCGCCGGACTGTCCGCAACCATTCCGGAGGGTATGCGGGCGCTTTCGGTGGCAGTGAACGAAGTGGTGGGCGTCGCCGGATTCGTGATTCCCGGAACGATGGTCGATGTGCTAGTGACGGGTAACGTCGCCGCAGGAGGACGCGCAGGCACCCAGAACATCACGCGGACGATTCTGGAGAATGTGAAGGTGCTTGCCGCAGGACAGAAGATTGAGCAAGACCGCGAAGGGAAGCCGCAGAACGTACCGGTGATTACGCTCTTGGTTACGCCGGAAGACGCCGCGAGGCTGACCATGGCCAGCACGGAAGGCAAAATCCAATTGGCGCTGCGCAATGCGGTCGATTCGACCGTAACAGCGCCAGCGGCAGTGCTGCAAGAGTCGCTATTTGCCGGAGGCGCACCGCCTCCCAAGCCTTCGTCGGGCATGAAGTATGTTCCGCCGCCGCCCTCCCCATACATCGTCGAAGTGATCACGGGAAACAAGCGCGAAAACAAGAGTTTTCCAAATCCGTGAAAACATTACAGGTGAAACGAATGTCCGAATGCCACGGAACGACGAATCGTAACGCAGCGGTCCGGGCAGCATTGGCCGGCATACTGATCAGCGGCGTGCTGCTGGTCGGCGCAGCGGACGCGAATGCTCAGCAGACACAGCAGCCCACTGCGGCAATCACGCCGATGCCCCAGACTCTTCCCAGCGCCGCGCAGACGACCGCTGCCTCCATCCCGCAGACGCCCGCGCCGGCCGCCGGGAACGAGTCTGAAGGGCCGCAGACGCTGCACCTGCTGGTGGGACGTTCGCTGGTGATTACCTCACCCACCAAGATCAAGAGAGTCTCGTTGGCCGATCCGGCGATCGCGGAAGCGATTGTGGTCAGCCCTTTTCAAGTGCTCGTCAACGGGAAAGCGCCCGGGGGAGTTTCGCTGTTGCTGTGGGATGAGGCGGACCAAAGCCAGGCGTTTGAACTTTCCGTGGACATTGACATTCTGGGACTGACCCAGAAGATTCACGAAGTTTTCCCGGCGGAGCCGGTGCAGGTGGAGACCTCCAGAGACATGGTGATTGTGTCTGGAAAAGTGTCTTCCGCGGCGGTGGCAGACAAGATTCTGGAAGTCGTGAAGACGGCGGCGCCAAAAGTTACCAGCCTGATCGAGGTTCCGCCGACGCCCGACGCTGAAATTCTGCTCGAAGTGAAATTCGCGGATGTCAATCGGACCCTCGAGAGGCAGCTCGGCATCAACATTTTGAGCTTGCCGGGCGCGAAGAATATTGGAGTGATTTCAACGCAGCAGTTTTCGCCTCCGCAGCTCGTGAGCCCTTCCACTGGAAACGGCTCGAGCGGAGCGACGTCCGCCCTAGGCCTGAGTAACCTGCTCAATATCTTCATCTATCGGCCGGACATCAACTTCGCCGCGACGATTGAGGCCCTGGAGCAGCAGAACGTGCTGCAGATCCTGGCGGAACCGAATTTGATGACCGAGTCCGGGAAGGAAGCCAGTTTCCTGGCGGGCGGCCAGTTTCCATTCCCGATATTACAAGGAAGCACAGGCGGGGGTTTTGCGGGAATCACGATTCAGTTCAAAGAATTCGGCGTGCGTTTGAACTTTTTACCGACGCTGGCTCCGGACGGACTGATTCATATGAAGGTAAAGCCCGAGGTCAGCTCGCTGGATTTCACCAACGCTCTGACGATTCAGGGCTTTTTGATTCCGGCGCTGACGACTACCAGGGCGGAGTCGGATGTGGAATTGCGAGAGGGGCAAAGTTTTGCGATTGCAGGCTTGCTCGATAACCGCGTGACGGATGAGTTCGACAAGATTCCATGGATCGGAGACGTGCCGATCTTGGGGAAGCTCTTTCAAAGCCGGCAGATGATCAAGAGCAAGAACGAACTGCTGATCGTGGTGACGCCGCGAATCGTGCACCCTTCGGATACCGCGCTGCCCGCGCCGGCCATGCCCAAAGAATTCCTGGCTCCGCTAACGGCGCCATCTGAGTCGCCGAAGTGAACAACGGGATGCCCGTCCCAGGCTCATTGAAGCACGAAATTCGAGAAGTCAGGACAATCGGCCAATGTTAACCGTGGCAATCGCTAGTGGGGATACGACAAGTTCGGCGCAGTTGCTGGCTGGGCTGCAGCAGATCGGTATCGTGAAATCAATCAAGCAATGGACGATTCCTTTGGACCGGCTACCGGACTCGGCGGACGCCCTGCCGGATGTGGTTTTTCTGGACTTGTCGCGCGACCCGGAAACCTATTTCACATTCGGATCGCAACTGCGGCGAATTCGCCCGTCGATCAAGCTCGTGGCTGTTTCCGCGATTGTTCCGCCAAGCCCTCAACTTCTGCTCGAAGCGATGCGCAGCGGAGTTCAGGATTTTCTGCCCAAGCCGGTTGGCAGCGAAGTGTTGGATGAAATGTTGTGGCGGTTCGCCCAGGATTCTTCGGAAGCGAAGGACCGGCCATCGCTGGACAAGCTAATTGTAGTGATGGGAGCAAAAGGCGGGGTAGGAGCGACGACGGTGGGCGTCAACCTGGGCGTGCAACTTTCTATATTCGCGCGAAAGCACGTCGCTCTTCTTGATTTTGCGCGCCCGCTGGGGAACGTGCATTTGCTGCTCGATCTGCATCCGCGATTCACGGTTCGCGACGCGGTGGACAACTTGGATCGCCTGGATAGCCATTTTTTCAGCGGCTTGATGACGCCGCACAAGACCAAGCTGGAAATTCTGGGAGGTGCGCTGCAGCCCGAGGAATGGCAAACCATTCCGGTGCCGCCGCTGGAGCGCGTGGTGAACGTGGCGCAGAACGTTTTCGATATGGTGCTGGTGGATATGGGTTCGCAATTCTCATCCGAATGGAGTTCGATCTTACGCATGGCGCGAATGATTCTGATCGTCGCGGAGGCGAATGTTCCGTCGCTCTGGACCTTGGAACGCCGTCTCTTGGCGCTGAAGGGCTTTGGGATCGAGCCTGAGCGTGCTCGCATCATCATCAACCGCTGGCACAAGGGTGACGACGAAGTCTTGCGCAGTATTCAAAAGGATATCAGTCGGCCTATTTTTGCCTGCCTCCCCAATGATTTTCGGAAGGCGTCGGAATCCATCAACCTCGGGACGCCGTTGATGGAAAACCACAACAACGTATTGAGCGGACGGTACCGCCAGATCGCTTCGCAGTTGACTGGCGTGGAATCGCCGCCGCCTCCGAAGAAGAGCTCGCTCGGCGGCTTCTTTTCATTTCCAGGCAAGAGGTAGGACACAATGCCATCAGTTGCTCCGGCCATCACGCGAACGGATTTCGGCGCGGTAAAAACCGCGATCCATCGAAAACTGATTCAGAAATTGAATCTCGACCGATTGACTGAGGTTAATCGAGAAGAAGTCCGGCGTGAGGTAGGCCATATCCTCGAGGCTCTGGTCGTCGGTGAATCCACACCGATGAACTTGCAGGAAAGAGAGCGCCTGGCCCAGGAGGTTCTCGACGAGGTATTCGGACTCGGTCCGCTGGAGCCACTCCTGGCTGATCCCACGGTTTCGGACATCCTGGTTAACACATACAAGCGCGTGTACGTCGAAAGAAAAGGGATTCTCGAGCAGACGTCCGTGCAATTCCGGAACGATGCGCATCTGATGAACATCATCGATCGCATCGTCTCCGCGATTGGCCGGCGAATAGATGAATCCTCGCCCATGGTGGATGCGCGCCTCGCAGACGGATCGCGCGTGAACGCGATTGTCCCGCCGCTCGCAGTGGATGGCCCCTGCCTTTCGATCCGGCGATTTGGTCGCGAGCGCCTGACGGCCAACGACATGCTGAACAATCGCACTCTCACAGCGGGCATGTTGGATTTGCTGCGCGCCTGCGTCAAGTCCCGGCTGAATGTATTGATTTCTGGTGGCACCGGCGCCGGCAAAACCACATTTCTGAATGTCTTGTCTTCCAGCATTTCCAATCGCGAGCGCATTGTCACGATCGAAGATGCGGCGGAGTTGCAACTCGATCAAGAACACGTGGTCCGCCTGGAGACACGGCCGCCCAACATCGAAGGCAAAGGCGCGATTTATCAGCGTCAGCTGTTGATCAACTCCCTGCGTATGCGGCCGGATCGCATCATCGTTGGCGAGGTCCGCGGCGAGGAAGCATTGGATATGTTGCAGGCGATGAACACGGGGCACGACGGCTCGCTAACAACGATTCACGCGAATTCTCCCCGCGACGCGCTCAGCCGGCTGGAAACGATGGTCGCAATGGCCAACCTGAGCATTCCTGACACCGCGATCCGCCGCCAGATCTCATCAGCGATCGATGTGGTCATTCAAGTAAGCCGTCTCAGCGACGGAACTCGCAAGGTCATCAGCATCGCTGAAATCACGGGCATGGAAGGTGAAATCGTCACCATGCAGGACATCTTTGTTTTCCGCAAACGCGGCATTCGCGAAAACGGAGAGGTTATTGGCGAATTCATTCCCACAGGAGTTCGTCCAAGATTCGCGGAGCGCTTGCTGGTAGCCGGTATTCAGCTGCCGATGTCCATGTTCGAGATGGGAAGGGCGCGTTAAGGAGGTCGCCATGGCGCTACTACTCTCCATTTTGACGTTCTTGACCGTGGTGGCAATCATCGCGTTGATCTGGATGTTTGTGGGAACTGACGCCAGTCAGGAGGTTGTGCGGCGCCGGATGGAGTCAGTCCGTAGAGCCGAGCAACGCGGTAACGTCTCGCTAGGTCTGAAACTAGTGAGAGACGAAATGCTCAGCAGTGTTCCTGCCGTGCACCGCCTGTTGGTGCACTGGACTTGGTCCTCGCGCTTGCGCGACTTCGTGTCGCAAGCTGGCATGAAAACAAAACCGGCCAAGCTTCTACTCATGAGCGTGGTAATCGGATTGGGTTCATACCTCATTACCAAAATTTTGTATCCGCAATTTCCCATCGCGTTGTTAGCGGCAATATTGGCAACGGTCGCCCCGTTTTCCATAGTCGCCTTCAAACGCCGCCGCCGCTTGCGCGAATTCGAGGAGCATTTTCCAGAGGCTTTGGATCTGCTGGGCCGCGCGGTGCGCGCCGGACATGCCTTCACCACTGGTTTGGAAATGATCGCCAAGGAATCATCTGAGCCGGTGGCCGGGGAATTCCGCGCCACGTTCGAGGAACAGAACTTTGGCCTTCCGCTGCGCGACGCATTGCTGAATATGACGGAACGAATCCCTCTGGTGGATGTCCGATTCTTTGTCACGGCCCTGCTCATTCAGAAGGAGACCGGCGGGAATCTGGTGGAGATCCTCGACGGGCTCGCGCACGTGATCCGTGACCGCTTCAGAATTTATCGCGAGGTAAAAACACGCACGGCGCAGGGAAGACTGACGGCAGGTATTTTAATTTCGCTGCCACCCTTGATGGCGCTGCTGCTCCTGATAATCAACCCGCACTACATCCATATCCTGTTTGATGATCCCGCGGGTCCTTTGGTGCTTAGCGTCGCGGCAACGATGCAACTGATCGGCTCGATGCTGCTCTGGAAGATCATTCATTTCGAAGTCTGATAGCCGTCAAGGAGAGACGTCGATGCTGTGGGCCGTTACCGCAGTTACATTTTTGGCGACCGTCACCGTGCTGGCCGCTTTATTCTACGCGCTGGCCCCGGGTGGAATCGGGATTGGAAAGCGACTTTCGCGTTTGATTCAGCCGCCGCCGCAGCCCCAGCTCCGCGAAACCAGTTTTGCGGATAAACAGAAAGAGCGGGTGCGCAACAGCCTCGCTGCCGTGGGGAGTCTCGTATCGTCCACTCCAGCGCCGGTCGGATCGAAAGCGCAACTTCCGATGGTTCGAGCGGGCTATCGAAGCGGCAGAGCCCTGATGGCGATGGACGGCCTGAAGATTCTAATGCCTGTTGCCTTCGTTGGGCTGGCGTTCACGACCGGGATTTACCACTTGCAACCCATATTCGTTCCACTGTTGGCGGCGATCATCGGTTATCTACTTCCCGAACTCTGGCTCATGTGGAGGGTTCAAGCGCGTCAACATCGGCTGCGCCTCGCCCTCCCGGACGCCCTGGACATGCTGGTCATCTGCGTTGAGGCGGGGCTGGGGCTGGATCAGGCGCTCATACGAGTGGCACACGAACTGCGCATCACCCATCCGCAGCTTAGCGAGGAATTGCAGTTGGTAAATATGGAAATGCGCGTCGGTAAAACCAGGCTCGAAGCGATGCGTGAACTTGCGCGGCGGACCGGCGTGGAAGACATCAAGGCACTTGTCGCGATGCTAATCCAGACCGAACGGTTCGGAACAAGCATTGCGCAGTCGCTTCGCGTTCATTCGGATGACTTGCGCATCAAGCGGCGTCAGCGCGCTGAAGAAATGAGTGCCAAGACCACCGTAAAAATGGTGCCTCCATTGGTGTTCTTTATCTTCCCGGCTTTGATGGTAGTGATTCTGGGCCCAGCGGTGATCACTTTGATGAGGCAGTTTTTACCTGCTCTCAACAGGTGATGTTGGCGGCAAGGTCTTAAGCCCGTAAGACGGCTGACTCAAAAAAAAGGAGAAGCAAATGGACAACGTTACATTGATTCGGTTAGTGGCAGGAGCATTGGCTGTGGTGGTTCTGTTCATCATCGTTTGGCGCCGCAAGCGACGGATCGTGGAGTAGTGGCGTACGCATTAGAACCAACGGAGACTGACCAATGAACGACGCTCGTGAGGGCGGAAATGGTGGACCCATGGCTAGCAAAGCTCCAGTCCCAAATGGTCACCTATACATCTACAACAAGACGAAAGAGACGTTTGTGGCCACGGAGGCTACCATCGCCGACAGCTATTTGAGCCGGCTCGTGGGACTGCTCGGCAAGACCAAGCGCTGGGCGCAACTTGGCCGCGGCCTTTGGATCGTACCTTCTCGCGGAGTCCACACTATCGGTATGCTTTTTCCGATTGACCTCATTTTTCTCAGCAAGGAAAAGGAAGTCGTTCATGTCGAGGAGCACGTGCGTCCATTTCGAATCTCGGCGGTTTCGCTGAAAGCGATGAGCGTCCTGGAGCTTCCGGCGCACACGATTTACCGGACGGGCACGCAGGTCGGTGACCACCTGGAAATCACGCGACTTAACAAGTAACTTCGCAGAAATGCAAGGGCAGTCGTATGCCACAAGGTGATTGCGTCAGCGTAGTCATCTCTCGGGCGCACCGCCGCCGCTCAGCCAGCGGAGCCTATGTTCAAAAACGCTCGCGAAAGCATGGATAAGTTATGAAAAACCCCAATGTAGTTAGAATTTCGATTCTGTTTTTCACGCTTTGCTTATTTGCGTTTGCCCAGCCGGCATCAGCGAGCGGTCCGAGCAAGTGGTTTCACAAAAATCACCCGGAGAGATCGAATCCGCATTACAAAAATCGCGCCCACAGGCACGCACACAATCCTCACCGAGCGGGCAATCACAAGAGGCAGTAGAGCTTCGTGGATGGCGCAATTGGTGGAATGATTTAGTCAAAACGCGCGGCTGGTACGTCATCAGCCCCCTCTGGGTTGGCGAGCTGCAAATGGTTGCTCATGCGGAGAAAAGAGAGTATACAAGTACTCAAGCTCTTCAGACTCTCAAACGCGTAGTCGGTCGCGCAATAGGTAGTCGGCCTGCGCAATAGAAGGTCCTGCCATGAAGACAAATTTAAAGGCCCTGTGGAAACATGACTCTGGTGACGACATCGCAGAATATGCGCTGCTGTTGGCTATGATCGTCCTGGTCGTCCTGGTCGCGGTCTATAGCTTTGGAACGTCGAACGGCAAAAGTTACAATGACGCGGCAACGACCCTTTCGACCGCTTCTTCCGGTGGCGGAAGCGGCAGTAGCGCCGGGGGTTCCGCGGGCAGCGGTCAAGGCGGCGGTGGCGGTAGCGGCAGTGGCCAGCCGGGCAGTGGCGGTCAGGGCGGAGGCAGTTCAGGCGGGTCCGGCGGTTCAGCCGGCGGTGGATCCGGTGGCACGAAGCCCATTTCTCCTGTCCCAGTAAAATAATCTGGCGCCCAGCCACGATTTGAAAGAGTCACACTTCCCCGAATTTCGATTTCATTCGCGCTTGGCATCCTCGAAGTGGCAGGAGCAGCCACATGGCATTGTCACAGTCCAACAAGAAGCTCAGTATGCCTGCCAACAAGCTTTTGATTAGCTCGCTGATCGTTGTAATTCTGTCGTTAGCCTCCGCCGTCTGCACCCGCGCACAAGATGCTCAGCCGAAAACCACGGATGAATCTTGGACCACGACCGCGCAAACTCACGTAGACAACACCACTCCACTGCGCACCACGGAGAGCCACACCACGTCCGGCAACCGAACCGTGGATAGGCAGAGTGTTGAGATGCTTGGACCCGACGGCAGCTACCAGCCTGATTCCGACACCGAAACCGAAACGATTCAACTGAACGCCACGACCACCCGTAAAGTGGCGCGCACCTTCAGGTGGGATGCGAATGGACAAAGATATCTGGCGCAGGTAAACGAAGAGGAAGCACGAACCTCCGCTGGCGGCGATGCTCACACGGTGCGCACCACCTCGCATTCTGATGCGAATGGAAATCTTCGCGTCGCGCTCCGCGAAGTCGCCGATACGAAAAAGACGAGTCAGGACGCGCAGGAA
Source organism: Candidatus Acidiferrales bacterium (assembly GCA_049287725.1). Classification (GTDB taxonomy): domain Bacteria; phylum Acidobacteriota; class Terriglobia; order Acidiferrales; family UBA7541; genus Palsa-295. The sequence goes on along the minus strand of JBAQGJ010000128.1, from coordinate 14,843 downwards.
ACCAGAACCACGGTGTACCTCGCGGACGGCAATGGCGGCTTTAATCCAAGTGTACAGACGCAGGAGTTACAAAAGCGCGATCCGGACAATAGCGTCGAGGTAAAGACCACCACGCTACTGCCGGGCGCCAACGGCCACTGGGTGTTGGGCCAGGTGAGCGAGAAAACCATCAAGCAAAACGGCAACGATCAAACCACCGACGACCGCGTGTCGCGCCCCGATTCAGACGGTAAGCTTTCCGAATATTCGCGCACGGTCGGCCAGGAAACAAAAAACGCCACGGGGGAAACAACGAGTACCGTCGAGACATATTCTACGTATGTTCCCGGAGCAGCCCAGGACGGCCAGCTGCATCTGAACCAGCGAATCACTACCACCCAAAACAAGGCTTCCGACCAAACAACAACCGAGCAGGGTCCCAACCCAGGTAATCGCAGTGACGGCCTGCAAGTCACCGCAAAAACCAAATACACCGTGCAATACGCTGCCTCCGGCGCTCAGCAGACCAAGACCGTTCAAGCGCCCGGCGCAAACGGCACCTTCCAAGCAGTCTCGGTCGAGACGCAGAAATCAAACGAAGTCCCCCCAAAGCAAACACCCCCAGCATCTCCCGATACGCCCAGGAATTAGCACTGTCCAGAATTCCGCAACCGCAGCCGCAAAGAATCTCGCCATCCTCGAGCGCCGAGCAGAGTTGTTTGCGCGCAGTAAGTTACGTATCCTTGATGTCCTTCAAGATCGGAGGCGAATAGGGTCCGGTGATCCTCGTGGCCTTCAAAGCCATTGATCCTGTCCTTAGCGGCCAGGATGGTGGGTTCGACTCCCACACGCTTCCGCCATATCTTATTGACGCGAGCGAATTTAAAAAAATACGAGGCGGCAAAAGGCGGCATTAAGGGGAATTCGTCCGGTCTTGTACAAAACTTTGAGCGGCACGGGTGACAACCGGACGCGCCAATTTCAGCCTTCAGTCGATATTTCCTCGAAACCCGTTTCTGGATAGCTTGCCGGTTGCCGACCGAACTACCGTGGTCTCGTTTTTCGGCTCCCGTACTCTTGCTGACGTATCGCGTAACCTTCTATGGTTCGGGGTACCGGATAGAGCAACTCGCAGATGCAAATAATGACTCGGGACACACTCCTTACCTTCATCTTGTTTCCTTTGATTTCGGCGGTCTCAGAAGAGTGCAACGTCGTTGTGCAGTTTTGACAAGGGCAAATCTTCTTCGAACTATTTACCTTGCCGAAGAAACATTTTGTGCGTATACCTGCCCGCAGCGTTGAGACTGGCCTACTTCCGTTCCAGGGATAAGCATGAATGCCGGAGTCGGGGATAGCAATCGTTTCAGCAGATTGGAGGTCGCAGTTCCTCGATGGACTCACTCCATCGGATCGCAAAAGGGTCCTCCTCGCTGCGAAGCCTCGCCGGATCGCCGCCAATTCGATAATTACCGGCCAGGGAAATTCTGCGGACCACCTGTTCCTGCTTACGCACGGTCGCGCCAGATTTTTCGTCGACGCTCAGTCGGGTCAGCACGTCATACTTCATTGGCTTGGACCGGGAGAGGTCATCGGAGGAATGGCGCTGCTGCCCAAGCCCGGCTTGTACCTTCTCAGCACCGAAGCAGTGAAAGATTGCAGCGCTCTCGTCTGGGACCGCGCCACCATCCGAAGTCTTGTGACGCAATATCCGATCCTGCTCGAGAATGCGCTGTCCACCGCCTCGGACTATCTAGCGTGGTATGTGGCCGCGCACGTCGCGCTCACCTGCCACTCTGCTGAACAAAGACTGGCAGGCGTCCTGGACACTCTGTTTCGATCCATCGGGCGACGAGTTCCGGGTGGCCTCGAACTCGAAGTCACCAACGAGGAATTGGCCAACACGGCACACATTACACCTTTCACAGCCAGCCGCCTTGTGAGTGCGTGGCAACGCAGCGGTGCCATGAAAAAGAGCCGCGGCAAACTCCTGCTGCGGCATCCCTCGCGATTTCTTTTGCACGAACCGTAAGGGCCCCGCATTCTTTCCGTCTCGCTACGTTTTTCCTTCCATAGGTGTTCGAGAGCAAGCTCGAACTTGCTCTAGGACAACGACACAAATTCTCGTTCGTGAGATGTTCTCGCCGCGCCGGCTCGTGCAACGTCACCGATTTGCCGTTAGGCAGTGAGATCTTGGCCAAATGCGGACCAGCAGCGATTCGCATTGGGCCGCACTGCGGTAACAGCCCGCGTTAGGAGAGCCTTTGGAGCCGCAGCGGCGCGTGGGTGTGGTCCGCAGAATCTTGCCGCGACGGCCCTGTGTCATCCGATGATATAGGGTAGGTTGTCCCGCCGTTTGACCACTTATCAAAGGCTTCTTCGTGCGCAGCACCGGTTCCGGGGTTGGCTTCTGCCTTCGGGGATGTTCCGGACACTCATGCTGGGATTTCAAAAGGCTCAGGTTCGTTCACTTTTCAGGAGGATACACCCATTGAGTCATAAGAATTGGTTTCTACGCGCCGCCGGAATCGCGAGCTGTTTGCTGGCTCTGGCGTTCGCGCAGCCCGCAACGTGTCAGACGCGCATTACCGGCGCAATCAAAAATAATGAGCGTGTGCCGGTTTCCGGAACTACCCCAAGTGTTGTGACGCAAAGCGTGGATGCCGGACGTGTTCCTGGCGGGCAGAATCTCGGCAGAATGCTGCTAATGTTGACGCCCTCGGCCGATCAGGAATTGGCGGCGCGAGAATTCGTCAGCGCGCTACACGACGCTTCCTCGCCGTCGTTTCACAAGTGGCTGACGCCCGCGCAGTTCGGCGAACAGTTCGGCGTGACGGAATCAGACGCCGCGCAGGTACAGCAGTGGCTGCAGAACCAGGGATTCACGGTTCACGACGTCTCGCAAAGCCGCCGCTTCATCGTTTTCAGCGGAAATGCTTCACAGGTCGAAAATGCATTTGCCGTGGAGATGCATACCTACACGTACAAGGGCCAAAGCTTCATTTCGAATTCCAGCGACATCCAGATTCCCGCCGCCTTGCAGTCAGTGGTCAAAGGTGTGGTGCGCCTGCACGGCGATCCGAAAGCGGTTTCTACCGTGCTGCTGGGCGGAAAAGTTCACTTCAAGAAGAGCAAGGGAAACTTCACCTTCGATGACGGGTCGCACTATATGACCCCCGCTGATTTCGCGACCATCTACAACGTGCAACCGCTCTATGACTCGGGCATTGACGGTACAGGACAGACGATTGCCATCGTCGGCCGCAGCAACATAGATGTCCAAAATGTCCGCGACTTTCGCACAAACCTGGGCCTTCCTGCAAACGATCCCCAAATCATCGTCAATGGTGACGATCCGGGCCAGACCTCCAGCGATATGCCCGAAGCCATGCTGGATGTGACCTGGTCGGGAGCGGTGGCGCCCATGGCCACCATCAAGTTCGTAGTTTCGCAAAGCAATTTTGCCGACGGTGTGGACATTTCTGCCGCTTACATCGTGGATCACGATCTGGCTCCGGTGATGAGTACCAGCTATGGCTCTTGCGAGAGCGCAATGGGCCCAGTCGGCACCGCTTTCTACAACGCACTCTGGCAGCAAGCCGCTGCCGAGGGCATCACTGCATTTGTTTCGTCGGGTGATAATGGCGGCGCGGGCTGCGATTACCCGGGCAGCGGCCTGTACGCCTCCGGAGGATTGGCAGTCAATGGCCTCGCCTCCACTCCGTATAACATCGCAGTAGGTGGCACCCAATTTGACGACGCGAACAATGCCAGCACCTACTGGAGCGAAACGACCGATCCAACCACGGGAAAATCCGTTCTAAGTTACATTCCAGAGACGGTGTGGAATGAAAGCAGCAACGATCCGAACTACGTCTCGCTGTGGGCCGGTAGCGGTGGCGTCAGCAGTTTGTACGCGAAGCCCGATTGGCAGACAGCGCCTGGCGTGCCGAATGACGGCAAGCGCGATCTCCCGGACCTTTCGCTGAGCGCCGCGCTGCACGACGGCTATTTGGTCTGCTTGTTCAGCAGCTGTTCCTTCGGCAACTACTTCTACACGGCTGGTGGTACATCGTTGTCTAGTCCTTCTGCTGCCGGCATCATGGCGCTTGTAATCCAGAAGATGGGTGGCCAACCGCAAGGTCTCGCCAACTATGTGTTTTATCGGCTGGCGTCTACGGCCGGCGTCTATCACGACACTACCAAGGGCGACAACAAGGTTCCCGATCCACTAGGACAATATACAGTCGGCTATTCCGCCGGACCGGGCTATGACCTTGCAACAGGCCTGGGTTCGCTGGACGTCAACGCCCTCGTCAACAACTGGCAGACAGCCGTTGCCACGGCGGGCTCGGGAACTACTCTGAAGCTTGCGAGCGGGCAGGCGATGCCCGTGGTTCACGGTACGCCCATTCAACTTCAGGCCAAGGTGACTTGCTCGGGAACATGCAAGGCTCCCACCGGAACAGTCGCGCTCCAGTCGGCGTCAGCTACCGGCGATTCCATCGCAGCGGGAGACGGAGTTCTGATTGCCGGTTCATCGGGCAGCACAGCTAATCTTAAAACGTCCACAGTGCCGGGAGGGACCTACGGCATCACCGCGCGTTACAGTGGCGACGGCACGTATTATTCAAGCACTTCGTCCCCGGTTCAGGTGACCGTCACTCCGGAGTCCAGCAAGACATTTGTTGGCGCGGTTGGTGGCGGGTCGTGGACGCCCAGCGCGGTCTCGGTCGGCTACGGTCTGCCGCTATACTTGGGCATCGTCGTGGGCGGCGATTCCGGTTTCGGCTATCCCAGCGGTCAGGTGACAATGCAAGCCGACGGCCAGCCCATTCAGACCGGCCATTTCGATGCAGGCACTGGCACCTTCACGCTCGGACCCATGATCTTGAATTACGGTGAGAAGTCCGGAGTGTTGGCACCAGGAGTGAATCCCACCAGCGAATCGAGCAGCTTCCCAATTCTTCCCGCAGGACTCCCGGCCGGAACGCACCAACTGCAAGCCAGCTATCCGGGCGACGCCAGCTTTGGCGCCAGCCAGTCCACACCGTACAGCTACACCGTCACCCAGGCCGATTCTTTGTTGCAGGATTTCTTTCCGGTTGGGACTGCGGTGGCCAACGCTCCTCTAAAGCTCGGTGCGCAAATAGGATTTACGAACAATGGTTTTGCCTCCTTCGGCGGCACGGTCACAATCACAGATATCACGGGTCCAACGCCGGTCACGTTAGGTTCGGGTCAGCTGGACGGAAGTGCGAACGGTTGTTCGTGCGTTTTCGTGCAAACGACCTTCGCGACTGCGGGCCACCGCCTTCTCCGCCTAAGCTATACCGGCGACGCCAACGTCAAAGGGCTAGTGGCAACGCCGTTCGTGGACATTGCCGCAAACGCTCCGTCCTCTACCACTCTCACTGCGGATATAGCCAATGCTCCGGTGGGTGCCGCTGTGACATTGACTGCGGTGGTCGACAACTCGGATGTCCGGCTGCACCCCGCCACCGGGACCGTCACCTTTCTCGACGGCTCAACCTCGGTCGGCACGGCCGCATTGGACTCAACCGGCACCGCCACTTTGGTTATCAAGACGCTCGCAGGTGGTCCTCATAACCTGACGGCAAGCTATCCGGGTGATTCTGTCCTCACCCCGTCGGTATCCGCTCCCATCACGGAGATGATCAGCGACTACGTCTTCCAAGCTCTTCCCGCGACTTTGACCATTCAGGACGGGCAGACCGGAACCGCTTCGCTCAACATCATTCCATTGGGTGGATTCTCGCAGCCGGTTCAGGCTTCTTGCGGAACCTTGCCAGCAAACGTGAGCTGCAGCTTTAGTCCGGCAACGGTGACGCCCGACGGAGTTCATCCGGCCACGATCATGCTGGCGATAAAAACCGGTGGCGCGCTCGCCAGCCGCGTCGGAGACAGCCGGTTGTGGGTTGCCACTTCGACCTTCGGTTTGGCCGGTGTGGTGCTGCCACTCGGATGGCGGAGACGTCGCCGGATACAAAGCACGTTGGCTGTGCTCGGCCTCGTCTTCGTGGGACTCTACGTCGGCGGCTGCTCCAGCGGCGGTTCGAGTCAACATAACGCGGCTACCGGCACTTTCACCCTCAACGTCACTGCCACTGCCGGTGCCGGCGCGACGGGCAAATCCGTCTCGATGGTCGTCAACCTCATCAAGTAAGCCCAGCCCTCGGGGCGCCGTGTGGCTGCGGCGCCTCCGATTTTTTCCCCTGCTTGTTCTCGAGGCTGGCGCTCCCCGAGGTTGTTTTCTTCGGATATTATTGCCGCCCGTGGTGGCCACCGCCAGGGAATCCACCTCCGCACCTAGTGCGCGCCGTCGCGCTGTGGGCGACATTTTGCTTTACGGCGTGTGCGGCGGCGTACTCATCGTGATTTTGAAACTGACGGAGTACCGCTACCTGGTTGTTGAACGTTCGGTCGAGATCTACGGCGCGCTGATCGCTGCCCTCTTTGCCGGACTTGGGATCAGGCCGGGCTTGACGCTCACCAAGAAGAAGCCGGATGCCATCATCAAGGAAACCCCGGCGGCGGATGCAAGCCCGTTCGCCGTTGACCAGGCGCACGTGGATCAGTTTGGCGTCACAGCGCGCGAACTGGAGATTCTCGGACTGATCGCCGCGGGGTTGAGCGACCGCGAGATTGCCGGGCGCCTGTTCGGACAAGTGACTTCTGGTTCGCGCCCCAGAAGTCCGCTTCTGGGAAGTTGCGAATGCAGGACGTTGCCGTGACAGAGCACCTTGATTCGGAATTTCAAGGACTTACGAGCACTGGCAGGAACAGAAAACCGCCGTAGGGAACACGAGGGAACGCTTATCGTTCCCGTACTGTTCCCGCGAACCAAGCGTCGGATTCCGAACCCAAAATCACGCGGACGGATTGGCCCCGACGCAAGGCGGCAGCGGCAAATATCAAAGTGATCTCTCCACGCAGATTTCGGTGGCATGACGGTGTTTTCTCGCTGTATGACGCAGGCGGCAGCGTAAGCGTCGTTAGCGCCACCAAGATTACTCGGAAGGAGCTGACAACGTCATCTAATCAGTCTAATGAAGTTTCGTCTGAGAACCGGCTTGTCTCACGAGTTGCGGACTGATTAGCCACCGGTAGTCGCCGGAGATTTGACCCTCCGCCACCCAATCGTCGGAATTGTCTTGCAATCTCCGGACATGAAGCCGATAGACGTCGTCGATTGCGAATGGCACCGAAGCTACGTAGGCTACTAAGCGTGAATCCGGCGACCACCAGAGAGGGCTCCACACGTCTCTGCTAGGGAGCAGTTTCCTCTTGTCTCGTCCGTCGGGACGGATTTCGTAGAACGTATTACGGTCACGGAACGCGATCCAGTTTCCGTCGGGCGACCACGTTGGATGTTTTCCCCCAGGGGCGAGGAGGGTTGAGGACTTGTCGTTTCCAACCTCATAGGTCCGCACGCCATCGCCCGCTTCGTAGACTATGCTTTTATCGTCGGACGACCAGCATTGCGATGTCAGCTCTTTCACACTTGGGGCGACTGTCTGGTCAACGCCCGAGCCCAAATTCAGGATTTCTAATTTCAGTTCTGGGAAACCTCGGTGAACACCCACGGCTAATCTGGACTTGTCATAGGACCAGCAGAGCGACTGAACGTGGCTCGGCACATCGCCGGCGGGCGTGAATGGTAATTCCCGCAAATCGCTCCCATCTGCCATAAGAAGTTCTAGAGAATCTGATGCACTTGGGCTGAAGCGGCTGACTATGATCTCGGTGCCGTCGCGAGAGAAAGTTCCACTCACCAGCGCTAACCCGGTTGGTATGGGAATCTGAACCAGCGTGCGTTTGTCAAACAAGACAACGTTGAGCCCGAATCCGAAGGAAGCCAAACTCAGCCCCGTCCGTTGTTGGAGTCGAACTAGCTCGGCCTGAACCGATTCCCCTGGCCGAGCTTCCGCGGCGATCATTTGCGATGCGAAGTTAAGATTGCCCGCGTTCCGGGCAGCCACTTTCTGGAGGCCAACTACGGCAGAAATGACTAAGACCGACCACCAGCAGATTAGCGGCCAGACTCGACTGAATCGGCAAGACCAAGCGTACTTGTTGGGGACCGGTTTCATGGGATGGTAAGAGGGTAGCTCCAACCCGCCGCTCTCGGCGGACCAACAAGAGTTACTGGTAACCCGCTTTCCTCTTCGAGTGCGCGAGTAAAGCTGTTGCTGTTTGGCCCAAAAGCAGCGTCATACTTGTATTTGTGATAGTCTAAACCCACAAAAAGCTGCGCCAAGCCGTACATTAGGCCAGCATTAAAACAATAACATGGGGCAGGCCCGAAGCTGTAAGGAGCGTAAGTAGGGTCGCTAGAACGGTTCTTCCCTACGGTGTTGCGGGGGGCATCTTCCCGCAAGTAGCCGAAGGGAGGACTTAAGTGTTCGGGACGGGCTGAAAACCTCAAGGACTGACCTTGAAATACAACATACCAAAACGTATGATGAGCCGGGGGTACCCTAGGAATGTGATGATACTTGACCTCAAGGGAGCATTCGGGCGCTGGACAAGGAGGCGGAGGTCGGGCGCTTCGAGGTCTGACCCACGCGCTGACCTTTGTCTTCGAGAGAATGTTCGGTCTGTTCTTCCATCGAATCAAAAGCGTAGGTCACCCGTGTTGCTGATTTCGACGGCCAACTTATCTGTTTGTGGACCGAGCCACCCGCCCCTCGCCGCCCATTCTTGCGATCAACAAACGGTGTTGCGTCTGCGGATATGAAAGATAAACAGTCCGACAAAAAGAACAATGCCCAAAATCCCCAAGGACCAGGCCTCAGCTTTTCTTATCGCGACCCCGACACCATAATCCTTGAAATCTCCATAGGGAACCTCAACCACGATCGTCGGATGCGCAACATCCAAGTCCGACGCGTCCTTCTTGATTTCTAGCGTGAAGCTATATCGGTGCCCTCTTTGACATGTAACCGTCCCGAGATACCTCGTAAGAGTATCCGACTGTATGAGGCCAGGAGAATTTTGTGAGTTCCCGGTTGTGATCGCTTCATTCCCTTCAAATAAGGTCCACGAAATGTCGATAAGGTCGGGCACACCCACGCATTGTGGCGAATCGCGATTCGCTGTGCCTAAGAGGCACTGCATTTTCTCGATGCCAAATTTGTTTTCGAGATCGATTACGATTTCATAGATTCCGTCCCGATCGACCGCAAACTCTGGGGTGTGGATAGTTCCCGTCTTCAAGGACACAAGCAAGCGCATCGGCACCCAATTTGGCGTATGCCTGGTTGCGATCTCCCCCATAACAACTGCACTCACGATTAGCATCAAGGCAACGATGACCCAACTGATCTCGATCAACAAATCTTTGCTCATAAACACATACCTTTTCCTTCACCAAGTGTGAAGACAATTTAAGCAAAAGCATTTTGTAGTCCCATCGCGATGTATCCCTAAGTGCAAATTAAGGGCCATGTAGAATCACCCGTGCGTGAAGGCCGATTGTTTGGTCCTTCAATCGAGTTTCTTCCTACCAAGTTATCGGCCAATGCCAACCCGACGCTCCCGGAGGAGAACTAGGACTAAATCCAGTAGCCTCCACTATGTAATGCGCAAAGCTATTGCTGTTCGGACCTGGCCAGGATCGATACTCGGTCGTGTCGTTGGTGCGGTCCGCAGGCTGCTGTACGCCTTGTCAAGAATCGGTGCCGCGCGTGTCAACCAACGACACAACATCGTCCAGTGCTCGTAGATACTTTCACGCGGCGCATTTTCTGGCGCGTGGATTTCGATCCACCAAGGTCTTTGTTCTGCTACGTAAACACCACGCAGGTTGCCCCGACGAGCGTCCTCTTCGCTTCCGTAGAGAGGCGCAACATTGTCTTCCTCAAACTCGGAACCATCCAGTTTCCGAACTTTGACCCAACGCCCTGTGGGGTCGAGGATGCGCCGCGGGTCCCATTCCTGCATCACTTTGTGCCTTAAGTCCCTAATCGCGTTTTGCGGGACCATCAATAGATTCTCAGCACCAGCCTCACCGAATCCGTCAGGCAACTTGCTATGTGGCACAAGGTGCCCATGCAGCTGCTTTGCCCATGCCAAGAGATTCAGTAATCCGTTTACATTCAGCAGAGACACGCCGTGATCTTTCAAGACATTCTGCGCATCCAATAGACTCCAGAGCGAGAGTGCGCGAAATCCCGAAACGAAGTTGAGAGTTGCCAAGTCATAGGCACTGACCGACGCCATTCGCCACTTTTCAGGCAATCTCTTTGTCAGTTCAAATCCGAACGCACGGCCGAACCCGCAAGAAACAACAAGCGATATCCCGTCGCGAAAATGAGGGGCATTCTTGGCCTCCGTCGATGCCTGCCGAATGTGTTCCTCGATCGCAACGGCTAGTCCATCCGGATCTGCATTTTGTCCATTGAAACGACCTTGAAGAAAGCCATCCACCCCGTCAACAAAGAAAATCAGATGCAGGAATCTGCCGGGATCAACTTCCGTCATCATTGCCGAGATCCGGCCACTTTTTAACCGTTGGAACTCCATTTGTAATCCGAGGCGCGTTCCAAGAAGGGAGCCGCTACAGAACAGTTGTGAATACTCACTTGCAAGCGCATGCTCGAAAGCCCTCGCTTGCTCCATAGCGACGACCGACTCAATAACGAGTCCCGTGATCGCGGACGCAACCGCCGTGGGCAGGAGGAGATGAAACCGTCCGTCACGGTAGACCAGCGGTCGCCGCTCCAGATCGCTCTGCCCCAAGCGTTGACCAGCCAGTCCCGACCGACAGTCAAGGTCGAATACAAACGCTGCCAGCAGTTCTCTTGGAATATGTAGCTCGCGCAGATCATGTTCCTCAAAGTTCATAAGCTCTCGCGACTTAGCTAAGTGTGTGACCACATCAGTGGTCAGCGTCTCGACGGGCTCTTCCTGGCCCTGACAATTTTCCCGAAGACCTGCCCGCTCCGCGATGAAATCCGAAATTCGCAACGCGCATCCCACGGCATCGCGAAGTTGTTCAAAGGATTTGCCGCTTGGCATGCTGCCAATGACTCCTAAAAGTCGCTCAAGATTAAATGCAGCACCTTCAATTAGACCCTCAAAAATCCTAAAGTTACCTTCGGGTGAATCCACTAACGCGACAAATGCATCCTCAGCCGGGTCTTCCATCATTCCGCAATACCCGTGGCCCAACTGTTCAAACTGGCGGGCGATCAGTTCTTCTGTTGGTGCGCCGTCGCCCTCACAATATGCCAAGGCCAAATGGATTAACGCTTCGATTCGAAAGCAATTCGCCTGCAACTCCGGTACGGCAAGTAGACTAGCGAAAGTAACAGCAGTCTTTACCGGGTCCAACTTCCTGAAATCCGCTATGATTTCAGGATGAGCCTTTGCTATATCTCCGATCGTATGACTTCCTGGTAAAAGAAAATGTTCCGTGCCGACTATGAATGAAGTTTCGCTCATAGCCCACTCCCTTCGATGATCTTGCGCTCATCGTCCGTGATGCCGTACAGCTTGAAAACCAAGTCGTCAATCTCGGTATCAGTGGCGACAAGTTCGCGTTCGAGACGTTGCATCTCGGATGGAGCTAGCTTGCCCGAATGTTTTTCACGGTTCGTTTCCAACATCGTACAAGGCGCCGCCTAACTGACCAGCCAGCGGGTATCCAGCATGAAGCGAAGCACCTGCTCCCAATATGTATGTAGTCATCGAACTCGCACCTTGCGATGCCAGAAGCAATTACCGCAATTCTGCTATTAAAGCCAAAAAGTCTATGCTTTAATACCAGTAGGGCTTATTAAAGCAAGCTTGCATAGCAACCAATGGCGGACGAACAAAACTCAAGGCTCGGCACGTACATCTCGACAACCACGGCGGGCGAGACGGTGCGGGCTTTCGTGCCTGCGCCGCTACCTCCGAATCCGCCCGTCGATCTTAGCGGACTATACCAGCAGCTCGACCGCGCAAATCAGGCCCTTGGGCGTTTAGATGGTTTGACGACACTTTTGCCAAATACTCAGCTCTTCCTCTATCTATATGCTCGCAAGGAAGCCCTTCTTTCTTCACAGATCGAAGGCACTAAATCTTCCTTTTCCGATTTGCTCCTATTTGAAAACGAAGCAGCACCTGGGGTTCCAATCGATGATGTCGAGGAGGTCTCGAATTACGTCGCGGCGATGCAACATGGTCTCCGTCGCATCAAGGGTGGTTTTCCGCTTTCGCTGCGGCTCATCCGGGAGATCCACGGAATTCTGCTGCGTGGAGGACGCGGCGCGAACAAAACGCCCGGCGAATTTCGCCGCTCCCAGAACTGGATTGGCGGCACCCGACCTGGAAACGCCGCGTTCGTTCCCCCTCCGCCGGAACGCATGATGGAGTGTTTGGACCGCTTCGAGCATTTTCTTCACGACGAAAAAGACAAGCTGCCCGTCCTCGTCGAGGCCGGGCTCGTCCATGTGCAGTTCGAGACGATTCACCCTTTTCTCGATGGCAATGGGCGGCTGGGCCGTCTACTAATTACACTGCTTCTTTGCGCCAAAGGCACTTTGCGTGAGCCACTCCTCTATCTGAGCCTTTACTTCAAGACTCATCGTCAGCGCTACTATGATCTGCTTCAACGCGTTCGCACAGAGGCCGTTTGGGAAGAATGGCTCGCATTTTTCCTTGAGGGCACGGAGACCACCGCGCGCCAGGCAGCCAGCGCCGCCGTTCAGATCCTTCGCCTTTTCGAAGCCGACCGGAAAAAGATCCAAACCTTGGGTCGAAAAACCGCGTCTGCCCTGCTCGTTCACGGGCATATGCAAGGACACCCTCTAATCAAGATTGGCCCGACAGCACTGGCCCTCAATTTGTCCGTTCCCACGATTACAGGTGCCCTAGAAAGTTTGGCAAAACTCAAGATAGCAAAAGAGGTGACTGGCAAACGCAGAGATCGCCTGTTTGCCTATCCTCGTTATTTGCATATTCTGAGCGAAGGAACCGAGCCGCTACCGAATCATTAGTGTGGATCATTCGCGTAAGGCGCTGAAACAGCCCAATGGAGTACGGCTTCTATCCTACGGCGGTACGGAGTGTCGATTTGTTTAGGAGCAAAACGGACGTAGCGCTCTGCCTCATCCCGAAGCCGGCCCGTCAGACCGCTCAGATGAGCCAACACTTCTTCGACTGTTGGCCTTCGTCCATTCTCGCCGTTAAATTTGCAGGGTAGTGCAGTCCATACAACTGAATCGACGCCTCGCGACGTGGCCCATTGCGGGAGATCAACGATCAGCAATGGGGCCGCGTCGCCTACTGACCAAGCCCCGATGTCGGATGCCGCGTTACTGTTGGGGATGCCCTCACGACTACGCAGCGCCTCTTTTGCTTCATCCACTGCCATAGCATCCATGACTGCCCATAAAGAGCGAACTCGCGACGCAGAGGTGTCAAGAACCACAGTAATCCTCTGGTCCGCAGACTGCCGAAGAAACTCGACCTGAGCGAAAGGTCCGTCGGTAAACCACCGACGTTGAATTGGAAGCGCGCGGGGATCCCAAACTAGAGAGCCCCATCCCAAGCAGGCGATGACTCCCATATTTGTTCCTCCTTGCTCATCACCCTAAGTTATACTCTCTCCGATTTCATCGCCGGAGTTGATATCGTCAGACGGTTGATGGGCAATTGACGATTCAAAACGCCTTCGCTCGGTTATCCGCGTAACAGCTCCCGACAACCTCACATTTGGGGCCATAGTATGCTTTTCAATGTTCGAGAGCGAGAAGTCGCACGTCTCCGACGACGTGCCTAGGGTTATCCGAACCTGCGGCCCCTGAATCCCTCAGAACATTAGAATTGAACACAGTGCGTTTCGATTTCGGTTTCAACTGCGATACTCTTGCCTGTCCGCGGAGGACCGCAATGCGTCCGCGCGTGCGTATACTTTTTACTTGACAAATCAAGTCGACCTACTGGATTCTATAAATGGCGACCTACTCAACCGCACAGGTTGCAGAGATTCTTGGTATCGGAACTGACACTCTGCACCGGTGGCTTAAGCAGAAGAGAGTTGTGGCACCTGACCTTCTGCTGGTCGGCGGTGTCAAGGTTCGCCTCTGGTCTGAAGAGCAACTAAGCGCGGCAAAGAAATACAAGGCAAACCACTATTGGGGCAAGGGCGCTCGTAAGAAGACAAAGAAGCGAGCCGAGTAAAACAACGGGACGCGCCGGTGTTTGAGCACCAACGCGCCCCTGACCACCATCACCTCTAGGGAGGCAACGATGGCTGCAAGAGAAGTTATCTATTTCCGATTTTGGGCGCAACCCTCCTCGCACCTGTTGTTTCGCAGTTTATCTCCTCCTGAGCCTGCCGCTGAATCTCGCCCGAGCTGAAAATTTCTGAAGGAGTTTCTCGCTTTCGGTTGGTCTTCCAACCGTCGCGTTACCGGTGTGCCTCGACGAATGGAACGGCATAGCCCACGCTCCTGAGCGAAACGCTTCGAACCCGCGAGCGGAACTGCCATCTCGCAAAGGAAAGGAATACAGTCCGATGGATGTTCGTATTTACGAAGTCTTCCTTCAATTTAATCAGGGACTCGATCAAGCTCTTAGATCCCTTGACATCCTCGAAAAGTTGGATTTGGGTTTGCCTAGTTGCATAGCCACAATCCGCGTCAATCTCAGTGAACTCCGCTCCTACGCGAATAGCCATTTTGCTTCCGAAATCGCGCAGAACGAGCACGAGGAAGAGAACAATTTCTACCGCGTTCGCCGGAACCGCGAGAAGGCTGGGGAAGGTCCCAATGAGATTTACCTCGAATTGAAATCCTGCGAAGAGCTTCGGCGCGAACAGGGCTTGCCGCCACGCGCCGTGATTCTGCCTT
>JBAQGJ010000127.1:0-2721 GCA_049287725.1 Candidatus Acidiferrales bacterium | reverse complement strand
AGCATTTCGGCGGGAATTCCGCAGCGCGTCGCGCCGGCTCTCGATTCCCTCAGCAATCACTTCCTGCAGCGCATGTCCGCGGACGCGGAAGCCAAACTGGCGCCGCATCTGGAGCGCGTGCCGGCCCTGCTGCACGAGCTTTCGGCCCGCGAAGTGGAAGTGGAAGAAAGCCTGCGCCTGCACCGCGAACGCTTGCGCCAAGTTTCGGAAAAGAATCAACGGGAAGTGACCGCGCAGATGGCCGCAACCTTAAGCAGCGTGCACGAAGATTTCGAGGCAGCGCGCAAGGAAGCGCTCACGAAGTGGGCCGCTGAACTCGATGCCAGCGGAGTTCGCGCCGCGCATGCCGCCGGCGAATCCATCGAACACACGTCCGAATGGCTGCAAGAGGAAGCCCGTGCCCGCCTGCAAGCACAAGTCGAACAGTCGCTCGTGACGGCCAGCGCCGGCCTCACAGACAAGGCCGCCGAAGCCGCGCAAAAATTTGAAGCGCAACTCGCTGCGCAAGCCGAAGCACAGCTCACGCAGATACGGTCGCAAGTGGACAACGTTGCCGGAGAAGTGACTGGCCGCGCTCGGACGGAGCTCGATCGCGCGGCCGAGGCCGCAGCCGCCTCATTTGGACAGGTGCTGCATGAAATGTCCGAGCGCGAAACCACTCAGTTCGCTGCGGATTCGAGCGCCACGCGTCGGGAGCGCACCGAGGAATTCGATCGCTCCACGCAGGAATTGCTGCACCAGCTGGACGTCAACGCCTGGTCTTCCGTTGAACGCTTCCGTTCACAGATGGCCTCGCAGGTGGAATCGAGCGTCAACGAAGGGCGGGCGGCCCTAAGCGCCGAATTCGCATCGTCAATGGAAGGCTACCGCGCCGAACGCGATTCGCATCAGCAAGAATGGCTTTCGAATCTCGATCGCCTGAGCGGCGAAGCTGCTGGGCGTTTTCAGGAAAAGCTCCAGAGCACGGCCGATTCATGGGTGGTGGGTTCGGTACGCCGCCTCAACGAGCATGGCCAGAACAGCATCGAATCGCTACTGCGCTCTGCCGATCAAGCCCTGCGCGATTCCTGCTCCAAAGTCTTCGAAGGCCTCGCGGAAATGCTACGCGAACGCACAACCAATGCTGCCGGCGCCGGCAATGTAGCAGGCTTCGCGGTTCCCAATCGCGATTCCACCGAAAACTCCGGTCCCCGCAACGAAGCGATTTAAAGTGCCAGGCGAAATCTAGCCGTCGTGTGATCAGGCCCCGCCACATCGCGGAGCTACTCACGACGCGCGGTTATGCTGGCTGCGCGTTATACCGGCCGCCTTCCGGTGCGGCACGGCATTCCTGGCGAAGCAAATCCAGCAGCTGGTCCATATGCTCGGCACGCGTTCGGAAGTTCACCGGGTTGATCCGGAACCAAGATTTGCCTTTCAGTTCTGTGGTCGAGATCCAAAATTTCCCACTCCCTTCGACGCGCCTGGCGACCGCCGCGTGCAAATCTTTGGCTTGCGCCTCGTCCAGGTCCGCGCTGAGATATCGTATGCAGATGGCTGACATCGGCGGCTCGCTGGCTGCTTCAAACTCGGAAGTTTTCGCCACCAGTGAATACAGATGCTTGGCCTGACGCACGTTATTGTCAATCCAGTCTCCGATCTGCCCGGCACCGTAGCGCTTGAAACTCATCCATACCTTGAGCCCGCGGAAGCGCCGCGATTGCTCGAAGCTGTGAACGTAATATTGGTACCGTTCGTTCGCGCGGTCGAACTCGTCGGTCAGATAGGATGGCTTGATTCCGAAGGACGCAGTCAATCGGCGGTCGTCCTTCACTAGGATCGCTCCCGCATCGAGCGGCGCGTAAAACCACTTGTGCGGATCAATCGTGATGGAGTCCGCAAGCTCCAGTCCACGGTTACGCATTGGCCATTCGTGAGAGAGCAGCATGCCGCCGCCGTAAGCCGCGTCCGCATGAAGCCACATTCCCTCGCGATCCGCAATTTTACGAAGCTCGCGCACTGAATCCACCGCACCGGTGTTGGTGGTTCCGAAAATGGCCACCATGCACATCGGGCGGATGCCATTTTTCCGGTCCAGCGCGATTGCCTCTTCCAGTGCATCCAGCCTGACGCGGAATTCCGCATCGGTCGGCAAAGCGCGCAGCGCCGCCCGGCCCAGGCCGACCGCGTCCACAGCCTTGTCCACGGAAACGTGCCGCTCCTCTGAGGCGTAGACGGCCCAGCGTTCCTGCACGCCATCGTGCTGGATGCGGTCGTGAGAAACGGAATCGCGCGCTAGCTTCAATCCCACGAAATTCGCCATCATGCCGCCGCTGGTCAGGTTGCCTCCCGCGGAGGCGTCATAACCCACGAGGTCAGTGAGCCACCGGACCGTCCGTCGCTCCATCGCCACCGCCGCGGGCCCGATGGAATACGCGCCGATGTTCTGATTGAGCGCCGAGCAGATGAAATCCGCGATGATCCCCACAGGATTCGGCGAAGGAGTGATCAGTCCCATATAACCCGGATGTCCGACGTGCGTGCAATACGGCAAGAGCTTTTCTTCCAGTTCCGCCAGCACTGTTTCCGGTTCGCTGGAATCCTGCGGAAGGGGCTCCGCAAAAAACTTCGTCAGCGTGCTCGGTTCCACATTCGGGAACACCGGCTTTTCTTCGATGTGCTCCAGATATTCGGCCAGCATGTCCACCACTCGATGCCCAACTTCGCGAAATTCTCCCGGAT
>JBAQGJ010000126.1:0-4490 GCA_049287725.1 Candidatus Acidiferrales bacterium | reverse complement strand
TCAACGGCAGGACGCCCGACGAGGTCTATGCTACGCAGGAAACCGAGGAGAAATTGGCGGCGTAACCAAACCCAGAATCCACCTTAGCTAAGCCGCCATGCTGTTCCGGAAAACGGGACCACCTCTGCAAGGAAGGCTTCCATCTACCGGCTTCAACAAAACCATAGGAATACGGTTGAGATAGCTACGTTTGCGCGAGGTATACTCTCGGGACTGACCATTGATGATGACGGCACTTTGCCTGACCTTGCTCGTGCATTTCGGCATGGACCGAAACCGCTAGTCTTTAAAGGTCGTTACAACTCCCAGCTTGACTTTGCGATTGCGCACATCCGGGACAAGATCGATCTGGACACAGAAACCGTCGCTTTCCTTAAGCCATTGGGAGGAAGATGGTTTGATCACCTCAGGCGCCGCCTTGAAAGAGAGCGTCTTCCATTCGAAGAAATAACGCGAACTCGTAAATGGCCAAGAAACAATACAAATATTGTCCTCAGTACGATGCATAGCTCCAAATGTCTTGAGTTTGATCATGTGATTATTCTCGGTCTGAGTGACGAAGTCACTCCACACGGCGAAGAGGCGGACGATGATCGGCTGTCAACTCTTCGTCGTTTGCTGGCAATGGCCGTAGCCCGAGCTAGGAGTACCGTTGTGATTGGCTTCAAAGAGGAAGAAGGCTCTTCACTGATCGACTATTTCGAAGATGGCACTTTCGATGAAGCCAGCTAGTGCGGAAAAAAAGATAAGCGACCATGCGAGAGAACGAGGCATCGCGGAAGTGGTGCACTTTTCGACCAACCTTGGGTTTACGGGATGTCTTCATAGCGGATACGTGCTTCCGAGGAGCCGCCTAAAGGCAGAAGACAAACTCGAGCGAATTCTGACGTTGAATGCGCCCTTTCGAAGTGAGGAGGAGGACTGGTTCGACAAGACACAGAACTGGATCAATTACGTCAACCTAAGCGTTTCCGAAATAACAACAAATCTTTTTAGGGCTTCATTGAAGTGGCATCAAGGGAAAGACGTTTACTGGGTGATCATGGCCTTTGGAATCAAACTTCTCGATGATCCCGGCGTCTTCTTCACAACCACCAACAATATATATCCGCTTACCGAGAGAAGTGCTGGACTTGCGGGGTTCGAAGCAATGTTTGCGCCGGTGGTGCGGAGGCGAGGCGCTTGGCAAGCTAAGCGCGGCGCGAGAGCCGCACACCTGACGACGTGCGAACAAGCGGAAGTTCTCTATCCTGACGGTCTAGCGATTTCTTATCTTTCTCGCGTCTACGTTCGCATAGGGGACGAGGCGGACCGAGTACACGCGATACTTGGACAGTTTGGTCGCGACGATGTCGAAGTTGTGGTAGATGATAGAAAGTTCCTAGGGAAACCATAGCTGCAGAGGCGCAACTTGAGAAGCGAAGAACGGTTGGTGGCCGTGGTTGGCTCGGCCTTATGGGCTGCTGCCGGGGACGCTCTCGGATGGATAACCGAGCTCGGGGACGAAGAAACGGTCTACTACCGCACCGGTAAACGGAGCGTGGAAGGAACCGTAGAGTGGAAGAGACGGATTGGAGGCCGGTTCGGTCCTACCGTAACGCTGCCTGCGGGAACATACTCCGATGACACTCAGCTGAGGCTCTCTGTATCGCGGGCAATACGCGGGACCGGAGAGTTTGACGCTGAAGCGTTTGCCAAAGTTGAATTGCCCGTTTGGCTATCCTATTCGCTGGGCGGGGGACGCGGAACGACTGCAGCGGCAGCAAACCTTGCCAAGTCAAGCGTCACCTGGTTCTCAAACTTCTTTTCGTCGCGAGACAGCCGCGGGTACTTCACCGCGGGAGGGAACGGAGCTGCGATGCGCGTGCAGCCCCATGTTTGGAAAAGTAAGACCCTACACTTCGGTGAGTTTGCGGGCGATGTCCTGAAGGATGCAATAATAACGCACGGACATCCCATTGGGTTTTGTGGTGCGGTCTTTCACGCTCTCTCACTCGCGTACGCCCTAGAAAATCGGGAGTTGCCTTCGGCAAACAAGTGGAAGGAGTTTGTGGACGAACTCAGAAACTTACCAAAAATTGTAAAGGAAGACGAGCAGCTGTCATTGTTCTGGCTAAAGCCCTGGGAAGAGCGGTTTGGCGACACATTCCAAAGTGCAGTAGCCATTGAAGCCGACCGTACGGTCTCACTGATCTCCCAAGTGCAGCCGATCCTCAACGGAGGCGCAAAGGAATATCGATCGTTGCTTAACGCGCTGGGCGCTTTCGAAGAGGCGACGCGAGGCAGTGGAACAAATACCGCGATAGCCGCGGCTTGTCTTGCCTCATTCGGTCGAGACATTACTCCCGAAAAAGTAATGCTCTTGGGTGCGAACGCAATTGGAAGTGACACAGATACCATAAGTTCCATGGCCGGCGCTATTTTGGGTGCCGTCTGCCGGAGCGAACCGAAGTGGAAGCTGCAAGATCGGAACTACCTAGCATCCGAGGCCGAGCGATTGGCGGGTATTGCGTCAGGCGCGCAAAGCGCGAGTTTCCCGTATCCTGACCTCATGTCGTGGAGTCCGCCTAGCACGCAAGGCGATGCCGTAGGCTTGCGTGATAATTCTTTGTGGTTGGCGGGCCTTGGAAGAGCAGAAGCATTGGGAAACGTGTGGGGCACCTCAGAGGCGGATTGGCAGTGGCTGAAGCTTGAATTCGGACAGACCGTTTTGGCAAAGCGCAGATCAAAACCCCGGACACTCTCAACGGATGATTTGCCGGTCGATCGTTCCCATGCTCGTTCGGTTGATGATCGGCGCGGAACGCGCGAGCCGTCCCTATTTACCCAAGAACCCCTTCAACGAAGTGGCGGACCCATGGCAAGGTCTGAAGTCCCTGTGTCAAAGGCAGGTTCCAATCGAACCACGCCAATCAATACCGGCCAGGCGGTCAGATCAATAGACGATCTTACGGATTGGGTCATCGAGGAGAACTTCAAGCCTGACGTCGTAGGCAGGGCGTTTCTGTTAGCAGCGCAAGGACCGCATGCGGTGGATCGTTCCATCGCCCTTGCGGCTGTCGTCGCAAAGGCGGTCGATGCGAGAAGGCGAAAAGCTGGGAAGTAAGCACGGATGGTCTACGCGCCATTCGGCACCGTTTGGTTGACCCAAGTACACGCATTAAGTACACAGAGGCGGGGCGTGCACGAAAAAAGCTCAATAAATCAATGGTCAAAGCCACGACACGCAAATTCTGTCACTCCGACCAACACCCCCACACACCAATCCCCCAATCAGTCTTTGACGTTCAGGGTGTTGGCGCTTGCGCGGGTGACGCTCGTATGCGTGGCCGTTATTCCAAAAATAAGGCCGCGGACGAATCCGCGGCCTGTTGTTCGTGACGGTGTGGCTGCGAGCGGTTGCGCTCAGAACTTATAGCTCAGCCCGGCGCGCGCGACGTCGATGTTCGTCCTGCTCCAGGAGAAGCTCGACGGGAATGCCGGGAATGCCGCCGCCGTAGCGGTCGCGCCTGCGCTGCTGTTGAGGTGATAGAACAGATACTCGCCGCGCAGCGACCAGTTATGCGTCAGCGCCCATTCGACGCCGCCGCCGACCACGAAACCATCGGAGGTGTTGCTAAACGACGTGCTGGCAAGATAGCCAACGCCCGGCGCAGACGCCGTGCCGCTGTAATGCACGTCGCCCCAGGCAATACCGCCGGTGGCGTAGGCCAGCACATTGGGCGTCACCAGATAGCCGAGCCGCCCGCGGAACGAGGCGAGCCAATCGACGGTCGAGTTCATGGTCGTGGCCGCACCGCCGCCGACCGGTGTGCCGGTGCCGAACACGGTCCAGGCCTGGCTGTTGGAGCCGTGGTCGTGTGTCCAGGTCCAATCGCCTTCGACGCCGAACACCCAGGTTGGCGCAAACTGGTAGTCGTATCCGGCGTGGACGCCGCCGAGGAAGCCTGAGCCGTCAAGGCTGCCGCTCGTGGGATTGACGCCGAACGCCGCCGCGGATGGCAGGCCGGTCCAGCTGCCATTGGTGTGCGACCAAGAGCCGCCAAGGTCGGCGCCGATATAGAAGCCGGTCCAGCTCGCCGGCGGCACCATCATGGGCGGCGCTTTGTACATCGGCGCCGACATCGGCCTCAAATCCGCGGCAAACGCTGGCGCAGCGGCCAGCACGGCGGCGGCGGCGATTCCGAAAAGAGCGATGTTTTTCATTTCTTTCCCCTGACACGTTGTCGTTCGATACCGCTCCAACGCGCGAGAGCGCAGTTTAGCTGTGTCTTTCGCGTCACACGCTCCGGGATTCGATTTCGGCAATCTTGGACTGAAAGTTCCACGCCGCGGCTGGAAACGCTGCGGCTCGTGCAGTTGCGGCCCCCGGGTGGGGGCCGTGCGGCAATCGACCCCTGTTGCGAGGCCGCGGAGTCTAGGCGATCATGCCGGCATGATTGGCCGATACGCCTGCCTGCGCGTCGGGGCCCGCGCATGACCGGTTACAT
>JBAQGJ010000125.1:0-4699 GCA_049287725.1 Candidatus Acidiferrales bacterium | reverse complement strand
AGCAGAAGAGGCCATATGGCAGAGTACCTCCGACCCCCATCCCCCTGACTGTGCAATATTGCACAGCTTAATGTATTCGCGGCTTCTACGATGCTGGCTCCAATTGCGAGAGACCTTAAACGGGCGGGCCGTAGGCATCGTTCGAGTTCACTGGCGGATTCATTTTTGGCTTGGCCGAAGAGGAAATGAGGACGCGCTGGGAAGAATTGGGCAAGCGAACCGATACTCACAACCAGCAGGTGTGACCGTGGGGAGCACTCGAAGGATGAGGTGGTTCAGATGACAGAGCACGAGGCGCGCATGAGGCGGGCACTTGGGGCGCTTTGGCCTTATCCGCATGGTACTGGCAGCCGGCGCGGCCAGTTCGAGGCAGAGGGGCAGATTCTGGAGCTGATATCTCTAGGCGCGCCGCTCGCCGGGATCTTGAACAGGCTGTGTATTGCGATCGATGTTCAGATCGGCGACGTGATCTCGTTGGTCTCGCTTGCGGACGCGCAAGAAAATCACCTTTGTTCGATCACGCAAAGGGCAGTGGAAGTGGGCCTGGAGGTTTTTTCTTCCACAGGTATTCTCTCGGTTGACCAGACTCTGCTGGGGACTCTGGAGATTTATGCCTGCGACCCGCGACGACCCACACAGGACGAATATGAACTGATTGAGCGCGTGAGTCATCTAGCGGCCATTGCGCTGCAACGTCACACGGACGAGCAGAATCTCCAGAAAGTGTCGAGACGTTCGGGACGCGGGATCGTCGGCGCACACGAAACACAGCCGTTCATCAATTGACGTCTTCTCGCGCTTGCGCGCGCACATTTAGACGGCAGAAAGCACTGCGACTAATCTAACGACGCGACCATGTACAAACAATTCTTCGGACTGCGCGAAAATCCCTTCAACGTCAACCCGGATCCCCGGTACCTGTTCTTGACGCCACAGACCCGGGAGGCGTTGGACGATTTGACATACGGAATTCAGACCCGTCAGGGCCTCGTCCTGCTTACCGGCGAAGTAGGCACGGGCAAGACTACGCTGATCTACCGCTTGCTGGAGTGGCTGCACCAACAGCGGACGCCCACGGCGTTCATTTTCAATTCGCATTTGGAGATCAACCATCTATTTGATTTCATCCTGGCAGATTTCGGCGTGCCGTTCGATTCGGGATTGAAACGCGGCGCGCTGATGCGCCTGAACTTGTGGTTGATGGACCGCTATCGCGCGGGCGAGACGCCGGTGCTGATCGTGGATGAAGCCCAAGGCCTGCCCAGCCACGTGTTGGAAGAGATTCGCATGCTGCTGAATCTGGAGACCCCGCGCGAAAAGCTATTGCAAATCGTACTCGTCGGCCAGCCGGAACTGGAAGGTCGCCTGAACCGGCCTGAATTGCGCCAGATCAAGCAGCGGATCGCGCTGCGCTGCAAGACCGCCGCGCTCACTCTCCCGGAGACTCACGATTACATTCAAGCGCGTCTACAAATCGCCGGGGCCGGCGAGGGGCCGGTGTTTGCGCCCGAGGCTATGGATGCCGTGCACTTTTATTCGCGAGGAATCCCACGAGTCACGAATTTGCTTTGTGAACATGCACTTATTAATGCGTATGTGGAGCATGTCCGACCGGTGCCGGCGCGACTTATCGCAGAAGTCGCGCACGAGTTTCAATTCGACGAAAGTAGTCGCGCCGCGCCATCCCAGGGTTATGTCGATGCAATGTACTCAAACTTGATCGCCATGCCGGAAACTCCGGCGAGCTCGCCCGTTCATCCGTCCGCGGCGTCCGGCCCGATGCTCGTTCAAGAACAATACGCTCGATCGGCTGGCGGCCGTGCAGTTGCGCTTGTTGCTGGGGGCGCCATAGCCGGCTCGACGAGCCCAACGCCAACGCTGCATTGTGAGATGATTTTGCCCGTGCAGGAAAGCGCGCCCACGTTGAATTCCATGGGCGTTCCTTCTCTCGAGCTGGGCGCACACGAGCGAAGACGGATCGAGACACCTCTACTATCGGGTCGTCCTGCGTTTGCTCCTGATGCCACCCCCGAACTGATTGCTGAATTGGCGCTGATGCAGACACAACCCGCAGTCTCTCCTCGCCTTCGTGTCGTCGAGCAAAAAGCAAAACGCGCCCTCTTGCCAGACCCCGGCGGGACCCGGATATCCAGTCCCCCCAAGCCGGTGCATCCTCGGGCCGCGGTTCAGGCAACAAAGTCAGCTTCGAGCAGGTCTGTGCACAAGGGTATTCGACCCTTTCGCGTCTTATTGGCTGACTGGGGCGCGAGACGGAGAAATCGCTTCTCCTCCACCGCCGCCGCAACGGCGCGGACCCCCAAAAGTGTGATTTTGCGCGAACGACCGAAGGGAGCGCTTCATCCGTTCGGAGCGTGGTATCGGCGGTGCGTTGTTTGGAGGAAAAAATCTCTTACTATCTTTGGCCCGACGGATTGGTCGCGATGGAAGGGATCTGTATATCGCTGGTTGCAGCAACCGTCAAATCCCGCGGAATGGCACCTGGCGGATTCGCACCTCTTGGGAGCGCGGTCCAAGGTAAGGCAGAAGAAAAGGTAATTCCCGCTGGCCGGTCTGGCGCCCTCTGTGATTTCTGCATGGCAAGAATGTCAATTCAATCCGCTTTCAGGCCTAGAATCCTTGCCTCACCCCAAGACTAACGCGACGCTACACTCTTGGTATGAATCGGCCCTGTTTGAGAAGTTCTGGAATAGAAGCGATGATCGCAGTCCTTGCAGCGGAATGGGCGCACCGGTATCAACCGCAGAATAGCTGATTCGATTATTCCTCTGCGCATGGACCGGCGAATCGCTTTGCTTTGGCAATAAGGGCACGAAACAGACACCGCAGTTCTCCTTTTGATTGGATCCGAGTCCGCCGGGTGCAACCACTCGCGTCCAATATGCGGAACGGATCCAAATCCTGTCAGCAAAATCCAACTCGGGCATCGTCACAGGTTAACCTCTCGCCCGAAATGGACTGCCCAATTGAAGCAAATTGGTCGTTTGGAAACTGTCCTAAATTGAACAGCCATGCGCACTGGAAACTTGTACTTTCCGGGGGAAAGGTTTCCACGCATTCCCCAGCGGACCGGGACTATTACTACCCAGCCAAGGGGAGTACACCCTTAATTCAAATGTCCACTTTGGCACATACCGGATCCGACGGACTTCAGCCGCTGCCCGTCGGCCGAAGCACGGACAGCCGCCGTCGGCGGGCTCTGAGAATCCTCTTCGTTCATCGTGACTTGGCGACGGTAGAACGATGCTTGCGTGAGCTGAATAGCGTGCAATTCAAAGTAAATTCAGACTTGGCTCTGAATTTCGAAGCGTTGGAAGCCCGCACGCGCTCGCAGCGTTATGACTTGGTGGTGGCGGAGTACCCTAGCGTCGGTGCGCACGGAGAGCAGAAAATGGCGCTCCTGCGCCGGAGACAAAAGGGAACGCCGCTCATCTTAGTGTCGGACACCCCGCAAAATGAGGGTGCCGTCGATTTGACCGAAAGCGATGTACACGATTGCGTCGAAATGGATCGGATCGCTCGTCTGCCGATGGTTGTTCGAAGGATTCTCGACGAAAAAAAGCTAAGAGGAGAACGCGACCAAGCTGAAAAGGACTTGCGTCACTCGAAGGCGCATTACCGCGCTTTGGTCGAAAACTCGGCTTACGGAATGTGCCGCTGCAGTAAGAGCGGCAGTTTCCTGGACGTCAACCAGGCTCTGGTGGCGATGCTCGGTTATGAATCGAGAGACGAGCTCAAATCTACGAATCTCGTGAGCAGCCTAATCCAAGATCCGGTCAAACGCGCGCAACTGCTGGAACAGTCCCTTCACGTTGGGCGAGTTGATCCCGTCGAAACAGACTGGAAGCGGAAAGATGGTACGACGTTGAGAGTACGCCTCAGCGGACGCAAGGTGCGCGGGGAAAAGGGCGCGCTGGACGGTTATGGAATTATTGTCGAGGATGTCACCGATCAACGCGCGCTTGAGGATCAACTCCGGAAACGAGCCGCTAGCGACAGCCTGACGGGTCTGGCCAATTACCGGCAGCTGGTGGATGTGCTGGACGGCGAAATCGCGCGTTCCAAGAGGACGGATAGAGAGTTCACGCTCTTGTTCCTGGACCTGGATGGATTAAAGCAGATCAACGACCGCTACGGCCACCAGACCGGAAGCCGGGCGCTCTGCCGCCTGGCCAACGTGCTGCGTCTCTGTTGCCGGTCCATCGATACCGCGGCCCGGTACGGCGGGGACGAGTTTGCCCTGGTCCTGCCAGAGACGACGGCGATGCGAGCGACATTGGTCGCGCGGCGTATCTGCGAGCTGTTCGCGGATGATGGCGAGGAACCCAAGCTTTCCGTCAGCATCGGCATTGCCAGTTACCCCGCAGACGCCGAAACAATTGGACCCTTGCTTTATGCTGCCGATGCATCCCTTTATTTGATGAAGAATCAGAAGAGAGAGGCTCGCGGGTAGAAACAACTTCGTCGGGATGAATGGGGTGAAACTACTTGTTTGCCGGCATCATCCGTTTCTAACTTTGCCGGCGAGAGGTATTGCCGCGTTGCCGTTTTGGCGAGGGTTTATATTTCGAAATGGCGAGCCTGGGCGAGCCCAACTCTTCCCAGCCCGGGTGCGAGTTCTTGTCGCTGTGAGCTCGCCATTCGAGGGAGCATAGTAGGCTTCGCGCCTTATTGAAACTGT
>JBAQGJ010000124.1:0-2621 GCA_049287725.1 Candidatus Acidiferrales bacterium | reverse complement strand
TATATTTATTTCCGCGAAGCCTTCAATCCGCGCACCTGGGGTCATCTTTTCTCTTTCCTCTTCCTGTGGGAAACGATTTTTGTCGCGCCGTTGGCGATCTCGGCCGCCTGCGTCGGTTTTGCCGAATACTCCCATTATTTCCTGCCTCGATTAAACCATGCCGGGGTGGGCGCCCTCGCCGCCGTCGTTTGTGTGCTCATCACTTTTCTACTGTATCGTCCCGTTAAGGAAGTGGGGCGGTACTCGGTGATTATGTTGGCCGTGGTGTTGGCCGCGATGTTTTGGGTAATCGTGTCCGGGCTTATTCACATCGACACCAAAATGGCGTTCGATTTTCCGCCCGGCGCTTTTCATCTCTCCAAATCTTTCTTTTACGGGTTAGCGGGCGCCACATTAATCGCGATGTATAACTACGGCGGTTATAACAACATCACTTACCTCGGCGGCGAAGTTAAGAATCCCGGAAAGAATATCCCCAGGGCCATCGTTTTCTCCGTTTTAATCGTCGCCGTCCTTTACCTTCTCATGAGCGTGGTGATCATAGGGACGATTCCCTGGCGGGATGCCGCAGTCTCGCATGCGGTGGTGTCGGAGTTCATCGGTAAGTTGTACGGCTCGCGCGCCGCTTCCGTGATGACGTGCCTCATTCTCGTCGCCACGCTCGCCGGAGTTTTTACTGGTAGCCTTGGTTATTCCCGCATCCTTTATGCGGCGGGCGCTGAAGGAAACTTTTTCAAGGTGTTCGGTCGCGTCCATCCCACGGGACGCTTCCCAACCGTCTCACTTCTCGCCACCAACGCAATGGCCATTCCACTCTGTTGGCTTTCGCTCGGGCGGCTGCTTTCGGCTCTTATGATCATTCAAATCGTCTTCCAGTTCATCCCTCAGATCGTCGCGCTTTTCGCCATCCGCAGATATCGAAAGGAAATCGAGCGTCCCTACGGCATGTGGTTTTATCCCGTCCCGGCACTTATTGCGCTGATCGGATGGATTTATGTCGCCTGTACTCCGGAACAGCGCGAGAATATTGGCACCGCTGTCATTCTCTTAATGTTGGGATTGGGTGCGTACTTTCTGCGCGCGCGGGTCGTCGAATCATGGCCTTTTGGGCGAAGCGGAGGACGCTCGTCGCCAATTGCCTGACGTACCGCAGGAAAGATTAATCAGGTTTTCTTGGGAGGACAGCAGGAGTCTCGCACCACAAGTTGTGTCTTCAGCAAAGCTGGCGTGGGAACGCTTACGCGTCCTTCGATGTGATCGATCAAGATTCTCGCCGCAATCATTCCGATCTCCCTCGCAGGTTGACGCACCACGGTGAGCCTTGGGCGCAGCAGCGTGGCCCAGTAGAAATCGTCGAACCCGAGCAGGCTGATTTCTTCGGGGCACGCGAGGCCGATCTCTTGTATGGCCGCCAGCGCACCCAAGGCCATCATATTGTTGGTGCAAAAAATGGCCGTCGGACGTTGCCCCCGCGTCAAAAGCTGCATCGCGTGGAAATGGCCGCTCTCCATGTCGTTGTGCCCGGTCTGAATTGTCGAGCGGTCCAGGCGGATATTCGCGCTGCGAATCGCGGATATAAAACCCCGCAATCTATCCCGCGATGTTCCGCTAGAAGCATCGCCCGTAATAATCCCGATGTCGCGGTGTCCCAGGCTCAGCAAATAGGATGTCGCGCTTTCCGCGGCCTGCGTGTTGTCCACTCCCACTCTTCCGATATAGGTGTCACGTTCACGGGGGTGACGGTCCGCGTAAACCACCGGAAGATTGCCCAGGACTGCTCTCGCTTTTCCGCCCACCGCGTTCATGGCGGGAACCCGTACAACTCCATCGACGCGGCGCCGGTGAAACGAATCCAGATAATTTCGCTCTTCTTCCCAACTTTCTCGAGAATCTCCTATCAGCACCGTGTAACTCGCCGAGGCCGAGTAGTCTTTGACCCCCCGGACCAGCTCGATGTAAAAGTTGTTCGACAGGTCGGGAACTACGATGGCAAGCGAGTGCGTTTTTTGAAGCCGAAGGCCACGCGCAAGGTCGTTCGGACAATATTTCAGGGTCTTGATAGCCACTTCAATTCGGCTGCGCATGTCCGCGCTGACGTAGTCAGAATTGTTCAGTGCGGCGGAAATCGTAGAAACGGAGGCGCCCGCCGCTTTCGCAACTTCGCGAATCGTAACGTGGCGCCGTACAGCTTTTGCTTTTGACGTCAACCTCGTTCTCCTCACCACGGTGTTCAGGGATGGACTCGACATGTTTGCAAATCAGGAGTTTACTAAGAAAGCGCCACGAAGCCAAAACCAAAACGTTTCGGGACAAGGCGCTGTTGCAACTCGTCCGGGGCATGCTCACGATCGGCCGCACCCGTCGTGGAGGCTGCGGTCTTGCGACTGTTGGCTGGTCCACCACGCCATTTCGTTGCCGTGAGGTGCGGCGACTAAGGATTCTGCTGCTCGTCTTGGCCAGGCGACAGCAGCCGGAACGTAACCCGAAACCGCTGGTATTCGGAGTAGCGAACCGTCATGCGGATGTGGACGTCGCCCGAGCTGAAGCGCAGCACATCGTCGGCGTGTGTATAGGTGGGGAACCAAAAGTGGCCTTCAATATTCTCGCGATAGGTCTCAAAA
>JBAQGJ010000123.1:0-214460 GCA_049287725.1 Candidatus Acidiferrales bacterium | reverse complement strand
CGCTCATCGTTGGCGGGACACATTCGCCGTTGAACTCTTGCTCGCTAGGGTTCCGCTTGCCGATGTCTCCGTCTTGCTGGGGCATCAGTCAATCAAAGTCACCGAAAGACACTACTCCCCATGGGTTATCGCTCGCCAAGAGCAACTTGAAGAGACGGTCAAGGCTGCTCAGGAACGATACAAATCTGATACGTCAGTAAATCAACCTGCATAAAACGCACGCCTGCTTGACGATTAAAGTTTGGAGGCGGGGGGAGTCGAACCCCCGTCCGAGAAGCCTTGCAACACGAAGCCTACATGCTTATCCCGTTCCGAAGGTTTCGCTGGCGGAACTCAGAGCGGGCAAGACGCGCCGCCAACTAGTCCGATGATCTCGCCGCCGCAATCCGGACCGAAAAGCGGCGGCCAGCCTACTGTGTGACGCCCTTACTCAAGCGCGTAGGTGACGCCTGAGGGAGCGCGTAGCCTAATTTAAGTTAGGCTGCGAGTGCCAACTGTGAGTTGCCAGTTGTTTTGTTCCACTCGATTACGGGCAAGTGGGGCCCGGCATGCCTTCGAGCCGCGACAGCTTCCGTCGAAACCGTGTCGCCCCCGTTGGACACCACTAGAATATCATCCCGCCGCGCCTTCAGCGAGTCAGAGCCGTAATCAGTTCCGCATGCTGTGGGTAACGCGCGATCAATTCCTGCCGCCGTCCGGTCTCGTAATCCTCATACTCGAATCCCGGCGCCATTGTCGTTCCCAGCAACGCGTATTTCCCACCCTTCATCAGACGCGAACCCTGCCAGACGCCACCGCGAACGTTGTGCTGCAACCGCATGCCGGAAGCAATGTCTTGGCCCAAAAGCGGCACTTCGCCGCTACCGTCCGGCTTCAATTGCAGCATCTCCACGGGATCGCCCAAGTAGAAGTGGAACATCTCATCTCCGCGCACGCGATGCATCGCGGAGAACGTGTCCGGCGTCAGCAAATAATAGATCGCCGTCGAGAGCGACCGGTCGCCCGGGTAACCGGCAAGCGCACTGCGCGGAACTGCCCCCGCTGACCTGTACGTCTCGGCAAAATAGCCACCTTCGATCGGATGAGGCTGCATCTTTAAGATTTCGCGAATCTGCTCGGCAGTCAGCATGCTCTCAATTTACTCCTCAAGGTTGGCTTACAACCCACGCCACTCACGACCCCATCTTATTCCACGCTGCGCCGGTCGCCTCAATTTGGAATCTGGAGCCTCCCGCTACATGGCAAGCACCGCACTTTGGAATGTCAGTTGACACTCTCTGTTACCGTTTTCATAATCGAAAAGAGGCGAACATTCCTTGACGGCACGGCCAAAATCGATGGTGCACGCCTTGGAAGAGGCGGTTTCGCGCGCCCTGCGCGACAATCTAGCCCCTTTGCAGCGTACTGCGGACGAATTGCATCACGCCTACGCCGATCTGGTAGCGGCCTGCGCGTCCAGCCGCCCTAGTAACGCCTTGCCGGCCTTGTTGCGGGCCCAGACTTCCGCCTCTGCTTTGGCTGCTGGCCTTTCCGTGCTTTCGAACTTCGTTGCCGTTGCCCTCGGCCCTCGCGAACATCAGTTTTCCGACGAGGTGGAATCCGCACACGGACCTCAAGCCGTAGCGGTGGAAGAAGAACTCCCGGCCCCGGCCGCTGCTCACTCCGCGCCGCCAGAGCCTGAAGTCGAATGGGTCGAAGAACCTGAGGAAGTCGTCGCCGAACCGGCTGCCGAAACAGCATCGCACGCGCCGGTCGCGCAGCATCCAACTGCTCATGAGCCTGAGCCGCTCACCGAGTCGGACGTCGAAGAAGCCGCTATCGCCGCGACTGAGGCGTTCGAAGTCGCCAGCCTGCCCGCCGAGTTGCAGGACTTGCATCGCCGCGCCAATCGCGTGGCTAAAGTTGCCATGCAGGACATCAAATTGCTCCGGCCGAAAGACGTTCGCCTCGCCCGCGAGCAAAAAGATATTTGCAGCAGATTGCGCGGCGATTTGGATAAAGCCCGCAAGGAATATGATCGCCGCTTCCGCGCGATTCACGACCATCCCGTGGATTATTTCCACCATTGGCTCGTGGAAATACTCGCCGACGGCGACCCCGAGGCCCTCGGAGAATATCCGTACCCTTCGCCTGTTCTGCGGCATTAAGATATCGGCAATGAAAATTCTCGGCCCTCTAGGTCGTATCTGTGTATTCCTGTTGTTATTGTGTGCCGCCGCGCCGCACGCGCCGGCTCAAGCCAAGAAGGCCGCGACCTCGAAGTCTTCCAGATCCCGAGCGAAGTCATCGTCCACTACTTCTACTTCCGCGAAACAGCTCGAGCAATGGTGCCGTTCCCTGAAACAGAAAAATTCCGGCGCCGCATACGCCAGGCTTAGCGCCTTCGCAGCGCGAAAATCCTCGGGCGCTCTCGGCGCCCGCGCCGCTCTGGCGCTGGGATACTACGACTACACGAAAGGCCATTACGCCCAGGCATCCAAATGGCTGGACGTGGCGCAAACCGATCCGCTGCTGCAGGACTACGCGCTTTATTGGAGCGCCGAAACCAATCTGGCTTTGAACCACAATGCTCAGGCACTCGCACAACTAAAGCGCTTCCGTCATGACTATCCCGATTCGGTGATGACAGACGAAGCGCTGCAATCCTTGGGCGCCGCCGCTCTCGCGGCGAATCAGCCTGCCGAAGTCCTCACTGCCCTGGACGCGTATCCTCAAACAAAGGACAAGCCTGCGCTATTGTTCCTGCGCGCGGAGGCTCGCGAACAGTCCGCGCAACAACTGCAGGCCGCCGCCGACTACGAGTCCGTCTATTTGCGCTTTCCGACGAACGAACAATCCCGCGAAGCCGGCGAAAAGTTGGGCTTTCTGCGCAGCTCGCTGGGCGACAAACTTCCGGCAATTCCCGTCGAGCGCCAGATCGAACATGCTTCGACCATCTTCGCCGCGCGCCAATGGAGCGAGGCGCGCAACGAGTATTCGCACCTGCTGCCGCAACTCACCGGCGCGGACCGCGAGCGCGCCGAACTGCGCATCATGGAATCCGGCATCGCGCTTGGTGCGGGCGTCTCGGGAATAGCCGCGCTGAAGATTACCGACCCCGACGTTGACGCAGAACGCTTTTACTCGATGGCGAATTATTATCGCGACATTCCCGCGGAATCGAATATGGCGGCCGCGATCGAATCCGCCGCGGTGCGCGCACCCGCGAGCCGCTGGACCGAATCGGCGCTGTTTCTCGGCGGCAATTATTACTGGGTGCAGCTCGATCGCGGCCGGGCCGCGGCGTACTACAAACGCCTCTCCGACAATTTTCCGACGGCGACGGAAGCGCTGCCGGCTCAGTGGCGCGTTGCCTGGACTGCCGTACTGAAACGTCAGCCGGAAGCCGCCGCCGATTTGACGGAACATCTGCGTCGTTTCCCGGGATCGCAATTCACCCCTGACGCGCTG
Source organism: Candidatus Acidiferrales bacterium (assembly GCA_049287725.1). Classification (GTDB taxonomy): domain Bacteria; phylum Acidobacteriota; class Terriglobia; order Acidiferrales; family UBA7541; genus Palsa-295. The sequence continues at coordinate 211,010 of JBAQGJ010000123.1, read as the reverse complement.
TACTGGCTCGGACGACTCGCCGAGGAATCGCACAACGCCGGCCTTGCGCGCAGTTATTACGAAAAACTTCAGGATCGTTTCCCGCAGAATTATTTCGCGAATGCAGCCGCGATTCGCCTCGACGCACTTGCCTCTGGGCCTGCAACCGATCCCGACGTGCTCGCGGCGATTCCGCCCTTGCCGCCCGCGATGATGCTCGGGTCGACGATTCCTGCTGCTGCTGAAAACCGCCAGGCGCGGGCCGACGCGCTGCGTTCGATCGCTTTTGACGCCTCCGCGGAACTCGAGCTGCGCGCCGCGTTTGCTGCGACGGGCGAGCCTCGATTGCTTCTCGAAGCTGCTCAGGAAGCCGTCGCTGGCGGCCACGTCGGCGCGGCCATCGTGACGATCCGCCAGATTTATCCGCAGATCGAATGGCGCCCGTTCACTGAGGTTCCGCGCGAGGTTTGGCTCACCGCTTTCGCGATGCCTTACCAATCTTCGATTCGATCTCGCTCTACCCAGGCGGGCGTGGATCCGATGCTCACGGCTGGCTTGATTCGCCAGGAGTCCGCGTACGATCCCGAAGCACGCTCCGGCGCGAATGCCCGCGGTCTAATGCAGCTTCTTCCCAAGACCGCGCGCCGCTTCGCCAAGCAGGCTCGCGTTCGCTACTCCACTCCCATGCTTTTCGAGCCCGATTACAATATTCATATCGGCACGATTTATTTTGCGGGATTGAAACGCGATTTCGGGAGCGTGGAATCGGCGCTCGCGGCTTACAACGCCGGTGAAGACCGCGTCACATTCTGGACGACGGGCCAAACCTATCGCGAGCCGGCGGAATTTGTGGACTCGATTCCGTTCACCGAAACTCGCGAGTACGTCGAAATCGTTACGCGCAACGCCGGCATCTATCGTAAGTTGTACGGCACGACGCAATCCGTGCGAGGCGCCAAGAATGAATCCCGCAAAACCGGAACCGGCTCTGGCCGCTAGTCCGCGCCTTTCCTCCAAGGCCGCGCAGTTCACCGAATCCGTCATCCGCGAAATGACGCGTCTGGCCTTGCAGCACAGGGCCGTCAATCTCTCTCAAGGTTTTCCCGATTTTCCCGCACCGGCTGAAATCAAACGCGCCGCCCAGGACGCGATCGCCGCGGACATCAATCAGTACGCCATCACCTGGGGCGCGAAATCCCTGCGCAACGCCATCGCGGATAAATTTTCGCAAACGAACGGGATGGCAATCGATCCCGAACGCGAAATTACCGTCTGCTGCGGCTCTACCGAGGCCATGATCTCCGCGATGATGGCGATCATCAATCCCGGCGATGAAGTGGTGGTCTTCGAGCCGTTCTACGAAAATTATGGACCCGACGCGATTCTCTCCGGCGCCACTCCGCGCTACGTCAAGCTGCATCCGCCGCACTGGACCTTCGATCCGCAGGAGCTTGCCGCCGCCTTCGGACCAAACACGAAAGCCATCATTCTTAATACGCCAAACAATCCCACGGGAAAAGTTTTCGCGCGAGGCGAGCTCGAACAAATCCGCGATCTCTGTGTGGAACACAACGCCTACGCCATCACCGACGAAATCTACGAGCACATGCTGTACGATGGCGCCCGTCACATCTCCATGGCCACGCTCGACGGTATGCGCGAACGTACCATCACCATCAACGCGCTCTCCAAAACCTACAGCGTCACAGGCTGGCGCGTCGGTTGGGCCATCGCGTCACCCGAAGTGACGTCGGCGATTCGCAAAGTCCACGATTTTCTTACGGTGGGCGCGGCCGCGCCGCTGCAAGAAGCCGGCGCCGTGGCGTTGCAATTTCCCCAGGAATACTACGCGACGCTAGCCGCCGAATACACGCAGCGCCGCGAACGGCTTCTCGGTATTCTCACCGCCGCGGGCTTCCACTGCTTCAAGCCCAGCGGCGCGTACTACATCATGACTGACATTTCCGAGTTCGGCTTTCCAGACGATATAGCCTTCGCGAAATATCTAGTCGCGGAAATTGGCGTCGCCGCCGTTCCGGGTTCAAGCTTCTATCGCAATCCCGCCGACGGCCGCGCCCATCTCCGCTTCACATTCTGCAAAACAGAAAAGACATTCCAAGCCGCCGCCGAACGCCTGGCCAAACTTAAGCCCGGACCAAGGCGATAGCCAAGCGCGGTGCGTTGTGCATGCTTGACAAGATGTAAACCTGTTTATATTCTGTAACCGATTTATAGAAAGGATGTTCTCTATGACTCATCGAATCCGGATTTCCGATGACACGATGACTCGCTTGAAGGAATGCGCCGAACCTTTTATGGATAAGGATCCCGAGGATGTGATTCGCCGTTTGCTCGATGTGCACGAACGAAATCACCGTAGGACCGCGAGACCCGTTGAGCTGAGGGGACGGGCAGAAAAGGAGGCATCCATGTCACTAAGTGACCCCACGAGTTCTCGAGCACCGAGAGAACGAGGCGCAACTGTCGAAATCGGCGGCAGACAAATCTATGGTGCGACCGTGTCCGATCTGTACGGACAGGCATTACGATTCCTTGTAGATAGTCACGAGAATCAATTGCGGGGAGTTGTTCCGTTCTCGACAAGCGCCCAGCGCTATCTAGTCGCCAGGGAACCGCAACACCAGCGCGGGAATTCTTTCACTATTCCCGTGAAGTATCATGGGTATTTCATGGAAGCTCACAAAGACTACGAGAACGCTATACGACACCTGAGGGTCCTGGCCTCAAAATTGAGCTTGTCTTTCAAATACGTCGGATGACCCTGAGGCTCAACGCCTGACGTAGTCGTGTTAGAATCCGGCTGGATTTTCAGGAGGAGCCGACTCCATGCCCGTGGAATTTGATCTGATCCCGCCAAGCACGCGCCTCACTTCAAACGGAGACGGCGAAGCGCTCAACATAGACGCCAGTCAAACGCGCACCTTCCTCTGCTCCATGGACATCACCGAACAGATTGAGCAGGAAGCGTTGGACATTTCGATTTGGGGATCCGCGGACGGCCAGGACTGGGGAAAAATGCCGCTGCTCAAGATGCCACAGCGCTTTTACCGCGGTGATACGCGCCAGGTTCTGGATCTTACGATGAAGCCCGAAATTCGGTTTCTTCGCGCGAAATGGGATCTCACGCGCTGGGGCCGCGTTGCGCCGCATCCCATGTTCGTTCTCGGTTGCTATCTGATCGAAATCCCCGCATTCGTAGCGCAACCCGCCGCGCGTTAGTTGCACCCAGCCGCCCAGCCGCGTGCTTTCCGATCTGCTGTCTTCCTCAGGGTTTTTGAGCTGCGGCCGGCGTGGTTTTCGCGGAACCAACTTTCTGCACCACAAGCTTCCGCAACTGCTTGGCGCGAATTCCCGCTGGGCTATCCGGATCGAGTTCCAGGTAAGCATCAATATCCGCTAACAGCGCCGGATAATCCTTCTGTTGCAGATGAATGTTCGAAAGTAGCCGGTACACGATCGGGGCGCTCGGAGCCAGCGACTTCGCCTGTTCGGCGGACTTGAGCGCATCCGGAAGCTTATTTTCAGTAAACAGCGCTCGCCCCAGCTCATAATGCCCAAGCCAATAGTTCGGACTCAGTTCAATCCCTCGGCGAACTGCCTTCTCCCCCTGCGCAATTTCACCCCGTTCCAGCATCATCGTGCCCAGCCCTACGTCGGCTTCTCCATAGCTGTCCCGACTTACCTCAATCGATTTTCTCAAGCTGGCTTCCGCTTCGGGCTTCTTGCCTAGAGTCACGTCCGCCAGCGCGATCTGGTAGTAGGCTTCGTAGTAGCCCGGCGCGGCGGCGATGGCGGAACGAAAATCCGCCATCCCGCCCTCGGTGTTCTTATCCCGGTAGAATTTTTTCTCGCCCGAAATCAGTAAATCGCGCGCGGACTTCGGCATCGACATTTCATGCGCGGAAATGTTCGCCGGCGCCGCTGACTCGCTTGCATCCAATGCAGTCTTTTTGAGGTAAATCGGTATTCCGCGGTCGGAGTTGAAGCTCAAATCCAGGCTCGTGCTGCTTGATTGGAAGCCGACTGCGGAGACTTGCAATATATAGTTGCCTCGTGAAATCCCGCGAAAGGCGAAATCGCCTGAGTCCGCAGTGATGGATTCCTCCAGCAAATTCCCGCCTCCATCGCACAAGCGCACGTTGGCGTGCATGATCGGATGGTCGCCCTTCTCCGTATAGACCGTGCCTGTCAGAGCTACTCGATTGCCGGCTAAGCTGCCTTGTTGGCCAAACGTTGTTATGGGATACGAAACCAAAAACATGAGGAGCAAGGAGGGTACGGCGATTGGCCTGGTCATACGCACTCCGATCGCACTGAATTAGCGCGATTATAACACCGCGTTCGTAGAGTGGAATTTTGTTCGCCGTCACACGGCCGGCGGAGTCTCTCGCGCATCGTTCGCGTTCAAATCGAAGGTTTGCAAGTAGGCCGGCACGACCACCGGCCAATGGAATCGCGCGACGATCCCTGCGCGCAAGGCTTCCAGCGCGTTCGGTTCGCCGTGCACCAGGAAAGTATGCCGCGGCGGAGCGGAAAATCCTGAAAGCCAGCGCAGTAGCTCGCTTCTTCCCGCGTGCGCCGAGAGTTGATCCAGCGTCACAATCTCGGCGCGCACCCGAACCTCTTCGCCGAAGATTCGCAAATATTGCGCGCCATCCTGCAACGCTCGCCCGTTGGTTCCCACCGCCTGATAGCCCGCCAACAACACGGCGCTGCGCGAATCCGGCAGTCGTTTCGCCAAATGATGCAGAACTCTGCCTCCTGTAGCCATTCCGCTTGCCGAAATAATGATGCACGGAGCGACTACCTCGTTGATTTTCTTGGAATCTTCCACGGTCCGTGTCATATGCACCTCGTGGAGATTCAACGGGTCGCGACCGCCTTGTTGCTCCTCACGCGTGAAATCCAGGTCATGATCTTCGCGATGCCGCGCGTAGATATCCGTCACGCTGATCGCCATCGGACTGTCCACGTATACGGGCAATTGCGGAATTCGTTGCGCGTCAGCGAGCTCCCGCAAGTAGTACATCAAGGTTTGCGTTCGCCCCACCGCAAACGTCGGAAGCACAATCATCCCTCCGCGTTTCACTACGCGATTGATTATTTCCGCCAATTCGTCTGGCACCGAGGCGGTTCCATGATCGCGATCCCCGTAGGTGGATTCGCACAAAAGAAAATCGGCGCGCGAAGGTGGCTCGGGATCTTTCAGTATCGGCTGGTCGTAACGCCCCAAATCGCCGGAAAAAACTCCTAGCGTTTGCTTTCCGTTCTCCGTGATTGTCAATTCCAGCCACGTGGAACCCAGAATATGGCCGGCGTCACGTGGGCGGACCGAAAATTCCGGACTGATCGTGAAGGCATCCGCGCGCGGAATGTCTTTGAATTGCTTCAACGCAGCTTGCGCATCCGCCACCGTATATAGTGGCAGCGGCGGTTTGTGTGTGCTGTACGCCTTGCCCGCCGCATACGCCGCGTCTTCTTCTTGCAAATGCGCGGAATCCGTCAGGAGCAATTGGCATAGCTCGCGGGTTGCCGCATCGGCAAAAATCGGTCCGCGAAATCCATCGCGAACGAGCCGCGGCAGATAACCGGTGTGGTCAATGTGCGCGTGTGTCAGCAGGACCCAGTCGATGGTTGCAGGATCGATCGGCAAGCGGTCCCAATTGCGCTGCGTCAACTCTTTTGCTCCCTGGAATAACCCGCAATCCACCAGCAATCGTTTCCCGCCCGCTTCGATTAGATACTTCGAACCCGTGACGGTCCCAGCCGCTCCCAGAAAAGTGATTTTAGCCATAGGGTCGACATTGTAGACCGATTGCGTTTCGATTCGCGCTCTTTGTGCCGTGGGCTGAACAGAACTTTCCTGCAGATGCGCTTGACGTGAAGGCCATTCGCACCGTAGTCTCACCAATTCGTCACTTGAGTCAAAAAAAGGCAAGCCGTCCGAGGGCTCTATCGTGTGACGTGCTTGCCGGGGAACTCCGCTTCATCTGGAACAGAATGTGAAATTCATATCCGCACTGATTCTTGGTTTGTTTCTCGCCGGAGTTGCATTCGCGCAGGATGCTCCTTCCGCGTCCGCCGATCAGAACTGGGTTTCTCAATCTCTCAATAAAACCTGGGAACTCGGGGTGCTGGCAGGCGGCGGAACGGGTCTCGGAAAATCGAGTGGCACTCAATTTATTTATGCCGGAGGGCGGATCGGTTTCATTCTTACGCACGACCACTTGCCGGGGCTTCTTCGAGGCAATTTTGAGTGGGCAGTGGACGTGATGCCTTTATACGCGGTTCTGCCGCCCGCCAGCGCGATTTACGGTGGCAGTTTCAAACCGCTAATTTGGCAATGGAATTTCACGAGCGGCCGAAAATTTGCGCCATACGTCGCGGCCGCCGGCGGCATTGTTTTTAGCAAGGACTACGTCCCGCCGGGCAAGACGTCCGTTGTGAACTTCACGCCGCAGGCCGTCGCTGGCACGCGCCTTTTCGTCAGGCCGCGCCGCGCCCTTTTTTTCGAAGGCTCCCTCGGCCACCTCTCCAGCGCCAGCATCGGCAATCACAATCCCGGGTACAACGTGACGTTAGTCTTCACCGTCGGCTATACTTGGTTCAAGGGCGGCCGCTGAAAGTTTTTCCGGACGAATTTTCTCGGTGCGGGGTCGAATTCTGCGCTTCCCCAAGCCTCTGCGCGCTCAGCCATACGCTCATCCGCACCATAATTGGCCGACATCGTATTTCCGAAAAACATTGTCCGCAGTCAGCATGACCATGTCTTCGAGCGTGGCTTGGACAATCAGAAGACGGTCGAACGGATCGGTGTGGTACATCGGCAAATCAAATACCGCCAGGGCGTGCCGCTGCAGGATGGGAAGAGGGCTGATGCCTTGTTGGCTGAGCCGCGCGGGAACATAAGTCACGGGCGACTCCGGCAACTCCAGTTTTCCGAGTGCCGCTTTAATGCTGATTTCCCACATGCTGGCAGTCGAAAAGTACAATTCCTGTTTTCCATCCGCCAACAGTTCGCGGCCTCGCTTGTTAATCCGGTTAACCGATCCCACGCTCCATAGCCAAACTGAGGTATCGAGCAGATACTTCATAGATTCTTTCGGCGTTTGCGAATCTTCTTCGTGTCGGCTGTACGGCTTGCACTGCCGCCCAGAAATTGCGCAAGCAATTCAGCGGGAAGCGGGGCATCAAAGTCCTCGGCCATCTTGATCGCGCCCTCGTCCATGCCTAGCGGACGGGTCGCTCGTTCCGGTTGAATACGAACCAATCGGGCGATTGGTTCTCCCGCGCGCGCGATGATGATTTCTTCTCCGTTTGCCACACGCTGCAGCAGTCGTGAGAGATGCGTCTTCGCCTGATGGATGTTCACTTCCATGAAACAGATGGTAGACTAAGTCCATAGACTTAGTCAATGCCGAGTTCTTCGGGTGAGGGTCTGTTGCGCTTGGCCCGCGCAGAGACTCCCTTCCGTCTCGCTTCGAAGAATGTGCGTAGAGAAAATCATAACGAAGGAGTGGTGGAGCCGACGGGGTTCGAACCCGTGACCTCCTCGATGCCATCGAGGCGCGCTCCCAACTGCGCTACGGCCCCACGATACAACCGAGCGACGGTCCAATGGAACCAGGACGCGCTCCCAACCGCACTACGCCTTCATCGCCAGAAGGAGAGTGCCTTACTTATAACATCACCTGACGCAACGCGTCAAACACGTCGCATCTCTACTGTACCCAATAGCGGCTATGCCACTGAAACGAGACCGCTTGCTCCGTTACAAACGAACGGTTCAATCAGTGGTACGGCGGGCACCTTCCCGCCAACGACTTTTCTGCTATGCTGGCAACAGAACAGGGTATTTCGGTGTCTAAGTTAAAGCAGGGACAGGCCCTGGAGGCTACGCAAAGGATGGCGGCATAAGGCATGTCCGACTTGGCGCAATCACTGCCGTGGGGCCGCGATGAATCCGAACTCGTGACTGAACTTCAGTCCGGATCGGATGCCGCATTCGACTGGCTCGTCACCTACTATCATGCAGGCGTATACAACCTCGTGTATGGAATTCTTTCCGATGCGGCCGATGCCGCTGATGTCACGCAAGAAGTCTTCCTCCGCGCTTTTCGTGGCATCCGGGGATTCCGCCGCGGCAGTTCGCTGAAGACATGGCTGTACCGCATTTCGGTGCGCCAGGCTTTGAACCATCGCCGCTGGTGCTGGCGGCATCACCGGCAGCAAGTTTCGATTGACGCCGAAGAGGAAGGCGCCAATCCCGCGCTCGATTTGAAAGATTCCGAAGCTTCGCCTTTCGAACAACTAGAGGCGCGCGAAATGCAGGCGACCGTTCGCGGCGCTCTCGCGCAGGTGCCTGAGTTGTTCCGCAGCGCAGTGATTCTGAGGGACCTTGAAGGCCTGTCGTACGAAGAGGTCGCCGAAGTGCTCGAAGTCTCCGTCGGAACCGTAAAATCCCGCATCTTGCGCGGCCGCCGCATGCTGAAGGAGATTCTCGATCCTCTGCTGCATGCGCGGCACGCGGAATCTGCCACGGAAGCTGCGCGCCATTCGTTTCACGCGCAAACCGAACAACGCTCCAACCAATTCGCGTCATCACCAGCGGCACCGGGGTCTGTGCTTGCGCCCGCAGCCGCTCACGTTCTTGCCAGATCGCAGAGAGGCAATCAATGAATTGCCGCCAAGCAGCGCCTCACCTCCCAGGGTATCTTGATGGCGCCGTCTCGCCGCGCCATCATGAACTCGTTCGCGCGCATCTTGCCGCCTGCAAGGATTGCTTCGCTCAGTTGGAACGCTATCGTCGCCTGGCGATTTGTCTTGCCAGCGTGGCTCCCAGCGCTCCCCCCACTGACCTCGCCGTCCGTATTCGCGTGCGTGCTGCCCGCGCCGGCGCCCCTTGGGCTGCCGTTCGCAGATTGTGGTCCCGCGCAGTGGTGGCGTTCGAAGATATTCTCAAGCCAATCGCAGTGCCCGCGACCGGAGGCATTCTGACGGCGCTGGTCGCCTTTGTGCTGGTTGTTCAGAACATTCTGGTAGGCGTGCCGATGACGGGCATCGTGCCCAATGATCTTCCGCTCAATCTCGTGCAGCCGGCTCGAGTGGAAAGCCTCGCTCCATTTCCAATTCCGGGCGTTATCGGACCTTCCGGACAGGGGGATTCCGGCACGCTGCTTTTGGAAGCCACGCTCAACGCGCAGGGCCAGGTTGTCTCTTACAAGATTCTTGCCGGTCCTACTGACAGCGCCGTGCAGCACCAGATTGATCAGGTGATGATGTTCTCGCGCTTCAGCCCGCAGTTGAGTTTCGGGCGCCCGCAGGACGGGGGCCGGGTACTCCTCAGCTTCAGCGAAGTCCGTGTCCACGGTTAATCCGTCGTCGGTGTTCCTGCTTGTGCTGGCTTGATCGCGTCCCAGATTGCTCCCCGTATCTCCGCATAGCCCCGCTTAGGCGTCCTTGACTCCGCCCAAGCTGCCATTTAGAGTTTGTCTGCATCTGTCACATAAAGGCGCTCGCAAATCGAACGGGAAGGGCGCCCTGTTTTTCAGTAAGACCAACACTCGATTGAGGAGTTCAGTTATCCAAAAGTTTCTGCAGAAATTTTCCGCGCCCATCGTATTCGCCACAATCATCCTGCTGCTCGGCGCTGCCGCCACTCCCACGATGCTCGGCCAGTCCGCCGCCGATGCGACTGCGACCGGTATCAGTGTCGAGGCCAGCCAACAGATTTTTGCCACCATGTGCGCGCTCGATGCGGCCGGCTTCGACGCCGACGAAAGCACTCTCGCCGAAATGCCGTCGCGGCTCGCGCTGCGCGGCGAATTGTTAAGACTCCAGGGACCCGCCACCGACGCGCTGCGCCAATATTATCGAGATCATGCATTGGCCGATCCCGGAGAGACCCTCTCGCGCTACATTGCGTTCGCGCTAGTCGTTGGTCCGCCGCCCCGCTTTCCATTCCTCTTGGATCACGATCTCCTCCCGCCCGACGTTCTCGTGATCGAGGATTTTGACCAAGTCCTGGCCAACTTTTATCACGAAGCTCATCTCGACTTGCGTTGGACGAAAGTTGAGCCCGAATATGATCGTGCGGTGGACCGCAGCCAGTCGCCGGTCCGCAACATCGTCACCGTTTGTAATGGATATCTGCGCGAGATCTATAAAGCTCGCTATGGCCGTGCGTTCACGGTTTACGTCGAGCCGCTGGTCGGCAATCGCGCGAATTTCCGAAATAACGGCGACCACTACGCCATCGTGATCGGCGCCGGTGCCGAATTTCCCACCGACGACGTCCGGCACGCTTACTTGCACTACATGCTCGATCCGCTTCCGCTCAAATATCGCGACGCTCTAGTGCGCAAAAGCGGGCTGCTGAATATCGGCGCAAGGGCGCCGCGCCTTCCCTCGGAATACAAGAGCGACTTCATCGCTTACGCCGACGAATGTTTCGTCAAGGCCGTGGAGCTGCGCGTCAAACACCTCTCGCCCGAAAAGCACGAGGCTGTCCTCGCGGAGGACGACCGCACCGGTTTCATCATGGTCCGCGTTTTCGATGTGCAATTGCAGAAGTTTGAGAAGGCCGAGCCGGCCATGTCGCTTTATTTCCCGGACATGATAGATGGAATTGATGTTTCCGCCGAACAGAAGCGCTACGCGAATTTCAAATTCGCGCCGCTTGAAGAAACGCCTGCGCCTGAAATTGCCGCGAACGCGACTCCGGCCCAGCCAGGCCAGCAGCCGGCTCGACAAAATGATGCGCAATCCGAGAGAGACCGTTTGCTCGCCGAAGGCGACCATCAAATCGCTTTGCAAGACGCGCCCGCCGCGATCGCGGCTTTCCAAAAAGTCCTGGCTAAGAACCCCGACGATGCTCGTGCGAATTTTGGCCTAGCGATCGCGTCTTTGCTCAATCACGATGCGGACCACGCTCAAGAACTCTTTGAGAAACTCGTTGCCGCCCCATCCTCAAGCGGCGGTGATGCGGTAAACTCAACGAGCGGGTCTGACCCTGCGGTTTTGGCTTGGTCCCATGTATATTTGGGTCGCTTGCACGATTTCGCGGAAGAGCGCGATCAAGCGCTCACAGAGTACCGGGCGGCGCTGGCAATTGCAGGCGCCCCCGAAGCGTCTCGTGTTGCCGCACAACGCGGAATAGACACGCCGTATAATCCGCGCGGAACCGGTGGCGCAAATGGACCGCAAAAGCCGTAACGCTTCGCCGCGAATGTTATAGGATTGGCCGGCCAACGGCCGCTAAAGCCGTCTAGCGCGAAAGGTGACAGGGCCCGGTAGGTGCAGTATCTGGTACGAATTCCCCAGCGCGTCCCAGCAATCTCAAAAAAGGAAGGAAGTGAAATGAGAATGATCGGTCCATCAATTCGCAACGCCATAGGAATCTCTGTCGCCCTGATGGCGGCCGCCCTCATCTGTGCACCTGTATCGTTCGCGCAATCCCAGCAACAACAGCAACAGCAACAACCGCAACAACAAGATCAGAACAAGCCTCCGTCGCTCGACAACCTCCCTGCCAACGGCGCGCCCCCGCCTGCTGCCGCAGCGCCAAAACCGGCGGACCCCGAAGAGGAGAAAGCTTACAAAGAGCTCACCGATACGAAGACTGAAGACGCCGATAAGCGCATCCAGCTCGGCGAGCAGTATGTCCAGAAATATCCGAACGGCCGGTACCTCGAGCAAGTCTATTCAGCGCTTACCATCGCGGAAGAAACCAAGCAGGATCTCCCGAAGATGTACGCCGACGCCGACAAGGCCCTGGCTCTCAATCCGGATGACGTCACTATCCTGGTTCTCGTTGGTTGGGTGATCCCGCACAATAGCGCCAACGATCCGGAAGCGGAAAGCAGGCTGGACAAGGGCGAGCATTACGAAAAACACGCGTTGACTCTCCTCGCCAATCTGACCAAGCCTGCGAGCATGACCGACGATCAATTCGCCAAAGCCAAAGCCCAGGCGGAATCGCAAGCACACAGCGGCTTGGGTCTCATTTATTTCCGCCGCGGGAAATACGACGAAGCCGTCGAGGAATTCAAGCAATCCATTGCCAAGTCGGAGACTCCCGATCCGACAGATTATTACGTCATGGCCGTGTGCTTGACGCATCTCAGCCGCTTCACCGACGCGATCGAAGCGTACCAAAAGTGCGCGCAGACTCCCGGAGGCCTCCAGGACCGCTGCAAGCAGATGGTCGATCAAACCAAAAAGCAGGCGGCTACGGAGCTGCAAGCGCCCAAGTAGCGCTGGCAAACATGACCGAAGAGGAGCGCAATGAGTTGGAGACAATCCTGGGGCATCATTTTTCGCGCCCCGAGGAGCTTGACCGCGCTCTCACTCATCGCTCGCACCGCCAAACCTCCGACGGCACAGACAACGAGCGTCTCGAATTTCTCGGCGATCGCGTCCTCGGACTGATCGCCAGCGAAACGCTCTGCCGCTCGTTTCCCGCGTGGAACTCGGGGCAACTTTCCAAGGGATTGGCGCGGCTGGTCAGCGCGTCTTCCATCCATTCCGCGGCCAAAAAATTGGAACTGGGCAGTTATCTGCGTCTCGGTCCTGGCGAAGAAAAAACCGGCGGCCGCGATAAGAAAAGGCTCCTCGCCGACGCTTACGAAGCCATTCTTGGAGCGATTTATATTGACGCCGGACTTCACGCTGCCGCATCGTTTTTGCGGCGCACGCTGCTCGATCCCGCTTTGGCGGACGCCGCGGAAGGCCTTGGTAGCGCCGATCACAAGTCGGCCTTGCAGGAATGGCTGCAGCAGCGCGCGCGAAAGCCCGTCGAGTATCGCGTGCACAGCGAGTCGGGCCCCGAGCACCAGAAAGTTTTCGAAGTAGAGGTATGGCACGCGGGGGAGAGGCTCTCTGCCTCCGAAGGCCGCAGCAAGAAAGAAGCAGAGCAGGAAGCGGCTCGCACGGCCCTGAAAATCCTGGCCGCGCGCACCGCCGGAGCCTGAAGGGAATTCATGGAAGTCGAAACCACCGCACCACAGCCCGACAATATTCCCGACCGCGGTCCGCAAGATGCTCAACCGCACTCGGCGACACACGGCCACCGGCCAATATCAAGAAGTTGGAGCGCCGAGTACGCTGAATCGCTTCTCGTCACCATTCTTCTGGCGCTCTTTGGCACCACGTTCATTGTTCAAGCTTTTAAGATCCCATCGCAATCCATGGAGCCAACTCTCCTCGTTGGCGATCACTTGCTCGTGAACAAATTTATTTTCGAGGGACGCGGCGCCTGGTACGAAAAATTTCTGCCTTACCGCCCGATTCATCGCGGCGATATCATTGTCTTCAAATTTCCCTTTGACGATCATCCGCATTACGTCAAGCGCGCGATCGGCCTGCCCGGCGATCGCATCCGTATTATCAATCAGCAGGTTTATGTGAATGGACAGCGGATCAACGAGCCTTATGTCGTCCACGATCCCACTTACGAAGATCCCTTTGGCGACAATTTCCCTCCCACCGACCGTTATTTTCTAGAGGTCGGCTTGCGTCCCGAGTGGGCCGCGCAAATTCTAAGTCACGTCAAAAATGGCGAGTTGGTAGTGCCCCCTGATAAGTATTTCGCCATGGGCGATAATCGCGACCGCAGCTGGGATAGCCGCTACTGGGGCTTCGTTGACCGTGACGCCATCATGGGCCGGCCCATGCTGATTTACTGGTCGGTGCAAGCCACGCCCGAGGATTACAAATCTCGCGGCGCCTACGGCATCGTTCAAGGCATTGCCGAAACTCTAAGGCACCTCCGCACCAGAACCCGCTGGCACCGCATGCTCCGCGAAGTTCACTAGCTCTTGACGTTTCAAGCCAGCCGGCGAAACCCCGGCCGGTAGCTTTGGGGGTTTTGGTTTTCTCTGCGCCTCTGCATCTCTGCGGTGAACTCGAGGTTTCTCGGTGCTCTCAGGGCATTTCTCTGTGCACTCTGTGTTAAGTCTTTGGTTTTTGATGTCGCAGGACGACAACTCGTCAGCCCGCGCGAAGGATTGTGTATCATGGACTCCGCAGGCTGCACCGCCATGTCACAAACACTCTCCGAGCCCGCTGTACACGCCGAGCATCTCGATGCGCCGTCACCCCGCCGCCGGTGGACTCGTTGGCCCAAATATTTCCTCCTTTTCCTCATCTTTCTGTGGGTCGCGGACTTCGGAATTTCTCTACTGATTCGCCATACCCGTCTGCAGAAAAGACTGACCGCGCGGCTGGAATCCGTCTTCGGAAGAAGTGTGGAAGTGGGCCGTTATAATTTTTCTCTCTGGGCCGGCCCTACGCTCGAAGCTCAGTCCGTTACATTTAGCGAGGATCCCCGCTTCGGCTACGAATATTTTCTGCGCGCGGAATCGCTCACGGTGCGGCTACGTTGGGAGAGCCTCTTCCGCGGCCATCTGCAACTCGGGACGATCTCGTTGGTAAGGCCCAGTCTGAATCTCGTTCGCAATGCAGACGGCGATTGGAACGTCGCCGAGTGGCTCCCGAAACCGAGTGGTCCTTCTGTGGCGAATTCATCCTCGCAGCCTTCCACAATCCGCTTCGGCCGCATTGAAGTGGATTCCGGCCGGATCAATTTCAAGCGCGCCAGCGAAAAGCTTCCGTTCGCTCTGGTAAACGTCAGCGGCTATCTCGAACCGGACGACCAGGGACGCTGGACCATGAACCTTTCTGCGGTGCCCACGCGCGCCGCGGTCGTCGTCCAACAGGCTGGCACCATCTACGTCTCCGGCCACGTCGGCGGCACCTCCTCGCGCTTGCGCCCGGCTGTGCTCGATCTTGCCTGGGGCGATGCTGCGCTCTCTGACGTTCTACGCCTCGCGCGCGGTTACGACTTCGGCATGCGCGGAAATCTTGCTCTGCTCGTGCACGCCGATACAGAGAGCGACGATTGGCTTCTGCAAATGCACGCCGAGGTTCGCCAGTTGCACCGCTGGGATCTGGCTCTGCGTCCTGATAACCCGGCGTTGAATTTAAATGCGAAAATGACGCTGTATCCTCTCGCATCCGGATTGGATGTCACCGACGCGACGTTTGAGGCTCCGCATTCCTGGGCGCGCGCTCACGCCAGGTTCTCTTGGCAACCCCCCACCCAATTCCAGCCACCGAAGGCGCAAATCGTTTCGCCGGATCAGATCGACATCACGCAATCGCAAGTGGATCTCAAGGACGTGCTCGCCTGGATCCGGGCTTTCCATTCCGAAGTCGCAAGCGATCTCGCGCTAAGCGGCTCCGCCAGCGTCCATGCTGCCGTCTCGGTCTGGCCGCCGCGCCTGACTTCAGCGGTCGGCGCAATCGCCGGCGCGGACTTCACCAGCTCTCGCCTGCGTGTTCCCGTGCACCTTGGCCAAACTCAATTCCGCTATGATCACGAAATATTCACTCTTCTGCCTTCAACCGTTGCTTATGGAGCATCGGACGGTTCGTTGCGGCTCGAAACGATAGCGCACGCTGGCTCGCGCGATTTCCCGGTCTACCACCTGTCCGGCAATCTCACGCAAGTCCGCGACCTGGTGGCAACTGCCGGTGTTTTGGGATGGAATATTTCGCGCGGTTGGGATTTGACGGGGCCGGTCCGCTGCGATTTACGCTGGCTGGGGGCGAAATATCCCTGGCAAACGCAGCCGGTCGGAACGATCGAATGGGGCGGGCAACCGACGGGCGCGTCGCTTCTCACTCCGTTTTTGAATCAGCCCGTCATGCGCATTAGCGCACGCGCGGATTTGAAACCCGGTTCCCATCACATCGCCCTAACTGCCGCCGACGCTTTCGGCGCTCACTGGACTGGCACCTTTGACCGGCGCGACGCGAGCACAGGTTGGCAGTTCTCGTTGGCGGCGGATCATCTCGCCACATCGGACCTGGATCGCTGGCTGAATCCACGTTGGCGCGAAAGTTTTTTCGACCGAGTGCTGCCGTTCCTGAATTCCGCGTCCCCCGCGAACGCCGTTCCGGAAAATCTTCGCGCCGAGGGCCAAATTGCCGTGGATCAGTTCACGACGGCCCCGCTCGTCGTTCGTCATCTGCAAGGTGATTTGAAAATCGGCGGCCGCCATTTGCAGCTCTCCGCGGCAAAGGCGCAATTTTATGGCGGCAGTCTCGACGGCTCTCTCGACGCGGAGCTGACGGCGATACCTTCCTATCGCATCCACCTCGACTATTCGCACGTAGATCTCGCGGCTCTCACTTCGGGTTTCCGCACGCTCGATAACGCCTTCTCCGGCTCCGCTTCCGGCGGCTTGACGTTCGATTTCCACGGCGCCGATCGCGCCGATCTGGTTTCTTCGCTGGAATGTCGCGGAAACGCGAGCGTCACAGATCCGCAAATCAAAGCGCTAAACCTCGCGGAGTCGTTGCGCCAAGGAGAATTTGCACCGGGCGCTAGCTCCTTTGCGGGAGCCGCCGCTGAGTTCGCCTGCCACGACGGCAAAATCACGGTCCAGAATCTAGCTCTCGTCAGTCCGGGCGAGGAGATCACCGGCTCAGGCTCCGTGGATTTCTCTCGCAACCTCAATCTCCGCCTGCGCGCCGTAACCGCATCTGACGATGTCGCGCCACTACCGCCATCAAACCACTTGGACCAAAATGACGCATACGAACTGACCGGCGGGCTGCAATCACCCACGATCAAGCTAGCGCGGCAGCGCCCGAACAAGCCCTGAGTCCAACCTTGCGCCCGTTTGCCTCGTCCAATGCCGTATGCTAGCGTCTAGTCAAATGGGCAAGCGGTCGAGCGCACGCAAGTTTGGTATCACGGCGCATGCCGCGCTCTTCTACTTGGCCGCCCTCGCCGGCTTGGCGACTTTCGCCTTCTCGCCGGTAGCAAATCCTTCCGAGCGCATTCATCTGATCCCTAAATTCGTCACCGGCCAAACGTTCCGCTATCAGATCGAAACGCGCACAACGACCACTAGTAACACGACGACCCCGGTTGTGAATCCCGAAGCGCCTTCGCAATTGAAACAGGTCTCTGACTTGCAACTTCGCCTGGACGTTCTCGACGCTCAATCCGACTCCACTGGCGCTCTCGGCACCGTTCGCCTCCGCGTCACCTACGAAAAAGCCGGCGCCACCACGGAAAGCGACGCCTACGATCCCGCGGCCGACGCGCTCGAAGACCAATACAATCGCCTGCAGGGCCGCTCGATGGAATTTACGATCGAGCCCACCGGCGAAGTTTCCAAAATCACCGGCCTCGATGACGTTTATTCCAATCCGTCCGCCACAGCCACCGTGCGCTCTTGGCTAAACGCGCTTTCCGCCAGCGCGAAATTGCCCCACGAAGGAATTGCCATCGGCCAGAAATGGAACAACGAGCGCCCGCTCGAAAATACGCCGCTCGCCGGTTTGGTTTCGCGCACCGAGTCCACTTATCTTCGCGACGAGCGGTGCCAGTCGCAAGGGAAGCCCGCGCCGTCCGAGCAGCCCGCAGCCAAAGACAATCCGTCCTGCGCCATCGTCCTCACGCGCTTCGAAATCTTGCGCAAAGGCTCCACAAGTCCCGACGCCACTCCAGACGACTATCGCCACAACGGCTTGCGCACCTCCGGCACGTGGACCGGCAACGGCGAAAGCCTCGACGCAATTTCGCTGCAAAACGGCATGATCACGCGCTCGACGCAAACCTCCAAGCAGGACATGGACTTCGAAATCGTCAGCGCCCTTTCAGGCTCGAAAATGCACTACGTAGGTCACGTGGAGAGTCAATCCGAAGTCACGCTGATGCCGCCAAACATGCCCGACGCGGCGCCCGCGACGCCAGCGCCCCAATCCCGTCCTTGAGTTTGTCCCTGTGGACAACTCCCG
The DNA here is from genome assembly GCA_049287725.1 of Candidatus Acidiferrales bacterium. Lineage (GTDB taxonomy): Bacteria > Acidobacteriota > Terriglobia > Acidiferrales > UBA7541 > Palsa-295. The sequence continues at coordinate 193,196 of JBAQGJ010000123.1, read as the reverse complement.
GCGCTCGCGCGTCCTCTGCCGTCATCCTGAGCGCAGCGAAGGATCTCTCTTCGATTTCAGCGCCCTCACGACCGCCACTTGCGGCGTAAGGTATAATGATAGTTTTGAACCCAGCGCGTTACGCGCCCTGAGAGTCCGGCCATGAATTTCAAACTAGCCAGCGATTACGATCCCCGCGGCGACCAGCCTCAAGCCATTTCGCAATTGGTCCGCGGCATCAATGACGGCGACCGCCACCAAGTCCTGCTGGGCGTCACCGGTTCGGGCAAGACGTTCACCATCGCCAAGGTCATCGAGGAAATTAATCGGCCAACTATCGTCCTAGCGCACAATAAAACGCTCGCAGCCCAACTCTTCCACGAGTTCAAGTCCTTCTTCCCCGAGAACGCCGTCGAATATTTCGTCAGCTATTACGATTACTACCAGCCCGAAGCCTACGTCCCGGCCAGCGATACCTACATCGAAAAGGAATCCACCATCAACGACGAGCTCGACAAGCTGCGCATGAGCGCCACGCGCTCTCTTTTCGAGCGCCGTGACGTCATCATCGTTGCCTCCGTTTCCTGCATTTACGGCCTCGGCTCGCCCGAAGCCTACTACGGCATGATGCTCCTGCTCGAAAAGGGCATGTCCATCACGCGGGAAGCGATCCTCCGAAAGCTCGTCGAAATCCAGTACGAGCGCGGCGAAGACCTTCGTCGCGGCACCTTCCGCGTCCGCGGAGACATGATCGAGATTTTTCCGCCCTACGACGATCTCGCCGTGCGCATCGAGCTGTGGGGCACCCAAATCGAAAATATTCGCAAGATCGATCCGCTCACGGGACAAATTCGCATCACGCGCGAAGGCGAAATCACTCGCCAGCCGATCTACCCGAAAACTCACTACGTTCTGCCCGCCGACCAAAAAGAACGCGCCATCCAAGGCATCTACGAAGAGCTGGAGTGGTGGAAAGGCGAGCTAAGCCGCCAGGGAAAAATCGTGGAATCGCAGCGCATCGTGCAGCGCACGCACTTTGACATCGAAATGATGCGCACCATCGGCTATTGCCACGGCATCGAAAATTATTCGCGCCACCTCTCCGGCCGCTTGCCGGGAGAAGCTCCGCCCACGCTGCTCGATTACGTTCCGTCCGATTACTTGCTGGTCGTCGACGAATCGCACCAGACCGTGCCGCAGCTCCATGCCATGTATCATGGCGACCGATCGCGCAAACAAACCCTCGTGAATTACGGATTCCGCATGCCCTCCGCCCTCGATAATCGTCCGCTCACTTTCGAGGAATTCGAGCACCGCACCAATCAAGTCATCTACGTTTCCGCCACTCCCGGGCCATACGAACTTACCAAGACCGGCGGCGTGGTGGTCGAACAGGTGATTCGGCCCACGGGCCTCGTTGACCCGGAAGTGGAAGTCCGTCCCGTGAAGGGCCAAGTGGACGATCTGCTCGAACAAATCCGCCAGCGCACTGCGCGCAACGAGCGCATTCTGGTCACTACGCTCACCAAACGCATGGCAGAAGACCTCGCCGAATACTTCGCCGAAGTCGGCATCAAAGTCCGTTATCTCCATTCCGAAATTGAAACCCTCGAACGCGTGCGCATCCTTCGCGATCTGCGCCGCGGCGAATTCGACGTTCTGATCGGCATCAACCTTCTCCGCGAAGGCCTCGACCTTCCCGAAGTCTCGCTCGTTGCCATTCTCGACGCCGATAAAGAGGGCTATCTGCGCAGCGCCACCTCACTAATTCAGACCATGGGTCGCTGCGCGCGCCACCTCGAAGGCCGTGCCATTCTCTACGCCGACAATATGACCGATTCGATGCGCCAGGCCATTGGCGAAACCAGCCGTCGCCGCGCCAAGCAGGAAGCCTACAACCGCGAACATCACATCACTCCGCAATCCATCATCAAGTCGGTGGATATGCAGCTCGCCCGCATCATCGAAGCCGATTATCTTCCGGTGCCTGTGGATGATGCCGTGATCGGCGATATCAGCTCGGAAGCACAGTTGGTCCACGTCGTCGCCCAACTTGAAACGCAAATGCGCGAAGCCGCCAAAAATTTCGACTTCGAGCGCGCCGCGGCCCTTCGCGATCGCGTCCGCGCGCTAAAGCAACGCGACCTCGGCGCAATTTTTGCTCCCACAGAAAGCGAATCGAAGCTCACGGCTTTGCCGCAAGAATCTGAGCCCGTGGCCAGCGCCGGCCCAGCCGCAGGGGTCGACGAAGCCGGTGGAGAAGCCGAAGTACCCGCATCCGTTGCTCCGGCGACGGAGCAGCCTTCTACTGCGGAACAGCCACAAGCAAGAAAGAGATCGCGCGCAGCCAAAGTTTCGAGAAAATCCTAAGCTCACATATTGGAGCGAGAGAGACCCATTGAAACAAATATCCTCGGTTGCACAATCGCGCATCAGTCGATTTCTGTTCCTCACGCTCGCCGCACTTGCACTATCCGTCCCCGCGCAATGTCAAACTCAAACTGACACGCCAACCCAGACGGCAGCGCAGCCCGCTACGCTGTATCCACCCGGCAACGAATTTGGCATCTGGGGAGGCTACTCTGTGGCCAACTCGCAAATCTTCGGCTCCACTTCCGACCGCCAGCTCGGCGTTCTCGCTCTCCGTTACGCCCGCACGCTGTATGACAAGCCTTCGACGGCGCTGCAATACACGCTGGACGTTGTGCCCCTCGAAACCCTGCGTCAATTCAAGTACGCAGCCTGCTCACCGTCTCCCGGAGTGACAACTTTTTGCACTAACGGTCGCGAAACCGTCTACGGCGGCGGCGTCAGCCCCATCGGATTGAAGCTGAATTTCCGCCGCGAGCATCGCCTCGAGCCATTCATCGCTTCGACGGCGGGATTTGTCGCATCGGTCAGGCCCGTTCCCGTGGACGTCCCCGGCGGCACGCAATTCAATTTCACCTTCGATTTTCAAACGGGAGTGGATTGGTTCAATGCGTCACGTAACCGAGCCTGGCGCTTCGGATACAAATACCAGCACATTTCCAACGCCTACCGTCACAGTTTCAATCCCGGCGTGGACGTGCACGTCTTCTACATCGGCTACTCGTTCTTCAAATAAAATCGTTCCCGCTGGTCTGGGATTCTCCGCGTCCTCGTGTTTTTCTCTGTGCACCCTGTGTTAAATCTTTTGAATTTGATTCTTGCAGCGTCAGACCAACCCGCGCCGTAACTCCTCCAAAGGATAGAACGTCCCACGCCAGGTAATCCCGCCCCGCCACAAAGTCACAATAGTAGACCGCGTAAGCATCCACCCGAAAATCAAAGCCCCAATCGGATGCGTCAACGCATACAGCGGCGACACCCCGCTCTCGATCGCCACGCCACTCTCCGCGCAAATCGCCAGTCCTACCGCGATACCCGCAAACACACGCGCCCATCCATGCACGAACGGCAACGCCAGCCACGGCAGCACGCTCAAGCTCAAGAGTCCCAGCATCTGAATGCAAACGATCGGCAAGCTGAACCCGGTAGTCGCGAAAAAATTCTTGGTCGTCCCTCGAATAATATTTCGCACCCCCGCATGCCAGTAAACGCTCACCAAAGTGCCAGACTTTGCGATCCCGGACGAGCAACCGGCTTCCTTCACCAGTTTGCCCATCTTCACGTCGTCCACCACTTCCATCGCCAGCCGCCGGTGTTCGCCCATTTTTTCGTAAGTGCTGCGCCGTATCAATTGAAACGCGCCGATTCCCACGTAATTGGGCAATTTCGGATTGCTCGCGTGCCACGGCCGGACACCGAGCAGGAAGGCCATCCCGAAGAAAGTCATCGCGATCTTTTCGCCGAACGAAAACATCTTCGTGTGGCACAGCAACGGCATGTGGTCCCAGTGCTTTCTTTCCGCCAGCGCGATTGAGAGCCGCAACACTTCAGGTTCGAAATGCACATCCGCGTCCGTAAAGATCAGCCACTCCCCGGTGGAATGCTCGAATGCCTGTTGCAGCGCGTGCGGTTTGCCCAGCCAGCCGGGGGGAAGGGAAGAGACCGTTATAACATTCAACCGCGGGTCTTTGCGCGCTGCGCTTTGCAAAATCCTCTCCGTCGCGTCCTCGGAACGATCATTTACAGCGATCACTTCGTATTTCGGGTAATCCAGCGCCAGAAAAGTATCCAGCGCTCCAGGCAATTTCTCGGCTTCGTCGCGCGCCGCAAACAGAATGGACACGCTCGGGCAATCCGCATCCTTCAGCGGCGCAACGCTCGTCAATGCGGGAATCGAGAGCGCCCCAAACGCCAGATCAATGGACTGTACGAACCAAATGAATGCAATCAATCCAAGGAAGCCGATCCAGAACCAGTGCAAAGTAGAATATCCTCCAGCGAGTTGCGTCCGAACACGCTATGCTATCACTTGGCATGGCGCGCTCGGTTTCCATCGTCGGCGCAGGACGCCTGGGACGCACTCTGGGACGCAACCTACGCCGTCTCGGTTGGCGCGTCGGCGCGGTTGTCACACGGTCAAACGCCACAGCGCGCGCCGCGGTGCGGGCGATTGGGGCCGGTAAGCCGCATTCCTCTCTCACGCGCGACGTTATGGATGCCGATGTTATCCTAATGGTGACTCCAGACGATGCGCTTGCGGACGTGGCTCGCAAGTTGGCGAGTCTAGCGGGCAAAAGTTGCCGCGGAAAAGTCGTGTTGCACGGCAGTGGTGCTTTAGACAGTTCGATTTTGCGGCCGCTCGCGCGTTGTGGCGCCTCTACCGGCTCGATTCATCCAATGCAAACTTTTGCAACGAATTCGCAGCCGAATCTGAATGGTGTGATCTTCGCTATTGAAGGGGACACCCGAGCGCGCCGAACAGCGGGCGCAATCGCTCGCGCATTGGGCGGCGTTCCGGTTCCCGTGGCGAGCCGCAACAAGCCCGCGTACCACGCGGCGGGCACGATGCTCGCGGGGCACGCGCTGGCTCTCACCGAGGGCGCAACGCAAGTGCTTACCAAGATCGGTTTCACGCGCCAACACGCTGTCCAGACTTTATTGCCGCTGACGCGCCAGATGCTCGACAATTTCGAAAAACACGGACCGCGTGCCGCATGGACTGGCCCTACCGCCCGTGGCGACTATGCCACCGTGGGAAAGCACTACGACGCATTGCGCCGCTATCCCCGCGAATTCGGCGATTCATATGCATCGCTCGTGCGGCTGTCGGCGAGGGTGCTTTCCAAAAGCCCTTCCAAGATCTTGAAACAGCTTGATCGCGCACTCAAAAATTCCAGGAGGAATCCGAAGTGAAGAACGTGCACATTCCCGTCGAACACACCACTCTCGCCAACGGCTTGCGCGTCGTGGTGTCGCCAGACCGTTCCGCGCCCGTCGTCACCGTCGGCGTATACTATCAGATCGGCTTTCGACTCGAGCCGCGCGGGCGCAGCGGCTTCGCCCATCTTTTCGAGCACATGATGTTTCAAGGGTCGGAACACGCCGGCAAGATGGAACACATTCGCCTGATCAATTCCTCCGGCGGCATGCTCAACGGCACGACGAACTACGACATCACCAATTATTTCGAATCCGTCCCGTCCAATGCTCTCGAGCGCGTGCTCTGGCTCGAAGCCGACCGCATGCGCGCTTTGAAAGTGGACGACGAAAATCTGCGCAACCAGCGTGACGTGGTCAAGGAGGAAGTTCGCGTCAACGTGATGAACCAGCCCTACGGCGGCTTTCCCTGGCTCGATCTTCCGCCGGTAGCATTCCGCAATTGGCCCAATGCTCATAATTTTTACGGCGACTTCGTCGATCTTGATGCGGCTACCCTCGCTGACGTACAGACCTTTTTTCACACTTACTATTCGCCGAACAATGCGGTCCTGCTCATCGTTGGTGATGTGGAACCCGCGCAAGGACTCGCGCTGGCCAAGAAGTATTTTGAGGACATACCCGCGCACCCGTTGCCACCACGTGCCGATGTGTCCGAGCCGCCGCAAACCGAAGAGCGCCGCGGCGAAGTCATCGAAAAGTTCGGACCGCTTCCAGCCATTGCCATTGGGTACACCGTCCCGCAGCGTGGCAATCCCGATTGGTACGCGGCGTCCATACTCGATCGCGCGCTACACGGCGGACGCGTTGGTCGCATCTATCGCCGCCTCGTTCTCGAAAAACAAATCGCCGTCGAGACCGATGGCGGCGCGGACACCATCGAAACCAACGGTCCCACGCAAATGGTGACGCGCATTTTTCACAAGCCGGAATTTACTTCGGAAGCGGTGATTGCGGAATTCGATGAAATCATCCGCGAAATTCAGGAGCAGGGAATCACAGAAGAGGAACTGGCGCCTGTGAAAGTAAAGTTCCGCGCCGATTATTATTCGAATCTCGAAAGCGGAATGGGAGCGCACATGCCTCGCTTCGGCCTGATGCATTACCTCGCCTGCTTCACCCTGTTCGACGGTGACCCAGGAAAAATCAACACGATCCTTGGCGGTTTTGAGGCGGTTACGCCTGCGCAGGTACAGGCAGCGGCGCAAAAATATCTGGTCCCGCGTAATCGCGCTATTTTGGTGCGGCGACCCATCGCGAAGGATGTGGCGGCATGAGCGGAACAACGACTAAACCGATGACTACAACGACCAGCACTGCCGCATCCGCGAACGCGCAATTGAGCGCCGTTCCGCCGCTCGGTCCGGAACGCCCGGTAGCGTGGCCCAAGCGCGCCGTTCACACTCTTTCGAACGGCATGCAGGTCGTTCTCGCTGAACTGCGCACGTTCCCCAAGATTTCCGCGCAGCTGTTCTTTCGCAGCGGTAACGCGATCGTCGCTCATCGCACGCCGGGCCTCGCGGAAATCACCGCGACGGTGGTGCGCACCGGCACCGCTTCGCGCACCAGCCGCCAAATCGAAGAAGACCTTCGCCGCATGGGCGCCGACCTCGGCACGCACGCGGGCGCCGACTCAAGTGCCATTTCGCTTTCGGGGTTAGCCGAGTTTTCCGAGGGCATCTTCGAGATGATGGCCGACCTTGCGCGCAACGCGTCGTTTCCCGCCGAGGAATTCGAGCGCGAGCGCGGGCGCAAAATCGAGGGCCTGCGCATCGAGCGGACCACGCCGGCCTTTCTGGCGAACGAGCGCTTCCGTCATGTGATCTTCGGCCAGCATCCGTACGCCATAATTTCGCCTTCGGAGGAGCAAGTCGCGGCCTACCAGCGCGAACAGCTCGAGGAGTTCTACCGCCACAATTATTCGCCCGCGAATGCACTGTTGATCGTCGTCGGGGATTTTGCGAGTGATGCTTTGCTCGCACAAATCGAAAAGGTATTCGGCTCCTGGCAGGCTCCGCAGCCCTCGCCGCAAATCTCTTCGGCGCCGCCGCACAATGCCGGACGCCAAGTACATCTGGTACATCTGCCGGGCAGCGTGCAGACGCAGGTGGTCGTGGGTAATCTGGCCATCACGCGGCGCGATCCAGACTGGTTCCGCCTGGTGCTGGCGAATTCTATTTACGGCGGGGCGTTTCATTCGCGCTTGGTCATCAATATCCGCGAGCAGAAGGGCTATACGTACAGTCCGCGGAGCGGTTTGCAGTCGCTGCGGCAGCATGGGTATTTCAATGTGCACGCCGCGGTGCGCAACGACGTCGCGGCCGCTACGCTCACGGAAATCTTCTACGAAATGGACCGCATGCGCTCGCTGCCAGTTACGGCGGAAGAATTGGAGAGTGCGCGCAGCTATCTTACCGGTGTGTTTTCGTTGGGTGTGGCCACGCAGGATGGGTTGCTCGGACAACTCTCCACGATTTATCTCGACCGCTTGCCTGAAGATCATCTGGAGACGTATCGAGCGAAAGTTCACGCGCTTACTGGCGATGATGTGCTGGTCGCGGCGCGCCGGCATTTCGATTCGGCCAACGCGCAAATTATCCTGGTTGGAGATCGCGCGCAAATTGCGGATCAAGCGGCGCTCTTTGGTGACGTCATGGAATACGATGCGCAGGGCAATCGCGTTTAGCGGGCTATCGCCGGCTGTCGCGGTTGCGCTGATTCTGCTGTGCTGCAGCGCTGCGGTGGGGCAGAAGAAGTCGCCGCCTGCGAAGGCTTTGGATTTGAATTCGGCGTCGGCTGAGCAGCTTCAGCTTGTTCCTGGGATTGGGCCTAAGACTGCGGCAGCGATTGTGAATTTTCGCACTAAGAGCGGGCCGTTTCGGCGGGTGGAAGATTTGCTGGCGATCAAAGGGATCAGCAAGCGGAAGCTTGAAGAGTTACGGCCTTACGTCACCGTTGTTCCGCCGCCTGCTACAAAATCTCACTAGCCTCGATGTTTTTCCGTTTTCTCGCCTTTCGTCTGCAACCTCCAGATTAAGACTCTCAATTTTGAATGCCTTACGACTGGCGCGATTTTGTGGCGTCCAGCGTTAGCGGGACTTGTTCGACTATTTCCAGGCCGTAGCCGTCTAGCGCTACTACTTTGCGCGGGTGGTTGGTCAGGACGCGGATGCGGCAGAGGCCCAGGTCTATCAGGATTTGGGCGCCGATACCGCTTTCGCGCTGGACCAGGCGCTGGCGGCCCAGGTCGTGCTCCTTTTCGTCGCGCGCGTGGAAGCGAATGCGTGGGAGTTCGGCGGCGTCGGCTTCGCGCGGCGCGTCAATTTGAAAGCCGCGGCCGGTGTGATGCAGGTAGACGAAGACGCCGCGATCTTCGGCGGCGATGGCTTCGAGCGAACGCTCGATGATGGCGTGGCAATCGCAGGATGTGGAGCCGAAAACGTCTCCGGTTAGGCAGTGCGAATGGACGCGGACGAGCGGCGGGCCGGCTTTATCGGCATCGCCTTTCGAGATGTCGCCGCGGACGAGTGCGACGTGCAATTCGTGGTCCGCGTCATTCGAGTAGGCGATCATGCGGAAATTTCCGTGGCGCGTAGGGAGAACGGATTCGGCGATGCGACGGACGTGGCGTTCGTGCTGCATGCGGTAGCGAATCAGGTCGGCGACCGTCAAGAGTTTCATGTTGTGCTGGCGGCAGAATTCGACGAGCTGCGGGATGCGGGCCATGGTTCCGTCGTCATTCATGATTTCGCAGATCACGCCGGAATGATCGAGGCCGGCGAGGCGCGCGAGGTCCACGGAGGCTTCGGTTTGTCCGGCGCGGACCAGGACGCCGCCATTGCGTGCGCGCAGGGTGTAAACGTGTCCGGGGCGGGCGAGATCTTCGGGATGCGTGTTCGGATCGGTGGCGGCGAGGATGGTGGTGGCGCGGTCAGCGGCGCTGGTGCCGGTGGTGGTGCCGCGGCGAGCGTCAATCGGTTCGCAGAAGGGAGTGCCGAACATAGAAGTATTGCGCGGAGTGATCGAGGCTAGCGCCAGCGCGTCGCAGCGTTGTTCGGTCATGGCAAGGCAGATCAGGCCGCGGCCGAACTTAGCCATGAAGTTGATCGCTTCGGGCGTGACCTTTTCGGCGGCCATGGCGAGATCGCCTTCGTTTTCACGATCTTCGTCGTCCACCAGGACGATCATGCGTCCGGCGCGGATTTCGTCGAGAGCTTCTTCGACGGAGGCGAATGGAGGTTTGCGGTCGGTCATTTGTAGCTGCTCCTGGGATTTGGAGTATGGCTCGAATATATCACTAGTGGAGGAGAGGCGTGATTGGTGAGTGGTGAGGTGAACCCGTGATTCGTGACTTGTGATTCGTGATTTGTGTGCGCCGCGGTTATGCGCTTCGCCACGAGAAGCGGCTCCATTTGTATCGAATAAGAATTGACGTGATCGTTTGTTTTGAATGAGTTAGGCGAATTATTGTTTCGGGGAAACTGTCCATTTGTATCGAGAAGTGTCGCTGCGATCGGAGAGGCGTGATTGGTGAAAAAGGCAGTGGCTAGTGATGAGTGGCTAGTGGCTAGAAAATGTGCCGGGCGATCGGTCATTAGTGTTTCGTGGTGGCGCGCGGCGGTGACCCATGCTGGCCGCGAAATGCGGCAACGCGAAGTGCCTGAAAGTTGGCGATTGATTTGGGTTGCGGGCGTTTGTTTTGTGCGAGTTACCGTGATTTCTAATCGGCGGGGTTTGCGATTGATTTCGGCGATTAGAACCGCTTGTAACATTGTTACATTGCGTTGCTTTGGGTAGCCGGCGTTTGCGATGCGTTGGTGAGCTGAGGGATTTTGGCTTGAGGCGCGGGTTCGGGCGAGACTTCTCCCGAATGCTTGCCGCGTTCGGCCTGTCACCCGGGTTGCGGTCGCCATGTCGCGTCCTTTGGTGGGGCGGACAAATGCCCCAGTGTGTTAATTTATCACATTTACCTTGTGATTACTAGAGCTGGACGTTATGAATCGTGCGAAGGGTTGCCGGGGAGCGCGCACGTCAAAGGCCGCCGGAGGTTTCGCGACGCCCGTTCTTCGAAGACCGTCGCATACCAAAGACTTTGTGAACCGGGCGGTCGCGCCTTCAACGCTGCCGCAACGTTTGTGGAAGATCCCGGGCTGCGTGAACAATGCGCAGAATTTGAAGCGGTTCTTTGATTGGGTCGTACACGATGAAATAAATCTTATGCGGCTGTACCAGCCAAAACCGAACAGGTAAAAGCGTCAAATCCGCGCGCGTGCGACCGGCCAGGGGCGATTCAGAAATCAAGTTGCAAGCGAGATAGATCGAGTTTTCTACGTCGTTCGCGGCGTCCAGATTGTCTCTAGCGATGTAAGACCAGATATCGAATAGATCGTTTTCCGCTTCAGGAGTTAACTTCCATGCGCTCATGTCCGCCGGTGTTCGGCAAGCCACGCGCGTTTGCGCGCTTCCAAGTGTGCGCGAACGTCGGAGGCATCGATCAGGTCGCCGCGCTGGGCCGATGCGTAGCCCTCGGCGATCTTCGCCTGGATCTCCTCACGATTCGCAGCCAGCCAGGCCTCCTGTTCGTGCAGCAGGGCAACAGCGTGCTCGACGAACTCGTCCACAGTCTGGTAGGCGCCGCCCTGGATGTCCTGCTTGATCAATTCCTCAATTTCGGGGCGAAGACGAATATTCATGTGTGGATTATACCTCAGGGTGGCAGTGAGGGCGTTCCGCTAAGCGGTGATGCTACTTTGATAGCGAGTCCAAAGGGCAAATTTAGAGATGCCGCTTCGCACCTTTTTTTCCAAGGCTTACGGGCTCGGTAAGGGCAACATCGCCCGCCTAAAGGTGACCGTTACGAGGTCAAGTCCAGGTTATTCAGCGATTTAGCTGGGCGGCACAACTGCATGTGTAGTTGCAAATCAGGATTTGCTGGTATAGCGTTTTGGTTTTGGTGCGTGGATACTCTTGGCGGTTCGTGGGGTTGTTGCGGGTTCGTGGTTTGAGGCGATGCGCAAGAGCGAGACATTATTTCGTTACTTCCTGGCGATCGTGGCGGCGTTCGTCGCGCTGTATTTTCGCTACCTGCTTATGCCGCTATTGGGGAATCAGAATCCGTATCACACCGTGTGGCTGGCGGTGGTTTTTTCTGCTTGGTATTGCGGGACGGGGCCGGCGATCGTCAGCACGCTGGTTGCGACATTGGGCGTGGATTATTGGTTTCTGCCGCCGTTTCGCGCGTTTGCAATTCAGGATCGCACGCAAGTTTATGGAATGCTGGGATTTTTTGTGTTTTCGAGCGCGATTATTGCGTTGGGAAAGTCGAACCGGCGGGGATTTGGGGCGCGGGCGCGGCTGGCGGCGATCGTGGAATCTTCGGACGACGCGATCATCAGCAAGAATCTCGATGGAATAATCACGAGTTGGAACAAGGGCGCCGAGCGTGTGTTTGGCTACACGGCGGCGGAAGCAGCGGGAAAGCATATTACTTTGATTATTCCGCCGGAGCACCGCGCCGAAGAAGCAATGATTCTGGAGCGATTGCGGCGTGGCGAGCGCATCGAGCATTTCGAAACGGTGCGGGTGCGGAAGGATGGTTCGACGCTGGATGTATCGTTGACGATCTCGCCGGTGAAGGATGCGATGGGGCTCGTAATTGGCGCGTCGAAAGTGGCGCGCGACATTACCCAGCAGCGGCAGGCGGCGCGAGCGTTGCGGGAGAGCGAAGAACGCTTCCGCGCGATTTTCGAGACGACGCCGGAGTGCGTGAAGCTGGTGGCTCCCGACGGCACTTTGCTGCACATGAATGCGTCAGGCTTGAAGATGGTTGGCGCCGATTCTTTGGAGATGGCCGTCGGCAAGAGCATCTATGAGCTGATAGACCCGAAGGATCGCGAGCGGTTTCGTGCGTTGAATGAAAAAGTGTGCCGCGGCGAGAAGGGTTATTTGGAGTTCGACATTGTGGGATTCAAGGGAGAGCGGCGGCGGATGGAAACGCACGCGGCGCCGATGTGCAATCCCGATGGAACCATCGTGCAGCTAGGGGTGACGCGAGACATCACGGAGCGAAAGCTCGCGGAGGAAGCGATCAAGGAGAAGGAGCTCTCGGCGCGTTTGCTGAAGCTGCAGGATGAGGAGCGCAGGCGCATCGCGCGCGAATTGCATGATGGGGTGGGACAATTGCTTGCGGCGATGACGATGAACGCGGTGCGGCTGAATCAGGAGAAAGCGAGGCTCAGTCTGGAAGCCGCACGCTGCCTGGAAGATAATTCACGGCTGGTGCACCAGATTTCGTCGGATATTCGCACGATGTCGTATTTGTTCCATCCGCCTCTACTGGATGAAATGGGACTGGGTTCCGCTTTGAAGTGGTATGTGGAAGGATTTGCGGAACGCAGCAAGATCGCGACGAAGTTGGAGCTTACGGCGGGCGGCGAGCGGCTGCCGCAGGATTACGAATTGTGTTTATTCCGGATTGCGCAGGAGTGCTTGACGAATATTCACCGGCACTCCGGGAGTTCCGTCGCGCGGGTAAAGCTGCTACGTGAGAACGGTGAGATCAAGCTGGAAGTGAGCGATGAAGGTGCGGGAATCAGCGCAGAGACGCAGTCGAAGGTTGCGGTGGGGGAGACGGCGGGAGTGGGATTGCGCGGAATGCGGGAGCGCGTGAGGCAGTTGGGCGGCAGGTTGGAAATTCACTCGAACCGGAAGGGAACCACGGTGACGGCCACGGTGCCTTTCGTGGAAGCTGAACAGAGCGGGGACGGCTTGCCGGAGGATATTTCGGGTGCGTCCGGGGATGGGCATCCGGGGCAGGGTACAGCGTTTCGCGTGCCGCGGTGATTTTGTGCCGCTTGGCGGGGAGTCACAGCGACTGCAACGTGTGGTTGACAGGTGCGGGAATGCTTGCGAGGATTGTGGAGATGAGATTGTTGGTCAATGCGGAGGTGGTTCGCGCGCTGTGTTGTTGTCGGTGCTGCGCGGGAGTGTCCTCTGGCATGGGGGGAGTTGGCGGAACGCGGTAACGAGCTGACTTCAAGTAAGGATTTCTTGACCCACCGCCGAGAGGGTGCCGGCTGGTGGTTTTTTTTGTTTTTGGGGGACTATTTCGGACGAAATCAAAGGCGGGCTTCAGGGGCTAAAGCCCCTCGTACTTCGGGATTTTACGGCGGGGCTGAAGCCCCGCCCTTCCGCTTTTCCGCGAAGTGTAAAGCTGTAGCGCGGCGCGCCGAGTTCAGAGGCTGTCTTGTGTTTGCGAACTTGCTGCGGTTATTGTTTGTGGCGTAACTCCGCGAAGCAAGCTTCGCTTACGAAAAGGCGAGAGCAAGCTCTCGCACTCCAAGATGGCGGTGCGAATTTCAGGGTCGAGAGATTTTTGGTCAGGGGCGCGGTAGCCAAGTGGCAAGGCACAGGTCTGCAAAACCTTTACCGGCGGTTCGATTCCGCCTCGCGCCTCCAAAATTTGTGGGTTCAATGTGAGTCGGCTTGAAATGCAAGAGATTTACCGCAGAGACGCAGAGGGCGCCCTTCGAACCGGCACTGCCGGTTCTCAGGATGAATCGCCCTGTGGGGCGATTCACAGAGAAAATCGAAGGCGACCTTCTATCAAGTTTCCCGAGAGACGGCGCGGAACCCACAGCCAACAGTAGCTATTTCTGGGTTTGAGCTTCGACTTCGGCTAGCGATTTCTTGATGGCGTCGGCGTCAGCGGCATTGGGTGCGGCTTTGAGGTAGGCGCGGAGTTCGTAGGCGACGCCGCGGGAGTCGTGACGGGCATTATAGATTTGGGCGAGCAGGAGATGGACTTGGGGGATGCGGTGGGAGTGGTCGGCGTCTATTGTTTTGAGCGCGTCGCTTTCGGCTTCGGGCAATTGTTCGAGATGGAATTGGGCCATCGCGGAGTAGAAGCTGCCGTAGAGATTATGTTGAGGAACGAGCGCGAGGGAACGATCGGCCATATCGAGAGTGAGATGCCAGTCGTTTTGCTGCGCGGCGATGTCCGCGAGGCAGAGATAGGCGGGAGCGTACCCGACATCCGCGGTGGACGCTTGCGAGCAGGCGTTGCGCGCTTCGGAGATTTTATTTCCGGCTTCGAGAACCTGTCCTAGGAGCGCCCACGCGGCGGCGTATTGCGGATAATCATCGAGCGCTTTGTGAAGATGCTCCTCGGCGCTCGCGAGTTTCTTGTCCTTCAGGTCGCTGCAACTCTTCCGGTACTCACCTTTGGCATTTCCGGGAATTTTGAGCGTGGCGGCGCTGACGGTGCCGGCGTGTGACTGCGTGATGGTCCAGAGGAGACAGGATTCGTCGAGGTCGGGACCGAATGCCGGCATGGCGCCGGTGGCGTCCGCCGTGGCGTGATCGGGGGCGGAATTGTGGAGCGGCCAGCCGGGAGTGGAATTCTGCTGGGCGGCGAGTTGGGGCGCGAGGGCGACTAGCGCGAGAGCGCAGAGAGCGATGCGACTGATTGTTTGAAGCGCGATGCGTTGGATCGTTCGCGGAACCGCGACCGGCACGTGGCCCTCCGGTGGGGCGATTGTACATCAGTTCGAATGCGGCGGCGATTGCGCGGCGCGATTGCACGGATCTAGGCGGCCAGAATCGTTTCCACTTTCTCGATTAATTTGGTTATGCCGTCGGATTTGGAGAAGACGGCGTCCACGCGGAAGAGCGATGCCAAGGTTGGATTGAGTTCGTCGGCGTACATGGTGACCATGATGATGCGGATGTTCGGTTGCGCCTTGCGGAGGATGCCGGCGACTTCGAGGCCGGTGAGGCGGGCCATGCGGAGATCGAGAAGAATCAAGTCGGGGTTTAGTTGTCTTGCTTTGGTGACGGCTTCGGCTCCGTCGGTGGCTTCGCCGCAGACGCTAAAGGGAGTTTCGCGCTCGAGCACGCGGCGGAGGATGGTGCGGACGCGTTCGCTATCGTCGGCGATGAGGATGGTGCGCGGCTTGACCGGTGGCGAGGGACGGGCTGACTGCGCGGAAGCGGGCATTGGGTAGCCTCCTGGTTACATTGTATGTCGCCCGACAATACCGGGTTCCATGTAGGGAGTGCGTCGGCGTCGAAGAGAAATATGCTTTGAATTTAGTGATGGATGAAGAAATAGGCGGACATGGCGAAGCCGACTGCGATGACGATCCAGCGCACGTGCTGCTGGTTCATTTTTTGCGCGTAGTAAGCGCCGCCGTAGCCGCCGATGAGGCTGCCGACGAGCATGAGGATGGCTTGCGGCCAGATGATCATTTTGGCGACGATGAAAGTGACCATGGCGACGCCGTTGACGACGCTGACGAGGAGAACTTTTACGCCGTTCATCGCGTGAATATCTTCCATGCCTAGCAGGGCGAGCAGCGAGAGGACGAGGATGCCTACGCCCGCGCCGAAATAGCCGATGTACATGGCGATGAGGAGTTCGAGGAAGAATCCGGCGATGAAGACCGGGCCGGAGGTTTTGCCTTGCGCGGCGCGGCGTTTGACCCAGGCGCTGATCCAGGGGCCGGCTACGAACAGCAGTGTGGCGCCGAGCAGGAGCCAGGGGACCAGATGCAGGAAAGTTGTTTGCGGCGTGCGGAGGAGGATGCGCGCGCCGAGGAAGCCGCCGATCACGCCGGTGAAAAGGAGAGCGGGGAGAAGGCGGCGCGCGTCGGGGGTGAAGGCGTTGCGATAGGCGACCGTGCTGGCGACGGTGCCGGGCCAGACGGCGGCGGTGTTGGTGGCGTTGGCGGCGATGGGCGCCATGCCGGTGAAAAGCAAGGCTGGAAAAGAAATGAAGCTGCCGCCGCCGGCTATGGCATTGAGGATGCCGGCGATGAAAGCGGCGAAGAACAGGAAGACTGGATGAGGGATGTGCACGCGAGAGGATAGCTGGAGGAAGAGGCTGAGGCAAGGAGGCAGGGAAGCACGGAAGCAGAGAAGCAGAGAAGCAGAGAAGCAGGGAGGTAGAGACGCAAGGATGTGGACGACGCAAAGGAGACCTAGGAGGTAAGGGAAAAGATGTGGAGGAGGTGGCGGAGGGCAGGGCCGAAACCTGCAGCTGTTCGCCGAGTTACGTGCGGCGGTGTACAATGCGCGGCAATGGTGCGGCTGGGGCGTCGCTGGTGGTTGGTTTGTGCTCGGGAGGCGGTTGTGAGAGCTTTTGGAAATTTTCGATTTTCGTTGGCGGTGGGTTGCGCTTTGGCGATGATTCCTGCGGCGGCGTATGGGGCTGGTGTTGCGCGGCGTGGCTTGCTACAAAATTCTGGGCAGGGATCGAGCGGGGGCGGGCAATCGCAATCTGGCGGACAACAGCAGAACGGCGCTCAGAAGCGGCCGGCTTCGCGTCCGCAGCCTGGAAAGCCTGGTGACCGTCCTACGATTCAGCCTGTGCCGGGGCCTGGCAAGCCGACACCTGGAAAGCCAAATCCTGGGAATCCAAACCCCGGGAAGCCAAATCCTGGGAAACCCAATCCTGGAAAACCATCGCCTGGGAAGCCCGGGCGTCCGGTGGTTCGGCCTACGCCGCCACGGCCGCAGCCTGGCAAGCCGGGATATCGCCCGCCGAATGGGCGTCCACCGAGTGGGCGGCCACAGAGTGGAAGGCCACCTTCTTCGCGACCACCGTACAATTGGCGGCCGAACGATCGAGATTATTTGCGGCGCTACTACCGGAGGAATTTCAGTTACATCAACCGCTCGCGACGGCCGGTGTTCATCATCGGCGGATACATACCATTTGGCAGTCGCGGGTACTTCACGCCGTTGCCGCCTAACCTGCTGGGTTATTTGCCGCCACCGCCGCCGGGATACGTGATTGGATACTACGACGGATATTGTGTGGTGTACGACCCGGTGACATTCACGATCCTGAACGTTGTGGATCTTTTGGATTAAACGCAAACTCGCGACGGTTGCGATTGCTCGGCGTAGATGTGTGCGCCGTTTGACGGAGCGACGCCGATGACGACAGAGTGGGCGGCAAAATTATGACTCCCGTGCAGATGGCGCTAGCGTGGTCGGTGGGACTTTTTCTGGGCATGCTGGTTTGCCTGGAAGCCGGGTATCGCATCGGCAGCTACGGAGTTGCGCGGCATCAGGACCTGGAGCACGAGGGCACCGGAACGATCGAAGCGGCGGTGTTTGCGCTGCTGGGGTTGTTGCTGGCGTTCACGTTCGGCGGGGCGATGTCGCGGCTGGAGTCGCGGCGGGCGCTGATCGTGCAAGAAGCGAATGGGATCGGCACGGCGTACCTGCGGCTGGATATTTTGCCTGCGGCCGAGCAGCCGGGGATGCGGCAATTGTTCCGCGAATATTTGGACGCGCGGCTGAGCGGGTACGAGAAGTTGGTACAACGCGACGCGGCTAACCAGGATTTCGCGCGGGCCGCACAGATACAGCAGCAGATTTGGTCCCACGCCGTGGCGGCCGGGCAGAACGATTCCACGCAAAATACCGCCCGGGTTTTGCTTCCTGCTTTGAACGAGATGATTGATGTGACTACCGCGCGGGCGATCGCGCTGGATACTCATCTGCCGGCGCTGATTTTTGTGTTGCTGATCAGCGTGGCGTTGTTGAGCGCGTTGCTGGCTGGGCACGTGATGGCTAAACGAAGACATCGGAGCGCGTTGCATATGATTTTGTATGCGGCGATTATTTCGATCACGATTTATGCGGTTTTGGATTTGGATGAGCCGCGCTCGGGATTGATACGGCTCGATCGCGCGGATCAGGCGTTGATTGAATTGCGGGATTCGATTCGGTGAGAAAGGGCGGTATGCGTAGCGGAAAAATGACCCGATGACCGTCGAATACGCGTTGACCAGGGGAGAGCTTGTACGCGTGTTTTTGCGCAGCGTCAGCGGGTCTCCAAGGTACCGGATCAAGATCCTGCTGATAGCCGCCGCCATCGGAGTTTTTGCTCTGGTGCTTCGCACGACGGTCTCACGGTCTCTGACGGTTCGCGATGGAATTGTTGCTATTGCGCTTGCAGGGAGTTACCTCGTGCTCCTGCCTGCAATGCTTTTTATACGGGCTAAGACTGGAAAGCGATCGTTAACGATTGCTCCTGAAGGCATCTCGACAGAGATCGGGCGAATGAAAGGTCAAATCCCCTGGCGTTCGGTAAGTCTCGTCCATGACTTGAATGAGTATGTCTTGATCGTGCGCACTTCCGGCAACGCGTTCATTATACCGCGGCGAGCGTTTTCGGGAGCCGAGGAGCGAACCAAATTCCTGGAGGAAGTTAATCGTTATATGCGACCGGTGAATTAGGAGCGGCACAGGCGACGCCGATGGCAACGGCGCCCATCTAAACAGGCTGCGGAAAAAGTCCATGTACGAAAAAGTGTCGAAAATAGATCGCGTTGAGAGGCTCTAGGAAGCGACCAATTTCCCGGCGAATCATTTTGCCTCACACCCCAAAAGACCGCAATTTTGCCGCAAGCCGACTTTTTCCGCAGCCTGTAAAGGTGGCCGCTACAAATTCAACGGCAAATTCAGAAGAAAAAACGGCGCCACGATTTTTTCGTGGCGCCGTTTTGCTGGTGGGGCTTGTTCGGGCCCCTGGGGTAAAGCGTTAGCGACGTGCGTGGTTGTTGCCGCCGCCGTGGTTGCCGCCGCCTCCATGGCTGCTTTCATGGGGGCTGCTGGTGTGGCTATTGCTGCTGGCGCTGGCGCGTGATCCGCCGTTGTTCGCGTGTGAAGTTGCGCGAGGTGCGTTGTTCGCGTGCGAGCCGCCGTAGCTTCCGCGCGAGTTGTTGTTGCTGCGCGGCTGGCTGTGGCTGGTTTGCGCGGGGGCGGAGTGCGACGTGTTTTGGCGAAACGCCTGATTGTTCGACTGCGGGCGCGATGCGTTATTGTGTGACGTGTTGTGTGACGCGTTGTTGTGTTGTTGCGCGTTGAACGAGCGTGAGTTCGTCGCGCGCGAATAGGACGGACGCGGATTGGAAGAGCGCGATTCGGGCGCTCTCGCGTTGTTCTGTTGGACGTGAGTTGCGTTGTTCGGCGAGCGCGACGCGAAAGAACGCTGCGCGTTGTTGTTGCGCGAATTCGCGGAGGCGTTGTCACGCGCGGTGTTGCGCGAGGGCGCTGCACGGTTCAAGCCTCGCGAGGTGTTGCTGGAGCGCGCGAAGTTTGAAGTGCGATTCGTGTTTGCCGCGCCACGATTGGAGAATTCACCGGGGCGAGCAGTGGCTGCGACGGACGGCCGGCCGTGATTCACTGACGCGAACTGCGCACGGTTGGTGCTGGCGGTGTGTTCCTGGCGAGTTTGCGAGGACGTGGCGCCGATGTGGCGATCGCGATTCGCGGCCATTTCCTCGCGGCTCGGGCGCGCGTTGATGCCGCCGCGTCCGCCATTGAAGCTGACGCGATTTACATTCGTGCGGTTATTGATCACGGTGCGGTTGTAAACGTTGTGAACGTTGGTGACGCTTACGTTGTTGACGGAGCGGTTGTAGAAGAAATGTCCGCCGTTCCAGTAGCCGCCCTGGTAACCTGCGCCGAAATAACCGAAGCCGTAGTTAATTCCGCCGTAGAAGCCGATGTGCGGGCCCCAGTATCCGGCGTGCCAGAAATATCCGCCGCCGCCCCAGCCCCAGTAACCCGGAGTCCAGAGGAAGCCGACTTGCGGCGCGATCACCCACGTGCCAGGAACCCAGTAGTAGCCGTCAGAGCCGTACGCCCAATAGCCCGGCGTCCAGATGTAGCCGTCGCCGGGGCAGACAGGCTGCGCGTAGACGGGCAGCGGCGGAGGAGCGACGGTGATAGCGACACCAAAACCGAAGGCTGCCGAGGCGGTCGGCGCCGTGGCCGGAATGGCCATGAGAACGAGAGCGAAGAGCAACAAACGAATGATGTGAATGTGAATTTTACTCATGATGTCCTCCCTCCAAACGGAACCTCAATCCCCCTGTTCCTTTGGACGCCGCATCAGCTGGGATGACTCGCGTCTACCAGATTAAACACCGAGTACAGGCGAAAGTCGCGTGGCTGACGATGCATGAAACGGAAGGAGTTGTGGGTGGGTTTTCGCTGTACATGAGAATATATGAGGTGTTGCAGGCGCAAGTTCAACATCGTGGGGCATAAACGCGGTGGGGAGGACCAAATCAAAGCGACATCCCTCACTTCGTTCCTTTCGCGACTGCACTCAGGGCAGGCGGGATGAGTCGGGGTCGTTTGTTCATGAGGAGGCTTGCAGGGCTTTTTTTTCTGTGTGCCTTCTCGCTCTATTGCCAGAGCAACAGCGGTGAATTGCGTCTTCGGGTGACGGACCCCGCCGGTCTTGGGGTAAAAGCGACGGTGGTGATCATCAGCAAGGCTAACCAGTATCGAAATTCACTGGCGACGACAGACCAGGGCAGACTCGACGTGCAGCGGCTGCCTTTTGGCATCTACCAGCTGGAAATTACCCGGCCCGGTTTTGCAGTTGCATCCGAATCCGTGGAAATTCGCTCCTCGATTCCAATTGAGCACATTATTCAACTGAAACTGCCGTCGGTGAATCAATCCGTAACTGTGAGCGCGGCCGACACATTGATAGATCCCGATCAACCTGGCGCGGTCAGCCAGATAGGCTCAGACACGATCGAAAACCGGCTCAGCTCGCTTCCAGGCCGTTCGTTGCAGGACCTAGTGAATTCGCAGCCGGGTTGGCTCTATGAAGGCAACGCGGTCTTGCACCCGCGCGGCTCGGAGTATCAGACGCAATTTGTGGTGGACGGCATTCCTCTGACGGACAACCGCTCGCCGAGCTTTGGGAATGAGATTGAAGCAGACGACGTGCAATCCATGAGCATATACACCGCGGGGATTCCCGCAGAGTATGGCCGCAAGATGGGCGGGGTCATCGAGGTCAACACGATTCAGGATTCCGCTCCGGGCTTGCACGGGCAAGTTGTTTTGTCTGGCGGGAGTTTTGATACGGCTGGCGCATTCGCCAGCGGCCAGTACGTCTGGGGGAAGAACACGCTTGGCGCGAGCGCGAGCGGCGCAATGACCGACCATTACCTCAATCCCGTGGTTCCCGAGAATTTTTCGAACACTGGCACGACAGGCGATTTTTCGGTTCATTACGCCCGTGAACTGACACCCAGGGATCGCTTGAGCCTGAGCGTTCGACACGAGATCGCTCGTTACGATCTGCCTAACGAATTCGTCCAGCAGGCTCCTCATAGCACCCCGCTCGATACTTCTCTGCCGCCCGGGGTGCAGCGCCAGAACGCGGACAATCTGGAGACGATGGGCATTGTCTCTTACCAACATATATTTTCTTCGAACGTGGTCGCCGATTTTCACGGCATGGTGCGGGACACCTCGAATGATTTTTTCTCGAACGCGTACTCGACGCCCATATTTGTTTCCCAACACAATTGGTTTCGCGAGGGCTATTTCCGGGGCGGCGTCACGATCAACCACGGCCGCCATGAAATCAAAGCGGGAGTGGAGTCTGACAATATCTATCTGAATGAGAATTTCGGCTACGTCATCAGCGACCCAACGCAATTTGATCCGAGCACTCCGCTGACCTTCGGGTTTCGTGCAAACCGTCCGGATCTCGAGCAAGCCGCATACATACAAGATCTGATCCGACTGGGAAACTGGACGATCAGCGCGGGACTTCGTTGGGATCATTATCAGCTTTTGCTGAACCGGCAATCCGTGGACCCGCGTTTTTCGATTTCGCGATATTTTCCGTCCGCCGATCTCGTGCTGCACTTTTCCTACGACAGAATCTTTCAGACCCCCTCTTTTGAGAACATTTTGCTTTCGAGTTCAACGGCAGCCACGAACCTTAACCCGATCTCCCTGCAACTGCCCGTCGAGCCTTCCGAAGGAAACTACTACGAATTGGGCTTGACCAAATCGTTGTTCGGGAATTTTAAGCTGGACGCCAATTATTTTCGGCGGCTCGTGAGCAACTATGCGGACGACGATCAGATCAACAACACGACTATCAGCTATCCGATCGCGTTTCGGAAGTCCATCATTTACGGCGCGGAAGCGAAAATCACGCTGCCTGACTGGCGCGGCTTTTCCGGTTTTGTGACTTATTCCTACACTCTCGGCAACGCGTGGTTCCCCGTGACGGGCGGGCTATTTCTGGGCGACGACGCGGTGATTCCGACCGCCGGGCATTTGCCAGATTCGCAGGATCAGCGAAACACCGTTCGCGGACGTCTTCGTTATCAAATCACTCGTCGTTTGTGGATCGCCGGAGGGGTGCAATACGACACGGGATTGCCCTTCGATTTCCAGGGCACCATCGATCAGGCTCTCGCGCAATATGGGCAGCAGGTGGTGAATCGTATTAACTTCGCTCGCGGCCGCATCCTTCCTGCTTTTCAGGTGAATGTTTCGGCGGGCGCTGATATTTACAAATCGGACCGGATGAACGTGCGGCTGCAGGCGGATGGAGAAAATCTTAGCGACGTTTTGAACGTCATCGATTTTGGGGGGTTGTTTTCCGGAAATGCCATTGGACCTTCGCGGAGCTATGCCCTGCGCCTGACGACGAGCTTCTAGCAGCGTCAGGGCCGCGCTTTTGGCTGTTTTGGGGAAGCCGGCTAGTACGGGATTCGAATACATCGCGCAGCGCCGCTAGCTGCCGTACTTTTCGTAGAACTTGTTGCTGAAGAGACCGATGGGGTCGTACTTCTTCTTTGTGGCGAAGAAGTCGTCTATTTCCGGATACGCTTTTTGCAATTGGCTGCGAGAGTAGAAGAGCTGGTAGGGCAAGTAATAGGTGCCACCGGCGTTTTCTGCCACGTCGATCAAATCAGAAGTGGTTTTTTCGAGGATCTGGTTGTCGCGGTCGTTGAACTTCACGTTGAAGTAGAGAACGAAGCCGAACATATCTTGCTTGGCGTAGGGAAGGGCGCTGACGTTGTCGCGGTGCACGGTGCGAATCGTCACATTGAGCAAGTTGGCGCCATTGCGTTGCACGACTTCGCGCAAGCCGTCCACAAACTGCGGCATGCGGTCATAGGGCACGAAATACTCCTGAAGAATGTCGGTGTCCGGCAGGCGGTTTTTAAGGTACGCCATGTCGTCATACATTTCCTCATTGCGCGTGACGAGGCACGGTTCCTTCTGATTCATGGCCTGGTTGCGCGAAACACACGAGTGCAGCCGCGGCTCCGCGTATTTTTCAAGCGTCCATCGAAACCAGCGGCCCACGTTGCCGGTTTTTGAGCAGTTGATGATCAAGCGATCCAGCGTATCGTGCTGCGGCGGAATCAGCGGGGGCAACGGGCCTTCGAAAGGAGCTTTCTCGTAAACGTGAGCCACTGTTTCGCGCAGGTACGACTGTGGAGCTACGGATAACCGTCCGAAGACCAGCCCGACGGCCGGATTGTTTTCTACGTTTTGTTCGTAGTACTTCGGGAATTCCGTGTAGTCCATATACACCGCTTTACGCGCATACATTTCGTTGTCCACGACGCCGAGATCCGCGTCGAGGATGACGCCGAAAAGTCCGTAGCCCCCTAAGACATGGCGAAAAAGCTCGGAATTCTCCGTGGGGCTGGCTTTCACGATGTCGCCGTTGCTGAGCATGATGCGCATGGAACGAACGGTGGGCGCGACCTGGCCGGGCATGGGATCGATCCCGTGCGCATTGACGCTGAGTGTGCCGCCCACGCTGAAGATGTTGATGGACTGCATGGACTTTACCGAGAGTCCTTGCTTATCGAGGAGCTGCTGAAGTTGCCACCAGCGGACGCCGCTCTGAAGATTGACCGTATTGCGGTCCTTATCCAAGACGATACGATTGAAATTGCGGAAATCCAGCACCAGGCCGCCGTGCGTGAAGGTGTGTCCGCCCATGCTGTGCTGTTGACCGGCGCAGGAAATTTTCAGATGGTGGTCACGCGCGAATTGCAGAGCGTTGCGAATATCGTTTTCGTTGGAAACGCGCACGATTCCGTACACGGCGGTCTGGTTCAAGTGGCTGGCGTCATTGATGAAGCCGCTGCGCTGCTCGAAGGGAACGGGCGGGTTTTGTTGCATGAAAAGCACCACCGGTTTCTCCTGAATGGGGTCGTTGGGAAATACGAAATCACTTTCTTTTTCGTGGTTCGGAGCGGCAGCGTACTCGAAGATCTTTGCGGCGCAGAACACGCATAGCGAGGCGAGAACAAGGATGAAAGCCAGCAGCAGGGATCTCTTGCGGCTCAGAGAAGCCTCCTTCCCGGACCTAACGGCCGGGGCCAAAATAAATACGCTTGCCACGAACTGGAGTTTTGCTGAATAGTAGCAGCACCAGCGCCCATGCCAAGACAATTCAGCACGATTCAAAAGCTTGCGTTCGGGTTCGCCGCGCTTTTCCTTGGCGTGTACTTGCTGGACTACGTTCCGGGCATCATGGACCAAAACGGGCTGATGTTCGGGCTCTTCCACATGACCAAAATTGTGGATATCGGGCATCTGGCGCTGGGCGCTCTAGCGCTGATCGCCGCGTTGAGTTCCGCACGGATTGCGCGCATCTATTTCTGGATGCTCGGAATCTGGTACACGATCGACGTGGTAACTTTTTTCGTAGGACACCTGCATTCTCTGAGCCTCGTGGTAAACATTCTGACCAATTTACCGCACCTTATTATTTTCCTGGCTGCGTACTGGATTGCGCTGAACGTCGATAAGCCGAAAGCGGTTCTCGCGACGGGCGCTTGAAGGTGCGTTCATTCCTTCGCCGTGTGATCCGAATTCTGGTTGCCGGCTTCGCACTGGCGTTGCTGTTGATGGGCGCGGTACTGATAAGCAGCTGGCATTGCAAACTGCAGGGGCAGATTCCACCTTCCGCGCAGCGGCCCAGCGAACGAACAGCGGTGACGGCCGGCATCGCGGACTACGCGCGTCCGGAGGACGAGACATACCTGAGTTATCCCGAGTGGTACATCGTGTGGAGTTATCAGGAGAAGGCCGACTTTCAAGAGAAAAATTTGCCGAGCGGGTTCCCCTTTTTCGGGGCTGTGCGGCAGTATTGGGGTAGCTACTGCTGCGTCGCGCATTTGATCCGAGGGAAGTATCCATTCAACGGCGGGGAACAGGTGATGCTGGTGGTCATCGGCACTAGTTTTACGGCGGAGTACATCCTCAAGGGGATTTACGAGAAAACGATCGGGAAAATAAGCGAGTGGAGCAGCGGCGGCAAGCCTGTTGAGGAAGATCGGTACGGGTACCAGGTGGCGCGAGAGTATGCCGACTTCGTGCACATCCGGCCATTCTATGAGTTTCATTTCGCGCGACAGGTGAAGGGGCTTTGGAGCCAGACACCGTTTTGGGGACCACACCTTGCGCGGAAGTGGGAACGCAAATTTTATCTCACCGCCGATTACACATTCGAGGCGTTCTATTGCTGGCTGATTGAAATCGCGACGCATCTGACTTACGGAAATGAGCCGGGTAACACGTACGCCTGGATCGAGGGCGGAAATGAGACGGCGCTGAAAGAAGTTCCGCGCGCCAAGATCGTGCAACAGGCCGGAGCGGACAACTTTATCGTGGAAATACCGCGCTACCAGGAATTCACCTCCGTCGCGTCGACGCTGGCAGAGCGCGACGTTAAATTCGTCGAGATCGCCGGCAATTCCTCGATCATTATCTCGGTGATCGCGCCAGAAGCCTGGCACTACGGCGGCGCCGACGCACAGCAACTCTTTGCGACTCCGATTCTTACGCATCCGGAATTGCAGCGCTTCGTGCTCGGATGCCAAGTGACTTCGTTGAGCGCTGTGATCGAGACGCTGCGAGCGGAAGGTGTCGGGATCGAGCACGTCTACGACTATTGAGTGATCGCAGACGATGAGCGGCGCGACGAGGATGGCGCGCGTGCGCCGTCACAGATGCGGAGAGATCCCTGCCTGCGGCAAGCAGGCCTCACTTCGTTCGGGATGACAACTGCCTTCAGCGGCGGAAGATGGGTTTTAGCGTGGCGCTGATGCGTTTAAGGCGAAAGTCGCGTGGTTGGCGATGCGTGAAAGGGGTTTGCGCTGTACTGCGATACGGAGCATGCACAATTGCAAAATCCCCACCCTTCGCATGAGGCAAAGGCGCGAAGGATGGGGCACCCGCGTCAGTCGTTACGGACTGGGCGCGGCGGTTTTACGTTACGGTTTCTGATAGCGGGAGCCAGACTTGGAATCTTGTGTCGCCTGGCTTGGACTCTACCTGGATGTTGCCGCGGTGCTTTTTCACTATGCGCTGGACTGTGTCGAGGCCCAGGCCTGTACCTTGGCCCACTGCTTTGGTGGTGAAGAACGGCTCGAAGATGTGCGGCAGGATATCGGGGGAGATGCCGGGGCCGTTATCGTCGATTTCTACTACCACGCAATTGTCTTCGCGATAGGTGCGAACTTTTAGTTTGCCTTCGCCGTGCATGGCGTCAATGGCGTTGTCTATGATGTTGGTCCACACCTGATTGAGTTCGCTGCCGAAGGAATTTACCAGTAGCGGGATTTTCTGGTAATCGCGCTCGACTTCGACGCCGTGCTTGAGCTTGTGATTCAAAATCGTGAGCGTGGTTTCCAGGCTCTTGACGATGTCCACGTTTTGCAACGGGGTCTGGTCCATGTAGGTGTATTCCTTGATGGCACAGACCAGATCGGAAATTCGCGCGGTGCTGCTTTCGATTTCGTTGAGGAGCGCGTAGATCTCGACGGAAGCGGCGATGCGCACGAGGGCGGCGCGGGCGGTGCCGGGATCGAGCGTGGCGAAGAGGGATTCGAGCGCTTCCGGTTTGATATTTTTGCGTGCGAGGTCGGCGGCGAGTTGCCAGAGGTCGTTCTGCCCATGGCTGCGCAAGAGCGAATCTATCTGCTCTTCGAGGTCGCTCATGGTCAGCGCGTCGGGAGGCGGTTCGTTATTTTGGATGAAGGCGGTTTCGAGTTTTTCGATTTCGGCTTTTTGCGCGACGGAGAGATCACGCCGGCCCAGTTCGTGGCTGGCGTTTTTGATTTTCTTGAGGATTTCGCGCAATTGATTGGCGGCACGGCGCGCGGCAGAAGCCGGATTGTTGAGCTCATGCGCGAGGCCTGCGGAAAGCTTGCCTAAGGACGCCAGCCGGTCGCGTTGTTGCTCCATGCGTGTGACTTCGCGAATTCTGTCGGACATCAAGCCGACCAGGCGCTGCGTGAGCTCCGGCATTCTCTGGACAAGCTCGGGAAACAGCGAAGAGGGAAAACGCAGAAGGTGAACGTCGGTGACCGTCCGCACGTCTATCGTAAATTGCTTCATTCTTGAAAAAGGCAGCACTCCGGTGACGTCGCCGGTCTTCATTGAAAACATCACGGTTTCGCCACCGATCTCGCCACGGGCCTGTATCTGACCGTCCAGGATGACGAACATGGCGTCGGCGGGATCGCCCTGGCGTGCGTATGATTCGCCCGCCTTGTAGTGCTGCTCTTCCGAATGGCTGAGGAACCAGGCGATTTGATCGTCGGGCAAACCTGCGAATACCGGGACGCGAAGAAGTTCAGTATTTTCGACCATTAGACCTTGCTCAGATATTGATGGATGAATTGGACGGCAACGGAGCCTTCACCGACGCCGGAAGCGACGCGTTTCACAGACCCATGACGAACATCGCCTACGGCAAAAAGGCCGGGAACATTGGTTTCGAGTAAAAACGGATCGCGATCAAGCTGCCAGCCTTTCGGACGCTCGCCGTCGCGGATGAGATCGGGGCCGGTGAGGATGAAGCCGCGTTCATCGCGCTCTACGACAGGTGCGAGCCAATCTGTGCGCGGCAGGGCGCCGATGAAGATGAACATGGCGCTGGCCGGGACGCGTTCGAGTTTTCCGGTGTCCGAGCAGAGGAAAGAAATTTCTTCGAGATGCGTTTCGCCGTGGGCTTCCGAGACGCTGGCGTTGGGCCAGATTTGGATGTTGGGAGTTTCTTTGACTTGGTCGATCAGATATTGGGACATGGTGCTCGATAGCGAGGCGCTGCGCACGACAATTATGACGCGTTCCGCGAACCGCGCGAAGTTCATTGCCGCTTGACCCGCGGAATTCGCGCCGCCGATGACGTAAACGATTTCACCTTTGCAGGAGAGAGCTTCGGTGGCGCCGCCGCCGTAGTAAACGCCCGCGCCCTGAAGGCGATCTATGCCGGGAGCTTCGAGGCGGCGCCATTGCACGCCTGTGGCGATCATTAGTGCGTGGCAGGAAATTTCGTTTTCGTCGGCGAGCTTGATGAAGCGATAGGGGCCTTCGGCACGGGCGGCAATGGCTTCTTGCGGCGAGAGGATTTCGACGCCGAAGCGTTCGGCTTGCACTACGGCGCGGCGGGCGAGATCGCCGCCGCTAAGGCCCGTCGGAAATCCAAGATAATTTTCGATGCGCGAGCTCATGCCGGCTTGTCCGCCCGGCGCTTCGCGCTCGATCATCACGGTGTGCAGGCCTTCGGAAGCGCCGTAGACCGCGGCAGCAAGACCGGCCGGCCCGCCACCCACGATGGCGAGATCGTAAAAACTGGTTTGCGCGCGCGTGCGCAGGCCGACCTTTTGCGCGACGTCCGCGGGAGCGCTCTCCAGGAGCTTTGAGCCGTCTGGAAAGAGGACTACCGGGAGGCTGGCGGATTCTTCCGGACCGAGCGCGTCGAGAAGGCGCTTCGTCTCCGGGTCGTTGGCGGAACTTTCGACGTCAATCCATTGATAGGGGACGCGATTGCGGGCCAGGAAATCGCGGAGCTCGTAGGATTTGGGCGACCAGCGCGTGCCGAGGACGCGGATTCCCTCGAACGATGGCCGATAGGACGCTCGCCAATCGTCGAGCAAATCATCCAGTTGCGGGTAGAGATGATCGGCCGGGGGATCCCACGGCTTCATGAAAAAATAATTGATGTTGGCTTCGTTGATGGCGCTGATGGCGGCGTTGGTGTCCGCGTAGGCGGTGAGGAGGGCGCGCTTTGCCTCCGGGAAAATCCGCATGCCTTCCTGTAAAAATTGAACACCGTCCATGTGCGGCATGCGTTGATCGGCGAGGAGGAGAGCCACACTATCATTGCGGACTTTTAATTGTTTTAAGAGGGTGAGCGCACCTTCGGGGGAATCGCTGCCGATTACGCGGTAATCGGCGCCGTACTTGGAGCGCAGGTCGCGTTCGATGGCACGGAGAACGTCGGAGTCGTCGTCAACACTGAGAAGTATTGGTTTGGGCATGATTGGTCCTGGTTTTGGTGCCGGAGGTAATTTTAGACTGTTGGGCTTTTTAAACCAAATCAGATGCGCGGTGGGAGGATTGGTTGCGGGGGTTTGGGGGCCAGTGGGGTGGAACTGGCCCCTGTCTGAGGAAGGATCGGCATCACCAGATGGCTATCGCGGTTCTTAGCGTCGCGCGTCGCAAGAAATAAAAAAGGGCGGCGCGGGAATTTTTCCGCGTCGCCCTCGTTTGTTTCTTGCTGGGATTCTGCTAAAAGCAGATCCCTCGCTGCGCTCGGGATGACAGACTCGAGCGTAGCCGGTTTTTAGTACATGCCGCCCATGCCGCCTGCGCCTGGGGCGCCGCCGCCGTGAGCTGCGCCGGCTTCCTTGGGTTCCTTGATGTCCGCCACCAGAGCTTCGGTGGTGAGCATCAGGCCCGCGATGGAAGCGGCGTTTTGCAGCGCGAGACGCGTTACCTTAGCCGGGTCAATGACGCCAGCCTTGACCATGTCGCCGAAGTCGCCGGTGTCCGCGTTGAATCCGAAATTCTCTTCCTTGGATTCGCGGATTTTGCCGAGAACGACTGCGCCTTCATGGCCGGCGTTGTGCGCGATCTGCCGGAGAGGCTCTTCGAGCGCGCGCTTCACGATGTTGACGCCGATGGCGTCGTCTTCGTTGAGCTTGAGCTTATCGAGAGCCGGGATGCAGCGAACCAGAGCCACACCGCCGCCGGGAACAATGCCTTCCTCGACAGCCGCGCGGGTGGCGTGCATGGCGTCTTCGACGCGAGCCTTCTTTTCCTTCAGCTCGGTTTCGGTAGCAGCGCCGACTTTGATTACGGCAACGCCGCCGACGAGTTTCGCGAGACGCTCTTGCAGCTTTTCGCGATCGTAGTCGGAAGTGGTGTCTTCGACCTGAGCGCGAATCTGACGGACGCGACCTTCGATTTCGGCAGCCTTGCCGCCGCCTTCGATGATCGTGGTGTTGTCCTTATCAATGGTGACCTTCTTGGCGCGGCCGAGGTCCTCGACTTTAACGTTCTCGAGCTTGATGCCGAGGTCTTCGGTGATGGCCTTGCCGCCGGTGAGGGTGGCGATGTCTTCGAGCATAGCCTTGCGGCGATCGCCGAAGCCGGGAGCCTTTACCGCAGCGCACTGCAGGGTGCCACGGAGCTTATTGACGACGAGAGTCGCGAGCGCTTCGCCCTCGACGTCTTCGGCAATGATCAGCAGGGGCTTGCCCATCTTGGCAATCTGCTCGAGGAGAGGAAGCAGGTCCTTCATCGAGGAGATTTTCTTTTCGTGGATCAGGATGCGGACATCTTCAAGGGTGCATTCCATGCGTTCGGGATCGGTGACGAAGTAAGGCGAGAGGTAGCCGCGGTCAAACTGCATACCTTCGACGACTTCGAGGTTGGTCTCCATCGTCTTGGATTCCTCGACGGTGATGACGCCATCCTTACCGACCTTCTTCATGGCTTCGGCGATGATGCTGCCGATCTGCTTGTCGTTATTGGCGCTGATGGTGCCGACTTGGGCGATCATGTCGCCCTTAACGTCTTTGTGCTGCTTCTTGATTTCCTCGACGGCGATGCCGACGGCCTTCTCGATGCCGCGCTTGAGGGCTGTGGGGCTGGCGCCGGCCGCGACGGCCTTCACGCCTTCCTTGAAAATGGCCTGCGCGAGGACGGTTGCGGTGGTGGTGCCGTCGCCCGCGACGTCGGAAGTCTTGGAAGCGACTTCACGAACCATCTGAGCGCCCATATTTTCGAGCGGATCCTGCAACTCGATTTCCTTGGCCACGGTGACGCCGTCCTTGGTGATGATCGGCGAACCGAACTTCTTTTCGATGACCGCGTTGCGGCCCTTGGGGCCGAGCGTGATCTTGACCGCGTCCGCCAATTGATTGACGCCGCGGAGGATCGCCTGGCGAGAATTTTCACCAGTTACGATTTGTTTTGCCATGATTGTCTTTCTCCTCTTTCGATTCTCTTGGATTGTTAGTCCGGCAGCTGGGCCCCGATTGCGGCGGAGGCGTCGCTGGCCGGGAAGTTACTTTTTGCCGCCGGCAGCTTTGGCGGTGGGGCCGATCTTGGCGAGGATTTCGTCTTCCTTCAGGATCATGTATTCCTCGTCGTCGATCTTGATGTCGTTACCGCTATATTTGCCGAACAGGATGCGGTCTCCGGGCTTGACGTCGAGCGGGATCAATTCACCCTTCTCGCGGCGTCCACTGCCCACGGCGATCACTTCACCCTCTTGGGGTTTCTCTTTAGCCGAGTCGGGGATGATGATGCCACCCTTCACGGTTTCCTTTTCTTCCAGGCGCCGCACGAGCACGCGGTCGTGCAGGGGCGTGATATTAACTGCCATTGTGCAATTCCTCCGATTGTGTGGTGAGACTTGCGCGCGAGGAGATTCAAGGGTCGGGAGACCGATTAGCACTCCTCGAGTGCGAGTGCTAATCTAGCATGGATGGGATGGCTGTCAAGCGAAAACCATGACAATTCGACGCTCACATTTTGCGTAATTCAATGTACGTATAATATGTTTGTTTTGTGTGGATTACACGTTGTCGTCTTTTTCCGACACTTGTAGATTGAGTTGTGCGGGGCGCGGGGCTAGAATCCGTCGCGCGAGGGAGCTGGAGTGACTCTGCCTTTCTATGAACAGCTTGTCGGCTTTACCGCCGGAACGCTCGCTTATCTTTTCCTGCTGGCGTTGATTCTCGGCCATCGACGACCTCGTCTTTTCGAACGGCTTTTGTTTTTCGTGTGCCTCGCTTTGTTCCTCATTTATTCGGGAGGGTTGCTCGCTGACAATGCAAACATTGAATACGGGATGAGGCATCCTCGTTTGACGTATTACTTTTATATGGCTCTTACCGATTTGGGAATGTTTCTTCTCCCTCCGCTCGTCTGGCACACGCATGTCGCATACAGACGACAGGTTCGAAAGGCAAGCTCCAATGTGCTGGACGCGGCAATGACTTGGGTACTTTATCTGGTTCCTGCCGTCGAGCTAGGAGCCGGAATCGTGATCGCGAATGGGGAAATACCTGGGATCCGCATTCCGTTGTTTCCCTTTTTTTATCAGTGTGGTGTGGCCGCGCTGCCTGCGATCGCTGGCATGGACTTTGTGCTCGAATTGAGGGAGTTGCGTTCGTCGACCGACCGAGTTGAGCGGCGGATGTTTCAGTGTCTGTTTGCGATCTCCGGCGCACTCGCAATTCTGTTGGCTCTTCAGTATTGGTTTCCACACGTCTTGCCCGGCGACGTGAATTTTGTCTTCTTCGCCATCATCGCAGTTGGGATTTTACCGGGGGCGGTGCTTGCGTATTTCTTCGCGCGACATAATGTCCTCGAGTTCGGAGCTCAACGAAACCTGATGTACGCGCTCCCGGTGACTTTACTCGGCGTGCTGTATCTGGCGTTCGTGAGACGGGTCGGCGGTTGGCTACAACCGGTGGTTCCGCCGGAGGCGACGGCGGCCGTGATGATATTTGTTTTGATCGTATTGTTCGAGCCGCTGGAACGCGTCATTGGGCCAATGCTACATCGCCAATTCCAATCGCGTATGGGCGGGGTGCAACGTCTCAGCGTGGAGTTACAACAAGAAGCGCGGCAGGGGAACGTTTCGCATTTGGTTGCGGCGGCGGAGCGAAGGATTCGCGAGGAATTTGGTTTGGCGGCGGTGCGGCTTGCGGTGCCTCGCGATCCTGGACTAAAGGCGCTTGAGTCTCCTGGCGGCCTGGGTCACGTGGCGCAGATTCGTTTGATGAAAGATGGGCAGGAACTTGGTTTGCTGGAGGCGGCTTCTACCGGCTCGTATTTGACTGGCGAGACTACGGCGGCTTTGGAATTCTTGGCGGAGCAACTGCCGGGGATGGTGGATTTGGCACGGTTGATTGAGGAGAAATTGCGTTTGGAGCGCGAATTGGCCGAGCGGGAGCGGATGGCGTCGTTGGGGCAGATGGCGGCGAACGTGTCGCACAATTTGCGGAATCCTTTGAGCTCGATGAAGACGGTGCTACAGGTGCAGCTGGAAAATCCGGATTTGCCACTGGATGTGCGGCGGGACTGTGCGTTGGTGGTGAATGAAATCGATCGCATGAGCGCGAAATTGACGCAGCTCTTGCGTTATGCGAAGCCTTCGACGAACGGGCAGAGGGTGGCAGCGGTAGCTTTGGCGAACCAGACGGCGGTGCTTTTTCGTCATGATGCGGAGCAGCGGAATGTGCGGCTGGAGTTCGAGCGGCCGACGACGGAGATTTTTGCGGTGGCTTCGGAGGATGGATTGAGCGAAGTGCTTTCGAATTTGATTGTGAATGCGCTGGAGGCGCAGCCGGAGGGCGGGCGGGTGCGAGTGAGTCTGGCGCGGACGGATGGGCGGCTGGAGATTATTGTGGATGACGATGGGCCGGGGATTACGCCGGAATTGCGGGCGAAGATATTTCAGCCTTATTTCACTACGAAGGCGACGGGGACTGGGTTGGGGCTTTCGATTGTGGCGCGGAGGATTGACGAGATGGGCGGGACGATGGCTTGCGAGAGTCCTTTGCGGGGTGGGCGGGGGACGCGGTTCCGTTTGATCTTGCCGCTGGCGGAGGGGGAAGGCGCGTGAGGTGCGAGCTGGAGCGGGAACGGATCGAGGGTGTTGCGGCTGACATCGCAACGGCTCGGCGAAAAGGCCGCCGAGCGGAACGGCGCTTCGCGCCGGCTGTTTATGTCGCGGCTGAAGCCGCGACCCACAAAGATTTTTTGTTCGGCGCGTGAGTGGGAAGTGAGCAACGGATCGAAGAGGGATTGATGCGGACGATATTGATTGTGGACGATGAGGCTGCGGCGCGGTATGGAGTGCGGCGGGCGCTGGAACACAAGTACGCGATTGTGGAGGCAGGGTCGGCTGCGGCGGCGCGCGACGCGGTGGTTGCAGAGAAGCCCGATTTGATTTTGTTGGATTTGGTGATGCCGGGGGAGGATGGGATTTCGTTTTTGCGTTGGCTGCGAGCGGAGGGACGGGATACGCCGGTAATTGTGGTTTCGGCGCTGGATTCGGCTAAGACGGCTGTGGAAGCTTTGCAGAATGGGGCGGCGGATTACATCGTGAAGGGGTACGACATCGAGGAATTGCGCAAACGCGTGGGGAATGCTTTGCAACTGTCGGAACTGGCGGCGGAAAATTCGCGGTTGCGGCGGGAATTGGTGGCGGATGGGCAGTTCGGGCGACTTTTGGGTGCATCATCGGCGATGCGGCGGGTATTTGAGATGGCGGAGCGCGTCGCGGGGACGGATGCGACGGTTCTAATTTTGGGCGAGAGCGGCACCGGGAAGGATTTGCTGTCGCAGGAAATTCATGAGCGTTCGCAGCGGGCGCGGGACGCGTTTGTGGCGGTGAATTGCGCGGCCTTGCCGGAAAATTTGATCGAGTCGGAGCTTTTTGGGTACGAGCGCGGGGCGTTTACGGGAGCGGCGCAGCAGCGCAAGGGGAAATTCGAGTTGGCTTCGGGCGGCACGATTTTTCTGGATGAAATCGGAGATATGAATCCGGTGACGCAGGCGAAAGTGTTGCGGGCCTTGGAAAACCGGAAGATCGAGCGGCTGGGTGGTTCGCATTCGATTGATGTGGACGTGCGGGTGATCAGCGCGACGCATCGGGATTTGCAGGCGGAGATTGCGGCGGGGCGATTTCGGGAGGATTTGTATTACCGGTTGCGGGTGGTGACTTTGGAGTTGCCTGCTTTGCGGGAGCACAAGGAAGACATTCCGCTGCTGGCGGATTCTTTCTTGCGACAGTTGGGGGCACGGCACAATCGCCCCGCGCGCTTGAGTCGCGAGGCCTTGGATTTGTTGCACGCGTATGATTGGCCGGGGAATGTGCGCGAATTGCGCAATGCTTTGGAGCGGAGTTTGGTTTTGTGCGCTGGCGATGAGATTGGGGTCGCGGATTTACCTGTGGAGATTCGGGAGAATATCGGGCGTGTTGTTGGTACGGCGGTGGCGGGCGACGCGGCCGGTGCGGATTCCGATAGCGATAAATTTTTGGCGGAGAGTGATTTTCGCGAGGCGAAGCGGCAGTTTGAGATTGTGTATTTGAAACGGAAATTGGAGGAACATCGGTGGAATGTGTCGCAGACGGCGGCGGAGGTGGGTTTGCACCGGCAGAGTTTGCAGGAGAAATTGCGGGAGCTGGGGATTCAGAGGCCGGGGAAGTGAAGCGAGGAGTTGGAGGATGTGACGAGCCTGTGTATTTCGAGAAAAGCAGATCCCTCGCTGCGCTCGGGATGACATCGCTAACGCTCCGCGATCAAATAGCAACGCGTCAATGAGCTTTGTCGCACAAATTGCGGGATTTATTTTGGGTGGCGGGAAGAGTTCGCGCATGGGCGAGGACAAGGGGCTTTTAGAGATTGATGGGGAGGCGATAATTTTACGCACGATGCGGGTGGTGGAATCCGTGGCGGGGTCGATGCGCGTGGTGGGCGGGGCGGAATTGTATCGGGGGTTGGGGTTGAACGCGATTGCCGATGATTGGCCTGATGCTGGACCTTTGGGCGGGATCGCCACGGCTTTGCGCGCGTCGGAGGCGGAGTGGAATTTGATTGTGGCTTGCGATTTGCCTTATCTCACGCGGCCATGGCTGGAATTTTTGGTGGAGCGGGGACGCGCGTCTGCTGCGGATGCGGTGGTGCCGATGAATTTACGCGGAGCGGAGCCGCTGTGCGCGATGTACGATGCACGCTGCGAGCCCGCGATTCGCGCGTCGCTGGAGCAGGGAAGGCGAAAAGTTACGGACGGTTTGGCGCGGATTCACGTGGAGTACTTGGAACCCGCGGAATGGAAATGCTTTGATTCCGAGGGGTTGCTATTCAAGAATATGAACACGCCGGCGGATTACGAGGAAGCGAAAACCAGGCTCGCGGTGCGCGCGAAATCATGAGCAGCCATTATTTCGAATTCAAGAACGTCTCGAAATCGTTCGATGAGAACGATGTGCTGAAGGACGTGAGTTTTTACGTCGAACAGGGCGAGACGGCGGTAATCATGGGGCGCAGCGGCGTGGGGAAGTCGGTGTCGTTGAAATTATTGCTGGGATTTTTGCAGCCGGATGCCGGGCAAATCATCGTCGCTGGGAAAGACGTGACGGGATGGAGCGAGGAACAATTTTCGCAGATACGGCGGCGCGTGACGATGGTGTTTCAGTCGGGCGCGCTATTCGATTCGCTGACGGTGGCGGAAAATGTGGCGTTTCCCTTGGAGACGCGCGGCGAAAGCGAAGACCCTAAAAAAATCGACGCGACGGTGCAAAGACTTCTCGACGACTTGGAGTTGCGCGAGTTTGCCGATCGGCTGCCTTCGGATCTAAGCACAGGCGTAAAACGCGCGGTGGCCATTGCGCGGGCGCTGGCGGAAGAGCCTGATGCCATTTTGTACGACGAGCCGACGACCATGGTGGACCCTTTGATGGCCGCGCATATGAGCGATTTGATCGCAAAGTTGAAGGCGAAACTGCATAAGACGTCCATTGTCGTGACGCATGATACACATCTGGCAAAAAAGCTGGCTGACCGCATCATTTTTCTGCAGGAAGGACGACTGGGATTTTTCGGGACCTGGCAGGAGCTGGAAAAGTCCAAGGAACCATTTTTGCAGAATTTCCTCGCACAGGATGAATTGATTCCCGCGCTGGATGCTACTGCGTGAGCACTACCCCTTCGTCGACCAATCCAAAAGATCAGCTGCGCCGGGTGATGGGTTTTTGGGATTTGCTGCTATTTAATATCGCGGCAGTTCTGGGACCGCGGTGGATCGCGGCGGCGGGCCACAACGGAACTTCCTCCATTTCATTGTGGGCGCTTTCGGCCGTGGGATTTTTTGTGCCGACGGCGCTGGTGATCGTGGAATTGACTTCGCGTTTCCCGGAAGAAGGCGGATTGTACGCGTGGTCGAAGGAAGCTTTTGGAGATTTTCACGGATTCATCGCTGGATGGACGTATTGGATTTATACGATTTTTTATTTTCCGGCGCTTCTGCTGGCTAGCGCGGCGATGAGCGCGTACGTGATCGGGCCGCGGGGCGCTGCTCTGGCGCAAGACCGGGGATTTTTGCTGACGGGATCGTTTGTGTTGCTCGCCGTGGCGGTGGGGCTGAATTTGATCGGACTGAATATCGGGAAATGGCTGCAGAACGCTGGCGGAGTTTCGACTTATCTGCCTTTATTGATCTTGACGGCCGTGGCGGTGATTTTGTGGCGGGCGCATGGCGCGGTGACGCATTTCACTTGGCCGAACATGATGCCTACCTGGGATTGGGGCACCGTGAATTTCTGGCCGCAGATTGCGTTTGCGTTCACTGGACTCGAAATTGCGTCCATGATGAGCGAAGAGGTGCGCGACCCGCGGCGCACATTTCCGCGCGCGATTTTTGTGTCGGGAGCGCTGATCGCGGTGATTTATATCGTGGGGACGTTTGCGCTGCTGTCGCTGGTGCCTGCCGGGCAGGTGGATCCGAAGAGCGGCGTGTTTCAAGCGATCACGATGGGATCCACGATGTTGCGCGTGGGATTTCTGGGCGTGCTGGCGGCGCTGCTGGTTTCGGTGGGGAATGCGGGAGGAGTGGGCAGCACAGTGGCAGGAGCATCGCGTGTGCCGTTTGTAGTGGGGATTGACCGCTATTTGCCGGCGGCGTTTGGCAGGATTCATCCGCGATGGAAGACGCCGCACGTGGCGATTCTGGTGCAGGCGGGAGTTTCCGCGGCGATTCTGCTGCTGATTCAGATCAACGAGACGGCGAACAGCGCTTATCAGATTCTGGTGGACGCGACGACGATCGTATATTTTATTTCACTGATTTATATGTATGCGGCGGCGATCAAATTGGCTTACCGGAAAGATCGCGGCGCGAATGCGAACGCGGTTTTGATTCCGGGCGGGAAATTGGGCGTGTGGATCGCCAGCTTGCTGGGGATTATTGTGGTGACTGGCGGAATTGCGCTGTCGTTGATTCCGCCGGCGGAGTCGGTGGATAAATTTATGTTCGTCGAGAAACTGGTAGTGGCGACGGCGCTGTCGGTCTTGCTGGGATTGATTTTGTATTATCGGGGAGTGCGGGCGAAGGCGCGGGATGCGGCTAATTAATCGTTCGCAACACAAGTTCGGTTTGGGCCGGCGGTTTGCGGCTGTGCTTTCGCGTAAAGTAACCGCATGAATCTCGAGGCGCAATCGTTTCGTTGGCTTGCCTTGGGATGTTGCATTGCGGTCTTGTTGACTGCATGCGGGACTCCTCGCACGGGTCCAAAATTAGTCGAGGCGGACGGGGTTCGGTACACGGCGTGCGGCGGGGCCATTTGGACGCGCGATGATGGGAACTCGAAAGATCCTGGAACGATGACCTATGAAGTCCTATTCAAGGATGCTCGAGGAGCGAACCACCACCTCACGATGGTTCGGGAGTTAAGAATTTCCGATCTACCTACAGATACGCCTGCCTGCAAGGCATCATCGGTATCCGCTAGTTCGACAACTCACTAGGTGCGAGTCCGCAGGTCGCCGCAGACGGTGAGGTTCTCCCCGGCCAAAAATTCCTTCAAAAGCTTCAATTTTGCGTGGACTGGAGCGTGGCAACAGCCGCGGACTGCGCCGCCGACTTAGCTCTGCGGGCGGCATCTTCCGTGGCTCGTTGATTCATAG
The DNA here is from genome assembly GCA_049287725.1 of Candidatus Acidiferrales bacterium. Lineage (GTDB taxonomy): Bacteria > Acidobacteriota > Terriglobia > Acidiferrales > UBA7541 > Palsa-295. The sequence continues at coordinate 154,098 of JBAQGJ010000123.1, read as the reverse complement.
TGCTCATGAAGTCGTCCTGCATAGGCTGCACGAACCTGACCATATGCAGAAACTTGGTCTTGCCGAGCATGGCGACGCGGACACGCGTTTTAGCGCGGGCCGCGGCGTGGTGGGGAGCGTTGCTGATCAAGGCGGTTTCGCCGAAATGGTGGCCTTCGCTCAGACGCGCGATCACGAATTCGACTTCTTGCTCGCGGCGGACCACTTCCACTTCGCCCTGCTGGATAAAATAGGCGAAGTCCCCGTGGTCTCCCTGCTGGAAGATAAGATCGCCCGGCTCGAAGAGCGCAAAGGCAAACATGCTGCTGCGGCGGTGATAGCGATACAGCCCGACCGCGGCCAAGGCCAGCGTGGCGATAAGAATCAACAGGGGCGCGACAGTGGAAAAAAGGAAGAGAGTGCCTCCGTTGGTGCGGAGCAAGAATCCCAAACACAGGAGATACACAATTAAAGCGAGAACTTGCGCGCCGAGCAGCGCCCAGCGGAGGAAACGCGGGTCGACTTCGATGGTTCTGATCGAGGGTGCGCTCATCGATTCAGGGCGTGTCCAGTGTCATTTGTGAAAATGAGGTTGGCCGCGCGCGATAGAGATTTGGCGGCCGAGCCTCGCAAAGTAAGCGCAATTTAACGCATTTTGGTTTCGCTGGCAATCATTGGGGAGGCGGGAATTTCCACCGGAGCAAGAGAAGCTGGGCTGCGCTTCAGGGATGGACATAATCGAGTTTTGCTGCCATTGCGAAGTTGAACAGCGGGCACGGCCCCCCTGCGGCGGGTCTCCGACATGCCGTACCCCTACGCTCTTTCCGTAACGATTAGTGGACTGCGCGGTTTTGGTGCGTTTCTTTGGTGGCTAGGGAGAAGCGCGGCTCGATTTCGTTTTTTGCGGGGGTTGATTCGGTTACGCGGGCGGCTACGTATTCTCCTAGCGATGGGCCGTGTTTGAAGCCGTGGCCGGAGCCGCCGCCTACCAGCCAGACGTTGTCGAATTCCGGGTGGCGATCAATGAGGAAATCTCCGTTCGAAGTGTTTTCGTACTGGCAGACGCGCGTTTCGACGATGGGAGCGTTTTTCAGGCCGGGGAAGCGGCGGGCTACGAATTTTTGCGCGGCTTCGAGCGCTTCGGGGCTGGCGACGCGAGATTGCGTGTCGGGATCGACGCGCTGGCCGTGGCGATCGTCGGCGACTTTGAAGCCGCGCGACTCGATGTCTGGCATTCCGTAGAATTCGTCTTTCAGGTAGAGCCACGTGGGCATCGCCGGTTGCGTGAAATTCATTTCGCCCGGCGGGATTCCGAAGAAGAAAATTTCCTGGCGCGAGGGGAAGATGCGGCTGGCTAGAAGGGCGGGGAAGATTTGGCCTAGCCAGGGGCCGCAGGCGAAGACGTAGGTGTCGGCGGAGATTGTTTCTCCAGTCGCCGATTTTAGGTTTGCGATTTTTCTGCCTGTTGGGCTGGTTGGAGCGAGGACAGCGGCGTTGCGATATGCTACGCCGATTTTTTTTGCTTGTTCGACTACGGTTTGCACGGCGCGGCGCGCCATCAGGACGCCGCTTTCGGGTTCGAAGATGCCCCAGGCGTCTTCGTCGAATGAAATTTGCGGATAGTGTTTGCGCAGGCCTAAGAGCGAGAGGCGTTCGTGGGGGACTTTGTGATCTTGCAGCGCGGCTAGAGTGTCTAGCGCGTACTGATATTTATCGTGGGCGATCCAGAGGACGCCGGTTTGCTGGAACAATTCGGGGCGCGCGGCTTCGGCGAAGATTTGCTTCCAGAGTGGCAGGGCGCGAAGGGACCAACGAGTGTAGATGTCGTCGGCACCATAGCCCATGCGGATGATGCGCGATTCGCCGCCGGAGCTGGCGCGGGAATTGGCGGGGCCGTAGGCGTCAAAGAGAGCGACTTGGGCGCCGGATTTTTGCAGGAAGTAGGAGGTCCAGGCGCCGAAGACGCCGGCGCCGATTACGGCGATGTCGGGGTGGGATTGCTTGGGCATGGGCGTGTTAGCGCGTTCGCGGCGCGCATTCAATCGAAGAGAGATCCTTCGCTGCGCTCAGGATGACGACGAAAACCACTAGAAGCCTTCCTCTACCAGTTGCTTCACTGTCAGGTGCGAGGCGGCGCCGGATTTTTCTTGGTGCAGCAGGCTCTCTACGTATTTCGCCAGGATGTCGGTTTCCAGGTTTACAGCGTCGTTCGGTGACATGGCATGGACATTGGTGTGCTGATGCGTGAAGGGAATGATGGCGATGTCGGCGATGCCATCGTGCCAGCGGGCTACTGTTAGGCTGATGCCGTCTATCGCGATGGAGCCTTTTTCGGCTACGTAGCGGCGGAGATCTTCGGGGACACGGACGGAGAGCCACCAGTTGTCGCCTTCGGGGACGAGGCGGGTGACGCGGCCGATGCCGTCTACGTGGCCTTGCATGAAATGGCCGCCTAAGCGAGCGCCGGCGGATAGCGGGCGTTCGAGATTGACTAGGTTGCCGGGTTTTTTTTCGCCGAAATTGGTGCGGCGGAGAGTTTCGCCGGAGAGATCGGCGGTGAAATGCGACGAGTCGAACTCGACTACTGTCAGGCAGCAGCCGTTGACGGAGATGCTGTCGCCGAGTTTCGTTTCGCGCGCGATTTCGGATTCGGCGGTAGTCGAGTTGCCGAAGCTGACGCGGAGGCGGCCGCCGTCTTGCGCGTGCTCTAGCGATTCAATTTTTCCAACTTTTTCAGTGATGCCTGTAAACATCGTGAAAGTATCCTGTGACTACAAAGTCTGGGCCTGATTTTGCGTACTTGAGATTCTGGAGCGCCGGCGATTTTGCGAACCAGCTGGACGGGATGCTGGCCATGGGTACGCCACCGGTGCCCATGATTTTGGGAGCATAGAAGAGAATCATTTTGTCCACAATGCCGGACTGGAGGGCGGCGCCGTTGAGTTGGGCGCCGGCTTCGAGCAAGACGCTTAGGATTTCGCGTCTGCCGAGTTCGCGGATCACGGCGTGGAGATCCACGCGGCCGCGGCGTGCGGGAACGCGGACCACTTCGACGCCGGCGCGTTGGAGGGCGCGGGCTTTCGGGGAGGTGGGCGATTGCGTCGTGAAAACGACTACGTCTTTCTCTGCGGATTTTACGATTTTTGAGCGTAGCGGCGTGCGCAGGCGCGAATCCACGATGGCGCGGAGTAATGGGCGGCGGCGCGGTTCGCCCGAGCGATCGGTGAGGCGCGGGTCATCGGCGAGGACGGTGCCGATGCCGGTGAGGATGGCGTCGGCTTCGTGACGCAAATGTTGGACCGCGTGGCGCGATTCCTCGCTGGTGATCCAGGTGACGCTGCCGGCTTTTTGCGCGATTTGGCCGTCGAGAGTTAGCGCGGTCTTCAAAGTCACCAGCGGGCGTCCGGTTTGAATCCACCAAGCGAAGTCTTCGTTGTAGCGGCGCGCGAAATTCTCCAGAACGCCGTGGTGTACCGCAATTCCGGCGCGCTGTAGTGCGGCGAGGCCTTTACCTGAGACGGCGGGATTGGGATCGCGCATCGCGGCGACCACTCGTTTGATTCCAGCGGCGATGATGGCTTTGGTGCAGGGTGCGGTGCGTCCTGTGGTGCAGCAGGGTTCGAGGGTTACGTACAGAGTCGCGCCGCGGGATTTTTTTCCGGCTTTTTTCAGGGCTACGATTTCGGCGTGATCGCGGCGGTCGTAATCGTGGAAACCTTCGCCTACAATCGCGCCGTTTTTGACCAGCACTGCGCCGACGATTGGGTTCGGGTGCGCTTGTGCGACGCCGTGGATCGCTAGATCGAGGGCGCGGGACATCCATTTTTCGTCGGTGGCGTTTAGGTTCATGTCGAGAATTTTTGCGACGCGCGCAGCAAGGCTGGCGCCCTGAAGGGCGCCGCTACAAGTTCAACGGCTGTGCCGGTTGGTGGCTCAATCAAAGAGTGAGTTGACGTAGGTTTGCGCGTCAAAGGGCACCAAGTCGTCAATTTTTTCGCCTGTGCCTACGAAACGGATTGGCAAGTTCAGCTCGCGGGCTATGGCTACTACTATGCCGCCTTTGGCCGTGCCATCTAGTTTGGTGAGCACGATGCCGGTTACGCCAGCGTGGCTCCAGAATTCGCGGGCTTGATTGAGGCCGTTCTGGCCCGTCGTGGCGTCGAGAACTAATAGCACGTCGTGTGGCGCGCCGGGAATCACTTTGGCGGCGGTGCGCTTCATTTTGTCGAGCTCGGCCATGAGATTGGATTTGGTGTGCAGGCGGCCGGCGGTGTCCACGATGACGACGTCGGCGTTGCGCGCGCGGGCGGCGGCTAGAGCGTCGAAAACGACGGCGGAAGGATCGGCGCCGGGTTTTTGTTTGATGAGTTCGACGCCGGAGCGGCGGGCCCAGACTTCAAGTTGTTCGATAGCGGCGGCGCGAAAAGTATCGGCGGCGCATAGGACTACCGTGGCGCCTTCTTTTTTCAGGCGACTGGTGAGTTTGCCGATGGTGGTGGTCTTGCCGGTACCGTTGACGCCGACCACGAAAATGACGCGCGGATCCTTGTCGGGCTTCCCGTCGGAATTGGAATTGCCGTTTGCGGCGGCGGGGGCGGTGAGAATTTTGAGGATTTGGTTTTTCAGTTCGCGTTTGAGCGAGGCGGGTTCCGTCAGCTTGTGCTCGTTCACTTGCTGGCGAAGGGCGACTAGGACTTCTTTGGTAGTGCGGACGCCGAGGTCGGCGCTGAGGAGCGCGGATTCCAATTGTTTCAGCAGCTCGGGATCTACCGGGCGGTCGCCGGTGAGGATTTGTTCCACGCGCGCGGAAAGTTCCGTGCGAGTTTTGCTGACGGAATCTTTCAACCGTTCGAGGAGTGTGGGTTCGGGTGGTCCGAAGAGCGAGATCATGTTGTGTTGCCGCTGTGTGCGGAGCTTCTCATTGTAACAAAGAGGCTGTGATTGGTGAGTGGTGAGTAGTGATTGGTGAAAAAGGCGGCGGCTAGTGATGAGTGACTAGAAGTGTGGAGGGCAAGTCCGAGCATCCGGCGCGAATATCTTACTTCGGGTGCAGGCGTTCAATTCAAGGCTCGCGGGAAATGCGCCGCGAAATGAACGCGCTTCGCGCGGGTTGTTATGTCGGAGCTAAAGCTCCGACCCCCTAAACGGCAGGCTTTCTTGCCGCTGAGGATTTTGGTGATGAGTGATCAGTGGCTAGAAATTAAGTGATGAGTGATGAGTGATGAGTGACGAGCGGACTGAAACTAGACTTCTACCAGCGTGGCGGTTAGGCGAAGGCGGCCTGAGGCTATGGCGGCTTCCAGGGATTTCACTACTTGGGGATCGAATTTGACTATTGCTAGGGAGCGGATGCGTTCTACGGCGAATTGCAGGTCCATGGCGGATTGATAGGGGCGATTGGTGGTGATGGCGTCGAAGGTGTCGGCTACGGCGATGATGCGGGCCATCATCGGGATTTGATCGCCGACCAGGCCGTAGGGGTAGCCGGCGCCGTCCATGCGCTCGTGGTGCAGTTCGATGCCGGGGAGCATGTCTTTCAGTTGCGCGACGGGCCGCATGATGTTGGCGCCCTTGGTGGGGTGCTGCTTCATGAGATCGAATTCTTCGTCGGTGAGCTTGCCGGGCTTTTTCAGGACGCGATCGTCCACGCCGATTTTGCCGACGTCGTGCAATAACGCGGAGATGCGCAGGCGATCGAGCTCTTCGGTATCGAGGCCCATGTATTCGCCGATGATGATGGAATATTTGGCGACGCGGCCGGAGTGACCACGGGTGTAGGGATCCTTTTCGTCGATGGCGGCGGCGAGCATGCGGATGGAGCCAAGGAACAGCTCGCGATTTTCCGCGGCAGCTTGCTTCAGGCGTTCGATGTACTCCTCGATGTCGCCCGCCATTTTGTTGAAAGTTTCGGCAAGCTCGCCGATTTCGGCTGTGCCGGCGACCTGAACGCGTTCATGAAATTCGGCGCGGCTGATGGCGCGAACGGATTCGACGAGTCCGCGGATAGGACGCGTAATGCCGAGGGCGAAAAGATATCCGAACAAAAGGGCGACGAGAGTGACGCCGACGACGAAGCTGAGCGCCTGGGCGGTGAGTTCGTTCACGCCGGCGTCCGTGCGCGCGACATCCAGGCTGCGCTGGGCGACCACGGTCCAGCCCAGCTCTGGAATCGTGCTGTAGGTGCCGATCATTTCGACGGAGTGATTATTTTTGTCGGCTTCGAAGAAGTGCATGGTTTCTGTGGCGCGCAATTCCTGGGGCAGCTCTTTCAAGTGGCGAACGATCGAAGACGTGGAGGTGACATCGCGGCCGGGGACCATGTCCATGGTGTCGGGGTAGGCGACGATGCGGCCGTGGCTGTCCACAATGTAGACGAGGCGCTCGCGGATGCTGGCGTCGCGGAGGCGCGCGAGCAAACGATCGGTGGAGACGACGGCGGCGAGCATGCCGGTAAATTGGGCGTTGGAAGAAAGCGGCACGGATACGACCAGCGCGGGACGATTGTCTTTTCCGAGGCCGAAGGCTTCGCTGACGAAGGGCAGGCCCTGAATGCTGGCGGTAAAAGCTTTCTTGAGCGCGCCGCCGACGAAGGGATCGGGATCGGCATTGAAACTGCCCGCTGACTGTCCCTTGGCTTGTTTATTGACGGCGGTGACGTAGAGGATGTTCGGATTATTCTCGACGAAGCTTTGCAGCAGGCGCGCGAGTTGCGGAGCGTGCGCGGGATCGTCCACGTTATCTATCCAGCCGGTGAGCGCGAGGACCTGGCGCTGGCTGAGAAGCTGTTCGCGGAGATTCTGCTCGAATTGCAGGGTTTCGCTGGCTAGCGAACGAGTGATTTCGGATTGCTGGACGCGCTCGGTATCTTGCAATTTTTCTTCGCTGAGGCGCAGCACTTGGCGATGGTAAAGCCACAGCGGAGTGATGCTGACGAACAGAAGGGCGCCCAGCACAATCCAGAGGATGCGCAGCCGGCGGGTGGTCAGCTGTGTGAGGGCTTTTATGGGCATGGGAATCCCGTCAATAAAATGCTAGCGAAGAGTGGGAGGCGAAACAACGGAACGAAAGTACTGGGGTTGGCTGATAAGCCACACAGGGATTGGGACTTAAAGAGGCGCTGCGAGGCGAAAATGGCGTTGTCGCGCAAAAACCGGTCGAGATGTGCGGCGCGCGTACGGATGACTATTCGTCTTTGTTTCGCGGCGCGCCCAGGCGTGGTTCTTCGCCGGAGATTAGGCGCTCGATATTGGCGCGATGCTTGTAGATGACCAGCACGACGATAGCGAGCGTGCCGTAGGTGACGCTTGGGGGAGGGGCGTGGCCGGGCGCGTAGAGCAGATAGATAAAAACAGGAAGCGCGGCAGCGGCGGCGATGGAGCCGAGCGATGAATAGCGCCAGAAAATTACTACGAGCAGCCACAGAGCGATGCCGGCGACGACCGCTTGCCAGCAAATTGGAATGAAAACGCCGAGACCGGTGGCGACTCCTTTGCCGCCGTGGAAACCGAGCCATACGGGGAACATGTGACCGACGACTGCGAAGACTGCAGCGATGGTCATCCAATGAATATTCTCGGCGGTGACGCGACCGGCGAGCCAGACGGCGAGGTAGCCTTTTCCGGCGTCGAACGCGAGGGTGAGGATGCCGGCGATTTTTCCGGCGTTGCGCGTGACGTTAGCGGCGCCGATATTGCCGCTCCCGATCTCGCGGATGTCCGGGCCGCCGAAAGCTTTGACGATGAGCAGGCCGAACGGGATCGAGCCGAGTAAGTAGGCGACGATCGGGATTAGCCATGCGGAGTTCACTGGGCACCTTGAACGAACGGAAATGTGGCCAGCTTTTTGTATTCGGCGCCGGAACGCTTCAGGACGCTCTCGAACAAGTGAAATTCGGATTCGCGCGCCGAGCCGAAATCATACGACTTCAAGGCATCGGCTGCACGAACGAGATTTTCGATGCCTTTGGTTGCAGTGATGCGCGCGAGCGTAAGGTGCGGAACGAAGGCGCGGGATTCGCGCGGGAACCCCAGGGGTTCGAGAGCTGCTTCAAGCGTGGCGGCGAGTTCGAAGAGATTTGCGGAGGCTTCGACGGCGGTCCAGATGACGCGTGGCTTGAATTCATTGGGGAAAAAGCCGAGCGCGCGAAAATGCAGGTCGACGGGTTGCGCGGAATGGATTCTGGCGAGGGCTGCGCGGATAGAGTCGAGCTTTTGAGCATCTGTGTTGCCGAGGAATTTCAGCGTGAGGTGTGTAGACTCGGGGCGGACCCAGCGGGCGGAGCGGGATTTGGGTTTCAGCTGCGCGATTAAATCGGCGAGGGAATGGCGAACCGCGTCTGGCAGATCGAGTGCGACGAAAAGGCGCATGTTTTTACGCTCTGCTGGGCGTTGGAAAAAGAAAATAACGTCGCACGGCATCGAGCGCAGCTTGCGCGGCATGTTGGCGGATGCGCTCGCGGTCTCCCGGGAAGCGATAGGCGCGCTCGCGGGGGCCGTGCTCGTCGGCGAGGCCGATGTGCACGAGGCCCACGGGTTTTTCGGGTGTGCCGCCGCCGGGGCCGGAGATGCCGGTGACTCCGACGCCGAGCGTGGCGCCGGTGCGTTTGCGGATGCCGTCGGCGAGCGCGAGCGCGACTTCAGAGCTGACCGCGCCTTTGGCTTCGATCATGGCTTGCGGAACGCCGACCAGGGAAATTTTGAGTTCGTTGCTGTAGCAGATCACGCCGCCGAGAAAATAGGAAGAGCTGCCGGGAACGTTGGTGAGGCGCTCGGCGAGCATGCCGCCCGTGCAGCTTTCGGCGACGGCGACGGTGGCGTGATTTTCGGTGAGGACGCGGGCGACGACTTCTTCGAGGGCTTCGCCGTGAGTGGAGTAAAGGTGTTCGCCGAGAGCGAGAGCCATGCGCTGCGTGATTTCGTCGAGAAGCTTTTCGGCTTTGGCGGGATCGCGCGACCAGGTGCGCGGATGAAGCTGCGTGCCCGTAGGCGAAGCGAGAATGGTGGTTTCCGAATCGGGATAGAGCTGGTAGAGCGGGCGGACGCGCGTTTCGACATCGGATTCACCGAGGCCGGTGATGCGCAAATCGCGAGAGAAGAGGCGTTCGTCGTGTTTCATTTTCGCGAGGCGCGGAGCGACTTCGGATTCGAACATGTATTTCAGTTCGTTGGGCACGCCGGGAAGCAGCACGAGGATGTGTCCATTGGCTTCGAGCCAGAGACCGGGTGCGGTGCCGCGGGGATTTTGAAGAACCGTGGCGCCCTCGGGGACCATGGCCTGGCGGACGTTGATTTCGGGCATGGTGCGCGCGAAACGGCGGAAGCGTTCCTGGATGCCGCGCAGGATTTCTTCGTCGCGGCGAAGTTTTCGGCCCAAAAGTTCGGCGATGGTTTCGCGGGTGCGGTCGTCATCGGTCGGGCCGAGGCCGCCGGATGAGACGATGAGGTCGGCGCGGTCGAGGGCGTGACGGAAGGTGGAGTGCAGTTCGGACGGCGAATCGCCGACGACGGATTTGTGGAGCACGCGAACGCCGAGGCGATTGAGTTCACCGGTGAGCCAGAGGGAATTCGTGTCCAGGCGATAGGGAGTGAGAAGCTCGGAACCGACAGCTATGATCTCCGCATTCATCTAGAAATGTTGTACTCGATGACGAGCGGGATGCGCAAGTCGGGTTCGGCATGTGGACGCAGTGAGCGGACTGCGCCGAGCGCGTCGGATGCTTGCTTGCGAAGACGCGTGAATTCTGTGAACTCTTCGCGACTAAGCGGATGCCGAGGCCGAGGCAGACTCTGGCGCGGCTGCGGCGGCTGCTTCCGCACGGAGGACGAGAACCGAACATTCGGCGTTGCGCACCAGTTTGTCAGTAACCGAGCCGAAAGCGATCCGGCGCCATCCGGTGACGCCGTGGGTGGCAATGACAATGAGGTCGGATTTTTCGGATTCGGCGACGCGCATAATTTCCATGGCGGGATCGTTGCTCAAGCTGACGGTGCTGCGCGCCTCCAGGCCTTTTTGCTGCAGCTTAGCTACGATGTCGGCCATGCGCGCGGTGGCGCTGGCGATCAATTTGTTTTCGTATTCGCCCTCGGTGAAGATGTCGGCGCGGCCAACGAGTTTGGGGATCACGGGGACGACGTGGACGAGCACGAGTTCGGAGGCGTAGCGGGAGGCAATGTCTTCGGCTACCTCGAGGGCTTGCATGGAAAAATCGCTGAAGTCGATGGGGGAGAGGATTCGTTTGGCTGAGAACATGGCTCGGCGTCCTTTGTGTGGCTCTTTCGAGAGGAGACTCTATGACATTGGGGCAGTTGCTGCCGTGTGAACGGAGTGTTGCTGGGATGTAAAACCGTTTGGGGGAGCTGGACGGCGTTTTTTGTCTGCAGGCGCGAATCGAGCGGTGGAGCACGAAGAGCCGAAGACGCGAAGAGCCGAAGACGCGGAGACGCGGGAGCTCTAACATTGGGGCTCTCGATCGCCGTCGTGTGCGGCGTCGGAATGATGGCGCACTGAAGTGCGCCGCTAACAAATTCAACTGCGTTGTTTTCGCTTGTTGTTAGGTGCGCGGACTGACCACAATCGCCGCATAAAGCAATGTGGCGCGACGAAACGAAGATTGACTGAGTGATGAGTTTCAGTGACGAGTGGGGGAGATTTCGGATCGCTCCAGTTTTTTTGCTACGAGAATATCCTGGTAGCTGAGGAACTGCGATCGCCCGGACCACGAACCGTATTCAGGGGCTTGCAAGACGAGTCCTAATTGGCTATAGAGCGAGTGAATTCTGGATTCCTCGTAGGCAACCGCTTCCTCGGGTATTCGCGCATTGCGCGCCCAACAACCGTCGCCCAACGGAAATCGAAAACTAATCGAGCTTTTTCCAGTCTGAAGTAGTTCGTGCGATGTTTCATTCAGCAGGAAGAAAGTTATCAAGCATTTTCCACCGGGCCGCAGGCAGCGCGCGATTTCGCGGAGATATTGTTCTACGTCCCGCGGCAGCATGTGCGTAAAGACAGACGTCAAGAAGACGAAATCGAATTTTCCATCCGGGAAAGGGAACCCGTAATCCGCGGCTTGATACCTTCCGTCGGGGTTGTACTCTTTGCTATAGATGTCGGCGAGCTGAAACGTGAAGTTAGGATGAAGGCGAGTGATGTGGCGTTGGCACCAGAGGATCCCACGGGGAACGATGTCCATGCCGACGTAGCTTCCAGCTGTCAAATACTTGGTCAGGGGCCTGGCCATGCGACCGATTCCGCAACCGACGTCCAGCACGCTCTGGTCCGGCGTCAGGTCACATAGATCTTTAAAGTGTCGGAGGAACTGGTCGCCGTGCTTAACGTAGTCACCAGAACCCACGAAGCTCAAACGGCGTGGCGGAACGAGGCTTTCGCGCCGTCGCAGCAGCACGTCGAAGGTGTCGAGCGAGAGCCTGTAGGTGAATACGACAGGATCTCTGAGTGGTTTGGGAAGGCCGTTCAACGCCCGTCGCAGCGGGTTCACGCGTACGGGCTGCGCCTCAAACGACGTAGGCGCGACTGGCGCGTTTATGTCCAGAGTTGATTGCTCCATGTCTGGTTAATTTGAGGTGCGGACCATTTTTGTGCCAAGGAACCTATCTATCGTACATGTCCTCTGCACGTTCGCGTAAATACCAACTTCACAGTATTTGTTGGACCCTCAGGCGCAGACATTTAGCCAGCAAGTCAAAAGGGGGCGCAGTCCTCCCGCGGCGGATCTTTGACAAGCAGCGCCCGTACCGACCACCACGCGTTTTCGAGCTGATTGATCGAAACAAGCGGTTAGATAAAGCGCAGCCAGCCTTCGAAGATGTCGGACCAGGCGTGGGCTAGGATGCTGGCGCGGAGATTGCGGCGCCAGGCTACTAACGCGCCGTAGACGATTCCCAGGACAGCGATGACGATTACTCGTTTCCATCCTTGATAGGTGTGAGCCAGGCCAAAAATAGCACCCTGCAGAATCACGCCGGCTACGATGCTGCGCGTGGCGGCTTGGAATTGGCGCTGCAAGTATCCGCGAAACACGATTTCCTCGCAGATGCCCGCCGAGATGGAGAGCAGAATCCAGAGGGAAACTTCGGCGAAGCCGGAGGGCGGCTGATAGCTGCCGGCGGCTGCGTGGACGGATTCGACAGCGCGACTTACGAGCCAAGCTGTTAATTCCCACACGCCCCAGAAGGGGATCGCGATGGCCACGTCGAGGGCGACGCTGCGCCAAGTTGTCCAGCGACCGCCGGTGAGATCGCGCAGATGGCCGCCATTCCAGTGAACTCCCGCCCACGCCCAGTAGGCCATGCCCCATTCCGAGAGGATCAGCAGCGCGTAGGTGCGGAGCATCGCGGCATGGGCGGCGAGCGCGGGCGCCGCCGAACCGGGAGTTGGCGCATTGTGAGGCATACCTATGCGAAATCCGACGTATGCATAGATCAGCAGGATTGTGAGCGTATGCCAGGGCGCGGCGATCAGCCGGCGGCTGAGTGGATTGGGAACAAGGGTAGCGGCAGCGTCGTTCATGCGTTCCCCAGACGATACACGAAGATGTAATTAGATACGCCGTGCGTGGAGAATAATTTCGGTGGATTTTGTGCTGCTGGCAGCTGGGCGTGTGGTTGAAAAGAAAAATACGGGTTGCGTGACGATAGGCGCTGGACACAGCGGGGGTTACAACCGCAAATCAAAAGCGGGCGCAGCAAGCAGCGCCCCTACGGCCCCCCCACCACACGCGCGCGGAGTTGATGGAAACGCGCCCATCTTGTGAGCCGCACCGGCTATCGAGAAAAAGCGTTGATACGTGCCTGGTGCGACTTTGCCGGAAGGGCCGCAACCAAACCCTCTTGAATTCGGGATGATTCTTGAGCGTTCACGTCAAAAGCAGATCCCTCGCTGCGATCGGGATGACACGCTCCACAATCTTAGTTGCTAATGCAGCGGACTAGCCGTTGAGGGGGAGGCCCGCTACGTCCCAATCCAGGGAGTAGAGAGCGCTGGTGGTGGCGATCATCGCGCGGTGCGATGGGAGCAGGGCGAGGCCGACGATGTTCGAGCCGCTCACTGCCAGCTGCGGCTCAGCTTCCGGCGAGAGGCGGACGATGCCGCGCTTGCCTCCCAGCGAGCCTGCGACATAGAGGTTGCCGGCGCGATCGAACGCGAGACCTTGCGGGCGGCCGAGGCCGCGGAAAAACGTGCTGACTTCTCCGGCGGGATTGATGCGATAGACCTGATCGAAGCTGGAAGTAGTGGGGCCGGTGACGTAGAGATCGCCCGTCGTGCTGAAGGCCAAGTGATAGGCGGACATGGACGGTTCGAGCGTGGCAAAAACAAAAATTTCGCGGTCGGGACTGATTTTGAAAATCGTGCCGCTGCGATCACCGACGTAGAGGCTGCCGGTCTTGTCGAACGCGAGGCCGGTGGCGATGCCCATGCCTTCGACCCATTGCATGGAGCGGCCGTCGGGCGAGACGCGGTGGATGGCGCCGTCGTTGCGGCTGGAAACGAAAAGAAAGCCGTCGCGATCGATCGCGAGGCCAGTGGGATTCATCATTTCGGTGATGAAGGGCTTGATGGCGTGGTTGGCCGTGACTTTGTACAGCGAGACGGGAACTTTCTGGCCGCGCTGGCCGCTGAAGGTGACGTAGGTGTTGCCGTCGGAGTCGATCGCGGGATTGGCGACGGGATGCAGGTTATCGGCGATTTGCGCGCCAAGCGCGAGCGGAAACGGCGCGCTTTCGATGCTGCCCATTTTCACCCGGACGGCGCCGCCAGCGGCTCCTTCGGGGACGCGTGCGATCAGGAGATTATCTGCGGCGAGAATGAGCGAGCCCTCGGCGACGCCGAACTGAACGAGAGGGCGCGTGTGATTGCGCGTGGCGAAGCCGGTACCGCTGATGGCGACTTCGCCGCCCGGCAATGCGGCGGCCGGTTTTACGCTTTCGATTCTTGGCGTGCCGTTCATGTTTACGTTCATGCGTCGTTCGCGGTGGTGCTGGGTATTGCTGGCTACAGATTGCACTAAATTCGGGCTGGTGTCATTTGTCGCGCGTTCGCCCGATTGAACGCTGACGGTTGAATGCTTGCCCGGAGTCGCAATCCAAGAGAGAGCCCTGCCTGCGGCAGGCAGGCCCCGCTCCGCTCGGGATGACAGACTGCGTTGTGTTGCGCGTTTACTAAAGGCCTGCGGCGCGCGCTAGCCACAGGACTATGGCCGCGTAAATTCCGGCGATCCAGTCATCTGCCATGATACCCCAGCCGCCGGGTAGTGATTCTGCTTGGCGCGCTGGAAACGGTTTCCAGATATCGAATACTCGAAAAAGTATAAAACCCAGGAGCAAATATTTCCAGTTGAGGGCGGAATGCATCGAGATCAAACCTATTGGCGCGGCGGTCCAGGAAAGAGCCGCGCTTTTCCACCAAATCGGTATTCCGCAGCCCAGCAGCAAAGTTAGGTGTTGTCCTGATACTTCGTCAATCACGACGTACTGAGGATCTTTCTCTCGGAAACGCTTGGCGACGAGATTAGAAGCCCACACTCCGATCACAGCGAGAACAAGAGCGATACTAATTTGGATCGCCAAAATAATATCCATGCCTCGCCAGCTTTCGGATGGGAGATGCACGTCGATTAAGAAGGTAGTCCAAATAGGAGCTATCGCGAGGGCAAGGCCGACCAGCGAGCCGAGCGTGCCGGGAGCTTTTGGGAAGTAGCCGAGGCCGCCGACTGTTGAGACGAAGAGCGCGAAATTGGGATTGGGCGGCGGTGGGGCCGGTTGCGGGGCATCGTTCGAAGCCGTGCCCGACGGCGATGATGCATCCCCACTAGGCGCAGCGGAGTCGTCGGAGGAGGCGCGGTCAGTTTTTGTGTTCATCTTTGGGGTTGTGGTCCATGTCTTCGAAGAGCGTTTCGTCTACGGCGGGTTCGCTAATTACATATTTTTCGCTGGCCCAGGCGCCGAGATCGAGGAGTTTGCACCGTTCGCTGCAAAACGGAAATTCGGTGTTAGTGTCCGAGTGTGTCGGTTTTTTGCAGATGGGGCAGCGATGCTGCATACGCAGAGGATACCGCAAATGGCGGGGTGATGCGCGGGGCGTTGAATCGTGCGGATTCTAAAGGCGGGCACGGCATGCCGTGCCCCTACCAATTCAAATTCAGATCGCCGCTGACCACGAAGATAGTCGCCGCCCGGCTGATTCGGATCTTGTAGCGCCGGCGTCTCGCCGGCAGGTTTTGACTTCCGTTTGAAGGGAAATACTAATGCAAAGAGCCGGCGAGACGCCGGCGCTACGCGTGGCACGTGAATTTACGCGAGGATTGGGAATGGTGAGGCGGCTGAAATTGGCCGCTCGGTGCGAGCGGCACCGGCGGCGCGATTGGGCTTTTCGAATTGGGTTACGCGGCCGATTAGGTCGTAGGCTTTGGATTCTGTGATTTCGATTGTGGCTAGGGTGCCTGGGCTTGGGAGGTCTGCTGCGTCATTCACGCCTGCGAATTCGGTGACGTAGACTTTGCCGTCGATTTCTGGAGCCATGCCTTCTGCGCGGGCTTCCCAGATCAGGTCGGTGTCTTTGGAGGGGCCTTCCAGCATGACTTGCATGGTTTGGCCGATTTTGCGTCGCAGCTTGCGGGCTGAGATTTTTTTCTGGATGGACATTAGCGTGTCGCGGCGGCGGGCGATTATTTTGGCGTCCACTTTATTTTCGAGCGCGAAACTTTTCGAGGTGTCTTCGTCGGAGTAGGCGAAGACGCCCATCCAGTCGAATTCGGCGGCGCGGACGAAATCGCAAAGCTCGCCGAAATCTTTTTCGGTTTCGCCGGGGAAGCCGACGATGAAGGACGTGCGAATCGAGACGCCAGGGATTGCTTTGCGCGCTTTTTCGAGCATTTTCAGGAACGCGTCGCCATTCGAGCCGCGCTTCATGCGCGCGAGGACGCTGCGGCTGGCGTGCTGCAGCGGGACGTCGAGATATTTCACGAGCCGCGGGTGCGCGGCGATGGTATCGAGCAGGCGCGGCGTGATGCGGTTGGGATAGCAGTAAAGAAAGCGCACCCAATTGAGATCTTCGATTTGCGCGAGGCGTTCGAGCAGGGTGGCGAGGCCGTCGCGAATGCCGAGGTCTTCGCCGTAAAAAGTGGTGTCCTGGCCGATCAGGGAAATTTCGCGGACGCCCGCAGCAGCGAGATTTTCGGCTTCGCGGACGACAGATTCGAAGCGGCGGCTGCGGAATTTCCCGCGCAACTGCGGAATGACGCAGAAAGTGCAGGGATGGTCGCAGCCTTCGTTGATCTTGATGTAGGCGGTGTGGCCGGGTGTGGCGAGGATGCGCGGCGTCGCGTCGTGATAAAGATAAGTGGGCAGATCGGCGGCGTGCGGATCGTCCGTGCGCAACTGGCCTTCGCAGGCTTCGAGAATTTTTTCGATTTCGCCGGTGCCGATCACCGCGTCCACTTCGGGAATTTGTTCGCGGATGTCGTTGCGGTAGCGTTCGACCATGCATCCGGCGACGATCAGTTTTTGCGCGCGGCCGAATTTTTTGTACTCGGCCATTTCCAGGATGGAGTCCACGGATTCTTTTTGCGCGGGCTCGATGAAGCTGCAGGTGTTGACGACGAGAACGTCGGCTTCGCCGGCGCGGGGCGTGAGTTCGTAGCCAGCGCGCGCAAGAATTCCCATCATCACCTCGCTATCCACGAGGTTCTTGGGGCATCCCAGGCTGACGAATCCGACTTTCGGCATTACTGTGCGGTCCTTTGGCTGTTGCGGAACACGTAATTCTACCATAGACGCAAGAGCGCACAGCCCGTGGTAAGCTGGCCTCGATCGGTTACAACCTAGGAGTATTCCACCATGAGTTACTGGCGCCGCGGGCGGGACAGCGTCGGTTGGGCTTTGTTGACTGCGCTTCTGGCATGGAACGCCGCAAATGCGACGCCGTCTCATTCGAGGCGCACGTTGTGTTTTGCGGTTACGTTTGCTCTTGTCTTGACCGGAGCAGCTCTCTCGTATCTCGAGACGCGGCGGTTTCTCGCAATCAAAATCTGTTACGCGATCGTGGCCGGCATCGTTCTGAGATACTTCAACATCGGTTTTTCGCGAGATGATGTAGCGTTTCTCGTTTTTACGGCGGGAGGTCTATTTCTGCTTTCTTTGCTGCCACCCATTCCGCTGCGTTCTCGATTCACGTTGGGACAATGGTGGTCGGCCATGAGGCGGACTATACGCCGACTCCGCGGCGGAGAGCGTGAGGACGAGGACCGGTTCGCCAGGATACAATTAGCAAGTCGAAGTAGCCAGGAAGTGTAAGAGCGTCGGTAACGGAGAATTCGGAATAAGCGGTGGCCGGCTAATCCGCCAGCGCTTGGCGCACGCCATCGGGACTTCGGGCGATGACCGTCAGATATGCTTGAGTCGGTTGATCGGGGGTAGCGCGGCCTTGTTCCCAGTCGCGCAGCGTGCCGAGGGGGATGCGATAGCGGGCGGCGAATTCCTCCTGCGTCAAACCCAGAGCGCGGCGAATAATTTTGGCCTGTAGCGTCCGTTTCATACACTTCCGATCGGCGCGAGTCAGCGGCCTCGCATCAGGGTCGGCGAGCGCGGCGCGTTCGATGGCGCCGCTGGTCATTGGACGAAACACCTTAGCAGTTCTCTTCGAGGTAGATTTCCTGCTCATGTCGCGTGAACTTGTTTCCCTGGAAGCGTAGGTCTGCATACTACGGGATTCCAGTAGTTGGGTCAAATGCCCATCACGCCTTCTATATCAAGTTCTAAGCCTGGACGGGTGCGGCTCGGGATATGAGCGGCGGAACTGGCGAACGAAGCTGCAACATCCGCAAGATCCAATAGGCTGAGAGTGCGGCGGCGATGTGTTTCAACGTGTGGCCGCTGACTATGCCGCCCAGGTTGAAAATGGGGCGATCGACGGCTTCAAATGCTTTGGCTAGCGCGTAGATCCCGAGGGAGGCGATCAGGTCCGAGCCGCGCGTGTAGCGTGGCGAAAACAGTGCGACGAGCAGAAGTAGCACTAGCAGGGAGCCGAACTGAGCGAGGACGTAAGGGCGCAGATCGCCGTGGCCGTGGGATTGCGTGACGCTCCAGTATGCGACGCTCGCCACTCCGAAAATCAGCAGCGGTACGATCGCGCGCGACCCGGTGTTGACGCCGACTCGCTCGTTGAGCGTAGCGGCCGAGAGCGACATGAAGCCAAGCGTCATGGGCAGGCGATCCCATACTAGGCGAGCGTCGTTCGGGTGCGCGTGGTAGTAGGCGGATCCGAAAGTCGTAAGCGCCACGCCGAGGAAAAAGATGAAGTAGGGCCAACGCTCGCGTGGATCCAGAAATCCGACTGCGCTCGCATCTCGCGCGTTGTTCAAGACATAATGCATTCCCAGCAAGCCGACGATCAGGAAGAATGCGTTTGAAAGCACGTTGAGAGCGTTGGGGATTCCGACGAAGGCGCGCGTGTCTGCGAAGTTGTGATAGCTCTCGCTTTGGGGAATCGCCGGAAAGAGAAACACGACGATAGTGATTGCCGCGACGAGGCCGACCAGCGACCAAAGTCGCCAGTTCATCGCGTGGACGGTTTGCCGGCGCGGATTATTTCGCGGAGAATGCTTAGGAGCGCGGACATTTGGGCTACTGGCGGAGGGTTATTGCCGAAGCGTGCGGATTGATAGAGTTGGGTGAGTTGCGCGACGGGCGCGGCTACATCGGGTGACGGGATTGCCGCGGCGAATTCCTGCGCGGTTTGCGACGGAGATTTTTTCCACCCGCGTTTTTCGAGCAGGCGGAGCATCTCGCGATATTCCAGGGTGGCGAGCGAGGCAGTGATGTTGCCGCGATTGCGCGCGCGGAGGCTCCAGCGCGCGAGGACGTAGCCAATCAAGCTGCGGCCGCGCAGATAGAAGAGAAGCGCGATCAGGCAGACCAGCACGCTGGGCAAGAAATAGGGCGACGCTTCGGTTTTCCTATCGAGAGCGACGATCGCTTCCATAATCTGGCGCTGCTTAACGCGATAATAGTTGCGGGCGCTTTCATTCCAGTCGCGCGAAGTTTTCTGGACGTTCTGCGCGAGCGTGACCTGGTGCGCGAAGTCGTAGTTGATGATCCATTCGCCCCACGCGTATTGGAACCAATCCCAATACATGCCCATGCGCTCGAGCAGGCCGGCAGGCTTGGCCGGGCCGGGAGGCGTGGGATCGAAGGTGATCCAGCCGAAGCCCGGGAAAAAGACTTCCACCCAGACGTGGGCATCGCTGGAGCGCACGATCCAATCGCCGCCGACGTCGTTGTATTCGCCGGCAAGGAATCCGCCGACGTAACGAGCGGGAATGCCGACGTCGCGGAGCATTACGGTCATAGCTGCGGCGAAATATTCGCAGTTGCCGGAGCGGCGAGTAAAAAGAAAATGCGCCAGCGGATCGTTGCTGTGCGGGCCGCGCAGATCGAGCGTGTAACCATAATGGGATTTCAGGTACAGCTCAATTTTCACGGCTTTGTCGTATTCGGTTGTGGCGCCCGCGGTGATTTGCTCTGCGAGTTTCTTGATGCGCGGATCGAGCGGGGGAACCTGTAGATCGTCGGGCGAGAGTGTGGGTGGAAAGGTCGTGGAGGCGGCGCGCAATTGCGCGGGAGGCACGTTGGGAACATCGGACAGAGCCTCGTAGCGGACTTTCGTGGCGTTGTGAAAAGGATTGGAAATGGATTCGGTGGGATCGACGAGCAGATAGTTATTGCGGCGGCTGGGGCCGACGCGCTCGACGTCGTTGGCAAAGCGGCCGCGGATACTTTCGATGCGCGAGGCGACGAAGACCGCGTCGCTGGCGAGCGGCTCCATGAGCACGGTGTAATGCAACGGGTAGGAATCGCCGGCAGGAAGGGGAGGCGAGACGAGGCGATAAATGCCCGCGGAATCGGGGAAGAAAGCGATGCGCTCGTGGCTGGGCGTGAACCAGCGGCGGCCATCGAAATTGGTGAGCACGATGCCGCGCCAGTGCAGGCCCTCGCCGCGCGAAGGTTGGCCGTCAATGTGGATACGCATCACCACGGCGTGGCTCTGCTGGATTTCACCGATTTCGCCGAGAGTGACGTTGTCGCTGAAGCCGGTCATCAATTTCGGTTGCAGGCTGAGCGCGCTGAGGTAACCGGCGGTGAAACGAGGCAGGGTGAAGAAAATCACTCCGCCGATGGCGAGCGTGCCGACGGCGACGAGCGCCGACGTGAGTCCTAGCGCGCGATTCAATTGGTGCGCGAGTGGCGAGCCGGAATCGAAGGGGGGCGAGACGGCGTCATTGGCGCCACGGCGAATTTCCAGGGCGACGAAAGTCGAGACAGCGAGTACGAGAAATATTGCCAGGGCGATGAGGAAACTGGTTTCGACCGTGAGGATGGCCGAGGCCAGCATGCAAGTGACGGCGAGCATCGCCAGAAATGCGTAGTCGCGGTTGGTGCGCGCAGAAAAGAGGCGCACGAGACTCGCGAAGAGCATCAGGTGGACGGCGGCGAGCAGCGCGGAATAGAGCGCCGGGTTGGGCGCGCCGGCCGAGAGGGCGCGCGAGACTACCCAGAGATCGAACGGGAAGAAGAGGAAGTAGGCCAGCACCAGCCAGGTGGCGACGCGCACGGAAAGTTCGGGCGGACGGCCGCGCCAGATGCGAAGTGCTTTGTAGGCCAGTGCGATTACGGGGACGACCGTCGAGAAAAGGTCGAGTTTGCCGGTGCTGACGACGGCGAGAATGCCGGTCGAGACGAGGAGGAACAGCGACACCTCGAAGTAACGTTGCACCGCCGGAAGGGGCGGCGCGCTGATCCGCGCTGTGGAGGCCATGGCCTTTTATGATGCTAACACTGGGGAGCGGGCTGGCGGCGTGGGCGACGCCTATCGTGTAACAGTTTGAGGTTCGAACGCAGCTCTGAGCGGCGAAATTTCGGGGATTCAGCGATGAAGATCGCCTAAGCAACTACGGAGAGTTTCAGTTGAGCGGTCTCTCGCTCCACCGGGATCGGCTCTTTGGCCTTTTTCAAGCCTTCGATGTAGCAGCGGATCGCGTCCATTGCCATGTCCCGGGCGTGTTCTAGGTTCTTTCCTTCGGTGACTAGACCGGGCAATGCTGGAACCGTGACGGTGTAACCGCCATTCTCGTTTGCCTCGAAGAAGGCAGTGTATTCGTGGACCCGCTCCCGACCGTTCTTCATAAATGAATTATAGCCTTGCGATCGCTTGGCATGGAGGATTATTTCCCCAAGAGCGAAACGAAGTATTCAACAGTCATTTCAGCTTGAACCAGGATGGCTTTCAGAGTTTTCGGAGCAAGATCTCCGCCGTGGCGGGGAACGACTAGGTGAAGATGCGTCCTAACTGGATGTCGCAGATTTGCGTGGCTTCCCGTCTGATGATGGATGTAAAACCCCGCCCGCAAGAGGACCCGCAAGAGCTTCCTTGCCGTGATCCGAGGTAATTTTGGCATCGGACATTAATACGCCTGAAAGCGCGGCGGCGGCGATTTTTTTTGTGGCGCTGGAGATGGGAAGCTTGGCCAGGTTTGCGATGGGGAGGATGCGGGTGCGGTGGAGTTTGGGGAGGTTCTCGACGCGGGCTAGGAATGGGAGTAGCGCGATATTGCGGAAGGTTACGCCGTGGCGCGCGGTTGGTAGGGCTTCGAGTTCTAGCGCGCTGGCGTTGGCTGGCAGGTTTAGAGTTGCGCGGAGATGCGCGGCCAGCGCGGCTTTCGGTTCGCTCGTGACTTCGACGGCTGGGAATTGCCACATGCGGGAAAAGAGGACGCCGTCGTGGGCGCCGGGATCTTTCACTAGCAGCGTGCGTCCGCGCGGGTCTAGCAGGATGGCTGCGGCGATTTTCATGTGGACCGGGGCGCGTTTGCGCCGGGGGGCGGGAATTTTGGCTGTGAGATTTTCTGCGCGTGCGCGGCACCAGCGCGCTACGGGGCAGGTGCTGCACCGAGGAGATTGTGGCGTGCAGATCACTTCGCCTAGTTCCATCAGGGATTGGTTCCAGTCGCTTGCGGAATTTTTGGCGAGCAGGCGGTCGGCGATTTCGGTGAGATTGCGCCAAGTCTTCGGTGCGCGCAC
Organism: Candidatus Acidiferrales bacterium; assembly: GCA_049287725.1. Classification (GTDB taxonomy): domain Bacteria; phylum Acidobacteriota; class Terriglobia; order Acidiferrales; family UBA7541; genus Palsa-295. Next base: position 132,031 of record JBAQGJ010000123.1, on the reverse strand, counting down.
ATCGCCGCGGATCGCGTGGAGGCGTGCGAGGACGCGCGCGACGTTGCCATCGAGCACGGCTAGTGGCACATCGTAGGCGATGCTTAGGACTGCTGCAGCGGTGTACGTGCCGATGCCGGGCAGGCCGAGCGCGGCGTCGAGGTCTCGCGGGAATTTGCTGTTGTGGTGCGCGACGATTTCTTTTGCGGCAGCGTGCAGGTTGCGGGCGCGGCTGTAGTAGCCGAGGCCGGACCAGAGTTTCAGGACTTCGGTTTGCGTCGCATGCGCTAGCGACTCGACATTCGGGAAGCGGTCGAGGAAACGCTGGTAGTACGGCATTACGGCGGCGATGCGGGTTTGTTGGAGCATTACTTCTGCGACCCATATGCGGTAGGGGTCGCGGCTCGAGCGCCAGGGGAGGTCGCGTTGGTGTGTGCGGAACCATTTGAGCAAACGCGATTGGAAGTTTTTTTGCGCGCGGGCCGAGAGAGTGGATTTCATGCAGGCGTATTCTCGCATTTTTTTGCTTGCGCTGGGTTTAGGGGTCAAAAGATTTAAACGCAGAGGGCGCGGAGAACTGCGCGCTGAGGTCGCAGAGAAAAACCGAAGGCGCCCACCTGAAGGTGGCCGCTACAAAGTCAAAGACGAAGAGCCGGCGAGACGCCGGCGCTACACCTGTCGCGGCACGCGTCGGAGCGCCGCATCACCGTGCTTTAGAGCGAATTCAGGAAGAGGAAATAGGACGAGGACCAGAGGGCTGTGGGGATGGTGTTTTGGGGGCGGGCGGTGATTATGATTTTGAAGATTTCGTGGTCGGAGGCTAGTTGATCGAGGAATTCGCCGCCGATCGTTGATTCCTCCGGCTGGATGGTGGCTAGCTCGCGGAGCGCATCGTAGATGATTTCTTCGGCGTGGGCCATGGGCGTTGCGAAACGATTGGTGCGGAATTGCAGGACTGAATTGATTTCGTTGAAGTGCCAGGCGATGCACGCGGCCATGGAAACGGCGCGCTCGAAGAGCTGAGTGTGCGCAGCAGCCGCTAGATCGGATGCCGATGGCTGTGGCGCGGCGCTAGCAGGCGCGGAGGTCGGGATGCTCGCGGGGGGCGGACCGACGAAAGGATCGAGGACCAGCATGACGCGGCGTTCGTCTTCGCGCGCGAATTCGCGGACCATCAGGTGTCCGGCACGGGCGGTGACTTTCCAGTCCACACTGCGGGCGCTATCGGTGGGCAAGTAGTCGCGCAGGGAATGCAGTTCGTGGCCGCGTCCGCGAAAGTAGGTGACCATTTCGCCGCTGAGAAGCGGAAGCACTTCATAAAAATGATCGGTGGGCTCGACCTGCGGGTAGACGACGATTTGCAGTTCGGAATCCACGTGGCGCGTTTTTTCGAAGAAGCCGAAGGGGAAACGGGTGCGGATGCCGAAGGAGTCTTGCCGGTAGACGCCGCGACGCGGGAAGGTCAGCTCCACTTTCTGGCGCGCGCAGCCGAGGCGCGGGATGTACGGGAAAAACATCGGGCGCGTGAGAATTTGCGCGGCGCCTTTCTTCGTTGAGCCGATCACGCGGAGTGAAAAGGAGGGCCACAATGGCTTTTCATTGCGCAGTTCGAGCTCGGCGAGGACCGGTTGCGCCGCGAAAATGTGTTCGGGCAAATCGAATTTCAGGTCAATGCCGGTGAGGACCGCGCGGGAGAGGACGCCGGAGATGAGGATGCCCGCGATCGAGCAGGCCAGCATCATGAAGAGCAAGTTATTGCCGGTGTTGACGGAGGCGAGAATCAGAATCGCGACGACTCCCAGGTAAACCATGCCTTCGCGCGTGAGGCGGTAGTCAACTTGATAGACAAACCAGCGCAGGCTGGTGCGGCGCGCGAGGTTTGGCACGATGGCGATGGCGACCCAGGCGGCCATGGCGAGCGAGAGCACAGTAGTGACTGCGGCGAGGAGAATGCGGCCTTGCTGGGCGACGGCGGCGGAAAACAGTGCGACAGCGAGCGCCAACGAAAGGACCAGCATGGCGACACCGAAATTGCGCCAGCCGGGTTTGTCGCGGGCACGCCACAGGCGAATGACGACGGAGTCGGCCATTATTGCGGGCTCCGGGATTCGGTGGATCCGGCGAGGCAGCCAGCGGTCTGACGCCGGGCGACGCAGGAACGAAGAGAGGTCCCTCGCTTCGCTCGGGATGACAACGCGTCGTACAGAGCGGCCAGCGGTCGGAATGACAGTTTTCCTTGCGGCATGACGTTGTTACACAGGGACGCGGGTGGAATCTAGGATTTCGCCGAGGATTGTTTCGGCTTGCTCGGATTTTTTCTGGGTGGAGATGTAGCGCGAACTTACTACCACGCGATGCGCGAAGACCGGGACGATGAGGCGCTTGAAATCGTCGGGCAGACAGTAATCGCGGCCTTCGAGGAAAGCGCGAGCTTGCGCGGCGCGGTGAAGCATGACGGCGCCGCGAGGGCTGACGCCCAGGCTGAGTTGTTCGGTCTGGCGCGTGCGCTCGACGATTTCGAGAGCGTAATCGAGCAGGCTCTCGTCTACTTTTACTTTGGCGACGGATTCCTGCATGGCGACGACGTCGGCTGCGTCCATCACCGGCTCAATTTTTTCCACGGGCGAGTGGCCGGCATTATTGCGGATGATTTCTTTTTCGCTGTCGCGCGAGGGATAGCCCATCTTGATGCGCATGAGGAAGCGGTCGAGCTGCGATTCGGGAAGCGGGTAGGTGCCGTGATGCTCGATGGGATTCTGTGTGGCCAACACCAGAAATGGATTCGGCAGCGGATGCGTGTGGTTGTCCACCGTGATTTGCGCTTCGTTCATGGCTTCGAGCAGCGACGATTGCGTTTTGGGCGTGGTGCGATTGATTTCATCGGCGACGATGATATTGGCGAAAATCGGGCCGGGCTTGAATTCGAATTCCTGCGTGGCGGGATTGAAGACGCTGACGCCGATCACGTCGCTGGGCAGCATGTCCGAAGTGAATTGAATGCGCTGGAAGGTGCAGTGGAAGGAGCGCGCGAGAGCGTGGGCGAGAGTGGTCTTGCCGACTCCGGGAACGTCTTCGATGAGCAGGTGGCCGCGGGCGAGAAGAGTGGTGAGGGCGAGCTGGATGACGTCATCCTTGCCCTTTACCACGCGCGAAATCGAGCGCAAAAGCTCGGCGAGGCGGGTGCTGGCGCTAGTGACCGTGGTTTGCAATTCGCGTGGCCTTCTGCTACAAAAAGTAGGTTCTGTGGGCGACTAGCTCAGTGGTTAGAGCGCTCCCCTCACACGGGAGAGGTCCAAGGTTCAAGTCCTTGGTCGCCCACCACTCACCCCACGTAATTAGTTCTACCACCAAATCTTAGATGATGCGAAACGGCGGAAGGACAGGTGTGTTCAAAAAGTTTGGCGGAAATCTAGTCACCGACATTAAGAGTTCGTTTACCAAGGATCCCAGCTTGGACGGACGCACGAGTTAATGCTTCCACGGCTCACCGTATCACGGTCTTTATCGAAGGTAGAACGCCCACAGAACAACGATTACCAACAGAAACATTACAGCTAGCTTCGTGAAAAAGCCTAAGGTAAACCCGAAGCGGTTTCCGCAACGAGGACAGACTCGAGCGCTTTGCGGGAGGTAATTGCCGCAGAAGCATCGTCTGAGCATTTGGATCCCGACGCCCTGAGATTCACGCTGTGCACTGGCCGCTTATGGAGGCTGCGGTCCGTTTTTGAGTGTTCGGTCCGCGCTTCTATAAGCGCCGCGAATATTGCCAAACCAGTTCTAACATCAATTCTCAGACTATGCGAAATGGCAAAGGGGCAGGTGTGTTCAAAAAGTTTGGGCGTTTTGGCGGCAGGGGGCGAGAAAAGTCTTGAATCCGCGCAAGGTGACATGGCGGCGCAATTCGCTTGTTTGCAGCTCAAATTAGTATCAGAATAGCCAACAATTTCCCCGAGGGAAGGACGGAGATGTTCACCGTAATTCTGAGAAGTGTCTGCTGTGGAATTGTGGCGCTGGCCGCGGTTATATTTCTTGGCATCGTCGCGCTGATCTTCGTTGGCTTTTACCTCGCGCTGAAGAATCCGCATCCTGGGGGCGGGGTGGTTGGGTGGGACGTTGTGTCAATATTCCACAATACGTTCGGAACTATATTATTGTTGCCGCTACTGATTTTCGCGGTGGGCTTTCTGCTGGGTTTTCGACATTTTTCGAAATCGCTGGCCTCGAAATAATCGTTCTCACTAACCAAGTCTACATCTCGCCGAAGGCGGCCGTTCTGTGTGATAGCCTGTGCGGTCAGTGCGGTACAGACTCAAAATTCTTTCTCACGGAAATCAGCGATGACGAGTGTATTGAGATTTGTGCAGGTATTTGCGTTGGGTACTTGGCTGGGATCTATTTTTTATTTTAGCGCGGCGGTGGCGCCGGGCGCGTTTCGCGTTTTGGGTAACCAGGATCAGGCAGGGTTGCTGGTGGAATTTACTTTGCGGCGGTTGCATACGTTGGGAGTGATCGCCGGGTTGCTATTCTTGCTGGCGTCGGCGGCCGTGGCGGTTTCTTCCGCGGGGGCCGGGAAGCGGCTGGTGCTGCCTGTCGTCGGCGTCGTGATTATGGTGATCCTTACATTGGTTTCGCAGCATGTGGTGATTCGGCGGATGATGGCGCTGCGGCGGGAGATGGGCTCGGTGATGGCTACACCGCCGGAGAATCCTTTGCACGTGGAGTTTGACGGGTTGCATCGCCTTTCGGTGCAGCTGGAGGGTGCGACACTATTGATCGGGTTGGTGGCATGTTTTCTTACCGTGCGTGGATTTTCGGCGGGGAAGTGAGCGGAGATGTGGGAGTGGGCGACGGCAAAGAATTAACGCAGAGGGCGCAGAGGCCGGAGCGCAGAGTTCGCAGAGAAAGACGAAAGAGAAAATCGCAACGACGGGCAGCGAATGGGTTGACGCCTGTGCAATCTGGGGCACAGCCGTTCATTCGGCACTGCCGAATCTCAGGATGAATCGCGCTGTAGCGCGATTTACAATCAGCGCCCCTACGAACCCTGTGCGATTGAGATTTTTCGACGTGGGTGCCCTTGCGAGCGGCGGGCACGGCATGCCGTGCCCCTACCGTCGTGTTTTACGTTTGTGGGCACTCTTCGTTGTGTGCCGCTTCTTTGCGTTGAACTTCATTCCGGACTTCTTGCTGGATTTCTTCCCCGGCTTGGCGCGCTTCTTGGTTGCTTTCGTATTTTTCGTTAGTTTGCGGGTCTTGCCGAAGTGTTCTACGGCGCGCCACATGTACCAGCTGGCTACTGTGCGGTAGGGGCGCCAGCGTTCGCCGAAGGCGGCCAGTTCGCGCGGCTTGGGGATTGCTTTTTTGCCGTAGGTCAGCGCAAAGCCTTTTTGCACGCCGTAATCGTGGATGGGAAGGACGTCGGGGCGCCCCAGGCGGAAGATCAGAAACATTTCCACCGTCCATGCGCCGATGCCGCGCACGGAAATCAGGCGTTCGACTAGCTCTGCGTCCGATAATTTTCCGGCTTCTTCTATCGTGGGGACGATTCCCTCGATTGTTTTCTGTGCGAGGTCTTTCATCGCGGCGGCTTTGGCGCCCGAGAGGCCGGCTTCGCGGAGTTTTTGCGTGGGCGTTGCGAGAATTTCCGCGGGCGTGGGGCAGAGGCCGTTGGCGCCGAGCGCTTTGATGCGCGAGTAGATTTTGGCGGCGGCTTTACCGCTGATGCTTTGGTAGACGATGGCTTCGAGGAGCGATTCGTAGACGCTGTCGCATTCGTCGAGCTTGAACCCGAACGTGCCGATTTTTTCGATCATGCGGGCGAGGCGTTTGTCTATGCCGCGAAGAAATTCGTGGGCTTTGAGGTGATCGAATGGCAGAGGAATATTTTCGGTCATCAGGATTTTGAAAGCATACCAGATGGGAACCGTCTGGCGCACAGCCTGAAGATTATGGGCGGACCAGCGACTAGAAGTTACGTTCTAAGTAGTCGCCAGTAGAGCGTGTCGGCCTTGCCCCATAAGGCCGGGTCATTTCGTTGAATAGCGTGCTGCTTCAGCACGTCGATCAATCGCATCATTTGCTCGAACCTTTCCGCAGTCATTTAGTTCCCCCTACAACAATACGAATATCTCTTTGACAAACTTACGCAAAGTTAGTCTTCCCAACACCACTTAAGGAATCTGATGAGCGCGACCATAGCGAGGAGAACGCTGATGGCAATAAAAACTAGCGCGAGCGTTGCCGAGAATGGACCCGAAACCTTTCGACCTACGATCCCGAATAAGCCGTCAGCGCCGACAAATCCGGAAATTGCCGCGAAGAATAACCAGGTCCACCAGGGAAGTTCCGAAGCCTTCATTGAGGTTACCGTACTTTGAGTTCTCGTAGCCCTATTCCGAATCGAGCTAAATTGGTGCCGATTATATTCAGCATTTCTTTGATTGTCCAGAATGTAGGCCATGTTTTCAAGAGCAACCACTACGGTCGCGCGCTGACAACGGTGCGGATGTGCCGCTGTGTTAGTATCGTGGGCTTATGAAAACAGGAATTATTGGGTTGCCGCAGGTAGGGAAGACCAGCTTATTTCGCATTCTTACCGGGGCGCGCGTCGAAGGGCGTAGCGCGCCCAATCAGGCGCATGTGGGCATCGCGAAAGTGCCGGACGCGCGCGTTTTGAAACTGGCGGAGATATTCAAGCCGAAGAAAAACACGTTTGCGACGATCGAATACGTGGACGTGGGCGGCTTGCAGAAGGACCGCGAGAAAAATTCGGCGTCGCTGGTGCCTTTGCGCGAGGCGGACGCGCTAGCGCACGTTGTGAGACTCTTTGAAAATCCGGCGGTGCCGCACGAAGGCGGGTCGCTCGACGCTTTGCGCGATATCGAGAGCGTCGAAATCGAATTGATGTTGTATGACCTGGAACAGACCTCGAAGCGCATGGAACGGCTGGAAAAAGATCTGAAGAAAAAGAAGGAGACGATCCTCGAGACGGAACTGGCGCTCCTGACGCGTTGCCGCAAGGCGCTGGAGGCGGAGCAGCCTTTGCGGGAATTGGAATTCAAGCCCGAAGAATTGAAAATGCTGACTGGCTTTGAATTTCTGACGCGCAAACCGATGCTGTACGTGCTGAATTTGGGTGATGACGAGGCCGCGGACATTGACCGCGTGATCGAGAAGCATCATTTGGAGAAGTTGGCGTCGAAGCCGCAGACGGCAGTGGTGCCTTTCTGCGGAAAAATTGAAGCGGAGCTGGCGGAATTGCCGGAAGCGGAAGCCTCGGAAATGATGAATGCGTACGGGCTGAAGGAGTCGGGACGCGATCGGTTGATCCAGGCGAGTTACCAATTGCTCGGGCTGATTTCATTTCTCACCGCGGGCGAGCCGGAATGTCGCGCGTGGACGATCAAGCGCGGGATGAACGCGCAAGAAGCCGCGGGCGCGATTCACAGCGACATCGAGCGCGGATTCATCAAGGCCGAAGTGGTGAACTGGGAGAATTTGATCAAGGCGGTGAGTTTCGCGGCGGCGCGCGAGAAGGCGCAGGTGAAGCTGGAAGGGAAAGAGTACATCGTGCAGGACGGCGACGTCATTTTGTTCCGGCATTCTGGGTAAGACAGTGATTAGTGATTGGTGACTGGTGATTGGTGAACAGCTAGCGCTGCGTATCCGCTGGGCGAAGGTATGCACGCTTTTTCCTGCTTGAGGCGTCCTCCACTCGACGTCGGTACCAGTTGATCGGAACTGCAGGCGAGGCGCGCCTCGCCTGAGAGAAAGCGGTGGCACGCCACCGCACTCCACATAGGCTTATGGCTCCTGAGACAACGCGCATTTTGGTGGGCTTACTGCTGGGGTTGACGGCGGCGGGGGCTAATGTGTTGGGCGGGTCACTGATTGCGCACCGGCAGTGGTCGCGGCATTACTTGAAATATTTTATCGCGCTCGGCGCGGGGTTCATGCTGGCTACCGCGGTGCTGGAGATGATTCCGGAATCGCTGAAATTGCGCGGCGATGGCGGGTCGTTTCTTTTGCGTGATACGAGTTCGGTGTTCGTGCTGGTCCTCGCGGGATACTTCGTCGTTCATTTTTTCGAGCATACCCTCGCGCCACATTTTCATTTTGGCGAAGAGACGCACCACGAAGAAATTTCGCATGCGCATGCGAGTTATGCGGCGCTGCTCGGATTGGGAATCCACACGTTCTTCGATGGAGTCGCGATCGCTTCGGGGCTTTTAGTTTCGACTTGGCTCGGCGGCGTGATTTTTGTGGCTGTGTTCCTGCACAAATTGCCGGAGGGATTTACAGTGGCGTCGCTGATGCTGGCGAGCGGGCAAAGCCGGCGCGCGGCGTTCGTGTCTTCGGTAATCTTGGGCGGGATGACTTTGCTGGGAATGGGGTTCATGTTTTTGCTGCGTGGTACCGTAGGAATGGCGCTCCCGCTGTCGGCGGGAGTGACGCTTTATGTGGCAGCGTCTGACTTGATCCCCGAAGTAAACCACGAGCCCGGAATCGGCATGGCGCTGCTGGTATTCTTAGGTGTAGCAATTATGCTCGGCCTGAAGGCGCTGTTCCACGTCTAACCTGCTGACGTTAAACAAGTAAGTCGCACGCTCCCGCGCGATACAGAAGGTCCACTGAAGGCAACTTTTCCGACCGTCCTGGGTTTCATAGCTAGTACCGGAGCGCCGCCGATGGCACACTCGCACGCGCTGCAACTTTATGGTCCCGCAGGTGTTAGGTACAATGTGGAGGCCATGACCAGGTCTGACGTCCAACTGATGCTGGACGTGAAGGCAGGGGATGATGCGTCCTTTAACCTTCTCCTCCAAAAATATCGCACACCCCTGATCAATTTCCTGTACCGCATGGTGAGGGATTCAGCGACGGCGGAGGACCTGGCACAGGAAGTTTTTTTGCGGGTGTATCGCGCGCGGAAGCAGTATTCTCCGACCGCAAAATTTACCACCTGGCTTTTCCGCATTGCCACCAACCTGGCGCTGAATTCGGTGCGCGACAACCGGCATCGCCAGATGGACGTTTCGATAGACGCGCCGGTGGAAGAAGACGAAGCGCCGGTGCAATTGCCCACGCGCGAAATGCGCATTGACGAGCACATGATTGAGCGCGACCGGGCGGAATTCATCCGGCGCGCGATCGCGTCATTGCCGGAAAAGCAGCGCGTGGCGGTGCTGCTGCATAAGTATGAAGAGATGGATTACGCGGAAATCGCGAAAATTCTGGAATGCTCGGAAAGCGCGCTGAAATCGCTTTTGTTTCGCGCGTACGAGAACCTGCGAGTGCAACTGGCCCCACTAGTGGCCCAGCCGGTGGCTCCTCGCGCAGGGGAAGGACGGCCATCATGAAGAAGTGCGAAGAAGTTTCGAAGCAACTGGTTGCGTACCTGGATCGCCGGGCGAATTCGGCGGAGCGGCTCGAGGTGGAAGAGCATCTGGCCTCTTGCCGCGCTTGCCACGAGCGCGCGGAGGGTTTCCGCAAGCTGTGGGGCGTGCTGGATGAAGTGCCTCTGGTGGAGCCTTCGCTCGGTTTCGATGCGCGGATTCGCGCGCGAATTGCGGAAGAGCCGCAGCCGCGCTGGTTCCGTTGGCTGGTGCCGCAACCGCGGCTGGCGTTTTCCATGGCTTTGCTGCTGGCACTGAGCGTGTGGATGGCGCGTTTGCCGCGCGAGGCGACTCCGGCGGCGACGGAACAGCAGGATTTCGAGGCGATCAAGGATCTGGGCGTGCTGGAAAATTACGACGTGCTGAGCAAGTTCGACGCGTTGTCCGAAGTGCCGGCGGATGAGACGCCGGACCAGCAGCAGGCGCAGCCGCCGAGTCCGGATTCCGATGGCGGACAGCCGCCGGCTGCGGAGGAATAAGTTTGCAATGCCGATGCGCCCTGCCAAGACATTCTGCGCGCTAGCGATTGCGCTCGCGATCGTGCTGGCGGCGCAGCCTGCCTCGGCACAGAGACGCGGCGGAGGCGGAGCGCGTTTTAATGCACCGCGAATGGCGCAACACGCGCAAAGTCCCCGGGGGTTTGGCGCGCCGCGGCAGAATCGCAATCAGGCGGCACGGCCGGGGCAAGCGTTTCATCCGCCAGCAAATCGGACGGGACCGCAGGGACGCCCCAACAACGCGCGAGGGAATCCGAACGCTACGCGTCCGCCCAATTCGTTTCGTCCGCCGACGAACCCGAATGGCGGCGTGAATGGCCCAGGCGCGAACGGGCGCCAGGCTGCGAACGTGCCTCCTGCGTGGGGACAGAAGCTGCACAATATGTCGCCGCAGCAGCAGGAACACTTCATGCAGAACAATGAGCGGTTTCGGAGTTTGCCTCCGGAGCAGCAACAGCGCGTGCGGCAGAACCTGCAGAAGTGGAATAACCTATCGCCCGCGGAGCGCGACCGCGTTCAGCATAGTTACGAAAACTGGCAGCGCATGTCTCCCGAGCAGCGGCAATACGTGCAGCGATCGCTTTTGCCGAAGTGGCAGCAGATGTCTTCGGATCGCAAGCAGGTGGTGACGGATCGCCTGCATACCCTGCAGGGCATGACGCCGGAAGACCGGCAGAAGGCGTTGAACGATCCGCAGTTCATGCGTGGGCTGAATCCGGACGAGCAATCCGTGCTACGCGGCCTCGATTCGGTGCGCAATCCCTCCAACCCGTAATCTCACTGCCGAAACTCCTCTCTGCGTCCTCGGAATTGTAAAATTCGGGCCTGCTGTTAACTGTTACAAAACATTTTGATTTTTTTTCTGCGACCGGGCGACTAGCGGTGCGAGCGTCGTCGTGAGTGTACCCAACTAATTGTGGTTGCTCTGGCGCACGCCACAACGCGGGTCGCGCGGCTACAAATTTCCACAAATATTTCTCATTCTAAGAAGAATTCCTCTTGACTTGTTTTAGAACCTATCTACAATCGGGGCACAAAGTGGGAGAAAGTGGCGCAGAGTGGTAGAGAGTGTAGGGCAGTGGCGATCCTAGAAGCAAGTGGTGGCGGACCCAGCGAGCAGTAACGGCGCATCGAAACGAGACAGTTCCACATTTGAACGCATTGGCAGGGGCGAACCAGCGAGTGATGGCACGGGCGCAAACGCCGGTCGGGCAAGCGAAGGGCTTTCATGCTGCGGGGCAACTATCTAGCGACAGTCGACGAGAAAGGGCGGGTGAAAATTCCCGCGGATTTTCTGGCCGAGCTGCGCAAGACCGGCACGAAGTTCTACGTGACCTCGACAAAAGGCGATCGCGCCACGATCTACCCAATGAAAGCCTGGGAAGAGATCGAGAAGAAGCTGGCAAAACTTTCCTCGCACAACGCTGCGAAACAGAAATTCCTATCACGCACCAACTATTACGGACAAGTGGTCGAGGTGGATGGGCAGGGGCGCATTTTAATTCCACCCGTACTGCGGGAATCGGCGGAGATGAAGGGCGAAGTGGACGTTCAGGGACAGCTTACGTACCTGGAAGTCTGGAATCACGCCCGGTTCCTGGATCAAATGAACCGTAATCCGATGACGGCGGAAGACGAAAAGGCACTGGACGATCTGGGCATTTAAGTTTTGAGCGTACTGCATACGCCGGTACTGGCCGCGGAGATTTTGGAGTGGCTGCGGATACGGTCTGAAGGAACGTATGCGGATACGACGGTCGGCACGGGCGGTCATTTGGTGGAGATCGCTGCGCGGCTGACGACCGGGCGAGTTTTGGGGATTGATCGCGACCCGCAAGCGCTGGCGATAGCGCGGGAGCGGTTGGGGCCGCACGAGCGGCAGGTGATTCTGGTGCAAGCGGATTTTTCGAACATCGGCGAAGTGGCGGCGGCGAATCACTTGCCGCCATTTGATGGGGTGCTCGCCGATCTGGGAGTTTCCAGCCTCGAGCTGGACAGCCCTGAGCGCGGATTTTCTTTCCGCTGGGCTGGTCCTCTGGACATGAGGATGAGTCCCGATGCCCCGCTGACAGCGGACGAAATTGTGAATCAATGGCCGGAAAAAGAGCTGGCCGATCTTCTCTACCAGAAGGCGGAGGAGAGGGATTCACGCAGAATCGCCAGGGCGGTCGTGCGGGCGCGGCCCATTCGCGACACCGCGCATCTGGCAACGGTTGTGGCAGGGGGACGAAAAGCAAGGGGAAGGCAGAGACTGCATCCCGCGACAAAAACGTTTCTGGCGCTGCGGATAGCGGTGAATCGAGAAGAGGAGGAACTCGGGCAGTTTCTTTCGCGTACCCCTGCCACTTTGAATTTGGGAGGACGGTGGATTGTCCTCAGTTATCACTCGTTGGAAGACCGGCTGGTCAAGCATGCCTTTCAGCGCCTGGCTCGCGACGGCGGGTTTCAGGTGCTGACCAAGAAAATCATACAGCCCGGCGACGCGGAAATCGCAGCCAATCCGCGGGCGCGGAGCGCGAAGATGCGCGTCATCGAGAAAGTGGCGACGGCGGAAACGCCTTACGGCGGGGAACGCCCGGCGCCTGAGGTGCGGTCATGACTCAATATCACACGATCAAACGGATTGATAACTCACGGCTGGTGCGCCCGATGGCGCCGGCGCGTTTGCGGGAATTCTGGCGGCGAGTGGCGGCGGGCGCCGCGATGGCAGCCTGTCTTCTGGTTTATGCGTGGCAGCATTTTGAGTGCATCCGTTTGCGCTACCAGGTGGAACAACTGGCGGCGGAGCGTGCGCAATCGGCGCAATTGAACCAGCAACTGCACGTGGAAGTCGCGTCGCTGATGGGTTACGAGCGTGTGGACCGCATTGCGCGCAACCAACTGGGATTGACGGTTTCGGTTCCGGGGCAAGCACTGCCGGCGGATGGACCGACCGAGGCAGTGCTGGCGCAGGCGCATGCGGTGTTGCAGCCGCGGCCCTGATTTTCGCGCGACGCGAGTCTGACGGCGAGCGCCGCGACCCCAAATTTTCTGTGGCCTGCTACTTGGGCCCGCACCGGGAACGCAGTTCGAATCGTTGCCGGGCCGAGTTTTTCGTAAGTTAGGGCGGAACCCATGCAGCAGCGCAGCCCGCGTCTCCGCTGGTTGGTGGTCTGGATCGTGGCGGTGATTTGGATGGGGGCGGTGCTGGCCCGCCTGAGTTACCTCCAGCTCTTCTGCTATAGCGATTACTTCGCAAAAGCCCAGCATCAACAACAGCGCGTATTTGAAATCAGTCCCATGCGCGGCGTGATTTACGACCGCAAAGGCCGGGAGCTGGCCATCAGCATCCCGATGGACTCCGTGTTTGCGGACCCAGTGGACGCGAAGGATCCGGAGATGGTGGCGCGGCTGCTCTCGCCTGCGCTGGGTATTCCCGCCGAAGAACTGGAATCGAAAATCCGCGAAGCTTCGAGGCCTGTCCGCCTGGCAAAAAAACTATCGCCGGAAACAGTCGAGCGCATTGACGAGATGAATTTGAAGGGCGTCTTCTTCGAGAAAGAAAATCGCCGCGTGTATCCGCAACATGAATTGCTGGCGAATGTGCTGGGTTGGGTGGACGTGGACGAAAAGGGCATGGGCGGCATCGAACATGAACTGGACAAGTGGATTCGCGGGCGTCCGGGACGGGTGATGGTGATGGCGGACGGCAAGCGGCGTTTTTACGATCGCCACGAGGCTGCCGCTGATCCGGGCGCGAGCGTCACGCTGACGATAGACGAAACAATTCAATACATTGCGGAAAAAGAGCTGGCGCGCGGGATGGATGAGACGCACGCGAAGAGCGGGACGGTGGTGGTGCAGGATCCGAATACCGGAGCGTTGCTGGCCGTGGCGATGTCTCCCAGTTTTGATCCCAACGATTACGGAAAATATTCGGACGATGACCGCATGGACCGCGCAGTGACCGCGGCCTACGAGCCGGGCTCGACGTTCAAGGTCATTACCATGACCGGCGCGATCGAAAATCACGTGACGAATCCCGATGCGCTGGTAGATTGCCAGATGGGATCGATTCAGGTGGCCGGTCGCTTGATTCACGATTGGCATCCCTTCGGCGTGTTGAGCGTGCGCGACGTGCTGGCACATTCCAGCGATGTGGGTTCTATCAAGATCGCACTAAACCTGGGCGCGCCGCGTTTCTACGACACCATGCGCAAATTCGGGATCGGCCAGCTCACCGGAATCGAATTGCCGGGAGAAAATCGCGGCTTGCTGCGTCCGCTGGAAAATTGGACAGCCAGTTCGATCGGGTCGGTGGCCATCGGGCAGGAAGTAAGCGTCACGCCTGTGCAGATTATTTCCGCAATCTCGGCGATTGCCAATGGCGGGACGCTTTATCCACCGCGCGTCGTGCAGGGGATTCGCGGCGATTCGGCCATTCCACTGCCGTCGCGAGGCGAGGCGAAGCAAGCCACCGATTCGACGACCGCCGCGACCGTGCGTGGAATGATGGAGACCGTCATGTTGAGCGGGACCGGCACGCCGGCGCGACTGAATGGCTATACCGCGGCCGGAAAATCGGGAACGGCGCAGAAAATTGACCCGACCACCGGACGTTATTCGCCGAATCAGTATGTCGCGTCGTTCGTCGGCTTCGCGCCGGTGAACGATGCGGCGGTCACCATTTTGGTGGTGCTGGATTCGCCCGAAGGAGCGCATCACGGCGGCGAAGTGGGCGGGCCGATTTTCAAACGCATTGCTGAGCAGGTGCTGGCGTATCTGGATGTGGCGCATGATGTGCCGGCCCAGCCGGACACCGAGACCGCAAAGAACGGTGCGGGCGGGCAAAATCCGGAGAAGGCGCGGGCGGCGGCCGTGAATACCGCGAATATGGAAAGTGAAGCGAAATTTCAGGCGGCAGTAGCGAAGGAGAATCCAGCAGCACAATCTTCCGCGCCGACCGAAGCGTTTGGCGAGGAAGATGCAGTTGCCGTTCCGGACATGTCCGGGAAAACCGTTCGCGGAGTTTCCGAAGCATGCATGCGGTTGGGGTTGGTGCCGGAGCTGATCGGGAGCGGAGTGGTTGTGGAACAGTCGCCGGAAGCTGGAACGGTGGTAATGCGCGGCAGCCGCGTGACGGTGCGGTTCGGGCGTACGGCGGCGGAGTTGTTGCCACGGCGCGTACCAGGTCATTCACCGGAACGGCGCACGGAAGCGATGAGCAGGAATTTGGAAAGGAATACAAATTGAGAACCGTTGTGGAAGGTGGGCCAAAAGTGCAATCTGCTACGAGACGTCAAAGGAAGCGCATAGAAATCGAAATGGACTTGGCAGAACTAATTTCGGGAATCGTAGGCGCGCGAGTGACGGGGCGGGCGAGCACGCCCATTCTTGGCGTGGCTTGCGACAGCCGTAAGGTGACGCGCGATTCGTTATTTTTCGCATTGCCGGGCGCGAAGGCGAACGGCAACGAATTTGTTGCGAGCGCAATCGAGCGCGGCGCGATTGCGGTGGCGAGTCCCTTGCCGCGTCTTGCCGGGATTGCGCCGGATGTCGCGTGGGTGGAATTGATGCCCGGAGAGGAGCGCCGGGCGCTGGCGCTGGCTGCCGCGAATTTCTACCGGCATCCCGCGGATGCGTTGCAGCTCGTGGGCGTGACCGGAACGAACGGCAAGACGACGATCACTTTTATCGTCGACTCGATTCTGCAGGCTGCCGGAATGACCACGGCGAGAATCGGGACGACTGGATACCAAACGCCTAAGGGTTTTCGTCCGGCGACGAATACGACGCCCGAGTCGCTCGATTTGCAGCAGATGTTTGCGGAGGTGCGCGACGCGGGAGGAACGCACGCGGTGCTGGAAGTCAGTTCGCATGCATTGGCGATGGAGCGCACCTGGGGCTGCCATTTTGCGGTGGCGATTTTTACGAACCTGACGCGCGACCATTTGAATTTTCACAAGACCTTCGAGGAATATTTCGCCGCCAAGCGCGTGCTGTTCGAGGGCACGGGCGCCGGATCACCGGATACTGCGGTAATCAACATGGACGACGCGTACGCGCCGCGGCTGGAGGCCCTCGCGAAGCGTACGTTGACCTATGGAGTGAAGGAAAACGCCGATCTGACCGCGCGAAAAGTTTCGCTGAGTTTCGAGGGCTTGGAATTCACGGCGCAGACGCCGGCGGGAAAAGTCGAAGTGCATTCCTCGCTGGTCGGGCGCATCAATGTGTACAACATTCTTGCGTCGATCGGCGCGGCGCTCGCGTTGGATATTCCCGTGGCAGCAATCGAAGAGGGCATCGCGAATCTGGATCTGGTCCCGGGAAGATTTCAGCGGATTGACGAGGGCCAGCCGTTTCTGGTGGTGGTGGATTACGCGCACGCGGACGACGCGTTGCGAAATTTGATTTCAACGGCGCGCGAACTGAATCCCGCGGGAAGAATCATCACGCTATTTGGCGCGGGTGGCGAGCGGGATCGTTCGACGCGTCCGCCGATGGGAGAAGCGGCGGGATCGTTGAGCGACCTGGTAGTGCTGACGAGCGACAATCCGCGCACGGAAGATCCGCTGCTGATCATCAACGATGTGGTCGTGGGATTGCAGAAAGTGAATGCAAACTACCGCATCGAGCCGGACCGCGACGCGGCTTTAGAGATTGCGATTGACGAGGCCAAGGCGGGAGACATCGTCCTGCTGGCAGGCAAAGGGCACGAAAATTATCAGATTTTGCGCGACCGGACGTTTGAATTCGACGATCGCGAAAAAGCGCGCGCGATTTTGCGGCGCCGGGGATTTGTGAAGAAGCGGTAAAGCTGGCAGCGGCGGATTTCGGCAGCGAAATCGAGCACTTACGAGAGTGCAGGCTTGCGAGTGAAGCCCAGCCCATTGGAGACGCAATGCGGTGGACGGTTGGTCAAGTGGCTGAAGCTCTGGGTGTCGCGCCTCCCGCGAGCCTCGACTCCCTGGCCGGGTTGGCCGGCGTCTCGATTGATTCTCGCACGATTCAACCCGGAGAACTGTTCCTCGCCATACACGGTCCGCGTCACGATGGACACGATCATGTGGCTGCGGCTTTGGCGCGTGGAGCGGGAGCCGGGGTGGTGGCGCGTGAACGCGTCGCGCAATACCCGGAAGAAATCCGCGGAAAACTTTTTGCGGTGGACGACACGCTCGGCGCTCTCCACCAATTGGCCGCGCGCGCATGCGAATTATGGAGGAGCGCGAAACCCGGACGGCGGATTGGCGGCGTGGCCGGCTCGGTCGGCAAAACGACCACTAAAGAAATCCTTGCGGCGTTTGTGGCCGCGCGGTTCCGCGTACTGAAGACCGAGGGAAATCTGAACAACGAGTACGGGCTGCCGCTGACGCTTTTGAAATTGGATGAGCGGCACGATGCGGCGGTGATCGAGATGGGCATGTCGCATACGGGCGAGCTCGCACGGCTCGCGCGGATTGCCGCGCCGGAAGTGGGTGTGATCACGCGGATTGCGGTGGAACATCTGGAATTTTTTTCGTCGATCGAAGAGATTGCGCTAGCCGAGCGCGAATTGATCGAGAATCTCGCGTGGCCCGGCGCGACAGCCGTGCTGAATGCGGACGACGAGCGTGTGGCGAAATTCGCGGATGTGGCGCGGGGACGGGTGATCTGGTTCGGCGTGGATCGCGGCACGCGCGCGGAATTTCGCGCGGAAAATATTGTCGAGCGGGGCGTGCTGGGGTCGGCATTTGATTTTGTCTCACCGGCGGGACGCGCGCGATTGGAATTGCCATTAATCGGGAGGCACAACGTGATGAATGCGGTAGCCGCTCTGGCGGCGGCGAGCATCTGGGGCATTGGAATGGGAGATGCAGAGCGCGTCTTGCCGCAGCTCAAGCCTGCCGACAAGCGCGGCGAAGTGGTGCGGTTCGAAGACGGGTTCACGGTGATTAATGATAGTTACAACTCGAGTCCCACAGCCCTGGATGCGCTGGCGCGGTTGCTCGCGGATACGACGGGCTTCGGCCGCAGCATTTTGGCAGCCGGTGAGATGCTGGAATTGGGCGGGTCTTCGCCGGAACTGCATCGCGAATGCGGGCGGTTTGCCGCGAGATTGAAAACGATCGACTGGATCATCGGGGTGCAGGGTGAAGCCGCGGCATTCGTTGAGGCCGCAATCGAAGGGGGACATCCCAAAGAGCGCGCGAAATTTTTCAAGAATTCCGCGGAGGCGGCGGATTTTGTGGCCGGATTCATCCAGCGCGACGATTTGCTGCTGCTGAAAGGTTCGCGCGGCGTGAAGATGGAAAAAATTCTGGAGGCGATTGAAGCGACGCACAAACGAATGAATTTCGAGCCCCGGGCGGAAAAATTGGAAGCGGAATCAAAAGGCCAGCGCTGAATGCTGTACTGGTTGTTTGTCTTCCTGCTGCGGCCGCACTTCAGCCCGTTGAATGTATTTCGCTACATCACGGTGCGCACGGCGATGGCGAGCTCGAGCGCGTTGCTGCTTTCGTTGCTGCTGGGGCCGTGGGTGATCGAGCGGCTGCGCGAATTGCAGGTGAAGCAGTACATCCGTGAAGAAGGGCCGAAGGCGCATCAGAAAAAAGCGGGGACGCCAACGATGGGAGGCGTGCTGATCGTTGCGTCCATCGTGATTCCGACTTTGTTGTGGGCGGATTTGCGGAATCCGTACGTGATTCTGGCGACGGGAGCGACTCTCGCTTTCGGGGCCATCGGTTTTGTGGACGATTACAACAAGGTAGTCCGCAAAAGGAACATGGGCTTGCGGCCGCGCGCGAAATTTTCCTTGCAGGTGCTTACGTGCGTGGCGGTGGGGACCGTGCTGCTGTCATTGCAATCGCAGGGCGTCTATTCGACGCAATTGAGCGTGCCGTTTTTCAAGCGGTTGCATCCGAACCTGGTGATTTCGTCGCTGCTGGCGCGCGATTTTATTTGGCCGCTGGCGTATGTGCCATTCGTTTTGTTTCTGGTGCTGGTGATCGTGGGATGCTCGAATGCTGTAAATCTCACAGACGGGCTGGATGGACTCGCCATCGGCTGCGTGCTGGTATCCGCGGTGGCGCTCACGGTGCTGACGTACCTTTCGAGCAACGCCAAATTCTCGGACTATTTGGACATCCAGAGAATTCCGGATGCGGGAGAGCTGGTTATTTTTTGCGGTTCGCTGGCGGGCGCGTCGCTGGGATTTCTTTGGTACAACGCGCATCCGGCGGAAATGTTCATGGGCGATGTGGGCTCGCTCGCGCTGGGCGGCGCGATTGGGACGGTCGCAGTAATCATCAAGCAGGAAATCTTGCTGCTTTCGATTGGCGGCGTGTTTGTGCTGGAAGCGCTGTCGGTGATTATCCAGGTAGGGTCGTTCAAGCTGACCGGCAAGCGCGTGTTTCGTATGGCGCCGCTGCATCATCATTTCGAGCTGCTGGGCTGGAGCGAATCGAAGATCATTGTGCGCTTCTGGATTGTGGCGCTGGTGTTCGCGCTGTTTTCGCTGACGACTTTGAAATTGCGGTGAGGGCCGAGTGACGGGCCAAGTGAGAGCCAGGTGAGAGCCAGGTGAGAGCCAAGTGAGAGAAAGTTGAGGCCGGGATTCGATTTAGAGGGCAAGCGCGTTTTGGTGGTGGGCCTGGCGAGGACTGGACTGGTGACAGCGTTATTCAGCGCAGGGTACGGCGCGACGGTGGCGGCGACCGATGAGCGTCCGGAAACTGAGATTACGGAAACCGCGGAGAAGTTGCGCGCGGCCGGAGTGAAGCTGGAACTCGGCGGCCACGTGGATGCGAGTTTTCTGGAGCAGGATTTGATTGTGGTGAGTCCGGGAGTTCCGGCGAATTTGCCGGCGCTGGCAGCCGCGCGCAAGAAAAATATTCCGGTATGGAGCGAAATCGAGCTGGCCTGGAGATTTTTGCGCGGGAAGCTGGTGGCGATTACGGGATCGAACGGGAAGACGACCACGACGGCGCTGGTTGCTCACATTTTGCAGACGGCGGACATTCCAACGCTGGTGGGCGGCAACATCGGGACGCCGTTGCTCGCGCTGGTGGAACGTTCGACGGACCCGGCGGTTACGGTGGCGGAGGTCAGCAGCTTTCAACTCGAGACGATCGAAAGTTTCCGTCCCGAGATTGGAGTCCTGCTGAATTTGACGCCCGATCATCTGGACCGGCACGGAACGTTCGAAGAGTACGCGCGCGCGAAAATGCGCATGTTCGAAAACCAACTGGAGCGCGACATTGCAGTTTTGAACGCGGACGACCCAGAAGTGACCAAGCGCATGCCGGCAAAGCCGCATATTTTTTGGTTCAGCAGGCAGAAGCGCGTCGCGAACGGAGCATTTCTGCGCGAAAACGAAATTATCTTTCGCAATGAAGGGTCGGAAACGGTGCTGGCGCGGCGCGACCAGATTCCGTTGCGCGGCGAGCACAACGTCGAAAACGTGCTGGCGGCTTGCGCGGCGGCGTATCTGGCGGGCGCGACCCCCGCGGCGATCGCGAGCGGCGTGAAATCGTTTCGCGGAGTCGAGCATCGCCTGGAGTTCGTCGCGGAAATTGCGGGAGTGCAGTTTTACAACGACTCCAAGGCTACGAATGTGGATGCGGCGGTGAAAGCGGTGCAGGCGTTTCCGGGGCCGTTGCTGGTGATTCTCGGCGGCAAGGACAAAGGCAGCCCGTACACGCCTTTGCGCGATTTATTGAAAGAGCGCGCGCGGGTGGCGCTTGTGATTGGTGAAGCTGCGGAAAAAATCGCGGGGGATTTGCAGGGCGCCGTGGAGATCGACGGTGCTGGAACGCTCGAGCGCGCGGTGGAGATCGCGATGGAGCGGGCACAACCGGGCGATACGGTGCTATTGGCGCCGGCGTGTTCAAGTTTCGACCAGTTCGAGAATTACGAGCAGCGCGGACGCGTCTTCAAGGGATTAGTGGCACGCCGCGCAGAGCGATCGCCGGCAGATACCGCGGCGGATGGCGCGGCTGCGGAGAAAGGATAACGGATGCCACGAAGCGTACAGCCTGATCGAAAATTATTCGGCGTGACGCTCGCCCTGTGCCTGATCGGCGTGGTGATGGTCTTCAGCGCGTCGGCCATGACGGCGAGCGAACAATTTGGCGCGGGCTATATTTTTCTCTTGCGGCAGCTGATTTACCTGGTGCTGGGGATTGCGGGGATGTTCTGGCTGATGAATTCGGATTACCGCAAGCTGCGGCAGCCGCGCGTCGTGTTTACGGGATTAGCGCTTTCGTTCGTGTTGCTGGTGGGCGTATTTTTCCTCGACCGCTCGCACCAGACGCATCGCTGGTTTCGCATGGGGCCATTCAGTTTTCAGCCGTCGGAGATGGCCAAGCTCGCGCTGATTATTTTTCTGGCGTGGTTTCTGGAATTGCGGCGGCTGCCGCGAAATTTTGGCGTGAACGATCCGCTGCATTCGCTCGCGCCCGCGCTGGGAACGACTCTGGTGATGGCCGCGCTGGTGGTGAAAGAGCCGGACATGGGCACCGCGTTCATGATCGTGCTGATTGCGATGGTGATGCTTTTTGTGGCGGGGCTTTCCTACCGTTACATTGCGGGGACGGTGCTAGCGGCGATTCCGACGATTTACCTGTTGATTGTGCGTGTGCCGTACCGTCTGCAGCGCCTGGAAGCGTTCTTGCATCCCGATTTGGACCCCAAGGGCGCGGGATTTCAGCTGATGCAATCGTTGATTTCGGTGGGATCGGGAGGGATGACCGGGGTTGGCTTGATGGAAAGCCGGCAAAAACTTTTCTTTTTGCCCGAAGCGCATACGGATTTTATTTACGCGATTATCGGTGAGGAATTGGGGTACATCGGGGCAGTCGTCGTGCTCGTGCTTTTCGCGGTGTATGGCTGGCGCGGGTTTGTGGCGGCGATGAAGGCAGGGGATGAATTTGGCAAGTTTCTGGCGCTGGGGATTACGACGATGGTGGTGGGGCAGGCGCTGATTAATTTGAGCGTAGTGCTGGGACTGATGCCGACGAAAGGGATTCCGCTGCCATTCATAAGTTATGGCGGCTCGAGCTTGATCGCCATGCTGTTGGCCACTGGAGTGCTCTTAAACATCAGCCAGCAAGCGGACGAAACGTGAGCGCGATTGCAAGCGCCGAGGCCGCGCGCACGACCGTCGCGGCAAGCGCCAACGCCAAAAACCTGCTGATCGCGGGCGGCGGGACAGGCGGGCACGTATTTCCGGCCGTGGCGGTGGCGAAAGAATGGCTGAGGCGCGAGCCGGAAGGAGTAAGAAGCGTCGTGATTGTGGGAACCGAGCGCGGGATGGAAGCAAAACTGGTGCCGCAGGCCGGACTGCCTCTGGAGACGATTCGCGCCGCGGGGCTGAAGGGAATTGGCGGGGTGAAATTTGTCCGCAATGCGGCCATGTTACCCGCCGGAATGTGGGATTCGGAGAAGATCGTGCGGCGGCACAGGTTTGGAGCGGCGTTTGGAGTGGGCGGGTACGCTTCCGGGCCCATCATGTTGACGGCGCGGCTGCATGGAATCCCTTCCGTGATCTTCGAGCCAAATGTCGAGCCGGGATTCACCAATCGAGTGCTGGCGCGGATTTCGACGCGGGTCGCCTGCGGGTTCGCGGAAACCGCCAAGCGCTTTGGCGCAAAGGCAGTGGCCACCGGGATCCCGGTGCGCAAGGAATTCTTCGCCGCGCCGCATCGCGAGCACCACGAGCCGTTCTCGATTTTGATTACGGGCGGCAGCCGCGGGGCTTTGCCGATCAATCGCGCGGTAGTTGATTCGCTGGACCTGCTGGCGGCGCGAAAAAACCGGCTTTTCATCGTGCATCAGACTGGCGAACGCGATTATAATGCTGTGCGCGTGGCTTATGCGCGACGTGAATTCCGAGCGGAGGTTGTGTCCTTCATCGAGAATATGGCGGAGCGGTTTGCCCAGGCGGACTTGATCGTCTGCCGCTCGGGTGCGATCACGGTGGCCGAAATTGCTGCCGCCGGACGCGCCGCCATCCTCATCCCCTTCGGCGCTGCCACCGATGCGCACCAAACGCGCAATGCTGCGGCCATGCAAAATGCAGGCGCTGCTCGCCTGCTGCCTCAGGAAGAGTTAACGCCCGAGCGGTTAACCAACGAAATTTTCTCGCTCCTGGACCAGCCCGGGAGAATCAGCGAAATGGAAGAGCATGCGCGGAGCCTTGCGCGACCGCGCGCGGTGGAAGATATCGTTGACCTGCTCGAAGGGCTGGTGCGGCCATGATTGCGTCCTTCCGTAATTTTCAGCAAATTCACCTGGTCGGGATTGGCGGCAGCGGCATGAGCGGAATTGCCGAGGTGCTGCTCTCAAGCGGCTACGCGGTTTCCGGCTCGGACTTGAAGCAATCGCCGGTGACGGAGCGTTTGCGGAAGCTGGGAGCAAAGATTTTCGAGGGACACCTGGCGGACAACGTTCACGGCGCGCATGTGGTGGTAATTTCGTCAGCGGTGCGCACGGACAACGTGGAGGTTGTCGAAGCCCAGAAACTGAAAATTCCGGTGATTCCGCGTGCAGAAATGCTAGCGGAGCTGATGCGTTTGAAGTACGGGATTGCGGTTGCTGGAGCGCACGGGAAGACCACCACTACTTCGATGGTTGCGTCGGTGCTCGCGGCTGCGGGGCTCGATCCGACATTCGTCGTCGGCGGACGCGTGAATCACGCCGGCTCGAATGCGGGCGTGGGCCAAAGCGAATACATGGTGGTGGAAGCGGACGAAAGCGACCGGTCGTTCCTGCTGCTGGCGCCGGTCGTGGCGGTGGTCACGACGATTGACCGCGAGCATCTCGACCATTATCACTCGCTCGAGGAAATTCAGGATGTGTTTTTGCAATTCGTGAATCGCGTGCCGTTCTATGGAACCGTGATTCTTTGCCTCGACGAGCCAAACGTGCAGGCGATTTTGCCGCGCGTGAAGCGTCCGGTGATTACTTACGGCACTTCGA
Source organism: Candidatus Acidiferrales bacterium (assembly GCA_049287725.1). Classification (GTDB taxonomy): domain Bacteria; phylum Acidobacteriota; class Terriglobia; order Acidiferrales; family UBA7541; genus Palsa-295. The sequence continues at coordinate 108,225 of JBAQGJ010000123.1, read as the reverse complement.
ATCAAGCCGACCTCGTGATCGCCGACGTGAAGCTGAACGGACTTTCCAGCGAGTTCCGGCTGAAATATCACGGCGAGGATTTGGGTTTGTTCCAGCTTCCATCGCCGCCGGGAATTCACAATGTGCGCAATGCCGCGGCTGCAGCGGGGGTGGCGCTCTCATTGAGTGTGCCGGCCGACCTGATTCGTGCGGGCCTGGCGAAGTTTTCCGGCGTGGGGCGGCGCTTTGAAATCAAGGGAACATTCAACGGCGTCACGCTGATTGACGATTACGGGCATCACCCCGCGGAAATACGCGCGACACTCGAAGCGGCGCGCGGTTGTGGATATCACCGGCTGCTGGTGCTGTTCCAGCCGCACCGTTACTCGCGCACGCAGCATCTCTGGGAAGATTTTCGGCGTTCGTTCAATCTGGCGGACGTGCTGGTATTGACGGAAATTTACGCGGCGGGCGAACAGCCGATAGAAGGTGTCACCGGCGAGAAACTGGCGGACGCGATTCGCGGCGCGGGCCACAAAAACGTGATTTTCAAGAGCACTATGCAGGCGGGAATGGAATACATGCTGCGCGAGGCGCGTCATGGAGATGCCGTGATGGCGATCGGAGCCGGCAGCGTGGGCCGCGTGCTAGACCAGTTGGCAATGCTGCTGGGATCGAAGATTTCGACGAGCGCGGATTAAGTTTCATGCAAATTAGCGACAAACCGATTGCGGCGCGGCTGAAGGAACTGGGCGTCGAACTGCGTCCCGGGGTGCCGCTCAGCGAGAAAACTTCGCTCGGCATCGGCGGCACCACCGATCAATTGTTGCTAAGGCAATTCGACACGATTCCGGCGGTGATGCAACTGCTGGCGGATGAAAACATTCCGCACCGATTTCTGGGCGGCGGCACGAACGTCCTTATAGATGATGGCGAATTGCCGTACGTCGTGCTGCATCTGCCGACTTCGCAGCCGGGAATGAGCGTCGAAGGGAATACCGCGGTAGTGGATGCTGCCGCCGACCTCGGCGGCATGGTCACATTTTGCGCGAAGCGCGATTTGGGCGCGATGGAAGGGCTGATCGGCGTCCCGGGCAGTGTGGGCGGCGCGTTGCGCATGAACGCCGGGGCGTACGGGACGCAAATCGGCTCGTACGTGCGCGAGGTGGAGCTGTACCGCGCGGCGAGCGGCGAAGTCGAAACTTTGCGCGGCGACGACATAAGATTTGACTATCGCCACACCTCTTTCGCGCCGGATGACCTGATGTTGCGTGTGAAGCTGGAGTTGCCGTCGAAGCCGTACAAGGAAATCCTCGCCGGCATTCGCGTGTGCAACGAAAAGCGGCGTTCCAGCCAGCCTTTGAACCAGAAAAGCGCGGGCTGCATCTTCAAAAACCCCGCGGGCGGCTCGGCCGGGCGGATGATTGACGAACTGAAGCTGAAAGGCCATCGCGTAGGCGACGCCATGGTCAGCGACCGGCACGCCAATTTTTTCGTGAATGCGGCGAACGCGAGTTGCGCGGACATGTTAAAACTGATTGACGACGTGCGCGAACGGGTGCGCGCGGCGTACGGCGTCGAGCTCGAGAACGAGGTCATTCTCTGGAAAAATTAAGGACCATGGACGCGGACGCCTATCCCCAGGAAGTCCTGGCCGACGAAGAGCCGAAGTATCTGCGCCGGCAGAAGCCACTCGAGATTAAGCGGCGGAAATTCGGCAAAAAGGCCTGGAAGACGTATCTGCGAGTAATGTTCGGGACGGCGGTGGCGGCGGGCGGCGTGGGCGTAGCGTACATGGTGGGGCATTTTTTGCTGGCGTCGCAGGAAATGGCGCTGATTCATCCGGAGCAGATTCAGATTTCGCAAAATCATTACGTAACGCCGGCGAGCGTGCGCGAACTTTTTCGCGTGGACCGCGGGCACAGCGTTCTGCGCATTCCTTTGAGCGAGCGGCGGCGGCAGATTGAAACTTTGCCGTGGGTGGAACAGGCCAGCGTGCTGCGCGCTCTGCCCAATACGATAAAGGTTGAGATCACGGAGCGCACGCCGATCGCATTTTTGCGCGACGGAAGCGACCTGGCCCTGATAGACGTGCACGGCGTGATTCTGGACCGGCCGCTGAAAGGCAACTTCCATTTTCCAGTGGTTACTGGAATGAGCTCGGAGATGCCCATCGAAGATCGCGAACTGCGCATGCAGCTTTTTGCGAGTTTCGCGCAGCAAGTGGAAGCGGCGCGCGGCGGCGCGATGGACCAGGTCAGCGAAGTGGATCTCACCGAAGCGAAGGATCTGCGGGCGACGATCACCGGACTGCAGGGCGGCGGCGGCCCGAATGGCACGAATAGCTCGAGTGGCAATGCGGCTGGCGCGGGCGAGTGGAGCAACGCGGATGCTCCCATTTTGATCCATTTCGGCGACAGTGATTTCGAGGACAAATTTCTGACGGTGTTGAAAGACGTTGGGCGCTGGCGCGCGGAAGTTGGAAACGTTGAATCCGTGGACCTGCGATTCAATGGCGAAGCGGTGGTGAATCAGGATCCGACGCTCGTAGCGAAGGTCGAAGAGCCGCTGGCGGCAGCGGCGGCGCCGCTGCCGGTCGCAGCAGCGAATTCGAAGCCGGCGACGACATCGCACAGTGCCGCGCACGCGACTTTGCACACAGCTTCACGCACATCTGCACGCGCAACTTCGCATGGCACGACGCACGCGAACTCGCATCCGGCACGGCGTGCAACGTCGAAAGAGGCGAAGAAAAACGGGGCAAGACATTCGAGTGCCGCGGCGCGGCAATAGCGAGCGGGCCGGAGGCGGAATTATCAAGGAGCGGCGGATTTGACGAAGAAGGAACGGCACATTGTGGCGCTGGACATCGGCAGCACGAAAACGTGCGCGCTGATCGGCGAGCTGGATGACGACGCGAGCGGCGTACGATTCGCCGCGCTCGGTGCGGCGGAATCGAAAGGTTGGCGCAAAGGTCAGATCGTGAATCTGGACCTGGCGGTCAGCTCGATTCGGCGCGCGGTGGAAGAAGCCGAAACGATCGTGGGCGTGCCGGTGGAATCGGCGTTGATCGGCGTGGCCGGAACGCACGTGCGCGGTGTGAACAGCCGCGGCGGAATCACCGTAGGCTCGCGCCCGCGCGATGTGCAGCGCGATGACGTCCGTCGAGCGATCGAAGCGGCGCGCGGAGTGCAGTTGCCGGAAGACCGCGAAGTGCTGCACGTGCTGCCGCAGGAATTTTTTCTGGACGCGCAGGATAACATCCGCGACGCGATCGGAATGGTGGGCCAGCGGCTCGAAGCGAACGTGCATATTGTGACTGCTTCCGGAACGGCGACGCAAAATATCGTGACGGCGGTAAATCGCGCGGGCGTGCGCGTGGACGATACGGTGCTCGAACCGCTGGCTTCCGCCGAGGCTTGCCTGACGCAAGACGAGCGCGAACTGGGCTCGTGCCTGCTGGACATCGGCGGCGGAACTACCGAGATGGTGGCGTTCACGAGCGGGGTAGTACGGCATACGGCCGCGATTCCGGTAGGCGGCGATCATTTCTCGAACGATCTCGCCGTGGGCTTACGCACACCGAGCGGCGAGGCGGAAAAAATCAAGCGGTTGCACGCCTGCGCGTTTCGCGAATTGCTGAAAGAGGATGCGGCGATTGAAATTGCGAGCGTGGGCGACCGTCCGCCGCGCACCGTGTTCTCGCGGATGCTTTCGGAGATTGTCGAGCCGCGCGCGCAGGAATTATTGATGCTGGTGCGCGACGAGTTGCGCCGCGGCGGTGTGGAATCGCAGATTCCTGCCGGCATCGTGCTCACAGGCGGCGGCGCGCAATTGCGCGGCCTGTGTGAATTAGCCGAACGGATTTTCAATCTGCCGGTGCGCGTGGCTTCGCCGCGCGGGCTTGCCGGCATGAGCGAAGAAGTTTCCCAGCCCGAGTATGCAACAGCCGTTGGATTGGTGCTCTACGGCGCGAGGACGCGGCGCGCTGCGGGGAATCGTCCCAGCGGCTGGGTGGGCAAGTTGAAGAGCATGTTTGCAGGGGCGCAATAAGTATCAGGATTCAGAATTTGAAACTGGGGAAAGACTGGGGAGGAAGCATGGCGCAAAAAGAATCGAGCATGCGTGTATCGTTTGCGGAAGAAGCACCGAACGGGGCCAAGATAAAAGTAATCGGCGTGGGCGGCGGCGGATCGAACGCCGTCAACCGCATGATTCGCGCCAAGGTGGAAGGCGTGGAATTCATTGCGGCCAACACCGATTTGCAGGCGCTGAAGCTTTCCCAAGCGCCGGTGAAATTGCAATTGGGCGCGAAACTGACGAAAGGATTGGGCGCGGGCGCTAATCCTGAAGTCGGCCGGAAAGCCGCGCTCGAAGACACCGAAAAAATTCTCGAGGCGCTGGACGGCGCGGATATGGTGTTCGTCACCGCCGGCCTCGGCGGCGGCACGGGCAGCGGCGCGGCGCCCGTGGTCGCGAACCTTGCGAGCGAGCTTGGTGCGCTGACCGTCGCCGTAGTGACGAAACCCTTCGCATTCGAAGGCAAGCGGCGCATGGAGCAAGCGGAACAAGCGCTCGCCGAACTGATCGGCTGCGTGGACACCGTCATCGTGATCCCCAACGAGCGGCTGATGGATTGCGTCGAGCACGGCACCAGCTTTTTCGAGGCCTTCCGCATCGCCGATGATATTTTGCGCCAGGCCGTGCAGGGTATTTCGGACATCATCACCATCCCGGGCATCATCAATCGCGACTTTGCGGACGTGAAAACGATTATGTCGGGGCAAGGTTATGCGGTGATGGGCACGGCAGTGGCGTCAGGTTCGAATCGCGCGGTTGACGCGGCGAATCGCGCCATCAATAGCCCTTTGCTCGAAGACAATTGCATTCAGGGAGCGCAGGGAATTTTGATCAACATCACGGGCTCTTCCAGTTTGAGCTTGCAGGAAGTGCACGAAGCCTCCTCGATCATCCAGAAAGCCGCGCATGAAAATGCCAATATTATTTTTGGCGCGGTGATGGACGATGCCATGAAGGAATCGGTGAAAATCACCGTGATCGCCGCGGGCTTCCGCGAAGTGGCGGCGCGCAAGGCGCAGCAAAAGCTGTCATACTTGCCGAAGACGTGGAAGGCCACGCGCGACCCCGAGCCCGCGCCGAACATCGCGCCGCAGCAAACCAATGTGGTGCAGCAAGTGGCGCGCAACGTAAAGGAAGTGGTGCACGAAGTGCCAGCCGACGATCTAGACGTGCCCACATTCCTACGCCGGCAAGCACAAAAGGCCTAGCGCTAACGTGTGAGGAAGAGCGTAGGGGCACGGCATGCCGTGCCCGTTGCTCCCCGCCGCGTGATGAACGCAATCCGAATTGAACGCGACGTGCAGCGGAGTGCGGAGGAGCATGCGCGCCGAGAGCCGCTAGTGGAATGTTGCGGCATGCTTGCCGGGCGCGATGGCTTGATTACCCGGGCGTTTCCGGCTGTGAATGCGGCGCGGAATCCGGCGACCGAGTATAAGATTGCGCCGAACGAATTATTTCAGTTCACGCGCGAGATACGTGCAGCGGGATTGCAGTTGCTGGGAATTTATCATTCGCATCCGAACGGCAAGAACGAGCCGTCCGCGCGCGATATCGAGCAGGCCTATTACCCGGACGTCGCGTACTTCATTATTTCGCCTGTGCTGGAAGCTGAAAAGCCGGTGCGCGCGTTTTCGATTTGCGATGGCCAGGTCGCGGAGCTGGAAATTCGCGTTGTGTGATGGCGCGATGTTGTGACGCCGCTTAGCGATTCCGCTGGCCGCCTTGCAAGACGTAAAATCCATCGCCGTTCGAAGATTTCGCGGGGCTGGTCGCCGCGCTGCCGGCCGATTCCAACGGCACTTTCAGCGCGATCGCGGTGATGTCGTCATGCCGGCGGTCGCTGCCGGAGAACATCTGCACTTCGTCGAAGAGAAAATCGAGCGATTCGTCGGCGGATTTGCGCCGGCATTGGGTCCAGATTTCACCGAGTCTTTCCCAGCTTAGGTCCTCATTGTTCTCGTTGCGCAATTCGTGCAGGCCGTCAGTGGCAAAAAGCACGGCATCACCCGGAGACAAGTGCACGGAATGAACCTCGTAGGAAGTTCCGTTGAACATGCCGGAAGGAAAGCCGCCTTCGCCGAGCGATTGGCATCCGCCAGCGGAAACGAGCAAGGGCAACGGCACGCCGGCATTTGAAAAAGTGAGCCGGCCGGAAGGCGGATCGAAGAGCGCGTAAATTGTGGAACTGTAGCGGCCGGGAACCGGGCGAACCTGCAGACGCTTGTTCAGAAGTTGCAGCACAGTCGCGGTGTCCTCACCGGTCTTGTTGATTCCGCGGATCGTGCCCATCACTAGCGCCGCGTACATGGCGGCAATCAGACCCTTGCCAACAACGTCTCCCATGTAAAGTCCGACGAGCCCGTTCGGCAGTTGAAAAAAATCGGCGAAGTCCCCGCCGACTTCTCCCAGCGGCGAAAACCGAAACGCTACTTCAAATCCATCGCCGCGCAACGTGCCAGATGGAAGCAGGGAGTCCTGAATGAGCCGCGCTTCGTCCTTGGCTGCTTCGAGTGTGTGGGGCCACAGAACGGATTCCACTTCCACGGCCGCGGCTATGCCCATGCTGTGGATCACCCCCGCTTGTACACAACCTCGCAACTCCAATTCCAAATCGCGAAGAGGTTTTGATATCGCAATGCGGCACACACAGGAGTTAGCCGCAGTGGTTTGCCGGTACGGAAATCAATAAGGTGAAAATTGTCCCGCAACGGGACAGGTGAGCTTGATTGGGACAGACATCGGCTCGCGCAATATCGCGGCAGTTGGCCTGCGCCGAGCCCACAAGTTTGAGCCGCGCATCCGCTGTGACCAATTTGGTTAGCGAGCGTTTTGCGTATGCAACGCGCTAAGGGCTTCGGCGGCTTCCAAGCGTCCAGCGTAGAGCGGAAACTTCTCAGCGACGGCAGCGACCTCGCCGCGCACGCGTTGTTCGACGCTTGTGTCGCCCAGATGTTCAAGCACTTCAGCGATCCATCCGGCGATCTTTTCCATTTCCGGCCCGCGCATTCCGCGAGTGGTGACGGCGGGGCTGCCGACGCGTATGCCGCCAGCTTTCATCGGTGGCAGGGGATCGAAAGGGATCGCGTTTTTGTTGACGGTCATGCCGGAGCGCTCGAGCGCCAGTTCCGCGTCGCGTCCGGTGATTCCGCGCGAGTGCATATCCACGAGCATCAAGTGATTGTCCGTGCCGCCGGTGACGATGCGGAATCCGCGCTTCGCCAAGCCGGCGGCAAGCGCCTTGGCGTTCACCACCACCTGCTGTTGATACGCGACGAACTCCGGCTCGGCGGCTTCCTTCAGGCAAACTGCTTTCGCGGCGATGATGTGTTCGAGCGGGCCGCCTTGAATTCCGGGAAAGGTGATGCGGTCGAGATCCTTGGCGAATTTTTCGCGGCACAGGACCAAACCGCCGCGCGGGCCGCGCAGAGTCTTATGCGTGGTGGTCGAAACAAAATCAGCGTAGGGTACCGGGCTCGGATGCACTCCCGCGGCGACGAGTCCGGCGATGTGCGCCATGTCCACGAAGAAGAGCGCGCCCACGGATTGCGCGATGTCCGCGATGCGCGGGAAATCAATGACGCGCGCGTAGGCACTCGCGCCGGCGACGATCATTTTGGGCTGATGCTCGCGCGCGAGGACGGCGATCTCATCGTAGTCAATCGTTTCCGTGTCTTTCGTGACGCCATACGCGACGAACTTGTAGGTCTTGCCTGAAAAATTCAGTGGATGCCCGTGCGTCAAGTGGCCGCCGTGCGCGAGGTTCATGCCGAGAACGGTAGCGCCGGGCTCGAGCACGGTCATGTAGACGGAAATGTTGGCCTGGGTGCCGGAGTGCGATTGCACGTTGGCATGCTCGGCGCTGAAAAGCTGCTTGGCCCGTTCGATAGCGAGGCGCTCGACGCGGTCCACATTTTCGCAGCCGCCGTAATAGCGCTTGCCGGGATAGCCTTCCGCGTACTTATTGGTGAAGACCGAGCCCATCGCTTCGAGCACGGCTTCGGAGACGAAATTTTCGGAGGCGATCAGCTCGAGCCCGGTGGCCTGTCGGCGGACCTCATCGCGCAACGCTTCGGCGACCTCGGGATCCACTTCGTCAAGACGGCGGCTCATCCGAACCAGTTCGGGGAATTCGCTTTTCATATCGTGGCACCCTGCCGGGATTTGCGGCGGCAGGAAGACCCGCCGCGCAATGGCGCTCCGCTCACCGTTCGCACAACTTTCGCTTATCCAGCGTGTTCATAAAATCGAGAAGATTTTATCGGAGCGCTGCGCGCTTTGCAATCAAACCCAGCCAGCCGTAGGCGAGCGGCGCTGCACTCCCGCGAAAAAAAATATTTATTGCAAGCACCTCCTCAAGGAGAAAGGCAGAATGCGTCCTGCTAAACGTTGGCCGGGTTTGCTGTTGATGGCCGTCGCAGTTACTTCACCGATCGTAGTCGCCGGCTGCGCGGAGCACCATACAGTCCGGGTCTATGATCCTTATTACGGCGATTATCACGCGTGGAATCACGGCGAGGTTGTTTACTACCACCAGTGGATCGCGGAGACGCACAGGCCTTACCGAGAATTTCGCGCACTGCCGCCGGAAGAGCAGCGCGAATACTGGAACTGGCGCCACCATCATCCCGATCACCACTAAAGATCATTAGCGCGACGCGCGCATTTTGAAAAAGCAAAGCCCGCCGGCGATCGCGCACCGGCGGGCTTTCTTGCTTTTGAATGCGTGGATCGAATCGCTACTGCTGATTCGATCCGGTTACAGTCGAAATTACCGGTACGTGATGGCGGCCGAGCAGCGTGTGCGGCCCGCCGTAGATAAACTCGATGGCGACGTTCAGGCCAGCCTGAATGAGCAAGTTGTAATTGCCCAGGCGGAATCCATCCATCGGCTCATAACGGCCGGGATACCACAGCAGGACCGCAGCCTCGCTACCTGCGTACGGCGCAACCAGCGACGGAATCGAGAAAACTCGATGACCATCTTCGCCGCGGCGAGCCGTAACCGTCGAGATCAAGGCGTGTTCCAAACGGTGGCCGAATCCGGTGCAGTCACAGCGGTAATAAAGCGTATCTTCGCGGAAGACTTCCGATAGCGAGTAGCGGGTGGTCTGGGTCACGAGGTTGATGCCGAAGTCACTCGCTACGCGTTTCCCGTACCCGCCAGCTCCGCCGCCCCACTCGGGAGGAGTGCCGTATGCTTGCTGGACTCCGCCGGCGAAAGCGGCTCCCAGAATCGGGTAAGGCCCGAAGGCGTCGAAGGCGTAGTTGCGCAATTTTTCTTTTTCGCTGGGCCGCTCGTAAAGCTGGCCGGGCTGAGTCCTGGCCACGTGCGGCGACATCATGCTGGGCTGGCTGGATTGCTGCTGCGGCGGAGGCGTGGTCTGCTGCTGGCTCGACGATGCGCCTGCTCCCGCGCCCGACTGGGCGCTTGCCGGAATGGACAGGATAACGATCAGAGAACACACAAGTAATATCGGGAGAACGTGCCGCATCTTCATCTCAAAAAACTCCTTTAATTGTTGGAGCACCGACGGTGGGAACCGGCGCGCCCGTTAGGCTACACCGGATTCGCGTGAGAAACACGGAAAAAAACGTGGCGCCCGGTGAGCGGACTTCGTGTCCATTAGAAGTCACGGGATCGGTGGAGCGGGATCCGCGAGCGACGTTTTCGCGAAGCCGATCCCTTCGGACCACGGTGCGGCCCTCCAGGCAAGCGGGCCGCAAAAAGCGCACTTTTGTGACGATTAGAACGGCAGAAAAGCGCGTTTTTGTTGGGTTTTTGTTCATTTCTAATCGCACGCTGTGTCGATTAGAAAGGCAGTGATGAGTGAGTTGTGACGAGTGACAAGTGTGGGCCGGCGTTGCGGTTTGTATCGAATAAGAATTGACGCGGTCGTTTGTTTTGAATGAGTTGCGTGAATTATTGTTCCGGCGAAAGCGTCCATTTGTATCGAGAAGTACCGCCGCGATCCGCAGCCCGTTGGTGTTCCGCACCGAGAGATTCGTGATTCTGGAAGTGGCACTTTGTTTGCGATTGATTTGGGGTGCAGGTGTTTGTTTTGTGCGAGATACGATGGATTCTAATCGGCTGGGTTGGCGATTGATTTTGGGGTGATTCGCGATGGATGAAACGTGGATGTAACATTGTGACTTCCAGTTACATTGCACGGCTGGCGCTGCCGGGCGTCGCGGGAAGGCGCGCGGTGCGCGAACTGCGCTGGCGGCGGGGGGCGCGGGGCGGTTTTTGGCGACACTTTTCCCGAGTGCTTGGTTGGCTTGACCCGTCGCCGGTGCTGCGGTCCGCATGTTGCGTCCTCAGTGGGGGCGGAAAAATGCCCCGATCTACCATATCATATTTACCTACTGATTACTAGAGGGAACTTAGACGTGTGTGGCTGACGGGCCGAAGCGCAGGCATGTAGACGTTGCCACCTGTGAATGGTGCGCCACCCAGAACGGCTGAAAGCGTAATTGTCGGCATCGTCGGCCCTCGCCAGTTTGAAGGACGGATCGAGCCGCTACTTGCAGCCGCTTGCTTGCCAGTGAGAATGGAAGTCAACGAAACGCTTGTCTATCTGATCTTTTTCGTCGCTGAACCTAGCAAGGAGGGCTTCATCTTCCGCCGTTGGTGTCTTTGTGCGCTTGACCCAAGCATAAAAAGCTCGTTCGGCCTGTGTCGCCTGCGCAATCAGCGGTGCAGCTTCGTGAACCGTTAAATTCTGGCACGCATCATTCTCGCTTATGCGGTTGGTAACCTCAATCGTAACGCGCCGCTGAAAGGTCTCGTTACGCGACACCATATCATCCAAGTATATTTGTCTGCCGAGTAAGTCGTCCCGCATGGCGACCCATCCTGGTCCTTTCGGGTCATCGTCGAGTTTCCCTTTGTCGTCTAGCCACTTCTGGATGTTGTAATCAGCGTCTCCGGAAGTGGTTATCTCTCCGCTGTGGAACGCAGCGTTGAGTTTCGGTGCGTGCTTCTCAAAGAAATCGACGTTTTCATCGACAGTTGCGACGATGCCACCGATCAACAGTAGAATCAGCCAGAACGCAAATCTCGGGTACTGGCGCATCCATGAGAACCAAGCTAGAAACCGCCTTCGCAAGGGCTGCTCGCTATCAGCGCCACAAGCACTGCAAAATCGGTTGCTCAGCATCGCACCGCACTGGGAGCAATGTGTCTTATAGTTGCTCACGGTTAATCCGCCCACGCGACGTTAATGGCATGCATTTATCATAGAACTTATTGCCCGGCAAGTGAATCTGCGAGCTTGGCGGCACAGTGCGCGCTCCTGGGTGCAAATCGCGTGCAACGCGGTCTCAAACCCTCGAGGTTTGAGCAGATTGCGACCGACCTTCGGATGCGCTACCCGCGGTTCGTTCGCACCCAAAATCGCTCCCGCAGGTTTAAGCATATGAGTTAGACTCCGGTCGCAGCGGCCGCGAGCATCCATAGGAGGAGAAACTTGCCAGCTTACCGAGAGGACAAACTGCGAACGGATCAGATGCTCCTCGACCCAAATAACTACCGCTTTCAAGACACCAGCGACTTCGTCAGTGCCGAGCTTAGTCGGTTTCATGAAAAAAGTGTACAAGACCGCGCATATCGCACACTGAAGGAGACGGCGAGCGTTGGCCAACTCAAGGCGTCGATTGTCCGGAACGGATTTATCCCCGTTGAACGGATCGTTGTGCGCAGTTATCCCGGTAAGGCGGACGCATTCGTCGTGATAGAGGGCAATCGGCGCCTTGCGGCACTTCGCTGGATCACCGAAGACGATGCTGCGGGAGTAAACGTTCCTGAGGACGTCAAGCAAACTCTGAATGCGGTGCCCGTCGTCATCGTCGAAGGCGAAGCTGGAAGCCTGGAGCACAAAGCTCTAATGGGAGTCCGACACGTATCCGGCATAAGCGAATGGGGGGGATACCAGCGCGCGAAACTCGTTGTCGAGCTTCGTGACGCTTTCCAACTCGACAGCACCGAAGTCGCTGAACGTCTGGCAATGTCAGTGCATGAAGTGAACCGGAGATATCGTGCATTCCGGGCTTTGTCACAGATGCGTGACGATGAGGAATATGGTGAATATGCCGAACCACACACGTACCCACTATTCCACGAAGCAGTTTCGCTTCCCGCCGTGCGGGAATGGCTCGGCTGGGACGACGAAAAAGCGCTGTTCACAAAAGACGTAGAGCGTGAACAGTTTTACGCGCTCCTAGCGCCTCGCGAATCCGAAGATGGACCCGAGAAGGATCCGAAAATTGCTACTTACCAAGAGGTCCGTCAACTGCGTGAGATTCTCGCAAACATGGAGGCAAAGCTAGTTCTCTTGGATCCGAATCGCACTTTCCTGGATGCCGTAACGATTGCGAACCGAGAACAACTGTCGAAAGCATGGTTGTCGCGGGTCGCTGCCGCTGTGGAAGCACTGGAGCGAGTCAGCGTTCTTGAACTGGTAGCGTTAACTGCAGACCAGCGCGATGAGATCGAGAAGTTGATCAGGACTGCTTCGGAGCTACTCCGCAACTACGAAAAGCTGAAGAAATGAAGCGCGGTCCGTCGCATCTCGCGCGATTGATTGTGTCGCGAATTGATATCTCGGCGCCTCCAGCCTCTGTCACAAAGTGGGGAGCCGAAATCTGCCTCGACCTCGGATGGCACGCAAGCACCGCTGAGGCGTTTGAAGCGGCGGAACGATGGGCACCACACATGCTGGCTCTGCTTCGCCGCGAATTGGACGAATTATGTAAATTCGGACGATTCGCGGTGTATGCGTTCAACAGCTCATCGACTGATTTGGTCCAGGGCTCAGCGTTTATCGAGCCGTGCGATTCGGAGGGACTGAAAACTGCAAAAGCAAAAAGAGCGCATTTCGCCTCATATTTAGGTGCCTTAAGGGAACTTACTCCCCGTCAGTTTGAGGCCCTTTGTACTGGCGTATTGAACCAGCTCGGTGTTAAAGAGCCGGTCCTGACTCCGTATTCCGCCGACGAGGGCTTGGACTTCTACGGCCGCCTAGACTTAGAAAGACGCTTGTTGCCGGATGTTGTATTCCCTGGCCTTCAAACTCAGCTTGGTGTCTGGATGATCGGTCAGGCGAAGCACTATAGCGTGGGCAAGGTTTCCACCCCTGATATTCGCAACCTCGTCGGTGCGGTGACATTGGCAAAGGGGCACGCATTCGGCTCATCCGTTGTGAAGTATAAAGACCTGACTATTCGAGTTTGCGACCCCGTATTTTATTTGTTCTTTACCACCAGCAGCCTTAGCTCGGATGCCTGGACTCTGCTCGAACGCAGCGGCGTGGTCGGGATGGACGGACACATGCTTTCGGCCTACCTCGCGGAGCAGGGTATCGGCCTTACCCAAGGCGCCTTCGATAAAGCAGCTTTGATAAGTTGGCTTGAAGCATTTGGCACATTCCAAAAACGCTGAGGGGAAACGGCAAACGGGGATCGCCAAATCCGTGCAACCGCATCATGAGGTCGCGGATTCTGCGGCGTGCAGCTGACTATCGGTTCCCCTACCAATCGTTCATCGCTAGGTTATCTTGACATTTGCGGTCTCTCGGCTACTCTCAGAAACAACGCGTTCTTGTTTGGGAGGATTGAGCTGTGACCATTGAAATCCGCGATCCGGAACTGGTAGCTCGGCTGCGAAAACAGCTGCAGGCGACTGGGTCGGGCAACGTCGAAGAAGTGTTGCTGCGGTTGCTGGAAACGCAGGAAGAACAGGACCGTTGGCTTTTGGAGAATCGCGAAACTATCAATGCGCAGATCCGGCGCGGGATCGCTCAACTCGACTGCGGCGAAGGAATTCCGGAAGATCAGTTGGATGCACACCTGGCAAAACTGAAACGCCAACCGTAAATGAGCGCGCGCTTCGTTCTTGCGCCGCAAGCCGCGCTGGACCTCTTCGAAATCTGGCTTTATTTGAAGGATCACACCAGCCTTGCCGCAGCAGATCACGTCGAATCGGCCATCCGGGAGCGCATCGCTTTCCTTGCTGGCGTTCCTGGCGGCGGACACTGCGCAAAGATTTGACCGACGAAAGTGTGAAGTTTTTCCCCGTTTACTCTTATTTGATCGTTTATCGTCCTGACACGAAGCCATTACAGGTTGCTGCGATTCTTCATGGACGCCGGAATCTGGAAGAAACTCTCAAAGACAGGTTATGAGGCGGTAGGTGTTGAGTGCGTTGCCGGCGAGACAAGGCCTTCCGACGGAGGAGAGGCACGGCGCGCCGTGTCCCTACGGCGCTATTGGCTCGCCGATTGGCGGGCCAGGGAGTGGCCGATCACGCGTGGTGCTTCGACGTCGCGGGGTGTGCAGGGGGAAGCGGAAAGGCCTCAATGCAGCCGCTGTAGCCGGACTCATCTGGCTCGGGCGCACCATGAAGCGGCGCGCGTAACGCCGCAAAGTTGTCCAGATTGAACTATTTACGCTTGATTGACTTCGGGGTGAGTCTCCCCTAACCTTGAACGTTTATTGTGCTGACGCGAGCGTATTCTTACGCGCTCGCAGTTCATGCAGCGCAGAAAAGAGAGCCCGAGAGCATGTCCGACCAGAAATTGCCTACGCGCGCGGAAGATTTTTCGGAGTGGTACAACCAAGTGGTTTTGCGGGCCGAGCTGGCGGATTACGCGCCGGTGCGCGGCTGCATGATTGTGCGTCCATATGGCTGGGCGTTGTGGGAAAACATTACGGCGGCGCTGGATAGCCGGTTCAAAGCGACGGGGCACGTCAACGCGGCGTTTCCGCTGCTGATTCCTCGCAGCTTTATCGACAAGGAAAAATCGCACGTCGCGGGATTTTCCCCTGAGCTGGCCGTGGTGACGCACGGCGGCGGCGAGGAGTTGGACGAACCGCTGGTGATTCGTCCTACGTCCGAGACGATCATCGGCCACGCTTACGCGAAATGGATTCAGTCCTATCGCGACCTGCCGGTGCTGATCAACCAATGGAACAGCGTGGTGCGCTGGGAATTGCGCACGAAATTATTTTTGCGAACGCTTGAATTTTTCTGGCAGGAAGGGCACACCGCGCACGCGACGCTCGAAGAGGCGGCCGCTGAAACGCGCCAGATGCTGGACATCTACACGGATTTTGCGGTGCGCGAAGCCGCCGTGCCGGTGATTCCCGGGCGCAAATCGGATTCCGAACGGTTCGCCGGCGCGGACCAGACATTTTCCATCGAAGCGATGATGGGCGACGGGAAAGCGTTGCAGGCCGGGACTTCGCACAACCTCGGGCAGAATTTCGCGAAGGCCTTCGAGATTCGTTACCTCGATAAGGGCGGCGTGTTGCAGCACTGCTGGACGACTTCGTGGGGACTCTCGACCCGCTTCGTCGGCGCCATCATCATGGTGCACGGCGACGATCAGGGTTTAATTTTCCCCCCACGACTGGCGCCGTACCAGTTGGTGATCGTGCCGATCTATAAGACCGACGACGAGAAATCGAGCGTGCTGGAGTGCGCGCATAAGCTTCGCAAGGAGCTGGCCGACGCAGGCATCCGCGTGAAACTGGATGAGCGCGAAGGCTCAAGCCCTGGCTTCAAATTCAACGATTGGGAGATGCGCGGCGTGCCGCTGCGCCTCGAACTCGGGCCCAAGGATGTCGCGAAAGGATCCGTGGTGCTAGCGCGGCGCGACCGGCCCGGAAAAGAAGGCAAGTCATTCGTCGCGCAGCAGGGAATTGCGGCCGCAGTGGTTCAAATGCTCGAGGAAATCCAGAAGGCGCTATTCGACCGCGCGCTAGCTTTTCGCAAGGCCAATACTGCCGAGCCTGCCGACTACGAGGAATTCAAGAGGGCGGTAGAGAAGGGATTCGCGTTTGCGTGGTGGTGTGGCAACGCGGATTGCGAGGCCAACATCAAGGAAGAAACCAAGGCTACGATGCGCTGCATTCCCTTGGAACAGCCCGGCGGCGCCGGAAAGTGCATCCACTGCGGCGAACTCGCGAAGGAAAAGGCCATATTCGCTCGGGCGTACTGAGTGTCCATCGCACCACCTCGCCGCGTTTACTCATTCAGAACACGCCTCTTACCTCGAGCTTCCCCTGCCGTTCGCTCCTGCTAGTATAAAAATACCGCAGGTTTTCCGATTCCCTTGGGAGGCTCTTTACTTTGAACGCGAGGCCAGTTCGGAACAAGCAACTCGGCGGGGGCAAGATCCAGTTCGTCGTGACGATGGCGATCCTGGGTTCCTTAGCCTTTGCGGGGTACAAAATTCTTCCGGCTTACTTCGCGAACTACCAGCTTCAGGACATGATGAAGTCGGAAGCGCTGTTTGCGACCTCCGCCTATCCGCGCAAATCCCCGGACGATATTCGCGGCGACGTTTGGAAGAAGATCCAGGAACTGGGCATCTCGGTCAAAGCCGAAGATATCAAGGTGACCGGAGGCGAACAGGCCGTGACAATTGGGGTGGATTACACCGTGCCGGTGGACCTCATCGTTTATCAGTTGACCCTGGATTTTCATCCCCACGCAGACAGCCATTCGATTTAGAATTGATATTCACCACGATCGAAACCCAGTTGAGCCAGCCGCGCCAGCCCGTCGCTGCCCAACCGTGTGGCTACGGTTTGCGTCTAATAACCTGAGACTGTTCTCGCGGAGACATTGATTGCGGATTCGAATCGAGCCGGGCTTCTGGACATCGCGCGTAGGTCTGGCCGTGCTCGGCTCGGCGCTTTTGGTCTTCGTGGTGGCGACTTCGGTTTTTGCCTACTACTACATTCAGTTCGGCAAGCTGATTAATCAGCAGCTCACCGGACAGGTGTACCACAACACCTCCCGCGTTTTTTCCGCTCCGGGCCATATTTACACCGGCGAAACAATGCGCGCAGGAGACCTTGCCACCTACCTGCTTCGCACGGGCTACCAGGAAGGCGAAGTCGAAGGCGCGCCCGGGGAATTCAAGCTCAAAGGTTCCACGGTCGAAATCCGGCCATCGCGCGAATCCTATTTTCAGGGCACGAACGCGCTGCGAGTGAGCTTCTCGGGCAACAGCATCTCCCGCATCTCACAGCTCTCCGACGGCGCGCCGCGCGTGGCGGCGGAAATCGAGCCTGAAGTCATTACTAATCTCTTCGACAGTTCGCGCGAAAAGCGCCGCGTAATTCGCTTCGACGATCTTCCCAAGAACATGGTGAACGCAGTGCTCGCCGCCGAAGACAAGCGCTTCTTCGAACATGGCGGCCTGGATATCGTGCGCGTTTTCGGCGCGGCTCTGGCGGATTTGCGCCGCGGGCAAAAGGCTCAGGGCGCGTCCACGATTGACATGCAAGTGGCGCGCAGCTTTTTCTTCACCACCAAGCGCGAGTGGACGCGCAAGGTGAAGGAAATCCTGATGGCCGTCGAAATCAACCAGCGCTTTTCCAAGCAGCAGATTTTCGAGCTATACGCGAACGAAGTCTACTTGGGCAATCGCGGCAGTTTTGCCATTCGCGGATTTGGCGAAGCAGCCGAAGCGTATTTCGGCAAGGACGTCCGCGAGCTGAATCTCGGCGAGGAAGCGTTCCTCGCCGGAATCATCCGCGCTCCGAATCGTTATTCCTCAGCCGAACGCCACCTGGATCGCGCCGAAGAATCGCGCGATCGCGTGCTGGCGCAGATGGTGGAAGACAGTTACGTCACCCAAGACGTGGCCGACGCCGCGAAAAAAATGAAGTTCAAGTTCGTCAACGGCGGCGTGAACACGGGCGCGGCGCCGTACTTCGTGGACATGGTGAAAGACCATCTGCTCGAGCAATTTTCGGAAACCGATCTGGAAACGCAAAGCTACCGGATTTACACGACGCTCGATCCGCAGCTGCAGAGCGCGGCCGCGGACGCCATTCAAATCGGCGTGCAAGGCGTGGACAAGCTGCTGGCCAAGCGCTACGCCATATGGAAAAAGAAAGGGCAGGCGGTGCCGCAGGTGCAAGTGGCCCTGGTCGCGATGGACCCGCAGACCGGCGAAATTCGCGCGCTGGTCGGCGGGCGCAATTACGGTGAAAGCCAGCTGAACCACGCGCTGGCGCGGCGGCAGCCGGGTTCGGTGTTCAAGCCGTTCGTTTACGCGGCGGCGTTCAATGACACGGTGCTGGGCGTGCAGCCAGTAGTCACGCCGGTCACAACGGTGGACGACGTACCCACCACATTCAATTTCGACGGCAAGGACTATACGCCGGACAATTACGGCGAAGAATTTTACGGCACGGTGACGGTGCGCGACGCGCTGATTCATTCGCTCAACGTCGCCACGGTAAAAGTCGCGGAAATGATCGGCTACCAACGCGTGGTGGATCTGGCGCGGCAGATGGGCCTCGGCAACAACATTCAACCCACGCCTGCCGTCGCGCTGGGCGCCTACGAAATGACTCCGATAGATGTCGCCGCCGGTTACACCGCCTTTGCCACCAACGGAGTGCGCGCCGAACCGCTGTTCCTCCGCAGCGTGCTGGCGGCGGATGGTACGGTGGAAGAGACAGGTTTGCCGCGAACTCACCCGGTGCTCGATCCGCGCGTCGCGTATCTCACGACCAGCCTGATGGAAGATGTAATCAACAAGGGCACGGGCGTCACCGTGCGCTCAATGGGTTTCACTCCCGTCGCCGCCGGAAAGACCGGCACTTCGCGCGACGGCTGGTTCGCGGGATTCACTTCGAATCTGCTGTGCGTCGTATGGGTGGGATTCGACGACAATCGCGACCTCGGCCTTTCCGGCAGCGAATCCGCCGCGCCGATCTGGGCCGAATTCATGAAGCGCGCGGTCACGCTGCCGCAGTACAAAATGACGGAAGATTTCGATCCGCCGCCGGGCGTGTTGCAAGAAACGATTGACCCGCAATCCGGGCAGCTCGCCACCGCTTCGTGCCCCCAAACTGTGCAGGAATATTTCGTTTCGGGCAGTGAGCCGACGCAACTGTGCGAACTCCACGGCGGCCCACATCTCGCATCCACGCCCGCGAATTGGCTTTCGCATCTTTTTGGCAAGGACAATAACCCTCCGCCTCCTCCTCCGAACACAGCCGCCAATCCCCCGAATGGCGCGAATCCGCAGACCCCTGCCACGGACGACCAGGCCGAAAAGAAAAAAGGGCTTCTGGGCAAGATTTTTGGTATCTTTGGTTCCAGCAAAAAGCCTGCGGACAGCCAGAAACCTCCACCGTAGGCTCGCTAGCGCGGTAAAGGAGTAGGGCAATGAGCCGATTGACTCTTGTTGCCGTTCCGTTTGTCCTGTGCCTAGCTGTTTCCATCCGAGCTCAGGAAGCCCCCACAAAAGTAAGCGATACGACGAGCCCAACCGCCACAACGGCGCCGCCTTCCTCAACGATGACGCCGCGCGAAGCGCTCGAAATGCGCGCGGATATTCTTATGGCGCGCAAAGAATATTCACAGGCGGTGGGCGAGTACGAGCGCATCGTGATCACTGAGCCCAAGAACGCGGAAGTGCTCAACAAGATCGGCGTCGCCTATCAGCAGCTGGGCGACCTGCTGCGCGCCGAACGCGTTTACAAGCGCGCCATGCACGCCGACAAGAAATTCGCCAGCGCCGCGAATAACTGCGGCACGGTGGAGTACGAGCGCAAGCACTACGGCAAAGCGATCGGGCTGTACAAGAAAGCCCTCGACCTGCGCGGCGATATGCCCACGATGTATAGCAATCTGGGATACGCCTATTTCGCGAACAAAGAGTATCCGGAAGCGATGACCGCGTTCGAGAAGGCGCTGTCGCTCGATCCCACGATTTTCGACCGTCGCGGGCAGGGCGGCACAGTCGTGCAGCAGCGTTCCACTCCCGATCCCGGCTTGTTTTATTTCTTCGTGGCCAAGACCTACGCGCAGACCGGCGATGCCGTGCGTGCGGCGCACTATTTGAAGCTGGCGCGCGACGACGGCTATGCGGGCTTTCTGACGGCGCAGACGGATCCGGCGTTTGCCAAGGTCATCAAAGACCCCGCAGTGCAGGAAGTGCTGCACGTAGAGCCGTCCTACGCCAGCTCGGCGAAAAAACAGATCCAGAATTAATCTCTGCGAAAAATTTCGTCGCTGCCTTTGTAGCGGCGGACGCCATCGGTCCAGCCCATAGATCGATGACGGCGTGAAGGCCGCTGCTGCAAACCTCGTGGTCGCGTCGTAAGACTAGATTGCTACCATTGTCGGGGGACGTAACACGCCACCACGGCCACTACAAGAGAGAAGCCGTGATCTTTCTTGATGGATAAGCCCAATTGAAAGCGGCGAAGGCGATGGCGAACATCACGAACACCATCACGCTGCCCTCGGGACCAATCGTTCCACCGGCCAGCCAACGCGGTCCGTGCAGGCTCGAATTCAGAAGATGTCCGATGGCCGTCTGGCCGCTATCGGGCACCGAGTAAATGAAAGTTTCCGCGTAATCACCGGCGGCATGGAATCCAATCGCAAACCAAAGGTTACCCGTGCGCCGCAAAGTGAAGCACGCGAACATGCCGAAACAGAAGACGGAAAGCGCTCCCACCCATCCCTCACCGCTATTGCCCAAGTGCACCGCGCCGAACGCCGCGGAGAGCAGTACGGCGGAAGGCCAGAACCCGATTCCGGAACCGAGCGTGAATTGCGTGTAGCCGCGAAAGAGGAACTCCTCGAAGATGCCGACCAGCACGAATCCGATCGCCCAGAGCACGGCGTAGCGAACCAGGGCCGCGCCGGCGAGCGCCAGCGTGCCCACCGTAAATCCGCCGAGCGCAAAGATCAGCAGGGTTTCGAGCGATTCGAATGCCAGTCCCCAGATGCATCCCTGCCAGAAGAATTTGCCGAAGGCGCCCCGAAATGGAATTCCGTACGTGGCGAATGGGCGCTTCTCGATCCGGCTCATGACGACGGTGCTTAGGCACACCATCAGGATTCCCGCGGATTCGAAGATCAGCAGGAACTGCGGCGACAGCGGCGCGCCGGCTTGCGCCGCTCTGAAGACTGCCGCGAATCCTGGTATGAGCCGTAATCCTCGCTGCACAATCAGAAACTGAAATGCCGCGGTGAGTACGAGAAAGATGAGCAGCCGCCAGCCGGCGCGCATTCCGTCGGGGCCCATGAACATTTTGTGGAAGGGGCTTTTTCTGATCGTTGCCGGGGCGGGCTCCGGAGCGATGAGACCTGGGTCCGTCGGAATTGAACTGGAATTCTCGGTGCTCATAACATCCTTAGGCTCTCTAGACGTGCGAGAGAGGTTTTCGTTTGCGTCTTTTTGCGCACCCCGGGCGGATATCCTCATTGCGTGATGTCTCAGTTTCGATGTCCTCGCGGCAACTGGAAAATCCCATCATCGGAGCTGGACCGATCATGGGAACTCTAGGGCGTGCGCGCATTCTGTTGCTATAATGACTCACGAAATGTACTCCCGCGCAGTTCGCCGCTTTTTGCTGTTTCTGTCTCTGGCGGCTGCAGTATCGCTCACTTTTTCTATTGCGCTTGCCGCACCGCCCGCTCCTCCAACTCTGCGTGCTGCTGATACACACTCCACCGTCGTCGAACTCCGTATTGACGGCGAGATTGAGCCGATTCTCGCGGAATATATTGTCCACGGAATTGACCAGGCCAATGAAGAGCACGCCAACCTGATTTTGATCTCGATGAATACGCCGGGCGGCCTGGATACATCCATGCGCGAGATCATTTCGGCGATTTTGCGGTCGGCCGTGCCGGTCGTGACTTACGTTTATCCCACCGGATCGCGCGCCGCATCGGCGGGATTTTTCATCTTGCTATCAGGTGACGTGGATGCGATGTCGCCGGGCACGGAAACCGGTGCCGCTTCGCCCTTAATTGAGATTGGCGGGTCGCCGGTGCAGATTGATGAAACGCTGCGCAAAAAAATCGTGAACGACGCGACAGCCTATTTGCGCAGCTATACGACCAAGCGCGGACGAAATGCCGACCTGGCTGAAACCGCGGTGACCGAGGCAAAAGCTTTCAGCGATAAGGAAGCCCTGGACGGGAAGCTCGTAGATATCGTCACGGGGTCGAAGGAAGATTTGCTTGCGCAGTTGAACGGGCGGACGATCACGCGACTGGACGGCGCGAAAATGGTGTTGGCTCTGCAACGTCCCGTGATCGTTGCGCGTGATATGACCGGGCGCGAGAGATTCCTCGCGCGCATCGTGCAGCCCGACGCATTTTTTATTTTGCTGGTCATCGGCGTTCTGGGACTGTACGTCGAATTCACGCATCCCGGCGTGTTTGCGCCGGGAGTGATCGGCGGCATCGCGCTGTTGCTGGCTCTTTTCGCGATGCACCTACTGCCGATTAATTTCGCCGGACTCTTGCTGATCGCGCTGGCATTTGCGCTCTTTGTTCTTGAGGCGAAATTCCCGACGCATGGCGTCCTGGGAGCGGGAGGAGTGGTGGCGATGATCCTGGGCGCGCTGTTTCTGATTCGCTCGCCGCTGACGGGCATGGGCGTGAGTTTGTGGACCGCGGTTGCGGTGGTGATTCCGTTCGCGATTATCGTGATCATCCTGATGCGCCTGGTGCTGCGTTCGCGCCACTGGAAAGTTTCCACGGGCAAGGAAGAAATGGTCGGGGAAGTGGGCGAAGTTCGGGAGGCGTTGGGTTCGGCCGACGGCGCCGGAGCGGTTTTCGTACACGGCGAATTGTGGCGCGCTGCGACGCCATCTGGCCAAAGCATTCCGGTCGGCGCGCGCGTTCGGGTGAAAAAAGTAAAAGGCCTCACGCTGGAAGTCGAGCCGCTGGAATCAAGGTAGGCGAAGCCAGGCGGCATAGCACCGGCCTGCCTGCCGGGAGGCAGGCGTCCCGTAGGGTCTTTGCAGTTGACGTTGGTTTTGGTTATGTAGCGGCCGGTTCTGTAATTTCGGAACGAGCAAGCGTTGCCGTAGGATTTGCCGGAGGAACCACGATGGATTTTGTAACGATTCTGTTCGGGGTCGCCGTAATCATTTTTCTGTTCTGGCTGGTGAATTCCGTCTACGTCATCAAGGAATGGGAGCGCGGCGTGGTGCTGCGCCTGGGCCGCATGTTGCCGGAAGCGAAGGGCGCGGGCTTGCAGCTGGTATTTTTTCCGATTGATAAACTCACCCGCATTTCGCTGCGCATCGAAACCCTGGATGTGCCGCCGCAGGATGTGATCACCCGCGACAACGTCTCGGTTAAGGTAAACGCGGTATGTTACTTCCGCGTAGTGGACGCTAATCTCGCCCTGTCGCAGGTGCAGAATTATCTATATGCTACTTCGCAGTTGGCCCAGACCACGCTGCGCAGCCTGGTGGGGCAGTTCGAATTGGATGCGATCCTCTCCGAACGCGAAAAGGTTAATGCCAAGCTGCAACAAATCCTTGACCAGGATACGGAGCCTTGGGGTATCAAGGTAACGAAGGTCGAGGTCAAACAAGTAGATATTCCGGAGAACATGCAGCGCGCGATCGCCAGGCAAGCCGAGGCGGAGCGCGAGCGCAGGGCCAAGGTAATCGCCGCGGAAGGCGAATTCCAAGCTTCGGCGCGATTGTCCGAGGCTGCGGCGGTGCTGCAAAAGGAGCCGGCGGCGATCCAATTGCGCTATTTGCAGACGCTGGTAGAAATTGGAGTCGAGAAAAATACCACGGTGGTCTTTCCGTTACCCGTTGACATCATTTCGCAGTGGACGAAAGCGCTGGAGAAGAAGTAAAGGATATGGCATCGAGCGGCAGACGCGGCGGCGGAGAACGAGTGCTGGAAAGCCGGCACCTGGTAGGACTGTTTCTCGGCGTCGTGCTGCTCTGCGGAGTTTTCTTCACGCTGGGTTACGTGATGGGACGCCAGCAATATGGCGGATCCGTGCATGCGGCCGATGCCACGCCGCTGCGCAGCACGCCGTCCGTGTCTGCGTCCGCGAAAAATAAAGAAGCGGCTCCAGCAAACAGCGGCACTCCGGGCCGTGATCAGAGCTGGGATTTTTACGGCAAGGGCAACGCCGCGGCGAACGACCATCTTGATTCCGCTTCGCCGTCGCGCGCGAAACAGCCGCCGTCCGCGTTCGCGGCGAAATCCTCAGCGAAGCCGGCGCCGCCGGTTGCTGCGAAATCACTTCCCGCCAGCGCCAAAGAACCCGGGCGCTTTCAGCCGCCCGCGCTCAACAAGAACTCGATCGTTCTGCAAGTTGCTGCGGTGAAAGTGCAGCGCGATGCGCTGGAAATGGCCGACGCGATTCAGCAGAAAAGATTTCCATCGTTTGTAGCGACCTCGCCCGCAGACAATCTTTTTCACGTTCAGATCGGCCCTTATCCCGATATGGCCGCCGCCGAAAGCGCCAAGCGCTCCCTCGAACAACTGGGCTTTAAGCCTATAATTAAGAACCGCCAACCTTGAAGGGCCAACAAAAGCGGGGATTTTCTGCGTTTGCTGCCACTTAGCCAAACCAGACGTTAGTCCGCCCTAGTCCGATTTGCGCCGCAATGCTAGCAGATTTGGTAGCATTTGATAGCAAAACCCACGCGGGATGACCTTCCGAGGAAGCCGAACGCGGTATAGTCTTACGTCGTGCGAAAATTCACCCAACGGCATCCCTTCTGGTCTGCGTTGATTGTTTTCCTATTTGGGTCGTTTCCTCCATGGCTCTCCGCGATTTGGAGTCTTTTCTCCTCAGAGCCACTGGCAAAATTTCTATCACAGGAGCTAGGGAAAAACGGTCTGAGAGTGCCCCATTTTTCTCCGCTCTGGGTAACATTGCCGATAGCAGCAGTAGCCCTAGGTCTCATAATCTATGAGGTCAAACAGCGACCACTCCCGAAGCCGCCCCCATCTCTTGAGGAACTAGAGGACGAGGACTTACTTAAGCAGGCGGCGAGGTGGCTTATTGCGCGGCTATCTGACGGGAAACTTGGAGTCAGAAGAGCGATATTGTTTGGCTCTGTCGTGCACGACCATTTTCCAACGTCCGACGTGGATGTGATTGTGTTTTTTAAGGCTACCTCGGATAGAGCGGTGGCGAAGGCTGGTAGGAAAATCAAGGCGGAGATTGGGCAGCAATTCAAACAGCGGTTCAATCACCCTCTACACGCGCAACTATTCCACGCCAATGAGGAAATGAGATTTAGCAATTTCGTATCGAAGCTCGGGAAATACGAAGAATTGCCTTTGCGTAACGACTAGCGCCTGCCTTTTTTCGCGTCTGGAGTGTCATACATCCAAACGTTCCTAAAGTTCAGCGCACCCATAAATTTCTTAATATTACCGATACCAATTTCGTCTTCGCGGGCGCGTGGCACGACACTCTCATCGAAGTTCGCATTAGGGTCAGCTATAAGGATAAAGTCGCCGCGCCCGAGAGATCGCGGCCGCGAGAGATATTCCCCAAGACCGTAGTCGTATGCATCGCTCAAGTAAACCATCAACGTCGGGAGGTCGCCTTTGCGCTGAATCTCGAAAATACATTCGCCATCTGCGTTTTGCCGTACGCACCGCTCAACACGATTATGAGCCTCCATTTTTTCGGTGAAAAACCTAATGATGCTTGAATGGAGATTGCCGCTCATAGACCTCCGAACTACTTTCCGAACCGGGCACTCAAAACATGCTGTCCGGGCGATGTGAAGATAGAACACCCCAAGCTGTCTTCACCACGGTATTGATACACCTTGCCGCCGACTTCGATATTCTCTCCCACGGCTAGCGGCTTGTTGGTTTTGAGCGTGTCGGCTGCGAACTCTTCGCCGGTCTCGACATTGCGGTCTGTGACACCAACAACATGTTGAAAGAGCTTTCCATCGTCTGAGCGCATGAATCTCTCCTGCGGTCATTGTAACAAACCGCCTAGCAAACTTCCTTTCCATTGACGGCACGGCCACGTGCCGGGTACCTTATCAAACCGGAACGCCAATGCATCGAATTGCCATCTGGAATCGCCACAAACCGGCAGTCTCTCTTTATTGGTCAAAAAGCCGTCAGGAGAAACTGAGTGGGGCTAGTTCGCTCAACGGTGACAATTTGGTAGCAACCGTTAGACCCCTCGTCTTTATTGGCGTTTTCTGAGGCTGGGAGACCCTATAATCAAACACTGAATGAACTTGCCTCGTTACGCGCGAGTCTTGCTCGCCATAGGGAGTGGAGTCGCGCTCGGCCTCGCGTTTCCCAATTACAATTTGTACCTGCTGGCGTGGATCGCCATGGGCATGCTCGTGCTCGCTTGCTGCGGCGCGCCACTGAAAGAAGCGCCACTCTACGGATTTCTGCACGGCCAGGTCTTTTATCCGGTGTGCCTGCCGTGGGTGGACACCGTCATGCGGCAGTACGGAAATATTGACCCGTGGATCGCGGGCGCTTTCGTGGGGCTGATCGGATTCGTCGGCGGCTTGATTTGCATGATTTTTTCCACCGGCGTCGCGCTGGCGTCGAAGAAAAGCAAGCTGCTGGCTTGCATGCTGGCGCCGTTTCTGTGGACCGCGCTCGAATTTTTCCGCACGAATATTCCGATTATTGGATCGTCGTGGGATTTGTCCGGCTATCCCGCGGCGCGCAGCATGGCGCTGCTGCAGATCACGTCGGTGACCGGAATTTACGGCCTGTGCTTTCTGATTGCGGCGTACGGTTCGCTCCTGGCCTACGCGCTCATCCAGTTTGCAGCGAAAAACGAAATCCTGGCTGCTCCGGGTCTCGGGCTTGCAGGAAGGGCGGGACTTCAGTCCCGCCGTAAGACCGCCAAAAACGAAGGGGCTTCAGCCCCTGAAGCCGTTTCTGAACCGCTCCAATCAGAGTACCGGGTTTCAGTTTCAGGGGGTCGGAGCTTTAGCTCCGACAAAAAGCTCTCCTCCTCTCTAGGGGCTTTAGCCCCTGAAGCCACGGGGCGAAGCTTCGCCGCATGGAAGTTAGCCGCGATCGTCACGATCGTGCTAGTCATGGTCGCGTTGGCCGGTCCATATTTAATCCCATCGCCTACACCTCGTTACGTCGCGCATCTGGTCCAGACCAATTTTCCGCAGTCGGAGAGTTATCCGGTCGATTGGCTCGCAGTGCACGCCGGAGAACTCGACCAGCTCGAACAAATCAGCGTGGACGCCGCGCACCGCGCGCCGGGAATTGTGATTTGGCCCGAGGTTCCGGCGCCGTTCACGTTTACCGAGCCGGCGTTTGCGCAGCGCGCCGAGCGTATCGCGCGCGAGGCAGGGAATTATTTTCTGGTCGGCGTGGTGGACTGGAAAGTGCTACCCGGAGAGAAGTGGCTGGCGTTCAATAGCGCGGTCATGCTGAATCCCGCCGGCGAGCGCGTCTATTCGTACAACAAGATTCATCTGCTGCCGTTCGGCGAATACGTCCCGCTGCGCGGCTGGCTCTCGTTTGCGAAGAAACTAACCGCGGACATTTCCGATTTCACGCCGGGCTCGGCATACAGCATCGCGCAACTGCCGCAGGGCAAATTCGGCACCTTTATCTGCTACGAAGCGATTTTTCCAAGCGAAGTACGCCATTTCACCGCAGATGGCGCCCAGCTGCTGGTCACCATCTCGAACGATGGCTGGTTCGGCCGTTCGTCAGCACCTGAACAGCACATGGCAATGGCGCGCGTCCGCGCAGTAGAAAATCGCCGCTGGCTTTTGCGCGATACCAACAACGGTTACACCGAGTCCATAGATCCCTACGGCCGCACAGCCGCGCAATTGCAACTGGACATTCGCGGCCAGCTAGACGCCCCCTACGATTTCCGCAGCGACCTAACGCCCTACGTCCGCTTCGGCGATTGGTTCTCATGGTTGTGCATCGTCGTGACGATCGCGCTGCTGGGAGTGGCGCTGTTCTGGCGCCATGGTTCCACGCGGGATGACACTAGCCGAAAAATCAATTAGCATGTGAACACCCTATGGCCGAACACATCGAAGACCTCCAGCAACGCTTCGCCGAGCTGAATAAACGCATCCAGCTCGTGCGGAGCTTTCTTTGACGCCGATTCCGCACGCAAACAACTCGCCGCGCTAGAAGCCAAAACCAGCGACCCCAATTTCTGGCAGGATCAAGCCAAAGCCCAGGAAACGCTGCAAGAACGCAAGCAGGTCGAAGACCGCGTGAACGCCGAAGCATCCCTCGATCGCAAAAAAAGCGACATCGAAACCTATTTCGGCCTGGCCCAAGAAGAAAAAGACGACGCTCAGCGCGATTCGCTGCTAGAGGACGTCGCGAAAGAACTGGCCACAACGGACACCTATCTCTCCGAGCTGGAAACCAAAACGCTGCTAGCCGGCGAGAACGATCGCCTCAACGCCATCGTCACCGTCAAGCCCGGCGCCGGCGGCACCGAATCGCAAGACTGGGCCGAAATGCTGCTGCGCATGTACCTGCGCTGGGCCGAACAAAAAGGGTTCCGCGCGACGATTCTCGATTCCACGCCGGGCGAAGAAGCAGGCATCAAATCCGCCACGGTGCAAATCGAAGGCGAAAACGCCTACGGCATGCTCTCCGGCGAAAGCGGCGTGCATCGCCTGGTGCGCATTTCACCGTTCGACCAAGCCGCCCGCCGCCACACGAGCTTCGCGTCGGTGTTCGTCATACCGGAAATTGACGACCGCATCGAAATCAACGTGAAGCCCGACGATTTGCGCATTGACACTTTCCGCGCGGGCGGCCACGGCGGCCAGAACGTCAACAAGGTGGAATCCGCGGTGCGCATCACGCACTTGCCCTCCGGGATCGTCGTGCAGTGCCAGAACGAGCGCAGCCAGCACAAGAACCGCGAAATCGCCATGAAAGTCCTGCGCTCGCAGCTCTACGAGCTCGAACTGGAAAAGCGCCGCGACGCCCTTAGCAAGCTTGACGCGTCCAAGCCCGAAATCAGCTTCGGCAGCCAGATCCGCTCCTACACCATGCAGCCCTACCAACTCATCAAGGATCACCGCACGAAGGTCGAGCGTGGCGACGTCCAAAAGGTCCTGGACGGCGATCTGGACCCATTTATCCGCGCCTACTTGCTCTACCGAAGGGATATGGCGTAACCAACCCCAGAGTGCAGCCTACAGGCACTTTGCGGAAGCACAGTTCCCGTGCACAGCGGCCACCAAGCCGGAATCCGCACGCCAAAGCCCATTTCCATGGCCGCAACCAGCCGTTCAGCCGCGATTTAAGGCCTTTCGCTGCATATGATTGACAGGGGTATGGTCGCATGCTAGCCTCTAGTTTTTGCAGTCGTCTCGCCTAACCCAGCTTAGGCCCTTGGTTTGCCTCATATCCCTCTGGAGGATACTTTTTTGCCACACGCCGATGAGAAGTTCTTGTTTACCTCGGAGTCTGTGACCGAGGGTCACCCCGATAAAATCGCTGACCAAATTTCCGACGCCGTTTTAGACGCAGTCATGACGGACGACCCCACAGGCCGCGTCGCCTGCGAAACGCTGGTCACCACCGGCCTCATCGTTGTCGCCGGGGAAATCACCACTTCTACCTACGTACCGTTTTCGGACGTGGCCCGCGGCGTTATCAAGGACGTCGGCTACACCCGCGCGAAGTACGGCTTCGATGCCGATACCTGCGGAGTGATCTGCGCCATCAACCGGCAATCTCCGGACATCGCCATGGGCGTGGATACCGGCGGCGCCGGCGACCAAGGCCTGATGTTCGGGTTCGCGTGCGACGAGACGCCCGAGCTGATGCCCATGCCGATCCAACTGGCGCACAGCCTCACGCACAAACTCGCGGAAGTCCGCAAGAAGGGCGTGGTTGATTTCCTCCGGCCCGATGGCAAGTCCCAAGTCACCATCGAATACGTTGACGGCCGTCCTGTCCGCGTGGACACCGTGGTCATCTCCACGCAGCATAGCGACAAAGTTTCCACTAGCGATCTGCACGACGCGGTTTTGAACGAAGTAATCAAGCCCGTGCTGCCGGCCGCGATGGTGGATAAGAAGACCAAATATCACATCAATCCGACCGGACGTTTCGTCACTGGCGGCCCGATGGGCGACGCCGGCCTCACCGGACGCAAAATCATCGTGGACACCTACGGCGGTTACAGCCGGCATGGTGGCGGCGCGCTCTCCGGAAAAGATCCAACGAAGGTGGACCGCTCCGCGTGCTACATGGCGCGCTACGTCGCGAAGAATATCGTCGCGGCGGGCCTCGCCACCAAAGTGGAAGTGCAGATTGCCTACGCGATCGGCGTTGCGGAACCTGTGTCCGTGATGGCCGATACTTTCGGCACCGGCACGATTCCGAACTCGCAGATCACCGAGCTGATTCGCGGCTTCTTTAAGCTCACTCCGAAAGGCATCATCGAGACGCTCGATTTGCGTCGGCCGATCTATCGTCCCACCTCGGCCTACGGCCATTTCGGCCGCACTGGCCCGGGCTTCACCTGGGAACGAACCGACAAAGCCGAAGCCATCCGCAAGGAAGCCGGCAGCCGCGGCGCCGTAGCTGTCTCACGAAGTTAGCCGTAGGGGCACGGCATGCCGTGCCCTTCTTTGTCCCCGCCGGCCCCGTCGCCGTAGGGTTTGTCTGCGCACTCTGCGTCTCTGCGGTAAAAAGATTTTCGGCCCGAATTTTTCGCACTCTAAATCTAAAGGGAGTATCCAGTGGAAACAGCCACAAAGCTAGCCGGTGATGTGAAAGACCTCGCCCTCGCGGAAAAAGGCAAACGCAAAATCGAATGGGCCAATCAGCAGATGCCCGTGCTGCAATTAATCCGCAAACAATTCATCAAAGACCAGCCCCTCAAGGGCATTCGCATGTCTGCCTGTTTGCACGTCACCAGCGAGACGGCCAACCTCGCCATCACCTTGCGCGACGGCGGCGCGGACCTGGTACTCTGCGGCTCGAATCCGCTTTCGACGCAGGATGAGGTCGCGGCGTCGCTCGTGAAGGACTACGGTATTCCGACCTACGCGATTAAGGGCGAAGACAATGCCACCTACTACGCGCACATCGCCGCGGCGATTGACCACAAGCCGCAGATCACCATGGACGACGGCGCGGACCTCGTCACCCAGCTGCTTACCAAGCATCCGCAACTGGTTCCGAACGTCATCGGTGGAACCGAAGAAACCACCACCGGCGTGATTCGTCTGCGCGCAATGGCAAAAGACGGCACTCTGAAGTATCCCGTCATCGCCGTGAACGACGCGCTGACCAAGCATCTTTTCGACAATCGCTACGGCACGGGCCAATCCACGATTGACGGCATCATCCGCGCGACCAATATGCTGATCGCCGGAATGAAAGTCGTCGTCGCCGGCTACGGCTGGTGCGGCCGCGGCGTCGCGATGCGCGCCAAGGGCTTGGGCGCGGATGTGATCGTCACCGAAATCAATCCCACCCGCGCGCTCGAAGCCATCATGGACGGTTTCCGTGTAATGCCGATGGCTGACGCGGTCCGGATCGGCGAGATTTTCGTCACCGTTACCGGCAACAAGTCCGTGATCGCTCACGAGCACTTCGAGAACATGCGGGATGGCGCGGTGGTTTGCAATTCCGGCCACTTCAACGTCGAAATTGATATCCCGGCGCTTGAGAAGCTCGCCAGCTCGAAGAAAATCGCGCGTCCTTTCGTTGACGAGTACGCGATGAAAGACGGCCGCAAGATTTATCTTCTCGGCGAAGGCCGCCTGATCAATCTGGCCGCCGCCGAAGGCCACCCAGCGGTCGTGATGGATATGAGCTTCGCCAACCAGGCGCTGGCGTCCGAATACATGGTGAAGAACGCCAAGGACCTGAAACCCCAGGTCTACGCGGTGCCTGAAAACATTGACCGCCAAATCGCCAAGCTAAAGTTGGAATCCATGGGCGTCCAAGTGGACAAGCTAACCGCCGAACAAGAGCACTACTTGGCCAGCTGGTCCGAAGGCACCTAGTTTCAAGCTCGGTGTCGGGTACATGTTTGTAGGGGCGGGTCTAAGACCCGCCCTTTTTTTTCGCGTCCGGTGCGCGGTGCGTCAGCGCCGTTGCCATTGTGCTCGCCGCTGCCATTGCGTTTAAGCTGTCATTCTGAGCGAAGCGAAGAATCTCTCTTGCCTTCTGTAACAACGTGCGAGATGTAAGCCATCGCGTACTTCGCAGCTGCAAAACGGACTGATCGTGCAGTCGCACCCAAAAAGCCAAGAGAGATTCTTCGCCCCGAAAAATCCGGGGCTCAGAATGACGACGCTCGAAGGTGACATGTGCGCACGAAAGGCGGCTACGTCTATATCCTAGCCAGCAAATCCGGAGTCCTCTACACAGGTGTCACCAGCCGACTCACTGGACGAATGACCGAGCACCGTGAGAAGCTCCTCCAGGGCTTCACGAAAAAATACAACGTAACGCGCCTGGTCTACCGGGAACAATTCAGCGACATCCACAGAGCCATCGCACGAGAAAAACAAATCAAAGGCTGGCTGCGTTCAAGAAAAGTCGCCCTGATCGAATCCACAAACCCAACCTGGAAAGATCTGGCCGAAGATTTCATCCCGCTAAAGCAAGACTGATCCCATCGCGTTCCCCCAACAACGCCGCCCCAAGTCATCTCTACGCCGTCGCCTCCGCACTTATGCCCCGCCTTTGCATCTAAGTTGTCGCCGTTGCCTTTAGGCCGTGTCTCCGCATTTGAGCCGTTGCCGTTGCCTTTGCCTTTAAGCCGTCATTCTGAGCGAAGCGAAGAATCTCTCTTGCTTGTAGTCCGCGGCGTGCAGTAAGTGCCCCTCATAGGAACTCGTAGCACACACCCAATTTGCATTCTCAGGCCTGTCTCTCTAAGATGGTCCGATGATTTTTTTGCGACATAACGGCCAGCACCAACTACACGAGACGCTGCAATCCGCGTCTATCGACGTCCCCACCACCCTGTCACTTCTCGATACAAATTGCCGCTTTTCCAGAACACGAAACCGCGTAAGTTGTTCAAAACAAAGACCCGAGCCAATTCTTATTCGATACAAACTGACGAGCACTCGATATTCGCTGTCGCTACCAAACAAGCCGTTTTTCCCGCCTGGGATCGCGGACAATCCCATCCCTAATTCCCGGATCGCCCGCGCATGATGCAGGACTGGGCCCATTGGGCAATCGAGACGGCCAAACGCCGTGGAGCAAGCTATGCCGACGCGCGCGTGATGGACATCCGCCAGCGCGAACTCGGCACGAAAAACGGCGAAGTAGGTACGCTCGTCGAATCGGAAACGCTGGGGATCGGCGTTCGTGTGATCGCGAGCGGCGCTTGGGGATTTGCGTCCACGGACCGGCTCACTCGCGAGGGAGTGCAGGCGTGCGCCGCCGAAGCGGTGGCCATCGCGAAAGCTTCCGCGCTCGCGAAGCGCGAGAACGTGGCGCTCGCCCCCGAAGAAGCCTACGTAGACACGTGGCAGAATCCATTTCTGAAAGATCCTTTTCGGATTCCCGTCGAGAGACAGATTGATTTGTTGATTGCCGCGGACAAGCAAATGCTCGGCGTGAAGGGCGTCACGCTGGCGGAAGGCTCGATGTCCTTCAAGCGGATCGACCAGCTATTTGTCTCCAGCATTGGCTCCTCCATTCATCAGGTCAAGATGCATGCGGGCGGCGGGATCGTCGCGACGAGTTTTGCGGGCAGCGAAATTCAAAAGCGCTCGTATCCGAATAGTTTCGGCGGGCAGCATTCGCTGCAGGGTTACGAACTGATCGAATCGTTCGATCTGGTGGGTAATGCCCAACGGATCGGCGAAGAAGCCGTAGCGCTGCACTCGGCCGCGCAATGCCCGGAGGGGACGCAGACGATTATTCTCGGCGGCTCGCAGCTGGGCTTGCAGATTCACGAATCCATCGGCCATCCCATTGAACTCGACCGCGTGCTCGGCCAGGAAGCGAATTTCGCCGGGATGAGTTTTCTCACGGTGGACAAGCTCCGGAAATTGAAATATGGCTCGGACATTGTGAATGTAGTGGCCGACGCGCGGCTCGCGCATGGGCCAGGGCTCGGCACGTTTGCTTACGACGACGAAGGCGTGCCGGCGCAATGCACTCCGATCATCACTGACGGGCTTTTTACGGGGTATCTGAGTAATCGCGAGCTCGCTTCCGCCATCGGCGAGACGCGCTCGAACGGCACCATGCGCACGGAATCGTGGAACCGGCTGCCTATGATTCGCATGACAAATATCAGTATCAATCCCGGCGCGTGGAATTATGACGATTTGATTGCGGATACGGACGACGCCATTTTGATGGAGACCAACCGCTCGTGGTCCATTGACGACCGCCGCTACCATTTTCAGTTTTCCACGGAAATTGGCTGGGAGATCAAAGGCGGCAAGAAGGGCCGCATGATCAAGAATCCCAGCTATAGCGGGATCACCACGGAATTCTGGAACAGTTGCGATGCGATCTGCTCCCGCGAGCACTGGACGCTGTGGGGCACGCCCAATTGCGGCAAAGGACAGCCGATGCAGACGATGGGCACGGGGCACGGCGCATCGCCGGCGCGGTTTCGCAACGTGAAGGTGGGAGTGGCGTTCTCCAAATAAATGGCCGCGAAGAAAAAATCGCTATCGAAGTCACGCGCGCGCAAGAAGCGCGCGCTGCCACGGGCTTCATCAGGGAATTCCACGGGCTATGTAGCAAGTGCGCGGTATTCGGCGTCAGACCTGGAACACATCGCTGAACGCATTTTGAAATTGAGCGAAGCCGACGAGACGGAAGTCGAAATTGATTCGACTGTAGATGCGCTGACGCGTTTCGCGAACAATACGATCCATCAGAACGTTTCCGAGCACACACTTGGCATTTCTGTGCGCGCAGTGGTGGATGGCCATACCGCGCGCGCGACCACGAACAAGACCGACGAAGAGTCGTTGCGCCGCGTGGTTGCGGCCGCCATGAATTTGGCACGCAACCAGCCGGAAAATCCCGATCCGCTGCCGATGCTGGGGCCCCAGAAATATCAGAAGGTTGCGCACTTCTTCGCTTCGACCGTTTCCGCCACTCCGCAAGACCGTGCGCGAGCCGTCACGCGCGTTTGCAAAATGGCGGAAGAAGGGAAGCAAACCGCCGCCGGAATTTTCACCACGGGATTCGTGCGCAACGTGCTGGCGAATTCCAAGGGACTTTCCGCCCGGCATGACGACACGCGCGCTGAGTTTTCCGTCACGATTCTCGAGGAGAATTCCTCGGGCTGGGCGAAGTCCAATTCGCCGGACATTTTGAATATTGACCCGGACGCGCTTTTTGAAAGCGCCAGCGAAAAGGCCGCGGGCTCGCGCAAACCGCGCGAGCTGGAGCCGGGCTACTACACGGCGATTCTGGAGCCGGCCGCGGCGCTCGATTTTGTGGGCTCGATTTTTTACGATTTTGCCGGAATGGCCATTCTCGATAAGCGTTCCTGCCTCAACGAGCGCATGGGCAAGAAGATTTTCGGCGAAAACATCACGTTGTGGGACGACGTCTACCATCCGCTGCAAGTGGGCGCGCCTTGGGACGGCGAAGGCTTGCCGCGGCAGAAAGTGCTGCTAGTAGATCATGGCGTTCCCAAGAATTTGGTTTATTCGCGCGTTACCGCAAAGAAAATGAAGGCGAAACCCACCGGCCACGGCTTCACGCTGCCGAATGAATACGGCGAAGCGCCGATGAACCTGGTTTTTTCCGGCGGCGATAAATCGGTAGACGACATGATTCGTTCCACCGAGCGCGGCGTGCTGGTGACGCGCTTCTGGTACATCCGCGAAGTGGACCCCTACGAAAAGGTGCTGACCGGAATGACTCGCGACGGCACATTCCTCGTGGAAAATGGACGCGTCGCCGGCGGCATCCGCAATTTCCGCTTCAATCAAGGAATTATTGATGCGCTGGCGAAGGTCGAGATGCTCGGGCCGGCAGTGCGCGCCACGGGCGAAGAATCGTTCGAGATGGTGGTGCCGCCGATGAAGATTCGCGACTTTCATTTCAGCGAAGTCACCAAATTCTGAGTTCAGAAATGCGAAGCGAGAGATTAGAGCGCTCCGCGGCTCGCACGCGCATCGAGGTGGAAACGCCGCCAACATCTGGGAGTGCGGGAGCTTGCTCACGCCTGTTGCAAGGCGAGGCTTGCCTCGCCGGAGTTAGGTGCTGCTCGGTTCCGACTGCTCGCGAACGCTGAATCCGCAAGGCGGCTACAAGCTGCGCTCGCAAATTCTCGGTCGCTACTTAGTGAATTGCAGGCTGGTAATGGCGCGGGAAATTACGTTTTCCTGAATTTGCACCAGGTCGGTGCTCGCCAGCGTCATGCCGAAGATTGTGTACACGCTATTGCCGCGTGGAATGTAAACAGCGACTCCGGACCAGTCGTGCTCGTCCACGCTCCCGCGAAACCGCCGCTCGATTGCCGTGACGCCCGAAATGGTCACGTGCTTTTCGTCGAGCGGCCGGAAGTTGTCCATCACGTCGTGCAGCCGCTTGTCTGCGGCGTCAATCACGCTCGTCAGTGATTTGCCTCCGGTTTCCTGCCCGATCATCAAGTAAGTGGTCTGATCGTCCGTGCCCATCGCCGTGATTGCGCCGGGAAGAATCTTGCTCGCGCCCGCGATCACATGCCAGTCCGGCGGTTTGTACATGCGGAACCCATAGGTGTCGTTCGTGTAAGTATTCCCACTCACTGCTTCGCGCATCGGCTCCGGCGCGGCAGGTTTCGGCGGTGGAGGCGCAGCAACCGGCGTAACTTTCGGCTGCGGCGGATTCTTCACCGCTGCGGAAGGTGGCGCGCCGTTCGCAGACGCCGACGGCGCGTCCGTGTGCGGATATTCGACAACGTCGTTGGATGCAGAGTCTGTTGCGGCAGGCTTCGGCGGAGCTGCGACTGCATGCTCCGCCTTTTCGGTCTTCGCAGACGGTGAATTTGGTGCCGGTGTAGCTGCGGACGCAGGCGCGGCAGCCGCGGTGGCAGTTTTCGGCGCGTTCGGTTCGGGCTTCTTCGCGCTGTCTGTGACGACGATGGAGACGACCTGGTCTTTCTGCACTACCGCGAATCCGTAGCTGGTCTTCACCCTGAAGGAATTGTCCTCGAAGCCGACGATCGTGCCGATGATCTTCGAGCCATCCTTGAGCTTGATCTCGTCGGCGCGCGCCGCAGTTGCCGGCAACAGCAGGGCAGCGAGTCCAGCGAGGTAGCCTGCGAGCGCAATCCCCCGTTTCATGGCTCCGAGTATCACGCCGCCCGAGCCGGGCAGCAAGCACGCGTACCGCAAGGGTGCCCGTTTAGTCAGCAGAAGGCGCGGTTTTCGCAGGCACCGGGACCAGAGTGGGATGAGCCCGTCGCGACGCCACCAGGGTAGGGCGCCGCAGTGCTTGCGGAACTGGGGGCGGGTGCGCCGCGGTCCGGGAGAGCCGGGTGGTCACCTGCGATCACCCTGAAAGGCAATGGGACAGCGAAAGCACCCGCCGTATTGGGTTCATGCAGAAATTAGTGTAGGCGAATAAAAAGCGAAAGTCAAACGAGCGACGTTTATCATTCAGGCGGAAATTAGCGACGAAAGCGCGCGTTGCTGCGACTGCGCGGTTGCGGTTTTCGACGCGTGGCTGGTTCAGGCGCGGATTGGATCACGTGAAGTTCCTGCTGGAGAATTGTGAACTCGGATTCGAGAACGTGCAGGGTGTTTTCGGCGCCGGCCAGATTGCGCTCGCGCCCCAAGGTTTCGAGATTGCGGGCGGCAGCCACAGCTTTGGGCGCGCCAAAGATTGCGATGGAGCCTTTCAGCAGGTGTGCGGCGCTGGCTAGCTTGGCGTGATCTTTATTGGCAATGGCTTTGCGGATGAGAGCGAGAGTCTTCGGCGCGTCGGCCAGAAACGTTTTCGCGAGCGAGTGGATTAGCCGTTCGTTTCCGCCGATAGTGCGGCGGAGGTGCGCGTGAGCATCTTCGGAAGCCGCCGCTGCGTTCGAAGCCGCAGTTGGCATCGGCGCCGAAGATTGCGACGCGTCCGGCGGGAGCTGTTCGGTGAGCGACGAAGCACGCGTCGCAGATTTCCGCATACTTTGTGCCGTGGATTCGACGACCCAGTACAGCTTGTCCATGTGAACGGGCTTGGCGAGAACGGCGTCCATGCCTGCTTCGCGAAAACGGGCTTCGTCCTCTTCGGTGGCATGCCCGCTCAGGCCGATGATGATCTGGTGCTTGCCTGAGCCCGCCTCCCGCTGGCGAATGGCGCGTGTCGCTTCGAGGCCGGTCATGCGCGGCATTTCCTCGTCCATGAGAACGACGTCAAAGGCGTGGCGACCGAGAGCCGCGAGCGCGGCGCGGCCGTCGGCTACTGCTTCCGCTTCATGTCCGCGCTTCTGAAGCAATTCGACGACGAGATCGCGATTGAGCTCGGCATCGTCGGCGATGAGGATACGGAGAGACCTTTCGGCTTTGCCTCTTTCGCGCGATTTCTCTTTTCCAGAGGGTTTGTCTGGCGGCGCGGCTTTTGTTAGTTCCGCGGCCTTCACCGCGCGGGGCAGGCGGAACCAGAATCGCGCGCCGTGCGGCTCACGAGTTAGCGCGCCGATCGTGCCGCCCCACCGCTCGACCGTGATCTTGCAGAAATAGAGCCCGAGGCCGGCTTTGCCTGCGTTCGACTTGCCTTTCGCAAAGAGCGCAAAAAGCTGATCGACGCGCTGGCCGGGAGGCAGCCCAGGGCCTTCGTCGTCCACGAAGGCCAGCACGGAATCGCCTTGATCTTCCAGGCCGACCGTAACCATTGAGCCTTTCGGCGTGTAGCGCATCGCGTTTTCCAGCAAGTTGCCAAAGACGCGATCGAGGCGCGAAGCATCGCCTATTACGTGCCAGTCGCGCGAGGTATTCGTGCGCGGATCGAGGCGCAGACGGACGCCGCGTTCACGAAAGGCAGTCGAGAATTCCTCGATCACTTGTTTCGCACAGGCTAGCAAGTCCGGAACTTCTGTTGCGGCGGCATCGTTAATTTGTTGAGCGGCGAGGTCGCCGGAAAATGCTTCCAGAATCCCACGGATCATCAGTTCCTGGCGCTGCGATTCACGTTCGCCGGAGATGACATATTTCTTCAACGCCGGGGCCAGGGCTTCGCGCTTGAGGAGAGAAAACACTCCGTTCATGGCGCTGAGAGGCTGGGTGAGGTCGTGAACGATGCAATGCAGCAGGATTTCCTTCTTCTGGATTTCCTTGATGAGCTTTTCGTGTTCGAGCAGGGAATTGCGGGCGGTTTGGAACCAGGCTTGTTGCTGCGCGAATGTCTCGGAGAGATTGCGAACGATGAGAATCTGTTTTCCTTCGAGCCAGTAGGCGGAGGCTTCAAGAGGCGTGTCTTTCGCGGAGGCGCCGCGCTCGCTCCAATTGCCGGAATTCAGCGAGCCGGTAGGCTTGGAGTTCCAGAATTCACCCGCTTCGAAAAGGAAATTCTCGAGGAATGGTGAATTATCGCCCAAGCGGATGATTGCCTCGCCTGCGGGCCGCGGGCTCCAGATATCCGCGCACCAGGACGGCCAACCGCCGATGAGGCGGAAATTGCCGTCGCCGAGATGTTCAAAGAGCGCGTAACCCTGCGCGGCGAAAAACGATTCAAAAATGGAACTCGAGTACATTTAGCCGGCCAGCATTGCTTGCCCGAGATGGAGGAAAACGTTTTCGACCGCTTCACCGGTCTTCGCACTGGTGTGCCGAACGGTCCAGCCATTTTCGGTGAGTGTCGCTTCCTGGGCGGGGTCAATTTCCCATTGGTCCCTTAGATCGTCTTTATTGAGGACCAGCACCGCCGGAAGCTTGCCGATTTCTTGGACGATTCGTTCATGCAAGGCGAGCGCGTCTGCAAGCGTTTGGCGACGAGTGCCGTCAACGACCAGGAGATAGCCGGACATACCGCGCAGATAGGACATGCGCATCTTCTGAAAAATGTCTTCGCCGTAAATGTCCCACAGCATCAACGTGACGTCTTCGGCGTTCACTTTCACGATTTTCTTGTCTACTTTAACGCCGATGGTGGTGTGATACGTTTCATCGAAGATACTTTCGACGAAACGCCGCACGAGACTGGTCTTACCCACGGAGAACGAACCCAGCATGCAGACTTTCTTCTGGAGCATGGCGATGTTCGCTCAGTATTCGGGAGCAGCGCCGGAGGATGCGCTACCGGGTGCGGCGCTGAAATAAATCTTGAACGTGACGCTGCGATTGAGGCGGCGTCCGTCTTCGGTTTCTTCGCTGCGCAGTGGTTGCGTAGTGCCGACGCCGTGCGGGCGCAAATTGACTTCCTTAACGCCGTTGCGCAGAAGGCTGCCGCGAATCTGGTCCGCGCGCTGCTGGCTGAGCGGGAGATTGGCGGCCTCGACGCCGGTGCTATCGGTATGGCCGATCAAGTCAACGCTGACGGCTTCACCAAGGCGCGCGGCCTGTGCGACCAGGTTACGAATTTCCTTTTCCGCTTGCGCTAGAGAGGCTTCCTGTCCGGGCTCGAGTTCGGCGCGGCCGAGGGGGAAGAGCAATGCGATTGATTCAATGGCGGATTTCTGCGCGTTCAATTCCTGGACAGTAGAGTTCTGCAAGTGGGATTCGTCGAGCTTGCTTACGCCGGCAATCCAAGGTCCTCTTTCTTCGAAGCGTGTGATCCATTGCTGCGGGGCGGCGCCTGCGGCGTCGAGCGCGCCGTCTTTGGCCGTGAGTTTCACGCCGGCGGGCGGATGCAAGAGCGCGGTGGCGCGTTTGGCGACGATGGCGTCGTCCAGCGAATAATACGGCGCCAGTTGCAAGTCGGCGTAGTCAGGGTCGAGTCCGGCCTGCGCGACGAGTTTTCTGGGATCTTCGGAGAGCGGGTCGCGGAATCCCTGAATGTGAAACGTGCGGCCGTCTTTCGAGTAGGAAACCACCACGATGCCGGGTTGGTGGCGCAGTTGGTGCAGGAAGCTCGACCATTCGACCAGTAAGTACGTGGAGTAGACGCCCCAGACGAGAAGAATCGCCGCGACTACGGATGCAGCGATAATCGCGGCGCGCGGCTTTTTCTTTTCCACGGCCTTCTCGCGATACTGGGTTTCGAGCAGTTTGGCGATGCGATCTTCGGCTGAACGAAATGGAGCCGCATCGCCTTTGAAGTTTGCGAGCGCCGAGCCGTAGAAGCGCTGGATGTCTTCGAGTACTTCGTCCATCGCGATGCTGTAGCTTTCAGGAGCGTGGCCGCGGATGGCCGCGGCGATCACGGC
The DNA here is from genome assembly GCA_049287725.1 of Candidatus Acidiferrales bacterium. Classification (GTDB taxonomy): domain Bacteria; phylum Acidobacteriota; class Terriglobia; order Acidiferrales; family UBA7541; genus Palsa-295. The sequence continues at coordinate 67,105 of JBAQGJ010000123.1, read as the reverse complement.
GCCGGGGCCAGTGACGACGCGAATTTGCAGCTCTTCGAACGTCATGTTTCCGAGGGTTTCGGTCTTTTCGGGAGTGAAGGAATCGCGCGCGAATTGCTGGATAGCAGAGAGCAAGCCCGCAACCATGTCCGCATCCTGCGAGGCGGCAGTGGGAGCTACAACGTGACTGAGGACCAAGCCAGTTTCGCGATGAATCAGGAAAACCTGTTCGACGCGATAGAGCAGGCTGTGCATCAGCACGATTTCCGCGAAGGGCCGGCCGGTGCGGAAGGATTCGATGCGCCACTTCAGGCCTTGCCAGGAGAGGCTGTGCTCGAGAGCTTCGTTGAACGACTCGAGCATCGAGCGCAAAGTTTCGCTTATGGATTTGCGAATGGCGGGGCCCATGACAGGGAACAGCGCATCGGCCAAAACTTGCGGATCGCGGCGGACGGATTCGCGGAGAGTTTCCTGGATGGTGGGAGCGAGAGCTTCGGCGAGAGCTTCGTCGTCGCCTTTTTCGCGGCGCATCTGAATCGCTTCCGCGACTACGGAGCTGACGTCCTGCGTGCGTTTTTCGAGATTTTCCAGGCGATCCTGAATCGCCGCGATGCCTTCCTGCTCAGGCTTGACGATCAGTTCGCGTAGTTCTTCGTAGGCGTGATTATTGTCCGTCGGTGTGTCCGGAGCCTGCGCCACAGGGGCGCGGCGTTGCGCTTGCTCGGCCATGTTGGAAGGAAGGTCTCGGCCCGGCGGGTTCACGGCGCGCCTCCCGCTGAGTTCCGCGATTCCTTATTCACTCGCTGGCTATTCTTCCGGCAGCTCGAATTTATTTTTCAGACGCAGGGAGAACTCGTTGAACAGATCGGCGAGGCCGGCGCGATCGGTTTTTTCATCGCGCAGAACTTCGACTTCACGATTCAACGCGGCAGCGGTGTCGCGGCGCAGCTTGTCAATTTCGGCGGAGACGGATTTGGAGTGCTCGAGCAATTTCGTGCGCAATTCGCTGTGCCCGTCCGCCATCTGCTCTTCGAGCTGCGACAGCTTTTTCTCGATGATCTTGGCGCTATCTTTGATTTCCCGTGAGATTTCCTTCGCGCCTTCGGTGCGTTCGGATTTTTCGGCCTTGAGGCGCTGGCTGAGCGAATCCACTTCTTCCTTCATGTAACTGCTCAGGGTGTCGAGGCGCTTGGTCATGTCTTCGCGCAGGGTTTCGACCGCCTTGGTTACGGTGTCTTCCAGGCGAGAAAAGCGCTTTTCGTAGTCGCGCATCTGCGACCCAAACAATATGTCGCGTATCTTGTCTACGTTTGCGCCTTCCGCGTTCTCTTTGCTGGATGAATTGGGCAGCTTTGCGTCCGCCGGGGATGCCATTTTCCTACCTCTCCTTTGAATGCCCTTAACGCCGTGGCGGGGGGACCGTCGCGTCTTAGGGCGGGGCATGGCGGGGACAGTACTACGAAAAGGCGGGGCTCGCAATATATAGGTGGTTAACAGGCGTTGAACGGGAGTAGTAGAAGTTCTGGAACCCGGAATCGACTCAAGATGAGATTTCTCGAGCGTGGCGGCTGCTATTTGTCGAGGAACGCCCGCAGGCGCGCGTAACCGGCGCGGCTGACGGGCAGTTGCGCGCCACCGGTGAGCACTGCAACGTGGCTGTCCTTGGCATACGGCTCGACTTTGGCGACGCGCTCTAAATTTACGATGTAGGACCTGTGGACACGCATGAAGCGCGAGGGGTCGAGCGCGGATTCCAGGCTGGAAATCGTTTGCTGCTTCAAATGCTTCTTGCCATCGGCCGCGAGAGCGACGTAATCATCCTGAGCTTCGGCGTAATCAAGCTTGGCGACGGGAATGATGAAGACACGCGTGCCGTCGCGCACGGCAATGCGATCGAGATATTGAGCCGGCGGGCGCGCAGCAGCGGCCAAATCGGCAGCAGGTGGCGTCGTTTCCGGCAACTTGCCTCCGAGGCGCTGCTTTGCGCGCGCGAGCGCGGCTTCGAAGCGATCGGCGCCGAAGGGTTTGAGCAGATAGTCAACAGCGTGGACTTCGAAGGCTTTGATCGCGTAGCTATCGTAAGCGGTGACAAAGACGACGGCGGTGTCCTTGCCGATTAATTCGAGGACTTCGAAGCCGTCGAGCTTGGGCATTTGAATATCGAGGAACATCAGGTCGGGTTTCTGTTCGGCGACGATTTTGACGGCTTCGAAGCCGTTGGCACATTCACAGATGAGTTCGATTTCCTGGTGGCTTGACATAAATTCGCGCAAGACCTGTCGCGCGAGCTGTTCGTCGTCAACGATGACGGCGCGGATCTTTTTGGCGGCTTCGCGGGTCATGATGGTTGCATCTCGCTTTCCGCCGGGAGCGTCAAGGCCACGCGGTAACGATCACCTTCCGTCAGGACGCCAAATGTGGCGCGATTGCCGTAGCGAGCCTGGAGGCGTTGGCGGACATTGACTAGGCCGACGCCGCTTTTTCGGCGAGGCGGAGCTTCGGGGTCGAAGCTATTTTCGACAGTGATGGCCAAGTCGCCATTTTGCGACCTGACGTCCAGACGAATCCAGCCGCCTTCGACGAGATTGGCTATTCCGTGCACGACTGCGTTTTCCACGAGAGGCTGCAAGAGCAGCGGTGGGACGGGTACGGCCAGCGCGGCCTTATCAATATTTTCTTCCATTTGGATGCGCGAGCCGAAGCGAACTTTTTCGACGGCGAGAAACGCGCGGATCAGGGACAGTTCTTCTTCGAGCGGGATTGCGGCTTTCTCGCCCAGGCCCAGCGTACGGCGCAGGAAATCGCCGAGAAGGATGCACATTTCCCGGGCCTTCGAAGCGTCGGAGGTGGTCAGCGCGCTGATGGAATTCAGGCTATTGAAGAGGAAGTGCGGATTGACCTGCGCTTTCAGTGCGCGCAGTTCAGCGTCGCGCGCCAGGACACTAGCTTTCATCACACGCGCTTCCGCTTCGCGTGAGGCCTCGACGCCGATAATTACGTAGTAGAGAGCCACCCATAGCAAGTAAAGCAGCAGGCCAGTGACGATCATCACCGGAATTTCGGGGCGGAAGCGCCTGCTCAAGCCTTCGAACGACGGAAGTCTCGACAGTGAGCTGGCAAGGCCTACTGCGGCGAAAGCCCAGATGATGGCTGAGACGAGGGCGGCGGTGAGGTGGGTGCTCAGCAGGCGCCCGAGACTGTATTTATCGAGAGGATTGCCACGGCAGGAATACCACGACGATAGACAGACGAGCGCGTGCAGGAAGCAAAGCGGAACGGCCAAGGCTACCGCTTCGACGTTGGTAATCTCGTGGAAAACCGTGAGCAGATAGGCCAACAGGCCCGTGATCGGAATCCAAGCGAACAGGTAAATCACGATGCGCCGAGGGCTGCTGAGAATGGGGTGCATTTTCGCGCTTAGTTTTTGACGACGATGCCGCCCATAATGGCGGCTCCCTTCACGATTAATTGCTTTCGGGGTGTGCCAGCCGGGGGCGGGGTCTGATCGGTTTCGTCAACGTATCCGCCCATGAAGCCGATGCCTTCCATTACGACGTTCCAAGTATAGGGGACCTTGATTTCGCCTCCGCCCATCAAGGAGATGGCCTCCACTTCGGCGGAGTCACCTTCAATATCGGCTTGCCTTAGGTCAATCTGAAAACCACCGAAAACCGCGAGTATTTTTCCGCCCTTAAAGTTCTTGGAAGTGGTGCGCCGTTTAAATCCGCTGAAGATCGCCACATGATTGAATTCCGCGCCGGAATCTCCGGATCCTCCCGAGCGCAGATAGTCCCACCAATTCCGGCCTGGCGGCCCTGACCGTGGAGCGCCAATCGCTCGCCAGATCATCAGGAGCCCGGCACCTATGACGATGACAGGCCAGAAGGTTTCAAAGCGAATGTGAGCAATGCCGAGGCTGTCCAGCAAAATGATGACGCCAATGGTAACGAACACAATGCCCGTGACGCCGCGCCCGCCGTTGCCGCGGCAGTCTGCCAGCATCACCGATCCGCCAAGAATGAACACGGCGGGCCAGAAGAAAGTAAAGACGCGGTCAGCGTTAATCAGCCCTTGCTGATCGAGAAGGAGCACCACGCCGGCGGCGACGATGAGCGCGCCGAACGTGAAGCTCCAGCTGAACCGCCGGATGTCATTGGGCATGCCGGTTTCCCCTGCGCGCACGACGCGAACGGTTTTCGTGCGTCGCGAGCAAGATAGCGAGTCCCAGGCCGACCAGCGCCAGCGGCCAGTAGCGCAGCAGTTCGCTGAGGCCTGGAACATCGAGCCGCAACGAGAGGATATTCCAAATGTCCGTCAACATCGTGGAAAAGAACCACAAGTTGCCGGATTGGAGATGGCCGTAGCCGAGTTCGCCCAATTGAAAGACGATACCCAGCACGATTAGCAGCGTCGCTCCCGCTTCGGGGAACCGCACGCCCTCAAGAGTGGATGTGATCGACGACCCGCCATTCGCGTTTGTCATTTGCTCGTCTCCCGTCCGAAGCTTGTTGCGATCTGCGTTGCCGTTCATGAGGCGAGAATAGAGGAGGAGGCGAGGCACGTCGCGCAATATTCGGCCAGTGGCGGTTGGTTACCGGCGAATGGAGGTTTGGAGGAGGCAGGGGGGCAAGGAAGCGGGGAGGCAAGGAGCGGAGGGCTTTAAAGGAACTTGAGGAGGCAAACAAACAGGCTGCGTGGAGAGGGTACGGTAATGGAATTCTTAGTACTCGGATGCTTGGCGACGAGCGCGGGAACGACGCCGGAAGAGCCTCGAGGCCGGCGCTACGACATGGTCATGCCGATCCAGAAGGCGGCGGTTAAGACGCCTGTGAGGATCAGCATGAGGCGCAGCCGCTTTTTGCGGACTGCGACTATGATCGCGCCCATGGTGCAGAGCAGGAAGCCCAGTTCGGGCCAGAACAAGTGCGCGTTGAATGGGCTGCTAGCAGCGCTGGCCGAATCCTGAAGCCAGAAGGACGCAAACGAGCTTGCGGCGGTGAGCAACGCAGCTACGGCGCACGCGAGCGCCATGCCCTTCGCCCACTCCGGCACGACCCATCCTTTTTTCGCATCGCGCCAGTCAAACCAAGTCTGCGCGACCACCAAACCCACCACAACTACAACGAACAGCGCCATGATACCGCTCCCCAAGCACGTATCGTTCCTTTCGGCGAAGCCGCAATTACCATCCACCGAACTGGAACGGCACGAGGGCCGCTGCCGTCGAATCACATCCTCAGTACGCGGCCGCTCTTATCTGGAGCGGCTTTGTTGCGTCGACTGACCCCACTGCCTTTTCTTTCTTATACTGCTCTTCTTCTTCTGCCAGACGCTTCAACATCGCCTGAATTACGCTGCTGCCTTTCGGTGCCATTCCCAAGTCCCCTACACTACCCTTAAATCGCTCACGTGCAAGTTTCTTCCGCCGCCTAGGACGGATTGAACTCGCCGGTACTGATCATGCGCTCGCTTAAAACGCGCGCCTGGGTGAAACGTTCGATTGCCTCGGGCGGAGTACCCGGCGGCAACTCAAGCGTGATGCGCGCCAGTTCTTCGTCGAAAAGGCGTGTTACGAAGTCGGGAGTATGAGCCACAGGTTCGCCATTGTCATCGAGAATGTGAGTTACATCGCGATGGCGGATGCGTTGCGCGATCATCAGACGATAGATGCGGTCCGTGGCGAGATCTTCCATGTAGCCGTCGAGCAGGCTGGCGCCACGCCCGCTCAGGACACCTTGGCGATAGCGAATCACCGTACGCACCGCGGCGCGCGTCCCGCTAAGAGTATGTTTGCCGACGCCTGCCGGAACGGGACGCAAATCGGGACGCGTATTGTGATTGGCGGGACGGGCATGCAATTGATTCGGAGCAGGGAACTGGCTGACCGCGATTTCGTTCTGATCGGGATGCCCGGTCCAGGCGCCGTCCATCAAGGACATGGCTTCGTTCTTTTTGTCCTTTTCGAGCACCGCCAGGGCGCGGGCATTCAGTTCCGCATCTTCACGGCTGGGATAGAGCGCCGTCATGCCGCCGATCGCGAGCAAGCCGTGTTTGTGGCAGATTTCGGGAATCGCCGTACGCAAATTCTGAAAGAAGGCAACGTCGTGCGGAATGGTGTTCCGATCCGGGAGGACCCAGTTCGGATCGTGCAGGTTGAAATGAATCAGGCTGGCCATGTAATCCCAGCGGCCGAGATTTAGCGCGAGGATGTGGTCGCGGAGATTGTAGGCGAATTCTTCCATTTGATACGCGAGGGGGTGGGATTCGACCAGGGCCATGCACTTGATGTAGTTGTGCGGCCAACCCTTCGCTCGCGCGATCGAACGGAAAAGGTCGCGCCACCACAGCGCTTCTTCGGCGGATTCGGATTTCGGAATGTAGAACGTGAGCGGATGTTTCAGTTCTTCCGGATTCAGCTGAAAGGCGATCAGCGCGACATCGAAGATGGAGGCGGGCAGCGATTCGCCGTTGAGCACGCCGCCTTGGCGAAGATGGAGCCCGCGCGGGCGTAGGGAGAGGACTGTCTTGCCTGGCTCGATTTTGACAGTGCGATCGCGCTTCTTGTCGAAATAGGTCAGTTCGCCGCGCAGGGCTAAGAGGATGTTCGAGACACCTTGCATCAGATGCGGCCAAGTGTTGGCCATGGAGTCTTCGAGATCGAGCATTACGCCAGGTGCGCCGGAGTTGAGCATCTTCACCACCAGCTCGGCGTCATCGGCTGGGCCGGTCATTTGGTTGCGCTGATCCTGGCACCATTCCGGCAGTTCGATGCGCCAGGATTCCTGAGTGGCATGCCACGGATGCAAGTAATTCGGTAAGTGGCCACGATGCGCGCCGTCCAGAACGGAAGCGCGGCGGCCAATCAGATCGCGTTGCCGGGGTGTGAAGGCGCGATGAAATGGCAGTAAGAATTCGATGAAGCGTTTCGGAAGCTCGTGGGCAGGATCAAAACCTGCAGGCGCGACGTTCATCGCTTGAACGGGCTCGGATGAGAGGTTCAATTGAGATCTCGCGCTGGCCATGGATGCAAAAACTCCGCCCCGGGTCTCATTCAGGGGCTATAGAACTCTCTTAATGTTCTTCTTTCAATTCGGCCACGGGACGGCAGACCGCACTGGAGCAAAATGTAGAATTTCAGCGGTTCGCCGCTGAGAGGCGAAAGTAGAGGGCAATCCAGATTCCAAAAGAGGTTACAAGACATTTCGCCTAGCCTCGCGCTACATCGCAGAAATTGTTGGAGATACATCGTTCATACACAATTGGGACCGGCGAGAGCTTGTTTTCGTGGGCCTTGATACTTATGGGGCGTCCTCGACCGGCAATGGATTGTCCTAATTAGGCAACGATTTACATCACCGTTACCTCGTCACGTGAACCAATCTGACAGAGTCTGGTGGCGGTTATCTAGCCGGTAAATCCTGTATAGGCCGAGGAGCACTCCGGCTGCCAGCGGAGTGCAATTTGCATCACTCTCGGCAATACGCGCTAGGCGGCAGGCCGGATTTGTCTGCTAGGATAGCCGTGGTCATGCGAAAACCATGGGTCATTGCGCATCGCGGGGCGTCCGGGCATGCCCCGGAGAATACGCTGGCAGCGTATCAACGCGCTGTCGAATTGGGCGCCGGGTTCATTGAGACGGACCTGCACCTGACGCGTGATGCGCGGTTTGTGGCTATCCACGATGCCACACTGGAACGCACCAGCAACGGGCGCGGCAACGTCCACGATTTCACGTTGGCGGAGTTGCGCAAGCTGGACGCCGGTATGTGGTTTGACCGCGAGTTCATGGGACAGCGGATACCGACGCTGGAAGAGATTTTAGAATTTGCGAAGAAGCATGATGTGATCTTTTATCTCGAAGTGAAGTACGACGCGGCGTGGGGCATGCATCATTCGCTGGCGGGAGCGCTGCAAAAATCGCAGAGTGCGGCGCGAACGATCGTGATTTCGTTTGACGAATCCACGCTGACGGCTTTGCGGCAAGTAGACTCGACGATGATGATGGGTTTATTGGTGGACGAAGCGGGCCGAGATCACGCCAAGGCTGCGATCGAACTGGGAGTCCGGCAGCTGTGTCCGCGAGCCAAACTGGTTACCCGGGAATTGGTGGAGGAGGCGCACCGGCTCGATTTGCAGGTGGCGACGTGGACAGTGGACGATACGGAAACGATGCGCGCGATGGTGGCGGCGGGCGTGGACGGCATCATGACGAATTATCCAGACCGGCTGCAGGCCGTGCTGGAAGACCCGCAAAGTTAGGTTACGAGAGCCGGGAAAATAGCGCGGCGAATTGCGCGAGGGTAAGTTGCTCGGCGCGAGCGTCTGGACGAAGGCCGACGATGGCCAGGGCTTCGTGGATCTCCTTATCGTCAGCGATTGCCAGCAAATTGTTGCGAAGCGTTTTTCGTTTCTGAGCGAAGCAAGCCTGCACAAATTCCAGGAAGCGTTTTTCATCCGCCACGTTGAGGTGTGCGCGCTCGCCGGGAAGCGTCATGCTCACGAGCGCGGATTTTACCTTGGGCGGCGGGCGAAACGCGCCCGGCGGAATGCGCAGCGCGATTTTCGGCTGGGCATAGAACTGGCACAGCGTGGAGAGATAGCCGTAGTCGCGTACGTTTTGCTGCGCGACGATGCGCTCCGCTACTTCCAACTGGATCACGATGTGAATGGAAGAGATCTGGCTCGCCCAGCGAAACAGATGATGCAGAATGGGCGAGGTGATGTAGTAAGGCAAATTTCCATATACGCGAAAATTTCCGGTGGCGAGGCTTCCGACGTCAGTGGCCAGCACGTCGCCGGAAACGACCTCGACTCCGGACCATTGCTCGGGCTGCGTGTCCGCCGATGCTTGCAGGCCCTCCGCTAGTTTTGGATCTGCTTCGATGGCGATGACGCAGCGCCCATCGCCTGCGAGGAGTTGCGTCATTTCTCCGTGGCCGGGGCCGATTTCGATCCACGTGTCGTTTGGGGCGAGAGGCAGCGTCGCGAGGATGCGTTTGCGCCATCCAATATCGCCCAGAAAATGTTGGCCCAGCCGTTGTCGCGCCATGGCGACGCCGAGTGTAGCAACCCGGGGCGGTTGCGAACAAATTTCGACTGGCGTTGCGCGGTGCGCGCTTGAAGCGCTGCACGGGATGAATTGGGCCGGAATTCCTTGACGAAGCAGGTGGCTTCCGCTACCGTTTTCGGTTCGACTCGCCATCATGAAAATTCTATTCATATCGTCCGAAGGACTGCCGTATTCGAAGACGGGCGGTCTGGCGGACGTAGTGGAAGCGCTTCCCAAAGCGCTGGTTGAAATGGGCCACGAAGTGGCTGTGCTGCTGCCGTGCTACCGCGGAAACAAAGTGACATCCACATTGGTTTCGAGCGTAACGGTGCCGCTCGGGGATCGTCTGCGGTTTCCAGCCATCGGTGAGGCCGCAGCTGTTTCGGGTGTGCGTTATTTCCTGGTGGGCGACCGGGGATACTTCGACCGGGAGCAGCTTTACGGCGAAAAAGGCGCGGATTATCCAGACAATGCGGAGCGGTTTGCAGAGTTCGCGCGGGTCGGCATCGAATTCATGAAGCGCGTTTGGCTGCCGGACGTGGTGCATTGCCACGACTGGCAAACCGCTCTCGTGCCGGTGCTGCTCCGAACACAATACTCCGAGGACCCGGTGGTGCGCGGGTTGCCGGCGGTTTTTACGATTCACAATATCGGTTACCAGGGACTGTTTCCGCAGACTGTGATGCGTACCATCGGCCTGCCGGACCGGCTCTTCACGATGAACGGATTAGAGTTCTACGGCGGCGTGAATTTTCTGAAGGGCGCATTGGTCTACGCGGACTTTCTAACGACGGTAAGCCGGCGCTACGCGCAGGAAATTCAGACGCCGGAGTACGGCCATGGCCTGGAGGGGGTCATCCGCGGTCGCGCCGACCGGCTGGTGGGAATTCTGAATGGCGTGGATTATGCGGTGTGGAGTCCGGAGGTGGACACCTACATCGCGCAGAATTATTCGGCGCACAATCTGGACGGGAAAAAAGTCTGCAAGAAGGATCTGCTGCAACAGTTCAAGCTGCTCGGAGGCAAGCCGGAAAGCCTGGAGCGTCCGGTAATTGGGATCGTCTCACGGTTCGTGGATCAGAAGGGCTTTGATTTGATCGCGCAGGTCGCCACCGAATTACTGAGGGAAAATATCTCGCTGATCGCGCTGGGGACTGGCCAGGCGGAATACGAAGCGATGTTCAAGGATCTGGCGGAAAGGAATCCGGGAAGAGTGGCGGTGAAGATCGGGTACGATAATACGCTCGCGCACAAAATCGAAGCCGGCGCGGACATGTTTCTGATGCCTTCGCGTTATGAACCTTGCGGTTTGAACCAGATATACAGCCTGCGTTATGGTACCGTTCCGGTGGTGCGGGCAACGGGCGGGTTGGACGACACGATTCAGAGCTTTGACGCCAAGACCCATAAGGGAACAGGGTTCAAGTTTGAGGCATACGATGGGCGCGCGCTCATGGAAAGCGTGCGGGCGGCACTGAAATTGCACCGAGAACCGAAGGTTTGGCAGACCCTTCAAAAGAACGGCATGGCCAAGGATTTTTCATGGAAGGCTTCCGCAGCGGCGTATGTCACACTGTATGAAGCAGCTAAGAGGTCTCGAATCCCACGCGTCTCCGGGACATCTAAAGGATAGCGCCAAGAGCTCTTGCCGGCATCGAGGGGCGAGTGTGGGCGCGACAAGGGAAAAAAATGGCAGATAATATCCAGGCAGTAAGTGACGCAAGCTTCGATGCGGACGTGGTCGAAGCAAGCAAGACCCAGCCCGTGATGGTTGATTTCTGGGCGGATTGGTGCCGGCCGTGCCACATGCTGACGCCGACGGTGGAAGAAATCGCGAAGGAGCACGCAGGGAAGTTAAAAGTGGTGAAGCTGAACGTGGATGAGAACATCAACGCCGCGGGCAAATTCAATATTCGCGGCATTCCCACTCTGCTGGTTTTCAAGGGCGGCCAGGTAGCCGATCAAATCGTCGGCGCGGTGCCCAAAGAGCAGATCGAGAAAGTCCTCCAGCGCCACATTTCCTAGGCGCGATTCCCCGGCAGGACCATGGCTATTAGCGGCGGCAGCCCGAACGCGCAACCGGCCGATTCTGGGCCGGAGCTGAAAGCGTGCGCGGCGTGCGGAGAGAAATTTCTCTGCGCGGCGAGCGCTGCGGGGTGTTGGTGTGAAGAGGTGAAACTCACGAAGCAAGAGTTGGCTGGACTGCGCGGGCGCTATGCGGATTGTTTGTGCCCGCAATGCCTCTCTGTGGTAGCGGCCTCGGTAGGGGCTCATCCATCGAGAAAGTCACGATGACTCGAGCAGCCAAACCCGAGCCGCAGCGGTGCCATTGGGCGCAGAAGCCGCTCATGGCGGAATATCACGATAAGGAATGGGGAAGGCCCGTTCACGACGATCGCGTGCTATTCGAATTTTTGATTCTGGAGGGCGCGCAGGCGGGTTTGAGTTGGGAGACGATTCTTAATAAGCGCGAGAATTACCGGCGGGCATTTGACAATTTCGACGCGAAGAAAATCGCGCGTTACGACGGACGCAAAGTCCGCCAGCTGCTGGCCGATGCGGGCATCGTGCGCAACCGGCTGAAAATCTCCGCCACGATTTCCAATGCCGAGGCATTTCTTGCGGTGCAGAAGGAATTCGGCACGTTTGACAAGTACATCTGGCAGTTTGTCGGCGGCCGCCCGAAGAAGAATGATTGGAGCGGCTCGCGCGGTATTCCGGCCCGTTCGAGTGAATCGGACGCGATGAGCAAGGACCTCAAACGCCGGGGATTTCGCTTTGTGGGGACGACCATCTGCTACGCGTTCATGCAGGCGGTCGGGATGGTGAACGATCACGCTCGGGATTGTTTCCGTTATTAGGGCAGCTGCCTAACACGCAGCTGAGGACATTGCCCGTGAGGTCTGCCGCTACTATTTCCCCCTTCTTCTACCATTCCAGTGTGATGCTTGCGCGGGAGTCTGGCGAAGGGTAGGATTGTTTGTTGCTGTTTTTCGTTTTAGCCTGCCTGTAATGCTTCTAGTGTGAACGAGAGCGGGGAAGGTGCGGCCTAATGGGGCTTGGGGGGCGGCTAGGGTGACCGAGAAGTCGCGAACGAAGGCGATTTGTGTGGTCGGCGCGCAGTGGGGCGACGAAGGCAAGGGCAAGGTGGTGGATTATCTTGCTCAGTCGTTTGATTACACGGCGCGTTATGCGGGCGGCCACAATGCCGGGCACACCGTTATCTTCAATAATCATCGTTACGTGCTGCAGTTGATTCCCAGCGGAATTTTGCGCCCAGAAAAGAAGGCCGTGATTGGGGCCGGGACCGTTGTAGATCCGGCGGCGCTGGTCGCCGAACTTGAGAATCTGAAAAGGTCTGGCATTGACGTGCGCGGGCGGTTGTTCCTCAGCGATCGCGCTCACCTGATATTTCCTTATCATCGCGAAATGGACAAAGCTGCGGAATCGGCGCGGGGCGCGGCGGCGATTGGCACCACTTCGCGCGGAATCGGACCGGCTTACGAGGACAAGATGGCGCGGCGCGGGATTCGCGTGATTGACTTGTTCGATGCCGACGGTTTCAAGGAAAAATTGGAGCGGGTGATTGCGGAGAAAAACGCGATCAGTCGGGCGACGTACGGCCATCCGCTGGAAACGGCGGGATTGCTGGAGCAATATCTGGAAATTGCCGCGCACATTCGCGGATTGGTGACGGATACGTGCGTGCTGCTGAACCGCGCGCTGGATAATGGCGAGTCGGTGCTGTTTGAAGGGGCGCAGGGCACCATGCTGGATATTGACCATGGGACCTATCCATACGTCACGTCATCTAATGCTACGTCTGGTGGCGTGGCGACTGGGCTGGGGGTGGCTCCCACGCGGATTTGCGGAGTGGTTGGCGTGACCAAGGCTTATACGACGCGCGTGGGCAGCGGGCCATTTCCCACCGAAATGCCGGATCTCGACGCACAGGCAGTGCGCGAGCGTGGCCAGGAATTTGGCGCGGTGACGGGGCGTCCGCGGCGGTGCGGCTGGCTTGATTTGGTCGTCTTGAAATACGCGAAAATGCTGAACGGCATTGATTCGTTGGTGGTGACGAAGCTGGACGTGTTCGATACGCAGGCGGAAATTAAGGTGTGCACCGGTTACCGGTTGAAGGGCAAGCCTCTGGACGAAATGCCTCCGGATGTGGAGACGCTGACGCAAGTAGAGCCGGTGTACCGAACGCTGCCGGGGTGGCAAAAGGCAACTCCGGGAATTCGCGACGTCAAGGAATTGCCGGAAGCGGCGCGGAATTATCTGGATTTTATTTCGAACGAGTTGCAAGTTGAGATCGGCATGATTTCCACGGGGCCGGAACGCGACGCTACGATCGTCCCGAGAGATACGAAACTCGCATCCTGGCTGTGACACAGCATGGTTTCCTACGAAGCAGCGCGCGCTAAAGTGATTGAAGTGATTCGCGCGCGGCCGTGCGCGCCCCCTCCCGCAACTGAAACCATCGAATTCACACAGAACCCCTCGCATGTGCTGGGACGCATTGTGGCTGAAAACGTGGCCGCCGACCGGAACTATCCGCCGTTCAATCGGTCTACTCGCGATGGATATGCCGTGCGGGCTGCCGATGCGGCCCACGTAGGCGCCAAACTGCGATTGATCGGCGAAAGCCGCGCGGGTGGCCCATTTGAGGGCGTCGTGGAGCCTGGAACTTGCGTACAGATCATGACCGGCGCACCATTGCCGCGCGGAGCAAACGCGATCGTGATGAACGAATACGCGCGAGCGGAAGGCGATCACGTGATTATCGAGCAGCCTGCGCGCGAGGGCGCTCACTACGTGCTCGAGGGCCAGGAAACTCGCGTGGGAGAAAGCGTACTCACGGTCGGACAGAGGATCGGTTACGCAGAACTTGCGATTGCCGCACAGGTAGGGCGATCGCGGCTCGTGATAGCCAAGAAGCCGCGCGTGGCGATCCTCTCGACGGGCGACGAAGTGATCCCAGTGGATCAGCCGCCGAAGAAATTCCAAATCCGCAACAGCAACAACGTGTCGCTGGCCGCACAGGTGGCGCTCGCGGGCGGCGAGCCGGTTATGCTGGGCGTCGTGCCGGACAATCTGGAGGAGTTGCGTGCCGGCATTCAGAGGGCGCTGGACGCGGATATTGTTGCGATTACCGGCGGAGTGTCGGTGGGGAAGTACGATCTGGTGGAACAGGTGCTGAAGGAACTCGGGACCGAATTTTACTTTGATACCGTGGCGATTCGGCCGGGCAAGCCCGCAGTTTTTGGTTTCTGCCATGGGAAGCCGGTTTTTGGGCTTCCGGGAAATCCCGTTTCGACGATGGTGACTTTTGAACTGTTCGTGGTGCCGGCGATTGATCTGCTGAGCGGGCATACTCCACATCCGTTGAGTGTGTTGAAAGCAAAGCTCGCGCACCCCGTAAACGAAAAGCCTGCGCTAGCGCATTTTTTGCCGGCGCGATTGAGCTGGCCAAACGGCGAGGCCACAGTGGAAATGATTCACTGGGAAGGTTCGGGAGACATTGGGTCGGTAGTGAAAGGGAATTGCTTTTTGGTGGTGCACGAATCGAAGCTGAGTTTTGCGGCGGGCGAGATGGCGGACGTTTTGCCGCGCCGTGGTTTGTTCTGAAGTATTGCGTCCCAAGGCGCGTCTGGGACGCGCCGATAGATCCTCTTCATGACTGCCAGTCGAACTCGGACGCTTTCGCATTACGACAAAAAGGGCAACGTGCGGATGGTGGACGTCACGACGAAGCCCGCGACGTCGCGTACGGCCGTGGCGCACGCGTTTATCCGCATGCAACGCGCAACCGTTGAAAGCATCCGGCGGCTGAAGTCTCCTAAAGGCAATCCGCTGGAAGTCGCCAGGATCGCGGGAATTACGGCTGCGAAGCGCACTTCGGAGCTGATTCCACTTTGTCATCCCCTCTCGTTGACTCACGTAGATGTGCGCGCCACGTTGTGCAAGAATGGAATCGAGATCACGTCCGAGGCGACGGCCACAGGTCCGACCGGGGTGGAGATGGAAGCGCTGGTGGCCGCGTCAGTGGCGGCACTTACCATTTACGACATGTGCAAAGCGCTTGAGCGCGGCATGGAAATCGCTGAGGTGTATCTAGTAAAGAAGACGGGCGGGCGAAGCGGAACCTATCTGAGGCGTGGGAAGCGCGCGAAACGATGACTCCGATGAAGGACGTCAAGGTGCTGGTCGTGGACGACAATGCGTTGATCCTCGACCTGCTGATGAAGGGATTGATGCCGCATTGTGACGCGCGCGCGGCGGCAGACGGCGCGGATGCGCTGCTGAAAATCGTGGATGATCCGCCGGATCTAGTGGTGTGCGACTACCGCATGCCGGGACTCGATGGCCGCCAGCTTTACGAAAAGTTGCGCGGACGGCAGCAGACGAAGTCCATTCCATTTATTTTCCTCGCGAGCCGCAGCGACATTGAAGAAAAATTGCGTCCTATCGTCGAGGGCGTGGAAGAATTTATTCCCAAGCCATTTTTTCTGAAGGATCTGGTACGCCGCGCGAAGAAGGTAGTAGACCGCCTGCAACTGGAGAAATTGCAGAGTCACCAGGTGCGTCCTGGCGTAATTCAGGGGCGCCTGGAAGAAATGTCCATCATGGATTTGATGCAATCACTCGAGATGGGCCAGAAATCGTGCCAGCTTTCCGTGCGGCACGGCGAGGAAAGGGGCGACCTCTTTTTCGCTTCGGGGCAATGCAAGGACGCGCGGCTGGGCGCGCTGGAAGGGGAGGCAGCCGTGTTTCAGGCGGTCCGGTGGCCCGATGGTGAGTTTGAAATTGATTTCAACCGCGCGCCTTCTCGCGAGACCATCTCCCGCACTACCACTGGCCTGCTGATGGAAGCGTTGCGATTGATCGACGAGGGACAGCGCGACGGCGAGAACGCAGACGCCGAAGTCACCGAAGGTTAGCCGCCAGCACCAACCGCTATGCGAGTTGCCATCCTCACCGTCAGTGATTCCGTAGCCACGCAAAGACACGAAGACAAGTCAGGACCCGCCGTCGCTGGCCGTTGCACGGAACTTGGATGGCAAATCGCGCGCACCGCCGTATTGCCGGACGATCAAGACGCCATCGCAGCGTTTCTCGGAAACACCGCCGATTCGAAGGAAGTGGACTTGATTCTCACGACCGGGGGTACTGGAGTCGGCCCTCGCGATGTGACGCCCGAAGCGACTATCGCGGTGGCAGAACGATTGATACCCGGGTTCGCGGAGCAGATGCGAGCGGAGGGTTTGAAGAAAACACCGCGCGCGATTCTGTCACGAGCGGTCGCCGCGATTCGCGGTACGACGATCATCGTCAATTTGCCTGGAAGCCCTCGCGGAGCAGTGGAATCCCTGGATGCGATTGCCGCGCTGCTGCCTCACGCGATTGATGTTTTACACGGCGCCCGGCACTAATAATTCTTTACAATCGAAAAACTGCTCATTTCCCCGGCTCGAACGGCGGGCTTTTCTTGCGAGCCAATCTTTGCGCGGATGAGGCTAGCTGCGGCTTGACCGCTGTGCTAGGATGCGCTGTTCGTTTGAAGTTCTTTTGGCGATGCCGAGCCAATACATTCCGATTTTGATTTACGCGCTGCTCGCGGCGGCGTTCCCCGCAGTCACTCTCGCTATTTTCAAATACATTCGCCCGGATTCAAAAGCGACAGGCGCCAAGCTGGAACCTTATGAGTGCGGCGTGCCGCCGGAAGGGAGCGCGCGCGGCCGCTATTCGGTGCGCTTTTATATTGTGGCGATTCTCTTCGTGATCTTTGACGTGGAGACGATTTTTCTTTTTCCCTGGGCGATCCGCTACGGCCAGCTGGGATTGTATGGATTGGCCACCATGATTGTATTCCTCGGAATTCTGCTGGTTGGCTATGTGTGGCTGTATCGGAAGGGCGCGCTGGACTGGGTTTAGGCGCGGCGACAATTGTTGCGCGCCGCAGCGGACATTGGGCCCCGAAGTGGAATTGACGTTGTTTTTTGGGGTGTGATAAAAAGGCGGGCTGCGAACGAACTGCGCGAGCTGGCTGGTCTCGCGGGTTCGGCAACGGTAGCCGATCGGACCGATGGTCAAAGACCCCTCGGAAAAAGATTCCGCCGCAAAGCCGCCGGAAGGTCCGGCGGATAGCGCTACTATTCCTAACAAGCCAGCCGCACCGACGACTCCTTCGCAGGCAGCGCCCGCGAACCCGCCTGCTGCAACCGCGCCTCCCGCCAAGCCAGCCGCTCCGGCAACCCCAGCCGCCGCGTCACCGCCTAAGGCGCCGGCAGCCGCCCCGCCCAAAGAGGCACCGCCGAAACCTGTGCCGCTCGACAACGAATTGGTGCAGCGGCTCAAGGCGAAATTTGGCGAGGCCGTTCGCGAGGCTGCCCTCGATCGCAAGCAAGCGATTGTGCTGATTGCCGTGGAACAGCTCCGTGAAATTTCTCGTTATTGCCGCGACGAGGAAAAGTTCGACATGTTGGTCGACTTGACCGCGGTGGATTGGCCGAAGCGCGAGAAGCGATTCGACATCGTGCTGAATTTGTATTCGTTTGCGAAGAACGAGCGCTTGCGATTGAAAGCGCACGCGGCGGAAGGCGAGCCGGTGCCGAGCGTTTGCGAAGTGTGGCCCGCAGCGAATTGGCTGGAGCGCGAATGTTACGACATGTTCGGCACCGTGTTCGAAGGCCATCCGGATTTGAAACGCATCCTGATGCCGGACGAATGGCAAGGATATCCGCTGCGCAAGGATTACGACATCCTGAAGCAGGATACGGACTGGGTTCGCGAAAATCTGGGGATTGAGAGCGGGCAGTAGCGACGGCCGAGCGAATGACCGAGCAACGCATAAACGAGATGAGCAACGTCAGCACCACGGTGCTGGGCGCCGACGAAATTATTCTGAACATGGGGCCGCAGCACCCGTCCACGCACGGCGTGCTGCGAGTGAAGCTGAAGCTCGACGGCGAGCGCGTGGTGGGATCGGAATGCATCATCGGGTATCTGCATCGCGGCGTCGAAAAAATCGCGGAGCATCGCAGCTACCAGCAGTTTGCGCCGTACGTGGACCGCATGGATTACGTGGCGGCGGTGTCGAATGGGCTAGGCTATTGCGAGGCTGTGGAGAAATTGTTGGGTGCGGAAGCGCCGCCGCGCGCGCGAGTGGTGCGCACGATTCTGACGGAATTGCAGAGAATCGCGAGCCACTTGCTGTGGCTGGGGACGCACGCGTTGGATATTGGAGCGCTGACGCCAGTTTTCTATTGTTTCCGCGAGCGCGAAGAGATTCTGAAGATCTTTGAGAAATATTGCGGCGCACGGCTGACGACGCATGCCTTCCGCATCGGCGGGTTGCAGTACGAAACGTATGACGGGTTCGAGCAGGATGTGAAGCGTTTCTGCGACGATTTCAGCACCAAGATTGATGAATATGAAACGCTGCTTACTGAAAACCGGATTTGGGTTGGCCGCACCAAGGGCGTCGGGATTTTGAGCGCGGAAGATGCCATCGCTATGGGAGTGACTGGGCCAGTGCTGCGGGCGAGTGGTGTGAAGTGGGATTTGCGCAAGGCGCAACCCTACGCCGCGTACGATCAGTATGAATTCGAAATCCCGACGCGGACGACCGGCGACACCTACGACCGTTACGTGGTGCGCATGGAGGAAATGCGGCAATCGCGCCGAATTTGTTTGCAAGCGATTGAAAATATTCCGGTGGGGCCGATCATGGCGCGTATCGGGAAAGTGCTGAAGCCGCCGCCGGGCGAAGTTTATCACTCGATTGAGGCTCCGAAGGGCGAGCTGGGCTATTACATCGTCAGCGATGGAACGACGCAGCCGTATCGTGTGCGCGTGCGCCCGCCTTCATTTATCAATTTGCAGGCGTTTGACAGAATGGCGCGCGGCGCGCTGATCGCGGACGTGGTGGCGATCATTGGAACCATTGATATCGTGCTGGGAGAAGTGGACCGCTAAGAAATGAGCCATCTGATTTCACCTGAAATTCTACGATTCGTGCTGCCGGTCATTTATGCGGTGGTGATCGTGATGGTGTTGCCGCTGCTGGCCGGCTACATCGTCTTGATGGAACGAAAAGTGATGGCGGACATGCAGGCGCGGCTTGGTCCGATGCGCGTGGGTCCGCATGGTTTGCTGCAGCCGATTGCGGACGCCGTGAAATTGCTGCTGAAAGAAGACATTATTCCAGACAACGCGGACCGGTTGATGTTTTGGCTCGCGCCGCTGGTGAGCGTGACGATGGCGCTGCTGGCTTATTCAGCGCTGCCCATTGGTCCGGCATTTCAAATCGCGGATCTCAACATCGGATTGCTTTTTATCGTGGCAATCAGCTCGCTCGGGATTTACGGCATTGTGCTGGGTGGCTGGGCTTCGAACAGTCACTACTCGCTGCTGGGAGCCTTGCGCAGCGCGGCGCAGCTAGTGAGCTACGAGACGGCTGCGGGGCTAGGGCTTGTGTCCGTGTTGCTGCTGGCTGGCTCGCTTTCGATGAAAGATATCGTGCAGGCACAGCTCGACCAGGGAGTGTGGTTCATTTTTTCGGTTCCTTTTGGATTTTTTATTTACCTGGTTGGTTCGATGGCGGAAACCAATCGCGCGCCATTCGATTTGCCGGAAGCGGAATCGGAATTGGTCGCTGGATACATGACGGAATACAGCGGCTTCCGCTGGTCGCTCTACTTTCTGGCGGAATACGCGAACATGGTGATTGTCGCAGGTATCGCGACGACCGTCTTTCTTGGTGGCTGGCTACGGCCGCTGGCGAGTTTTCACGAACATTTTCCGGGGACGTCCGTCGAGTGGCTGGATGCGTTTCCTTCGCTGATAACTTTCGTCGTGGCTGTGTATTGCGTATCGCTCGCGCCCAAACAGCCGGTGAAAATTCAGAAAATGGTCATGCTGGCGGTGGCGGTCTTGTGTTTTTTGCTGTCTGGAGCGCTGCTGGGCGCGCTGTTCGCGCCGGCAGGTGTGATGCAGGGAATACACGGCGCGTTCTGGTTCTTGGCTAAAGTGTTTGCGTACCTGTATATGTTCCTGTGGATCCGGTTTACGTTCCCGCGATTCCGCTTTGACCAATTGATGCGGCTTGGTTGGCGATTCCTGATTCCTCTGGCGCTGGTGAACGTGATTGGCGTGGCTGTGGCGATTGTGCTGCGGCAACAGTTAGGTTGGGGACCGATCGTGTCGTTGATTCCGACGACATTGGCTACGCTGGGCGTTGCGATTTTGCTGGCGAAAGACGATGCGCCAGTGGCCGCCGTGCAGACGGCGGATGGTGAATAGGTGGCTGCGCTAAATACCATTCTATTTTATTTCTTTAGTCTGCTCGCGGTGGCGTCGGCCATTTTGATGGTGACGCGGCGGAATATCGTGCACGCAGCGGTATTTCTGATTACCACACTACTCGCGACGGCCGGAATTTTTCTGCAATTGCAGGCGGAGTTCCTTTTTATTGTGCAGGTGATTCTGTATGTGGGCGGGATCATGGTGCTGTTCGTCTTCGTGATCATGCTGGTGAATCTGGACGTCTCGATGCGATTGGTCCAATTCAACCGGCAATGGGTGGTTGCAGGGGTGTTGTCGCTGGCGCTCGCTGCGCAGGTGCTGTTTGCTGTGTGGTCGGGGCGCGTCTCGTTGCATGGTGCCGCTGCAGCGACGGACATTTCCCCGAGGAATACAGAAGCTGTCGCGGATGCGCTTTTCAGCAAGTACATGTTGCCATTTGAGATTGCTTCGATCTTGCTGCTGGTGGCTATGGTGGGCGCGGTGGTGATGGCCAAGCGGAGGGTGTGATGATCCCGGTGGATCATTATCTGTTTCTAAGTCTGGCGCTTTTTACGATTGGCGTGATCGGCGTGCTGACGCGGCGCAACGTGATCATAATGCTGATGTCTATCGAATTGATACTCAACGCGGTGAACATCAATTTGATGGCTTTTTCGCGCATGTGGGGCACGGTGGATGGGCAGGTGTTCGCGATTTTCATTATCACGGACGCTGCCGCCGAGGCAGCGGTGGGACTCGGCATTATCCTGGCATTCTTCCGCAATCGCGAGACCGTGCTGGCGGATGAGATGGACATCCTGAAATGGTGAGTGCCGCCGAATGAACGCGCCGCAGCCGTATTTCCTCGATCATATCTGGTTGATCCCGATGTTTCCGCTGCTGACGGCGGCGGCGATGCTTTTCTACGGGCGGCGCCTTCAGAAGCAAATCATAGATGCGCTGTGCGTCGGCAGCGTGGGCATTTCGTTTCTATTCTCCGTCGGTGCGTTCTTTCAATTGCTCGCGATGCCAGAAAGCGAGCGGCTCGCGACCAAGATTCTCTTCGAATGGATTCCCGCGGGGCCCTACCACCTGCTGGACGGCCGGATCGCGAATTTCGTGGCTGATTGGGGATTTCAGATCGATCCGCTTTCGGCGGTGATGATCCTGGTGGTTACGGGCGTCGGCCTGCTGATCCATATCTATTCCATGGGTTACATGGCGCACGAAGGCGGGTATTACCGCTTCTTCGGCTATTTGAATTTGTTTATGTTCGCGATGCTGATTTTGGTGCTAGCGAACAATCTGGTGCTGCTGTTTGTGGGTTGGGAAGGCGTGGGGACGTGCAGTTACTTGCTTATTGGATTTTATTTTCACCGGAAGTCGGCATCGGACGCGGGGAAGAAAGCGTTCATTGTTAATCGCGTGGGCGACGCGGGATTTCTCCTGGGAATTTTTCTGACTTCAGCGCTGCTGGGGACGGTGCGCTTTACCGAGTTGGGGCCAGCGCTGGCCGCTGGACATTTTAAGATGGGCGATCCGTTGATTACGGCGATCGCCTTGCTGTTTTTTGTGGGCGCGACCGGAAAATCGGCGCAGATCCCGTTGTACGTCTGGCTGCCGGACGCGATGGAAGGCCCGACTCCGGTGAGCGCTTTGATCCATGCGGCGACGATGGTGACCGCGGGCGTGTACATGGTCACGCGTACGAACGCGATTTATCAGATGGCGCCGAAAGCCATGGCGCTCGTGGCGCTGGTGGGAGCGATCACGGCTCTTTTTGCGGCTTCCATCGGCGTGGTGCAGAACGACATCAAGAAAGTTCTCGCTTACTCCACCGTGTCGCAATTGGGCTATATGTTCCTGGCCTGCGGCGTGGGCGCGTTTACCGCTGGAATTTTTCACCTGATGACCCACGCGTTTTTCAAGGGGCTCCTCTTCCTTGGGGCCGGCAGCGTGATTCACGCGCTTTCCGGCGAGCAGGACATGCGCAAGATGGGAGCGCTATCGAAGAAAATTCCGGTCACGTATTGGACGATGCTGATCGCGACGCTAGCGATCGCTGGGATTTTTCCTTTCGCCGGATTTTTGAGCAAGGACCTGATCCTCGGCAAGACATATGAAAAAGACGTCACACTCTGGATCATCGGATACTTCACCGCGGGCATGACGGCGTTTTACATGTTCCGGCTCGTTTTCATGACCTTTCACGGAACCTCGCGCGTGGACCATGAAGTCGAGCACCACATTCACGAATCGCCCAAGGCCATGCTGCTGCCCCTGGTGATTCTGGCGGGCCTTTCGATTGTGGGTGGATGGATCAGCTGGCCAGAAATTCTGGGCGGCAATAGCCGGTTCGTTCATTTTCTACAGCCGATTGTGGGCGTTGCGCACGAGCTGCGGCCGGAGCCCGCGCACGGCCCCGGTTCGCACATGGGCGAGATTTACCTGATGCTAATGTCCGAAGGGCTGGTGGTGCTGGGGATTTTGTTCGCTTGGTATCTCTACATCAAGCGCACTGAATTGCCGGCAAAGATCGCCAAGACGTTCGGTGGATTCTACACGCTGGTTTACAACAAATATTACGTGGACCAGATTTACGATGCCATTTTCGTGAATCGGGCGAAGGATCTTGGCCTGGCGCTGGGCGCGTTTGACGCGAATGTGATTGACGGGCTGGGTGTGAACGGCGCGGGCTGGCTGACGCGGGCCATTTCGCGGATTTCGATGTGGTGGGACACGTGGATCGTGGACGGTTCGGTGAAACTTGGCGCGCGGCTGGTGTGGGTATTGAGTTTTCCGGTGCGGATGATACAAGCGGGTCTGGTGCAGAGTTACATGCTTTTTATCGTTATCGGCCTGATCGGATTCCTGGGGTATTACCTTTATTTGGCGCATCACGCGATGCACTAGCTTCTCGCGTGAGCGGGTGCGGCATGACGTGCCCTGCGCCGCGTGGCGGCAGCGGCGCTTGGTCTGAAACTTGGTTTGAAAGGCGAGGGAACGGATGCTCTTTTCCGACAGCCATATTTTAAGCACGATTCTCTTCACGCCGCTGGTAGGCGCGATTCTGCTGCTTTTCATTCCGCGCGAGCGAGCCGATTTGCACCGCTGGCTAGGCAATATTTTTGGTTTCCTCGGCTTGCTGGTTTCGCTGCCGCTGATCTGGCGATTTAATTCCGGCGCGGCGGCTCCCCAGTTTCAGTTTGTAGAGAACGCGGACTGGATTCCCTCGATCGGCGCGCACTTCACGCTGGGAATTGACGGGCTTAGCTTTCTGATGGTGATGCTGACGACTGTGTTGGGCGCGATCGCAATCTTGTCGTCGTGGTCGACCATTCACAAACGCGAGAAAGAATATTACATCCTGCTACTACTGCTGCAGACCGGCATGCTGGGCGTATTCATGTCGCTGGATTTTGTGCTGTTCTACGTTTTCTGGGAAGTGATGCTGGTGCCGATGTATTTCCTGATCGGCGTGTGGGGCAGCGAACGGCGGCTGTACGCGGCGATCAAGTTTTTTCTGTATACGCTGGCTGGCTCGGTGCTAATGCTGCTGGCGGTGCTGGCGATTTATGCCAACCGGAATACGTTCGACATACGGCAGGTGATCGAGCATCCCTTTACGTCGCAATTTGGTAGCCTGCAGAACTGGTTATTCTGGGGTTTCTTCTTCGCGTTCGCGATCAAGGTACCGATGTTTCCGTTCCACACCTGGCTGCCGGACGCGCACACCGAAGCGCCGACGGCAGGTTCCGTTATCCTGGCCGGCGTGCTGCTGAAAATGGGGACGTACGGATTCTTGCGATTTTCGGTGCCGATGTTTCCCGACGCGACGGTGAAATACCGCGGGATCATCATCGTGCTTTCGATCATCGGGATTGTTTACGGCGCGCTCGTGTGCATGATGCAGAAAGACATGAAAAAACTCATCGCCTATTCGTCGGTGAGCCACATGGGCTTTTGCACGCTGGGTATTTTCGCGCTCACACCGCTTGGGCTGTACGGGAGCATCATCCAGCAGGTGAATCACGGGATTTCGACGGGGGCGCTGTTCTTGATTGTGGGCGTTCTGTATGAGCGGCGGCACACGCGGCTGATTTCGGAGTTCGGCGGGCTTTCAACGCCAATGCCGAATTTCGCGGCGGTCTATCTGATCGTGACGCTGAGCTCGTTGGGCATGCCGCTGCTGAATGGTTTCATCGGTGAGTTTACGATTCTGCGGGGCGTTTTCGAAGTGCGGTGGCAATGGGCTGCCTGGGGAGTGCTGGGAGTGATTCTGGGAGCCGCTTATCTACTGTGGCTGTACCAGCGCGTGATGTTCGGCAGTGTGACGAATCCTGCGAATGAACATTTGCCGGATTTAAATGGGCGCGAGTATGCGACGCTGATTCCGCTGGTAGTGCTGGCGTTTTGGATTGGAATTTATCCGGCACCTCTGTTCCATGTGCTCGACCAGCCGGTTCATCGCTTGGTTGAAACCGTGCATCCTGGTTATTACGCAGTGCCGGAGGCGGCGCCGCCGGCAAATTTGCCGTCATCGAGTGGCGTGAATCCACAAACCGTGCCGCCCAATTCTTCTGCGATTGCGCCGGCGTCTGCTGCCGCGCATGCTGAGGCCCGGTAATGACGTGGCAGTGGATCTTCGAACGAAGCCGCGGGGACTTCTTCCTGATATTGCCCGAAGCGATGCTGGTGTTTTTCGGGCTGGCGATACTGCTGACTGATTTTCTGCTGACCAATCGCCAGAAATCCTGGAATGCGCTCACCGCCTTGCTTGGAGTGATCTTCAGCGGCGGATCGCTCTACATGCTGCGGGCGTATGCCTCGCCACCAATTGGTCCGGTAGTGGGTTTCTTCAATTCGATCATGATTGACCCGTTTTTTATCTTCTTCGGGTTCTTGTTTCTGGCTTCCACCGCGCTGGTAATTTTGTTTTCGGTTCGCTACATGGAAATCGAAGAGGAGCAGCATGGCGAGTATTACGCGCTGATGCTGTTCGCGACAGTCGGCATGATGTTTCTCGCGTGCGGGGACGATCTGGTGGTGCTTTTCCTGGCGCTGGAAACGATGGCGCTGAGCTTTTACGTACTCAGCGGCTTTTTGCGCCGCGAGCGCCGCTCGAACGAAGCGGCAATGAAGTACATGCTTATGGGCGCCTTCAGCTCGGGAATATTGGCGTACGGTTTTTCGATTTTGTATGGCATCGCCGGTTCGACGAACCTTGAGGCGATCTTGATGGCGATGCGGCAGCGCCACGCACAATACCCCGGCACGGATTTTCTGACGTTCCTCGCACTGGGGACCGTGGCCGCTGGAGTATTTTTCAAGATCGCGGCGGTGCCATTTCATCAATGGGCGCCGGACGTATATGAGGGCGCGCCGACTTCGATTACGGCTTACGTGAGTGTGGCGTCGAAGGCCGCAAGCTTCGCGCTTTTGCTGCGGCTGTTCCTGACTATTTTCTTGCCGGTCACTCTCGATTGGGTGGCGATCATGGAGTGGGTCGGTGTGCTTTCGCTCACACTCGGCACTTTGGCTGCGATCACGCAGACAAATATCAAACGCCTCCTCGCCTATTCTTCGATCGCGCAGGTCGGTTACATCCTGTTGGGATTTGTGGCTTCGGTGAACCCAGACGGAACGCTGCACGAGCGCGGCCTGCAGGCGATGACTTTCTATTTGTTCGTCTATGCGTTTTTCAATACTGGCGCGTTTGCTGTGGTGATTTTGCTGCGGCGCAAAGGCGTGATCGGCGACGACGTTGACGATTTGAATGGGCTGATCCACCGCAGTCCCGGCGCGGCGATTCTGATGCTGATTTTTCTACTTTCCCTGGCTGGCATCCCGCCGACGGCCGGGTTTGTGGCCAAGCTGCTTATTTTCTGGGCGCTGATCGAGACCAAGCACACGCTGTTGGCGGTTCTCGGGGTGCTCTACATTCTCCCCGCGGTGTACTACTATTTCCGGATGGTGGCAGCGATGTGGGTGCGCGAGTCCAGCGATCCGGTAATGCCGGTAATTTCCTGGGCGCAGAAATTTGCGCTGGCGGCCATGGTGATTGTCACGCTCGCGGCGGGAATTTTTCCGGAGCAGTTCCTGCGCCTCGCAACTTATTCGGTGCTCACCACGTTCGGGCAGTGAACGGTAACGCATAATGGCCTCGCCAGATCCCTCGCCTCGCAAGCGGCCCGACGGCGGGCTCACTCAAGTAGCCATGGCAATGGAGCTGCCGGTCATCATGATTGCGTCCATCGTGATCGCTGGAGGCGCGGGCTACCTGCTGGACCGCTGGCTGCACACCTCGCCGCTGCTTACCTTGATTCTCGGCTTCCTGGGTTTTGGCGCGGGCGTGTGGGACATCATCCGTCGGTTGTCGCGGTCCGAGAAGGCCGATGGCGGCGGATGACGCGTTTTATGCCGCGGCCGAGCGGCGGATTGAGTACTTCGCGCTGGGAATCGGAGCCGCCGGGATCGGGATTACCTGGTTCGCGTGGGGCGGCAGGGCAGCTGCGGGATTCGCTGCGGGGGCAGTCCTTTCGTGGATCAATTACCGGTGGATGAAGCAGGGTGTGGGCACTTTGGCGCGGCTTTCGGTGGCGCAGGCGGGGGCGCAACGAGCACAGGTCCCGGTGAGCGTGTACTTTAAGTTCATTGGGCGCTACGCTTTGCTGATCGTTGCCGCCTATGCTATCCTGCGGGGCATTAAACCTCCGGCAGCGAGCCTGCTGGCCGGTTTTTTCACGATCATTGCCGCGGTTTTGGTGGAAATGGTGGGGCAGCTTTTCCGTAGCGGTCCGCCTGCTCCGCGCGCGGATTCCTGAAAGGGTGGAAATGGGAGAGGCATTATCCTGGGTCACGAAGCTGCTGAATCAATGGCTGGGCAAGCCGGTGCTGGAGTTGCTCACGCTACTGCACATCAAGCCTGCCAATCCTGAATTTCCCATTCCCAATCACGTCGCATTCGAGGTCGTGGTATTTGCCCTGGCCGCTGTTTTCTTTCTGTGGCTGAAAGCGCGGATCTCGGTGGACCGTCCTGGCGGCACGCAGCAATGCATGGAGGCGCTGCTGACGAATTCGATGGGAGTCGGGGTTCGAGACCTGCTGGATGATAACGTGGGCCACGATGCGCCGAAATATGTCGCCATGCTTGGCAGCATCGGGATCTTCGTGCTGATCTGCAATCTGCTCGGGCTTTTCCCCACGTTTATGTCGCCCACGGCGATAGTTTCCGTGCCACTGGGTTGCGCGATTGTCGTCTTCCTATATTACAACTGGGTTGGGATCGTGAAGCACGGTCTGCTAGGGCACGGAAAGCATTTCTTGGGTCCTGTTCTGGCGATGTCTCCCATCATGTTGCCGATTGAAATCGTAAGCAATCTGGCGCGCCTGCTTTCGCTCACGGTTCGTTTATGGGTCAACATGTTTGTCAGCGAGACGCTGTACGTCTTGTTCCTGGGATTGATGCTGGAAATGTATCTCTTCCTAGGACATCTGGGGAAATTGGGTTATGTCGGAGCAATTGTTCCGCTGGTCGGACCGATTCCATTCATTTTGCTGCACATTTTCGTGGCGGTTCTGCAGGCTTTCGTTTTTACGATTCTTCCCGTGATTTATGTGGCGGGAGCGGTAGCGGAAGAGCACTAATATCCGGCGTTATTATTCGGCATGTTCGCCGTCCAGTGTGATCCCGGCTGCTTGAGGATGACGGGAGCCACCGCCTGGCGGCAAATTCATAAACGAGGAGAACACGATGAGAAGGTACGCGTTGTTTCTGTTGGGAGTGATCGCGGTGATTGCGTTTGCTCCGGCGGCGTTTGCGCAGGGGACCGCGGGAGAGGCCACCGCGACGAATTGGGTGGCGATCACTTCAGGTTTTGCGATGGCGATCGCTTCGGCGGCGGGCGGTTACGCGCAAGCCAAGGCCACCGCGGCGGCTTGCGAAGGTTTGGCGCGCAATCCGGGAGCGGCTGCGGCGATTCGTTTCGCGTTGATTTTGGCGCTGGTGCTGATTGAATCGATGGCGCTGTATACGTTTGCCATCGTGTTCCTCAAAGTGAAGTAGCATTCGAGCAGAGATTCGAGGCCCGGGGCTCGCGGATGTGCGAGCTGCCGGGCCTTTTTCATTTCGTGGTGGTTTGCGACCCACCGAAAAAGCCGAACAGGTTATTAGTGCAGTGCGAGGGAATCGGCGGCGGCTTTGGCGTAGTCGAGAACGTGTGACGGCAGGATCCCAAGATACAGCGTGCCAATTGCAGCGATCGCGAGTGCGGTGACTAGCGCGAAAGGTACTTTCGTTGGAGTGTAGTCCTTGGCAGGCTCCCAGAAATACATCGCAATGATCACACGCAGATAGTAATACGACCCGATGACGCTGTTGATTGCCGCGATGATCACCAACCACACGATGCGCGAATCGAGCGCCGCCTGAAACGCGAAGAACTTTCCGAGGAAGCCGCCGGTGGCAGGCAATCCCAGCAGAGAAAGCAAAAATAGGGTGAAGCATGCTGCCAGCACGGGCTGCTTTGTTCCCAAGCCCGCGTAATCGGTGATCTCCAGCCGTTTCTCGTCACGCTGGCCCAGGTGCGCGATGACCAGAAAGGCTCCGACCTTCATGAAGGTGTAAACCGCGAGGTAGAAGAGCACCGCGGCGACACCGTAAACGGTGGCTGCCGCAAAGCCTACGAGAATATATCCGGCATGGGCGATGGAGGAATACGCCAGCATGCGCTTGACGTTGGTCTGCACGAGCGCTGCAAGATTGCCCACCAGCATGGTGAGTACAGCAGAAATCCAGATAGCCCAGAACCAGAAGTTGTCCGCCGTCCCGAAGGAGACGTAAAAGATTCGCAGCATCAAAGCAAAGGTCGCGGCCTTGGGGCCGGAGGCGAGGAGCGCAGTGACCGGCGTCGGGGCGCCTTCGTACACGTCGGGCCCGTAGACCTGGAACGGCGCTGCAACCACTTTGAAGCCCAGCCCGACAAACATCAGCGCGAGGCCGGCGATCGGAAGCGACGCGAGGTGCCCCTGCGTGGCCATCATATTTTCGAGCGACGCCTGGACTAGATCGATGCGCGTGGTGCCGGTGGCGCCGTAGGTCATCGCGATGCCGTAGAGGAAAAACGCCGTCGCGAACGAGCCGAGGATGAAATATTTCAGGCCCGCTTCATTAGACTTTGTGGCGCGGCGGCGAAAGGCTGCAAGGATGTAAGTCGAGATGGAACTCATCTCCAGGCCAATGAAGGCAGTGACCAGTTCATTGGCCCCGGCAAGAATGCCCATTCCGGCGGTGGCGAAAAGCACCAGAGAATAATATTCGCCGCGCTGGATGCCCTCTTCGTCTAAATAATCGAGAGAGCCTAGAATCGCGAGCGCCGCCGCGACGATTACCACCGCATGGAGAAACACGCTGAAGGCGTCCGCGCGAATCAGGTCGCTGTAGGCCATGCCCTGGTCGTGAGCCATGACGTAGACGCCGCCGAGCGCGGCCAGTGTGCCAATAAATCCGATCCATCCCAGAACGCGCTGGCGGGCAGCGCCGAGGAAGGGATCAACGACCATAATCAGAATGCCGAAGAAGCACAGGATAATTTCCGGCGCGAGGCGGTGCAGGTTCGAAATTTGCTCGGCAGGGAAGTGCATTACCGCGCCACCCGCCTTTCGGAGATGGTGGTGAGCGACGCGTCACGCTCGCGTGGCGAGACGATCACGGTACGCGGTCCCGCGGGCGGCGGTGGCAGTGCGGGCTGAGCTGCGTCCTGCGGACGGCCTCCGAGTTGGTGCACCAGATTATTGGTCGAGGATTCCATGCGCCGCGTGAAGAGCGGAGAAGCGACGCCGAGAAACAGAATTGCCAGGGCGGTAGCAACCAAAATCACTCGCTCGCGTCCGGAAGCGTCTGGAAGCGTGCGATTTTTCTCAACGGTGACTTCACCGAGAGCGACGCGCTGATAGGACCACAACAAATAGATCGCCGAGAGCACGGCGCCGCTGGCGGCCCAGGAAGCCCACGCGTGGTGATATTGAAAGACGCCAACGAGAATCAGGAACTCACCGATAAAGCTATTGAGCGGAGGCAGGGCCAGAGACGAAAAGCAAATGAACAGGAAGAATGACATTAATACGGGCATGGGATTTATCAGGCCGCCGAATTCCTTGATTTCGTAGGTGTGGCGGCGGTCGTAGAGCATGCCGAGGCCAAGGAACAATGCGCCGGTGGATATGCCGTGATTCACCATCTGATAGACCGCGCCCTGAATCGAGATGGTGGTGAAAGAGAAAATTCCCAGCACTACGAAGCCGAGGTGGCTGACGGAGGTGTAGGCGACTAAGCGCTTGAAATTCGGCTGGATCGTGGCCACTAGCGCTCCGTACACGATGCCGATGATCGCGAGCACGCCGATGTAGGGTGCGAATTGGTGCGCCGCGTCCGGAAAGAGCGGGAGGCAGAAACGCAACATGCCGTAGCAGCCAAGTTTCAGCATCACACCGGCGAGGATCACGGAACCGGCGGTGGGGGCTTCAGTGTGCGCGTCCGGTAGCCAGGTGTGCAGCGGGAAAAGCGGAACTTTGATGGCGAAGGCCAGGAAGAATGCGGCGAAGAGCCAAAGTTCGGTGTGTGGCGGGAGATGTATGTATCCCGTTTGGATTCGCGCCGTGAGTTCAGGCAAATCGAAGGTGCGGGGAAGGCTGGCAGTAGCGCTGACGTTATAAAGCCAGAGCATCGCCACGAGCATCAAGATCGAGCCGAGCATGGTGTACAGAATGAATTTCACGGCGGCGTAAATTCGGCGGCCGTGTCCCCAGATGCCGATGAGGAAGTACATCGGAATCAGCGTCAGTTCCCAGAAGACAAAGAACAGGAAGAGATCGAGGGAGATGAAGACGCCGATCATCGCCGTCTCGATCACCAGCAGCGCGATGAAAAATCCCTTCACGTATTCGTGGATGGACTGCCAGGAACACAAAATCGCGAGCGGCGTGAGAAACGTGGTTAGCAGCACAAGGAACAGGCTGATGCCGTCCACACCGATGTGGTAATGGATGGCCTGGCCGATCCAGGGATGCATTTCAACGAATTGGAAGCCGGGCGCTCCGGAATCGAAGCCTGGCAGCAAGAAAAGAGAAATCGCGAATTCCGCGAGCGATACGGCGAGCGCGATGCGGCGAATCCAAACGTGGTCTTCCGAGCGCAGCAGAAGCAGCGCCGGCACTCCCAGCAGCGGCAGGAAGGCGATCACCGAAAGCAAATGCGATTGCATTTCCACGCTAGCGCCCCATTCCCCAAAGTCCAAGCATCAGCAAAGTGACGCCCACCGCGCCAATCACCACCCAACTGGCGTAAGTGCGCGCGTTGCCCGATTGAATTTCGCGCAATTGCGCGCCGGATTCGCGCGCGACCCGAGCCGTGCCATTCACCGTGCCATCAATCAAGCCTTCGTCCACCACGTGCCAGAGCACGTTGGTGGAAATCCAGAGTAGGGGCCGTACAATCGCGGCGTTGTAGAGCTCGTCGACATAATATTTGTGCAGAATGAGCGTGTACGGTCCGCGCAGGCTTTGCGCCAGTTTCTTGGGTGTGTCCGGACTCTTGATGTAGAACCACCACGCGATGAGAAGGCCGAGCAAGGCGATAATTACCGGCCATCCAGTCAGCGCGTGGAGCAGCATGATTCCGCCGCTCTCCGCGGCCTCCGACGTAGCTTCGGCGCCAACCGTGCTGGCCGGCGCGTAGGCCGTGAAAACCGGATGCAGGAATTTTTCGAAGTAATCGGTGCCGCCAACCAGATGCGGCGCGGCGACCCATCCACCAATCACAGAAAGAATCGCGAGCAATGTAAGCGGCACGGTCATGCTCCGCGGCGATTCGTGGACGTGAACTTTGTGCTCGTCGTAACGAGGCTTGCCGAAGAACGTGAGGAAGATCAATCGGAACATGTAAAACGAAGTGAGCCCTGCACCGAGCAGCCCAAGCAGCCAGAGCCAGATATTCGCGTGGGGGCCGGAACGCGCGGCGTCTAGAATCTCGTCCTTGCTGAAGAAGCCTGCGAATCCTGGGATCCCGGCGATTGCAAATGTAGCGATAAACATCGTCCAGAAAGTAATGGGAATTTTTGTGCGCAGGCCGCCCATGCGCGGCATTTCCTGGTCGCCGCCCATGGCGTGAATCACGCTGCCGGCCGCGAGGAACAGCAGACCCTTGAAGAAGGCGTGCGTCATCAGGTGAAAGACGCCTGCGGCGTAAGATCCAACGCCGAGGCCGAGGAACATGTAGCCGAGTTGCGAGACGGTGGAATAGGCGAGAACTTTCTTGATGTCCGTCTGCATCAGGCCGATGGTCGCGGCGTAGAACGCGGTGACGGCTCCGACCAGCGCGACAATGAACATCGCAAACGGCGCGCGCGAGAATAGGGGATTCATCCGCGCGACCATGTAGACGCCCGCAGTGACCATCGTCGCTGCATGGATCAAGGCGCTGACGGGCGTGGGGCCTTCCATCGCGTCCGGCAGCCAGACGTACAGAGGCAATTGCGCAGATTTCCCAATGGCGCCGGTGAAGAGCAGGAGGCAAATGATCGTTAATACGCCGGCCGGCGCGAAGGCTTCCACCGGCATGTTCGCGGCTTGCTGGAAAACAGCTCGGAAATCCACGGAATGGAACGTCCAGAACAGCAGCAAAATGCCAATCGTGAAGCCGAAATCGCCGATGCGCGTGGTGATGAAGGCCTTTTTTCCGGCGCTAATCGCAGATTGTTTCAAAAACCAGAATCCGATCAGCAAGTAGCTGCACAGGCCCACACCTTCCCACCCGACGAACATCAGGACGACGTTCGCGGCGAGAACCAGGGTCAGCATGAAAAAGACGAACAGGTTCAGGTAACAGAAGAAGCGGTAATAGCCCTCCTCGTGCGCCATGTAGCCGGTGGAATAGATGTGCACCAGCAGGCTGACGAACGTCACCACGAAGAGCATCACGATCGTGAGCTGGTCAACCTGTAGGGCGAAATCCACTTTGAACTGGCCGGAGGTGATCCAAGTGAAATAGTTTTTCACCCACGGGATTTGCGCCGCGGAAAGCTGCACGAATTCGCGGACAAGCTCTGCGACACAAAGGAATGAAAGCGCAACGGAGCCGATGCCGACGGAATTGACGACAGGCTTCGAAAAATTCTTGCCCAATAGTCCGTTGATGGCCGCACCCAGCAGGGGCAGCGCGAGGATGATCCAGAGATGATCGAGTATGAGCATCAGAATTTTAGGAGGTTAATCTGCTCGATATTGAGCGTGCGCCGGTTTTGGTAAACGGTGATGACGATGGCCAGACCTACGGCGGATTCGGCAGCGGCAACCACAATCACAAAGAAGACGAAGACCAGCCCATCGAGTTGGTTGTGTGCGCGCGCGAAGGCCACGAATGCCAGATTTACGGCGTTAAGCATCAGTTCGACAGCCATGAAGATGGTGATGATGTTGCGCTTGAAAACGAACGCAACGACGCCCAAGCCGAAGAGAATCGCGCTCAGCACCAGATAGTATGAAATGGGGACTACGTTCATTCGCCCTTCTTCGCTAGAACGAGCGCGCCCAGTATGGCTATCAGGATGAGAATGGACGTCGCTTCGAACGGGAATAGATATTTCTGAAAAAGTTGCATCGAAAGTTCGCGCGTCGATGCAGCGGTGGCCGCCGCTTCCGCACCATTGGCAATTGTTCTGCCGATTGCGGAGAGCGCCATCCGATGCGCCAGCATTAGCAACAACAACATCCCCAGCGGTAGGCCAGCGAATTTCGCCAGTTTGCTGAAATCCGTGCGTTCTTCTATGCCCGCGTTGAGCAACATGATGACGAACACGAACAACACCATGATCGCCCCGGCATAAACGATGATTTGCACTGCCGCAATGAATTCGGCTCCCAGCAGCAGGTAAAGCACCGCCAGCGAAATCATTACCAGTACGAGCGAGAGCGCGCTGTGAATCGGCTCGCGCGCCAGAATCAACATCAGCGCGCCGCCCACAGCGATGAGCGCGCAGACAAAAAAAACGATGAAGGGCAAGCTCATCCGTGGCTCACCAGCAGAGGCCAAACCTTTACGAGGGCCGTCACCACCAGATTTGCGAGTGAAACGGGCAACAGAAATTTCCAGCCGAAGGACATCAGCTGGTCATAACGGAAGCGCGGCAGCGTGCCGCGGGTCCAGACGTAGAAAAACATAATCACGCCGACTTTAAGCAAGAACCAAAACGGCCCCTGGATGACGGACATCACTGCGGGAACCAGGCATGCGAGGCCGATGACCGTGGCGCCGGTGGAGATGACGACGAGCTGAATGCGCGCGATGCCCCGCGCGAGTACTGCCGTGTCGTACCACAGATAGATTGCCAGCGCGATCAGCCCGACGGCGGGTAGGTATTGCATGAACGTCCAGCTTTCGGGGAAGGGAGAGAGCCAGCCGCCGAGGAAGAGAATCGTCGCGAGGCACGCGACGGTGATCATGTTGGCGTATTCGGCCATGAAAAACATGGCGAATTTGAAACTGGAATATTCGGTATGGAAACCGGCGACCAGTTCGGTTTCAGCTTCGGGCAAATCGAATGGAACGCGATTCGTTTCGGCGATAGCGGCGGTGAGATAGCAGAAAAAGCCGACGATCTGCGGAATGAGGTGCCAGCGCGGGATCACGTGCAAGTAGTAGCCCCGCTGCCCTTCGATTAGCTCATTGAAATTGAGCGATCCGGCGAGCAGCACGACGCCCACAACCGACAGCGTGAGCGAAACTTCATAGCTGATCATCTGCGCCGAGCTGCGCAACCCACCGAGCAGCGGGTACTTGCTGTTGGAAGACCAGCCGGCCAATGCCACGCCGTACACCCCGATCGAAGTGATGGCGAAGACGAACATCAGCCCAATATCCACATTCGCGACGATCAATGTGGACTGCCCCAGCACTTGAACTCCCGGCGGCCCGAAAGGAATCAGCGCAAGCGTGGTCAGCGCGAGCGAGAGCGCCAGAAAAGGAGCAAGGATGTAAAGGAACTTATCCGCACCCGGCGGCGTGAGATCTTCCTTAAAAAGGAATTTCACGCCATCGGCGAGAGGTTGGAGCAATCCGTGCGCACCGACGTAATACGGGCCCCATCGCGATTGGATATGCGCGACGACCTTTCGCTCAAACCAGGTTAGGTATGCCAGCGTCGTCAAAACCAAAAACAACAAAATGACGATCTTGACTAGCGATACCACCAGGACTGGATGCTGGGCGACGAAATCCACGGCGTATCTTTTGCCTCTTTGGTAGAAGTGAGTTTGGAACAGTAACGTCCCAGGGAACCGCTGGTAAAGAGAAAATCATTGGACGAAAAAATATTTCCGACCGGAACATCGTAGGCCGGTTCCTGCGAACGAGACGTGGCGGACGAAACCAGTGCGCGCCCCGCAAGCAAATTGGCGACAGAAAGATCGTAGCCCGACACATTCTGGCGAAGTTCGTCGAAGGCAGCTTCGGGCGTGCGCAGGCGGATTGGCGAACCGACTCCCAGCATGCTCAATTGATGCGAAAGGATGCGAATCAGATCGAAATCGCTACGTGGCCCTTGCGGATCAATCGAGCGGTGCGTCATTTGCACTTCGCCCGCAGTGTTGGTCAGTGTGCCATCTTTTTCGTAGGAAGATGCCGCTGGCAAGACGACGTCGGCGCGCTGTGCGGTTTCCGTCGGAAACATTTCGTGGACCACTAGCAGCTCGAGGCCCGCGAGCTTATCCGGTTGGGTCACGCTGAAAGTTTTTATTGGATTAGCGCCAATGACGTACAGCGCTTTCAGTTTTCCTGCTGTGGCCGCTTCCATCATTTGACGCGCGGTCAAGCCGGCCGCCGTGGGCAATTCAACGCCACCCCAAATCTTTCCGAAGCGTCCGCGTTCGGATGCATCGCTGACAAGCGCGTAGCCCGGCAAACGATCCGGCAATACGCCCATGTCCGCCGCGCCACGCGAGTTCGAGTAATCACCGAGAGCCATGAAACGGGTCTGGCCGCCCAGGCGGGCGGCGAACGCAACCAGGTCTTGAATCGCCGATCCTTGAATGTCCGCGCCGAAGAGAATCAAAACGTCCTTCTCGGCTTCCAACGCGGTTTTCAGTTGAACGAGTGCTTCGCTTGTGGAGGCATCGAATTGGCCTTCTCCGTGGGTGAGCCAGCGCAGCGCAGCGCGTTCTCCGCCTTTTGGGAGCAGCACAAGCTTGGCAGCTTTGCGGTGAATTTTGCTTTCCTGGCCGTTGATTACGTACAGGCGCGTGCCGTGGTGCCGGACGCCGGTGCGAATCTGCCAGGCGACAAGAGGATTCTGGTTGGCGACGTCATTGCCGATCAGCAGGATGGTCTGCGCGGTGGAAACGTCGTCCATCGTGGCCAGCGAATCTTTGTATCTCGGCCCGAGCGCGGCGGCGAGGCCGGCATAATCCGCGGTGCGGTGATGGTCAATGTTGTTGGTGCCGAGAGTAGCGCGCGCGAAACGATTCAGCAGGTAATTTTCTTCGTTGGTCGTGTGATTCGAGCCGATCACGCCGATCGCGTTTGCGCCATGCGTGTCGCGAACTTGCTTGAGCCGCCGCGCGACTTCTTCCAGCGCGTCTTCCCAGCTTGCGGGTTCGAGTTTGCCGTTGCGGCGGACCAGCGGCTGGCGGATGCGTTCGGCGTTGTTGGTGAAATCGAAACCGAAGCGGCCCTTGCCGCAGAGAAATTCGCCGTTGATTCCCGAAGCGTCGCGATTGTTGGCGCGCAGGATTTCGTTGTTGCGCACGCTGAGCGTCGTTTTGCAACCATTTGAACAGTGGGTGCACGGATTCGAGACGTACGTCATTTCCCACGGGCGCGTCTGATAGCGATACGTGCCGCTAGTGAGCGCGCCGACCGGGCAGATGTCAATGCACATGCCGCACTCTTCGCAGGCGAGCTGACCGGGTTCGTTGGGAATGATCACGGAATGAACGCCGCGCGCACCGACGCCGAGCGCATTCACGTCCATGCCTTCATCGCAGACGCGCACGCAGCGGAAGCACATGATGCACCGCGGCGCATCGTAATAAACCAGCGGCGACCACTTTTCTTCGGGATAGTGCAGCTTTTCTTCGGTGAAGCGGCTGTGATCGAGGCCGTAACGGAAGGTCATGTCCTGCAGTTCGCACTCACCGCCCTTGTCGCACACCGGGCAATCGAGCGGATGGTTCGAAAGCAGGAACTCGATCATGTCCTTGCGGGCTTTATGGACTTGCGGCGTGTCGGACTTCACCACCATGCCTTCGGTGGCGACGAGAGTGCATGCGGTCTGCAACTTCGGCATCTTTTCGACTTCGACGAGGCACATGCGGCACGCAGCCACGGATGCGGGCGTGACTCCA
This sequence comes from Candidatus Acidiferrales bacterium, assembly GCA_049287725.1. Classification (GTDB taxonomy): domain Bacteria; phylum Acidobacteriota; class Terriglobia; order Acidiferrales; family UBA7541; genus Palsa-295. The sequence goes on along the minus strand of JBAQGJ010000123.1, from coordinate 29,394 downwards.
GGGTAATAGCAGAACGAGGGGACTTCTACGCCGCGGACCTTGGCCGCTTCAATGACCAGCGTGCCGGCAGCGGTCGTAACCTGCTGTCCGTTAAGACTAAAAGTGATCTGCTTTTGTTCGGCCATGCGTTTCCTAGTGCGCTCCCAGAATCATCTCGGCCGGCTTGTGCGCACATTTGCCCTGGAGATGATCTTCAAATTCATTGCGCCACTTCTTGACGATGCTGATCGTCGGCATAGCGGCAGCGTCGCCCAGCGGGCAGAATGTGCGCCCGAGCATGTTCTGCGAAAGTTCGTGAATCAGCGGAATGTCTTCCGCGCGTCCGCCGCCATCGTGGAAGCGGTCCAGCATTTTGCGCAGCCAAGTGGTGCCTTCGCGGCAAGGAATGCACCAGCCGCAGGATTCGTGCGCGTAGAAATGCATGATGCGCCGCGCGAGGTCCACCATGCAGGTGTCTTCGTCAATGATCACGGTGCCGCCGGAGCCGAGCATCGAGCCGATTTTCGCGACGGAGTCGTAATCCATGTTGACATCAATTTCGTCGGCACTGAGCAAAGGACAAGAACTGCCGCCGGGGATAACTGCTTTCAGTTTCTTTCCGCCGCGAACGCCGCCTGCGACGTCTTCGATCAGTTTGCGAAGCGGGAAACCGAGTGGCAGTTCGTAAATACCCGGCTTGTTCACGTGGCCGGAAATCGAATAGAGGCGCGTCCCGCCATTTTTCGGAGTGCCGAGACTGGCGTACCATTCGCCGCCGCCGCGAATGATCGCCGGCACGGTGCTGAGCGTTTCGACGTTGTTGATCACCGTGGGGCCGCCGTAAAGGCCGACGACAGCCGGAAACGGAGGCTTGATGCGCGGATAGCCGCGCTTGCCTTCGAGCGATTCCATCAGCGCGGATTCCTCGCCGCACTCGTAAGCGCCCGCGCCCGTGTGCGCGGCCAGCTCGAAATCGAATCCGCTGCCGAGAATGTTTTTGCCAAGATAGCCTTTCGCGTAGGCTTCGGCGATTGCGGTTTCCATGATGTCAATAATATAGCGGTATTCTCCACGAATGTAGACGTAGCCCTGATGTGAGCCAATCGCGCGCGCGGCAATTACCATTCCTTCGATCAGCTGGTGCGGGTCCAATTCCAGCAGCGGGCGGTCCTTCGAGGTGCCGGGTTCGCTTTCGTCACCGTTCGCCAGGATGTATTTCGGCTTGGGATTGTCCTTGGGAACGAAACTCCATTTCATCCCGGCCGGAAAGCCCGCGCCCCCGCGACCACGCAGATTCGATTTCTTCATTTCGTCAATGATCTGCTCGGGCGTCATGACGTTGAGCGCCTTGTCCATCGCCTGATAGCCCTCGTGGTTCAGGTACACGTCTATCGAGCGCGAATTGGGGATGCCAAAGCGCTTGCTGATCACGGGAATTTCGTTGGGATTGCGCTCGTGCAGCGCGCCGGAAATCACCGGCACGGGCTTGGGCACCCGGCCGTCCTGCAGCTGTTCGAAAATCACGTCCACTTTTTCGGGGTCGAGATTTTCGTAATAGTCGAAATTCACCTGCATGGCCGGCGCACCGGTACAGGCGCCGATGCATTCCACTTCTTCCAGCGAAAAGGTGCCGCTGGGCGATACTTCCTTGTTCCCGATGCCCAGCCGCTTCTGCACGTGCGCGAAGAGTTCGTTGCCTCCGCGCAACATGCAGGAAATATTCGTGCAGACTTGAATGTGATAGCGCCCCACTGGCTTGCGGCGCAGCATGGAATAGTAGGCCAGCGTCTCGGTGACCTGCGTCATGGTCAGGTCCAGGCGCTGTGCGATGTCCGCAAGAAGCTCGTCACTCAGAAAGCCGAAATGATCCTGCGCGTACATCATCATCGGAATCAGCGCCGAGCGCTTCACCGGATAGCGGCCAAGCAGAGTGGCAAATTTTTGTTCAAGTGCCGGCGGCAGTTGCATAGGTCTCTTGTGTCCGTGTGTACCTGCGAAAATCTAGCGGTCTACTTCCCCCAGAACGATATCAGTTGTGCCGATGCAAGCGACCACGTCGGCGATCAGGCGTCCCTGCGCAAGATTTGGCAGACATTGCAAGTTGACGAATGAGGGCGCGCGAAACTTCACGCGTAAGGGCTTCGCGGAGCCGTCGCTGGCGACGAACACGCCGAGTTCTCCGCGCGGAGATTCGATTGCCTGATAAACTTCGCCCGGCGGCGGCGCAAAACCTTCCGTGAAAATTTTGAAGTGATAAATCAGGCCTTCGATCGAGGTTTTCATTTCCTCGCGCGATGGGGGAATGATTCCGGGCATTTCCGTCCGGAACGGGCCGGTGGCCGGGACTTTTTCCATGGCCTGCTTCACGATTTTGATGCTTTCGCGAATCTCGGCGACGCGCACCTGGTATCGGGCGTAGCAATCGCCCGCCGTTTGCGTCACCACGTTGAAATCGAATTCGTCGTAACTGGAATAGGGAAACGCCTTGCGCACGTCGTAGGCGACGCCGCTGCCGCGAAGCATCGGACCAGAGCAGCCCATCGCGATTGCGTCGGTGGCGCTGATGATTCCCACACCCTGCGTGCGGCCGAGCCAGATCTTGTTCTTGGTGAGCAGGTCTTCGTATTCGTCAATGTGACCGGGCAGGGAATCCATCACCCGGCGAACGCGGTCGAGCCAATCCGGAGGCGGCTCCAGAGCCAGGCCGCCAACGCGGAAATAGCTGGTCATCATGCGCTGGCCGGACAAATATTCGAAAATCTTCAGAATTTCTTCGCGCTCGCGGAAGGTGTAGAGAAAGACGCTCATCGCGCCGAGGTCAATCGCGTGCGTTCCCAGCCACACCAGGTGCGAAGCGCAGCGCGTCAATTCCGTCAGCAACACGCGGATGTATTGCGCGCGCTTGGGCACTTCCAGGCCAAGAATTTTTTCGACGGCGAGGCAATAGCCCAAATTATTCGAAAGCGGTGCCAGATAATCAATGCGGTCGGTCAACGTGATGGCTTGCGAATACGTCTTCGCTTCGCAGGATTTTTCGATCCCGGTGTGCAGATAGCCGATCACCGGTTCGGCTTTGACCACGATTTCGCCGTTCAACTCCAAAATCACGCGGAGCACGCCGTGGGTGGACGGGTGCTGCGGCCCCATGTTCAGGACCATTGTTTGCGCTTCGCCAGTCGGCGTTTCGACAGTGGTGCTCATCGTCGCGCAAACTCCTTTTTCGACGCTAGCGAGCAGCGGTTCATCGGTATCCCTCGGTCGGGTAGTCCTTGCGCAAAGGGTGCCCTTCCCAATCGTCCGGCATCAGGATGCGGCGCAGGTCGGGATGGCCCTCGAAGCGTATGCCGAAGAGGTCGTAGGCTTCGCGTTCGTGCCAATTCGCTGTAGGCCATACGCCTGTGACGGACGGCAGCGCCGGGTCGTTACCTGCCAGTTTGACCTTCAGGCGCAGGCGGTCGCGGCGATCAATCGAGACGAGGTGATAATTGATTTCAAAGCGCGGCTCAAGCGGGAAGCGGTCTACAGGCGTAATATCCGACAAGAACGAAAAGCGGAGGGAGGGTTCCGTCGCCAGGTAGTCCGCGATGCGTTTCAGATGCTCGCGTGGCACAACGACGGTGATTTCGCCCCGGAATTCGAGCACTTCCGAGACAGCTTGACCGTCCCACTCTTTGAGTTTATGCACTACCGGGCTTTTATCGGCGTCCTGTGCTTGCACTATGAGTTCGTTTCCTGAGGGGCGGCCGCTCAACGACTCCAATCGAGCGCGCCCTTCTTCCAGAGGTAAATGTAGCCGGCCAGTAAAATTATAATGTAAAGAAGCATCTCCACAAAACCGAAGACCTTCAGATCGCTGTAAACCAACGCCCAGGGATACAGAAAGATGGCTTCGATATCGAACAAAATAAAGAGCAAGGCCACCATGTAGAATTGCACGGAGATTGGTTCGCGCGCATCGCCCGTCGGCCGGATGCCGCATTCATACGGCTGATCTTTCTCGCGCGAACGCTTGTGTTTGCCTACCAGTGCAGATACGACAACGAGTGCCCCCGCCAAACCGCACGCGAGTATAAACATCAGCAACAATGGTCCATAGTTGTCGAGGTAGTTGCCGTTCATTTTGTTTGCGCTGTTATAATAGCGGCCCGAGTGCAGCCGGTCAAATGAACTCTCGATTACACCGGAATTGCTTAATTCACTTGTGCGCGCGCTGAGTAGAGGGAATGGCCGTCAATGAGTTCCGGGTTCAACACGGACGTTAAAGTAGGCGACCAGATCTTCCACGTGCAAACCGAAGATCGCGGCCCCAACCATCCGATCATAGACACCGCGGTGTACCAGAATGGCCGCATCCTGCATCGGCGCGCTTCCAATTACGAACAGGACGCGGCGGCGACTCCCTACACACCCGAAGAACTCCGCCGTCGAGTGGAGGAACAACATCGCGCGGTGATTGAAGCGATCCGCTCCGGTGCGTTGGACGTCGAGATCGCTTCCGCCGAGGCGGCCACACAGGCGAGCCGGCCCGGTGGCATTCAGGTGCAATTACTCAATCCAGGCTCGTGGCTTTCGGCGGGCAAGGTGTCTCTCGAACTGGAAGTCTCGCGGCGTGCGGATCGCCAGCCGCAAGTTGGCGCGCAGGTGAAAGCCGTAATCGAAGGAGCGCTGGACGGCGATAGTTACAGCGGCACGAGCGACGAACAGGGGCGCGTCCGGATCCATTTTCCGCTGCCTCCCCTCGGCAAGGGAGATCTGGCGCTGGTGATCAATGCGCAAGCCGAAGCATGGAAAGACGAAATTCGCTTCGCAATGCGCACGCGCGCCACAATTCCCGGCGCCGGCGCCGCGCAATGACCGTAACAATTAACGGCGAACATCGCGAAATCCCCGACGGCTTGAACATCGCCGGAATGCTCGAGCACTTGAGCATGCCGCGCGACCGCGTGGCCATCGAGCGTAACCTGAACATCCTGCCGCGCGCCGAGTGGAACGAGACGCGTGTCGAGCCTAACGATAACTTCGAAATCGTGCAATTCGTCGGCGGTGGTTAGGGATTGGTCTTGGCTGGTGCGTTGGCTGTCATGATTTTGCGCGCGGGGTCATCGTCGCAATAGACCCGCCATTCCGCGACGCGTCCATCCTTTACGACGGCTCTCCACGCGGCGGGTATTTCCCAAAAATTTTCCCGCGGCAATTTACCGCTGACGGCGAACGTGCCGCGAGCCTTTCCGAACATCGCGACCACGTCACCTCGATTGAATTGGTCGGTCACTTCGATTGAATAGTCTGGAAATGAACCGAAATAACCTTTCCAACCCCGCCGCATCGGCTCAGCGCCGCGAAATGTGCTGCCTAAGGCGTCCACGAACACGTGATCGGCGGTCATCAGTTCCACAAGGCCGTTCACGTCGTGGGAATTGATCTTCGCCACGAAGGCCAATGCCACATCCAGCGAGTTTTGTTGTTGCATAGCTAGGAACCCTATTTCCATCAAGATGGAATCCGCCAGCGTCATGACGCCTCCTTTCGCAGTGCGCCTTCCGGGGAGTCACAAGCCGGACAGCAGATGTCCGAGCTTTTCTTTCTTGGTGCGCAAATAGGAGGCCGAATGTCGGCTGGTGCGCGGCCTGCAGGGCACGCGTTCAACGACGCGCACGCCCGCACGCTGCAATTGGTTCACCTTGTCGGGATTATTGGAGAGTAGGCGCACGGCGCGAATGCCCAGTGCCTTAAGCGCTTCGGCCGCGAACTCGTAATTTCGGGTGTCGTCCGCGAACCCGAGGCGGCGATTGGCTTCCACGGTGTCGAGGCCGGCGTCCTGTAGCTCGTATGCCCTCAGCTTGTTGATCAAACCGATGCCCCGGCCTTCTTGCGGCAAGTACAGGAGGACGCCGGAGGGTTCCTTGGCGATTTTGCGCAGCGAGAATTCCAATTGGGCGCGGCAATCGCAGCGTTCCGACGTGAAAACGTCGCCAGTGAGGCACTGGGAATGGACGCGCACCAGCGGCGCTTTGGCTCCGTTCGTCGCGCGTCCTGCACGGCCATTTATCGCGCCGTGCTGAATCGCTACCGCTTCTTCGCCGGGCTTGCGTCCTTCGAGGCCGAAAATTTGGAAGTCGCCAAAGCCGGTGGGCAATTGCGCCTTCGCGACCACGCGGGCCTTGCTGGAGATGTCGGATTTTTTGCGGCGCTTCATTGAATTTCTGATTATAGCAGGCTTGGCGGAATCGCCAGCTTTCACCCCTTCGTGTTACACCGAGACGGTTGGTGACTTCACGCATCACCGCCGCTCGTTCCCTTTACATCGTTGCCTGCTTTGGCTAACGTAGCTCAGGAACGGTTCGAGAAGCGCACGTTGCGCGCAAAATGAACACACTGATAGGGACGCAAGAGTTGATGTTCGCGCTGGTGCTGAAAGTGGGCTTCGCGGCGTCTCTGGCGGCTTTGCTGGTACGTTTCCGCTCATTCCGAAATTTGCTGTTCACCGAGATTCGCGACTCCGACCAGAAGGTAATGTTGCTGCTGTTCCTCACGCCACCGCTCGCGATCGGCGTCCTCTTGCGGCTGGTCGGCTATCGTTTTTTTGACCTCACGCTGGAAGGCTCGTTTCTGATGGGATTGATCGGCGGACGGATCGTTGGCCTGCTCGGCGGTTCTTTGATCAGCCTGCCGGCGTTCGGCAATCACGAATGGCTGTCGAGTCCCTGGGCGGCCCTGGTGGGTTTGCTGGCGGGTTTCGTGCGCGAGACGATTCCCGAGAAAGAAGATGTTTGGCACTTCGGTCCGTTTCTTTTTCTCAGTATTCCCGAATGGATTTGGAAGCTGATTCGTTATCGCAAGGGAAACTGGGCGATGCTGCCACTTTTTGCCTGCGTGGCTGTGACGGTCGGCGAAATTGAATTGGCGCAGGCAGTGAAAGACCAGTGGCTATTTTTCTACCGGCCTACGAACTGGGGCTATGCGCTGCTGATCGTGATGTCGTCGATGATGTGCGTGGCGATGGCCATCAAGATCTGGAATAACACGCGCATCGAGATGAACCTGGAGCAGAACCAGCAGCTATTGCTCAAAGCGCGCATGGATGCGCTCACCAGCCAAATTAATCCGCACTTTCTCTTTAACACGCTGAACACGGTTTCCTCGCTGATCCGCTTCGATCCAGACATGGCCCGCGGGGTAGTGCTGAAGCTTTCCAATATTTTGCGACGGCTTTTGCGCAAACACGAAACCTTCGTGCCGTTGCGCGAGGAACTTGAGTTTATTGACAACTATCTGGATATCGAGGTGATCCGTTTCGGGCGCGACAAATTGCAGATTTTCAAAGAAATTGACGACCAAACTTTGGAGATCTTTGTCCCCAGCATGTTGCTGCAACCGATGGTGGAGAATTCGATCAAGCACGGCCTGGCGCCCAAGCTCGAAGGCGGACAAATTCATCTGCGCACGCGTCAAGTGGACGGGCGGCTACTGATTGAAATCTCGGACAACGGAATGGGCATTCCGTCCGAGCGACTAGCGGACGTGTACGGTGGCGGAATTGGGATCAGCAACGTCCACGAGCGCCTGCGGCTGCTTTACGGGGACCAGTTCAAGATGGACATACGAAGCCAGGAAGGGCAGGGGACGCTGATTCACATCGAAATCCCTGAATTGGCCACGGCGGAGCCATTCGCCGGGCTGTGAACTTTGCGCTTCGTGCGGCAGCGGCGTGAGGCGTAGCTTCGGGTCACGTACTCATTTCGCCACATATCTCCTGTTAATAGCGTAGAATGGCGGCGCTCGACATATCAGGTTAGGCGAACAGGTGGAATGAGCGAAGACTCGGAAAAGAATGGCGCGCGGTCGGCGATCATACTTCTCGTGGTGGTATTTTTGGTCGCCGGCTACAGTGTGAAATTTGGATTGCAAACCCTCACTTGGATCGAAGCGAAACTCTGGACGTCTGAAAATCCCTGGCTAGCGACAGCTCCTCAGCCCTTGCCGGCTCCGACCGCGCCCGCGAAAGGGCCAGTACTGAAGGCGTACGATTACGAGTTCGATTCTCCTTGGCCTGGCAACCCCAAGCCGGTTGGTTCGCTTAACGCAACACAATTCCGCTACGACACCGGGCAAGTGATCGTCTTTTTCGATCCCGAATCGCAAGTGGACACGATGCGGGCGATCAAGACGTCCAATCCCGTCGAATATCAAAAGTTTGCGACTGTATTCTCGGACAAGCCGATCAATTCCAATTACGAGCTGTATCAGGCGGTTTACGGCGCCTCGCCCACGCAGCTTTCGCCACTGATGGGCACACGCGATGCGCTTAGGTTGAACGCACTATTACTGTGGAAACTTTCCTTCGGGTTCGATCTGATGGCGGACGGACAGTTCTATTCGTTTGATTGGGGAAAAGTTCGCGGATTTCAGTTCGGAGATCCCGCCAAGCAGCGGCCCGTCGCTCTGCGCGTATTCAGCGACCGCGACCGGCAGTACCGCTTCATCCTCACCGTCGCGGCCGGCACCTCCGGCAAGATCGCGCAAGACGATATAGACACAATCGTTCAGAGCGTACAGCCCGTGCCTATCGCCGAGCGCCCATGAGTCGATAAGACGAATCCCGTGTTCCTTGGATTTAGTTCCTCGTAGCGATTCTTCAGCCTTTTTCTTCCTCGATGGTCTGGATGAGAATTTCATCCGCGCGTCCATCGAGTGTGCCGATGACCAGAACTTTCTTCCCGAGGAATTTGCCGGCTTTGTCTTGATTGTCCAGGTGGTACCAGACGTTATTTGTGTCATCTCTCAAGACGAAAAGCTCGCCGTTCAGGGAGGCGATCACGCCAGCAAATTTTTGAGGTTGCTCTTTGTTGTCAGATTGCTGTTGAAACATAAAGTGGGGGACTGCCGAAACCGAGGCCAGGTTTGATTTCGGACTCGCCGAAGGAACCGCGACACAAATGACGAATCCGAGCACCGTAGCGACCGCGAATAGATGTTTCATTTCCTCTCCGTTGTCACCAAGCGGCTGGGCTGCGAGGTAGAAGGAGCACGAGCCTTGCCAGATGAGTCCAGTCATGTGCTTTTGTGTGAATAACTTGAGAGCCTACAGGAGTTGCTGTAACGTAAATAAATTGCTCGATTTCCGCAAAAATTTACACTGAGGCCGCGGGGACAGAACAGAGACAGTGAAAGGACAGGGATTACAGTGCAGGCACTTGGCGGGTGGCGCCGGTTTGCTCCAGCACTCTCTCGTAATACCTTTCGTACTGCGGGATTACGTCATTCGCGCAGTATTTCGATTTGGCATTGACCCGCGCCTGCTGGCCCATCGCTCGTCCGCGGTCGGGCCGGGCCAGAATCTCGAGCGCATAGCGCGCTCCGGCCGCGATATCGCGCGGGGGAATCAGATAACCGTCCGCGCCGTTGGTCACAACCTCCGGCAGACCACCGACGTTCGTGGCAATCACTGGGACTTCGCAGGCCATGGCTTCGAGCGCCGCCAAACCAAACGATTCTTCGTCGCTGGGCAGCAGAAACAGATCGGCGAGGCCCAGTTTTTCCTGGACGCGATCTTGCTTGCCCATGAAAAACACATCTTTCGACAGATGTTTCTTGCGGACGATATATTCAGCGGCGCCGCGATCTGGGCCGTCGCCCATCATCACGAGTTTCGCTGGAATTTTTTCGCGAACTAGAGCGAATATCTCGACGACATCCGTAATGCGCTTCACCGGACGGAAGTTCGAAAGGTGCATCAGGATAGGTTCGCCGTTTTTCGCCCACTGTTTGCGGCCGCTTTGGTCATCGCACCGTTTGTAGAGGTCGCAGTTGACGAAATTGGGAATCACTTCGATGGGCCGCTTGATTTCGAATTCGCGGATGGTTCGTTCGCGCAGATACTGCGAAATGGACGTCACACCATCGCTTTGCTCGATGGAGAATCGAGTGATGGGCAAGTAACTGCGATCGTTTCCAACCAGGGTGATATCCGTGCCGTGCAGAGTAGTAATAAACGGCAGCTTCTTCGGTTGCGCCATCAAGCGCGCCAGCAAGGCGCTCACGGAGTGCGGGATCGCGTAGTGAACGTGCAGCAGGTCGAGCGAGGCTTGCTCCGCTACCTCGCTCATCTTGGTCGCTAGCGCCAAGGTATATGGCGGATGGTCGAAGAGCGGATAGGATGTGACCTCTACCTCGTGAAAATAGATGCGTTCGTAAGTGGAACTCAGCCGAATGGGCATCGCATAGCTGATGAAATGGACTTCGTGACCGCGCGCCGCGAGTTCAATCCCCAGCTCGGTAGCTACGACTCCCGAGCCGCCGTACGTTGGATAGCACGTGATCCCGATTTTCATGTTGGTCTCTGAGAAGTCTAACAGCCGATGCCCGAATGCCGCGAGAGCGAATCGGCACATCGACGGCGCGCCACTTACTTGCGCCTGACGGCAGTCGGATGCTAGATTCGCGCGTTCCCGTCTCGGATTAGACGAGCCAGCGGGCATTCCGATGCTGCGACTTTCAGGCAAGGTAGCGTTCATTACCGGTGGGGGCACGGGCATCGGACGTGCCTGTGCGCTGGCGTTTGGCCGTGAAGGGGCACAGGTGGCGATAGCTGGACGCCGCAGGGAACCGCTTGAGGCGGTTGCGCGCGAAATCGAGGCTGGGGGCGGCACCGCTCTCGCGTTGACTTGTGATGTCACCCGAACCGAGTCGGTTATGGAGGCGTTATCTCAAAGCGAGCGGCATTTCGGACGGCTGAATACGATTGTTAACAACGCCGGAGCTGTGGTGGTGGCGACCGCGGAGCATACCTCTGACGAAGACTGGGAGAAGGTGATCGCGGTGAACCTGACCGGAACGTTTCTCGTTTCACGAGGCGCATTGCCGGCGTTGCGCCGAGCCGGCGGCGGCTCGATCGTGAATATTGGTTCGGTTCTGGGTTTGGTGGCGCGAAAAGAGCGCGCTGCCTATTGCGCGGCCAAAGCTGGTGTGTCTGGACTTACCAGGGCCATGGCTATAGATCACGCTCCGGATAAAATTCGCGTAAATTGTATCTGTCCCACGATCGTCGAGACGGAGCTGGGAATGCTTTCCATACGCAAGGCGGCTGACGCCGAGAGTGAGATTCAAAGACGGATCAACGAAATACCATTGGGACGCATGGGCACTCCGGAAGACGTGGCCATGATGGCGGTGTACCTGGCTTCGGACGAAGCATCCTGGGTCACCGGCGCGTCTTTCCCGCTCGATGGAGGCGTAACCGCTTACTGACATGCGACGTTCGCGCACACCGGATTCCATGGAGCGGATGGCCGCCGAAGAACTTCGCCGCCGTCTTGCCGAGAACAACACGGCGAAGCAGTTTGGATTCGTGTTGGTCGTAGCGAAGCGCGGCAAAGTCATCCTGAAGATGAACGTTAACGAATTGCACCTGCAGGTTCATGGAGTTGTGCACGGAGGCGTGCTGGCGGCGTTGGCAGATACGGCGGGAGGGCTCGCGTCGTACATGTCCTGTCCACCGGGAACGCGTGTGGCGACGATTGAGATGAAAATCAATTATCTAGAGGCAGTTGAGCGAGGCAGCGTCACCGCCGAAGCAAACGTCGTGCGCATCGGGCGGCACATCGCCGTGGTGGATTGCGACGTCCGTGACGGTAATCGCCGGTTAGTTGGAAAAGCGCTGATGACTTTCTTTGTCGGTCCGTTCAGAAAAAATCGGAAGCGGCGTCAATCCTGATGCACTCCAGTCCCTAGCCCGCAGTTCAGCACTCTGCAATTAATTGCCCCGCGGGCGTTCGCTTCTAGTGATCGTCCGAACCGCCGCCTCCATTCGACCCGTTCGATCCATTCGAGCCGTTCGGTCCACCTTGTGCGGCGTCTTCGCCTTCTTTGTAGAGATACTTGATGCAATGTTTGTAGACGAGCAAGTTCGGGCTGCCGTAGCGCGTAAGCTTGATGCAATCGCGGTCGTACCATTCGACGCTTCCGCGCAAAACTTCGCCATCGGTTAGCACCACTGCCACCGGAGTTCGCGATTGCATCTGTTTTACGTAGTAGAAATTTTCAGCGTGGGTCTGTTCCGGCGGCGCGGGTTTCTTGCGCTGCGGCGACTGCGGCGGAACCGCCTGCGGTGCGCGCGTTGGAAACTGATCCTTTACATCCGTAAGAGTAGGACGGAAAAGTTTACGATTTACCATTAGGACTCCTTCGAATCGCTACTTCCTTATGACTGTGCAATGAGCGTTTGGGTTGCAGTATTTTTACAAATTTATCATTCGCTCATCGGGCTAGGGGTGCCCAAAGAAACCAATAGCGCGTCCAGCCCCAACTGGCGGCTAACATTGCGCTTCAGGCGGCTTTCCAGAAGATCCAGCCTTTGCGTCGCCCGCGAGACCCACTCGAAACTTACTTTCTTGCTGAGCGCTTCCAGGTCGCGCCGTAAGTCCGGGTTACGAGAAAGACTGTTCTTCGGACTTTGGGAAAGTTCGAGAAGGTCTGTAAGCAGACTATAGAACAGCGTAAGAATATTTTCAAACGATTCCTTCTCTTGTTTGGCAAGTTGCGCTGTCGCCGAAAAAATTTCTGCGGAGCGATTGCCGTCAATCGCTTTTTCCAGCAGGTTCAAGACAGCACGGCGTAATCTTGTTGACTCATCCAGATTCAAGGCGAGCGCCATGCCGGGGCTGCCACTGGAAAGTTGCGCGGCCAGTTTTCGCTCCGGCGGCTTTGTCGTGGTGCGCTCTTTCAGAAACTCCTCAATTTGCGGAACCGGCACCGGTGCAAAGTGGAATTGCAGGCAGCGCGAGCGGATCGTTTGCAGCAGCGAATCCGGGCTGGGGGCAAGCAGGATGAGCGTCGCGTACTCCGGCGGCTCTTCCAGAACTTTGAGGAACACGTCCGCATCGTTCCAGCGCATGGTATGAGCGTCGTCCAGAATGAAAATGCGCCTGCGGCCTTGCGGTTTGAAGTACGCGGCGCGCTGCACAGCCCGCAGCTGGCCTACGCGGATCATCGGCCGCGCGACGGGCGCGAGCCGGCGCACTGGATCGGGCACCAACAGCCATGCGTCCGGATGAGTTTCGATGATCAGCGGCATCCGCTCGACTGCAGCGGCATCGGCACTTTCGCCGCGCTCCGTCAAGCCGGCGGCTATCAGCGGAACCGGATTCGCCAGCGGCGCCATGCGCTTGCAGGAGTCGCATTCGCCGCAAAAATCGTCCTTCAGCCGCTCGCAATTCGCGGCTTGAGCAAACATCCGCGCCAGGGTGTACTTCCCGATTCCACGCGGACCCGTAAATAGCAACGCGCTCGGTGGGCGCTCACGCCGCAGCATGCCACGCAGCGCGGTAACAATGCGTTCGTTGCCGAGAAATTCGCCGAAGCCCATGATGCTAACGGCCCGCAGGAGACGCGGAAAAAACACGCGCGTCAATTGCGGCCATAATCTCCTTATGGATTTCTTCGGGCGAACGCAGCGCGCGGAGGGACGCGTCGTAGCATTCGATCTTCACCCAGTTGGGCTGGCGCGCCATCTCATCGTAGACGTCCGAAGCCATTTTCAGATGCGCCAGATTCGATTCCTGCAAATCACGCTGGAGCTCGGTGTAGTCGCGTCTCGCTTTTTCGCCCACGAGGCGCTGAGCCTCTTCTGCCGGCGTGCGAAGGTAAACAACCAAATCTTCCACCGGCAGCGCGTAGACTTGATATTCGAGTTGCTTGAGCCATCCGAGGAATTCCTGGCGCGTTTCGCGCGGTGCCCGGGCACCCTGGTGCGCGAGATTTGAGGCGATGTAACGGTCTGCCAGGAGTGTGCGTCCTGCTGCGAGGTCGTTTTCCAATGTCGGGCGCGACTCCCAGCGGTCTCCTGCGTAAAGCAGCGCCGAGAAATGCGGATCCACCGCATCGAGCGGCCCAAATTCGCCATTCAGAAAACGCGCGACCAGCTTGCCAAAGAATCCGTCGTACCGAGGAAAGCTCACTTGCGTGGATGCAATTCCACGCGCCGCGAATGCGCGCGCGAGCATTTCCAACTGCGTCCCTTTTCCGGAGCCGTCAATTCCTTCGAGGACGATGAATTTTCCGCGCGCGGGCATCGAATTGCGTCCAGTCTATCACAGGAGCCTGAGCAGGACGCCGTTACCGGAGATCCCTCAATTCACTGAGCCCGCCTCTTGCAGCCTCCAACCTTCCATTTCGAATCTCCGATTTTTGCTAGAATCGCAGCGATGGAGAATCACTCTCAAACGATAGCCGCGAATCTGGCGAATCTTCGCGGCCGCATAGCGCAAACTGCACAGCGAGCCGGGCGTCGCGCGGAAGATGTCACTCTCGTGGCTGTTTCGAAGATGCATCCAGCGGATTCAATTCTGGCCGCCTACGAAGCGGGCGTGCGGCATTTCGGCGAGAATCGCGTGCAGGAATGGGAGGCCAAGCAGCCGAAGGTCGCCGATCTGGACGCGATCTGGCACCTGATCGGCCACTTGCAGAGCAACAAAGCCCGTCGCGCCGCGCATCTTTTTCGCCGCGTGGATTCGCTCGACGATCTGGCTCTCGCAAAAAAACTGCACGCCGCCGCGGACGCTGAGGGGAAGTGTCTCCCGGTTCTGATTGAAGTGCACTTGGGCGGCGAAGAAACAAAAAGCGGCGTGGCGGAGGCCGACCTCCCCTCGTTAGCAGCTAGCGTCGCCCCGTTTGCTCATCTCGACTTCGCCGGGCTGATGACGATTCCACCTTTCTTCGATGATCCCGAGGCTGTGCGGCCTTATTTCCGCAAACTGCGCGAATTGCGCGACGGGCTAAGCCGCCAACTCGGCCGCCCTCTGCCGATTCTCTCGATGGGCATGAGCCACGACTTCGAAATCGCCATCGAAGAAGGCGCCACCGAGATACGCATCGGCACGGCGCTCTTTGGAGCGCGCACGGCCGCAACGTGAATTTCTCGTCGCGCGCCGCTAGCGAATCATTTTCGCTTCTTGCGGGGCAGTGGACGCGGCCTTGAACGCGGGGCGGACGAGACGTTCTTCCTCGATGCGGGAGCCGGCTTTTTCTTTTTCCCGCGCTTCTTGGCTCCGGCTGCGACAACGTGCTTTTGCAAATCGAGCGTGAATGAATCGATCGCGGAAACCGCGTCGGTAGTTTCATCCACGCCCAACGCTTCGCATGAAATGGACGACGAATTTACAGTGAGGCGCAGAAACCCGTACACCTGATCGTTGTACGCTTCCAACGTGACCTTGTTCCCCTTGCCGTCGTTTCCAGCCACGCCTACTTTGGGCAACGCGCCGTTCTTGCCCGTTCGCACGGGACTCAAATTAAAGTAACCGCCGTTACCGGCTACGACGTAGGGAATCGCTCGCCCGTCGCTGGCCATCACGCGCGTATACCTTTCGTATAAATGCGCGTGGCCCGAAAGCACGAGATCCGGCCAAATCCCGGCCGTTTTGCAGGCTGTGTCAATATCTTGCAGCATTTGCGGGCTGGGGAAGTGCTGGCTGCTGATGGTAAACGGCGGATGATGAACGGCAATGATCAGCGCGAACGGATCGCTGCCTTTCGCAGCTCTCTGCGTTGCCGCTGCCTGCAACTGCGCCAGCAGGAAACTCGCTTGCTGCGTCCCAGCAGCGCCGCCATTTATCACGCCGGTCGTCTCGCTCGTATTCGAGTACAAGCCGATGATTTTCACGAACGGAGCATTGAGAGTGAAATAGACGCCCGGCTGCGTCATGGTCGTGCGCGCGAAACCCTTCGCCGACAGATCTTTGGCGGGCTGTTTGCTGCAGAAATTTTGATAGAACGGTTGCAGCGAGTACTTTACCGGCTCACTGGCAAATAGAACGCCATCGTGGTTTCCGGGAATCGCGAAGATGGGCCCAGCGTAATCGCGATAGGGATCGTAAAACTGGTCGTAATAATAGCGTTCCTGCCCGAAATAATAGACAACGTCTCCCAGATGAAACAAGAATGCCGCGCGGCCGCTGCCGTAATCTTTTCCGTTTGAATCGGCACTCAACGCGTCTCCAACCGCAAATTGATGCGATGGCTCTTTGATTCCGCCGGTATCGCCTGCGGAATGAAAAATGATCTCGCCGGATTTTTGAATCTGCTGGACAACCGTGGCGCCCAGCACATCGGCTAAAGCCATCACGGGTGGGTTCTTCCACGGCGGCGGGATCGCTTCGGTAACCGGCGTGGTGGTGATGCCGGAATCGGCGTAAACATCCTGCGGGTCGAAAGTGTTAAAGTCGTCGGGAGATGGCTGCGGATTGGCGAAGGCAAAACCGGTGGCGGACATTGCGCGTCCTCCTATTGGGTCGGGGATTGAGGTTCAGGGAAAATGAGTATACGTGTCTGATTCGTCCCTGAGAAGTTATAACTTGGGAGCTTCTTGTAGCCGCCGCGATGCGCTGCTGACTTGATGAAATGGAACTGACCGTGGATGGAAATGCAGTGTTGTTTCGCGTGCGGGTACAACCACGCGCCAGCCGCGACGCAATCGAAGGCGAGCACAGTGGAGCGTTGAAGGTGCGGCTCACTGCGCCACCGGTCGAAGGCCGCGCGAACGATTCGCTTAGGCGCCTTCTGGCCAGACATTTGAACGTGCCAGTTTCGGCTGTTAGAATTGTTGCGGGCGAAAATAATCGCAACAAGCGCGTCTCGGTCGCAGGTGTTACGCGCATGCAGGTGCTGGCGCTCTGCTCATCAGCAGAGAATACCGCCAGGAAAGCCAGGGGCTGATTTCATGCCGGATATCAAAGCAATCCAATCCGAACTACGCGCGAATAAAATTGACGGCTGGCTGTTTTACGATCATCACCACCGCGACCCCATCGCCGGTCACGTCCTCGGCCTCGACGGCCACGCGATGGTCACGCGCCGCTGGTTTTATTTCATTCCGGCCAAAGGCGAGCCGCGCAAATTAGTTCACAAGATCGAACAGGGGTCTCTCGATTCACTCGATGGCAAGAAATTTCTCTATTCTGGATGGGAAGAGCTGCACAAAGCTCTGCCTAAACTGCTCTTCGGCAGTAAAAACATCGCGATGCAATATTCGCCCGAAAATAATATCCCGTACATCGGATTGGTGGATGCAGGCACGGTCGAACTGATCCGCAAGCTGAAAAAGAAAGTGGTCAGTTCGGCCGACTTGGTTCAGAAATTCGAAGCCAGTTGGACACCGGTACAACTCGAAAGCCATTTGGAGGCGGGCAAAATCGTTGACCGCGTAACTCGCGAGGCGTTCCAACGCGCTGCCGCTTTCGTGCGCGAAGGGAAGCCGCTGGCCGAAGCCGAGTTGCAACAATGGATACTAGACCAATTCCGTACCGGCGGGCTCATTACCGCGGAACCTCCCATCGTTGCCGTGCAGCCGAACAACGGCAACCCGCACTACGAACCGAAGGCTGGCGCGTCACGGCCCATTCGCGCGGGCGATCTGCTGCTGCTGGATATCTGGGCGAAATTGGACCGCCCGCAGAGCGTCTATTACGACATCACTTGGGTCGGGTATCTGGGCGAGCGCGTTCCCGATTCCTACTCAAAGATTTTTCGGATCGTGAAAAGCGCGCGGAACGCCGCGATCGAATTCGTCAAGGAAGGGGTAGCGAAGAAGCGCTCGATTCACGGTTGGGAAGTAGACCGCGTGACGCGCGAGACAATCCGCAAAGCCGGCTATGGCAAGTATTTTGTCCATCGCACTGGACACAGCATCGGCCAGCAGGTGCACGGCAACGGCGCGAATATGGACGGACTGGAAACTCGCGACGACCGCAAAATCGTGCCGCACACTTGTTTTTCCATCGAGCCGGGAATTTACATGCCGGAATTCGGGATCCGCAGCGAAGTGAACATGTACGTCGGGGAGAATGAAGCGCGCGTCACCGGCGCCATCCAGGAAGAAATTCTGCCGCTGCTGGCCTAGGTGACCGTGAACGAAGCTCCCGTAAACAATCCGCCTCTCGAAAATTCGTCAGTTTCTCCTGCGACTGCTGTCGCGACCAACAGGAAACGCAGTGGCCTCGCGCCGTTTGTGGCCATCGTCGGATGGCTGGTGCCCGGCTTCGGCCATTTGCTTTTGGGTCGCTGGGGAAGGGCGCTGGGATTTTTCGGCGCTGTTGGGGGCCTCGCGATTACCGGCTTTCTGATGCGCGGAAACGTTTTTCCGCCGCATTCAAGCGATCCATTTGGCACACTGGGATTTCTCGCAGACGCCGCTTCAGGGGTTTTCTACTTCCTTGCGCACATCTTCGAAGCCGCCGGGCCGGATGTGTCTCGCGCGGCGGGGGACTACGGCACGCGATTTGTTGCCGCAGCCGGAATAGTGAACGTGCTGGCCGTATTCGACGTGCTGGAAATTGTGTCCGGGCGGAGGAACTAAGCGTTGTTCGCGAATTTTGTCATCGCGGATTTATTGCGACTTAGCCATTTTGGAGCCATGCTTTTGTTCGCGCTGCTCGTTTCGATCGCGCTCGGGTGCGTCACGCAGCGTACGGCATCCGGTTGGATCAAGTACACGCTGTGGTCGCTCACGCTCTTTGTGGTGATCAGTGTCGGAGTGGCCTGGCTGATGTATCCGATCTCGCGTTGAGGGCTGTTTGAGGTGTACGCGCTCTGGCTCGCTGCTGGGCATTCCGCGCGATCTACAGGAAACTCATTTGGGCCAATGTTTGACAGGTTTTTCGCTGCGATGTTACATTCGATGCAGCGCCGAGGTAGCTCAGTTGGTAGAGCAGCCGATTCGTAATTGTCTCCCCAGGCTCCAGTACGCCTGATTTCACGCCACTTAGCACATTCCACAGCACTTAAAATCGTAACTTCTGCGCCTGAACCCCGAAAAGTAGTCAACCAAATAGTCAACGCGCCAGAGCAGCCGATAAGTCCAATTGTGTCAACGCTGAAAAATACCCCTTGACACCCATGGGTTTTTCGTGTATAATGGTAGTTGAAGAATTGAGAATCACAAAGGAAAAGACAATGAACGCATTAGCAACCGTACTTGAATTCAAGCCCCGCCGCAAAGCCATACGTCATTACGCGGGCACTGATAGACCATCCTTGACGCCTGATATGCTGGTAGCCTTCCTGACCGCAGCAAAGGCTATTGGGATGCGTGAACTAGCCCAATGGCTCTTGGCTTTCAGTCATGGGTTGCGGGTAAGCGAACTGACAGGACTCAAGGTCACGGATGTTGACCTGACCAGCGGCAAGGTGTTTGTGCGCCGCTTGAAGGGCAGCAACGCTGGCTGGCAGGCAATGCGCGATGTGTACGGATTCTCTGAAGTGGAAATCCTGACAGCGTGGCTGGCGGTTCGCGCGACCGTGACAGGTTCCGATAGTGACCTGTTATTCCCATCGCGCCGTGTCAACGCCAATGGCGAGCGTGTCCTTGACCGCTCACAGATGTTCCGTATATTCGGCAAGATTTGCGCAGCGGCTGGTATCGCTCCCGAATATCGTCACCCGCACTGCATGCGTCATGCCCACGGTCAACGCCTGCACGATGCTGGTGTGCCCCTTGACCAAATCCAGTTGTCTCTGGGTCACAAATCAATATCGTCCACTTTTGTCTATGCCCGCCCATCAGCGGACAAAGTGAATCAGTCGGTAGCTCGTGCGTTCTCGGTAGCAGTGTAAGTAGTCGCGGGCAGAACCCGCTAGGAGATTTACCAGTGAAGAAGAAACAGCGATTGGCCATCAACCACACCCCCGACAGCGAGAAGATTTCTCTCTGGCTACCAAACGCCGACCTTGCCAAACTGCGCGCGCTCAAGGTGTCGCAGGGTATGCCCATCAATGAAGCCATCCGACGCGCCGTGGCCGAGTGGCTTTCCACAAAATAGCCGAACCTTTACGCCGCCGCTCCGGCGGCGGCTGTGGCTGGTGGTGGAAATATTTTGGACCACACCGCAACTTTTTTCGGGGTTTGGTGTTTAATTATATAGGGCTATTTTTGAACGCTCGCCGTAGTGCTCTCCATAATGTGGAATTCCACCAGTTCCACAAAGTGACTTGGAATACACTGTGACAAATATTGCCTATTGCAAAACACCCACGGGTGTGCTACAATAGTTGTTAGAAATTAAGGAAGCAAGGAAGCACCAGTCCACAAAGTGTCTAGCACCACCTAAGCCCTGACGCCGCTGGCGCACAGGCGAGGACTCCTACCCGTAGGATTCCCCAGTTTTACTTTGTGGAAAAAGTTTGTCTTGTCGCATCTGGCAGCACGACTCGCTAGACGACAGGCATTGTAGTGGAGTTAAGGAAAAGGTATGAATAGTTTCACATGGTTTGAAAATACTGTAAACGCTAGCATCAACGAGGGCTGGATGGAAGGCGACGTGTTTGGAGATAAAGTGCACTTCAAACGGTTGGATGCATTCAGCCACCTGTTGGCGGCTTGGCACAAAATTGAGCGGGCATCGGACTACACAGAATCCCCCGTGGATTTCAGCGTCCTGCCGAGAATAGTAGTCTTCGCACCAAGACTCCAAGACTTCGGATATGTGGCGATGCGCCAGGTGCCCCCTGGTGCCGCCGTTGTCTACTTGGCACCAACCTTGGAGTTGAATTCACAGCGGGACGTGAATCACACCGTGGCGCACGAAATCGCTCACGTAGTGTTAGGACATTGGGGCGATGCTTTGAAAAGCGGAGTTGGTGTTACCTACGAAAACCGTCCCGTGGAAATCGCAGCCAACGCCCTTGCCGCCAAGTGGGGATTTCCGCTTCGCAAGCGGGGTAAGACAGGCGTGGTGAAAATGCTTGAAGCCTGCTGGATGTAATCGTACCACCAGCTTGGAAAAAGGTAAGGCGAGTGTTATCAGTAGGATGAATGAGCCGTAGCCAGTCCTCTACCACTCTCGCCACATAACTAGATAGTATAATCACCCTGACTGCGTAGTCCGATTCACGCAGCGGACAGCAACAAAGGAAAAACAGCCATGAATCCTAAAGAGATTTGGTTTGTGATAACCATGCAAGACGGAAAGATTGCTGTTATCCAGGCAGGAGCGTATTTGACAAAAGCGGGTGCAGAAAAACTCGCCAAAGATTTGAATCGTGAGTATGAAATCAAAGGGAGCAGTGACACCTCTCTTGCCACGGTGCAGCATCTTTTTATTGTCGAATAGTTCCCAGTTTCACCCAATCGAAATCAAGGATTATGAAATGAATAGCATGAGACATCGTGGAAAAGTTCTGCATTACGACCGCTTCAAGGGCATCGGTTGGATTGTTCCAGACCAATCGAATGAACAGGATATATTCTTCCATCACTCCGCATTGCCCGCGCCGTACAAGTTTCTGGCAGTCAAGGATGAAGTGTCGTATGAACTGGCAGAGCATCGTGGCCGTGTTACGGCTGTTGCTATCCAGGTCATCGCATCGTCAGTGAACACCGCTGCACGGGGCGGCAAGATTGAGAATCGCGTCCCAGTGGCACAAACTCCCGTGGCGGGAGTTTCTCAGGAATCGGCTAAGGAATCGTACGAGATTTTTCCCAATACACAACCCATGTCCGAACGTATTGCCGCAGTTGCACGTCGCCGCGCACCAATCAGCGCACGATAACAATATCGAGGGCGGCGAGTTGAGAGCCTTATCCCCCTGTCTTCACGGGTAACCGTGGGGTCACTGGCGTCGAAATAGGGCTTTCTATCTGCCGTCCACGAAGTACCCCGCTATAGAGCCTACCCGCTTGTAGCCACGCCGTACCCATCCCCAATTCTAGGAAGTTGTATGCCCGCCCCATCTTCGCAGGAATTCCTACGTGAGCAGTCCGCTGTCCAGGCGGTAGCGCAGTTCTATGGATATGAGATTGAAAAGTTGCAGCAAGCGGGTGCAGATGATTTCGGTGCGGACGCAATTCTGGTCTATCGGGATTTCATGGGTGAGCAGTTTGTGCGGTTGGAAGTAAGGGCAAAGGGTTTTGAGAATCATGCTGGGAAAGTTTGTGCAGCACTGCGGCGCGGATGGAACAGTTCCTGCCTGAAAGATGGAATCACGATTAACAGGCGGACAGTAGAAGCTGGACCATTCTGGTTCGCGGTGAAGTTCCCCAGGTGGAAGTTACGAGTCGCGCAGATTCTGAGCAACGACCGCATGAACTTCCTATTGGCGCAGCCCCATCGTATAGAAGTAAGCACAAACAGTAAGACGGAACAGGTCGTGTGCCGCGTTCCGATTTCATGGTTTGAAGTTATCTAGGAGAAGTGTATGGAACTGCAAGATGAGTTTGAAGAATACGAGTACGCCAGGATGCAACTAGCTCGCCGCCTGTTTGAGTGGGACGAGTGGGACGAACAAGTTGGTCAACCGATGCCCCACGCATTTAAGGAATTGGAAAATGACAAAAACAGACAATCGCGGTAAGCATCCTAACGCACTGGCCAACCTAAAATTTGGGCCTGACGCGAGCCGTTATACTGCCGCAGCAATCGCTAACCGCATCATCCAAGGGCAGCGTCATGCCGATTCTGGACATACGGCCCGATTGCCGCACATTCGCTGGCATGTGAATCGTGGCATCACCAATCCCAAGTGTCCACACTGTGTCGAAGATTAAGCCTTGGGAACTGTGTTTATATTCGTGATATCTTGTCCAGTAGTTTGCGCCGCACGATAATCTTCCTTGGCGGAATGAAGGACGACTAGACTTTGGATTGCACCAATCAACAACACAAAGTTGCCTGAAAGGCGTCCGCGCAATTCTTGAATAATTCCCACAATCGTAAAGAGAATGGCGAAAAAGGTGGAACGCCCACAGAAGAAATTGAATATGCCGCCGACAACGCCCGCTGACTCCTGGTATCGCTTAACAGCAGCAGAGACTAGAGATTTGATGTTCATTAGCGTACCTTGTGATAAATGCCGAATGCGGCCAGCAAAAAGGTGATAAGCGTTCCCAACGTCGCAATACCCCCAGCAAACCAGTTGACCCTGGTATTCAGAGAATCGTGCTTGTCGTCCACCTTTTGAATCGCAGTGTCCGTTTTTTCTTTGTTGCTATCTATGCTGGTCTGCAAATCCTTCTTCGTGCCATCAATACGGTCCAATAGTTCTTGCTTGTTGTGCTCCATTTTCTCAGCCAGTTCTTTGTGTTGAGTCAGAATGAAGTGGATAGCACCGCCGTCTCCGTTTGCTCCGAACAAACGGTCACTCATGTTCTGCACATTGGTTGCAGTTTGAACCAAAAGTGTTTGGTTGATATCTTGCTTAGCTTCGGTTGCGCTCTTACGGGGCATGATGATGTCCTGGGTCAGTTCAAAGGTTTGGTATTACGCGCCAATCAACAACGTGATGATGTTGCCATTGATGTCGGTCAAGGTGATGGGTGTGGGGTTCGCGATGAATGCGCCGAACGTTGAGAATCCCGTCATCAAGTAAGCGAACCCGTTCATGTCCGTCAAGCAGACTGGGACAGGTTTGCCGAAGTGTTTGCCCGTCTTCGTAGCGGTCACGACAACCGAATTCCCGTTGCTGGTCAGTGTGATTGTCGGAGTGATGGGTAATCCTGCTGGCGTGCAGAGAACAACAGGTGTTGGGCTGGCGTGGAACACGCCGACCGTTGCACCTGTGACTACTAGTTCGTTACCGTCCTTATCGCAGAAGACGATATCCAAGGGCTGATTCATCTTGCCAGAAGTCGTCTGTGAAGTGATGGGCAACCCGTAGCCAGAGCCATTGCACATCTTGGCCGCGATAGATGCGCCCGATGTCTTGACTGTGCCAATACCGTATCCAGATGACACGGGATTTCCCGTAAAGTTCACACCCGTGATATTCGCGGACGTAATGGTTTCGCTGGCAGATGTGGGACTAAAGGTGTAACCCGCTTGAGAAGGCGTTATTGTGTAGGTGTCGGCTGGAAGACCCGTGATGGAGTACGCCCCACCAGTGGTGGATGTGACCGAACCGCTCACACCTAGATTTGTTCCAACGTAGCTTACGGTCGTGCCCGATTGGCCTGTGCTACCACCGATGCTGTATGAACCGTAGAACGCCAGCATCGCGGCTGTCGCCACATCGCCATTTGTGTGAGTGAAACTACCAGAAGAACTGACACCCGTTGCGATTTCATCGGCGAAGCCGTTCAAGAATATCGAGCCGTTGCCGCCAGTCTCCCGCATGGTCAGCGGAGAAGTAGCACCCAGTGTCGATTGGTTCTGGTTGCTAGCGAAGTACGCAATCAAAAGGTCATTGATGACGGAAGTTACAGAACCCGTCGGTGTTGGTGTCGTGCCGCTTCCCGCACCTGCCGTGCTGGTTCCGCGATAAGTATTGACACCGTTGTACTCGCCCAGCGCGTACCAGACATCCGCCGTTGCTGCGCTCATATTAAATGTAACGGTTGGTTTGGTGCCACCCGTGGTGCCAAGGGCGTAGCAGAAATAAGTTCTGTAACCCGTGCCTGGAGTCAGTGCGGGCAAGACAACCCAAGTGTTTCCACCCTGATTGTCGGTGACACTGTTTAGCGTAACGGTGTTCCCGTTGACGTTTACAACAGCACACAGCATGCTGCCCGCAGCGGTGTTTTGCGTTGAGAATGCAGCCGTGCAAGCATTGCCCGACCCGTTGTTGATGTTGGTTATGCCGCTGACACCTTGAATGAATGACATTTAATTTACCGTCCCTAGAATAAGTTGACGCTGAGTTGCAGAATTGCTCGCGCTGCCCGCGCTAAACGCGATGGTGATTTGCAGCGTTTGGTTCTGCGTAATATCCAAAGTTGATGACACCGCGCTGTTGGAATCCACGAACACCGATGCCACAGATGATTGAGCGGCACCCAAGTCAATCTCCAGCTTTCCGCTTGACTCGAATTTGGCAGAGGAACCTGCCGTTTGTGTCGTGATGTCTGCTTCCACCAAGAAACCGTTGTTCGTGATGCTGCCTGCGTTGGCCGAAGTCACCAATGTCAGTAGCGTCAGAGTGCCCAACTGCACCTTGACAGTGATTGTCGCGGTGGATGACATGGGCGTGCTGTACACGCTTTTCGCTTTCACGCGCAGAGTACGTCCCACGGAATTCAGTGTGTTCGCGGGCACGATGATGGACATCAAATCTTGGTCGGATGTCGTGTTTGCGTTCGCAGTGACAGGCGAGACGTTCGTTGCTGTCCAGATAGGCACCAGCAAGTTACCGACGAGTGCCCCCGCCGTGTTGAACCGTCCCGCAGGGGTATTGAAGATGGGCAGCGGAAGAATCAGGAATGTTGCAATCACTGCTCCCCACACGCCCGTTGTACAGGTTGCCGTGGCGTCATAGGTGCCAGTCGAACTGACAATCTGGTATTCCGCTAAGTTAGCCGCAGAACCACTCGTCAAACCCGTCCATCCCGAACCTGCGGATAAACCGCCCGCATTGGCAAATATCATTCCAATCAAAAGTTCAGAATTGTTAACTGTCGTGACCGAACCGCTATCTGGCGATGTGCTGTTGCCGTTCGCTCCCGTTGCTTGGTCTAAACCAAGAGCCGCACCAGGAACACCAGAATTCCATTCCGAAAGGCTACCTACGGTGGGTTGACTGATGTTATTTCCAACCGTGACAGTCGTGTTTCCGCCTACCGCCGTGCAATAAGCAATACCCATTGTGTGCGTGCTGAACACTTTCAAAATGGCGACTGTCCAAGTGTTGCTTTGAGTGTCGCTGATGACGACTTCGCTTGCACCGCCCGTGCCACCGTTATTGAATGGAACGATGAGTGTGTTTCCAGCAGCGACACCATTCAATGTCCGCGTTATCGTCGGTGTGGCTGCTGCGAAACCTACTTGTTGAACGAGTGTGATTGACATTAGTTTCCTACCGTCGCCAAGAGTGCAAACTGCATTCCCGATGTGAAACTGTGCGCCACAATGACTGAGCCGTTGCCAATGGACTGGATGTAGGCAAGGCCAGCGGCCAGGTCCAGAGCAGCGGATTCATTCAATGCCGTGAGCGTGACCACGCTTGAAGTCTTACAGTTGGGAAAGGTCACGGTGTCTGATTGCGCGGCTGTTGAAGTGAATGCAACCGCAGCCATACGTTGCAACTGGGCTTGATACTGCGTGTTGTTACCCATCGCCGTCAGGTTCGTGACAGGGTTCCCACTCACACAGGAATAACCATTGCCCAACTGTGAGTAGTAAATTTCCACGTCGTGCATGTTCAAGGACAGGTTGGCGAGTGTCGGCGTCTCCGAAGTGTCATTGGTGACGTTTTGAATTTTGATTCCAGAAAAAATATCACCCAAGCAACTCAGGATAGGTGTAGTGCCTTGTTGCAACCACATTGACTCGCCAAGAACGATTTGCAAGGTAGCTGAGTTTCCTGCTGACCATGTATGGTCCCAAGTGATGCCGCGTCCGTTGGCAGAATGGATGCCACGAAAAGTGAATTGATTTGTGCTGTCGTTGTAGTTGGCAACATTCGGATTGTCCGAACCACGGAACCAAATAGCTGGCAACTGAACTGGTCCCCAAGATGATTGACCCGCAACACCGTTGCCATAGAATAGGTTTGCGAAGGTCCAGTTGCAGTTTTCAATGGAACTAAGAGAACAACTACCCAACCAGACCATACCCATCGCATTGCCCGCGTGGGCATTTCCCGCACTGCATTGGAAACCGCAGTTTGAAATCTTCGTGTAGAAACAGGAGACTTCAACACCGACTAGCCCGTTGGCGTAGTTGGTGAAGCACAAGCCATCAATCGAAATGCCGCCCGTGTTGCCAGGATATTCACCAAGAAAGAAAATAGGATTAGCTAGTCCGCCGATGTCACAGAAGTTTGCCATGCTAAAAGACGGTGCATTGGTGATGTTGGAACCCATTTGTGCGCTGATTTGGTTGAGCGCGGTGTACGTCATAGTCTCGTTGAAGATGCAGTGACACCCAAAGATGACGTTGACGCCTTCGGGCACACCCACAGGACTGTTGAAAATGTAGCCGCTGAAATCCGAATTGCTGGTCGGCGGTGAAATGAACACTGAGCCTGCAATGCTGGTGTTCGGTGCGGCTGCGGCAGCCGCTGCTGCGAAATTCGGCGCGTCGTCATAAACCAGAGTTGCGGCCAACGAAGAAATAGATTGACCCGCGTTGTTCGCCAAAACGATTGAAGTTGTGCCACCGCCAGAAAGAATGGTGGAAGTCAAACGGCCTGCCTGTGACGACACTGGAGGCGTCGTAGGGACGTATGCGGGAGCGTGATAACCAGCAAGGAAGCACTGCCCGAAGTCGTAAAAATGGCATTCTTTGAAAATCGTGCGGCCAATCAAAGTCAGCGCGCCGCCTGAGCCATTATCCGAATAGATGTAATAGCCGATTGTTGGAGACGACAAAGCGGGACAAGCCAATAGAACGTATTCCCACACTGTAGCCGTGGAAGCCCCCGCCGTCAGAGAGCCTGTCACCGCTGAATAAATACCTGTGTTGACCGTGAAAGTGTTGGCTGTTGGTGTTGACGCGATTGTGAAATAACCGTTCAATGAAGTCGGTGTGCAGTTTTCCAGAATCACTACGGTTGGACTGAGCGTGGTTCCAACTTGAAAGTTATGATTCTCTGCCGTGGTAACAGTGACTACGCCATTCGCGGCGCGCGAAATCGCGGTGATGGGCTGTGTGTTGGATAGGCGACCCGTGCTCGTGCCGCCCATTCCAGTATTCGTAGCCGTGCCTGTTGCGCCAGAGACGTTATACGTGACTGTGGTTGTGCCGCCAGATGCAGAGGCAGATGCCAGCGTCCAAATACCGTTCCATGTCGCACCTGAACCTGTGAGGCCGACAACATGAATCGTCATGCCCGCAGCCAGCGTGTTGTTTATTGCGCCAGCGGTGAAAGTCAGTGTGACCACACCAGCGGATGCGGTAGCAGATGCAATCAACACGGGCAAGGGTGAGAACACGGCGGGTGCATTCGTGACCGTGCCTGCTGAAGATGCCGCAGTGAGTGAGCCTGTAGCGGAATAGCCGACAATCTGGTACGTGATGGTCTGAGAACCCTGAACCGCAGGACACGTTCCCGTGGGTGCGCTGGGCGTTGATTGTGCGTCTGATGGACCTGCTGCATAAATCGTTACGCCTTGACCGTTCTTCAAAGACTGATAAAGAGCACCAGAAGTGCCTAGCGTTACATTCGGTGAACCTGAGGTGGTTGTCGCTGTTGCCGAGGGCTGGCTGTAAGCAAACTTGTGCGGATTGCCGCCGTAGGCTTGAATATCTGCCCAGGGAACGTTGGTCGTCCCTGGATTACCCTGCGCACCTGTTGCACCCGTTGCGCCTGTTGCTCCAGTCGGACCTGTCGGACCAGTTACGCCATAGGTCAGCGTGGCCGCGCCAGGAATTGACACGATTGGTGTCAGCGTGGACAGGTCAAAAGTTCCCGCCGCAAGAACGTAAGCAGCCGTGATGTTGGGCGCGTTGCCCACACCTTGTATTGAAATTGCGTAAAAAGTGTTGGCGGGCGTGATTTGGGAATTGGCCCACAACGATGTTGACCAAGTTCCGTCAGATGCGGCCTGGACAGTTACTTGCAGCGCGGCAAGAACATCACTGCCCGAAATGATGGGCGGAACGTTGCCAAAATTTGCGAGCGTAATCGTGACACTGCCCTGAATAGGCGCGCCCGACACATCAACGAGTATTCCAGACAGCGTTACCGACGGTGATGCCATTTAGTCGCTTCCCAGGGGTGTCAAGCTAGATAGGTCTACCGAACCGCTGCCAGTGAACTGATAGCGGGCAGATGAAATCAATGCGCCCGATGCGTTGTATATGTCTACCTGGTATAAAGTGCCGCTGGGCGTAATCACGTCATTGCCGATGATGACCTGAGATACCGCACCACTGCCGTTCGCTTGTGCCTTGATGGGCGCAGCAGCGATGCAGGACGTGCCTGAGATACGGGGCGGCGTTGGCTGAAAGCCTACGAGCGTAAAAACGATGTACCCCGCGTTGTCGGTGTTCGTTGGGTCAACAAGCGTAGCTGTGACAGTTAATGCCATGGAAACTCCAGAAAGTGATTATTGACAATTGACTTAAATGTGTGGTACTATTCTAGTTAGGAGAATTTTTGATGCTTGCAACTATTGAATTCGTGTTCGGTGCTGCGCTGATTGCTTGGTCGGGATACACGCTTTCCGCGATTTACTTCAAGAAGGGTTAAGGAAGCATATGCTTTGCTGCGTCGGCCACTGCTCCAACGCCGACCGTTCCGCCAATCCACGCCGCAATCTTCTGCGCCTTTACCGCTGCTGCCCCTGCCTTCTGAGCCGCATACAAGTTTTTCAACAGATTGCTTGCACCTTGTTTACCCAGTGCCTGTTCCAGTCTAGTCGGTGAACCTTCGGGCGCGAACTTTGACGGCTTGTTCAATTTCTCAGCCTGCGTAATCGCATTATCCACGTTGATAGATTCTTCGGCACCATGCGCAATATTGCCTTTGACCACGCCTTCGTTGTTGAACAGC
>JBAQGJ010000122.1:0-1610 GCA_049287725.1 Candidatus Acidiferrales bacterium | reverse complement strand
ATAAAAAGGATGCTTGAGCAGGTGGTGCTTCTCTACAAGCGTATCGAGCGATTCGAGCAGAGTCTTAGGGCCGCTGGGTTTCTTGGACATCCCGTTTTCCTTAACCTTTCCCTGAACGATGGCAGTGAAACAAAACCACGGCATACTACCGGAATCGTACGTAAAAATCCAGTCTGCGCTTGCTTAAAGGTGCTGTCACTAGGTTAATGCCGGCTTGTTTACAATTAGTTGAACAGCTTAGTTTAAATTGCGATGGTGAGAAGAAAGGGTCGTACGTGGGCACCGTCACATTACGGTTCGATTTCATAGTGACGCCTTAACACGCTTCTTGGGCTTGGGAATGTTCAGCTGGAGGATGTTGTCGCCGAATTCCCCGTCGTTTTCCGGCAAGAGTTCTGGGAGGCCTTTCAACACTCCCGCGCCGCGGCTGTATGCAAGATCGAACTGAAGCATTTCGAGCAAATTTTGGGTGAATTCCTCTCCCCAGGAGTGTTCGGCGTCGAGGGCTACGGCGTACGCAATGTATTTCTCAAGAGTCTCTGGCGTCGCACCGGGCCGATTCTCGTGATTCAGACGGTCGGAGTCCGCACGCGCGAGAAATTCCCGAAATCCTTCTAGCTTGGACAACACCGCACGTCCAGCGTTTGTCGGCGCCTCGAGAAGCCCCTTAAAAATCACGTTCACGCAGAATAGGCTGGTAACCAGCAGCGCGAATCGGAGGGAGGTCAGGGCTCCAAGGAAGCCAAAACCTAAGAGCGAGGATGCGGTGAGAACGATCGGAGGTAGATCGGCAGCATCGATCGCGCGAGCAGGACGGCCGTCCCGGCGGAAGAATGATGCGATCTTCCAGAGAGTTGGAGGCCATGCCCGCACGGCGGCAATGAAGGCCGAGCCCCCGAAAAAAATAAACGCGCTGAGAAACACTACGCCCACAACGGAAGCACTTTCGCTAAAGACCGGCGCTCCGTAAACGAGATATACGAATGCGATGGCGGAATAAACAATGCCGCTGAACCACACGAATGAATGCGCCGACATCAGCGCCGGCTTGGCGATGCCATCCATCGTCTTGCTGAATTTGGCGTAGGTTTGCGATAGCCAGTCACATTCGCGTACGTTGAATTTATAAGTGTGAATGCTGGGTGGGTAGAAAAGTGTCGCGATGATCTCGGATTCCTCAGGAGGCAGTGAAGAATCGGTCTTACGCAATCGTTCCAGAGTAAACCAATCCCCGTGCTGCCGGATTCGCAGGTAGCCTTTGGATGCGAGCGAAACCAGCGCGGCTGCGAAGGCCCGCTCGTATCGTCCATTGTCGCGAAGATAGCCTGCGAGCGCCGGAGAAACGCCGTCCGGCGGATCGTATTCGGTTACGGTGGTTGCATTCGGCGTCCAGCGCAGACCGACCACAGTGCCTACATAGAAAATCAGCAGGATCCCAATGCAGACCCAGTCCAATGGGTAAGTCATAGCGGGATGTTCCCGTGCTTTTTGCGGGGGTTGGTGTCGCGCTTGTTTTCCAGGGAGCGGAGGGCGGTGATTAGCTTGGCACGGGTTTCGGCGGGTTCGATCACGGCGTCGATGTAGCCGCGCTCGGCGGCTACGTAGGGGTT
>JBAQGJ010000121.1:0-3396 GCA_049287725.1 Candidatus Acidiferrales bacterium | reverse complement strand
CGCCGCCGCACTTCTATGAAAACGCCGGGCCGTGTCCAGTGGCGACGGTTTTGCGAACGATGCGGCTACACTTCTATGCGTGCTCGAGGCACAAAAGGTGGATGCACTGCTTCCGCCGCCCCCTCTCCATAGCGTCCTCGTAGGACTCAGTGCGGCCTCGGGCTGACGGAAGTTACCTTTCACATCGCCGCAAAAATTCGCTCGTCGAAACAAACTCCGTGGGTCCACAGCGCCCACACCGCGCCCAACAATTTCCGAGCCAGCGCGGTGCGCGCCACATGCGGATGCTTGCGCCGGGCCAGACGCGTGAACCAGGCTCGCGCCGCCGGCGAATAGCGCGCGGCGGTCATCGCCGCTTCACTCATCACCCAACGCAACTGGCGCGATCCGGCGCGCGTGATTCCTCCGCTGCGCCGGTGCTCGGCCGACTCGCGAATCACCGGCACCAGCCCCGCGTAGTTGAACAAACTTTTCTTGTCGGGAAAACGATGGATGTCGCCAATCTCCGCCTTCAGCACCATCGCGGTGAAAGCTCCGATGCCGGGAATGGTCATCAGAAAGCGTGCGTCGGGATCTTCCTTGGCGATTTGCCGCAACTGCTGATCCAGCGCCTGCACTTCCTGGTCCAATTGCTGGACCATCCGCAGGCTGGTATCCAGCGCTTGCCGCGCCGCGGACCGCACCGACACCTGCTCCAGCCAGGCTCGTCCCGCCCGGCCGAACGCATCACTCTGCGGCGCTCGTTCTCCGTGCTGGTGCAGCACCGCGTGAATCTGGTTTTTGTAACGAGTGCGATCCTGCGCTAGCGCGATGCGCAGGCGCAACAGCTCGCGCAAATCGCGCGTGGCCACGTCCGCCTTCCAGGCTTCCGGCAGCAGGTCGGCGCGCAGCAGTTGCGCCAGCGTCTGCGAATCCACCCGGTCGTTCTTCAGCTTGGCGCTAGCGATCGCTTTCACTTTGGCCGGATGCACCAGCACCACGCGCTCCACCAGCGCTTCGACGCAATCCACAAACGCGCACCAGAATCCGCAAGCCTCCACCGCCACCCAGATTTTTTCTTCTTCCTGGCCAGGTTTTTTCAGCCCGCTGAAAAAGGAACACAAACTGGCAGCCTCGTTGGGCACACGCCCCTGCCGCAACTGCGCGCCGCTTGCATCGAGTACCGTCATGTAACAAAATCGCAAATGAAGGTCTACTCCTACGTAGATCATGCCGTGCCTCCTCGCAGTCGGATGGTTGCCTTCGCAACAACAATCCTACCGCCGCCGAGGCACGGCGTTTTCATTACATCTCCATAATGCGCTCGGTACGTTCGAGTTCTGCGGCCATTGCGGATTTTCGCCTGCGGATCAGCCCATTCGTGCGATTACTACTGTGATGTCGTCGGCTTGCTCGGGTGTTCCGGCCCATTGTTCGGCTGCAGCTATCAGATTTTCTGCTATGCGCTGCGGCGGCAT
This sequence comes from Candidatus Acidiferrales bacterium, assembly GCA_049287725.1. Lineage (GTDB taxonomy): Bacteria > Acidobacteriota > Terriglobia > Acidiferrales > UBA7541 > Palsa-295. Next base: position 1,939 of record JBAQGJ010000121.1, on the reverse strand, counting down.
GCTGCGTTGTCGCAGGATTTCTTCTTTGAGGCGCTGCATGCCGAATTCCTCGCCGTAGACGTTTTCCGGCTCCGTTAAGCCATCACTGAAAGCTACCAGCAGGCTTCCCGGCTCCACTTTGATATTGCCTTGCGTGTACGGACAATCCTCGAACATACCAATCACCGTGCCGCCTTCGCTGAGTTCCAGCACTTTGTCTCCGGAAACGAAAAACGGCGCTAAGTGGCCGGCGTTGGTGTAGGTGAGCATTCTGGTGGAGACGTCGAAGTCGGCGTAGAAGAATGTGGCGTAGCGATCGTCCGAAGTATTGCGGAAGACGTGACGGTTCAGGCGCGAGACGAGCTCCGCCGTGCCGCAAGTGCCATCGAGCGACGCCTGGCTGCGCAACGCGGCTTGCAAGCTGGCCATGAGCAGCGCGGCGAAGATTCCCTTCCCGCTGATATCCGCGAGCGCGATGCCTACGCAGTCCTGGCGGGTGCGGATGAAATCATAATAGTCGCCGCTGACGACGCGGGCAGGGCGGCAGATGGCGGCGAGCTCGAGGCCCGGCAGCGCGGGCAAAACCTGCGGGAAGAGCTGCGACTGCACTTCGCGGGCGATGGCGATTTCGTTTTCGAGTTTCTGACGCTTGCTTTGCTCTTCGATCAGCTCGGAGATGGAGCTGGTCATTTCGTTGAAGGATTCGCCGAGCGCGCCGAGCTGATCGCGCTGGTGCACGTGAATGCGCTGGGTGAAATCGCCGCGGCGGACGTGGAGGGTGGCTTCATAGAGGTCGTCCACGGCGCGGGTGATCGTGCGGGTGAGCACGATGCCGGTGATCAGAGCGGCGACTTCCAGAGCCAGGAAAATCACGCCGGCGGCGATCAGCGCGAGTTCGAGCAGCGGTCCGATTTCACCGACCGATGTGAAGAGGCGGCGATTGAGGGCGGAGGCGCGCATGGCAAACGTCGCGAGGACGGCATCCGGCGCGTTGCCGGGTTGCTGGCCGATGTGCGCCAAATCGATGGTGGAGACGCCGCCGATGCGCACGTCAAACCAGTTCGATGGCGCTCCGAGCGTGCGACGGCGGCTGGCGATTTGTTCGCCGGGCACGAAAACTTTGCCGTTGAAACTGAGCGAGGCGCCGGCGGGAGTTTGCTCGTTCGTTGGACGCAGCGGAATGATTTGGATAGGGCCGATGTCCGAGCGCAGGCTATCGAGAAACGTGGGATTGAGCGGAGTGCCGACGACGAGATAGAAGGGTCCGGCGGCGCCGGTCTTCTCAACGGCAGCGGCGACCCAGATTTTGCCTTCGAACTCGACCAGACCCGCGAATTCGTGGCCGTCGCCCATCCGCACCAAGCGTTCGCCGCGATTGGGAAAGACGCGCAGATCGGGCCATTCGCGGCGTGCGGCGTCTATCAGATTGGCGATTCCCGGACGCGCGAGAATCGCTTCGGAGTTTGATGAGGCGCCTGGCGCGGCTTCCTGCTCGACGGCGCCCGCCAGGGCGTCCGCATCGGCGGAAATCGTGCTGATGCGCGACTGCAGGTCTTCGTGGAAGAGGTGCGCGCCGAGTTGCAGATAGAGACCGTAGGCCGCGAGGCCCGCCATGCACAGCAGCAAGATGACCGGGACAACGGCGATAAAAACGTAGGCTACGATGAGGCGGTTGCGCAGGGTCCACATGAATTTCGTGCGGAACCACGGGATGAGCCGGACGAGCAAATAGACCGCCGCAAGGAAACAGAGGAAGCCGAGGAAACCCGAGAAGGGCAAAGGTTCGCTAAACGCCGCGACGGCGCGCAGGGCAGCGTAAAGAAGGATTACGGCGAGCGCGACACGGTCCAGCGGCGTGATGTGCCGCAGGAAGACGAATAACCGGCGAGGAGAGAGTCGGCTCACAAAAATTAGTCTCAGGCGTTAGAAGGATAGCCGACGCGCGGCGGATATGGAAGGC
>JBAQGJ010000120.1:0-14156 GCA_049287725.1 Candidatus Acidiferrales bacterium | reverse complement strand
CGGCCTGCTGCTCGTCTTTTATGTCGATCAGGCGAACAGCGGAAGCAAGAAGTGAGTTTTCGGCAGTGCCGTATGCCTAGCTTTCCCAGCGCATTGACGAGCAAGCCGTACCCATACGGAACAAAACACGCTGCTTCTGGAATTCGTCAAAGCCGGGTGCGACAGTCCATGGGAAATGAGGCGATCGCGATTCGACAGCGACGGCACTCCATGACCACGTTCCGAATCTCCGACACCATCCGGCGAACCGAGACACCCGATGGTGGAATCCTGCTGGACGTCCACCATGGCCAGTTGTTCGGCCTGAATGTCGTCGGAGCCAAGATCCTTGCATTGATGGAACGAGGCTATGACGAGTCACAGATCGCGGATGAGATCAGCGGCGACTATGGAGTAAACAAAGAAGTCGTGCGCGCACATGTGATCGAGTTCATCGAAACCTTACACAAGCACCACGTCTTGCAAACCACTCGCGCCGCGAACGCCACGTGAGCAGATCAACGGATAGGAGGGATTATGGAGTCACTACGCGACGCAGCACATACCTACCGATTGATCGTTACCAGGCGGCAGGCCTCCGAGATCTTACTCTTGGCGGACCCCTCGGCCTGGTCGCTTCCTCGAGTTGAAGTTCATCCCCGACATCGGCTCGCAGAACAGCTCACGCAGAAGGTCGCCAGGGTCTGGGGCATCGAAGTCTACTGCCTGTTTGTGTCGTGCCAGGGAATCAACGATCCAGAAGTGAAGGCAAAATGCGCTTTTATGGAATCTGTTCGACGCAATGACGAACCACCTGCGGGGGCGCATTGGATGCCGCCGTCGGTGGCAATGGACCGTTGTCATCCCGAAGAGGCTAGCGCAATCCGAGATGGGCTCACCGAACTTGATTCGTACACAAAAGACCAGACGACCGGCCGATTCGCGCGCCCCGGCTGGCTGCCGGAACTCTTCCGCTGGGTGCAGGAACAAGTTTCGTCTCTCGGTCTGCGGTTGACAGGCACCTTCCGACAACTGAACGCCAGTCCGACGTTCAGCCTAATTCGCCTAGGAACAAATCGTGGCGCCCTTTGGTTCAAGGCCACCGGCGAACCCAACTCCCATGAACTGCCTGTCACCGTGGCTCTCGGGCGGCTTTTTCCATCCCACGTCCCACAGATTTATGCCGTTCACGACGCCTGGAACGGCTGGCTCGCGGCAGAAGTAGAGGGCGTCTCGCTCGACCACATTACGGATCTCTTGAAATGGGAGCGGGCCGCAGAAGAACTTGCAGAGCTTCAGATCGCGTCCATCGGAAAGACGGCTGAGTTGCTCGCAGCGCACTCGAAGGACCTTCGGGTTCCGAAACTTATGGAACGGATTGATCCGTTCCTGGCCCGAATGGGTGAACTCATGGCAGCGCAGGCAAAGCCCTGGCCTGCTCCTCTGGTGCGCTCCGAGCTCGAGACACTGGCCCAGGGGCTCAAGGAGTCGTGCGCGCTCCTTGCGAGCCGAGGGCTTCCGGACACGATCGGCAATATTGACTGCAACCCCGGCAACATTCTCGAATCCGGAGATCGCTTCGTATTTCTCGACTGGGCCGAAGGCTGCGTCGCAAATCCGCTGCTGACCTTCGAATATCTGCGGGAGCACGCGGCCCGCAGCGGGATCGACGAACCCGCGGTCGCGGAACGCCTCGCCGCTGCATATCTCCGGCCGTGGGCCTCTTGCTGCCCTCCAAACGTTGTGAGGCAGGCACTGACGCTGTCTCCTCTTATTGCTGTCTTGGCCCACGCTGTCGCGAATGATGCGTGGCACTCGGCGGACGCCGCGCGGAATCCCGCCCTCGCGGGCTATTTTCGCAGCCTCACACGGCGCATGTATCGCGAAGCAATCAGTGTTGCGCAGAGGAGCGAACCGTGCCTGAGTTGATTGCAGCTCCGCCGGCTACGCCGGTTGAGCCCGTCACCGAAATACTTCACGGCACGCCGGTCAGCGATCCCTATCGCTGGCTCGAAGACCAGAACTCTCCGCGCACTCGTACGTGGATCGAGCAGCAGACGCGCTACGCGCGCGCGTATCTTGACAACATTCCCGGGCGCGAACCAATCCGAAAGCGCATCCGTGAATTCCTGGCCGTAGAAACCCACGACTCAGTTCAAAAAGTGGGCAACCGTTATTTCTTCCGCAAGGGCCTTCCCAATCAGGAACAGCCTTGCATTTACATGCGGGAAGGAGCCCAAGGCGAAGACCAGTTGCTGGTGGATCCCTCCGAACAAGGCCGGGGAATCCACTGGGCGGTCAAACCTCTACGCGTATCTCGAGACGGCCGGCTTCTGCTCTATGAGATCAAGGAAGGCGGAGAACGGACTGGGACTTTCGCGGTCCTGGACGTCGAATCCCGCAGAACTCTTCCGGAGGTTCTTCCGAGGGGATATCTACGCGGGTTTGCCTTTGCGCCTGATGGCCAGGGCTTCTACTACGTCCACGAATCCTTGGATGCGAAGAGACCTTTCTATCGAGCTGCGTACCACCACGCGCTCGGTGCCGCATTCAGCCAGGACCGCGAGATCTTCTTCGCCGGTGAGAACGAAAGGCTCCGGCTTTGCCTCACTTCGGACCGAACGCGTCTCGGCTTCCTGGTTTATAGGTTTCTGGAAAACATGCGCACCGATTTCTATATCAGATCTTTCGATTCCGAAGGGCCACCGGAAGTCGTGGTGGCGGATGCGGACTATATCTTTGGTCCCCGCCTGGTTCTGGGCAAGACCCTGGCCATCACCGATCGCGATGCACCTAATTTTCGGATTGTGGAGGTTCGTCCCGACAGCCAGAGGCAGCCGCAATGGATCGATGTCGTGCCGGAAGAGGTCGATCGAATCAACGGCTGGTCGGTCGGGCTGGACCGCATCTTTGTGTCTTATATCCGCCAGGCAACGACGCAGGTTGCGATCTTCGATTTTGGAGGCAAGAAGATCGGCGACATTCCGGTTCGTCGCGACGAGACGGCTCGTTTGATTGGTGCATCCCTCGAAAGCAATGAGGTATTGGTCGAAGCGGAATCGCTCACCGAACCCATCACTATTTTTCGATACTCAGAATCGTCGAATGAACGCAAGCTCTGGGCCAAGAGAAGCGTTCCATTTGCTTCGGCGAACTACGACCACACTCAAGTCCGGTACATCTCGCGCGACGGAACAGCGATTCCGATCGTTCTCATGGGTCGGCGGGACGTGCTTGCCGGGGGCTTGCACCCCACCGTCGTGACTTCCTACGGCGGGCACGGTGTCAGCATGACGCCGCAGTTCAGCGTCTTGGTCGCCTTTCTCGCCGAGAGGGGATGCCTGTTCGCTTTGCCGAGTATCCGCGGCGGATCAGAGTTCGGCGCCGCATGGCACAACGCCGCCAAACGCCGCAATCGCCAGACTGCGTACGATGACTTTCTGTGCGCGGCGGAATGGCTCATTAAGACCGGCCGGAGCTCGCCGGAAAAACTCGCGATCTTTGGCGGATCGAATTCCGGGCTGCTCGTTGCCGCCGCATTGACGCAGCGGCCGGATCTGTTTCGTGCGGTGGTGTGCATGGTTCCGATCCTGGATATGCTCCGTTACCATCTTTTTGACGAAGCCCACGTCTGGCAAGAGGAATACGGCACGGCCGAGGACCCGGACGACTTCGCGGTCCTCGCCGGGTATTCCCCCTATCACCGGGTGCGGCAAGGTACCGCGTATCCCGCCACGATGATGGTTTCCGGCGACAGGGACAAGAATTGCAATCCGCTCCATGCGCGAAAAATGACCGCACGTTTGCAGGCGGGAAATACCTCGGCATCCCCGATTATTCTCGACTACAACAAGTTCCGCGGGCATTCACCCGTGCTCCCCTTAAGCGAACGCATCGACGGCCTCACCGACCGGCTGGCATTCCTTTGCGACCAATTGCAACTGGAAGGAGGATCGTAAATGAAATTACTTCTCATCCTGCGCGCCTACCGGATGCTGATTTATTTCGACTGCTATCTCGGACGCGGTGACTTTCGCGGTTTATACGACCGGGTGCGCAGCTCTCCGCTCGGTGAGAAGGTGCCGTCGGCCGATACGGTCGAGCAAGTCTGCGCAGCCGTGGGCATGGCCTGCATTTGGTACTGGAAAGAGGCCCTTTGCCTGCAGCGCTCCGCAGCCACGGCATGTCTGCTGAAGCTTTACGGAGTGCCGGCGCAACTGGTGATTGGCGCCCAACAGATGCCGTTCAAAGCGCACGCCTGGGTTGAAGTCGACGGGCGCGTAGTAAACGACAAGCCCTACATCCCGGAAATATATGCGGTGCTCGACAGGTGCTAAGTGCTCCTGCCGAGGCATAGCGAGGTTTCCCGATATGAGTGCCCAATTCGGACGGTGCAGTTTCGACAAAAGGCTTCCGCCTTCTGACTTCGTCGAGCAAGTCAGCGCGATGCTTGCTCCCTACGGACCAGATGACCACAGCTGCTATCACCAGGACGGTGTCAGTATTTTGTATCGCGCCTTTCACACCACGAAGGAATCTCGGCAGGAGGCGCAGCCGCATATCGCCCGGTGCGGCGCGCTCATTACTTGGGATGGCCGCCTCGACAATCGCGCGGATTTAATCGAGCGCTCGAGCGGCTCACTGTCCGTAGACGCCGCCGACGTCGCGATCGTTGCGGCGGCCTATGACCGGTTCGGAGCGGGCTGCTTTGCGAAACTGATCGGTGACTGGGCTCTCGCGATATGGAACCCGAATGAGCAGGCACTCCTGCTTGCGAAAGATCCGATTGGAACGCGCCCTCTCTACTACTCGGTCCGTGAGAGTGAAATCGCATGGAGCAGCGTCCTCGAACCGTTGATGCTGTTCGCGGGCCCCGACTTCGTGCTCAACGAAGAATATCTCGCCGGCTGGTTTGCATCTTTCCCAGCGCCTCATCTCACTCCCTACGTCGGGCTGGACGCGGTTCCGCCTTCCTGTTTCGTGCGTTTGGAGCGCGGCAGAAGAACGACCCGCAAGTATTGGGATTTTGATCCGGCCAAGAGAATTCGATACCGATCGGATGCGGAATATGAGGAACACTTCCGCGGCATCTTCACCGAAGCCGTGCAACGGCGGTTGCGTTCCGAGACGCCCGTCCTCGCTGAGCTGAGCGGTGGAATGGATTCCTCATCCATCGTATGCGTGGCGGATACGATCCTGGCTCGAGGGGCCGGCGAAACCCCGAGGCTCGATACCATTTCTTATTACAACGATGCGGAACCGAATTGGAACGAGCGCCCTTATTTCAGGAAAGTGGAAGAAAAGCGGGGTCGGGTAGGATGCCACATCGATATAGCCGCAGCGGAATCCTTCCGCTTTGCAGGCGATCAGGACACTTTCGCGGCGATGCCCGGGTCTGGTGGAAGAGTTTCCGACGCGGCTCAGAAGTTCGCGGCCTGCCTGACTGCTCAGGGAAATCGTGTCGTGCTCTCTGGAATTGGCGGGGACGAAGTCACCGGTGGCGTTCCCACTCCGTTGCCGGAACTAATGGATCTCATAGCCCGGGCCCGGTTCTCGCGTCTGGCGCATCAATTGAAGGTCTGGGCGCTCGAGAAGAGAAAACCCTGGTTTCATCTCCTGTTCGAGGCCGTGAGAGGGTTCTTGCCGCAGGCTCTTGTCGGAGTGCCTGTGCAGCTGCGGCCCGGCACCTGGCTGCGGCCCGATTTTGTGGCGCGCCACCGCGCCGCGCTTACGGGCTATCCAGCTTGGGTGAAGCTGTGCGGTCCCCTGCCCAGCCTTCAGGAAAACCTCGCGACATTGGACGGATTACGGAGACTGGTAGCAACCTCGGTCCCGTCCGCAATGCCACAGTATGAGAAACGATTTCCCTATCTCGATCGCGATCTGCTGGAATTCCTGTTTGCCATCCCTCGGGAACAGCTCATACGGCCGGGACAACGCCGCTCGCTGATGCGCCGGGCACTGATCGCTATCGTTCCCGGCGAGATTCTTCATCGCAAGCGCAAGGCTTTCGCCTGTCGTGCTCCGCTAGTGGATATCGCCCGCGAATGGCCAAGTCTGGTCGAAACTTGCCGGCACCTGGAAAGCGCTGCGCTCGGTATGGTCGATCCCCGCGCATTGTGCGAGTGGTTGCAAGAAGGCCGCCTAGGCCGGGCGATTCCCATCGTCACACTGCTGCGTACCTTCGGCGTCGAATCCTGGCTGCGAGGATTGCGACGTACCGAGCGCTCGACGGACTACACGTTCAATCTGCCGGGCTCCGTCGCGGAAAGGCGGCCGCGCTCTCGCTCGGTGCCTGCCGAATTATGGCAAGTCCGCCCGCGTACCCGCGCGTGAAGGGGAACCGCGCAGCCGCAAATCTGGTTCATCGGGTCTGCGCACACGGACAACTTTTCTCAGCTGAGAACAGACCGAAAAAGAAAGGGGGTGAAAACAATGAAATATCAAAAGCCGGAAATGGTTGCGCTCGCAACCGCCCACGCTGCGATTCAAGGCGGCAAGGCCACCGTCGGCATATTTGAGGGCGCCGACGAGAGGTACCTGACACCGAACGCGTACGAAGCTGACGAGTAGCCAATGACGGCGCCGGAGCGCTCTGCAAATGGAAGGCTCGGTGCTCCGGCGCATGCCTCGGCCGAATCGGTAGCTTCGGACCGGCGGGAGGTGTGTCACTGGACGGGCGTTACCGGTTCGTCTATCCGTTCCGTTCGACGAGCCGCTCGTGCAGGTGCGCTCCGCCCAACAGAACATCGCACACTCGAGTGAAACTCCCAGGAGGAGGTGAACAATCATGACGTACCGAAGACCTGAAATCGAAGTGCTGGAGATTGCCACATCTGCGATTCGAGGAGGTAAAGGAGACGCCACGGCGACCGATATGTCGTTCCAACACACGACCGGCGCGTACCAAGCCGACGAGTAAGCGAGTGCCGGGGCACGCCACCTCGGCGTGCTCCGGCTCTTTCCTACTGCGTTGCCGCCCGGCGAGCGGCGGGAATTAAACAGTTAGTTTTCTGCCTTTTTGATAAGGGTCTGGTCCAGCCAGCTGATGATTCGGTTCCAAAGGTCCACTTGGTCGGCATAAGCCCACTGGTACATGGAGTGACTCTCGCCTTCGTATCGCGCATACTCGGCCTGCTTCCCGAGCCGCCGCAGTGCGACGAAAACTTCGTTTCCGAGAAAGACGGGCACCACTTTATCGTTTGAGCCATGAATCATCAGGATCGGAGTTTCCACTCTGTCGAGGAAAAAAATGGGAGAGTTCTCGATATATCTGGGCCGAAGCTGCCAGGGAGTCGCCATCATCAGTCCTTGTCCTTCCTCCTCGACCGAGGTGCCGAAAGCAGTTCCGTCCTTGTCCATGGTTCCATAGACCCCGAGGATGTCGCCATAGCCGTCGATCGCAACGGCACTCTTGAACCGGCTGGTCTGCACGATCAGGCTCAGAACACTGTACCCGCCGTAGCTGTGGCCGAACAGCCCGACGCGGCCGGCGTCCGCAATCCCCATCTCCACGACGCGGTTGACACCGGGCAGAACGGTCTTGGCCAGGTCGAGCATCGGCGTCCCGGCTTGTAGCGGAGCGTCCGGCAACAAGACCGCGTATCCACGAGTGGCGAGCAGTTGCAGGTTGAACGGTCCCGTGCCTGCCAGGCCAAAGTGATCCAGGCAATCGGAGAGCAGGCCCCCGCCGTAAACCCACACGATCAGCGGATAGCGTTTGCCGTCGAGATAGCCGGAAGGCAGCAGTAAAGCTCCACGCAGCTCCTTTCCATCGTCGCTCAGCCAGCGTATCAGCTTGACGGCGCCCATCTTGTACTTGGCGAACTGAGGATTCAAGTGAGTCAACAAGCGAGGCTGCGCAAAGCCGGCGTCACTGACGGACAGGTCCTCATCATGCTGCGCGTCCTCGGCAAAGTAGACCAACTGCCCCTTCCGAGTGACGACGAAGGGCTGCTTCAGAGTCGCGCAGGTATAGCATTGATTTTTCTCCAGTAGCTTGACGCTCCTGCCACTTCTCAACGCGATGCGGTAGAAGCCGTCCTGCTTTCCGGAATTATCATGCGTGACCACAACCGTTGATTTGCCTCCGTCAGGTGTCCACAGTAGATTGTGGGACCACGGGATCGTCCGCATGATCTCACGGTCAGACACGTGGCCGATGAGGTGCGCCGTAGCCGCATTCGCGGAAGCCTGCCACAGGTCGCCGGCATTCAGGAAATCGATGTTACCGCTGGGGTCCCACAAAGGGCGCGACGACATCCGACGCGGCGCCGTCGATGGCGGGAAATTCGTCACGTTTTGTATGCGGCCTTCACGGACGTTCAGAACGTAACAATCAAAGGTTTTCTCCTCCGTTCCGCCCGCGTGATAGCTCAGCAGAAGTCCGTCCGGCGACCAGCTAAAAGCAGCACCGTCGTAATCGAGGCGGATAGCTGTTGCGGCGATGTGGACGCGCGAATCCGACAGACTCACGATCCCCAGATCAAATAGGATCTGCTGGGATCCGGGTTTCTCGAAACGCTCGGGAACGGTATAGGCCACAGCGGAACCATCGGGGGAAATCATCAGCGTTGCAATTCTGGTGTTTTTGAGGATGGTCGCGACGCTGCCGTTCTGGACGTCGACGGAAATCAAATCCCGGAGATTCAGATCGAGGTTCCAAGGGTCGGAAGGCACTTGTCGGCTGTGCTCCTGCGATCCGATTTCACTTTGGTACAAGATCACCGCCGCGCCAGGCGCCTGGCCGCTCGCAAGCGGTTGGGATTCGCGGTGGGACGACACAGGTATATTTTCGAGCGGATGGTTTTCCGGGAGAGTCGTCACCAACAAACGCCTGCTGTCGGGAGTCCATTCGATCTGAGCACTGGCCACTGGGGTTTGCGCAACTCTTCTGATTTTGTTCTTCGCCGCGTCCCACACCCAGAGGCGTGCGTTTCCGTTGCCGTCGCGGTCCGACAAGTACGCAAGATAGCGGCCATCCGGCGACCACGCCGGCAGCCAGTTTTCGCCCCTGCCTTCGGTCAAGTCGCGAGTCTCGCCGGTCGCGAGGTTCGTAAGAAATATATCGCTTCCCGAAATCCAGGCCGGCACTCCGGTGCGCAGATAAGCTTCAAAATCCATGGCTTTCGACCTGCGATTGTCCCGCACCGTATAGGCCAGCCATTGGCCATCGGGTGATGCGGAGAGGGGCATCCACTCGGCGAATTTGCGCACATTCAAGGCATCTTCGATGGGCAGAGGAAGCAGGCTTTGCGCCGCGACTGCGCTCGGGCCGCTCGCCCAGGAATACAGCGCAAGCAACGCGGCAAATAACAAAACCTTGGGAGTCGTCAGTTTTATCGCAGCTTTTCGCATTGTGGTTATCAGTGTCCGGACAAAGATTCGACGAGCTGATTCGGGCCAGACCTTTAGTACACCTTCCCGCTGCACGGGGAAGCGGCGGTTAAAAGAACAGTTTTAGAGCGAGCTGAATGGAACGCGGGCCGCCCACCTGGTACAGGCTGCTGAACCCGCCGACGCCCGCGGTGCCTCCGAGGGATTGTGCGAGGGTCTCGGTTGAGACACCGAATTGGGAATTGATGGATGTGGGGCTTTGCAGATCCCCTATCGGCGGGCCAAAGTTCGGATGATTCAGGACATTGAACATTTCCGCCCGGAACTGCAACTTAATCCCTTCGTGGATGGGAAAATCTCTGTGGACTGCAAAGTCCCACTGTGCGGCGCCGAAGCCTCGCAGAGCGTTCCGTCCCAAGTCGCCCTGCCGAAGCGGATTGCCACTGGAATCGGTGGGCGGCGAAGTGAACGCCGCAGGGTTCAGGGCTTTCCCGCCCGGGTACTGAGGGCCGTGCAAATAGAGAGGCATGTCCGGAACGATGTCCGGTCGAATTTGGGCAAAGGCGTTCGCCAAGAACTCAAAGGAAGAATAGTAGACATTGACGGGAGGCGCGGACCAAGCTTGCAGGACATTTTGTACCGACCAGCCACCCAGAATCGTCTTGGCGAATAAGTGCGCTCTGGGGGCTGGTATGTCGTAGGTCAGCGCCGCGGAAAACGTGTTTCGCAGGTCAAAATCGGAAGGTCCTCGGTTGGCGTTCGCGGAAACGCCGGGTACGAAAGAGTTCGGACCCGCCCCGAACGTGCCATTCGAGCCGTCATCGATCGAATGAGACCAGGTGTAGGAAGCGAGTGCCTGCAGGCCATGCGACAGTCGTCGCTGAAACTGCAGCTGAAGCGCGGCGTAGTCGGACGACGCCGTGTTTGCGATCAAATCGGTGTTGGAAAAACTCGGGTTCGGTGAAGAAATGAAGGCTGACTGTAGCAATCGCCGGCCGGTGGAACCAATGTAGGAAGCGGAGAAGCTCTGCTGCGTCCCGAGCTGCTGTTGCAATGCAATATTCCACTCCAGCGTGTAGGGAAGTTTAAGACGAGGATCGAGCGCGGTGAGCGTGGCCCCAGAAGAGCTCAATTCAGCGGCGGTGATCGGTGGCGGGGCGGAATCGGCGAGAGTTAGAGGAAACGTGGCCGTGCCGCCAAGGGCTCCTCCCAATAGGGTCGCAGTGGCCCCAAAGGGATAATCCGTCCCAAGAAGATCGCCCACTTGCGAGGTGGCTAAATCATAAAAGACGCCAAACCCGCCTCGCAGGACCAGACCCCAGTCGGTACTCGGACGGAGTTGGTAAGCCAACCCGATCCTCGGAGCAACGTTCCCGAACGTTGTTTGAAAGGGGGGGGTTCCAGGCGGCGCGAGAGCCAAGCCGGAAAGGTCACTCAGGTTAAAGCCGCTCACCGCAGGCAAGGCTGGCCCATCGAGGGAACTGGGGGAAAAGTCCATGTCCCACCGCAGTCCATAGGTGAGCGTCAGCCGAGGAAGGACGCGCCAGGTGTCTTGCGCGAATAGCCCGAGGTTTTGGAACAGGAGTGTCGAGTCACGGACGGAGAACACCTGGGCGGCAAACAGGTCGTTCGCGCTGGCCGTGAGCACGTTTAGGAAAATTGGTTCTTGCGTATAAAGACTGGGGTGGAAGGAAGGACTGAGCCGGCGATAATCCACTCCAAACTTTAATTGATGAGTGCCCTTCTCCGCCGAAAAGCTATCGACAAAGTTCAACTGGCGCTGGCCATTTCTGGTTCCGCTCCCCACGCTCAGATCCGGATGGGCGAATCCAAAGACAGTGAATTCAAATGTCGCATTCCGGATGCTATAGGGGTTGGGGAACGGCAAGACGGAGGGAGGTACGGCGCCGCCGAAGCCATCGAGGTAGTTAGAACTGGAAGCTTGGACCGTGCTGTAGTTGAATCGAAAATCGTTTACGGCAAATGGAGTAATGGACCAGGTAATTCCCGTAGTTGCTGTCTGTGTTGTAATTTTGGCGACGTTGACATCGCTCAGGGGGTACAAGACCCCCGCTCCGCGGCTGTCGGATTGAGAGGGAGAATAGTTGTAGCGGCCGAAAAGGGCCACCTTGCCACCGATCTTGTGATCGAGGCGAAGACTGTACGCGTCCAGCGTTGCCGGATTTGAGTAGCTGGCATTGAAGTCAGCCACTCCCGTCGCAACATTGTCTGGGCCGTTCGGCAACGGATATGCGTTCAGCAACGGCTGGGTTGGCTGCGCGGCATTCTGGCGGGCGCTGAGGTCGGGTACCCCGGTGAAGGTCGTTTGCGGCAGACCAAGTCGCAAGCCTTCATAGGAGAAGAAGAAAAATGTCCGATCCCGAAGGATGCGGCCGCTGAAGGTACCGCCAAAATCATTCTGGCGCTCGGCGGGCTTGGCCAAACCGGCTTCGTCCGCAAACCAGTTGTTGGCATCCAAATCGTAGTTGCGCAAGTAATCGAACGCCGTGCCGTGAAACTGGTTCGCGCCGGAGCGCGTCGCGATCGAGATCTGCGCGCCGGGTGTCCGTCCGAATTCCGGAGCATACGTGGAGGTTTCAATACGAAACTCTTGCATCGCATCCACGGACACCAAACTATTCGTGCCGCCCAGCACACTGAACGATCCGACCGCACCAGCCACTCCATTTCCTCCGTTGAAATTCGAGCCCACGCCGATATTCGCGCTCACTCCGTCCACCATCCAGTTATTGGACGCGGTGCGCTGGCCGTTCACGCTGAATTGTCCTTCGGAACCTTCATGCGTCGGAGTGAGAACGATTCCCGGGGTTAGCTGGATCAAGGTTTGAAAACTTCTGCCGTTCATGGGCAGGTTTTCCGCGAATTGCCGATCGACTACCGTGCTGACGGCGGCGGATTCCGTGTTCAGGAGCGGTACGCCGGCCTCGACGGTGACGATCTCGGACGCGGCGCCGACCGGCAACGTGAAGTTGATCGCCAGTGCGTCCTGCACGTTCAGAATGATTTCCGGTTTGATGAGCGTCTTGAAGCCAATCTTCGCTACTTGCAAACGGTACGTTCCGGGCAACAGATTTGCGACCAGATAGATCCCGTCCTGGTTGGTTCTGGCGGAATACTGCACGCCTGTCGCATCGTTAGCGACCAGAATATCTGCCCCGGCAATTATCGCGCCCGAAGGATCGATGACCAGGCCGCTGATCGTTCCGTTTGGAGATTGCGCATCGATTCTCGCGACGGCAAGCAGGATGAGGAGGGCGAGAAAGGCAGCCTGTCGGAGTTGCACGTGGACTCTCCTGTAACCAAGCAATTAAGTCAGGGTCTTACTAACTTACGCAGGAGAATTCGCGGTTGTATCACGCGGGCAGCGCGGAGAACGGTCTGAGGCGCTCGGGAGGCAGCTGGTTCACACTAGGGATGATTCGGCTCGATTTTCAGGGACGCAAAAAGCAAAGGCTTCCCGCTCGGCTTGTGGCTTCCCCCTTGTGGCTCGACGGTCACGAAGACCGCGTTGATCTGCTTGAGCGCGTGCGGGTCGTCGAACTTCAGAACCCAGCGCTTCTTGGCCGCGCTGTCCTGATAAAAAATGCCGAGACTTAGAGCCTGCTGGCGGTCCGGGCCGCTTTGTCCCCAGGCCTGGAAAGTGCTCGCGTTTTTCACGCCCGATTGCTGGTCCAAGTCGTAGGCGTAGAACACCAGCGATTTACCCTGGGTGTAGAAAACCCGTCCGTAGGGCTTCTGCGTGGCGCCGTCGCGCGCCACGTCATAGACCTCGGTAATATAGAGGTTGCGCGCGCCCATCAGATCGCGAATATCGCGATCATCGGCGAGCAGATCTTCCTGTTTGGCCACCGTCTGCTGGCTCTGCCTCAACTGTACGTTCAGATCCTTGATCTGCGCTTGCAAACTTCCGGAGCGCAATGCGTCCTGTTCACGCTGTTGTCGCACGGAATCCAGTTCGGCCTGCATTTTCCGCAGGGATGCCTCGGCAGCGTCTAGGGTCTGGGTGGCCGCGCTCTGTTGTCGCGCAATCTGTTGATTTTCGTTTATGGTGTCCTCGAGAGAGTGCTCGAGATTGGCTTGGGTATTCCTCGCGTCACTCAGCGCTGCAGACTCGCCCTGTATCCGTTGCTGCAGTTCCCGAACCATCCGATCGCTAGCGGCGAGCTGTGCTCGCAAGGTTTCACGCTCATGGCCTGCATCACTCAATTGCCGTTCAAGGACAGCAAGCTCGCCCTCGTTGCGCACATCGGTAATCTGGGAGGATTGCGAGGCATGACGCCTCCCGACTTGGTACGAGTAGATCCCTAATGCCACGGTAAGCAGCACCGCAGCAGCGAACGGCAACCAGACGTAATTCCAATTCACCTGTCTGCCATGACTGCCGTTTTCCCGGGCAAAAACGAAGGCGTTTTTCTGCCCGGGAGAATCGGATTCCCGGTCTGGGCTTCCGGCACGTGTGGTGCCGGCCAGGATCGGGTTAGCGATCTCGGTCGGCACCGCGTTTCCGTCAGGTGAATTGGGTGTCACGAGTTCCGAAGACAGCAGAGGTGCGCCGATATCAGCGACCGCTCGAAACTCGCTTAGCGCCTGCCGGCATTCCGAGCAGGTGGCAAGATGTTCTTTCAACCTCTTCTGCTCACCTGCCGATAGCTCGCCGCTCGTCGAAACCGCGCAGAGTTCGAGAAACTCTTCGTGCGGTCGCATCCCCGACCAGTTTCCGCCTTCTCGTCTATTTCCGTTTTGCTTCATAGACGTCAGCTGCCCGGAACCTTACGCTCAAACATTTGCTGTCGCAACTTGTCGAGAGCTCGGTAATAGTG
>JBAQGJ010000119.1:0-3065 GCA_049287725.1 Candidatus Acidiferrales bacterium | reverse complement strand
ACCGACTACAACGAGAGTTACCAGTATTTGAAGAAGAGGCATTTTCTATCTCCTTATCTTTGCAGGCAGACACCACGACCAGTGCCAGGGCCTTGCACCAAATTTCTGTGTTGAACCGAGAAATGTAAAGTGCCGGGTGGAGTGGGAAGGGGCCCGCGAATTCCAGCGCGTGTTGCGGAAGTTCTTAAACCTGATTTCCCTTTGGTGCTAATGCGCGACTCACACGCCAACATCTTAGAGGAGGCGACCCGCGGTATCTGTTCACTACAGCACACATTCGCAGATTTCTTGCGGACGGGTGCGTGCTAGGATAGTTGCCAGAAAATGGTGGCGCGCAAACCCGCAAGTCGCCGAAAGACCAATGCCCAAGGGGCATTCGACGCCCAGGGCTTTCTCGATTCGGCGGGTGTGTCCCGGAAGGTCGCGGAGTTCAGGAAAAAGGAGACGGTATTCTCACAAGGCGATCCCGGCACGAACGTTCTGTACATCCAGAAGGGAGGGGTGAGGCTTTCGGTTGTGAATGAATCCGGAAAAGAAGCGGTGGTGGCGGTGCTGGGCCCGGGAGATTTTTTCGGCGAGGGCTGCCTGGCCGGCCAGCCGCTGCGGATCGGCACGGCGACGGCAATAACACCGACGACCGCGCTGGTGATCGAGAAGAACGAGATGATTCGAGTGCTCCATGCGGAACACGAGTTTTCCGATCGTTTCATCACTTTCATGCTGGCGAGGAATATCCGAATCGAAGAGGATTTGGTGGATCAACTGTTTAACTCAAGCGAAAAGCGGCTGGCGCGCACGCTGCTTCTGTTGGCGCGCTATGGCCAGGAAGATGCTCCGCAAAAAGTACTCCCCAAAATATCGCAAGAGATGCTGGCGGAGATGGTTGGCACCACGCGCTCGCGGGTGAACTTCTTCATGAACAAATTCCGCAAACTGGGACTGATCAAGTACAACGGCGGGCTGCAGATCAACAAGTCTCTGCTGAGTGTTGTCTTACACGACTGACTCAAGTCGCTGCGTGCTCAAAGTCGTACGGCGACGATCTCGGGACTGAAAGACGAGTGCGTAGAAGCTGGCGAGGGCCTGAGCTGACGACTGCGGCGGTGCTGCAAATCGGACCGAGGACTCACGATCTCGGTTAGGCTGACACCACGCAAAAAGTCCGTTTGACTTGCGGCCGGAGGAGGTAAGCCAGCATCAATTTCAAAACGCCGATGGCCATACACACGGCGATGCCCGCAAGAACCAGTAGCAGGAAACCTCCGGCGGCTCCCATTCCGGCGATGGCCACCGAAACGGGATCTCCCGAATCTGCGCCTGTCATGCCCATCACGGCAACGACAAAGAAAGCTACGGAGCCGACGGCTAGAATCGCCGCCGCGCAGAACGTCAGAATTGCAATGATCGTTACACCGATGGGGCGTTTCATGACCATGCAACTCCTTACAAACTTCAAGTCACGCAGGAGTCAGGGTCACACTATTTCTCCGGGTTCTGGGAAAACAGTGTGACCGATCCGCTCTCTCATCCAACGAGACGCTTCGCGTATTAGTCGTGCTCGCGATGACTGTGGCGCCAGTTCCAGTAGTCGTGCTGACGTTTGTGGCTCTGTTTTTCGTATGCGCGATAGTTCTCGTGCCTTTCTGTCAGGTAGCGGCGATAGGCCTGAGCTTCGCGATCATCCCAGTTGTGGTAGTCATGATGCCCCGAGTCATAAACTCGAACCTGAACGGCGGCTTCCTGCGGAGTTGCCGCGGTGGCCATGGGCCCGAAAGCGAGAAGACCAATCGTCAGAATTGCTGCGCTTACAAAGCGATGTGCGTAGTACATATACGGTAGTCCTCCAGAACGCGATTCCTAACTTCTCAACGGTCAAATCACGGTGGCGGCGACTATGCGCGGAGCGCGGATGCAAAGATGTGCTGTACAGCACAGTTGCAGAGATAGAGATATCGCGTGCCGACTTGAGGAGAGCAAATTGGCCACGCCGTGTTTACGCGCGGCGATCTGCCAGAGCACCTTTGCGAAGGGAGCGTTATCTAGTGTTTGAAACGGGGCACTCACGGAGGGAGTTTTGCGGTCGCCAGTTACACAACCACGCGGCGCTCGACCGCCTGTGCGGGAGTCAATCCTGCGCAGCTTGCGAGCCCGTTAGTTCCCCTCGATTTTTTCCGTGGCGGCAAACTTTCGATCAACGTGCGGCTCTGAGCGTGGACCGCCCGAATGCAGCACACAGCGCTTGCCAACAGCAACTCCACAGGTGGGACAGGGAACCGAAGACATCTGCTTCGGTGTGAGTTCACGTTTCTTCATTGCAACAGATTACGACGTCCGCCCCCCCCGAGAATGTTCAATTTTGGACACTTCAGGTAGGCGGATGGTAACTTTTCAGAAATCCCGCATTTTCCGCGTCGCGCCAGGATTAGCCTAATCGTGCAGGACAACACTGAGGAGGGATTTATTGATACGGATTTGGCCCTTGTATTCGATAAACCCCAGCTTCCTAAATTTGTTCATGAAAAAATTAACTCGGGACCGCGTTGTGCCGATCATATCTGCCAGCATGTCTTGAGACATTCTGGGGAGGACGCTCTTAGGATCGCCTGGCTTACCATAGCGAGCAAGCAGCAGCAAAGTGCGAGCCAGCCGTTTCTCGCTGGAGTTAAAGAGCTGATCGATCAAGTCCTCTTCGACTCGGATGTTACGCGCCAGCATGTGGGTGATGAAGCGGTCGGACAACTGGTTTTCCGTGTGCAACGCGCGAATCATCTCTTTTTTCTCAATGATCAGAACGGTTGTGGACGCAATTGTAATCGCGGCCGCCATGCAGACCGTCTGGCCCGCGAGGCAACCTTCCCCGAAAAAATCACCAGGTCCTAAAATCGCGACAACTGCTTCCTTGCCTGACTTATTGACCACAGTAAGCTTTATGCCGCCGTCTTGAATGTACATGACGTTCTTGGCGGCATCGCCCTGGGCGA
Organism: Candidatus Acidiferrales bacterium; assembly: GCA_049287725.1. Lineage (GTDB taxonomy): Bacteria > Acidobacteriota > Terriglobia > Acidiferrales > UBA7541 > Palsa-295. The sequence goes on along the minus strand of JBAQGJ010000119.1, from coordinate 84 downwards.
AGACAGTTTCTTTTTTCGCGAATTTGGCAACCTTTCTGCCGAGCCCGGCGGAGTCCAGAAACAGTTTCACATCAAACGCAGGGC
>JBAQGJ010000118.1:0-7665 GCA_049287725.1 Candidatus Acidiferrales bacterium | reverse complement strand
ACCGACTACAACGAGAGTTACCAGTATTTGAAGAAGAGGCATTTTCTATCTCCTTATCTTTGCAGGCAGACACCACGACCAGTGCCAGGGCCTTGCACCAAATTTCTGTGTTGAACCGAGAAATGTACGGTGCCGGGTGGAGTGGGAAGGAGCCCGCGAATTCCAGCGCGTGTTGGGGAAGTGCCTAAAGCTGATTTCCCTTTGGTGCTAATGCGCGACTCACACGCCAACATCTTAGAGGAGGCGATAAGCGGTATCTGTTCACTACAGCACACATTCGCAGATTTCTTGCGGATTGGCTTGTGCGTGCTAGGATATCAGCCAGAAAATGGTGGCGAGTAAACCCTCAAACCGCCGCAAGACCAATGCCAAGAGTCGCCCTATGCCCGGTGCCAAGCCGGAAGCCGTTCGTTCGGCCCTTGCCAAGGCTCCCACAGGAATCCAGGGACTGGATGAAGTCACAGGGGGAGGCCTGCCCAAGGGCCGTGTCACCCTGGTTTGCGGCAGCGCAGGATGCGGCAAGAGCTTATTGGCGATGGAATTCCTGGTACACGGTGCTGTTCGGTATGGGGAACCGGGCGTTTGCATGGACTTCGAAGAAACTGAGGCGAAGCTAGGGGCCAACGTCTCGTCGCTCGGTTTTGATTTGCGAAGCCTAACCAAGCGCAAGAAGCTGTTGGTGGATTTTGTTGCCGTTGAGCGAAATCAGATCGCCGAGTCCGGAGAATACAACCTTGACGGGCTGTTCATCCGTTTGGCACACGCCGTCAAAGCGATCAAGGCAAAGCGCGTGGTCTTGGACAGCATCGAGGCGCTTTTTTCCGGATTGACCGACTCAACGATTCTGCGAGCGGAACTCCGCCGGCTGTTTCATTGGTTGGAAGACCGCAAGCTCACCGCCGTCGTTACCGGAGAAGCCGGAGAACACACGCTGACCCGTCACGGGCTCGAGGAATACATCGCCGATTGCGTGATCTCCCTGGACCATCGGGTCACGGAACAGATTTCGACCCGGCGGCTGCGTATCGTTAAATACCGGGGTACTTCGCACGGCACCGATGAGTATCCGTTCCTGATCGATCGTGAGGGCATCTCGGTGGTGCCAATCACCTCACTCGAACTTGCCCACAAAGCATCGAAGGATCGCGTTTCAACAGGAATTCCCGCCTTGGACGACATGATGGAAGGTAAGGGATTTTTCCGTGGAAGCAGCGTGCTGGTATCGGGTTCATCGGGAACCGGGAAGTCCAGCTTGGCCGCGAGTTTCACTAGGGCCGCCTGCGCCCGCGGCGAAGTCTGCCTCTATTTCGCTTTTGAAGAATCTCCCGGCCAGATTCTCCGTAACATGCGCTCGGTCGGCATTGACCTGGAGCCGTGGGTAAGAAAGGGTATATTGCACTTCCATGCCATGCGGCCAACCAGCATCGGTCTGGAAGCCCACTTGGCCATTGTTCATAAATTGATCGAAAAGTTTCGACCTAAGGTCGTCGTCATCGACCCCATCACCAACCTTGTTGCGGCCTCCGGCACTTACAGCATTAAGTCCATGCTCATGCGCCTGGTCGATTTCTTAAAGGTGCAACAGATCACCTCGATGTTCACGAACCTGACGTTCTCAGGAGACCCTCAGGAGCGAACTGCGGCGGCTGTCTCCTCTCTTATGGACACCTGGATTGTGTTGCGAGACAGCAAACCCAACGGGAGACCGAGACGCGAACTTTATGTTCTGAAATCCCGCGGCATGGCGCATTCGCGCGATCCTCGTGAGCTGATCGTGAGTGACCGAGGCATGGAATTGGGCAAGATTCTGAACGATCACTCTGTGGCCACGCTCGTTGCAGGCCCGGGTGAAGTTAACGCGCCAGAATAGCAAGTTTGATCCAGCTGTACCAGAAACCGAGCACCGACATGAAGAAGAGTTCAGCAAGGAAGCGTCGTCCTGCTAAGTCCACCGGGCGCGCGTTTTATATATTGCGTCTTTATATCGCGGGCCAGACCCCTAATTCGATTGCCGCGGTCACCAACCTCAAGAGGATTTGTGAGGACAGGCTGCAGGGCAAGTACCGCATCGAAGTGGTTGACTTGCTGGAGAAGCCGCAACTAGCCAAGGGTGATCAGATCATCGCTATTCCCACCCTGGTGAGAAGGCTCCCACCGCCGGTCAAAAAAATCATTGGGAGCCTCTCCAAGACCGAGAGTGTCGTCGTGGGGTTGGATCTCCAACCTGCTCGCTGAAGTAAAGGTTCAAACAGCAGATGGCTAGCAAGCGACCGCGTTCCAATGGCCGGGTTCTCCGACGTGCGCTGCCCGGCAAAGTCGCTGCGTCGCGAGGTGTTCGCGAGAGCCTCAGACGCTCTCCCCCCAATCTCGTACCATCCACCGCACCGGATCAACAATCAAAGCTCCTCGCCCGGTTAAAAACTGCAGAGGAAACGCTGCGCGCCATACAGTCCGGTGAAGTGGATGCTTTGATGGTTTCCGGTCGTCGCGGAGAACAGGTGGTTTCTCTGAGAGGCGGCGAACCCGCCTACCGCATGTTGGTGGAAGCTATGAGCGAAGGCGCGGCGACACTGTCCCGGGATGGTGATTTGCTTTACTGCAATCGCAGGTTTGCAGAACTGGTGCGCAGGCCACACGAGAAAATGATCGGCATTGCGGTTCAGTCGCTGGTTGCGAAGACGGACCGAGACAGATTTGAAGCTTTCCTTGCCGATGGTCAGAGGGCGGTTGTGAAGGGCGAATTTAACCTGCGTTGCCGGGATGCCAGTGTGCTTCCCGTTCATTTGTCCCTCAACCGGTTTCCTGGATACAAGGGCCACGCGCTGGGCATGGTGATAACCGATCTGAGCGAGCAAAAGCGCAACCAGGCCGACGAAATCAAGCAGGCCGAAGCGACGCGTCGACTGCTCCTGGAACAGATGCTTTCGGCGCAAGAGGAGGAACGGCGCAGGATTGCCCGTGAATTGCACGACGAAGCTGGCCAATTGCTGACCTCTCTTTTGGTCGGCTTGCGTACCCTGGAAGATTCTCGAAAACTAGCAGATGTTAAGACCCAAGGACTTCGACTGCGGAAAATAACTGCCCGTGCTCTGGATGAGGTCGGTCGGCTTGCCCGCGGGCTTCACCCAACAGTACTGGACGACCATGGCCTGGGTGTCGCGCTAAGCCGCTACGTCGCCGAGTACATGAAGACCCACAAGGTAGCGGTGGATCTCAAACTCAACGAACCCGGCTCCAGTAACCTTCCGTCAGCCGTCCAGATCGGGTTGTATCGTATTGTTCAGGAAGCCCTCACCAACGTAGCCAGACATTCGGGAGCCAAGACCGTCAGCATTAATTTCACGCGTTCGACCACAGCTTTGCAGGTAGCAGTAATTGATGATGGATGCGGCTTTGACGCTAAGACCGTGGCTGTCTCCTCCCACCGCCTCGGCATTCAAAGCATGAAAGAGAGAGCGGCGATGCTGGGCGGAACGGTCAGTTTCGCATCCCGCGGCAGGGGGACCAGGATTTTGGTGCGAGTTCCCCTTGCCGGGCAGGACTTCAAGTCCTCGGTGGACTAGAGGAGTACCTGAAATGGCGGCGCGAACACACAAGATCAGGGTCATGATCGTGGATGATCACGCCATCCTCCGCGCAGGACTGAGGATGCTCGTTAATGCTCAGGCTGATATGGAAGTTGTGTCCGAAGCTCCGGATGGAGAGAAAGCGATCCAGGAGGTCTGGGAGGCGAAGCCGGATGTGACCTTGCTAGACCTCACCATGCCTCGGGTCGGCGGTATGAAAGCCCTGCAGGAAATAGCCCGAAACTGCCGCGAAACCCGGGTGCTCGTCCTTACGATGCACGATGACCCCGCGTACCTGCGATCGGCTCTGGCCGCGGGAGCCTCCGGCTACCTGCTAAAAAGGGCGGTGGATTCCGAGCTCATTGCAGCTATACGAGCGGTCCATCGCGGAGGAATCTTCGTGGACCCCCGTTTAGCCAGCATCCTTGTCCAGGACGTGCTGGCGAAGAAAGGTACGAAAACTGGTCCCCGGGAGCCGATAAACATCCTCAGCGACCGTGAACTGCAGGTGCTGCAACTCGTGGCGCGCGGTTACAGCAGTACACAAATTGCCAAACAGATTGCCGTCGGCGTGAAGACCGTCGAGACGTATCGTTCACGTTTTGCTGAGAAGCTCGGCCTTCGGACGCGCAGTGATGTGATTCGTTTTGCCGTGCAAATGGGTCTACTGACGCCAGAAACGCTGGAGAGTGAAACAGACCGATCAGCTCGATAGGAATTTGGCTTTGGCCTGCCTCCCGTCTTCTTGTCAGGGTTTCTCCGGACAAAGCACTTGATTATCAGCAGCATACCCGATACCGCGCATATTCCATTTGCAGCATCATGCAGGAGCAAGTGTGGCTTCCCGTTGGACCTGGCTCCCAGTCCGGTCAACCGCGATCGGAGAATCGTTAGAGCGATGAAAATGACATCAAATACTTCTCCCGTTGGGCCGCATGCGGGTTCAATTTCGTCTCCGCGAACTCGACATGGATCGGTCAAGGTTCCTCGCTCCTCCCTAAAAGCAAAATCTGGAAACCCTGCTTTCGAGGTGCAGTCGTTTCTAGACTCAGCGGGGCTCGGCAGAAAAGTCGCCAAGTTCGGGCGAAAAGAAGTCATCTTTGCGCAAGGCGATCTCGCGAAGAGTGTCATGTACATTCAGCGTGGCGGCGTGAAGCTTACAGTGGTCAATGAGGCCGGCAAAGAAGCGGTTGTAGCGATTCTAGGACCCGGTGATTTCCTCGGGGAAAACTGCCTTGCGGGCCAGTCCATTCGAATGGCCACGGCGACCGCGATTGCACTCACCATCATGCTCGTCATTGAAAAAAAAGAAGTGATCCGGGTGCTCCATGAGGAACACGAGTTCTCCGACCGCTTCATCGCGCACATGCTGGTGCGTAACATCCGAGTCGAAGAGGACCTGGTGGACCAACTCTTCAACTCCAGCGAGAAACGGCTGGCCCGTACTCTGCTGTTGCTGTCGCGCTATGGCGCGCAGGACCAGCCTCAAAAAGTGATTCCCAAAGTATCTCAAGAGATGTTGGCTGAAATGATTGGCACAACCCGGTCCCGAGTCAATTATTTCATGAATAAGTTCAGGAAACTGGGGTTCATCAAGTACGACGGGGAGATCCACGTCAACAAATCGCTGCTGACTGTTGTCCTGTGCGAGTAGGTTGACGTTCTCAGGGTGCGGAAAAACACCGCCCTCCCATACGGGCAACGCCAAGTGCCAAAAGTGTTCCGAAAGGAGCCGTTTCGCGGCACTCTGAAGATGCATGTTGTACGAGTGAGGAAGCAAGACCTCACGCGCGGACAGATGTCCTCCGTCTCTTGTCCCATCTGTGGCGTCGCTCCCGGGGCGTGTTGTGAGCTGAATTCAGGTACTCCCCGTTCAGAACTACACCTAGACCGGAAGTTGACCGCTGTTGAGGCCTCCGTGAGGAAATGAATTCACGCAGATCATAGATCTTGATGAATCCGCTTACAGCCAGTAGTCGCGATTCTGGCAGCGGGCGGCCAGCGGCATGCGGACGATGTCGGCTACGCGGTTGCAGTGCCGAAAGCATCCTTGACTCGGGGAAGCAAGAGGTATGCCAGCATCCACACGGCCGTGGCCATCACAAGTGAATGGCACACGAGCGACGGAACAACCGGAACCAACACGTATCCCCTGAAAACGGTGAGACTAAGAATCGTACATCCCATGCCTACGGCAATGGATGCGATTGATACGACTCGGGCCCATTCACGCAATTCCAACACGCCCATCGCCAGACAGACGGCAATTCCTGCGAGAACCAGCAGTGAGAAACCTCCCGCGACTCCCATTCCGGCGATCGCCACCGAGACGGCATCTCCCGAATCCGCGCCCGTCATGCCCATCACGGCAACGACAAAGAAAGCGATAGAGCCGACGGCCAGAATCGCCGCAGCGCAGAGCGTCAAAATCGCGATGATGGTCACACCGGCGGGGCGCTTCATGATCGTAGGTCTCCGTACAAACTTCGAGTCACGCGGGAAGCGGGGTCACACTATTTCTCCGGGTTTCGGAAAAACAATGTGACCGATTCGCTCTCTTGTCCAACGAGACGCTTCACATATTAATCGTGGTCGGGATGACTGTGGCGCCAGTTCCAGTAATCGTGCTGACGTTTGTGGCTCTGTTTTTCGTACGCGCGATAGCTCTCGTGTCTTTCTGTCAGGTAGCCGCGATAGGCATGGTCTTCGCGATCATCCCAGTTGTGGTAGTCATGATGCCCTGAGTCATAAACTCGAACCTGAACGCCGGCTTCCTGCGGAGTTGCTGCAGCGACTAGGGACCCGAAGGCCAAGAGGCCGATCGTCAGAATTGCTGCGCTTACAAAGCGATGTGCGTGGTGCATATACAGTAGTCCTCCAGAGCGCGATTCCTAACTTCTTGATCGTGAAATCACGGCAGCGCTGACTATGCGTGGAGCCAGGAAACAAAGATGTGCTGTACAGCACACTTGCACAGAACAAATGTCGCGTAGAGACTTGGGGAAATGAAGATTGCCCATCCCAGGCTTACTTCGGTCAACCTGCGCGAACAGGCGTATCCGATGCCGATCGCCTTTGTGTTTGAGAAAAACATCCGCAGACGAACTTTTTTCGGTCGCCCAGTTACACGGATGCCTAGAGCAAGGCTGCCGGTACGGGAGTCATCTCTGGTGGCCAGCAGACCTGATTAATGCCCCTCGATTTTTTCCGTGGCGGCAAACTTTCGGTCAACGTGCGGCTCTGAGCGTAGACTGCCCGAATGCAGCACACAGCGCTTGCCAACAGCAACTCCACAGGTGGGACAGGGGACCGAGGAAATTTGCCTCGGTGTGAGTTCGCGTTTCTTCATTCCATCAGAGTACTACGTTCCCCCCCCGAGAATGTTCAATTTTGGACACTTCCGGTAGGAGATGGTAGCTTTTCAGAAGTCCTGTATTTTCACGTGTCGCGCGAGGATTAGCCTAGTCATGCAGGACAACACTGAGGAGGGATTTATTGATACGGATTTGGCCCTTGTACTCGATAAACCCCAGCTTCCTAAATTTGTTCATGAAAAAATTAACTCGGGACCGCGTTGTGCCGATCATATCTGCCAGCATGTCTTGAGACATTTTGGGGAGGACGCTCTTAGGATCGCCTGGCTTACCATAGCGTGCAAGCAGCAGCAAAGTGCGAGCCAGCCGTTTCTCGCTGGAGTTAAAGAGCTGATCGATCAAGTCCTCTTCGACTCGGATGTTACGCGCCAGCATGTGAGCGATGAAGCGGTCGGACAACTGGTTTTCCGTGTGCAACGCGCGAATCATCTCTTTTTTCTCAATGATCAGAACGGTCGTGAACGCAACGGTAGTCGCGGCCGCCATGCAGATCGCCTGGCCCGCGAGGCAACCTTCCCCAAAAAAATCACCGGGTCCTAAAATCGCGACAACTGCTTCCTTGCCGGACTTATTGACCACAGTAAGCTTTATGCCGCCTTCTTGAATGTACATGACGTTCTTGGCGGCATCGCCCTGGGCGAAGACAGTTTCTTTTTTCGCGAATTTGGCAACCTTTCTGCCGAGCCCGGCGGAGTCCAGAAACAGTTTCACATCAAACGCAGGGC
>JBAQGJ010000117.1:0-2675 GCA_049287725.1 Candidatus Acidiferrales bacterium | reverse complement strand
CTGCTACCAGGTGCAAACGGGGTACTTTGTGCCGAAGCTGTGCGACGGCGAAGATTAGGTCGTCGACACCTTTATAACGCTCCGAGGCAACCCAGCGGCCCACGGTTAGTATCACGCGTCCTTGCGGAAATTCGTGCGGCAGCGGCAAACTCGTTGGATCGGTTGCCAGGGCGAGAAAATCTGGACTCAGCGGCCACGGCAACTGGCGGATTTTTTCGTCCGGTAGACCTTGCACCTCATTGAGCTTCTGAGCGGTATACCGGCTGGGAGCTAGGACCAAGTCCGCTCGATGGAGCGCAGCCCGCCGAATGTGCGACAGCGGCTGCCAGACTTCCACGCCGTGCGAAATCACGATGGTTTTCAGACGACGCGAAACACTGTTCATGAACGCCGCAGGAAGAGCCAGGTTCGGATGACCTGCAATAGTCATGTTTGTGCTTCCGACCGCGAGCCGGAGGGCAGCGAGAAGGAATGGCATTTTGGACCGCCCGAAGCCGCGCACGGAGATGGGTTGTGATGTGGGCGGAAGTTGCTGATGGCCGGACGCATCGTTCAAACTGAGAAAAACCGTCTCCCATCCGTTACGCCGGGCGATTCCATCCAGCGCCGCGATGGTCTGGCGACCCGCCTCTTGAACCCCACCAATACCGAGTAGCTCTGGAAACAATCCAATGATTCGTTTGGGTTGAGACGTGGGCGCTCGCGCGGACACTTTACCCGGATCGACTACCTGGCTGCTCACGATTCCTGCACGAGCGTCTGAGTGGACGGGCTCGCCTTTCGTCGCAGTATCTCGCGAAGGATCTCGACAAGCTCGCGACCGTTGCGCTCCCAAGTGTAGTCGAGCGCAGTCGCGGCGGCCTGAGAGGCCAATCGATTGCGAAATACCTCGTCCTGGTAAAGGCGGCGAATCATCGCGGCGAGCGCGATCGAATCGGTAGGATCCTGCAAGATCAAGCCGTCTACTTCATGAGTGATGATTTCAGACGTGCCGTTTGCAGACGACACGATCACAGGAAGTCCGCAGGCCATCGATTCTGCCGGCGGCTGCGCGAAGGTGTCCTCGAGCGAGGGCCCTACGTATGCGTCCGCAGCGGCGTAGTAGAATTCGACGTCTTTCCGTGGCGGCACAAATTTTACGCGACCTTCCACCAGGCGCTCTGCGATGAGCGCGCGGCAAGAAGCTGGTTCTTCTCGGCTCGCAACGAGGAGGCCGATCGGGAGATCGCGCATTTGCGCCAGCGCATCGAGCAAGACGGGAATGCCCTTGTTCCTCCAATCATTGCCGACCAGGACCAGCGTGAACTGCTTTTCTGGGAGCCCGAGTTCCTTGCGTGCCATGTCCCGCAGTGCCTGGCGCCTCGCGGGATTGAAAATCGCGTGATCCAGCCCCACGTATAAGACTGGGAGTTGATCATGGCGACCGTAGAATTGGTTGAGTGTTGCGGCCGTTTTTCGGGCGATGAGGATCAGTACTGTCTTCGGGTCGGAGTAGATGCGACGTTCCAGCGAAATCAGGAGACGATAGTAGAGCTTGCGGTGCGCGAGTGTGGGCCAGGACCCGATTGAGTTTTGCAGCAGATTGATTTCCGCGCCAACTCGCTTGAGGTATTCCGCAAAAACGATGTGAACGGAAATCGCGTCGGCATCGAGGCAATTCACACCGGGGCTAAACACGAGGTCGTGGCGCAATTCGCGAAACCAACGGTCGTAGACGCGCCAGAGATGATTGGCTGCTACCCACCACACATAATTGAATAGAAGGGGTCCAGGCAATTTGGGAACCCGGTGCCAAGTGACCTTCGAACAGTCGACGTCTTCGACGCGCTGACTATAGAGGTGAACCTCAAAATGGTCGGTGAGACGCGAAACCCATTCGACGACGCGTCGCTCTGTCCCGTGGCGTTTGTCGAGGAACGGCGAAATGACTGCTACGCGGGGTTTTCCGGTATGTTCGACCACCGTTATATCCCGACCTGCATGATTTCGCACCAGCGCGCCAGCACGAACACCGTCCAGATGCGCGACCAGCCGACTGCCGCGGGATTCTCGAGATATCGATCCCAAAGCTTTTTAACGGGGACAGGATTCAGCACGCCGGTTGCAGCGAGGCGATCCGGGTTAAGTGTTTCCTGGATCGTGGCACGCAAGTCGCCGCTAATCCACCGCGAGAACGGGAATGTAAAGGTGCGTTTCGGTCGCGCTTTCAGGTCGGTGTACAACGAGTCGGGCATACACTCGCGTGTGGCGTCGAGCAGTAGTTTTTTTTTCTGAAGGCGGATGGACGATGGAAGCGCAAGAACGTGCTCCACCACGGTGTGATCGAGCATGACCGGGCGTACTTCCAGGCTGTGAGCCATGCTCATTGCGTCGCTATCACGAAGCAACCGAGCTTCCAGGTGTGCGGGGAAATCGACAAAGGCAATTCGCTCCATGAGGTCTTTGCTTTTGATTCGCTGGGCCCACTCGCGAATGCAGTCAGCGGCCTCCGAGACCGCAGCCGGCGTCGCTAAGCAAGGACTCAACAGTTCGCACAAGTCAGTTTCAAGGAATTGCACGCGCACGGCCAGTTGCGCCGCAACGAACGGATCATCGGCACCGAACAAATATGAAAGTTTGCGCCAGCGAAATGAGAGCGATTTGCGGTCCAGCAGTCGACTCCCGACGATGTGAGG
>JBAQGJ010000116.1:0-5248 GCA_049287725.1 Candidatus Acidiferrales bacterium | reverse complement strand
ACGCGGCTGTGGCGCCAAAGATAGTCGCTCCGCCGCCGCAGAATACGTAAGGCTGCTAAACATCATGCTCTTGCACCCAATTCGCAACCAACAATTGCAAAGGCACCGAGTCCTCACACAGACTCTTCAGCCACGCCACAAGCCATGCAAGCTCGGAGCGGCTTTAGCCGCTGAAGTACGGCTCGCTGTTGCCAACATCTTCGATGACGCTGGCGCATCGAATTGGAGAGGGAAAATGTACCCGACGGATTATCGCTACACCAAGCAACACGAATGGGTCAAAGTTCAAGGCGACACCGGCACGATCGGCATCACCGATTACGCGCAACACGAACTAGGCGACGTAGTTTTCGTCGAGATGCCCAAAGTCGGCGCGCAACTGAAAGCCGGCTCGTCCTTCGGCACGGTAGAATCCGTCAAAGCCGTCAGCGAAATTTACAGCCCGGTCTCAGGCGAAGTCGTCGAAACCAATCCTGCGCTAGTGGACGCGCCCGAAAAAATCAATACCGACCCGCACAACTCCGCGTGGCTAATTAAGGTGAAGCTGGCCGATCCAAAGCAAGTCTCCGGCCTGATGGACGCCGCAGCCTACCAGGCCTACATTGCCGAAGCCGCAAAGGAACACTCCGCCTGATGCGCTATCTCCCGAAAAGCCCATCCGAACGCCAGGAAATGCTCGCTGCAATTGGCGTTAGTTCCGTGGAAGACCTCTTTACTTCGATCCCGGAAAAATTTCGCCTCCGCGAACCGCTGAATCTCCCCGGGCCGCTTTCTGAGACCGAGATCATCCAGTATTTTCAAGCCCGCGCAGCGGAAAACGCCCGCGGCTACACTTCCTTTCTCGGCGCAGGAGCGTACCAGCATCTTCGTTCCGTTGCCGCCGACGCCTTAATTCAGCGCGGCGAATTCCTCACCTCCTACACTCCCTACCAAGCCGAATTCGCGCAAGGCACCCTCACAGCGATCTTCGAATTTCAAACCCTGATGTGCCAGCTCACCGGCCAGGAAGTCGCCAACGCCTCCATGTATGACGGCTCCACCGCGCTCACCGAAGCCGTCCTCATGGCCGAACGCCTCACCCGCCGCCGCCACGTTCTCGTAGCGCGCTCGATCCATCCCGAATATCGCCAGGTCCTGAAAACCTACGCGAAAAATCTCGGGCTCGAAATCGAAGAAGTCGGCTACACCGAATCCGGCCAAATTGACCACGCTGCGCTGAAGCCAGAAGCCCTCGCCAAAGCCGCAGCCATAGTCGTGCAATCTCCGAATTTCTTCGGCGTCCTCGAAGACTTGCCCGCGCTAGCCGAAATCGCGCACGCTCAAGGCTCGCTGCTCATCTCGACCATCACCGAAGCCGTCTCGCTCGGCATCGTCCGTCCCCCGGGCGAGGCGGACATCGTCGCCATGGAGGGTCAAGCCTTCGGCATCGCTCCCAGTTACGGCGGCCCGTACGTCGGCGTAATCGCCACGCGCGATAAGGACGTCCGCCAGATGCCCGGCCGCCTCGCGGGCCAAACCACCGACGCAGCCGGCAATCGCGGCTTCGTCCTCACTCTCGCGACGCGCGAACAACATATCCGCCGCGAGAAAGCCACGTCCAACATCTGCACCAATGAAGCTCTCTACGCCCTCGCTGCCACCATCCATCTCTGCCTGATCGGCAAGGAAGGATTGCGCGAGCAAGCCCTGCAAAATCTGGCCAAAGCGCGTTTCGCCCAGACCGAACTCGAAAAAATTCCCGGCGTGCGCCGCGCCTTCAGCGGCCCCACGTTCAACGAGTTCACGCTCGAATTTCCGCGCTCGGTGAAAATGATCAACGCCGACCTGCTGAAAGAAAAAATCATCGGCCCGTACGCGCTAGGCACGCACTACCCGGATCTAACCAAGCGCGCGGTAGTCTGCGTAACCGAAACCACGCCGCGCGCCGAGATCGAACGCTTCGCGGCCGCAGTCCGCCGCATACTGGAAAAGCCGGTCTAGATGAGGTTTGGTAGGGCACGGCATGCCGTGCCCGTGTCCGGCGACGTCTCCGGTTTTGATTGTGTAGGGGCCGGTTCAGAGTCATCGAACCGGGCCGGTTTTGCCGGTGTTGAATTGTCGCTGGTGTTGGTTTTGTAGCGGCGGACTTCAGTCCGCCGGCCTTCTTCCCGAATCGCACCAAGGAGCCGTAACACGTTGAACTCGAAACTAACCGATCTCGAAGCCCCGCCAAAAAACGTAGGCAAAGCCCGCGCCCACGTCAGCCAGAACGAAGGACTGATCTTCGAACAATCCGCGCCCGGCAAACGCGGCATGGAACTCCCGCCGCTCGACGTCCCAGCGGTTGATCCCGCCGCCGTTCTCGGCCCCAACTTCATGCGCGATTCCATCGAAGGCTTCCCAGAAGTAAGCGAAATCGAAGTCATCCGCCACTTCACCCGCCTCTCCACCTGGAATTACGCGATTGACCTCGGCATGTACCCGCTAGGCTCCTGCACCATGAAATACAATCCGCGCGTCAACGAATTCGTCGCGCGCCTCGAAGGTCTCGCCACCGAACATCCCGAACAACCCGGCGAAGTCTCGCAGGGCTGCCTGCGCATCCTCCACGATCTGCAAAAGTGCCTGCTCTCCATCACGGGAATGGACGCCGTCACGCTACAACCAGCCGCAGGCGCGCAGGGCGAACTCACCGGCCTGCTCATGATTCGCGCCTACCTCGAAAGCCAGGGCAACGCGCGCCATAAAGTTCTGATCCCCGATTCCGCGCATGGCACGAATCCCGCTTCGGTAGTCATTGCCGGCTACGAAGTCCAAAACATCAAATCCAATAGCCGCGGCCAGCTCGATACCGATCATCTCCGCGAATTCGTCACCGACGACGTCGCCGCGCTCATGATCACCAACCCCAGCACGCTGGGGGTCTTCGAAGAGCGCATCGCAGAAATTGCCGCGATTCTCCACGAGCGTGGCGCCCTGCTCTACATGGACGGCGCCAATATGAACGCGCTCGCCGGCGTCACGCGCCCCGGCGATTTTGGCGTGGACGTCATGCACCTCAACCTTCACAAAACTTTCTCGACCCCGCACGGCGGCGGTGGTCCCGGCGCCGGTCCGGTAATGGTCAAAAAAATCCTGGAACCGTTCCTTCCGGTTCCGGTGGTCGTGCAAAAACAAGACGGCACCTACGCCCTCGACCATAATCGCCCGAAATCAGTCGGCCGCGTCCGCGCCTACGCTGGAAATTTTGGCGTTCTGCTCCGCGCGCTCGCTTACACGCTCGCCTACGGTCCCGGCATCCGCCAAGCCACCGAAGACGCGGTCGTCAACGCCAATTACATCCGCAAAAATCTCGAGCCTTACTTCGATCTACCGTACAATCTGCCATCCATGCACGAGGTGGTTTTCAGCGACGCGCGCCAGAAAGCCCGCGGCGTCAATACCATGGACATCGCCAAGCGCCTGATTGACTACGGCTTTCACCCCTACACCACCGCCTTCCCGCTTATCGTTCCCGGCGCCATGATGATCGAACCCACGGAATCTGAATCCAAGCAGGAATGCGACCTGTTCATTGACGCGATGCGCTCGATCGCAGCGGAAGTAAAAGTCAATCCCGAGCTGGTAAAAACCGCGCCGCACAGCACCCGCGTGGGCCGCCTCGATGAAACAGCCGCCGCGCGCAAGCCGATCCTGCGCTGGAAGCCCGCCCAGTGATTTGCCGAACGGCCCAGCGGCGGCGGGAAGGCCTCTAAACGCGCAGCTTGACCCGCAACGCCAGCATCAAACGAACGTGGCGCAGCCTGTACCGCCGGCGTCCCGCCGGCTCTTTGCAGCTGTCATTGCAGTAAGTCTTTGCCAGTCCGGCCAAGCGTCTACCGCGAAGCCTTATGTAGCGGCCGCCGCGTCCCAGCCTTTAGGGACGTAGCGGGCAGCCGTTGGTTTTGCTTTGGAATTGAAGTCACGATTCGTCGCAACGTGATATGCCGTCTGAGTCGTACGACTGTCATCCCGAGCGAAGCGAGGGATCTGCTTTTCGTAGCGTCGGCGCGCACGAGCCAAGGGCAACAGGAAGGGCGGGGCTTCAAGCCCCGCCGCAAGTCACGCCTTTTCTTACGGGCTTTAGCGCCTGAAGCAGAGGTTTTGCACCGGCAACGAAGGAAGGTTCACCATGACGCCCGACCAAGCAAAATTTCTCGCCGACATCTTTCTGCCGATGCTGCAGAAAGAATACGGCACCACCCGCCGCGTGCTGAAAGCCGTCCCGGTCGGCAAAGACGGCTACCGCCCTCACCCCGATTCTCGCAGCGCCCTCGAACTCGCCTGGCACATCGCCTCCTCGGAAGTCTGGTTCCTCGACGGCTTCCTCACCGGCCAATTCGAAATGGAAGATGACTCCATGCCCGGAGACATCGGCAATACCGACGACATCGTCCTGCTCTACGAAGACGGCTTCGAATCCAAGTTCCCGAAATTAGCCACAATTTCCTCCGACTGCTGGGCCACGCCCGTGCCCTTCTTCGGTATCTACAACAACCCAATGGCGCTGTATCTCCAGTTCATGCTCCACCACTCCATCCACCATCGCGGCCAGTTGTGCGCCTACCTGCGCCAAATGGGCGGCAAAGTCCCCAATATCTACGGCGGCAGCTTCGACGAACCTATGACCATGCCCTCTGAGGAATAACCCTCCGCTCACAACGCAAGCGAGCTGTCATCCCGAGCGCAGCGAGGGATCTGCTTTTTCTTCTGATCGTAGGAGCAAGAGGAACGGCAAGAGCGCCGGAAAACTCCCGGCGCCCGCCGCAAAAGGAAGAAACCTGCTTTCGAAACCGCTACTTCTTATCGTTCTTGGCCTTTTCCACCGGCAAACCACGCGCAGCCGTCGGAGGCGCCACAACTTTCGCCGAAGTAAGGTCCGCCGCAGCCGTCGCAGCCGGGAACAAAGCCGTCCGGCCATCGGAATTTGCCGCAGCCGCATCTGCCAACCGCTCGGTTGCAGGCGAAGCCATCGGCACCAGGGCGCCTTCGGCTTCTTTCAAGAACGTCAGCCCGAGCTCGCCGCTGTGCCAATCAATCGAAATCACATCGCCCAGCGAAACTTGCTCCGTTGCCAGCAAACTTGCCAGCGGATACACCACGTGCCGTTCGATGGCCCGCTTCAAATGACGCGCCCCGTACTTCATGTCCGTACCTTCACGCAGCAGAAAGTCCCGCGCCGGTTGCGTCACACGAAATAGGAACCGTCCCTTGGCCGTTTCCAGCACCC
>JBAQGJ010000115.1:0-18756 GCA_049287725.1 Candidatus Acidiferrales bacterium | reverse complement strand
AGTGCGTCGAGAGCGTTCTCGCGCAGACATACACGAACTGGGACTACACAATTGTCAACAATTGCAGCACGGACGCGACCCTCGCAATTGCCCAGAAATATGCCGCTGGCGATCCCCGGATCCGCGTCATTACCAACAGCGCTCTAATTCCGGCCATACCCAATTTGAATCTCGCGATGCGCCAGATTTCAACGGCAAGCAAATATTGCAAGATGGTGCTTGCGGATGACTGGATGTTTCCCGAGTGTTTGGAGCGTATGGTGGCAGTCATGGAAAACCACGCGTCGGTTGGAATTGTGGGAGCCTATGGTTTGGCGGACCAAAGGGTTCTGTGGACGGGCTTACCGTACCCTAGCAGCCGTATAAGAGGTCACGAGATTTGTCGGCAGAGGCTACTGGGCGGTCCCTACGTGTTCGGTTCTCCGACCTCACTTTTATTTCGATCTGACCTGGTCAGGAGTCGTGATCCTTTTTATGACGAATCGAACATACAAGCGGATAGCGAGACGTGCTTCGAATTACTAAAGGACTGCGATTTTGGCTTTGTCCATCAGGTCCTCACTTTTTCGCGCGATGATCGTCCCGGTTCGCGCCTTGTAAGTTCGCGCAAATTAAATACCGCTGCTGCCGGCGTCTTACATGAATTGGTCAAATATGGTCCTCACTACCTTACTCCGGAGGAATACGACAGTCGTCTGAAAGCTACGACGTCGAAGTATTATGAGTTTCTCGCTGCCGTTTTTGTGCGGCGCTGGGACCGTGAGTTCTGGGAGTATCATAGACGGGCGCTCAGACAAGAGACGAGGGAGTTTAGCTACCCTCGACTTGCCTATATGGTGCTCAAGAGGCTCTTGGACAAGTTCCGGCTGAAAAGGACCCAGGAATATTGGGGGCTGTAGGCGACCGTTGCGTGGCACCTTAGCACCGGGCCGATCTGCCGATGATGCGAGAACCTCAAATGATTCGAGCCACTACCTAACGTTGCCGTCAGCCTCCTCTTCACAAAGACAGAAAGAGAATATGTTGGCTGAACCTACTACAAATAAGCGCGTCGTTCTGAACCTCAAGGCGGGAGACTGGGTCGAAGTCCGAAGCCGGGAAGAGATCCTGGCCACTCTGGACGAACACGGGCGTCTCGATAGTATGCCGTTCATGCCGGAGATGATTCAGTATTGCGGCCAGCGGTTCCGAGTTTCCAAGCGTGCCGATAAAACCTGCCAATATATCGTCGGTTGGAGCATTCGTCGCGTAAGAGACTCCGTACATCTTGAGAATGCACGTTGTGACGGTAACGGACACGACGGGTGCGAAGCTGGTTGCTTGATTTTTTGGAAAGAAGCTTGGTTGAAGCGCGCCGATAAAGATGATCTGGTAGCTGCTGAAACTTTGCGTCGAAAAGGTGCGAGTTCGGCACCGAGCAACGGACTGTGTACGATCGAAAGCATCTTGGCGGCAAGTCGCACCAGCAATGCGGACGGAGAGACGGTTTACTCCTGTCAGGAGACCGAAGTATATAAGTTTAGTTCTCATATGAAAGCGTGGGACCTGCGCCAATATCTCCGCGATTTGCGGTCCGGGAATCTTTCTAGCGGTCTTGCGGGTGATTCCCGCGGGCATCGAGTGCTTGAGATGGTCCTTGGAGTCATGAAAATTCTGAACGCCGCGATCATCGGCCTATACAATGACTTGCAAGCAAGGAATCATGGCGTCTTCTACCCCCTCGTCGCGGGTTATTTGGAGAAGACTCCCCTCGAGGTGCTTAACCTTCAAGTCGGCGAGTTCGTCCAGGTGCGCAGCAAAGACGAAATCATGGCGACATTGGACAAACAGAATCGCAATCGAGGCCTGCTGTTTGATTTCGAAATGCTGACATATTGTGGCGGCATCTTCCGAGTGCTGCGAAGAGTTGACCGAATCATTGACGCCAAAACTGGTAAAATGCAGAGCATGAAATATCCCTGCATTATCCTTGAGGGGGTGACCTGCCGGTCGGATTACCATCGTTTGTGTCCGCGGGCGATCTACCATTATTGGCGAGAAAACTGGCTAATGCGTGCGGCCGATGTGCCCATTCGGGCTGGTGCAGAGCAGATGATTGAGACTCGTCAGTAAAACTAAGAAAGGACCTCGGCGAATGAATATCTACATTGATTCAAAAATGAAAGACGATGCTCGTAGAAAGAGATTGTACCGTGGAGACATTTTTGTCCATCCCCCGTCGGGCGGCTCTTTGAAACTGTGCGAACTGGCTGCGGAACTCGTCGAGGAAGCCTTCTCCCACCTTAATCCGCTTAAGATTCAGGACAGTATGCCGGCAGAACGGTGTGCCGAGATTCTTGCGACCTTGAAGCCGAAGTTCATTCACCATCCCAAAGCCAAGGAATACCTGCGGCAGATGCTTGCCGACTCGGGATGCGATCTTGAGAAAACGTATTTCGATGTTCCTCGAATGCGGACGGCTTTCCCAGGCGATTACCTGAAAGCGGGAATCGCATACGCTTTCCACCCTCATCGCGACACCTGGTACTCGGCGCCGTTCTGCCAAGTCAATTGGTGGATGCCCATCTACGAGGTCAACGCGGAGAACTGCATGGCGATCCATCCTCAATATTGGAGCCGACCCGTTGAGAACGGCTCCAGCCAATACAACTACTACAGGTGGAATATGGAAAGCCGCCGAAATGCCGCGCAACACATCAAGACCGATACCCGCGTGCAACCACGGGCGGAAGAGGCCGTCGAGCTGGAACCATACGTAAACCTCGTGTGCGAAGTTGGATCGGCGTATCAGTTCTCTGCAGCACACATGCATTCCACGGTGCCCAACACCTCCGGACTGACTCGCTTCAGCATCGATTTTCGAACAGTGCATCTCGATGACGTCTGGACGCGAACTGGGGCCCCCAACATCGATTCCCAATGCACGGGCACCACTATGGGCGATTACCTGAAAGCGACTGATCTGTCGCGCCTTCCTGCTGATGCGATGGCATTGTATCTAGACGGCACCGAATCACTGCAGAGAGCTTCAATTGGCTAAGCAGGGTTTAAACGCGGCCGAGCGCTCGATTTCTAGTGGTAAGCGCAGCTTGACCGATGCGACTGCGCTTGTGACAGGCGCGAGCAGCGGCATCGGGCGGGCGATTGTCATTTCGTTGGCGCAGCATGGCGTGCGTGTATGTGCGGTAGGACGGGATGTAATTCGACTCGGCGAGACCGCTCGCAGCGGCGAGATGAACTCTCCGGTTCTTCCGATCGAGGCCGATTTAGCAGAAGATCAGAGTGTTGGCCGTTTAGAAGATCTGCTGGTTACTCGGTTTGGCCGTCTCGATATCCTTGTCCACAGCGCGGGGATGGTGCAGCATAACCGCATGGCCAATGCTCGAGTCGAGGATTTTGACTCCCAATATGCTTTGAACGTGCGTACGCCTTACCTGCTGACCAAGACGTTCCTGCCGATGCTGAAGGCATCTGACGGCCAAGTGGTATTCATAAATTCGACCTTGGGCATAAATGCCAAGCGACCCGAGGTGGCGCAATTCGCAGCATCTCAGCATGCCATGAGAGCAATCGCGGACAGTCTGCGTGAGGAAGTAAATGCTGACGGGATCCGAGTCTTGAGTGTGTATCCGGGGCGCACGGCCACACCGCGCCAGGAGCGCCTGTATCGAGAGGAAGGAAAAGCCTACCGACCGGACCTGCTGATGCAGCCTGAAGACGTCGCCGCGATGGTGGTATCCGCGCTATGCCTTCCGCGAACCGCTGAGGTCACGGACATTCACATGAGGCCCATGCGGAAATCGTACTAACGAACCGTTCGCTGGCGGAATCAGTTCCCTCGAAAAGAGAGATTAATCGGCATACAAGCGGGATTCAAATTTTCGCCTTATAAGTTCGCGGAAATCCTTTTTGCAACAAACTAAATCGGATAGCTCAAGATTCTGGCCCTTCTTTGCGATCGCCGTATTGCTCGCAATTGTTGGAGCCGCCATTCACTGGTCACTCGGCCATCCGTACGGCATCCACTGGGACGAGGCTTCGTACGTAAACGAAGCTTGGATTGATGCCCAACTCCTGCGTTACGGCATGCTCCACAAGCTGGGCGGAAGAATTCTTTTGGGGAGCTGGGGCCGGCCTCCCGCCTATCGTCTGCTTGCCGATCCGTTCCTCGCCGTGTTTGGGCTTCACGTCACTGTGGCGCGGTCGGTGTCTCTAGCTTGTTTCGCGTTGAGTTCCTGGTTCATCTATTCGGCCACACGCCAGGTGGGAAGCAAAGCGGCGGGCGCCTTTGCCGTTCTAGTGTTTGGCCTATCCCCTGAAGTCGTTTCAGCCAGTATTTTCTTTGGCACAGATGCTCCCCTCTACTTAGCTGTCTCGGCCATGTTGTACTTCCTGTTCGTGACATGGGGCGACCGGCCGGAATCGGCGCGCGGTTGGATTGGACTGGGGCTGTCAATTGGCTTGGGACTTATGGCCAAGGCCTCATTTGTTGTAATTGCTTTCCCCCCGTTGCTTTTCTGGTTCGTCCTAGGACGCCGCAAAGGATGGAGCGGCCCAAGCCTCGCTGCGCAATTTAAAGCGGGCGCCCTCGCGCTTTGCATCGCCGCACCGTGGTGGGTCTTGAATGTGAAGAGCGTTGTGGCGTACAGCCGATACGCCAGAGGCTTCGTGCGGAATTCGTTGGGGCCGCCGTCCCCGGAAACGTGGGCGCGATGGCTGAACACCGTATTTCAATGCCTGCTAGGCTACGGATTGACTGTCGTCATCGTCTCGGTACTGGTCGCCGGTGTTGCAACAATCATCGTTCGAAAGAGAACGATTCTGAACTCCGTTCAGAAAGCGGCTCTAACAACATGCGCCTGTGCTGGACTGCCCATAGTTGTGGTGCAGTTGTCTGGTACGAATCACCTTCTTCGTCACATCTCCCCCGTAATGATACCGTTAGCCATTAGCATCGGTATGCTCGCGGACAAAACGGGATGGATTCGGTCTCGGGCAGGTGTTGTCGTTTCATGCGCGGCGTTTGGCGCTCAGTCACTCATGCTTTTTTATCCCGTGCTCTTTCCTAACACGAGTCCCGTCAACCTCGGATTTGTGAACGGTGCGCCTCCCTGGCGGGTTATGGTTCGCTTCGACCAATGGGATTGGAAGCCAGTTCGGGAGATAAGCGACGGCTGCAGCCTTGCCTCGCCGAAGATCGGATATTTAGGAGGGGGACGTGAATTCGATCCACCCGCGATTCAGTATCCCTGGATCGCAGCTGCGACGGCTACGCGAGCTACAACAATCGATTTGCCTGACGTGACGTGGTTGTGGCGCTACGAGGATGGAAGCATTGACTGGCAGAAAGTGATGGATGGTGCCGATCAGAGCGATATCGTATTCACCGCGCCGCGCTATGTGGGTGAAGTGGAAAACAAGGAAGACCTCGACAACCAATACAATGCCGAATTCGCCGACCGGCTTTCCCGGGACCCCGGTTTCCGCGGACCGATTCGCTTCGAGATGGGACGGTTCGAGCCCGTCGAGATGGATGTGTTCCTGAAAAAGACGCTGGTGTGTAGCGCAGGCCAAGCAGTTCCGGCCGGCGCATCGAGTGAAAAATGACTCAAGACTATCTTACGCCGCGGCCTGATCCCCGGCTGCTCTCGATCGTGATGCCGTTCTACAACGAGGAAGAAATCTTTCCTCTGCTGCGGCCGCGCCTCACGGAATTTCTCGATAATTCTCCCTATCCCTGCGAAGTGGTCGCGGTAAACGACGGCAGTTCCGACCGAACCATTCAGCGGTTGGTCGAATGGTGCCAGGCCGATCCGCGCATAAAGGTTTTGAATCTGTCGCGGAATTTTGGCCACCAGTACGCTTCAACCGCCGGAGTGGATCATGCCCGCGGTGATGCCATCGTCTTGATGGACGCGGACTTGCAAGACCCTCCGGAAGTGGTCCATCGCATGGTCGAGCAATACCGCCAGGGCTACGATGTGGTTTGTGGGCAGCGCGTCACGCGCGCTGGCGAAGGACATTTTAAGAAGTTTACGGCGTGGTTTTTCTACCGTTTCATGCGCATGTTTTTCTTGAAGTCGCTGCCCCGGGACGTCGGCGACTTTCGGCTCATGTCGCGACGGTGCGTGGATAGTCTCGGCTCCATGCGTGAGCTGCACCGCTTCCTGCGCGGCATGGTCGCATGGGTCGGTTATCCGCAGATTTGTGTTCCCTATGAACGCCAGGCACGCGCCGCGGGAGAAACAAAATATCCGTTGCGTAAAATGATCCGCCTGGCGTGGACGGCTGCGGTGTCTTTTTCCGCCCTCCCGCTGCGTCTCAGCTTTTTCGGCGCGGGCATCATGACGCTGGTGGCCA
Organism: Candidatus Acidiferrales bacterium; assembly: GCA_049287725.1. Classification (GTDB taxonomy): domain Bacteria; phylum Acidobacteriota; class Terriglobia; order Acidiferrales; family UBA7541; genus Palsa-295. The sequence continues at coordinate 12,396 of JBAQGJ010000115.1, read as the reverse complement.
TCGAAGAGACGGTTCGTGCCGTCGTGGAGCACTTTGCAGGCCACACCGTCCCCGGCTGGACGTCACTGATGGTCATCGTCTGTCTAAGCAATGCCGCCCTCATGATTGCCGTGGGACTGCTCGGGGAATATGTTGGCCGCATTTATGAAGAAGGCAAAGGACGACCGCTGTACGTTGTCGCCGATGCCTGGAACCTGGCGGAGCCCGCACATGACAAAGGCCCGGCGAGTTCTCTGCCGCAGCGCGCGTCTGACGAAAACGACTCCACGTCTCGCGCAGAAGAGCCCGCTTGGACCTTACCGCCCCAGCTCAGGTAGACGTCGTCGTTTGGCGTAACCGAGGTTAGAAAGTCGTTATATGCTGATCATACGTAATAAATGATTAAGAGGACCCTTCCAATTCTGTTGGCGTCATCTTTTCTTGCTCTCATGCTCTTCGTTTGGGCCACGGCTGGCCATCCTGCGGTTATAAACTGGACGGACGTTCATCAACAGATAGATGGATTCGGAGGCTCATCGGCTGATTTCGTTGATAGCTTGACGCCTGCGCAAGCTGATTTCTTTTTCTCGACTGCCGGTATCGGCTTGTCCATCTTACGAACGCAAATCATTCCTGATCGAGCCACATGTGACGCCGATTTTCACAAAGACGGCTGTAGTGACACGAACGGCCAGATTCTGAATGGCGAACTCGGCACGGCGCGGTTAGCCGTGGCTCGTGGCGGGATCGTTGTGAGTGCGCCGTGGAGTCCTCCGGGGTCCTACAAGACCAACGGCTCATTCAAGAACGGTGGGTCGTTGCTTCCTTCGCATTATTCGGACTGGGCGCGGGACATTGCAAGCTACGTAGCCATGATGACGAAGAACGGTGTGCCAGTCTATGCAGTGAGCGTACAGAACGAACCTGATTTGACCACCGATTATGGATCCTGTCGCTACACCGGGCAGGAAATTCGCGATTTCGTACCGCAGTTATCCTCGGCGCTCCAAGCCGCCGGCGCCGGTGCGACGAAAATCATGATCGCGGAACAGTCCTCGTGGGCGTTTGACTTGACCGCGCCGGCGATGGCCGACGCAAAAGTCGCGTCCGAAATTGGAATCATCGCGGCGCATGGATACCGTGGGAAAATTCAACCGTATGACACCGGAAACGCGCGGTTGTGGCAGACGGAAGACAGCAGCCAGTCCGCGACTTATGATGGCAGCACTGACGACGGATTGAGCTGGGCTGTAAAAATCCATAATTATCTTGCCGTAGCGAACGTGAACGCATGGTTGTGGTGGTTTCTGACGGACATGCCGCGCCAGGGTGAAGGGAGAGACAACGCCGCGTTGACCGACATAGGCGGCCATTACCCAAAGCGCGCGTATATCACCGGGCAATGGAGCAAATTCGTGCGGCCAGGCTGGTCGAGGATCGGCGTGAATTACCTCTTCGGTCCTCTCGACATTACCGCTTTCAAGGATCCGGGCAATCAATCGTTCTCGATCGTCGTTGTAAACCCAAGCGGCAGAGCCGTGTCACAGAAGTTCTCATTGAATGGTTTTTCAACGAATTCTGTGACTCCCTGGATTACATCGAAGCATTCTTCACTTGCCGCGCAGGCGCCTGTCGCGGTGGAAGGGGCAACCTTCAGCTTCACGTTGCCGGAATCCAGCGTCACTACCTTCGTTGGTACGATTTCAAAGACAGAATGAAAAATCGGTTGGGACCTCATTCGTCAAGCCATTGTTGACCTCGATTTCAAACTCCCGGAAGCCGAACGCGCTCGCGATGAGTAACAAACGCGTCCCTTGGACGGAAGCAATATGAAGATCACCGTCATTCTCTGTACCTATAACCGCTGCGGCGAATTGGCGAACGTGCTGAATAGCCTCGCTGCGTCCACACTCCCCGACTCTACGGAGTGGGAGGTCCTGGTCGTGGATAACAACTCCACTGATCAGACTCGCGACGTGGCGAGCGACTTTTCCATCCGATTTCCCGGTCGCTTCCGCTATGTATTTGAATCCCGGCCGGGAAAATCGTTTGCGCTGAATGCTGGTATTCACGAAGCTTGCGGAGATGTGTTGGCCTTCGTTGATGACGACGTCACCGTCGAGCCGACATGGCTACAAAATCTTACCGCACCTTTGCGAGACGGCGACTGGGCCGCCACCGGGGGACGCACCCTGCCGGCGAATTCGTTCACGCGGCCGCGCTGGTTCGCGCCCGAGTTGTTGGGTGTTCTTTGTGCCCATTTTGACCTCGGTGATAAGCCGTGCGAACTTTCCCAGGCTCCCTATGGCGCGAACATGGCTGTTCGCAAGGAGATGTTTGAAAAGTACGGAAGATTTCGTACTGACTTGGGTCCCAGTCCGAATAGCAATATACCGCGTCCTAACGAAGACACGGAATTCGGCCGCCGCTTGATGAACGCCGGACAGAGACTAAGATACGAACCTTCCGCCGTCGTGCATCACCCCGTGCTGGAAGAACGACTGCAGAAGGAGTACTTCCTCGGATGGTGGTTCGATTATGGACGCGCCAGCATGCGCGAGGTTCAAGCGCGGCGCAAAGTTTTGGGAATTCCACGGTCCTACTTCAACGTGATGAAATGTGTGATGGTGCACTTGCCTCGGAATGCGCTGCGGTGGATATTGACCTTCAATCCGCGCTCGAGATTTTACAGCAAGTGCTTCGTCTGGATGGCGGCGGGACTGACTGTCGAGGCTTACCGCCGTTCGTTCGGCGCTAAGAGCACGAGAAGCCCTGCGGTCGAGTAGAAGGACTGACGATGTCTTCAAACAGGGAACGACGTACGTTCAACCGATATGTTTCGACCGATGGTGATCAATTTAATATCTTCCGGAGTACAGTTTTGGATCCCTTCGAGCCGCAGAGCTGAACGCCAATGAAAGTTCCAAGTGTGTTGGTGATGAGATCTGTTGTGCCGGAATCCCTGGTCGGAAGATACGATTGCAAGACTTCAATCGTCAGGCTGACGGCTAGCCCGAGGGCAACTGTCGCTAAGGCCGGATGTTTGATCGGTCGCACGGCCGACCAGTAGGCGAAAAACACAAAGCCGAGCGGAACGAAGCCGGCGATGTTCACTAGGATATCGGCAACGTAGCTTTTCGTCGGCCTAAACTCCTCCCAGAAAGGTTCCAGAAATTCCTGATGTACGAGTGAAAAGCGTTTTGGAATACTCAGATTGATTCCACGCTGCGCAGCGTCGTGCACGATGCTCCCGGCGCGTTCATCAAAAAGATAGAGTCCCGCCACCTTCTCGTCCTCAGAAATCTCCGGCCGTCCCTGCGCAGTCCAACCCTTGTAGTGCTGTAAAACCTCTGCGGCAGTAAGCTCCCGCCCATAAATCGCCAGACCCTGTAATTCGCCCGGCCAATCGTCGCGGACTTCAGGTGACGTGCCGATGACCAACTGGCCGGTGCAATCGTTGCCCATTCGAAACAGCGGAAACGATTTCGCCAGGCTTCCGTCAATGAAAATTGACGTTTTCTGCGGTCCCGAAGTGATGGTAATGAAAGTGGGCTTCGAGGGATGCAGTGCGTCTGCAATGCCGATTACCTGTGAACGGCGAGGGCCGCCGACGCTTTCACGATTCAATATGAGAAGCGCGTGATACTGGTGAACCGAAAACTGCGCGGCATTTTCCGGGCGATAAAAGGCGAGAATCGTGCTCGCGGCGTTCGCCAGAGCGGGCTGCGCCCAAATCTCGAGAGTGCAGGCGGCTTCATCCGCAGCGGCAGCCGTTCGAAATTCGCCGTCGCTCCAGACGGTCCCGTGCCACGCGAAGCGAAGACCATTCTCGTTGCTGAGCCACGTCACATGGTTCGGCGGCCGCCGGAATGGCGTGAGGCCGGCTATTAAGATTCCGCATAGAACCAACACGCAAGCCAGCGCCGGGATTCTCGTTCGAGTCATTTTTCTTGGTGAGTTGAAGCTTGCCTAAGGAGAGCCATTGACTGGATTTGTAGATTATAGGATTTGCTCGGTTATTAACACCCGTTTGTCCCAACTGCGATCTTACACTTTCTATTCACCTCTGACGTTCTTGCGCGAATCCGTATCAATTCGCAGCGATGAGGAAATACCAACTTTCATTTCTGGCTGAGGTGATAACAGCGTTGCCACGAAGAGATCCGAAGTCGTGGATTCCCGAGCGCGGTTTTGACACGGTGGAGGCCTGCGGTTCGAGCCCGCACGGGGCTACCATACTTTTCAATAACTTCCCGGTCGGCCACTGCCTTCCGCTGTTGTTTTGCGACGTAGTTTGCGTCACATTTATTGCCACATATTAAGGGTAAACTTGCTTTAGTCCGCCCGCACGCGCTCGTTTTCGTGACCCCCTACTCAGCGAGCAGGTGATCCGATTGAATGGAGCGCCTGTCGAGCGTCCGCAGCACGGCGAGAGCTACTGCCTGGTGAGCAGGTGTACTCGATCTATACGACTGTGGATTCACGCATAATAGATGGCGCCGGATCATCCAGGGCAAAGAGCTCGTTCAAGTTTGGCCGGATTAATGCAATTGGCCACAGGGACGGAAGGAGAATGTGAAGAGGCCACCGCCACGGCTGGTTCGGGATTATATCCAGGTAGGCAAACAACGACTCTTTACCGCTTGGATGCGGGCTTCCGCCGTTGGGTCCGACCGCGACGAATATGCATCGATTCTCGTGAGCCTTTTGGGATCGTCGAACAATCCGGTCGGACGCCGCTAGCCCGATCGTGGCGACGCGGGCGACCTACCGAAAGCGCTCGCGTTAAGGCAGAATATGAATCGCCAAGGTATGAATTCTAAGGTCCTCCAACTCGATTCGCGGGATAACGTCATGATCGCTCTCGAGGAGCTTGCGCCAGAAGAGCGCGTTCCGTTTGGTTCGCAAATCTATACTCTAGTCTCTCGCGTGCCAGCAAAACATAAATTCGCAACAGAAGATCTTCCCGTTGGCGCGGATGTCGTCATGTACGGAGTGCTGGTGGGAAAAGCGATGCAACCGATTCGTCAAGGCGAGCTCCTCACGATTCGCAATATTCACCATGAAGCGGCGGGATTTCATGAGAAAGCGGAAGACGTCCGCTGGAATCCGCCGGACGTGTCGCGATGGAAAGTTCGCACATTCGCGGGATACGTCCGGTCGGACGGGCAGGTTGGCACGCGCAATTACTGGCTCGTGGTGCCGCTGGTGTTTTGCGAGAACCGCAATATTGCCGTCTTGAAGCAGGCTTTTGAAGAGGAGCTGGGATTTGCCGCTCCGCAAATCTATCGCCGCCAAGTTGCGGAACTCGCGAAACTCTATCGCGAAGGCAAGACCGACGAGTTGAAGTCCAGCGCTCTGCCCAGAAATGAAGCCGGCCCGCAACGGTCGAAACTCTTCGAGAATATTGACGGCGTCAAATTTCTGATGCATGAGGGCGGCTGTGGCGGGACACGCGAAGATTCCAATAGTCTTTGCGGATTGATTGCCGGTTACATCCATCATCCCAACGTGGCGGGCGCCACCGTGCTCAGCCTGGGCTGCCAGCACGCGCAAATTCCGATTCTGCGCGAAGAACTTCGCAAACGCGATCCGCACTTCGACAAACCGCTGATCATCATGGAACAGCAGCAAAGCGGCTCCGAACTTTCAATGCTGAGCGAAGCGATCCGCCGTACGTTTCTCGGCCTTGTAGAAGCCAATAAAGCTCGACGCACCGCAGCGCCGCTTTCGCATTTGTGCGTGGGATTGAAATGTGGTGGCTCTGACGGATTTTCCGGCATCTCCGCGAATCCGGCGATTGGCCACACGGCTGACTTGCTGGCCGCTCTCGGCGGCCGCACAATCCTTTCGGAATTTCCGGAATTGTGCGGCGTGGAACAGGAACTCATCAATCGCAGCACGCGAAAGGAAGTTTCCGACCGCTTCGCCTATTTGATGAAAAGCTATGGCGCGCGAGCCAAGGCCGTAGGCTCCGGATTCGAAATGAATCCCAGCCCGGGAAACATGCGCGATGGCTTGCTGACGGACGCGATGAAATCGGCCGGAGCCGCAAAAAAAGGTGGCAATTCTCCGGTTACAGCGGTGATTGATTATCCGGAATATTCCACCGAACCTGGTCTCAACCTGCAGTGCACCCCGGGCAATGATGTGGAATGCGTGACGGCGCAGGTGGGCGCGGGAGCGAACGTAGTTCTCTTTACGACGGGCCTAGGCACTCCCACAGGGAACCCCATCACACCGGTGGTGAAGCTTTCCACGAATTCATCGCTCGCCGAACGAATGCCGGACATCATTGACGTGAACACAGGAGCAATCATTTCCGGTGAATCAACAATTGCGCAAATGGGCGAGAACATTCTGGAGTTTGTGATTCGCGTTGCCAGCGGCGAGGTTCGTACGAGAGCCGAATTAAAGGGACAAGAAGACTTCATTCCTTGGAAAAGGGGCGTCTCGCTCTGAAGCGCGACGGCGGAAGCGTGGGGAATTTCCGTTTGGATGGCAAAGTAGCCGTCGTTACCGGCGGCGGAAGCGGAATTGGACGCGCCATCGCGCTGCGTTTTGGCGCAGCCGGTGCCAGCATCTGTGTTCTCGATCTCAACCAAAATCATGCGGAGGCGGTAACACAGGAAATCGTCGCTGCCGGTGGTCAAGCGGCGGCGCACGCTTGCGACGTAACGGACCAGCAGAAAGTTGCCGCAGCGTTCGGTGAGATTTTCAAACTAGGGCGCGTGCATATCTTGGTGAACAATGCCGGCGTCTCGCACATCGGAACCGCCGAGACTACCAGCGAAGCAGACTTCGACCGAGTGTTACAGGTAAACGTGAAGGGCTACTACAATTGCATCCACATCTGCGTCGGCCACTTGAAATCGCACGGCGGCGGCGTGATTCTGAACATGGCTTCGATTGCGGGTTCAGCGGGATTGGCGGACCGCTTCGCGTATTCCACCAGCAAGGGCGCCGCCATTGCCATGACCTACTCGGTGGCGCAGGATTATCTCTCGCACAATATTCGCTGTAATTGCATTTCGCCGGCGCGGGTGCATACTCCGTTCGTGGACGACTACCTGCAGAAAAATTATCCGGGGCGCGAAAAGGAAATGTTCGAGAAACTGGCGAAGTCGCAGCCCATCGGCAGAATGGGGAAGCCCGAAGAAGTCGCCGCTCTCGCGCTTTTTCTCTGTTCCGATGAAGCGTCGTTCATTACGGGCGTGGACTATCCTCTGGACGGAGGCTTCTTTAGTCTGCACGGTTAAGCCATGGACCTGAAGCTCAACGGGGAAATAATCGTGGTGACCGGTGGCGCCATGGGGATTGGCGAAGCGAGCGAATTTGTGAGACCAGGGCAAGTTCACTGGGGTTGGGCTCCCTGCGCAAGCTGCGATTACTTCTTTTCGAATTGACCTTCAAAAGGCGCTGGATCGCGGTACTTCACGGTCGATCTCCTATACATAGCGGCGCTCATTACACTAGCGCTGCAGAAACCGAGTCCGCTTTCGATTGACAATTTGCGTCAACGAAAGTCGACGTGGTAGAGAAAGCCGCGTTGACGCTCTGATTTTGTTCCCGATGCGGTATTCTGTTTCGTCGACGCGAGCTATTTCGCGATCGCCGCTTCTAGCGATTGGGGCCCAAAGTATATAAGCCACCGTCGACAAGGATCGTCTGGCCTGTGCATGCGCTGGCGCCGAGGGCCAAGAAAAATGCCGCCTCGGCGCACTCGGCAACGGTGGCCAGCCTTTGCAGCGGCGTGGCGCCTTCTTCGGCAAGAAACGCGGAATCCGAATCAGGACGTCCGGCAAATTGCGTGCGGATGAGTCCCGGAGAAATTGCGTTGACGCGAATCTCAGGCGCCAGCGCGCGCGCCAGCGATTGCGTCATGGTCAGTACGCCTGCCTTGGCGGCCGCGTAAGCGATCGAACTTCCCACTCCCGTGGAACCCGCGACGGACGCAATGTTGACGATGGATGCTCCGGGTTGCTTTCGCAGCAGTGGCACGGCCGCTCGAACGCAATAAAAGACACCACGCAAATTGATGTCGAACGTTTTGTCCCAGATATCGTCAGTGAGTTCATCCAGATTGCGATGCGCTACACGCGTGCTCCAACCCGCATTGTTGACCAGCACATCCATCCGTCCGAATTCGCGCTCGACTTGCGCGATCACGCCGTGCACTTCCGCATCCTTCGCAACATCGGCTTGAATTGAAATCGCAATTCCACCGGCCGAACGAATTTGCGAGACCAGGCCTTCTGCCGCCTGACGCGACTGGCGGTAGTTCACCGCGATCTTGACGCCGGCGCGCGCGAATCGCTCCGCGATGGCGCGGCCAATGCCGGAAGCCGAGCCGGTTACGAGCGCGACGCGTCCTTCCAAGCTCATTGGCATTGGATTCCCTGTGCAGAAGTTGCGATTACTTCTTTTCGAATTGACCTTCAAAAGGCGCTGGGTCGCGGTACTTCACGGTCTGCAGATGTTCGCAATACAAGACCAGCTCACCAGGCATCTTGAAAACTTCATAGGATACCTTGACCATTCCCATCGTCGGATACTTCGGCCGCTTTTCGAGATTCGTGCGTATCGTATAAATTGTGTCGCCGATGAACACCGGTTTTATGAAACGCAGCTTATCGTAGCCGTAGCTGAAGGTGTGGATGTTATTGTGCGCCATCAGACCGAGCCCAACGCTGAAAACCATTGCGCCGGCCACTAGGCGTTTGCCAAAGATGCCTCGCTCTTTGGCAAAAATTTCGTCGGCAACGTATGGGTGCATATCGAGAACCAGCGCATTGAATGCCATGCTCTCGCCCTCCGCGATGGTTCTGCGGATCGAGCGGGCTCGAAGCCCGATTTCAAAATCCTCATATAGCCAGTCTTCCTGATTCCAAATTCGAATTTGCTCGTGTTTTGCCGGATCAGGGTTCGGATTGCTCACTTGAATTCCTCTCTTCCAACCGATTCAAATCTCTTCAGCGGCGGGGCGCCGCTAAGGCCAGACGTTCCGCGAACCGCTTGTTGAGCCAGCCGATCAATTGCTCGTCGCTGGTCTCATTTTTCAAACAGCGGTTGATTTCGATTCCAGCTGCCTCAAAGAACCGGACGAAGCCGTCAAAACGCGGCCGCACGTACGCCCTTTGCAGGGATTCCAGCGTATCGGAGAAAAATCCACCGGCCGCCTGATTGATTTCCGGATCGATCCAAGCCGAAAGGCTGGCCGGCTGACCGCCTTGCCGTACGTACGTTCCGCGCTGGTGCTGCGGGCTCGCGAGCCATTTGGCGTACGCCACGGCTTCGTCGCGATGAGAACTGAACTGGCTAACCGCCACGCCCGTTCCGCCCAGTTGAGTTCCAGCGCATCCAAGTTCGCCCGCAGCCGGAGGATTCGTGAATTTCAACAGGACCCTATTCTCGCGGCGAGAATAGTTGGAATAGCCGTAGGCCCATGGGCAATACACGGCATCTGATTCAGCGACCATGTGGTCGTACACCTGAATCGGGTTCCAGTCCGTGGATTTGGGATGGGCGATGGCGATGAGCGCGTGCAAGCGCTTGAGAACTTCACTCGCGATCGACGAATCCACGAATGGATCTGCATTTTCCGCGAGGGGGTGCCCGATGTTCGCGGTCAGCGTGAAAAAAAGACTGACCGCATCAATGGGACACGCCGGAACGATTATGAATTTATGCCTCGCGCGGGCTTCGCGTCCCAATTGCAGGACCTCGTCGAACGTTTTTGGCGTTCCCGGCGACAGTTGCTCGAGGAGGTCCGGCCGATACGAAGCCACCTGGGTCGCCGCATCAATCGGCAACGCCCAGATACCGTGCGCGTAATGGTAAGAGTCCCAGGACGGACCCACGGAATCGCCCGCGAATGCAGCGCTTTTTGCCGCGCTCAGAAACGAGCCAAGATCCACGAGCACACCGTGTGCTGCGGCAAACCCGACGAACGGATGATCCATCACGATCAGATCATAGAGATCAAGATATTGCTCGATGGGGGCCTCGCCAAACTCACGGAGAGTCCGGCGATCCCACTGGATCGCAACTCCCGGATGAGATTTCTCGTATTCGGCAGCGCCTGCAATCAGCGGAGCATAGCCCCGTGGGTGATCCCAAGTCAGTCCTCGCAATGAGATCCCCACGATTCCCTCACGCACGAAGTTCTGCTGAATATTTCATGCCCGGTTCGAAACCGGCTTCTTTTGCACGATCAAAATGTGTTCGCAGTACAGGACAACTTCGCCGCGTTGGTTGATCACCTCGCATGCTTCGATCACTCGGCCGGAATCAGGACGTTTCGCGTCCTCCTGCTTGTCTTTGACTGTCACCTGCGTGTGAATCGTGTCGCCGATGAAAACTGGCTTGGGGAAACGCAATTTATCGTATCCATACGTGAAGGCGGCTGGGTTAATGTGGCTGGCCGTCAGTCCCACTCCGATGGCAAACGTCATCGTCCCATGCGCGATCCGTTGGCCAAATGGCGTTTGGCGTGCAAATTCGGCGTCCACGTGATGCGGAAAGAAATCTCCGGAATGACCGGCGTGCACCACAATGTCGGTTTCCGTGATCGTTCGACCGGAAGTATTCCGCTGGGCGCCGACGATGTAATCCTCGAAGTGCTCCGTTTTCACCACCGTTCAGTCTCCCGCGCGCGTCAGCGGACTCTTCGTCCGCCGATTGCCAGAGAAAGCGCCTGGCTCGCAGCCTGCAGCGCCACTCTCACCTGAACAGGACCCACTCGATCTCCGACGCGCGGCAAAAATGGCACAGAAAGTGCCGCGATCGCTTCCTCGTGCTGATTCAACACTGGAAAGCTTACATTCACCACGCCTGAAACCTGATAACTGGCCATTTCTTCGTAGCCGCGCTCGCGGATTCGCGCCAGATGATCCTCAAGATCGGCGGGAAGCGGCCGGTTCGTTTGCCTTCTCCACGCGGCGAGCGAACGAGCCCGCATTTCGTCCCGCTGAAAAGCTAGGATCACGTGCCCCGACGCAGTGTTTAGCAGATCAATCCGCGCGCCAAGTTTCAAAGCGAAGCCTGCATTGCCCGGCGCGTCCACTTGGGCAACAACTACTACCTCCCCGTTGCTGGGCATGGGCAGGTGGCAGGATTGGCGGGTTTTGTGCGTGACCTCCTCCATCAGCGGGCGCGCCTCCGCCACGATTCGTCGCAGCGGATGGTGCCTGTGCGCGAGTTCAAAAAGTTTCAGCGTGAGCTGAAAGCGCTCATCCGGTGACACCTGGGAAATATAGCCGCGCTCGGCCAGGCAAACGAGCATTCGGAAAATCTCGCCGACCGTTCGGTCCAAGCGACGCGCCACCTGGCTGGTAGTCAACCCCTCCGGTTCGGAGGCAAAGAGCTCCAGGATATCCAGCCCTTTGTCGAGAGCCGGAGCCGCATAACGCGGACTGGGAGGACGCGCTACAGTCTTTCGTCTCCGTTCGAGTCTTGCGGTTCTCATGGCTCGAAGCCAGTCTACAACACAATTTCTCTAATGAAAATAGCATTTCATATATGCAATACTCGGGAGACAGCAAAAACCGGAACGATGAGGTTGTTCAGATGACGACGATTCGATCCTCGACAGAATCTTCTAACGACCAGCCCTTACACGGCCTGCTCGTCCTCGATTTCAGCCAATTTCTTTCCGGCCCTCTCGCCACACTTCGGCTCGCGGACCTGGGCGCCCGCGTAATAAAGATCGAGCGCCCTGGCCAAGGCGATCTCGGGCGCACGCTTTATTTGAGCGATACGGATATCAATGGCGAAAACACGCTGTTCCACGCGATTAACCGCAACAAGGAGAGTCTGGCGGCGGACCTCAAGAATCCTCGCGACTTGGAAAAATTGCGCCGGCTGATCGCCCGCGCGGACGTGATGGTTCAAAATTTTCGCCCCGGCGTGATCGAGCGCCTAAAACTTGACTACGACAGCGTGGCGCAATCGAATCCACGCATTGTGTACGGGTCTATCAGCGGCTACGGTGATGCCGAGGCATGGCGCGACCGGCCAGGTCAGGACCTCCTGGCGCAAGCGCGCTCGGGAATTATGTGGTTGAGCGGCAACGAAGGCGATCCGCCGACTCCATTCTCACTCGCGATCGCGGACATGCTCACGGGACACAATCTTTGCCAAGGAATTCTCGCGTGCCTGGTGCGGCGGGGAGTCACGGGACGAGGTGGGCTTGTCGAAACCAGCCTACTGGAATCGCTGATGGACGTTCAGTTTGAAGTTCTCACCACCCACATGAACGATGGCCGGCGGCCGCCGCGTCGCGGCGCGTTTCGGAACGCGCACACCTATCTCGCCGCGCCCTACGGCGTCTATGACACGAAGAACGGATATCTGGCGTTGGCGATGTCACATCTTCCCACCCTTGGCTCTTTGCTGGGTATCCCGGAACTCACGCAA
>JBAQGJ010000114.1:0-2467 GCA_049287725.1 Candidatus Acidiferrales bacterium | reverse complement strand
GGCTCGTGAAAATCCACGCGCTCGGCATTGCGCCATAGGCGCTCGAGGTCGTAATACTGCCGCGCCCGCTCGCTGAAAATATGCACGACGAAATACCCGTAATCGAGCAACACCCATTCGGCGCTCGACTTGCCTTCGCGGTGCGCCACGTGCCGCCCCTGCCGGCCAAGTTTCTCTTCAATCGCTTCGCCGATCGCCTGAATCTGCGGCTGGCTGGAGCCGGAGCAGAGCAGAAAATAATCCGCGAATGCGCCGGAGCCGCGCAGGTTCAGCACGGAAATATCCAGGGCCTGCTTGTCCTGGGCCGCTTCCACGGCCAACCGAATTTCGGGATCGAGAGAGTTAGCTATCACCGATAAAGGGCCTGTCCCAGAATGTATTCCTCCACGGGCGCGGGCACAAGCCCATGGATGTTTTGATGGCGATCGAGCCGCTGGCGGATTTCCGTGGAAGAGATGTGGCTGGAGACGGTAGTGAGCAGATGGATCACCGATTTGCGCAAGACGATCTTCTGCGGATCTTCCACTTTCGTGCGGCCAAGCTTTTCCGGCGGAATGATCAGGCGCAGAGCGTCCAAACGAAAGCCGGGACGGCTGGCGATGACGAAGTCGCAGGAATCGAGTAGCGCTTCGTAATTCTTCCACGTGGGAATTTCCAGGAATTGATCGGCGCCGACAATAAAATACAAATGATCATCGGGGTGTTCGCGCTTGAAGCGGCGAACCGTATCAATCGTGTAGAAAACGTGGGGCGCGACGCCGTCGGGCGCTTCGGCCAGCGATGGGTGCAGATACGGGTGATTGGCGCAGCCGAGCGCGACCATGGTGTAGCGATGGAGAAATGGAGTAAGCGCAGTCTTGTGCTTATGGGGTGGGCGCGAGGAAGGCACGAAATAAATGGCATCAATGTGAAAACGCTTCTGCGCAGCCTGCGCCACCGCAATGTGTCCGGAATGGATGGGATCGAACGTGCCGCCAAAAAGCGCAACCGTACGGCGATGCGCGTGTCCGTGGGTTCTGGTCACGGAATGAGAAGTCAACTATCCTCCGGGCGAGGCGCGGCGTGGGCTGCGTTTGTTGCCGTTGCCGCGTGGTCTGAATCATGCGGCGCCATGTGCGCTGCCGAGTTCGACGCTGCATCTGACGCAGGGTGTCCTTCTTCCGTTTCAGCCACGATTGCCGGCTTGGGGATGCGGTCGAGCGCGTCGGCCATAGCGCGCACGAGCTCGACGATGCCTTCGCCGGTGGCCGAAGAAACGGCGTGAAATTCCAGTCCACGTTTGGCGGCGAAGTCGCGCAGTTCATCCAGGTGCGCCCGATCGGTGGTGGCGTCGAGCTTCGTAGCGACGACAATCATCGGCTTCTCCGCCAGCTCGGGGCTGAACGAAGCGAGTTCATGCATGATGATTTCGAAATCGCGGATGGGGTCGCGGTCGTTGGCATCGCTGGTATCCACCAGATGCGCGATCAGGCGCGTGCGCTCCAAATGTTTCAGGAAACGCGTGCCGAGGCCGGCGCCTTCATGGGCACCCTCGATCAGGCCGGGAACGTCCGCGACGACGAACGTCCGGCCCTGGCCGGGCGTGGCGTCGGGATCCGCGGAAACAACGCCCAGATGGGGCTCAAGAGTCGTGAAAGGATATGCGGCGATTTTGGGGCGAGCCGCGGAGATGCGCGAGATGAGCGTGGATTTGCCGGCGTTCGGAAAGCCGACCAGACCCACATCGGCGAGTAATTTTAATTCCAGGCGCAGATTGAGTTCTTCGCCGGGCTTGCCGTCTTCGTGCTCGCGTGGAGCCTGGTGCCAGGGACGGACGAAATGCGGATTACCATTGCCGCGTCCGCCATGGCCGCCGCGAGCCGCCAACACACGCTGGCCGGGCTGCGTGAGATCGAAAAGCTGGTCGCCGGAATTGGCGTCAAAGACGACGGTGCCAACTGGAACCTTCAGCACCAGATCTTCTGCGGATTTGCCGTGGCAGTTCGAGCCTTCGCCGTGCCCGCCGCGACCCGCTTTGAATTCGCGATTGTAACGGTAGCGGAGGAGAGTGTTGTCGTGCGGATTGGCTTCGATGTAGACGTCGCCGCCATTGCCGCCATCGCCGCCCGAAGGGCCGCCGCGCGGGACGTACTTCTCCCTGCGAAACGCGACGCAGCCGTTGCCGCCGTCGCCGGCTTTGATTGAAATTTTTGCTTCGTCCGCAAACACGTGTCACCCGCTGCTCGGAAAGTTAGCTAGAAATCATACGCCAGGGCTGGGAGTAAAAATAAAAATACGCGCCCGGGAAACGAAGCGCGTATCGGAAATTGTTACGTTAGTTGGCTGCCGCGGGTTCGGAAGCGGACGCAGCACGGTCCGCACCGCCGACCGCAGATTCTTCCGCCGGGAATACGCTGATGAATTTACCGAGCGCGCCTTTATCTTCAAAGCGCACGACGCCGGTGATGGTGGCGAAGAGGCTGTCGTC
>JBAQGJ010000113.1:0-8772 GCA_049287725.1 Candidatus Acidiferrales bacterium | reverse complement strand
GGAGGTCCTCAAGCGGTTGCGATCCGCGGATGTGCTGGCGTTTCCTTCGGTTCGCGACTTTGGCGCAGGCGTGGTTTTTGAAGCTCTTGCAACTGGCGCCGTACCCGTAGTCGCGGACTTCGGCGGTCCCGGGGATATCGTTCAGCCAGAGGTGGGGTTCAAAGTGCCGCTTACGAATGAGAGCGACTTCGTGGCGCAGATGGAGAAGATCCTGACGGAACTGGCCGCCAATCGGGATCTGCTCGAGCGGTTGCGCGCGCAGGGAATGACTTATGCGCGTGAATGCCTAACCTGGGATGCGAAGGCGCAGTCCACTACGCGAGTCTTGGATTGGGTTTTGCGCCAGGGCCCAAAGCCGAATCTTCCACCGCCAAAGTGGCTTGTAGACGGGAAACATTCGAAAGGTTTTGTCGATTTCGTACCGACCCCGGACGGTCCTGCAAGAACTGAATGAACAACGAAGGCGCCGAGCATAGTGCGTGCCCGCCTGAAGTCGCTCGACACTCGCCCTTTCTCACAGGCGATCGAGGTCTGAGCATTTATGCCTTCGTCGTAAATGAGGCCGAATGAAAATCACAGTCATTTTGTGTACGTATAACCGTTGTCAGAGCTTGGCGAAAACGCTCGACAGCCTTATCGGTTCCGCGCTTTCTGCCCCAGCGGAATGGCAAGTATTAGTGGTAGACAATAATTCAAAAGATCAGACACGTGCCGTGGTCGAGGAATTCGCTCGTCGTTACGAAGGGCGCTTCCAATATCTATTTGAGCGACAGCAAGGTAAATCGTATGCGCTAAATGCAGGAATTCGGGCGGCTCAGGGCGACATCCTGGCGTTCATTGATGATGACGTGATCGTGGCTGAGGGGTGGCTTCAGAATCTAACGGCCAATCTGGGGGACAATGAGTGGGCAGGCGCCGGAGGGCCCGTCCTGCCGCCCGCTGACTTCTCCCGTCCACCGTGGCTTTCGTCTACGAGCTCTTTCGCTTTCGGGCCATTAGCTGAATTTCACCCAAGCATCGGGGCAGGGCAAATGACCGTATCTCCTGTCGGTGCCAACATGGCCTTTCGAAAGTCGGTGTTTCAAAAGTACGGCTACTTCCGAACGGACCTGGGCCCCCGGCCGGGGAATGAGATTCGAAGTGAAGACATCGAGTTCGGCCGACGCTTGATCCTAGCAGGGGAGCGGCTGCGTTACGAACCGTCGGCCATCGTCTATCATCCTGTGACGAGCGCTCGACTGCGGAAGAAATACTTCTTGGCGTGGTGGTTTGACAAAGGCCGCGCTGAGGTCCGTCAATTGGGAATGCGGCCCAACGTTAACCGCTTCCGTGGTGTGCCGCTGAAGCTCTTTCGTGACATCACGATTGAGGCGGTTCGATGGGTTGTCGCCGGCAAGGCCTCAGAGCGATTTGTTTGTAAGCTAAAGGTGTGGTGCTATGCCGGTGAAGCGTTCGAATCTTTCCTGCAACGTGATGATGTGGATCGGAAGAGACTGGAGCCCGACGCCAACCCTACCAGCAATCCGGAATTAAGATAGCCCACAATGCCTACGAGTACTGCCTCAAGTAGAAATGTGATCGTCAATAGCGTTGACGCTGGCTCTGCACCGAGTGGCCTTCCGCAGTCTCGGAACGAGATCGAACTTGGTTTGCTGACTGGCTGCCAGGACCGGCCTTATGCGTTTGGGTTGGCCATGGCGCTTGTGGCTAGGGGTGTCGGCGTCGATGTGATTGGCGGCGACGAAATAGACAGCCCTGAGTTGCACGCAACTCCTCACTTGCGATTTCTGAATTTTCGCGGCGATCAGCATGCGAAGGTGGGCTTGGCGAAGAAATTGTCGAACCTGGCGCTCTACTACGCGCGATTGATGCGCTATGCGGCTCGCTCCAAGCCGAAGGTTTTGCATATTTTATGGAACAACAAGATCGAGTGGTTTGACCGCACAATTTTGATGATGTACTACAAGGCGTTGGGCAAGCGAGTTGCGCTCACCGCGCACAATGTGAATCAAGCGAGACGAGACGCCAAGGATTCACTGCTGAACCGCATCACACTCAGAGTGCAGTATCGGCTTTGCGATCACATTTTCGTCCATACCCAAAAAATGAAAGACGAGCTCTGCCGGGATTTTGGCGTCGCTGAAAAGGCAGTCACCGTCATTCGACATCCGATCAATAACGCTTTTCCTGACACCGACCTCACACCGTCCGAAGCCAAGCGGCGCCTCGGTCTTCGGGATGACGAAAGGGCGGTTCTGTTTTTTGGCAGAATCAGGCCGTACAAGGGCATCGAGCATCTGCTCGCCGCATTTCGCCCGCTTGCGGCTGATCACTCGAACTATCGGCTGATTATTGCCGGTGAGCCGAAGAAAGGCTCTGAAGAGTATCGGGAAGAAATTGAACAGATCGTGAGGAGAGACTTCGCTCCGGGGCGGATCGTTTTGAGGATCCAATTCATTCCAGACGAGGAAATGGAAGTCTACCTTAAGGCGGCGGATGTGTTGGCCCTCCCTTACAAAGAAATTTTTCAGAGTGGCGTGCTCTTTCTGGCTTACAGTTTTGGCCTGCCCGTGGTTGCGACAGACGTCGGATCGTTCCGTGAGGAAATCGTGGAAGGCAGCACAGGCTTTCTATGCCAGCCAGGCGATCCGGCGGAATTAACCAAGGCCATCGAGAAGTATTTCGCGAGCGATCTTTACAGGAATTTGAAGGTGCGTAGACAAGAACTAAAAGATTACGCTGACGCCAACCACTCATGGAATGCGGTGGCTGACTTGACCCGGAACGCTTATGCTGAAATGTTGGGGAGGATTTCGTCGTGAAGCCGCTGGTGTCCATTCTCGTTCCCGCTTACAACGCCGAGGCATGGATCTCGGACACGCTTCGGTCCGCAATTGCGCAAACTTGGGAACGAAAAGAAATCATCGTCGTTGACGACGGGTCGAAGGATCAGACGCTGGCCGTGGCCCGGCAGTTTGAGTCCGATCAGCTTAAGGTAGTGACGCAGAAAAATCAGGGCGCAGCGGCAACCCGCAACAACGCCTTCGCGATGAGTAAGGGCGATTACGTCCAGTGGCTGGACGCCGATGACCTGATGGGTCCGGACAAGACGGCCTCGCAAATGGAGGCTGCCGAGCGCAGCGGCAGCCGACGTACGCTGATTTCGGGCGCCTGGGCTCGGTTCATGCACCGGCCCTACCGAGCCGAATTCTGTCCGAGCCCGTTGTGGGAAGATCTTCTACCCGCCGAATGGTTTATGCGCAAGATGGAACGGAATATTTACATGCAGACTGCCACGTGGCTTGTCAGCCGTGAACTCGCTGAAGCAGCCGGACCATGGGATACCAGACTCCTGGGAGATGATGACGGCGAATTTTTTTGTCGCGTCCTGCTTGCGAGCAACGGAACACGCTTCGTTAAGGAATCGAAAGTCTACTATCGCGATGCCGGTGCGAGCAGCTTAAGCTACATTGGCCACTCCAATCGAAAGCTCGAAGCGCAGTGGCTTTCAATGAATTTGCACATCGGATATCTCCGGTCATTGGTGGACGACGCGCGGGCGCGCGCTGCCTGCGTGACATATCTGCAAAACTGGATGGTGTTTTTCTATCCGGAGCGGCTTGATCTCTTCAAAGAAGCGGAAGACCTCGCCAAAAGTCTCGGCGGGGAGCTGCAGATTCCGCGATTCTCCTGGAAATATTCGTGGATCGAGACGATGTTCGGCCGCGCGCAAGCAAGGCGCGCGCAAGTGATGTTGCCGCAAATGAAGTGGTCGGTGGTGCGGGCGTGGGATAAAACGCTGCTTCGTCTTGAGAATCGCAAGCTTGCGGATAGCCTTTGAAAGTGAAAAGAGCTTTAGGCAACGTGCGAAAGGTCTGTTGACGGCTGTTCGTCGAGATTCTGGAGAAAATTCATGATCATTACGCGCACGCCGCTTCGCATTTCGTTCTTTGGGGGCGGCACCGACTATCCGGTTTGGTACCGCGAGCACGGCGGAGCGGTGTTGTCTACTACCATCGACAAGTCTTGCTATATCACTTCCCGATGGCTGCCGCCTTTTTTTGAGTATCACAGCCGCATTTCTTATTCGAAAGTTGAGAATGTAAGCGACAACAAATTGATCGAGCATCCCTCGGTGCGGGCGTGCTTGCAGTTCATGGGAATCACCGACGGCGTGGAAGTTCATCACGTAGCCGACCTGCCGGCGCGCACCGGCTTGGGCACTAGTTCCGCCTTTACAGTAGGGTTTCTTCTGAGTTTGTACGCGCTGAAAGATCAGATGCGCGATAAGCACGCTCTGACGGCTGAGGCGATACACGTAGAACGTGACTTGCTGCAAGAAGCGGTCGGCGCGCAGGATCAGGCCAGCTGCGCGCACGGAGGCTTTAATCGCATTAATTTCCATTGCGATGACACGATTGAGGTGAAGCGAATCCTGGCGGCTCCCAGCAGAATCGCGGAATTGGAAAAGCACTTGGCGCTTTATTTCACGGGGTTTGCGCGCACCGCTTCGGAAATTGCGAAAGAACAGCTGAAGGAAACGCCGAAGCGGCAGAGAGAGCTGAAGGAAATGCATGAAATGGTGGACGAAGCAGAAGCCATCGTGACCAATCCCAACCGCTCTTTAGACGAATTTGGCCAACTGTTGCACAGGGGCTGGCAAATCAAGAGATCGTTGACCCAAAGAATCTCCAATTCCAGCATTGATGAGATCTATGAAGCCGGGCTGAGTGCTGGCGCGCTGGGAGGCAAGCTACTGGGCGCGGGCGGAGGCGGCTTCATGCTGTTTTTCGTTCCGCCGGAGCGGAAGGAAGCGCTCCGGATGCGTTTGAAGAATCTTCTGTGCGTTCCATTCGCCTTCTCGAACAGGGGCAGCGATGTCGTCGTGTATGAGCCGGAAGTGGCGTACGACAAGTCGCTGGCCAGCGACCGCTCCGAAATCTATGCCCAGCGCACCTGACGCCATCGTGCTATGCGGAGGCGCCGGCCTTCGCTTGAGGAGTGTTACCGGGGATGCTCCCAAATCGCTCGCGAACATTGGTGGGCGGCCGTTTCTCGAGATTTTGCTCAGCCAGTTGCGGCGCCATGGATTCCAGAGCGTGATCTTGGCAGTCGGTTATCAGAGAAATTTGATTCGCATTCATTTCGGCGACGGCGCCGCGTGTGGCTTGGCCGTCAAATATGCCACCGAGTCTGCGCCATTGGGCACTGGTGGCGCGTTGCGGAATGCCGTTGATCTGATCGAATCGGATACGGCGCTGATTATGAATGGCGATAGTTACACTGATGCGGACCTCGCTGCGTTTGTGGCTGATTATAGCGGCACGAGACCCGACGTCTCGATGTTGGTAGTGCCCGCTGATGGACGAGTTGACTGCGGATTGGTTTCGGTGGATGACAACGGGAAGGTGCTCGGTTTCAAAGAGAAGCAGTCCGCGCTCGGAAAGCAGTACGTCAATGCCGGGATATACATGGCGACGAAACGCGCGCTGTGCGGAATAGAGCAAGGAACCCAGGTTTCGCTCGAAACGGATCTCTTCCCGCGATGGCTAGCGGAAGGAAAGTATCTGCGGGCGTTCATTCATCCGGGCGAGTGCATTGACATCGGCACCCCTGAACGATATCAGAGCGCGCAATTCACCTTAGCCCACGTCGAAGCCGACGAACGTCTTCGCAAGCCCGAGGGCCAACGAGCGTGAAAGTTCTGATTACGGGAGCCGCGGGATTCATCGGCGGGTTCCTTGCGCGACATTGCGCGGAGAGTGGTTCCGCGGTCCTCGGCATTGACGTCAACGAACCGGAAGCCAGCTGGGCAAATGCTGCTTTCGAACGTTGTGATGTCCGAGACTCTGCACGTCTGACGGAATTGCTTGCGGCGTTCCGGCCGGACCGTATTTTCCATCTGGCTGCACAGAGCTATCCAACCGTTTCGCTGAGCTGGCCGCTGGAAACCATGGACACAAATGTGGGCGGGACGGTCAGCCTGTTCGAATGCGTTCGTGATTCTGGAATGATGCCCACCGTGGTTGTGGCGTGCTCGAGTGCCGAGTACGGCGTGGTCGCAGCCACAGACTTGCCGGTTAAAGAGACTCACGCACTTCGTCCGTTGCATCCTTACGGCGTGAGTAAGGTCGCGCAGGATTTGCTCGCTGCACAGTACTTTGCGAACTATTCGATTCCGGCGATACGAATTCGCATTTTCAAGACGACCGGTCCAGGAAAACTGGGTGATGTCTGCTCGGATCTCGCAAGGAGGGCCATCGAGATCGAGATGGGGAAGCGGCCCCCGACGATGGCGGTTGGCAATTTAGCCAATCGCCGCTCGATCGTGGATGTGCGCGACCTGGTGCAGGCGCTCTGGTTGTCAGTCGAGCACTGCGAACCCGGTGAGGTTTACAATCTCGGCGGCGATGACGTCTACTCGGTGCAGGAATTGGTTGAGGCGATCCGCGAGCAAGTGACGTTCAACTTTGGCGTCGAACAGCGGACCGAGTTGATGAGGCCATGTGACGAGCCCGCGACGGCGGGAGATAACACAAAATTTCGGAGTTGTTGCGCTTGGACGCCGCAGATTGGCCTAGCTAGGACTTTGCACGACATGCTGGAGGGGTGGCGAGTTCGGTTTGGAAACGTTGCGATGGCGGAACCGCAAGTTGCAACAGCCCGAGTCGCACGGAGCGCAGGTCAGAAATGACAATGAAAACCCAGGAAAGCATCAAACTGAACGATCTCGTACTGGATCGTATCCAGCGGAGCATTGAAGTCAAACAGGCCTTGCTGTCTGATGCGACTTTTTGCGAACTTGTGGCGCAAGCCGCGATGCAAATCGTGAAATCGTTGCGCGCGGGCGGCAAAGTGCTTTTCTTTGGGAACGGCGGCAGCGCAGCGGATGCGCAGCATCTGGCTGCGGAATTTACCGGCCGCTACTTGAAAGAGCGCCGCGCGCTGCCGGCACTGGCATTGCACGGGAACTCTTCAGCTGTTACGGCGATTGGGAACGATTACGGGTTCGAGTTTGTGTTTGCGCGCCAAATGGAGGCGCTCGGCCAGGCAGGTGACGTCGCAGTAGGGATTTCCACCAGCGGAAATTCTCCCAATGTGTTGCGCGCGCTGGAAGTCGCGCGGTCAAAAGGAATTTACACGGTGACGCTCACTGGGGCGTCCGGCGGAGCGATGAAGAAAGAGGCGGATTGCGCGCTTTGCATTCCTTCGGAGGAAACTCCGCGGATTCAAGAATGCCATATCCTGGCAGGCCACATTATTTGCGAGATCGCCGAAGAAATGCTGTTTGCGGCGCCGGAGTAGGTGTTTTTCTAGATCGAGTCCGCAGCGGTACTTTCCGCGCGACACCGCCGCGTTAGGCGTCGGAAGTTGAACGGGAGACAGACTCCAACTTGGTGAAAATTCTCTTTCGCGAAGCCGTCAACGCGGCCAAAGGGCCAGCGGTCTTTATTGATCGTGACGGAGTGATTAATTGCCGGCGCCCTGGCGGCTACGTCCTGGACTGGTCGCAGTTCGTTTTTGTGCCCGGAATTCGCGAGGCGTTGAAACAACTGTCGTCGCTCGGGCTGCCCATGATCGTTATTTCAAACCAAGCGGCAGTGGGGAAGGGGCTGCTCGGTCTGGACGGCTTGAAGGAGATCACTGCGCGCATGAATGAGACGCTGGTGGCAGATGGCACGTCTCTTGCGGCCGCGTACTACTGCCCGCACCGGATTGAAGATGATTGCGCCTGCAGAAAGCCGAAGCCCGCGCTGCTCATCAGCGCGGCGAACGATTTCAATATCGATATGAGCCGCTCGATCTTCATTGGTGATTCCGAGACGGATGTGGAGGCCGCCCGGGCAGCGGGGTGTACACCACTTCTGCTGGGTCCAGGTGTTCACGCTGGTTCAGTCTCAAAAGCGTCGAACGCGGATCTCCTGGCGTCAGCGACACCGCGTGTGCTCTTTCGGGCCGTCGCGAAATGCCTGCATAACGAAATTTCAGTCCTAGGTGGCAATTTAGTCCGCTGAAAAGGCGCAAGGTGAGAACGTGCTACGGTTGAAGCACTATACGCAAAATCTACTTAAGCGCGCTGGCATATATCAGCGGTTGAAAGCCTCGCCAGTTTACGACCTGTATTGGAGCTTGGCGGATCGCTCGATCGTCGCGCGCAGAAATCGGGAGATTCGCTTCTATCGGAGTCTTCTCAATGGCTTTCATCCCGGTTCTTTAATCTTTGACGTCGGAGCCAATCATGGAACAAAGACTGACATCTTTCTGAAACTAGGCGCTCGTGTGTTGGCGGTCGAACCGGATCAGACCAATCAAGAGATTCTCAGGGAGAAATTTCTCACGTACAGGTTCCGTCGCCAACCGGTGGTAATAGTGGGCAAGGCCTTGAGCGAGAAAGATTCGGTTGAAACCATGTGGATCGATGAACCGGGCTCAGCCAAGAACACTCTCTCCCGAAAATGGGTCGAAACCTTGAAACGCGACGATGAGCGATTTGGTCAACACCACGATTTTAGCCATCGGACGACGGTGGAAACGACGACTCTCGATCAATTGATCAGTATTCATGGGCTACCTTTTTTTATCAAGATTGACGTGGAAGGACATGAGCCCAGTGTCTTACGCGGTTTGCATAGTGCGGTTCCTTACCTTTCATTCGAGGTGAACCTCCCGGAATTTGCGCCGGATGGACAGGAATGTGTCGGGATGCTTGATCGTCTGGCCGCTGGGGGCACGTTCAACTATGCGGCAGGCGACTATGAGACGGGTTTGGCG
>JBAQGJ010000112.1:0-2520 GCA_049287725.1 Candidatus Acidiferrales bacterium | reverse complement strand
CGCCTCCGGTGGTTGGATCGGTGAGGATCGAGATGAACGGAAGTTTGGCTTCGTCCAGGCGGCCGAGCGCCGCGGAAACTTTCGCGAGCTGCATCAGGCTGACGACACCTTCCATCATGCGCGCGCCGCCGGAGGAGGAAACGATGATCAGCGGCTGGCGCTGCGCGAGCGCCCGTTCCACTGCACGCGCGACTTTTTCGCCGACTACCGCGCCCATGGAGCCGCCGATGAATCCGAATTCCATCGAACAGCAAATCACCGGGCGCCCGTTCAGGCGACCCTCGGCGGTGAGGATCGCGTCTTTCATTCCGAGCTTGTGCTGCGCTTCTTTCAATCGCTGTGCGTAAGGCCGGGTGTCAGTGAAATGGAGCGGATCGTTCGAGGCGAGGTCGGCGTCGAACTCGACGTACACTTCGTCGTCCAGGAGCATTTCCAAGCGGCGGCGGGAGCCGAGGCGGAAGTGATGCTCGCACTTGGGGCAGACTTCCCAATTCGCTTCCAGGTCTTTTTTCCAGATGATGGCGCGGCAGGAGCTGCACTTGGTCCACATGCCTTCGGTGCGAACGCGGCGTTCTTCGACGGGCGTGGGATTTTCGATCGGTTTTTTTTCGCGCTTGAACCAGGTCATGATTTGTTAGCTCGTCTGGGAGCTTTACGCTTGCCGCTAATAATCAATTCCGCGCTGCGCCAGGATGCCTTTGGTATAGGGATGCTTCAGCTCGCGCATTTCGGTGACCAGGTCGGCGGCTTCCACTAGTTTCGGATGCGCGTTGCGGCCCGTGCAAATCACGTGAATTCGTTCGGGACGCTGCTGTAACGATTCTACCACGCGGTCGGCATCGAGCATTTTATAGCTGATCACGTAATTGATTTCATCAAGCACGACTAGATCGTATTTCTCGCTGTAAATCTGCTCGCGGCCGAATTCCCAGGCCTGCTCGCACATTTTCACGTCTTCGGGATCGGTGTCCGCGCCGCCGACTTTCACGAAGCCCCGTCCCATCGGCCGAATTTCGAATTTATCGTCGCCGAGCATTTTGGCGGCGTCCAGCTCGCCATAGTGCCAGGAGCCTTTGATGAACTGCACCATCATCACGCGCAAGCCCTGCCCCACGGCGCGGAAAGCGGTGCCCAGCGCGCAAGTCGTCTTGCCCTTGCCCGGCCCGGTGTAGACGATCAGAAGTCCTTTGCCTTCCGGCATGTGATGAATCTCCGTGAGAACAGTTGAGAATAGTGAGCGCAGCTTCCGGAAACGTCAAGCCGCGGTGCTCAAGCGGCCCATCGAATCTGAGCCGGGCTCAGGCGTTCAACAATTTCAGTTTTCGATCACGGTCAGCTGCGAAGGCGAGGCAGGCACGAATGTCCTGTTCAGTTAGATAGGGGAAATCCTGCATAATTTCGGCATGCGACATTCCGCCGGCAAGGTTTCCCAGCACGTCGTAGACACTAATGCGTAAGCCCCGAATGCAAGGTTTTCCGCTGCGCTTGCCAGGCTCCATCGTAATGATGCCGGAATAATTCATGTGTGACCACGTTATGCGAAAAGCCGAAGAGGCGCAAATGGAAACCAATCCGAATCTCGCGCTGCTCTCGGGAAGCGCAAATCTTGTCAAGCCAGGAAGCGGTAGCCGACACCGCGGACGGTTAGCAAGTGCTGCGGTTTCGCGGGGTTTTTCTCGATATAGCGGCGGAGGCGGACTATGAAATTATCAATGGCGCGGGTGTCAGTGTCTTCGTGCAGGCCCCAGACATCTTCGAGGATGGATTTGCGGGAGACGGTGCGGCCTTTGCTGCGAATCAAATGGCGAAGGAGTTTTGCTTCCATGAGTGTGAGCTGAATGATCGTGTCGTCCACGCGCAATTCGAGCGTGCCGAAATCGATCGTCTTGCCATCGAATGAAAAAACGTCCGCGTCGGCAGCGGCGCCAGATGCGGCGCCTGAACTCGCGCTCCCTTCTTTTTCAGCACCGTTGCCGCTACGGCTTTTCGGCTCCTTTTTTTCGCCGCGGAGCCACTGATTGCGGCGCAGCAGGCCTTGCAGGCGCGCCAAAAATATTGGCAACTGGAAAGGTTTTGGCAGGTAATCATCCGCGCCGGAGGCGAATCCTTCGAGGACGTCTTCGGGGCGGCCGCGCGCTGTAAGAATCAGCACCGGAATATAATTCCGCGCTTTACGCAGCGCGCTGACGACGGTGAAACCGTCTTTGCCGGGGAGCATGACGTCCAGCACGACTGCGTCAAAATTTTCCTTCTTGGCCAGCAGGCGGTCGAGTGCGGTTTCGCCGTCTCCGGAAACTTCGACGGAATGGCCTTCGGCTTCGATATTGAAACGCAAACCCTTGGCGAGGTGCGCTTCGTCTTCGACCACGAGCACGCGGCTCACGCCAGCTTCCTCGGCAATTCCATGGTGATGGTGGTGCCGTGGCCTTCGCCTTCGCTCGCGGCGTAAACCTTGCCGCCGTGTGCGCGCGCGATGGCGCGCACGATGAAGAGGCCGAGGCCCGTTCCCTTCAATTGGAA
>JBAQGJ010000111.1:0-42635 GCA_049287725.1 Candidatus Acidiferrales bacterium | reverse complement strand
CATCACCAACTTCAATCGCTTCATCTGATCGCTACGGCGCAGTGCCATGAGTTCGGCGGGAATCGTTCTTTCGACGCCACGTAGCGCATTCCAAAAATACGACGAGACTACCAAGAACCCGCCGATGAAATAGGGCTTGTGCGCCATCTGATAAACGCCGCGAAAAATTTCCCACAGGGGATGATTGCCCAGAAGATAATCTTTCCGGCCCATGTATACCCGCTCGCGAAGGCCCGTATGCAGCGCGCCGCTCTGGACGCGATGGTGGATGAATTTCTTTTCTACAAACGTTCTGGTTTCCCAACCCTTTGCCCTGGCGCTCAACACCGCGATCAAATCGATTCCGCCCGACTTGATCATCGGATAGCCGCCAATCGCGTCGAAACACTCTCGGCGAAACATCTGGCACATCCCGGAAACGTGCTCCACGCCTACAAACTCATAGTTGTAACTCAGGTTCCCTTCCTGAAACGCGGTGCCGGCCACGCCGAGCTTGGGGTTTTCCGCGAAGCGCTCCATCAGAAAGGCAAAGTAATCAGGATCGAACGAAACATCTGCGTCAAGGTTACCGATGACATCGAATCCTGTTTCAGCTAGCTTTTTGTAGCCGGTGTTAACGGCAAAGGCCTTTCCGGCGAAATGTCTTTCCTGACGTTCGGGCATCTGCACCAATTCAATCCAAGGATGCGCCGCCGCGTACTTCTTGACCAGTTCGTCGGTGCCATCGGTCGAACCGTCGCTTACGATAATCCACTTCGTCGGTCGAACGCTCTGGGCCACCACCGATTGCATGGTGCGCTCCAGAAATTCGGCCTCATTCCGTGCCGGCGTAATGAGGACGTATCTAGGAAGAGTCAACATGATGGGAGAGAAAACTTAAAAGAGGCTGTTCGTAGAAGTTTTGGAGGCACGGTCACTAACTCGATGATATGGCCTCACTCGGTTTCAATTCTAGCTAGTAATAGTACTCTACGAATCCGAGTGCGCTCCCGCCCGCAACTTCGCTTTCGCGAAGCTCTCAAACCATCAAATGCTCTCTAAAATGGGCACAACATCTCTAGCGAAGGGCGCCAACGGAGGAAAATTCCTGAATCTCTTGAACGACGCGGGATTGCGCGGCAGCCTGCAGTTGCGGGTACATCGGAAGGGAAAGGATCTCCGACGCGACTTTCTCGGTCACGGGAAAGTCGCCTTTCTTAAAGCCGAAAGTTTCGTAAGCCTTCTGCAAGTGAAGCGGGATCGGATAGTGGATGCCGGTGTCAATCTTGGCGTCCGCCAGGTGCTTTTGCAATCCGGTGCGGTCCGCTACCCGCACTACGTACAGATGATGCACGGGCCGCGACCATGGCGGACGAAAAGGAGCGGCCACGCCATCGGCCGCCGATAGCAGCTGATCGTAGCGCGCCGCAGCTTCTTGCCGCTGCCGATTCCACTCCGTCAGGTGACGAAGCTTCACGCTGAGCAAGCCCGCCTGCAGCGAGTCCAGCCGGCCGTTATATCCCTCGATGTCGTGATAATACTTTTTAGACTGGCCGTGATCTCGCAACATGCGCATCTGCCGCGCCATGTTCTCGCTGTTGGTTGTGACGGCGCCAGCCTCTCCACAGGCTCCCAGGTTCTTCCCCGGATAAAAGCTGAACGCTGCGGCGTGCCCCATCGAACCCGCTTTCTTCCAGCGATTCTCTTTCTCCGAAAAATATTCCGCGCCATGCGCCTGGCAGGCGTCTTCCACCACAATCAGGTTGTAGCGCCGCGCGAGTTCGAGAATCGGATCCATATCGGCGCATTGCCCGTAGATATGCACGGGAACAACGGCTGTGACAGGCGCGCGATATTTTCGATGGTAGGGTTTCCCAGTTTCGCGGTCCACGTAGCATTCGCGCTCGAGGTATTCGCGCAAATTCGCAACATCCATCGAATACGTCTGTTCGTCAATGTCAACAAAATCGGGGCGAGCGCCGGCCTGGCTGATCGCTTCGGTGGTTGCGATAAATGTGTGCGGCACCGTAACGACGATATCGCCCGGCTGCACGCCTGCCGCTGTCAGCGCAAAACGCACCGCGTCTGTGCCGCTGGCGACTCCCACGCAGTATTTCGCGTCGCAAAACGCCGCGAATTCCTTTTCGAACTCTTCGACCATCGGGCCGCCTACGAAACCCGCAGTCTGCAGCACTTTCTGGAAGACGGCGGTGAGCTCCGGCTCGAGCTCCTGGTGCGGCGTAACCAAATCCAAGAACGGAATCTTTTCGGTAAGAGACATTATGCGATCCTCGACTCTTCGGCAACATACCGCAGCAGCTTAGCTGGATTTCCCGCGACGATCGCCTTGGCCGGCACATCTTTCGTCACCACGCTTCCTGCGCCAATAATCGCGTTCTCACCGATCGTAATGTTGGCCAGGATCGTCGAACCTGACCCGATGGACGCGCCTTTCTTCACGACTGTCTTTTCAACTTTCCAATCCGCCTCGGTCTGCAAGTGGCCGTCCGCGGCGATTGCGCGCGGATAAGAATCGTTGATAAACGTCACGCTATGGCCGAGAAAAACGCCGTCTTCGATCGTGACGCCCTCGCAAATGAACGTATGGCTCGAAATTTTGCAATTATTTCCAACTGTCGCATTCTTTTGAATTTCGACGAACGCGCCGACTTTGGTCCCATCACCCACCGTGCATCCATACAAATTGATGAACTTCGATAGCTTGACGTCTTTTCCCAGCTTGACGTCCGGCGTGATGCAGACGTAGTCGTTCACAACTGCACCACTTTGCCCTTCTGTTGCAACGACAGGTCGGCCGCTTCCAACATGCGTACTACGTGCAGGCCGGCAACTCCGTCGTTGAATGGCGTTTTGTCGTTTACGATGCAGTCAACGAAGTACGCGGCTTCGACCTTGAGCGCTTCCACCTGCTCCACGCGCGGCGCCCACATATCACCGGTGCGATAGCTGACCAGCGTTTGGTACACAGCTTCTCCGCTCGACATCTGCACGCCTTTGTCATAAATCTTCAGCTTTTCGTCGGCTTCCAGATCGTTCCAAACCAGCATTTTTTTTTCGCCGCCAATCAACGTAGTGCGCACTTTCACCGGCGACAGCCAATTCACGTTGATGTGTCCAATCATGTTGTTGGGGTAATACAGCGTCATAAACGCGATATCCGCGACGCCGTTCAGATGGCGCTCGCCGGTAGCCACCACTGCTTCCGGCTTCTCCTTGATCAGGTAGTCCATGATGGCAAGATCGTGTGGCGCAAGGTCCCAAAGAACGTTCACGTCGTGCTGAAATAATCCCAGGTTGACGCGAGTCGAATCGTAGTAATACAGGTCGCCCAGCGTTCCATCGTCAATCATTTCCTTCATACGTTTCACCGCGCCGGTGAACAAGAAGGTGTGGTCCACCATGATCTTCAGATTCTTGCGCTCTGCCAGTTCAATCAGTTCTTCGCCTTGAGCCGTCGTGCACGTGAAAGGCTTCTCGACGAACACGTGCTTGCCGTTCTCCAGCGCGGTCTTGGCCAGCTCGAAATGAGTCCACACCGGCGTCACCACGGCCACCGCGTCGATGTCCGGCGAAGTCAGTAGTTCGCGACAGTCGCTCGTCGTGCGCATTTCTGGAAACGATTGCCGCACGCGCTGCAGCGACTTCGGGCTCTTGTCGCAAACAGCCACCACGCGCGACCCCTCTTGACCGTGGAAATTACGGACGATATTTGGTCCCCAGTAGCCGTAACCGATCACACCCACCTTGATCACATTTTGGGATGACGCGTTCGGAACCGAAAGCTTCGATGCAGGATCAACGCTTAGGCTAGTCGCCATTTTTCTCCACCTTGAGAGTTAAAACCCGAAAAAAGAGACAAGAACCGTGAGCGCCGCAAGCGCTTGACGAATGCTTGCTGGCCGTGCCGAAGTCTGGACTCCGCCCATTTCGCTGATCGCAAACGCGGCGAAACATGCGGGAGTTACTGCGGATCTTTCTGGCTCAGTAGGCGCCATCGCCAGAAAAAACCGCGCGAGGGGTTTGCAGCAGGATTTTCACGTCGAGCATCGGAGACCACATGCGCGAATACTGCAGGTCCAGACGAACCATCTCGTCGAACGTGGTCTTGCTTCGTCCGTGCACTTGCCAAAGACCCGTAATTCCCGGACGAGATTCCAGTAAGCGGCGCCGGTGCCAAATGTCATAAACTTCGATCTCGTAGGGAATGGGCGGCCGCGGTCCGACGAGCGACATTTCACCCGACAGCACATTCCAGAATTGCGGGATCTCATCCAGACTCGTCCGCCGCATAAACTTGCCAATCCACGTGACGCGCGGGTCGTTCGTTATCTTGTACGTAACTTTTTTGTCGCCGTTCGCGGAAGCCCCGTCCTGCTTACCGGCAATAAACTTCTTCACATACTCTTTGTGGATCGCCGCGTCCGTGGACACATACATGGAACGGAATTTCAGGAATTCGAATTGAACCCCGTACTGCCCGACTCGCTGCTGTCGGAAAAAGACGGGACCCTTGGAAGTTAGCTTAATGAGCGCCGCAAGGACCAAAAACACGGGCGATAGAACCATTAGCGCGGCGGCGGAGCCGAGGACGTCCATCACACGCTTGAGCAAGAGCGACAGTTTCTTTTTCTTCTCGACTTCAAAGAGATCGGGATACAGTTCCGCTTCGACCGCTTTCGTATGTCCATTACCGTTCCACCCATCGGGAAACGCGTAGAACGACATTTGAAAGCTGTTCAATTGGCTCGGGCGAAACGCGCGTTGCAACTCCGCGGTTACCTTCGATTCGATAATCTTTACAGCCGCGCTGACTTCGCACTGTCCAAACTCGGTGAAGATCACGCCGAAAACGGAATTCGCTTCGAACCACCCAGCCAGGTCCGTCTCGCGAATACTGGCGCCCAGCACTACCGCGATCTGTTCGAGCATCGCATCGGTCTTCTTGTTCTTGGCGCCTTTGCCGTCAATGAGCATCAGCACCAGATGCTTACGCGATCGCTCCGAACGCTTGCGTTCCCTGCTCAGCATTCGGCGAAAATGTTCTTCGGAAAGAAAACTAGCTAGCGCGGCCGACCCGTTTGCGAATACGACCGCTTGCTTCTGCGTATCCGCCGCTACTGCAGGTTTCAAACTTGATGCATCGCTCACGGAGATCCTCTTGGAAAATCGTTACTTCCACTGCTGCTCGCGTTTTACCGCCGTTTCGAAACGAAATTAGGCGGGGACGGGTAGGTCTTGCTCTTGGGCTCTTGACTTCCCTGACCCTTGCTGTTGCGATGGCCTGATGGCTGTGACTAACGCTGAATCAATTTCGACCGCTACGGAGCGTTGCAGCAGCGTCACCGAAAGCACCAGCCGGTGGCTCCGCTTTACCTCTGTCAAGATTCCTTCGAGCCCAACGAGGGGGCCGGAGTCGATTCGCACACGGTCGCCAGTCGCCAAAAATGGCCAAGGTTGATGCGGCACGCCGGCCGCCACCAGTGTTTGTATCGAGCGAATCTCGGATTCATCGACCGCTGTTGGCCCATCTTTGAATCCGACTATCTGAATCACGCCGGGCGTTTTCAATATCGGCAGGCGATCATGCGGATTGAAGCGGCAGAATAGATACCCCGGAAACAAGGGAGCTTGCATTTCCTTGATTCGGTCGGACCAGCGCTTACGCACCTTGTAAAGGGGAAGAAAGCGCTCATAGCCCTGCCCGTTGAGCTGATCGCCTACGCTTGCTTCTTGCCGGGTCCGCACCTGCAGTGCGAACCAAGGAAACGAAGCAGGTGCTACTTTGAGGCCGTCGAGCTTATGGGGTTCGGAGATCACCAATTTCGCCTCTGCCTGAATACGCTACCGCCATGAGAGTCACATTCGGACCCTCTTACATTGCTACGGTTTTGCACGACAGTTGCCACTGCCGGTCAATGTCACCAAATTCGTAAATCTATGAACCAAAACGCCTTAATTGTGGCATTCCCTGGCACTTTGTAGAACTCTCGTTGGTCGTTCGCCTTCTAATGAACATTGCTATCCCAGAGTTGCAATTCTTTTCCTCACCGTAAGCTACTCAAAATAAGTGCTATATAGAACTTCCGGACACTCCCGCCCGTGCGGCGCGCTGAGAGAGGCGAGCTTGTCGCTTGGAACCTGCTTCATGCTTAGTTGCGGTCCGGGTCCGCAGCTCCCGTATAGGCGTTGCCGTAACCCGCGCCGTACCCGTAAGTCGATGAATAATAAGACTCTCCATAAGAGTGTTGCGGACTGACTGCGTTCAGCACTACCCCAACCACGTTTCTCCCCTTCAGCTCTTGGCACGAGCGCTGGGCAGATTCCGACCGAGTCTGGCCCGCTCGCACCACAAGTAGCACCCCGTCCACTAAATCCGCGATTACGCTCGAGTCACTGACGGGCAGCAGTGGCGCGGAATCCAAAATGACCCAATCGAACACGGGCGTGACACGATTGAGGAGTGCCCTCAGACGACCATTCGAAAGCAGCTCGCTGGGGTTGGCCACTTGAGTCCCGCCAGGGATGAAACATAGGTTTCCGTCCAAACCATGCTGAATTATCGCCATTTCATCAGCTTCGCCCCTGAGATAGTCGGTCAGACCAGGCGACGCAGGAGCTCCCAACGGGACATGCAAACGAGAGCGCCGCAGATCTGCATCAATCATCAGCGCCCGGCGATCCGGCTGGCGGACGATCGCCTGCGCGAGATTGCAAGTGACAAAGGACTTGCCTTCAGCGGGAAGCGAACTTGTTACCAGCAATGTGCGAAGCGGCTGAGCAGCGCGAATTTGGTAAAGCCGCGAACGAAGCGTACGAAATTGCTCCGCCCCGTGCGCGCCCAACTCCGGATTGATGAATACGTTCACATTTGGGTCGAGATGCCACTCTGGATGTGCGCAGTGTTTACTCAACTCATCGAACCGAAGGTAACCACCCGTGGTTGCCACGACCTTATCGGCAATCAAGCGGCTGGTGACTTCCGTCTCAGGTTCGAATGGCCCGTGCGACGGCGCAGTCTCGATCGGAGTTGCCATCAAGATATCGGTGGAAGCCATCTGCACCGCGGCTCGCTCCTGTTCGGCCTTCTTTAGCGCTTCATGAATGCGGCTCATGGTTTCCTCTCGGGCACAGAAGACGACGGAACGATGTTGGCTTCGCGCAAACGGCCCAGCAGTTCGTCAAGATTTTGCAGCAGGGCCTCAGCATCGATGTGCGGTTTTGACCCGTTTGAGCTTCCCACCGCCGCGGTGGGCGCAATTTCATCCAGCTGAAATTCTCGCGCCACCTCCTCCACTAAATGGGCTGGAACTGGACGCAGGTGATCCACGTAGGCGTTAATTAATGCATGTTCACACAGCAAGTTCACTACGCGAGGAATTCCACGTGAATATAAGTTGACTGTTTGAATCGCTTCCTTCGAGAAGATAGGCTCGCCATTCGCTCCTGCGATCCGCAGTCTCTCGGCTATGTAACCAAACGTCTCTTCCAGACTCAGCGGAGCCGTGCGGCAGCGCAGAGTGATTCGCTGGCGCAGCTGGCGAAGTTGCGGAAGCTTCAGCTTTTCTTCAAGTTCCGGTTGGCCGGTCAATACGATCTGCAGCAGCTTTTCAGTGGACGTCTCGAGATTCGTAAGCAGGCGAATTTCTTCCAGCACCTGCAACGAAAGATTTTGCGCCTCGTCAACAATCAGAACGGCCGTCTCCCCGGCTCGATAGCGTTCCAGCAGCCAGTGATTCAACTTCAACAGAACTTGGCTCTTATGCCGAGACTCCACCGGGATTTCGAAATCAGCCATCATGAAGTCAAATAGTTGACTGACGTTGACTTGCGAATTGAAAACAAAAGCTGTCTTGACCCTTTGGCCGTGGAGCCAGTCCAGCAGCCGGTTCAGCAGAGTCGTCTTCCCGGTGCCCACTTCTCCAGTGAGTAAAATGAAGCCTTTGCGGTTCTGGATGCCGTACGTCAACCCTGCCAGCGCTTCTTGAATCTGTTTCGTCAGAAACAGATAGCGCGGATCAGGGTTCACGTTAAACGGGCTTTCGCGCAGTCCGAAAAATTTCTGATACATAGCTCGCCTAAGCCCTCGCTCCGACTTCCAGACCACTATCCGCGGAGGTACGACTGGCGGTGGATTTCGGCTCTTTCGCCGAGAAAGGCACGATTTCTGGAACCATCGCGAGCACCGGCAGGTGCAAGGCGAATTCCACGTCACGCTCGGTCTTAAATGAGGAATCCTTCATTTCCAGCAGAAACGCAATCGCGAGGCCGAGCCCCAAGCCGCCGCCCAAGCCCCCCAAAGCAAACATCGGCCGATTCGGGAACGTCGGCTTATCAGGCAGGTTTGCAGGATCCAGCACGACAAACTGTTCGCCTTCCTGTTTGCGCTCCAGGTTGACGGCCATGTTCGAATCCGTGAGTTCTTTCTGTAAGCCGTTGTAAGAATCCAGAGCCGTCTGGTAGCCGCGTGTCAGTTCCTTGTACTGTTGCTCGACTCCAGGGCTCGACTGGACGCGCGATTGGTACAAGTCGATCTGCTTCCGGATTTGCTCCTGCTCCTTGGTTTTTGCGGCAATCAGCACGTCATCGTTGTGCAACTGCGCGCGAAGCTGCTGGATCTGCGCCGGCTCCGTAGACACTTTCGGCCCTTTATTCATCGTGCTGGCCTTACCCGGAGCGTCACTCTCGGCGATTTTCTTCTGGAGTGCGGCGATGTCACTTTTGGCCTTGATCACATCCGGATAGTCATCGGTGTAACTGGATTGCAACGTGGTCAAGCGTGCCTGCAGAGCGATGAGTTGTTGCTCGAGCGTCTCTGGATTGCGCCCCGTCTGGGATGCTTGCCATGCCGATACTTGCTGAGAGAGCAGCGATTCATTGAATGTCTTGTCCTGTTGCGCGCGTGCAAGGGCCTGCGTCGAAGCGTCCAGCTGTGATGTCAATCCGGTGAGCAAGTTCAGATTCGTTTGTTCGTCATCCGGCAGCTCGCCAATGTGGCGGCTCTTGAATGCCGCGAGTTTTGCGTCCTGCTCGTCCAAACTGGCCTTGGCGCTGGTTAGTTCCTGGGCCAGGAATTGAGTGGTCGTCTCGGAGTGCTCTTGTCGCAGTCTAAGATTTTGTTCAATGAACATCGAAGTAACGGCAGTGCAGACTTCCTGTGCATGTCGTGCATTGCCCATGGTGACGGCGACGTAGAATCCCGGAAGTTGCCCGGCGCGCGTCTCCGACATCGGCGCAATCGGCGTCACTTCGATCGCTCTCTGCAGACGCCCAACCAGGTCATCCATGGACATCTTGGTGACTTCTTCCGGATACAAATTGAACTGTCGGATCACCGGCTCCAGACGCGAGCGGCTCAGGATTTGCTGCTGCATGCTGGAGAGCCGTTGGTTGATGTCCGTGGTGTCCAGTGATTTCACAATGCTCGTGGGAACTGTCGGCTGCTCGATAATCACCAGCGTCTGCGACTTGAATTTATTGGGAAGAAACCGCGAAACACCATAAGCCAGCGGCGGCCCCACGATCGCCAACACCGCGATCAACACCCAGCGGCGTCGCAGCATCGCGACGTAATCTGCAAGAGTCAATTCACGCTCAACCATTCCATCCTCTTTCGCCGAAACTCGGCGGGGTCACGATTTCCTAAAATGGGATCGGCTGCTTGTGGAGATTCACTCCGAACGAAATCTGATGGCGAATCACGTTCAGCGAGCACCCGCTCCCGGTGCATCCGCTGGTGTTGCTGTCCTGATATTGCAGCTGATAGCTTGCGAACACATCGACGGACCTTCCGATCGGATGCGCCACATTCACTCCCGCAAACCAGTAAGAAAAGGTTTGCTCCGGCGACGTTCCTGTCGTCTCCGTGAAGCCTTTATTGTGTGAGTATCCGGCAGTGAAGCCCCCATCAAGCGTTCGCGAGAGCTGCTCGTTGAAAGTTCCCGTTACCACGTCAGTCTCGGCGCCTGCCAAGATGCCGGATCCACCCGAAACGCCGTGATTGTAGGAAGCGCCGATCTGCGCGCGGCGGAGCGCGTATTGGAGAGAACTATTGAGCGTCCAATACACCTGAGATGTAGACCCAGTTCCTGATACAGTCATAGAACTCGAATTCGTAATAGGGCTATTGGACAGCACGATTTGTGGACCAGCGGAAATCTGAAACGCGAGTTTTCCCGTCACGCGCCGGCCGTAGGAAGCCTGAATCGTGTGCAGGTTCAGCGATTGCTCGGCATTGCTGTACCGGAATGCGCTGAAGCTGTAAGAAACCGCGACCGTGTCTTGCCGGTTAAGCAAGTAGTTGTAACCCACCTGAAAGGTCGCATCGCCGAAGTTCAATAGATTGTCATCGAAGTAGTGAAGCAGCGAATATCCACCCACAAACGTCAACGACGTTCTCGACGTAAGTTTGGCATCCGCCTCCAGATCGAAAGCGTTCGAAAGATTCTGGCCGCGCGGAGTCAATATCGATTGACCGGGAGTGAAACCGGTTCCAATTCCTCCTCCGGTGCCGACTCCCGGCAGCCCCGCCCCTGCTGCGCCCGCGAACCCAAACGATGATTCCGGCAGGTAACTCGTCTGATCAAAGACGGCCAAAGTCCAACGGCGAAACGAAAATCTGTCCGAAAGACTGAGCTCCTGAATTGTTCCATTCGCCGCGTTGTTACTGTTCGTCGAAAACATTCCGCCGCCGGTGTAACTCACGAGCAGGTCGGAAACGCCGGCGACTCTGTGGATGTCCACGCCACCGAGCACGGATGTCCATGTGCCCCACGAGTTTCCGCCGGTGGAATAACCCGGATTCGAGTCCACTGTTTCCAACACAGCGAGGCGCGGCTGCCAATAGCTATGCTCGATAGCCATGGTGCCCAGCGACAAATCTTCGACCCCCGTGAGCGATCGCGTGTCTGGTTGCATTTGTTGTGGATTGCCCGTCTCGTCCTCGCCGTTGTCCGCTGCGGAAGCCAACGGAGAACGAATCGCCGGAATCGGTTGGGTCGGTTGTTGCCCTTGCTGCTGATTCTGTTGCGAATCGCCGGACTGCTGTTGCGCACGGGCAGGCGCGACACTCACGAGAACGACACAGACCCAGGCCATCAATATGTATTTCAGCGCGCGCATGACTTTCGCTACGGCACCACGATCGTGTCGCCAGCCTTCAGCAAAATATCCTGCTCGGGCTTCTTGCCGCCGATCACGTCCTTATAGTTAAACGGGTATTTCGCTTCCTTCCCGTTTTCCATCCTGCGGACAAAAATGCTTTTCACTTTCGCGAACTGCGTAAATCCTCCCGCGCTGGAAAGGGCTTGCAGCACCGTCATGCCCGGGAGCAGCGGGAAAGCCCCAGGGCGTGTAACTTCCCCGAGGATGTACACACGCTGGCTATTGATCGCGGTCACGATCACCGTCACCTGCGGACTGGTCACGAATTTCTTCAGGTCCTCAGTCACCTTCGCGGCCAATTGATCCGGAGTCAATCCAGCGGCCTGCACATCGTTCAAGAGCGGCAGCGAAATCTTCCCGTCAGGACGCACCGGCACCACGCGTGAGACGTCCGGCTCTTTCCAGACGTTGATGTCCAACACGTCTTGGGCGCCGATCACGTAATTAGGGTCCGATGTTGCCGATTTTTTGGGCGTTTCATCCGCCATGGCCGGCACAGCCGATTGCGCCGGCTGTTTGGAATCGCTCGTGTTCTGAGCACGCACGGGCAGAACAGCCAGTGCAAGAAAAGCGACCAACATGTATCGCATTGCTTTGAACATCTTTTCTCCTGCTTCGCTAGTCGGCTTCAGAGTCTTGCACACCGATTTGCTTCAATTTATAAAGCAACGATTTGTAACTAATCTGCAGTTCCTGTGCCGCCCGCTTGCGGTTCCAACGGGTGTGTTCAAGCGCTTTCAGAATCAGCCCGCGTTCCGCTTCGCGCGATGCCGCTCTGGCTGCCGCCTTTAGCGAATAGCCTCGACGCTCGCGAACTTCCAATCTGGGTGGCTCCGGAATCGCGGTCAGTTCCGCAACCGCGAGCTGTTCATCGCCGAGCGCGACAATCTTTTTCATCACATTTTCGAGCTCGCGGATGTTCCCAGGCCAAGAATGATCGAGCAATACGCGCAGCGTCCGCGGGCTTAAGGACGGTCTCGGCCGTCCCAGCAGCGCCGCGTGTTTGCTCAAAAAGAACTCAACAAGAATAGGTATGTCCTCTCGACGATCTCGCAGTGGCGGCAAGCGTAGGCAAAGGCCATTCACCCGGTAGTAAAGTTCGGCGCGAAAGCGCCCTGCGCGCATTTCCTCATCCAGACTCCGGCTGGTCGTCGAGATCACTCGCGCTCCCAGCGTCCCGTGGCGTGGGCTTCCGTCCCCGTCGGGAAGCGCATAAAGCAGGTTTCGCTGGCACACCGAATCCAGTTCGCTGATTTCATCGAAAACGACTGTGCCGGCAATCTCCGGGACTGCGTGTCCGTTTCCATTCCCGGTCGAATTGATGCCAAGCTCGACGGAAAGCTGCGCCGGATTCATGGCAGCGCAAATGATGCTCACAAGTTCCTTATCGCAACGCGATGAAAGCCGGTGCATCCGCTGGGCAAACATCGCCTTACCCGTTCCGCTCTCGCCGACCAGGAGCACCGGAATATTAGTGGTAGCGATCTCGGCAACCACCGATTCCAGCGTTTGCATCGCGGGACACATTCCGCCCACGAAACCCCATTCCTCGGCGACTAGCGCACCCGAAAATTCATCTCTGGTCATTGAACCCACATGCCCCACCCTTGAATTCTTCGCGAAACCGCATAAATCGACGATAGTACTCCAAGACAATTGGGCGTGACTGCAATGCATGTGCCACCCCCGGTGAACGAGAGTCCGAAACCAGCGTTTTGTTTAATGGCTTTATTTACATATAGATACGTTGGCACCGACGCGCGGAGTTAGTTAGGGGGTCGCTGCGGCCTTTGCGGAAATCCCACTGACCTTCCACGAATGGGCAAAATACTTTCCCTTAGTGCCCGGGAAGCGGACGTTTTTGGTTTCCGGCCATTGTCGCCATCAGGGAAGATCCTGTTCTCTCATAACTCTTTCAAGAACAGCCGATTACAAACGACGCGCTACGCGGGAGCCGTCCATTTTGCGTCCCGAAGTCCGAGCTGCCGACCCGTCGTAAGTGCAGCGCTATTACGAACGTCCGCGTCAGGCGCTAAGCATCTTTAAACACAGTCGCTTACAGCTTCATGCCGCGTCACTGGATTGCCCCGCTGCGAAGGTGTAAGATTTCGTGTCATCTATCGTTTATCAATCGGCGGGGGCGATATGAATCCTGGTAACCGATCGCTGGTCTGGGCCACGTTGCTGATCGCGGCCTCCGTCGTCGCAGGCTGCTCGCGAGATCCCAACGTCCTGAAGAAGAAACATTTCGATAAGGGCGAAGCATACTTCCAGCAAGGCAAATATGCGGAAGCCGCGATCGAATTTCAGAATGCGATTCAATTCGATTCGAAATTTTCACAGGCACACTACAAGCTTGCGCAAACCTACCTGAAGGAAAGCGACTGGTCCCGCGCGTACCAGGAACTCATGCGCACGGTTCAGCTCTCACCCGAGAATTCCAAAGCGCAACTGGATTTGGCAAATTTGCTGCTGGCAGCAGGCAAAATTCCGGAGGCGCGCGATCGCGCCGAAACCTTACTAAAGACCGACCCTCAAAACGCGCAAGCTCAAGCGATTGTCTCCAGCGCGGACGCGGCGCAGGGAAATCTGCCCCAAGCGCTCAAAGAGGCACAGCAAGCCGTACACATGGACCCGAACCGCGCCCAATCCCTTTTGGTCCTTGCTGCAATCCAGGAAAAGTCGAAGGATCTGACCGGCGCCGAACAAAACTATCAGAAAGCCGTCTCTCTGGATCCGAAATCCTTGCCGGCCCTCCTGGCATTTGGAAATTTCTACCAGCGTCAGCAGCGCTGGTCCGACGCCGAAAAACAGTATGATGCAGCGATCGCCCTGAATCCCAAAGACGCTCCGCCGCGTGCCATGCTTGCGGCGCTCTATCTAAACGAAGGAAAGAAGGATGCGGCTGAAAAGGCCCTGCAGGATGCCAAGACCGCAATGGCCGATAACCCGGCGGGTTATCGCATGTTGGCCGAATTCTATATAGCCCAGCATGATTGGGACAAAGCTTCCACGGAACTTGCCACATTGCATTCCGACCATCCCAAGGATGCAGTCGTCGGCAAGATGTATGCCGAGCTCCTGTTGCAACAGAATCGCTTGGATGATGCCTCCAAGATCGCAGATGAACTCTTGAAGGCCAATCCCTCGGATCCTGCAGCGATGACGCTTCACGGTCAGATACTCATTCGCCAAGGCAAATACCCCGATGCTGTCTCGGCCCTGGAGCAAGTTGTAAAGAATTTCCCGGACCATGCCGGAGCCCACTACCAATTGGGCGTCGCCTATGCCGCGAATCAAAACGCGGGACAGGCCGAATCCGAATGGCGACAGGCCGCCAAACTGCAACCCACGATGATCGAACCGCTGCGAGCTCTAGCGTCCATCGCCATCCGCCGCTCGGATCAGCCCATGCTCGAAGAGATGGGAGGCAAACTGATGATGCTCCAGCCGCGCGCGCCGGACGGTTACGTTCTCCACGCGCAGGCTCTCTTAATGAAAAAGGATGAGGCCGGCGCCGAAGCAGACTTGAAGCGAGCCATTGCCGCAGCCCCGGACAATTCCGTCGGCTACGCCCGGATGGGCGATCTGCGCATGACTCAAAAAAAGTATGACGAAGCCGGGAAGTATTTCTCGGATGCGCTGCGACGAAATCCATCCGCCCAGGACGCACTGAATGGTCTTGTCAATATAGCCTTGGAGCAGAAGCAACCCGCGAAAGCCTTGCAAATCGTGCAGCACCAGATCTCGCTGGTTCCCAATCGCAGCAATTTTTACGTTCTTCTTGGCCAAGTAGAGCTGCGCAATCAGGATTCCGCCAAGGCGGAGCAAGCTTTTCAAAAGGCCGTGGACCTTGATAAGAACAACAGCAACGCGTTTCTTTTTCTTTCCAGCGTCCAGATTTCTCGTGGCTCCGTGGATCAAGCCATCGCCAGCTATCGCACTGCATTGCAATCCAATCCCCGCGACGTCCGCCTCTACGTCGCTCTTGGCAGCCTGCTTGAAACGCGTAACCAGTGGCAGGAGGCGGAGGACCTATACCAAAAGGCCCTGCAGATTCAACCGGATTACGCTCTGGCCGCAAACAATCTGTCGTACTTAATGCTCGAACATGGCGGCAATGCGAACGTAGCGCTTTCACTCGCTCAGACCGGGCGAAAAGGCATGCCCGATTCGCCTAACTCCGCCGACACTCTCGGCTGGGCGTATTACCAGCAAGGCGTCTACAACGCCTCGATCGACCTCCTTCAAGAAGCCATCAAGGGCAATCCGGAAAACCCGACCTATCACTACCATCTCGGCATGGCCTATCAGAAGAGCAACAACTTCGCGATGGCCAGGAAACAGCTCGAGTACACGCTCCAGATCAGTCCAAACTACAGCGAGGCCGGCGAAATTAAGAAGATCCTCGCCGAGAATGGCCAAAAAAAGAACTAGCCATCGCTGGCGAGGCCGCGCCATCCGGCCAGCTCGGTGGCAACCTCTAAGTCGAGACGAGACCTAGCGCCGTGCAACAAATAGGTGTCTCCCTTCCCGCAACGCAGTAGAATGCGCCGCGATTCGATTTATGGATCCCAAAACCAGACAAAAAGTCCTGCGCCTCCTGACCAACGGAATGTACGTGATCACGTCGCGGAGCGGTGAGCGCTACGGCGCCGCTACTATCACGTGGGTGTCACAGGCATCTTTCAAACCGCCATTGCTGATGGTCGCATTGCGAAAAGATGGCAGCGTGTATCAGTGTCTCGTTGAAAGCCGCGTCGCTGTACTTCACGTGCTCGACGCCGGGCAAAGAGACCTCGCACAAAAGTTTTTTGCCGCCACCGAAGAATCCCGCGGAACCCTGAACGGCGAACCGTACTCAGAAGGCCAAACCTGCGCGCCGATCCTCGCAAATCTGGGAGCTTACCTGGAGTGCAAGGTCGTCGAGATTGTCGAACAACATGGCGACCACGCCGTTGCCATTCTGGAAGCCGTGGATGCTGTGATTCACAAAGAAATCAAGCCGTTAACGGTTACTGAATCTCCCTGGCAATATGGCGGTTAAGAGCGAAATCTTCCCCAACCACGCGACAGGCAGTTCCAATCGAATCTCATTGAGCACCGCACGGCATCTCAACTATAATTGCGTGATTTGCTAGCGGCAGGGGAGCTACAGACGGTTATGTTGAGAAGCATTCAGCAACGGGATTTAGAACGCAATCGCTGGGTCAAAATCACAATGAGCGTTCTGCTGGGGATCATCTGCCTCAGCATGCTCACCTACCTGATTCCCGGCATGGGCAGCGCCGCCTTCACCAATAGTCCCGATGCAATCGCCACGGTCGGTAGCGAGCAAATCTCCGCGATTGACGTTCAGCGCCAACTGAACCAGGCCCTGCACGGACAGGCGATTCCAGATATTTACAAGGGCATCTACGCCAAGCAGGTCCTTGAACAAATGATCTTCACCCGCGCCCTTGCTCTGGAGGCGGACCGCTTGGGCATTCGCGTCACAAATCAGGAACTCTCCGATCGCATCAAGCAGATCCTGCCCTCGGCCTGGAATGGCGATACCTGGCTCAAGGACCGCTACGCCACTGAAGTCCAGACGCGCGCCGGCATGACGGTGCCCGAGTTCGAGAGCTATCTCCGGGACCAGATGCTCCAGGAGAAGTTCCATCAGCTCGTTACCGACTCCATCACGGTTACCCCCGCCGAGGTGCAAGAGGAGTTCCGCCGCCGCAACGAAAAAGTCCAGATTGATTACGTCCTGATTAAACCGGACGAACTGGCGTCCACCATTCAACCCACGGAAGCCGAGCTTTCGGCTTATTACAACAAACACATCGGCCAGTATCAGGTCCCGGAAAAGCGCTCGGCGCGCTATGCGTTGCTTGACCTCGCAAAACTTCGCGCAAACACTCAGATTAGCGACGACACGCTGCGTACCTACTACAACGCACATATTGATGAGTACAAAGTCGAGAACCGCGTCCACGTCGAGCACATTCTGTTCAAGACTGTCGGCAAGACCGACGCCGAAATCGCTGAAATTCGCCAGAAGGCCGAAGACGTCCTGAAAAAGGCCAAAGCCGGAGCTAATTTCGAAGATCTCGCCAAAAAATACTCCGAGGATGACGGCACCAAAGTGAAGGGCGGCGATTTAGGCTGGATCGTGGAAGGCCAGACCGTGCCCGAATTCCAGCAAGCCGCGTTCACCCAGCCGAAAGGCTCCATCTCCGACCTGGTCAAAACCCAGTACGGCTTTCATATCATTAAGGTTCTGGATCACGAAACCGCCCACACCAAATCGTTTGACGAGGTCAAGAGCACCATCCTGCCGATCGTTCTCGATGAGGCGGTGAACAATAAGGCCAGCCAGATCTCCGACGAAATGGCCGCTGCGGTCCGCCAATCAAACCATCAATCGCTCGACGACTTAGCCAAGAAATTTGATCTCGAATTGGGCGAAGCTCCACTCGCATCGGCCACAGAGCCCGTTGCGGCATTCGGCAATTCGCAGGACGTTCGCACCGCCCTTTTCCAATTGCGTCCCGGCGAGCTTAGCCAGCCGATTCAAACTCCTCAGGGATTCGCCATTATCACGCCCAAGGACATCCAGCCCGCGCACCAAGGCACCTTGGCCGAAGTCCACGACCGTGTTTTGGCTGATTACCAGCAGGAA
This sequence comes from Candidatus Acidiferrales bacterium, assembly GCA_049287725.1. Taxonomy (GTDB): domain Bacteria; phylum Acidobacteriota; class Terriglobia; order Acidiferrales; family UBA7541; genus Palsa-295. The sequence continues at coordinate 24,808 of JBAQGJ010000111.1, read as the reverse complement.
AAATCGCTCGAGCTCGCCCAAAGCAAGGCGCAGCAACTCGCGAAGCTTGCCAAGGGCGGCGAAGCCTTCGATCAGGCCGCTAAATCGCTCAATCTGACGGCGAAAACCTCCGAACCTGTTTCGCGCACCGGCTCCATTCCTGATATCGGCACAGGACAAATGGTCGAGTCAGCCTACTCGACGGCGGTTGGCCAAGTCAGCGACGCCAAGCAAGTCGCCGGAAACTGGTTGGTGTACCGCGTCGCCGCTCACGAGTCCGTCAACGAGACCGAACTGTCCGCTCAGTCCGACCAAATCAAACAACAGCTGCTCCAATCCAAGCAAGGCGCGGCCTTCGATGCCTTCAAAACAGCGCTCGAGGACCGATTGAAGAAGGAAGGAAAGCTCGTCGTTAATCCCGATGCCATGAAGCGGATTACGCGCTCAACCTAGCCGCAAATAAAAGAAAATAAGATAGTTAACTAATTTCCACTCTCCCCTTGCCCTGTACCCGCCCGTTCGTTAGACTATTTGTATCCGCAGAGCCTGCCCCGTAGCCAGCGGGGTCCTTGCCCTGATCATTAGGGATGATGGGTAGATGCCTTCCGACCCTCGATTGCCTGGTGTGAGAGCGCCTCAACTCCAAGGAGCATTTCTATGCCAATAAAGAATTCGAGGGTGAACAGGTTTGCGGTTATTTCGTCGGGTGCTAAACGCGGAACGCAAAGTGGGCCCGCAACAGACATGGGTAAACCGAATGGGGACCGAAAAGTGAGGAACTTGATGGGCGGCAAGGGAAATTCGGGAAACCTTTACAATTGCGCGATGGAGCGGAACCAGAATGGGAAGTATAACATTCGGATTCGCGCCCTCTTCGGAAAGGATGGCTGGTCGCTCTCGGTTTACTTCCTGGCATCCTCTTTCAACGCCGCGATGAAGAAACTGGAGCAGGCGTTGCAGCTTCTCCAGAAAAACGAAGAGCGCCTGCGCTTCTGGGGCGTTGAACGCTCGGACGACCCCAACCTCGCCGGTGATCTGCTGCAGGAATTCGGCCTGTGGCTGGATCGCCGCCGCGAATTTCCGCGCAAAGTGGCTGAATTGAATCTTCCCGGGGAACGGATGGTAGCTGCGTCCATGCTTGCGCCGGTTCGCCGAGTCCTCGCAGATTCCGTTTCCCAGGAACGCGAGCGCGCCTTCTTGGCCGCCGGGGATTAACGCTCAGTCCGCGTCCAATTCACGCTCGGCGATCGATTCGGGTTCTGCCGTCACTCCACGGCCGATACATTCCAGACAACGGCCGCTGGCGCTACCCCGCCGGCGGCGCTGACGTTGCATAAGCGCACGGATACGATTCCGCCGCTCCCGCTGACCCACGCCTGCCAGGATAGGCTCGGACTACCTAGGGGCGCCGCCGGCGAGGCGCTTACCGCCGCACTGGGTGTCGCGTTCTGAATCGTCAGCGTCTGCTCTTCGCACGTTTGCGCGGCGACGGGCGTAAAGGTAAGCGTGGCGCTACTCCTCAAAATCCGGTGGATTGTGGAACCACCGCCCAGCGCGATGCCGTCCGGGTTGATGCTCAGTACCGGCGCTGCGGACGAAATCTGCGAATCGCGAGCGCTGTGCCAGAAGTTCACCGCCGATCCGCCGTCGTTCATGTCAAAATCAAAATTGATCGCCCCGTTTTCGCGCAGCATGTAGCCCGATCTCGGATTCCCGCTTGCGAACCAGATTCCCTCCAGCCCTTTCTCCGTGGATTGCCCGGCGCGCGAGAACTCGCGCAGCCCGTTTAAAGTCCCCTCCGAATTGCTATCCGTACCCTCCACACTTCTCGCAGGTGGAAAGAAGTCACCCGCGCCATAGAAGTAGCGATTCCCGATTCCTGCATTGGAGACTTTACGTCCATTCAGTAGCACAAGATTGTTGTTGTTGGAGGTTGAATCAAACGTGATCGCGAAAGACCGAAACGGCGATGCCGGTTCGATGTACACAGTTCCTTGATTCTCCGGGGAATGCGCAAACACAATGCTGGTCACATCCCTGAACGGCTCGGCGGCAATCGCCACAAACACGTGCGCGGCGGTATTGTTGAACAAATATTGTGTATCGCGATTGGCCTGGGCGAACGTGGCGATCCACGTGCCCACGTTCGAGTTAATTCCAAAAGTATTGAACCCGTGGCCGCCGTTACGGTGAGCCTTCACCCGTTGCAGCACAAAAAAATTCGTATTGGAGCGAGCGCCATTGATTTGAAACCCGTCTCCGCCAAAACTGTCTGCCTGAATGTCGTAGAGCTGCGCCCCGTTGCCGCTCAGCTGCACCCCTATGCCGCTGCCCGAGCCCGGTCCCACAAAATTCAAATTCCGGGCCACGAAACTGGCGACGCCTAACACGTCGAGACCGTTCGCGGAGGGATTCGTGACGCGAACCGACGTGCCATGCGTGGGCCTGTTTTCATCGCCTGTAGCGCATCCCTCGATTTGCACGCCACTCACGGATGCAGGCATTACCCGAATCGCGGTACCGCTGCCCCCATACGTGAACACCCCGCAATCGAAAATCAAATGAACCTGCGTCGAGATTGTCAGTCCCGCGCTATCGAACGCGGTTCCGCGCGGAACAAATACGGTGCCGCCGTCCGGCGGAAGTGCCGCAAGCGCCGATTGAATCGTCGGATATTTGACGCCATCCACAAACAAGAAATTGTTCACGCTTGAAGCGTTGCACTCCCCGTTCGCGGCGCAGGCATTTTGAGCGAGAGCTAGCCTCGGCGACAAAATCATACACAGCATGCCCGCCGCTATGACCACAACGATGAAACCAGAGTTAGCGCTCCACATTTTCATGACGTGCTCCTCAAAAACCGTCCACACATGGACGTACAGCTTACGTTTAACGTTAATTCACTGTCGGCCCGCCGTCGCGAAAGCCCTCGTAATTATGCCGAACGACTTAATCGCTTGAACTGCAAGGAGTTCCCCGTCTACCAACTCGCAGTTCACGACCGTACCTACGCAGAGTCCTAAATAAACTCCTAAGTGGGGATACATCGTTTCTGGTATGTGCGGTGGTTATCTTCCCCTAGTACATTCGTACGTGCTCGCACGGCGAGCCGTAAAATCGGGGCGATACCATAAATTTATTTACGAAATGAGGTCGTAAGCAACCAGGCTATTTTCTCAGCGAATCCAACGATTTGATTTGGCAGCGTCCGCTGTGCGCGTGCTGCGTATTTTCGGGCACCATAATCAAACGAACGTCAGGGGCAATGATTATTGCGAGCTGTGAAGTGTCGAAGGGCAGGGATCGCGCGGACTGGGTATGCGCTTCTCGCTGCTCTCGCCGTGTGGTTTGCACGCTCGCCTCCATCTTGCTGATTTCAATCGCCACGCAAGCGCAGGGCCAATCGCAGCGCGTTTCTTCCGCGCAAAATTCTGAACTTGGCCGCCAGAATCTCAGCCACGTGTCGGCCTCCGCCGGGGAAATCAAAGTCGTGATCATCCGGGACATCGGCTTGATGGTGGAGTTGAAGCGTTGGGTGGCCAAGGATGCCACCGACCATGGCCAGATCATCACCGACGCGGACTTGACGGACGACGCGATTTTCGACCGTCTCGAGCAGGACGCTCAGTTCAGGGCCGTAGCAACGCAACTCCTGCAACGCTATGGCTATTTGGTGCCGCAGTTGAATCCGAATTCGGAGCAAGCCAAGGAGCACGCGTTGCTCGTCATGGAGCGCACCAAGTGGATAGCCCAACACGAAGAGGAGGCGCGGGCGCAATCGCACGAGCAAGCGAAGCAAAATCTCGAACAAGCTCGCGCCTGCGATCCGCAGCAATCTCAATCCGCTGCGTGCGCGCAACAACCTGCGCAAGACAATTACAATAACGAGAACGAGCTACAACAAACCGCCCCGGGGGTGCCGAACGCAATTCCGAGCCAGCCGAACCAGCAAAATCCCGCTTCGCGCGGCGGAAATTTGCAGCACACCCAATTCGAGCAGTCCGGCGACCAGTACACCAACGATTTCCCGCAATTCCCCTACGACGGCTCCTACGATTACAACGAATCGTTGACGAACCTCGGCTCCGGCTACTCGCCTGACCTCGCGCAATCTTCGATGAGATCTGGAGGAAATTCCGGGGAGGAATCCAGCATTTCCCTCGGCGGGGGTGCTCAAAACCGGCAGAACAATTTCCTCAATCTCTCAATGGATGGTTCCGAAACTTACGGCGCAGGGGCCGTCTTGCCCGGATCACTGGATACGAATATTTTAAACCGCAACAGCGAACCGGAAATGGGCCCGCAGCCGAGTTCGTCATCCTCCTCGCCAAATCGTTTTTACGGAATGCAATCTGGTCAAGCGCTCTTGCAACCGGTCGAGATGGTTCGGCGCCCCGATCCCTATCTCGATATTCCTTCGTTGTACGACATGTACATGCAAGCCGTCCCGCGTCCCGCCACTCCGCAAAGATTCGGCATCGCCGTTTTCCAAAATGGCATTCGCGATTCACGCATGATTCCCATGGATCTGCCGGCCGGCCCTGACTACGTCGTCGGCCCGGGTGATGGCCTCGCGATTGACATCTGGGGCGGCGTTTCGCGCCGGCTGATTCGCACGGTGGACCGCGAAGGCCGCGTAAGCCTTCCAGAAGTTGGTCCGGTTCTTGTAAGCGGAAAAAGCCTCTCGCAGGTTCAGGAATCCGTGCAGCAGCTGCTGCGCTCGCAACTCCGTGACGTCTCCGCCGACGTCTCTCTCGCGCGTCTTCGTACCATCCGGGTTTACGAAGTCGGCGACGTGGCACATCCGGGCGCTTACGATGTCAGCTCTCTCTCCACGCCTCTCAATGCCTTATTCGCGGCGGGCGGTCCTACCCCGCGCGGCTCTCTGCGAATCTTGCAGCACTATCGGGGCAATCAGCTTATTCAAACAGTGGACGTCTATGACCTCTTACTGCACGGCGTGAAGGGCGACATGCTGCGCCTCGAAGATGGCGACACGGTCCTTGATCCTCCCATGGGCCCGCAGGTAACGGTGGAAGGAATGGTTCGCCGCCCGGCAATGTATGAATTGAAGGACGAGAAAAATCTCTCAAGCGTCCTGGAGCTTGCCGGTGGCTTGCTCCCCACCGCCGCAGTTCGCCACATCGAAGTGCAACGCGTCGTCGCGCACGATAAGCAAACCATGCTGAGCCTGGATATACACGACGCCGCTGACAATGCGGAGGTCACCAAAAAGCTAGACGAATTCCAAGTGCACGATGGAGATCGCATCCGCATCTTCCCCATCGCTCCCTACAATCAAGATGCAATTTACCTGGAAGGCCACGTCACGCGTCCGGGGCGCTACTCCTATCGCCCGGACATGCGTCTCACCGATGTGATTGCGTCCTACAAAGACTTGCTGCCCGAACCTGCGACGCAGTATGCGGAAATCGTCCGGCTCAACTCGCCGGACTTCCATCCCAGCGTCGAAAGCTTCAGCCTTAGTGACGCGCTGGCTGACCCTGCGAAATCTCCTGAACTTCATCCTATGGACACGATTCGCATTTTCAGCCGCTACGATTTCGAAAATCCGCCCACGGTTTCCGTGTGGGGCGATGTGCGCAAGCCCGGAACCTACCGAACCTCGGGAACGATTCGACTGGCCGATGCCGTCCATCTCGCGGGCGGGCTCGCTCCAGATGCGCAGAGCAACGACGTTCAGGTTTTCCGCTATCTACCGCAAGGCGAGACAAAAATTTTCAGCGTGAACCTCACCGACGCGCTAGCCGGCAATTCCACTGCAAATATTCCGCTGGAAACTCGCGATCGCGTGCTAATCCATCGCGACGCCGCGAACGTCGAGCCCGCCACCGTCTACATCGAAGGCGACGTCACCAAGCCGGGCCGCTATCCATGGACCAATAACATGACCGTGGCCGATTTGATCCTCGTCGGCGGCGGATTGAAGGCGAGCGCGGACGCGCAAACCGCCGACCTCACGCATTACGAGTGGACCAACCCTGACGAAAGCAACTCGACCAGCTTGAGCGGCGAACATCAACCAATTTCGATTCCGGCGGCACTCAAGGGCGACAAAAATTCCGACCTCCCGTTGCACAACGGAGACGTTCTCACCATCCGTCAGCGTCCCGGCTGGAACGATTTGGGCGCATCAATCACGGTCCGCGGAGAAGTGCAGCATCCTGGGACCTACGGAATTAAACCCGGAGAGCGGCTCAGTTCCATTCTTGCGCGCGCCGGCGGCTACCAAGCGGACGCGTATCCCTACGGCGCCGTGCTGCAGCGCATTCAGGTGCGCGACCTCGAGATGAAACAGCAAACCGAGATCATCCTGCGCGTGAAGGGCATGCAAAGCGATCTCCAGGCCATGCCGGAAACAACCGCTGATGAGAAGCAGGCCAAGCAAATGGCGTTGGCGCAGTATCAGCAGACGCTGGAAGAACTTTCCGCCAATCCTCCCGCTGGCCGCGTCGCCATGCAGATCTCCGGGCCTGCTGACCACTGGAAAAATACTGCAGCGGACGTCCAGGTTAGAAATGGCGATACGCTCACAATCCCCAAAAAGCCCAGCTACGTGATGGTCACGGGACAAGTCTTCAATCCCACCGCCGTCTCCTACCGCCCCGGCCAGAGTGCCAAATGGTATCTCGGCCAGTCCGGCGGCCCCACGGCGATCGCGGACAAAAAAGCAATCTTCGTGATTCGCGCCGACGGCTCCGTGATCGGCGCGAAGGAAAGCATGTGGAGTGGGGACTCGCTTAGCGCGGCGTTGCGGCCCGGCGACACCGTGGTGGTCCCGGAAAAGGCGTATGCCGGTCCGAGAAATTGGACGAACCTTTTCACCGGGGCTCAGGTGGCGGCCGCCGTCACCACGGCCGTTTTTATCGCCGTGCATTACTAGCGGAAGCGTGAATGACTCGATGGAGATCAGCGGTTATGCTCGGGCTTAGTTTATCGATAGCGGGGTTGGGGAGCCGGCAATGCTGCGCGCAAACGCTGCCGCAATTCTCCAATTTCATCGCAGCTTCGAACGAAACCGGCGCCGATCCGCGTGCGCAAGAAAGCACCAGCCAGAAATCGGCCCCAGCGACTGCGACTGCCGATACCCATCAGGACACCGTCGCGCAAAAACAACAAGCATCAATCCAAAAGGCGCTCCACGCGCATTTGCTGCACGTTTTCCTGCAAGACCAAAAAGCCATTTGGACCAGCCCCGCTGACATTCATCTTGTTGATGCCGACTGGCTGCTACCTCTAGGCGCCGCCACCGGCATCATGTTCGCCACTGATACGGAATACAGCAAGCATCTTTCCAATTCCGCCAGCCGTATCAAGTACAGCGGCGACGTTTCCAACTACGGAATTGGCGCGATGGCCGGCATCGGCGCCGGATTTTATTTTCTGGGTTATCTATCGCACGATGAACACAAACGCGAGACTGGATTTTTGGCTGGCGAGGCGGCGATTGACGCCCTCATCCCCACTTACGCCCTCAAATATGCTTTCGGCCGCGAACGTCCCTTGCAGGACAACTATCGTGGTGATTTCTTCAATGGCGGCGTCTCGTTTCCTTCCGAGCATTCCGTGGCGGCGTGGTCTATCGCGAGCGTGATTGCGCACGAATACCCCGGCCCGCTCACGTCCATTTTGGCGTACGGCGCAGCGTCGGCCATCAGCTTCTCGCGCGTCAGCGCCAAACAGCATTTCCCTTCGGACGTGCTCATTGGCAGCACGATCGGCTGGCTCATCGGCGCTTACGTCTATCGCGCTCATCACAATCCAGATCTTCCGGGCGCGGCTTGGCCCACCTACTCAGAATCGCAGGACGAATCCTTCACTCCCGCCGGCTCGCCCTACGTCGAACTCGATAGTTGGATTTATCCCGCGATCGAGCGCCTCTCGGCTCTCGGCTATATCAACTCTACGTTTCTTGGAATGCGCCCCTGGACACGCGCGGAATGCGCGACTCTGGTTGCAGAAGCGGGCGGCAATATCGAATCAACCGGACCGACGCGCGGCGACGTCTACAGCCTGTATCTCGCGCTACAAAGCGAATTTCAGCAGGACTCTGACGCACTCGCCGGAGCCGGAGCCGGCGAAGGAACCGTGCATCTGGAATCCGTGTATGCCGGCGTCACCGGAATTAGCGGTCCGCCTTTGAACGACAGCTATCACTTCGGCCAAACCATCATCAACAATTTCGGCCGTCCGTACCAGGAAGGTTTCAATAGCTACGACGGCTTTTCAGGCTATGCCACTTCGGGCCGTTACACGATCTACGTTCGCGGCGAGTATCAACACGCTCCCTCCGCGCCCGCTTTTTCGCTTCCGGTCAGGCAATTCATTTCGACTGTGGACGAAAATCCGCTGCAAGCCGCAACGCCGATTGCGACGGTGAATCAATTTCGGCTTCTCGACACCTACGTCTCGGCCACCGCGGCAAACTGGGATTTCTCGTTTGGCAAACAGAGCCTCTGGTGGAGTCCCGATTACGGCAGCGCGATGATTTTCAGCGACAACGCCGAGCCGATTTACATGTTCCGCGCGAACCGGGTCACGCCGTTCACGCTTCCATGGATTTTCGGCCGCGTGCTGGGTCCCATGAAAATAGACGCATTCATCGGCAAACTTTCCGGCAACAATTTTCCGCCCCGGCCGCTGATCCACGGAGAAAAGGTCAGCTTCAAGCCCACAAAAAATCTGGAGTTTGGATTCACGCGCACCGCCGAACTTGGAGGAGTCGGGCGACCGCTCACTCCGGCAGCAGTGTTCAACAGCTACTTTGGCCTCCAAAACTCCAATGCTTATGCCGCGAACGCCAACCCCGGAAAAAGAACTGGCGGTTTCGATTTTTCGTACCGCCTGCCTCTGATGCGCGACTGGGTTACGCTGTACATGGACTCTCTCTCCTCCGATGACATTTCCCCCTTCTCAGCGCCCCGCCGCGCAGGCATAAATCCCGGCATTCATCTGGTGCGGTTCCCCAAAATCCCAAAGTTGGACCTGCGCGTGGAAGCCGTAAATACGAATACGCCCTCTTCATCGCGTGGCGGCCATTTAATCTATTGGGACATTTTTTATCACGACCTCGGAACCAACAAGAACAACCTCATCGCCAGTTGGATCGGCCGCGATGGCACGGGCATTCAAGCCTGGAGTACGTACCACTTCGGCGCACGAAATGATCTGCAGCTTGGCTATCGGCACGTCACGGTTTCCGGCGATTTTATCCCTGGCGGCGAAACGATCAACGACGCTTCCGCGAAATTCGACTGGTGGCTACACGCCAACGTGGACGTTTCTACCGCTGTGCAGTACGAAAAATGGCTCGCGCCCATTTTGGCCACGACCCCGCAAACCAATTGGACGTCATCCGTCGCGGTCACTTTCTGGCCGCACCTGGCAGCCAAGCTGCCTTCGTTTCTGGCAACGCAGAACTAATCGAGGAAATGGCAAGTGCGAGGAACCGCCACCAAACCGCAACGCGAATTTGAAGTCGAGCCGGTACTGCCCGAACCTCTTGAATTGTTCGAGCACGCGACTGAGTCGCGCGAACGCATGATTTGGCGTTTGCGCCTCGCGTGGGATAGCCGCCGCTTCCTCTATCGCTGCGCCGGTATTGCGCTGATCGCCGGGCTCGTACTCGCGTTTCTCATTCCGAAGCGCTACGTCTCCACCACCCGCCTCATGCCGCCCGACCAGCAATCCGGATCGGGAATGGCGATGATGGCCGCATTTCTCAGCAAGTTGGGCGGCAGCGGGAGTTCCAGCGGTGGTGGTGGTGGTGGTGGTGGCGGGGCGCTCGGTGGAATGGTAGGCGATGCTCTGGGCTTGAAGACATCGGCAGACTTGTTTGTGGGCGTGCTTGAAAGCCGGACCATTCAGGACGGCGTGATCACAAAATTCGATCTCCGCAAGGTCTACGGGACCAAAAATTGGGAAGATGCCCGCAAGGTCCTTTCGAACAATACGGAAATATCCAACGACCGGAAGAGCGGAATCATCAAAATCGAAGTCACCGACCACAATGCAAAGCGCGCTGAGGCGATCGCCGCCGAATATGTCAGCGAACTGAATTGGGTGATGACCCAGCTGAACACTTCCTCCGCTCACCGCGAGCGCGTGTTCTTGGAAGAAAGGCTCAAACAGGTTCAGCAGGATTTGGAGAACGCCGAAAAAGACTTCAGCGCATTCGCCAGCAAAAACACCACCATTGATATAACCGCGCAAGGTAAAGCAATGGTCGAGGCAGCGGCCAACTTGCAGGGTGAATACATCGCCGCCCAAACCGAGCTCCAGGGTTTGCGCCAGATCTACACCGATAACAACGTTCGCGTCCGCAGCATGCAAGCTCGCGTGAACGAGCTTCAGCTCCAGCTGCAAAAAATGGGCGGCAAGGCCGGCACCTCCGCGGACGCGGAAACTCCGGATACCGAATCGTTGTATCCCTCGATCCGCAGGCTGCCTCTATTGGGCGTGAACTACGCGGACTTGTATCGCCGCACGAAAGTTCAGGAAGCAATCTTCGAATCGTTGACCCAGGAATACGAATACGCGCGCGTCGAGGAAGCCAAGGAAATCCCCACGGTAAAGGTTCTGGACCCGGCCGACCTCCCCGGCAAGAAATCATTTCCGCCGCGCCTCTTGATCGCTTTTCTTTTTGCGCTGATGGGATTGGCTGCGGGCCTCGTCTGGCTTTTTGCGCGGGCGCGATGGGACGCCGCCGATCCGAATGACCCAGGGAAGATATTCGCCGCCGAAGTTTTCCAAACCATGAATTCGCACATGCCCTGGGCGCCGGTGAATGGTTCGCGAGTACAAGCTTTCACGCATCGCGTCTGGGTGCGTTTTGTCCATCGCGAGAATAGCGCAAGCGCATCGGAACAAGCCTAAGTAGTCTGTAAGTAGCTGTACCAGAACAGCTTACACGCAGGCGGCCCTGTGGCAGAGGGGGCGAAGCTGTATCTAATCAAATGCCCCAGCCCGGACCGGAGAATTCAGCTCCTCATGACGTTCCAATCCAATCAAGACGCCGAGGCCCTAGGACTCTGCCCGCAACCCGCGTTCGCGAGCGAGCCGCATTGGTATGCTGCCTACACCCGAGGCAATCACGAACGGCGCGTCGCGGCGGAACTGGCCTCGAAGGGCGTCGAACATTTCTTGCCGCTATACAGTTCCGTCCGTCGCTGGAGCGATCGCCGCGTTTGCCTCGATTTTCCGCTTTTCCCGGGCTACGTTTTTGTGCGGCTCGCTCTGCTGGAAAAATTGCGAGTCGTGCGCGTCAACGGTGTGGTCCGCCTCGTGGGCTTCAACGGCCAACCCGCCGCTCTGCCCGATGATGAAATGGAAATCCTGTGTTCGGGCTTGGCGCGCTCGGCCCGCGCGGAGCCGCACCCGTATCTCACGGCCGGCCGCAAAGTGCGCATGAGGTCCGGGCCGCTTGCCGGTCTCGAAGGCATCTTGTTGCGGAGAAAAAGCGGCCTCCGGGTGGTCGTCTCCATTCACATGATTCAGCGCTCCGTGAGCGTAGACGCGGACGCGGTAGACGTGGAGCCGCTCTTCGGCAATTAATCCTCGAAAGCGAATTGGTTCGCAACAACGGCTTGGATTTTCCGTTAGCCCAAAGAAACATCCGCACAGATGAAAACCGAAACTTCGCCATTTCACCTTACCAGCGGGCGCCTATTGGCCCGCAATACGATCTGGAACCTGCTCGGCAGCGGCGCGCCGATGCTTGTCGCGCTCTGCTGCATCCCCATCCTTATCCGGGATTTGGGCAAGGACCGCTTCGGCATTCTCGCACTCGCGTGGGCGTTGGTGGGCTATGCGAATCTTTTCGATCTGGGCCTCGGGCGCGCGCTCACCCAAATGATTTCGAAAAAACTAGGCGCCGGCGAACACCACGAAGTGCCGGAGGTCTTCTGGACGTCCCTCCTGCTGATGACCGTGCTGGGTTCGCTCGGCGGCGTTATCGTCGCCTGCATTTCGCCTTGGCTCGTCACTCACGCGCTCAACGTTCCGCCTTCGTTGCGACACGAAACCCTACTTTCCTTCTACTTCATCAGCCTTTCGATTCCGATAATCATCGGCACTGCGGGGCTGCGCGGCTTTCTCGAAGCGCAACAGCGCTTCGATCTCATCAACGCGTTGCGCGTGCCCATGGGAATGTTCACCTACCTGGGCTCGCTCCTCGCGCTGCCTTTCTCACGGAGCTTGGTTCCGGTAGTTGCCGTTCTCGTGGTGGGCCGCGTGATCGCGTGGATCGCTCATCTGCTGCTCTGCTTCAAAGTTCAACCGCTTCTGCGCCATCGGATCGCCTGGCAACGCGCGTTTGTCCGCCCGCTGATGCGCTTTGGCGGCTGGATGACGGTGAGCAACGTGATCGGGCCTTTGATGGTGACTCTGGACCGCTTCGTAATCGGCGCGTATCTCACGGTCGCCGCCGTCGCCTATTACGCCACGCCCTTCGAAATGGTCACGAAACTCTGGCTCTTTCCCAATTCACTCGTCGGCGTTGTGTTTCCGGCATTCTCTACGAGTTTCGCCCACGATCGCAATCGCACGGCAATGCTCTATGACCGCAGCGTGAAATACGTCCTGCTCTTAATGTTCCCTGTCGTTCTGCTGATCGTCGTCCTCGCTCCCGACGCTTTGAAACTCTGGCTCGGATCCGATTTCGCGCTGCACAGCACGCGCGTATTGCAGTGGCTCGCGGTAGGTGTTTTCATCAATAGCCTCGCCCTCGTGCCTGCCGCTCTGCTGCAAGGCATCGGTCGTCCCGATCTCACCGCCAAGCTGCACATGATCGAGTTACCGGCTTACCTGCTTACGCTCTGGTGGTGCATCAGCAAGTGGGGGATCGAAGGTGCGGCCATGGCTTGGACCGGCCGCGTAGCGCTCGACGCTGTTGTCCTATTCTTCTTGGCATCGCGGCTGCTTCCTGCCGGCACGTCGCTCCGTCCACGCACCGCGTTCATCGCCGGTCTCGCACCGATCGCTCTTGCCGCCGCTACATTACCGCAAGGTCTCGCATTGAAGGGCGCGTTTGTACTGGCGTCGCTCACGGCTTTCGCCGCCGTGGCATGGTTCTTGATTCTCACGCCCGAAGAAAAGACATTTGCCTACAACTATCGCTACCAAACTCATGTCGTCCATTCAACAAGCAGTCAGTAGTCCGAGAATCGCAGCAGCGGCTGAAATTCGCACCGAGCCTTGTCCGAAGTGTGTGCTCTGCGGATATTGCGGTGAGCGCCTCTACCTCGGCCTGCGGGACAAGCTCTGGGGAGTGACCGGCACATGGAACCTCAAGAAGTGCCGCAATAAATCATGCGGCCACTTGTGGCTCGATCCCACTCCGGCGAGCGAAGACATCGGCAAAGCATATGAGACTTATTACACGCACTCCGATTTGCCAAGTTCGCCGGTGGAGGACGCTGCGGCACGTCGCTTCATACGCTCCGTAAAGAAAACCTATCTCGCGCGCACGTACGGTTACCGAACGGGCCGGAAAAATGGGGCGACCGAGCTTCTGGGTTTGCTCGCGTATTTCACCCCGTTTCGCCGCAGCCTGCTTGATTTTTCGGTGATGTATCTGCCCTATTGCCCCGCCGGCCGGCTGCTGGAAATCGGTTGCGGCAGCGGTCGCATGTTGAAAGACATGGAGAATTTCGGCTGGCAAGCGGAAGGAATTGATTTTGACGCCGCGGCCGTGCGGAACAGCCAAAGGAAAGGCCTCACGGTTCACCAGGGCCGTTTGGAAGAACGCCAGTATCCAGACAATTCCTTCGACGCCATCACAATGAGTCACCTGATCGAACACGTTGCGGATCCTAAGAGCCTTCTCACCGAATGTCACCGGATTCTCAGGCCCGGCGGACGTCTGGTGGTCGTCACGCCAAATTGTCAAAGTCTCGGTCACCGGATCTACAAACGTAATTGGCGAGGACTTGAGCCGCCCCGGCACCTGCATATTTTCTCGCGTCAATCGCTCGCGGCCCTCGCGCGAACTGCAGGCTTCCGCGGAATCCGGGCTAAAACGACGATCCGCGACGCCTCCGGATATTTAACCGCCAGCCAATCGCTCGAGCGTGCGGGCAGCTATCAACCAGGCGTCCCGCATTCCCGCACAGCCCGTGCATTGCAATTCGTTGAATGGGCATTGACCAATCTCGGATTTCACGCGGGCGAAGAACTCGCGCTGATCGCCAGAAAATGCGAAAACAAGTGACCGCAAAACCGGTGCGCGTCTCCATCGCCATGTGTTCGTACAACGGCGCGCGCTTTCTGCCGCAGCAGCTGGAAAGCATTGCGGCTCAAACGCAGCGTCCCAACGAACTGATCGTCTGCGACGACGGCTCCACGGATTACACGTTGGAGGTGCTCCGCGACTTTCGCATGGCCGCTGGATTTCCGGTCCATATCTTCGAAAACACCAGCGCGCTCCTCGGCTCCACGAAAAATTTCGAAAAGGCGATTCGTTTTTGTGAAGGCGGCGTAATTTTTCTCGCCGATCAGGACGACATCTGGCAGCCGGAAAAGATCGAAGTCTTCTGCGCGACTTTGGAGAATCATCCCGAAGTCGGCTACGTGTTCTCTGATTCGGAATTGATTGACGAATATGGCGCGTCAAAGGGCAAGACCATGTGGGAATCTCTACATCTCACCGATTCTGCTCTCAAGCGCTTTTCCGGAGCCAACCAATTCCGTTTCTTGTTGCGTCGCACGGTCGCCACCGGCGCGGCTATGGCCTTTCGCGCAAATCTGCTGAATAGCCTGCTGCCGTTCTCTCGTTATTTCGTTCATGACTATTGGATTTCCTTGGTCGGATCGTGCCTGGGAGCGATCGGCTTGCCCATATCGGAGCCTCTGGTGCAATACCGCCAGCACTCCGCCCAGCAAATCGGTGCGCCTTCTGCCGCCACGTCCATTCTCAAGAAAATTGACCGCGCGCGGAAAACGGAAGCGATTCAATATTTGTCGCGAGCGCTCGGATTGCAGGAATTGAGGGATCGCATCCTGGCTGCGGGCGCGAGCGGCCAAACCTATTCAGCGGACGATTTGAACATGCTCGATCAGAATCTTGAACATTGTTTCCGCCGCGCCGCCGCGCACTCTCTTCATGGAACGGCGAGAATTGGCAAGGTCGTCTCCGAGGCCGTGACCGGCCGTTACGGAAAATTCTCCAACTCCTGGCAGAGCATCGTGGAGGACTTGTGCTTCTAACTACTTCAGCTCGCCAGGTTCTATCGCAGCTCGAGCTCTCGCGCTATAACGCCTAGATGAGCACTCCAACCATCAGCCGAATCTCCAACAGCGTCTCCGCCGGACTCGCTTACACCTTATTTTTTCTGATCGTGGCGTTTCCTGCGGCCAGCGCCCTATTCCCCATCAAGGCAGTGCTGCTGGGAATCATTCTGGTGGTGATTGTCGCGGGTGCGCTAGTTAACGGCCGCTTTGCGCTGCATCCTACAGTCGCGTTGTTGACGATCTTCTTCGCCGCGTTTGGATTTCTTCTGGTCTTGCGAGGCTTGGTGACCGGCGCTCCCGGCGCTGCCAATCTCTCCGGAGTCCACGTGGTGTGGCCTTTCGTTTTCCTGATTCTCGTTGGCGGTGCGGTCAAGTTCAAGATCCTCCGCAATATGGAACGAACGATTGCGTTTGCCGGGATCTTCGTGGGATTGCTGGCGATTGTTTATCTGCTCTCCCAAGTAGGATTATTGCCCGCGATCCCACATTTCGATTCCTTGCTAGCCGACGACGAAATGGGTATCGGCTTCTTTAATGGCTATGTGCGGATGGCCCTCCCCGGCATAAATGCGCTGTCGTTCGTGGCGCCATTCCTGATGGCCGCGCTGGTCGTCGGCGCATCGCATCCGCGGCAAAAGCTCATTCCCAAATTTTGGCTGTGGCTTGCGCTGCTTCTCAGCGCCTTTGTGGTAATCGTTTCGGGCCGCCGCGCGCTCGAACTCGTAACCATGTTGGCTCCGCTGATGGTGTTCGCCGCAATCTTCCTTCATGCGCCAGGCGAGCGCGCAATCTTGTTCAAGTCTCTGCGGCGTTTCGTTCTAACGCTGGTCGCGGGAATTGCGCTAGTCGTGCTGTTGCTTCGACCGGTTTACGCCATCAGCTTCGCCGGTTTTTTCGACCGCTTCTCTTCCGGTTTCGATTTCAGCCCCACCAGCATGGACAACAGTCCCGACGAACGCCGCCAGCAATACTTCGCGCTCGAGCGCGGTTGGCTGGAGCATCCGATATTCGGCGCCGGCCTCGGCGAGCCGGCCTACGGTTCGATCCGCTCCGAGGACATGCCGTGGGCCTACGAACTCACTTACCTCGCACTTCTGTTTCAAACGGGCCTGGTCGGGTTGGTGACTTATGCTTCTGGCATAGCCTGGATCTATTGGATGGGCGCCAAGATCATCAGACGCGGTGGCGCGTGGGCGCAAATGATACTGCCGCTGCTGGTGGGAATGACGAGCTTTTTGATCGCTAACGCCACCAATCCATACCTCGCAAAATTTGACGGCTTGTGGACGATTTTTTTGCCGGTCGCGGTGATCAACCTGTGGCTGGTAGAACGTCAAACTGCGGCGGCGCATTCTCCGATCACAGTAGCTCGCACAACCTAAAGCAAAAATAACGCTTAACCTCAATGTCGCCCTCACTCGATATCGTCATCGTCAACTGGAATTCCGGCGGTCAGCTGCGGGAGTGCCTGAATTCCATTCGTGCATCGGCCCGCGCCGGGTTCACGCTTCCCCGCGTCGTGATCGTGGACAACGCTTCCACCGACGGCTCAGCAAATGAATTGCACTATCCGGAATCGCGGCTTAACGTGATCCCCAGCTCGGTGAATCTCGGTTTCGCAACAGCGTGCAATCGCGGCGCGCTCGGCAGTTCCACTGATTACCTGCTGTTCCTGAATCCGGATACCACTCTCGGAGCGCAATCGCTCATCTCCGCACTCGACTTCATGGAAGAGCCAAACAATTCCAACGTCGGCGTCTGCGGCATTCAACTACGCGACGATCGTGGACAGATCATGCGCAGCTGTTCGCGCTTCCCGAAACCAGCACATTTCTACGCGCATATTTGCGGCCTCAATCGCCTCTTTCCTTCTCGCTTCCAAGATAATTTCATGAACGACTGGGATCACGCTGCAACCATGAAAGTCGACGTCGTCACCGGAGCATTCCTTCTGGTCCGGCGCTCGATATTTCAATCAGTCGGCGGTTTCGACGAACGCTTTTTCGTCTATCTGGAAGATGTGGACTTCCTCCAAACAGTCCATCGCGCCGGCTGGCAGTGTTATTTCCTGGCCACTGATCACGCGTATCACAAAGGAGGAGGATGCTCCGAGCAGGCGAAACCTGCCCGCCTTTTCTATTCATTGCGAAGCCGCATCCTCTATTCGTATAAGCACTTCTCGCGAACGGCGGCAACCGGCATTTTATTCAGCACGATCTTCATCGAACCGTTCACCCGGCTCGTATTTGCAGCAGTCCGAGGCTCCGCTTCCGCAATCCGCGAAACGCTGGAAGCGTACGGCATGTTGTGGCGCGCACTGCCTGCCCTGCAGCGCGCAAAAGCTAAGAATTTCCAGCAACAGCACGCGGCACCCCAGCCGCTGCGCTCAGAATCCATCAACTGATTCAAGCTCATAAACGAAACCGTCCTTCCCCCAGTCCTCAGGTTGACCGCATCAGCGCTTTGGCGGCGACTCCCAGCCCGCTGTAAATGCATTCAGGAAATCCCGCTATGCACATCCTGTTCTTGCCCCGATACGCGCCGCAGGGTGCCAGCAGTCGCTACCGCATCTGGCAATATCTGCCATCGTTCGAGCGCGCGGGCCACGTTGTCGAAGTTCATCCCCTGCTCGATGCCGGTTACCTGACGCAACTCTACGCCGAGCAAACCCGAGGGTTGGGCTGGCTGGCGAAGGGTTACGCGCGTCGCCTGATCACGATGCTAACCTCGCACCGCTTCGACGCCATCATCTGCGAACAGGAGGCGTTTCCCTATCTTCCGGCTGCGTGTGAATCGCTCTTCCTGAAAAACGATAGCCCCGTCCTCCTTGATTTCGACGATGCCGCGCACATCAAGTACGAGACCTCGCCTGTTCTGCGTCACAAAATTCCTCGCTTGATGGCCGCTGCCGAGGCCGTCGTCGTCGGCAACAATTATCTCGCGCAGTACGCGCGGCAATTCACGCACAAAGTCAGCATCATACCGAGCGTCGTGGATCTGTCGCGCTATCCCAGCCGCCGCGATAAATCCGCAAGCGAAAACGTCCTGATAACTTGGATTGGAATCCCCGCGACCGCCGGGTTCTTGAAACCGCTCTTGCCTGTATTTCAAAGACTGCAACAGAAATATCCGCGACTCCTCTTCCGCTTTATTGGAGCCGGTCCGCAATTTCCCGCCGATGGCCTTGCGGCAGAATTCCTTCCGTGGTCGGAGGACACCGAGACGAACCTCCTGGTGCAAGGTGACATCGGCATCATGCCCTTAGCCGACACGCAATTTACGCGGGGAAAATGCGGCCTGAAGCTGATTCAATACATGGCTGCGCATCTCCCGGTCGTCGCATCGCCCGTGGGAGCGAATTGCGAAATCGTCGCCGACGGTGAGAACGGCTTGTTGGCGAATCGCGACGACGAATGGTTCGCGAAACTCAGCGTCCTGATCGAAGACCCCGAGCTGCGAACCAGGTTTGGCGCAACCGGCCGGAAGCGGGTCGAACAGGACTATTCGCTCGAATCCGGCTTTGCCAAGTGGACCGAGGTGCTGAATCGCGCCGCGCAACCCGCCCGCCAGCGCGCGTACGCCATTTCATCGCAGCCTGAACCGCCGCACGCGCCTCGTGACCCGCTGATCCAGCCGGAAGAATGCACGGAAGGTACAAAATAAATGTGCGGCATCGCTGGATTTTGGCAAACAACGCGCGGCCCGGAACATCCGCTCGAAATTCTGAGCAGGATGGCGGATTCTCTGGTGCATCGCGGCCCCGATGATTCTGGCACGTTCCATGATGGCGCAAGCGGCGTCGGCCTGGCCTTCCGCCGCCTCGCAATACTCGACCTCTCGCCACAAGGCCACCAGCCGATGCACTCCGCGTCGGGCCGCTACGTGATCATCTTCAACGGCGAAATCTACAATTGCGAAGAGATTCGCGCAGAGATTGGGGGCCACTCCTGGAGAGGCCACTCCGATACCGAGGTCATGCTGCAAGCGATCGAGCGCGGGGGACTGGACGCTGCCGTGCGGCGCTTCGCCGGAATGTTTGCGTTCGCTTTATGGGATCGCCGAGAACGACAGCTTTCATTGTGCCGCGATCGTATTGGCATCAAGCCGCTCTATTACGGCCGGGCCGGCTCGGCTTTCGTCTTTGCCTCGGAGCTAAAGGCCATCGCGCAGCATCCCGATTTTCAAGGCGAAATAGATCGGAACGCCCTCGCTCTTTATATGCGTCACAGCTACGTCCCAGCGCCTCATTGCATCTATAAAGGCCTCTACAAACTCGAGCCTGGTTGCATCCTCACGCTCACGTCCGCCGCCGCTTCGCCGGAAATTCACCATTACTGGTCCGCGAGAGAAGCAGCGGTCCGCGGCCTGCAATCACCTCTCGACGTCAGCGACGCGGATGCAATTCAGCAACTCCACGAGAAACTTTCGTCGGCCGTTCGTCAACGCATGTTCGCGGACGTACCCCTCGGAGCATTCCTCTCGGGAGGAATTGATTCCAGCACCGTCGTCGCGCTGATGCAGGCGCAAAGCACGCAGCCGGTAAAAACTTTCACAATCGGCTTTCACGACGACGGATACAATGAAGCGAAACAGGCCAGCCAGATTGCCGCACATCTGAAAACGGATCACACCGAGCTCTATCTAACGCCCGACGATGCTCTCGACGTGGTGCCGCTGCTGCCAACGATGTACGACGAGCCATTCGCGGATTCGTCTCAAATTCCTACGCATCTGATTTCCGCACTGGCGCGCCAAAAGGTTACGGTGAGCCTCTCGGGAGATGGCGGAGATGAGGTTTTCGGCGGCTACAATCGCTATCTCTTCACCAAACGCACCTGGCGTTTGTTGAGTCGCCTTCCAGTGCCGCTCCGCGATGCCATGGCCTCGCTGTTGCAAGCATTGCGGCCCACGCTCGTTGATCGCGCCTTTCGAAACATCAATCCTTTCGTTCCGGCAAGATTGCGACTCACAACTCCCGCGGACAAGTTCCACAAACTTGCGGCCCTGTGCCGCGCCAAAACGATCGAAGCGGCGTACTTCCAGACCTTGTCGCACTGTGATGATCCGACCGAAGTGGTGTTACATTCGCGCGAACCGACCGATACCCTCGATTCCATCTCCGATGCTTCTCGCGTTGCGAACATCGAAGAAGCGATGATGCTCACCGATTTGTCGCGTTATCTGCCGGATGACATCCTCGTCAAACTCGATCGCGCCAGCATGGCCAATAGTCTCGAAGCGCGCGTGCCGCTGCTCGATCACCGAGTCGTCGAATTCGCCTGGAGATTGCCCCTGCATTTCAAGATCAGAAACGGGACGAGCAAATGGATTCTTCGGCAAATTCTGTACAGGTACGTTCCGGAAAAGTTGATCGAACGTCCCAAGATGGGATTTGCCGTTCCGATCGACCGCTGGCTTCGCGGGCCACTGCGTCCGTGGGCTGAAGACTTGCTTTCGGAAACACGCCTCAGCGAGCGTGGCCTGCTAAACGCGAATCGGATTCGCATGCGCTGGCGTCAGCATCTCGCCGGCGAGCGCAACTGGCAGGGCTTTTTATGGAACGTGCTGGTATTTCAGGACTGGCTGCGCCACAGCGTACCCGCCATTCCGCATAACGATCCGCCGCGAGCGGTGGCCGCCACAACGTCGTACTAACGCGACCCAAACCAATGCTCCTGTCCATCGTAGTGTCTATTCGCCGAAACGTTCACTAAGGGAGCCATAAACGGTACAGGTAAATCCGAGGAGCTTTTGCTCTGCCTGAATGAATTTACAGCATAGACCTGAGTCCTATCCGTTAGTCGAAGTCGTACACTCAGCCAGTCAAGCGCCCCAGCCCTTGCAGCAAGCTTTTCGATTCAGACTGCGAGGAAACATCGCAATGAAGTCCACGTTATCGGCCATTCATCCCACGCATCTTTTGCTTCCCGGCAGGTGAGTTTGTGCTCGTAAGTTTTGGAGTCTTGGTCCTTTCGCTCAGCTTGAGCGCCATAGTCACCTGGGTAGTGTGTGGTCTGGCTCTGCGCTTTCAGTGGGTTCCCACGCCGGTTGCGGACCGCCTGCCCGTTGCTCCGGCGCCGATTCTCGGCGGCATCGCAATCTATTTCGCATTCGTGGCAGCGGCGCTTGTCGGCAACCTGTTCGTCACGCCATCCGAGGTTTTATTATTCACTGCCGCCTCGGGCGCCTTCCTCCTGGGCTTGATTGATGACTTCCATAGTCTCCAGCCTCGCTGGAAGCTGCTGGGCCAGGGTGTAATCTCCGTCGCTCTGCTCAGGTTGATGCCCAATTTGTCGATCACTGGCGTCAAGCCGCTCGATATTTGTATCGCCATGCTTTGGCTGATTGGAATCACCAATGCCTTCAATCTCCTGGACAACATTCACGGTCTCTGCGCCGGCACCGCGATTCTGGTCGCGTGTTTTCAGTCGGCGTTATTCTTTCTGCAAGGCAACACTTCGCTCGCGCTGCTGCTGCTCGCTTTCGCCGGCGCCACTCTGGGCTTCCTGGTTTTCAACTTTCCCTCCGGACGCATCTTCATGGGCGATTCCGGAAGTCTCTTCATCGGCTTCTGGTTGGCCTCCACGGCTCTTATCGGAGTGAACTCTTGGGGAGCGGCGCATCACGCCGGATCGCTGCTCTTTCCCGTGCTGGTGATGATTGTACCGATCTGCGACACCACCTTGGTTACCTTCACGCGCAAGCTCCGACGCCGCTCGATTTCCTCTGGAGGCACCGATCATCTTTCTCATCGTCTGGTCGCGTACGGATTCTCGAAGCGCGGAGCCGTTGTAACGCTGTGGTGCCTTTCTTTTCTTGTTGGAACTGTGGCTCTTCTCACCGTGCGATACGGGATCACCTCGTTTGTTTCGATGGTGGCCATTTTGTTGGTGTCCGTCGCCATCTTTGGCGTGTACCTGGCTCGCTTCGAACTTCGTTCGCACGGCAGCACCGTGGAAATGCCGGGATACGCTTTCCGCCCTCCGAAATGGCTGGGCATCGTGCTGGGAGCGCTCTGCGATCTCGTTCTGGTCGTCGCGGCCTATTACAGTTCCTACTTGCTGCGCTTCGACGCCGGCGTGCACGCGCCAGATATGCGCCTGTTGGTTCATTCGCTGCCGGAAGTCGTCTTGATCAAGCTGGCGGTGTTCACGGGCCTGGGTGTTTACCGTCGCTGGTGGCAGTATTTTGGACTGAAGGATGCGTTCCGCATTGTCTGGACGTCCGCGATCGCGTCGCTGACGGCGGTGGCTTACTTCGCGGCCGTCTATCGCTTCTACGGTTTTTCGCGCGTCGTCTTCGTCCTCGATTTCCTGGCGTTTACGTTCCTGGTTCTCCTTTTCCGGTTTTCGTTTCGCTTGTTCGATTCTTACGCGCCAGCGAACCATCGCGCCAATATCTTGATCTACGGCGCGGATGACCACGGGGAGACGGCGCTGCAACTGGTCACCAAGCGTTATCCCCTGCGAGTCGTGGGCTTCCTCGACGCGGACAATGCCAAGAAGAACCTGTGCATTCACTCCATACCGGTGCGCGGCAGCCTTAAACATTTGGATCACCTGGTTCAGCAATGCAATATTCGCGCGGTTCTGCTGACCTCCAGCACTACCCAGGACGAGCGGATTCATCTTCAAGCCAAATGCCGAAAGCTGGGTATTGGACTGATGCGCATTCGGTTTGAACTGGAAGATCTCGTGAGCCGCGGCGGCGCCTTCTGGGAGGACCTTGTTCCGCAGGAACATTTGGTCGAACTGACGCCCAGAGACGCGGACGATCTCCCACGGTCTGGCGGGCCTCGCGAAGCGATTCCGATCAGATCGCTCAGAGGTCCCTCCTCGAAGGTCATGCCGTAACGGCGGGCAAGCGCCCGGACGCGACGGCTGACAAGCCGCTTTTTCTATCGCACATGAAGATTGTTCGCATCATCGCTCGTCTCAACGTTGGTGGCCCCGCGATCCACGTTGTTCTCACCACACACGAATTGGAACGCCGCGGACATGACTGCGCGCTCGTGGTAGGCCCCGTGCCGGAAACGGAAGGCAGCATGGAATATTACGCCGCGGAATGGGGCGTTCCATTCATGCGCGTTCCGCAACTGGTGCGTCCGCTGTCGCCCTGGAAGGATTTGGTGGCATTGTGGAAAATCTATCGCATCTTGCGGCGAGAGAAACCCGACGTCGTTCATACGCACACGGCGAAGGCCGGCACGGTGGGCCGAACCGCGGCGTTGCTCGCGGGAGTTCCCGTCATCGTTCACACTTTCCACGGGAATATCTTCGACGGATATTTCTCTCCGGCAAAGACCCGTTTGTTTCTCGGCATCGAGCGCTTCCTGGCGCGCTTCACCGATCGTATTATCGCCGTCAGCAAGTCGCAGCGCGACGAGCTCATCACGAAATACAGGATTGCGCCGCCCGAGAAATTTCAGATCGTTCGTCTCGGAATTGACTTGGGAGCGCTGCGCGCTGTGAATCATGAGGGTGCTCGTTCTGCTTCTGAAAACGACGGTCGCCCGCTGGTGATCGGCTGGGTGGGCCGGTTCGTCGAGGTTAAGGACCCTCTGTTTTTTGTTGAGATGGCTCATGCGCTGAAATGTTCCGGTGCGCACGCACAATTTATGATGGTCGGTGATGGCCCGTTGCGGTCCACGGTGGAAAAAAGAATCGCCGAGCTTGATTTGTCGCAGGATTTCACGCTGGCGGGATGGCAACGCAATATGGCCCAGGTGTTCGCGCAAATAGATTTGGCGACGCTGACTTCGCACAACGAAGGCACCCCTGTCGCCATGATTGAATCCATGGCCACGGGCCGGCCGTTTGTGGCTCTGAACGTGGGAGGAATGCCCGATCTGATGGCGGGCGCGCCGCAAGAACACGAGGGCTTTGACGTCTTCGAGAACGGCATTATGGTTTATCCGCGCGACGTAGCCACTTTCGCAAACGCAGTGAATATGTTGCTGCATGACGCAGCGCTCCGGGCGCGCATGGGCCATGCCGGCACTGAATTCGCTCTCGAAAGATTCAGCAAAGAACGCCTCGTTGACGATCTCGAAGCCCTCTATCAAAAACTCGCGCATCCAGAACTTCGCCGCGAGCCTGCCGCCTCGTATCATCGTGCCTCCGCGCCCGGATCCCATCGTCCGCACAGCCGGTAGACACGAACCACGCCGCGAACCCTCGTCTAACCTCTCTCCGTTCTGACCCGTTACGTCAATTTTAGCGACCGCCCATTGCAATCCAGATGCGTGCGAACTTGCCTTGCGGCGAACCGTGCGAGAAAGATCGCTGTCGGTGCTACCGCTGAAATGTGATTGAACATGGCTCTGCGGCGGCGGTATGGTTGACGGCTCGAGACTGCGCGCTTTGCGAGTTCGCGCAATTCCTTGGTACATCGCATTGCGCGCGGAGCGCGTCGCGAGCAGAACGCAAGGCCGGCTGCTCGTTAGACTGCGGCGCGAGCATGAAAATACGAACGAGAGAGGAAGGGTGAAATGGGTCGATTGACACGCCGTGATTTCATACGCATTGGCGCCGGTTCCGTGGCTGCCGGGGCTGCCGCGAAAACCACCTTGTTGAATCCT
>JBAQGJ010000110.1:0-3784 GCA_049287725.1 Candidatus Acidiferrales bacterium | reverse complement strand
TGGGCAACCCGATCTGGTAGACCTTTTTGCCGTCAATCATCATCGGCTTCAGGCGGCGCGTGACGAAGGCTTTTGCCGTGTAGGTTCCGCGCGCGCTGATCACGTGAATCATGTCCGTGCCGCGGATGCCCTTTTCTTCGGCTAGCTCGACCGGAATTTCGACGAACGGCTCGGGGATCAACTGGACGTTCATCGGATTATTCTTCGTCCAGTAGTGATACTGCTCGGTGAGCCGGTAGGTGGTGCATACGATGCTGAATTCTTCGGGGGTTCCGAACTTGTCGAACGGAGTTTTAAATTTTTTCACCAGCGGGTTATTCGACTGCTCCGGATGAAATAGATTTTTCGTCGGGCTCTCAATCGGCTCGTAATGTTCCGGGAACGGTCCGTCCGCGAGGACTCCGATGGGGGCGAACAAGCGTCCGACGCCTTCGGGGTTCATGATGAATGGACCCAAGTGGTCCTTCGGATGGGAGTCGGCTTTGAAGTCCGGCACGTCATTGCCTACCCATTTTCCGGCGGCTTCGTTCCACCAAACTTGTTTGCGCTCGGGATCCCAGGGCTTGCCGTCAACATTGCAGGAAGCGCGGTTGTAAAGGACGCGCCGGTTGGCGGGCCACGACCAGGCCCAGTTCTGGTAGACACCCATGCCGGAGGGGTCTTCGGTGCCGCGGCGCTGCACCTGCGCGCCGGCTTCAGTCCACATGCCGGAGTAAATCCAATTGCCGCACATGGTAGAGCCGTCGTCTTTCAGCATTGCAAAACCGGGCAACTGCTGGCCTGCTTTGAGCACTACTTGTCCGGTCTTATCGTCCTTCAGGTCCGCCAGCGCCCTGCCATTGAGTTCCATGGCCGCTTGCGCCAGCGGCGGGTGCTCCACGTCCGCGTATGCCCAACTGAGATTCAGGATTGCGTCGGGGAATTTGCCGCCCTCTTTTTTGTAGAGATCCCGGACGCGCAGGAAAATCTGCGCGACGATGTCCTGGTCGAGCCGCGCCTCTCCCGGGGGCGGGACTGCGGCGTATTTCCAGGTGACCCAACGCGCCGAGTTGGTCATGCTGCCATCTTTTTCCGCGAAGCCGGCGCAGGGCAATCGGTAGACGGTCGTATTGATTGTTTTCTGTTCGTCGGCAGTGATACCTGGAGCCCTCCAGAATTCGCTGGTCTCATCGGGATAGATTTCGCCGACGACCAGCCAGTCAGCCTTCTTCAGCGCGTTGATGTTCTTGTTGGTGTCCGGGCCGATCATCACGCCGTTCATGCCAAAGGCGAACATACCCTTGACCTTGCCGTTGTACATATCGTCCCAGATGTGGGTCCAGGAGTAGTCGCGGTCCGGTTTTGGCAGGTAATCGAAGGCAAATCCATTTTCTTTCGTTGCCGCGTCTCCATACATCGCCTTCATGAGCGACACGAAAAATGCCGGGGTGTTCGAATAGTAGTTCCAGGAATTCCACGGCGCGGGTTTCGATCCCGTCGGCGTGACGCGCTTCAGGTAGGTCTGCAGGTCCGTGTCAGCGGGAAGCGGTATCTTCAAATAGCCCGGCAGACTGTCGAACAAACCGGCCATGTCCGTGGCGCCTTGGATATTCGAATGGCCACGCAGCGCGTTTACTCCACCTCCGGCTCTGCCGACGTTGCCGAGCAGGAGCTGGATCATCGCCGCAGTGCGGATGATTTGTGTTCCGAAAGTGTGCTGGGTCCAGCCGACTGCGTAGATGATGGTGGCCACTTTTTTCATGTCGCCGTCCTTGCGGATGGACGTGAACATGTCAATGGCCTTGAGATATTGATCTTTCGGGATGCCGGTGATGCGCTCGACGGTTTCCGGTGTGTAACGCGAATATTGCTTTTTCAGCAATTGGAAGACGCAGCGAGGATGCTGCAGCGTCAGGTCGTAAGCGACATCTGGCGGCAGAGACGGCGGCGGAGCTGGAGTTGCGGACTTTGCGGCTGAGTCCTTGTGAGCTGCTTCGGCCGGAGCGGAGCCTGCGGCGGGTTCGGTCTTGCCGCTGAAGTCACCGCCCTCCTGATAATTCCAGGTGGATTTATCGTACGTGCCCGAAGCGGAATTGAAGCCGGAGTACAGGCCGTCTTCGGGCAGTTTGAAGCCTTCCTTGACGATAAACGCAGCGTTCGTGTAATTGACGAGATATTCCTTTGCGATGCGATTATTTTCGATGGCATAGCGAATCAGGCCGCCGAGGAAGGCGATGTCCGAGCCGGCGCGAATCTGGCAGAACAAATCTGCGGTGGAGGAAGTGCGAGTGAATCGGGGGTCAACGGAAATCAGCTTGGCGTTGCGGTTGCGCTTGGCCTCCATCGCCCACTTGAATCCGCAGGGATGGTTTTCGGCGGGATTCCCGCCCATGATCAACATCATGTCGGTGTTCTTGATGTCGATCCAGCCATTGGTCATCGCCCCGCGTCCGAATGTTGGTCCCAAACTTGAGACCGTGGGGCCGTGTCAAACACGGGCTTGGTTTTCTAAATACACCAAGCCCAGACTCCTCATTGCTTTCACTACCAAATAGTTGAACTCGTTGGTGTCCGTGCAGCCACCGATGAAGGAAATACCTTCGCAACGGTTTACGGTGTGGCCATTCGCGTCCTTGTCGACGAAAGAGGCATCGCGGGTCTTCTTGGTCCATTGCGCAATTTCGTCGAGCGCGGTATCCCAGGAAATATCCTGCCAGTCCGTGCCGCCGGGACGCCGGACTTGCGGCTTGGTGAGGCGCCGCGGGTTGAGCATGTCCTGCTCGAGCGACGAGCCTTTGGGGCAGAGCGTCCCGCGATTGGTGGGGTGGTCTGGATCGCCTTCGACGTGAACCACTTGCGGCGTAACGTTCTTGGCCCCATCGCCGATAGTGTAAATAAGCACACCGCAGCCCACCGCGCAGTACGGACACGTTGACCGCGTCTCTTTGGCGCGCGCGATTTTTAATTCTTTGAGCTGGGCGTATGCAGGCTTGAGGTCGAATCCGAAAACGGTGGCGGCAACACCGCCAACAGCTGCGATCTTGAAGAAGTCTCTGCGAGACGTCTGCGCCACGAGAACCCCCGATTAATCCGCTGCCGCCAGAACCTATTACTTAGGCTTACGAGGATTGATTGTCAAGAACTATGAAGTTCGTGGCCGATTAGCGCACGAGCTTCGTTCTGAAATTTTCAACAATTAAGAAATGCTTGAGAGTTTCCTTGGAATTACGCACATTACTGCACCGAATCTCTTGAATACTTTTGATTTCCCGCGATCCACACGGCACTGCACGAATTAGACGTTCAGGCGATTGGCAGCAGCGACGCGCGCATACCAACGGCCGGAGTCTTTCACCGTGCGCTTCTGGTCGCGGAAGTCCACGTAGGTGAGGCCGTATCTTTGGCTGTATCCATCTGTCCACTCGAAGTTATCGAGCAGGCTCCAGGCGTGGAAGGCGCGAACATTGGCGCCGTCGGCGATGGCGCGCGCCAATTCGGCAAGCTCTTCGCGGAAGAAATCTGTACGCCGCGCGTCTGGAACTCGACCGCCTTCTTTTTGGTATGGCGAGTCGAGATAGCTGCAGCCGCTCTCCGTGATTTCGATGATCGGCCGGTTGTACTCGCGCGTGATGCGCATCACCAGGTCGTAGATCCCGCGAGGCCAGACTTCCAGGCCTGCGTCCGTGAGCGGGCCTTCGGTGGGCATGACTGCCTTAAAGCGCGTATAGCGATCCCGGCTGGATGCTTCGTCATTCTCAAATTCCGTTCCGAAGTTGGCCTGGCCGGCGGAGTTGGAGCGAGAGCT
>JBAQGJ010000109.1:0-2206 GCA_049287725.1 Candidatus Acidiferrales bacterium | reverse complement strand
ACTGGGCGCCGCACGATAGCAACACCGCAATCCGTTCCGTTATCTCTCCGCTCTTAGTCGATTTAATCGAAACCTTAGACTCTCGCACCCTGGTTCTGGATGTCGGATGTGGTCCGGGAAGAGTGCTTGGGTTTCTTGCGAAGCGCGGCATTCGCTGCATGGGCACAGACCGTAGTCAGGTTTCCCTCAAACTCGCCGTGGAACGGTATGGATGCCCCGGCGCCGTGGGTGATAACCTCTGCCTTCCTTTCGCGGACCACGTTGCGGATGTGGTGATCTCGGACGGCGTGATTCATCACACCGACGATCCCTACACCGCTTTTGCGGAGAATCTCCGTATCCTGAAGCCGGATGGCCGAATGTATCTCGGCGTCTACAAATCATCTGGGCGATATCCGCTGCTCTATACGTTTCCAGGCGGCATGATTCGCCGGGCCTTGAAGCACCGCTGGGGCCGCCCGATGGTGGTCGTCTTCGCTATGCTCCCTTATTTCCTCGTTCATTTCACCCGGTCAAAAGGCAAGCGAACATGGGCGGGCGCGCACAATCTTTTCTACGACTATTTTGTGACGCCCCGCGTGGCCTTTCTTCGCCGCGAGGCGATCGAGCAATGGTGCGCAAAGTGTGAAGTTCGCATCATTCGATATGACGAGCGTCCAGGTTCCAATGTTCATTCGTTCCTGTTACACAAGAAGCCCGCCGCGAAGCCGCGCGAACAGATGTGGAACCGGACGCCAAACTCCTTCGAGGAAGAGCAAGGAACTGCCTAGAGATCGCTCGTATGGTACGGCGAGACACAATCCTGGTTCTGTGGACCAGAGTCGCACGCGTTCCCCTGCATTCTTTCGAGTTAACATCATTTGTGCGACTAGGTCTGTCACGGAAAGATCTGCCAAGCCTCCTGTACAACCTGCACGCGCGGCCGTCGCGGACCAAGCACCCGGATGTCGGGAGCGACATATTTCATTTATAATTCGATGCTAGCTCTTGCCGACGAAAACAAGGCGAACATGTGAGAGAAACCGCAGAGAACAAGGCCTAGGCCACAACGACAAATGAGATTGAGGTTAGCCACATGCGATGTTAGATGCTTAGCTGCTCCCACGATGCAGACTTGCTACGACCAACAGCCCAGCTGGGACGAAGTGGCCACGATGGATTGATCCGCGTGCGGCACTTGGGTGGAACTCAATGACGATCGTTTTGCGGCTCCCGATCGTTAGAGTGAAACTAGTTTTTCTGTTCAGGCCGGAGGAGAATGTCGACTCCCAATAGATCTCCCATGTCTCGGATCGTCAGGGCCTTACCGGGAACCCACGAGCTTGTCGTAAACACCGCTCTTCGCTTCGTTTCACCGGGTGCCAGGGCTCTTGACCTGGGGGCGGGCAGCGGAGCGCTTAGTGAGTTGCTGCAATTGGCCGGCTTCGCAGTGACCGCTGCGGATATCTCCAACTATTTTGAGTTGGATTCTGAATTCATCGAGCTCGACATGAATCAGCCTGACTTTGATCGAAGGATCTCTCAGGACTACGATTTGGTGACGTCTGTGGAAGTGATCGAACATCTGGAAAACCCAACCGCTTTTCTTCGAAGTATTTATCGGTTACTTAAATCAGGCGGGATCGCGATTCTAACCACACCGAACGTCGAGAATATCCCGGCCCGGCTGAGGTTCTTCCTGAATGGCGACGTACGCGCAATGGACCAGAATGCTCCCGAACACGTTACACCGATTCACTTAGACCTCTTCCTTAGGCAGATTGTTCCGCGGACCGGTTTTGCTCTTCTCGATCACAGGGTGCACCCGGAGAACGGCTTCCCGCTCACCGCTCGAAAATACCTCTGGCCCTTCTTCTTGATGTTCAAATCTGTCATGGCGGGAGCCGCACTCACGGGGGACTGCCACGTCTTCGTGCTGAGAAAAGCTCCGTGAACCGTTGATGGCGTACGCAACTGGCAGTCTGTGCGACTTCTCCCAGCAGGATCATCGCTGAGCAGCAAAGCAGACGTTGATCGCCGGCGGGTTGTGCTCGTGATCAAGCATCGTTTCGAACGTTCAAATGACTTCTCCGAAGCGATGGCTGTCCTATTACGGCAGCAAGCCGAAGACGTCTACCTCAGTTTGTGTTCCGACGTACACCTTTCCATTCGCGATGGTCGGCACGACAAATTTCACCGCATTGCCCATAACATCCCGGTTGGATGC
>JBAQGJ010000108.1:0-22029 GCA_049287725.1 Candidatus Acidiferrales bacterium | reverse complement strand
ACGCGGATCCGGGGATCGCCAGCGGCATATTTCTGGGCAATTGCGAGGGTCGCGTCCGTGCTGCAATTGTTGACAATTGTGTAGTCCCAGTTCGTGTATGTCTGCGCGAGAACGCTCTCGACGCACTCGGCCAGATAATTCTCCTCATTGTAGGCCGGCGTGACGATGCTAACTAACGGTGATGGCCGCTCTTGCGTTGGCATTCGAAGATTTAAATCCTGCTTTTCTAACTTCAAGGAGTCAGTGACTCGCGGGCTCCGGCGGCATCGACTGGCGACTCCGTGCGGTGCGTACGTGTACCCGACAAGTCCCATCTCTGAGGAAAGTACATAAGGCCGCTACGGCTGTCGAGATCTCGGCCTGAGTGGTAGATGTTGGCCTTCTCAACTTCAAGAATGGCCCCATGCTCAACATTGTCGTACACCAGCCCGCCGGTGTTGTCAGTTAGCCAGAGCGACAGCAGATACTTTGCGGACATCAGGTTGAGGCAGTCGATTTCCAGGTCCAAATAGCCCTCGCCAGGTTCCAGCAGCGGTATGGCGATGCTGTGATGCCACGTGCTGGACTCCGTAATAAAAGTGCCCATGTCGCTATACATCCGGAAACCGAAGCTTGGCTCGAGAATCGGCTCGCTTGCAAAATAGTGAAAACGAATGATGATCGGGTCGCCCGCGCGGATGACCTTCTGAGGAATTCCATCGGGCGAGAGAAACTCGATCCGGCGATAGCGGATTTTCCCATTGCCCCTGCGATTCTCGACGCTGTCAAGATCCGAGGGAAGCGCGTCATTGGCGCCCATGCTTCCCATGTAGGCTTCGATGACGCGCCGGCTGTCGCCATCCATGCGAATCTCTCCGCCATCGATCCAGATGCAACGCGAGCACAGATTCTCGACCGCGGCCAGATTGTGAGAGACGAACAGCACGGTGCGGGCTCCCTGGCGAAGAGTGGCCATCGCACTCAAGCATTTTTTTTGAAAGGCTGCGTCGCCAACCGCCAGGACCTCATCAACGATTAGAATATCGGGATCCAGATGGGCGGCAACTGCAAAGCCCAGGCGCAATCGCATGCCCGACGAATACCGCTTGATCGGAGTGTCGAGAAATTTCCTGACTCCGGAAAACTCAACGATCTCTTCAAACTTCCGCTCCACTTCCTTCTTGGTCATTCCCAGGATCGAGCCGTTCATAAAGATGTTTTCACGGCCCGTTAGTTCTTGATGGAAGCCTGTGCCCACTTCCAACAGCGCGGCAACCCTTCCATTGACTTCCGTCGAGCCGGAAGTGGGATATGTAATCTGGGAGAGTACCTTCAAAAGTGTGCTTTTCCCTGCTCCGTTTCGCCCGATAAGTCCGACGGTTTCTCCTTGCTCGATCGAAAACGAGACGTCGCGAAGAGCCCAGATGGTTTGCTCCTGCGACTTATTGCGTAGAAAGCCGAGGGTTATCAGACTGACTAGAGATTCGCGCAGGCTGGCGCCTTGATCGGCACCGCCGATCGTGTATCGCTTTGCGAGCTTTTCTACCGTGATTGCAGGCTTCATCAGTGATCCGCCCGGCGCGGCCGTCAAATTATGTCCGCAAAAGTTCGCTGCGTCCTCTGAAAGTAATACGCGCCGCAAATAAAAATTGCAATCGTTACACCCACGGAAGTTCCTATCAGTTTGAAGTCGACGGGAGGACCAGGCAATAAACAGGCGCGAAAGGCTTCCACCATTCCCCAGCAAGGATTCAGCGCCAAAAGTGGTCGAAATCTTGAGGGAATCATGGTCGCCGGATAAATGATCGGAGTAGCAAACATCCAGGTCTGAATAATGAAGGGGAGTGCATACTTGACGTCACGGTATCGCACGTTTGCGGCGGCCATCGCCATGCTGACCCCAGTCGTCAGCAACACCATCACTAATACCACCAACGGGCTAAGCAGTAGCACCCAACTCAGCGTTACGTGATAGTACGACATGAGCGCCACCAGTAGAATGGAACCGATGATGAAATCAAGCAACCCAGCAACTGCTGTCCCAGCAGGAAGCAGAACGCGGGGGAAATACACCTTCGTAATCAACTGATCATTGTTGACGAGGCTGTTGCTCGCCAATGCCAGCACGCCCGAAAAATACGTCCAAGGTACCAGCGCGCAGTAGACAAACAGAGGGTAGGGGATGCCGTTACTCGGCAGGTGCGCGAGCCTGCCGAAAAGCAAGGTAAACATGATCATTGTAATCACCGGCTGGAGCAGCGCCCATGCCGCACCCAGGGCGGCCTGCCGATAGCGCACTTTGATATCCCGCCAAGCAAAGAAATATAGAAGCTCCCGGTAACGCCAAAGCTCACGTATCGAAAAGCCAGTCAAGCCATCTCCTTTAATTCAGAGAACGAGTTTGTGGCAATAGAAGGCTTCAGCATGCCCACTCGGAGCATTGCATTCCATTCCGCGCAAACGCATAAGAGAGAGAAATGTATCTTCCCGAAACCAGCGCTTGGCATGCTGCGATTGGAATGCATCCATAATGAAGCGTACTTTTGTCTGATACTGTTCCGATTCAAGTGGGACGAATACGTTTGGTTGTCCCATGTCGCCGTCGTACTTTGGAATCTCGTATTCCAAAATTAAGTGATCGCGAAAGGTATTCCAAGTGAGTTCTGCGATCAAACGATGGTCTTGGTGAGCATCCTTGCGGTTGTGGGTGAAAATGATTGTTGGGGCGATCGCCTGCTTCAAATCTTCGAACACTGACTTTACGGCAGCTCCGGCGAACGGCATAAAGCCATCTTGAAAGGACTCAAGGCGCGGTGATTCCCCTAAATGGCGTCCTGCGAATAGCATCGCGCCACGTTCGGCCTCATTCTGCCGTGCTCCCACCGCGTTGAACACAGCCCAATGGATCACACAATCCGGAAACTGTTCGGCTAGACGGAGAATTGTGCCGCCGCATCCTATTTCGATGTCATCTGAATGGGAGCCCAAGCACAGAATTTCGAGCCGTCCGTTCACCGCGGGCAGGCCTAGATGGATCATGTGGTAATGGATACGGCGGTAGCTGGAACATTTGATCCCGAGTTCCCTGCATGGTTCCAGACCTTCCAAGGCGCTGTGGTCAGGTTCAATTCTTCGAGGTGTTGCTTGTCCTTAAATGTGTCCATGCACTGCCAAAATCCGGTGCACTTATAGGCTAACAAAGCTTTCTTCTCAGTCAGCCGCCGAAAAGGCTCACGTACCAACTCTTCGCCGGGGAGGATGTGACGAAAGATTTCCTTACGCATCACGAAAAATCCGCCGTTAATCCAAACATCTGTATTTGTCAACGCGGATATGTTTGCCACCATACCCTCGGGGCCCACGTTGACTATGTCAAAGCTCGCAGTTGGCTGGACCAGGAGCAAGGAAGCAATAGCATCACTCCCCCGAAACGCATCCACCATGGCTGGCAGTGACACGTCGCTGAGGCCGTCGCCATAGTTGGCCAAGAACATTTCCTCGCCTTCGAGATAGGGCTCTACGGCTTTGAGCCGCTCGCCGATATTGGAATTCGCGCCTGTTTCGACAAACGTAATCTTCCAGTCGTCAATATCGCGGCTCAAAAAATCAATCTTCTTGCCGCCTTCCGACCAAACAAAATCATTCGAAACAGATTCGTCATAGTGCAAAAAATAATCCTTGATGCAGTTGCCTTTGTATCCGAGACACAGAATAAAATCCTTGTGCCCGAAGTGGGCGTAGTATTTCATCAGGTGCCAGAGAATCGGCCTCGACCCAATCGTGACCATGGGCTTGGGAATATCGTCGGCATAGCCCCGGAGGCGCATGCCGGCGCCGCCGCAAAAGAGAACCACTTTCATTGCCTGCCTCCGCTCATGCTATTCAGTCTACGATCAACTTGGGAATCGGGATCACGAAGCGGCCACCCCATTCTCGGATATATTGCAACTGGTTAACAATCTCATCTTTCAGATTCCAGGGCAGAATGACAACATAGTCAGGCTTCGTTTCGCGAATCCGGTCGGGGTGAAATATCGGGATCCGGCTGCCCGGCAAGAACCGTCCCTGCTTGTAGGGACTGCGATCTACTGTGTATTCGATCAGATCTTTTCCGATTCCGCAGTAGTTCAGAAGCGTCGCGCTCTTCCCCGGAGCGCCGTATCCAGCGACGCGCTTGCCCTCTCTGGCAGCGCTGAGCAGAAATTCGACGAGTGCCCACTTGGTTTCCTTTACTTGCAACGCAAAACTCTGGTAGCCATCCAGCGAAGCGAGACCGGCTTTCTCTTCGTCCGCGATAATTTTTGCGACGCTCTTCGCGACATCGTGCGTTTGAGCTTCCGCGCGGCAGGCGTACACGCGCAACGAACCCCCGTGAGTCGCGAGTTCCTCGACGTCGAACGCCTTCAGGCCGTGCGCCTCCAGGATACGCACCGTGGTGAGCATTGAAAAGTATGAGAAGTGCTCATGGTAAATCGTATCGAATTCGTTGTGTTCGATCAGCCGCAGCAGGTGCGGAAATTCAAGCGTCAAAACGCCCTCTGGCTTTAATAGAATCTTCAACCCCTCGACGAAATCGTTCAGATCCGGCACCTGCGCCAGGACATTGTTTCCCAGTACGAGATCGGCGCAGCGACCCTCCGCAGCCAATTCATTCGCCACTTGAGTGCCGAAAAATCGGACAAGCGTGGCGACGCCCTTTTCCACCGCGACCTTGGCCACATTCGCCGCCGGCTCAATGCCTAAAACCGGCACGCCTCGCTGCACGAAGTATTGCAGCAGATAGCCGTCGTTGCTGGCAACCTCGACCGCAAAACTCTGTGAATTCAGACCAAACTGCTTGGTCATTTTTTCGCAGTAACTGTCAGCGTGCTTGAGCCACGAGTCGGAATACGATGAGAAGTATGCGTAATCGCTGAAAATATTTTCGGCGCTCTCGTATTCTTCCAATTGCACCAAAAAACAGCGCTCGCAAACGTAGACGCGCAGCGGGTAGTGGACCTCCCCGCGGTTCAGATCAGCGGCCGATGGATAACTTTCGCAAAGCGGAGACGTGCCTAGATCAACGAAAGTTCGCGAGACCTCTCCGCCGCAGAACCGGCAAGGTTTCGTCGCTGTGTGCTGCTGGATATCACTCGTCAGTAGCGTGGAGGCCATATGTTTTTTGCGCTCGCTCCGAATCCGTTTTGCCAACTTCAGTGCATTCCCGGCTGATTCTTTCAACTCGCAGAACATTCACGCGTCTGCAGGCGAAACTGGCGCCGTATTGGCATTAACGACGCCAATTAAAGTCAGCAGCCAAGGCGATCGGCGGCAAGTCCGATAGCCGTAAATCGCAGACGAGCTACCGCCGAAAAAGTCACAAAACAAGGAGCCACCTTGGCGAGGATTTCGCAATTGGTCTGCCAAAGTAGGGGGGATTCAATCGCCAGATTTCGAGCGCTGAATCCGCGTAACCCCATGTCTAATAAGAGTTTATTAGAGGCAGGGATACTGTTCAGGCGGAATTCTTCGATAAGACGGACGTCTCCCGACCACTATGGGGAAAAATCTTTCCACTATCTGCCCGCCGCAGGGAAGAATCCAAGCTTCCGGCCTTTAGGAGGCTTCGGATGCGCCGAAGGCGAGTGTATCGGTCGCCAGCCAGATCTTCTCGCGTAAGTCCTGCCGCTTTATACGCTTGGTAGAGTTCAAGTGCGCCTTTTGAGGCGGTCCATTGTGGACGGAAACCGGGCAACAAGCGGGTGATCTTCTCGCAGCTGATCCGGTAGCAGCGGGTGTCCGGACCGCCGCCAGGAGCATAGTCAACGTGGCATCCCGGGACCGTCTCGGCGACGATTGCGGCCAACTCGCGGACGCGGTAATTCTCCTCCTGGCGGCCCACGTTAAAAGTCTCATTGTGAATCGCTTCTTGCGGGGCCTCAAGTGCCGCAATTGCTGCGGCGATGATGTCGCGGATGTGCACGATCGGACGCCAAGGCGTGCCGTCGCTCTTGATCAAGACGCTGCCGGTCGTAAGAGCCGAAGCGACGAGATCGTTCAACACAATATCCAACCGCAATCGTGGCGATGCACCGTAAGCTGTGGCGTTTCTCATGAATGTGGGGCTGAAATCGTCATTCGCCAAAAGCGCAATATCGCGCTCAGCCAACACTTTGGATTCTCCATACGGGGTCACAGGATTGAGCGGCGCTCTCTCGTCATGGATAGCCTCTCCTGCAGCGCCGTAGGTGCTGCAGGATGAGGAAAACACGAACCGCTTCACGCCAGCTGCCTTGGCAAGTTCAGCGAGACGCACCGACGCGAGGTGGTTAACGTCATAGGTCAGCTTCGGATCGATATCGCCCAACGGGTCGTTTGAAAGCGCGGCAAAATGCAGAACGCCGTCGAAATCGGCGAGATCCGCTTGCGTAAGATCGCGGAGGTCCTTGCGCATTTCCGGGATCGCCTCGGGCGCTTGCCCGAAGTCGCATCCGGTAAACAGATCCGAATCGAGCCCGACAACCTCGTGACCCGCCGCAAGTAACATCGGGGCAGCTACAGCTCCGATATAGCCTTTATGGCCAGTGAGCAGAACTCTCATACGATTCCCCTTTTACCTCTGATCCAGCATCGCGATTTCGCAACTTGCCTACGAGCGCCGCGGTCTTTCCGTTGACGATACCGCGCGCCGATCGGATTCTTGTTTCGCTTCAGCCTGCACGGGCTTCAACAAGCCATTTTGCAGCAGTACGTCGGCCGCATCGCTTATCAGAGCGAACGGAATGCCGGAACGCTCGGCGATATCCAGCAGTGAATGCTCACCATCAGATAAATTCAGAACCCACAGTCGCGCGTTAATCTCCGGGCCGATTGATTCGCCGCCTACGGAGCGATACAAGTTTCGTCGGCCGAGTTGAGGTTCACAATACGGGTTCAAATTGCAATATTGCTGATTATATTCGAGTACGTCCAAGGTGGCGGCGCAAATCCTAAGCGACTCGGCAAGTTCTAACGGGTGGATGAACTCGAGATTGTCTGCGGAAGTGTGGTACTCGGGAAAGCTACCCCAGACGCTTCGCATCAAACAACCGACTGGAAGATTGAACCCCGGCGAGCAGTATTGTCGCTCGTCGTAGCCGTATGGCGAGAATTCCAGAATCTCAGTAGATTCGGTGTAATGCGTGAGAACGTGCGTCACGGCACGATCAATTTCGGCATCGCCTCGCCGACTCTTTTTGTAATGAAAGTGGCCCTTGTCGCCGATGCCAGTCAAGACTAACCCGTGCCGGATACGCGCAGCCGCGTCACGATTGCGTGCAAGCCAGGTGATAGCGCCGATCGTTCCGGGCATAAAGAGAAACCGATACGAGTAGCGGAGGTCCTTCCCGGACAAGAATTGCGCAAGAGCGGTCGCGACGGTGATCCCGGAAAGATTGTCATTCGCGAGTGAGGGATGGCATGCATGGCAGGAAATCAGTACTTCGTCGCTTGAACGGCCGGGCAAATAGCACTCGCCATACGTCAGATACCCTTGTTCCAGAGTCGAATCGATACGAACTTCGTACTCGCCATCTGGCAACGCCAGCATCTGATTGTGGGACATGCAAAATCCCCAATCTTCTTTGTAATAGGACGTGCGGTACGGAATCCAGTCTGGCCTATCGGGAAGAGTGAAAAGATGCGGCTTGAGCTCGCTAAGCAGCATCTTTTTCTGAATCGGCGTGCTGTAGTTCAGCACGTGCAGGTTGCACTTTTTAAAGTCCACCACTCGCTGCCCGCGTGAATCCTTGATATAAGCGTCCTGAATGTTCCACTCTTTCGGCACGGTCCAGTCGAAGACGGCGGTCCCGCTCGGCACTTCATGGATTTTCAGAGGAACTCGTTCCTCAATCACGGACAAGGTTTTCCGGATTCCATCGCCGGTGATGCTTCGGCAAATTGGAAAAAGCTCGGCGGCGAATCGGTGTAGTTCCTCTCCGATTTCCGCCGGATCCCTCTGATCGAGTAGTTTCAGCAGGCTCATCTTTTCATGCAAAGTCTGGATACGTTCGATCTCGCTCCGAAATCACCTTCGCTTTCTCAGGCCACACAATCTTGAACGCGGGATCGTCCCAGCGCACTCCGCGGGCCGATTCAGCGTTGTAGAATTCGGACATTTGATAGAAAACTTCGCTCGCATCCTGCAACGTCAGAAAGCCGTGTGCACAGCCCGTCGGAATATAAATCATCTCCCGATTTTCGGCCGTCAGCACTACCGAGGTCCAGCCTTTAAAAGTTGCTGACTCCGGGCGCAAATCAAGCACAACGTCATAGATCGCTCCTTGCGTGCAGCGCACTACTTTGGTTTCGGCAAAGGGCGCGGCCTGATAATGCATCCCGCGCAGCGTTCCCTTATGAGTGTTATACGAAAGGCTGCATTGGACCAGGCGGGAATCCAAACCATGGTCTGCAAACTCGTTCTGGCACCAAGTGCGCGCAAAGAAGCCGCGTTCGTCGGGTTTGCGCTCGGGATGAACCTCAAACACGCCGGATATCTTCGTTTCCTGGAAAATCATTCGAATACGCTAACGCAAAACGCAGTAGCGTTCATGAATCAATAACCCCGCTTCACAGCCAGGTAGGGAATCAGCGCAATCTCCGCCAAACTGGGAAGCACGTCTTCTGAGCTGAAGACCGATTCCACCTTGAAGTCCATCAACGACCGCCAATAAGCTTTGGGCGCAAGCCGTCCGGCAAAAATATCTCCGAAGCTCGTAGGAACGTCCGTCACCATCCGGATCCATCCCACGCCGGAACGACCACGACAGGTTTCGACCGGCTCGCCGACTTGATCCGCGTACAACAGGTAGGAAAAATCCACCCCCGCGGGCGATCCCAGCGCGTGGAACCCCCAGGTCCTGGCGTTTACGTCGAGCAATTTATATTTTCCGTCGCGCGGATCGAGTTTGTATTCGACCTCCGCCAACCCGTAGTAATTAATCGCGCGGAGAAACTTCAACGTCGGCTCGACTACGATGGGAAGGTCGAGGCTTTCCACGAAAGTCGCTGCACGGCCAAATTCCGGCGGATGCTGGCGCCAGCGCTGAGCTTCCATGCTTCCCAGCACCGCGCCGTCTTTCACAAACACGCAAGATGAGAACTGGCGAGTGCCGTCACCTGGAATAATTTCCTGAACCAGCACTTCATTTGATCCGGAATGGACCGAAGCCTTCTGGAAAAGCTCCTTGAGTTCCGCGCGATTCTCCGCCTTCCACGCCTTCGACTTCGTGGCATAGAAGAAATCTTCTTTCACCGCCGGCTTAATGGCGAGTGGAAACTCAGCTTCGATGTTATCGATGTCCTCCATCGTTCGGGGGCACCAGG
Source organism: Candidatus Acidiferrales bacterium (assembly GCA_049287725.1). Taxonomy (GTDB): domain Bacteria; phylum Acidobacteriota; class Terriglobia; order Acidiferrales; family UBA7541; genus Palsa-295. The sequence continues at coordinate 12,708 of JBAQGJ010000108.1, read as the reverse complement.
TGTTCGGAATCGGTATGTCCAACTTTTGCGCCAAAGAGTAGGTATTCCATTTATTCCAAGCCCACTTTGTGACTTCCCAATCCGGCGTGGGAACGCGAAAAACTTCGGAGAGCGATTGCTTGTGGCGGGAGAACGCAGCCACGTGTTCGTCGCGCGTGGGAAACAGCACCCATCCCTGCAAGTTCATCCGCCGCCCCATCGCGATAAGGAACTCCACTGTCTCCTTCTCTTTGCGGAGATTCGAAGAGCGCACAGTGAATGTGGCGTATTTCGAAAAGCGCCCTATGGAATATTCATCGTCAACGACGCACAGAGGCACACCGCGCCGTCCGAGACTTCGCATGATTCCCAATCCGTGGAAATCGCCGCCGACAATCACAGCGCCGGCCCCGCGGGTGTGCGATTGCGTCGGTCGCGTTATCTCAGTCAACGTCGTCTCTTTCACCAAGCGTTCGCACTTACTTCGATCCGTTTCGCGACAGCGGAATCGCTAGGTGGCGAGCCAAGCGTCGCGCGGCAAAGTCCGTGCCGCAAACAAAAAACATCAGCGGACCGAAATTCCAGGAAGAGGGCGCGCCGAGAAAATGAAGTCCCGGGATAGAGGACTCAAAACCAGGAGTGAGCGTCGGAAAGCCATTCACTTGCGCCACACTTTGGCTAAGTTCGGAAGCGAGGAACGGATAGCGCGTAACGTCAACCTTGTACCCGGTGCCGAGCAGCACATGATCCACGTCACGGGTGGTCCCATCGTTCAGAGATAGGGACAACGTTTCGCCCGATCGTTTCGCCGATTTGACGAAGCGACCGTGAGACATCGGGATGCTCTTGCAGCGGTCTACAAGCCATCGTGCGCCCGCTGGACGCAGTGCCCGTTTGCGAAATTTGTCCTGCACACTGCGAGGAAAGTACTTCACGGCGTCGGGGACCGCGACAATGCGGCTCACACCGGCAGGTCCAATGTCGAATGGGGAGTAAAGCAACTTCGCGACGGGACCAAGCTTTTGCAGCCTGGCGCGCCAACCGAGCCAGTGCACGCTAGGCGCTCGCACGATCACCTCTACGTTTCCGCCGATTTCGTGAATTAGTGCGGCAGATTCGAGCGCGCTCTGGCCGGCGCCAATGACGGCAACTCGTTTTCCAATGAATCGGCGGACGTCACTTTGATCCGACACGTGCGTGACAAGCTCAGATGGCAGCCCCTCAAATTCCTGCGGGCGACGAGCAAACGATCCGATTCCGGCGGCGATCACAACACGCCGCGAAAGAAATTGTTCCCCGTCACCGAGGGTCACAAGAAACCCATTCGAGTTTTTCTCCACCCGAGTAATTTTGCGGCGGTCGATCTCCGGGACCGCTTGACGCTGAAACCAGAGCCCGTATTCGACAAAACGCTCAAGAGGAATCGGCGTTGAAATAGGAGAGCCGAGATCGTCGCGGTAGGCGTCCATCGTAAGCGCGGTTCCGGGATCGGAGATGTGCGATGCCGCCCAGGGCGATCGCAACAGCATCCCTTCCGGCATGTGCGACTTCCAAAATTCCATCGGCTCGCCGAACACGCGCAGACTCAGACCTTTGATCTGACGCAGATGCGCGCTGGCCGCCAATCCGTAAGGACCAGCTCCTAATACTGTGACATCGGTTGACGTCATACCGCCTCCGCTCATTCGCCATCCTTTAGGGGCGGCGTTATTGCCGTCATAGGCGCTCGCGCTGTCGTTGATAGGACAGACTTCCTGTTTTCACTTTTCTGCAGAAGCAGTAGAACGAAAGCCATGGGCACTAGCGCGATCAGGAAAAAAACCACTCCGCCCTGGTGATGAAGCCTTCCGTACAAGAAGCCGGGATTTACGTAGATAGCCAGCGTCGAGAGAGTAGCGATCCGCAATCCGTTTTTCAGAACCACAATTGGAATCACCAGAATGCAAAGCACCAGCTTTCGCCATCCGCTGCGAAGAAAGAAATGACTCGCCAGAACCGTCGTGATCAATAACGCCAGAGAAGACCGTATTCCGCTGCACTCTTCCGCAACGCGAATCGCCACTCCCGGCAATTCAAACACCAGGTCCTGGCGCAAGAATGGGACATTAAGAAGTTGAAAGATTGCAGCGGTGGCGCTGGCACTGCCTTGCTGCAGCATCAGAGTGATTTGCGACAGCATTGGTTCCGGAATTGGAATCGCAAACACGAGAAACAGAAGTGGAAAGGACGCGGCACGAAACGCTCGCTCGCCAAAAAACAAAGCGAATGCGCCAGCCCAGGTCAAAACAAACGCCAGCATCAGAAGCGAAACTTGATTCTCCGGCCGCACCTGAAAGAAATTGAATCGTGCCGCGGCCAAACTTGCCGCTCCCAGCGCAATTAATAGTCCACCGGCTCTCCAACCATTCGAGGCCGCGGGAAAAATGGATTTTCTCTCGGCATAGATCAGGTAGGCGCTCACCAAGGGAATCAGTGGGATGTACGTGAAAGTGTCATTTCGAAATGTCAATGCAAGGACGTCTCGCACCAATCCCCACGCAAACGCCGCCGGCAAAAGACAAATCACCAGAAAGCCAATCACGGCGTAGGGCGTCCCATTGTGGCGATCGCTCAGCACACCGCTGCTTCCCGCATTGTGAGTTGTCGGTTGCATTCGGATCAGCTTAGCGCACGGATTCGAGGAGAATGTCCCGCAAGTTCATATTTCAACCGGCCGCCGTCAACGACGGCATAGGCCACGCGCGCTCTGTCTTTCTCCGGGCCGACGATTTCCCATGCATCGCCATGAGAGACTAGCTCCATCTCGCTCCGAGCTCTCCACCAGCGGTTCACCTCGCCGGGAAGCGCAAGCCACAATCCTTCACTGGCAATCATGTGCCGTAGATAATCGAGGAGCGATTCATACACTTCACGTGCGCTCGTATCCACGAGATAGTCGGGATGACAAATAAAGCTCATTAAACCGTTTCTCTCTTTAATTAGCGCCAGTTGTTGTTTCCACAACTCGATCGAGTAGTAGTGCAAAATGTGGAAGAGCGAATAATCCTGCGCGGTAGTTAGCGGGAGCTCAAGAACTTTGCCGATGAAATACGGCATCACCGTGCAGCAGCCGCCGCGTAACGGTTCCAAATGCGCGACATTCGGCACCGACATATCGTAAGAAAAATCGAAGGAATCGTACCACTCCTGATTCCGATACATGGAACCCGCCCGAAAACCCTGGGTCTCGTATTGGCGCAAGTAGCCGTTGATGCGTGCCGCCCGGCGCAGAAATTCGGCTCGCTCCTGATAGAGGTGCCCGTCGTGATTCAGATCGTGAACATTAAATTCAAAACCGCGGCTTCGGATCTCGCGGACGTATTCATCGCGAACTTCGTAGCGCTTTTCCGGTATGACTTGAAACGAAGCTTTGATTCCGTATGAATCGTCTACGTCCATCAGCTGGCGAGTGAAATCGCGGCCCAAGGAAGTTTCCACGTCGTGCGTCATCATCACGCAATTGTTCGCGCCCTCCGGCCAAAACCAAATGAAGGGCACCTTCTTTACCCCGCTCGTTTCCATCAGCAGGCGCAGAAACTCTTCGTGAAGTGTGTCCACGGTGAAATCCACCGGCCACGCTGGAAAAGGCAACTCTTTCCAATCGCGAAAATAAGCCCTCTGTAAATGGCGACGCAGCGACACCGGCAGAAACTCTCTAAATAGATAGTAGATCTTCCGGACGGGTTCGCTGGCGGCAAACGTTTCCGCACTCGGAATCATTTTTTGCCGATAGCGCTCCAGACGAAGATTTTCGATGACCTCGCAGAAGTCAAAAGGAAATTGAATCGAGTTGCCATTGCGCAAAACAGCTTTTGAAGCGTCGAAACGCCCTGAGCCTGCAACATCCACCGCAGCGCCGGATTGGCACCGTCCGTAGCAGATATTGTTCGGGCCAAATCGAAAGAAGCCGGCCTCTCCAGTCGCGCAGCTAGAACTCGGAGATAGTCTGCGGAGCAAATCTCCGGGTATCCGATAGTAATCTGAGAGAGCGCGAGGCACGGTTAGATCTAGCTACACCCTTCTGGTGCGAATAAGTTATCACAAAACAGGAGCCGCTTCGCTACATCGCAAAACCGTATTCCTTAGCCGATATGCCGGTAGATGGCACTTCCAGTCGCAGTCAGTAATCTCTCCGGCATGGATGCAAATACGCGCTTCGCCATCCGCATCTTCCATCCGCTGGCCGAGTCAAGCGAAGCGGCGTTTGGGAATCTCCAATAGAGAAGGGGTTGGTTGCGGCGGACCCAATGGCTCTTGAATGCGGCAAGCCCGGCGTTGTCGTCCTGAGTCCTTCCCATGTCAAACGTAAGCGCGCCATCCGATTTCGCCGCAGCGATCGCTTTCCACAAGAGCCATGGCGTGGCACCGAACTTGTGGAATCGTGCATCGGAGCATCCGTATTTGAAGTAGCCGACGTTTCCCGAGCGCATCGTGAGGATCGCGGCGATTGGTCTTTCATCTTTGCTAGCCAAACGAATCTCTAGAGATTTCCCCAGGGAACGAGCCAAGTTTTGAAACCACAAATATGGCGGGGGAGGCAAATTGTGCCGCTTCCGAGTCACTGAAAACAGTTTGTAGAACTCGACGAGCAGGCGGTCTGAGGTCCCGGTTTGCTCAACCAGACCAGCTTTCTCCGCGCGTCGAATCCGACGCTGGACGCAATCCTTGTCAAAGCTGCGGAACAGTTCGTCGAGTTTCGGACGCAGATCCATCAGATGGAGGAAGTAGCTTCCTGCTGGCTGAAACCCCCGGGCGGCCAGTACTTTTCCGAAATCTGCACTGACCGGGCGAACTTCTACATACCGCAAGCCGCTGTCCTTCAACCGCCCTTGTACATACGAAATCAAAGCGTCCATTTCTTCCAACGAACCGCAGAGCGGCTCACAGTGATCCGAAAAAGGCAGCGATACAAGACGACTTCCAGTGAGCCAGCTATCGACCCGACAGAACAATAGCCCATTCTCCAGCGGTGAGGTCGGGGATGACATTGTGAAAACCACCGGCTGATATCCGTACGACTGTGCGAGCGCTTCAAGCCAACCGCGCTGATGGAATGCCGAGGCCTTTGGGTCTTGGCGAACCAGGTGGTCCCATCGATTGTCCAAAAGCGGATTTACGGAGTTTATGCCCAAAGCGTTTGCGCTTGACGACGGCTCCGATACATTGTGAATGGTCGTGTCCAAGCGAAGGTCCCGGGCTAACTCGCCCGGCGTGGGGTCGCCGAATGGCCGGAAATCGTTCTCCGGGTAGGCTATCGCATTTCCGCGCGGAAGCATATTCAATCCACCAACTGTGCAAATTGTTTGCCACACGCTTAAGCGCACACCAAGGCTCGGAGGCTCAAGTTGCGCTATATTACTGATAACAATTCCATTAGCCGCGATGGGGATTATTGCTGGTGAATGCTACAAGGGTCAAAGTAAGAAAAGAGGATTAGAGGGAAAATTTTTGCCGCGATACGCGACTCGCGATGCCAAAGCCGGTCGCTACTGCACGCCCGGGAAATGGCCAACTCGCACGGTCCCGCCGATTTAGCGAGCTACTTTATGAGGGTCCTGCCGACTTATCACTTATCAAAAACCCGCCGATAAGCGGCGAGCAAATTCTGCACCGAATACTTCCACGCAAGTGCCTGTTCGACGCGTCTTTTCCCGAATTCTCCCATCTTTTTTCTTTCGTCGGGGCGCTCGAGCAACCAAAGTATTTTATTGGCGAAGTCGTTCACTTTATCGCCATTGTCGCTGTAGAGAGACGCTTCCCCGGCGCTGAATCGACCCTCCTTCAAATCGAATTGCACAATGGGCTTGCCAAGCGCCATGTATTCCATGATTTTAATCATCGTAGAAATATCGTTCATTTCACATGGCTTGTCAGGGTTTACGCACACGTCCGCCGTGGACAGGATTTCCATTAGTTCCTGATCGGAAATTCGTCCCGTGAAGTTGACGCAGTCCCCGAGATTTTTGTCCTTAACCATTTGTTGCAGTCCGGCAAGCCCCGGCCCTCCGCCGACGCACGTGAAATGCACATCTCGCCGTCCCAGATTCTTGATATGCAAGGCCACATCCAACAGGATGTCCAATCCCTCTTGGATGCTCATGGTGCCCACATAACCGACCAGGAACTGCCTGCCAAATTTGCGATCAGGTTTGGCCGGAACCGATCTGAACGTCTCGAGATCCGGCCCATTGCGGACAACGAAGACGTCTTCAGGAGCCAAGCCGCCTCGCGTAACCGCTAGTTCCGCATAACTGGCATTCGTGGCCATCACGACGTCGCTACAGCGGTATGTCATCTTCTCCAGCCACACCTGGATCTTGTAGAAGACGCCTTTCTTCTCGTATTTCGAGAGATACAGCTCCGGGTTCGCGTCGTGATGGTCGAAAATGTACTTCACGCCAAACAATTTAAAAGGCAAAGCCACCAGAAAAATATCATCGGGCGGATTGCATCCCTGTATGACGTGGAATCCGCGCCGCACATAGATCCACCACGTGTATAGAAATTCCCAAATAAGCGCGGAGCCGTATTCGTAGACATAGCCGAGAGCGCCGTTCCCCTCCCGGGGCATCGGGTGCCGGTAGATATGCACACCGTCGAGGACTTCGTGCCGCTTCAGGTAACCTTTGCCTCGCGGACACAACACGGTTACTTCGTAACCGTCGTCGCGGAGCGAAACAGCTTCCTTCCAAACCCGCGAATCGAACGGCACGGGCAGATTTTCGACGATGATCAGAACTTTTTTCTTCAGGCCCAAGGCGTTCCTGTATTACAGCAGTTGGTAAAGACCGGCGAGGGCGCAAAACATTGTCGCTTGCCCCCAATGCAGCGTGGGGGTCTTGTTCACGATCCAGCGAGAGTAGCGACGGTAATAGAAGTATCCGCTGTGATCCTGCATGTTTTCGATAGTCCATTTGGCCACGCGCGAGGCCAAGGCAATGCTTTCCGGATCTCGATCGTGGAAGAAAACAAGCGTATCAATTGCCTGAGAAGAGCACTGAATATCCAGCGGAAGAGTTTTGTGATCGTAGTATCTGGGAGTTCCATCCGGCAGAAAAAACGTTTTTTTCCAATACTCATAGCCTGTGTTCAATTTTCTTTCAAACTGCTCGTCGCCTGTTGCCGCCGAGTAGTATTTGAAGCAATCCAATACGTACGCGGTATGGAAATTGTCCACCCAATGCAGATTTTCAGCTTCGCCGTAGTACCAGGAGCCATCCGGGCGCTGATGATTGGCCGTGTACCGCATCGCTTTTTCCGCGAGCGATCGGTAGGCCTCATTGTGCGTGTGGGAATACGTCCGAGCTAAAAGGCTTCCACCCAGCGTATTCGAATTGTGCACCTGTTTATTTTGGGTGGGAATATAGCTAAGGCACAGCGCATCCCCTTCGGCGAACGTATCGAGATCGCGCACGATGTGCTCGCAGGCGCTCACCGCAACTTGCAAATATTTGTCACTGCTGAAGTGTTCGTAGGCGTCCAGAAACGAATGGCCGATTAGCGAGGTCCAAACGATCGTTGGCACTCCCTTCGGCAGATAAAAACTCCTTGATTGATAATCGAAGTGATTGCCCCAACACGCGCCCGAGTAGCCCTTGGATTCATTCTCCACCAGCCATTGCAGCGAGCTCTCAGCCTTTTGTCCCCAAGCCTTGTCGCCCGTGGCTTGTTGCATACGCATGAATCCCTTCGCCAGATACCCCATTCCCTTCGTGGATCGGCTTTTGGGAACTGCCAGTAAAGGCCGCAAGTTGATCGGAAATCGCCGGACCCCTTGTTGCAGCACAGTCCGCAGGAAGTTCGTCTCGAAAGTCAGCGGGCGAACATATTTCGCGTTCAAGCCATCGAAGGTGTCGTAGCCGCGGTAATCGTTTTTCTCCAGCCAGCCGGAAAGCCTGCCAAGCGATTCGGCAATCTGGTCTTTGGAGATGGGACTGGCGCTTTGCGCCTTACGTTCGTTACCAACAGATGCCGTCGTACTTGCCATTTTCACTCCTGCGATTTGTGATTCGGACGAAATCCACCACATGCTGCCCATCGCGCAATCGCCCTAACACACTCTCGAACTCCGGATCCTTATTGCCGATCACGATTGTTTGCGCGTAATCCAACACACCTTCGATGCCGTTCACCATCAGCCGCGAGATGTGAGGGATGCGGTTAAGAATGAAGTCTCTGTTCGCACCGACCAGCTTGGCTAGATTCACATTTTTGTCAAAGATGCGCAGATCGTAGCCCTTGCCGATCAGTCGCTCGATGATTTCTATCATCGGACTTTCGCGCAGATCGTCAGTGCCGGCCTTGAAGCTGAATCCCAAAATCCCCACTTGCTTCGAGCCGCCTTCCATGATGAGTTGCAAGCCTCTCGCCACTTGCAATTCGTTGCTCGGCAGGATCGACGTCATGATCGGCAACTGCAAATCGTGCGTCTTCGCCTTATACGCGAGAGCCCGCAAATCCTTGGGCAAGCACGAACCGCCGAAGGCAAATCCGGGCAACAAATAAGCAGGAGAGATGTTCAGCTTCTTGTCCTGACAGAAGATCTTCATGACTTCGTGCGCATCAATCGACAAGGATTTGCAAAGGTTTCCGATCTCGTTCGCGAAGCCGATCTTGAGCGCGTGCCAGCTATTATCGACGTACTTGACCATCTCGGCGGTTTCGATGTTCGTTCTGATCAACGGCGCCTCGAGCTTGGAATAAAGCCCTGCCAGCAGATCTCCGCTGGCGCGATCGAACTCGCCAATCACCGTCTTGGGAGGAGAATTGAAATCCTTCACCGCCGAGCCTTCGCGCAAAAATTCGGGATTATTGCACACCCCGAAGTCGGTTCCGGCCTTCTTGCCGGAATATTCCTCGAGCACCGGAATCACAATTTGTTGCATCGTGCCGGGCAAAATCGTGCTGCGAATCACGACCGTGTGACGAGCGGATTTCTTCTTCAGCGCCTCTCCGATTAATTCACAGACGCGCCGAATGTACGTCAAATCGAGGTTGCCGTTGGTTTGGCTGGGCGTGCCGACGCAGACAAAAGAAAGCTCCGTCTCGCGGATAGCCTGATCTTGATCGCTCGTCGCGCGCAGGCGGCCTGCTTTGACGTTCGCGGCTACAATTTCGGCGATATCCGCTTCAATGATTGGAGATTGTCCCGAATTGATCAGGTCAACCTTCGTCCGCACCGGATCCACGCCGACGACTTCATGCCCCTCCTGCGCCAGGCATCCCGCCGACACCGTTCCAACGTAACCCATTCCGAAAATACTGATCCTCAAAGTTCGTTCCTTTCGCTCACATCGCAGTTATTCGCCACCGGCTTTAAACTATTATGCATCCTGAATTGCCGTGGGAAACTCACGAACTGCTTCTCCGTTTCCACCGGCAGAAAAATCAATAGAAGAGTTGAATCTGGTTGGCTACGACGGTGCCAAATCGCACGATTCGATTTTATGTCCAGCGCTTAACGCCGCGGAGCCGGAAGCGTCCGCTTATTTGGACCCTGGCTCAGCCTCGTGGCCGAAATACCACCACAATCGGCAACCCCGGCGTGTCGTACTCCGGTGACTCCAGGACATCAAATTCGCGCTTGATCAAGTCTATCTTTCGCTTCACGCGAAACTTGATCTTCCCCGGCCGATGATCCCCCAAATAGAGCCTTACGATGAACACGCCGCTCTTCTTCAGGTGCTTCGAATATTTCTCGAGTATCTTCAGGACTTGGCCGTACGGAACGTGGTACAAGGACTCGCGGAACAAGATTATGTCGAATTCTCTTGTTGGGCTGTACCCAAGAAAGTCCGAACACACGAAGCTATTCTTCTCGGTCCGGCCCGTCTCTTGTGTCCGCTTCGCCGCCTTGGCCAGCGCTACTTCGGAAATATCTACACCGGTATAGGTCTGATAGACGCCGGAATTCAGCTCGTTGGCCGTGTTGCCCGGTCCGCATCCAAGATCCAGGACATTTCCGTTACGGGCATACTTTTCCAGGTGCGGGTAGACGCAGTCACCGGCCGTATTGTCGATGAAGTCCCATTTGTCGCTTGCGAAATCCTTGTCCCATAGCCGCTTCTTCATGCTTGAGGGACCGTAGCTTGCGAGAAATCCCTGCAAAAAGACTTTTGTGCGCTCCACGATATACACGTCTTGCCTCCGTTGAAAGTCTGCACGTCGAAGGACGGCTGATATCTCTTTCCGCCTCGTAATTTGGAGTGTCCCGACACCCACAGAACCTATGAGGCACAGCCTTGAGCGCTGCTTTCGAGTTTCGAGCAGCACTCGCGCAAAAGCTACCATCTAAGGAGCTGTCGGCGGACGCTTTCGCTACGATCCGAGCGCTCACAACTCTGCCGGAAAGCTCGCGGCATCCAAGGCTCGGTATGGCCGGATACATAGTACTCTGAGTAGTCTACAGGACTTGCGGAACCTGCAAAAAGCCATGCCTGGGCTGGGTACAGGTCCAAGCCACTGCCCGCCAGCTGTTCCTTGGGCCAGTAGCATTCGCCTCGAACTGAAGGCTAACATGCCCCCATGGCGCTACGAGTATTGAGGGATACAGAGCTGTTGGCGAAAACCTACCCAACTGGGTACCGGACATCGCTTGGATTGAGGGACGGCTCGTACGGCGTTCCCGACACAATTGTTCAATGGAATCAATGTCTTGCAGTGACACAAGGCAGCAGTTCCCAGATCGTCCGGGAGCGGTACCGATAAATGAGAATTACGCGATCAGTTTTGAAAGGGGGGTATTTTGCGCTTGAGCCTGCCACTACCTAATCACCTACGGATTCTCATAAGAGCCTGTTTAGCCATGTCCATTCTTGGTTTATTTGGTGGTTCATTGTGCCACGCGCAAGGAACCTACCACGCTGAGACGTGCAACGAGTCGGACGTGAACGCAGTCATCAACGGCCCGACGCACACGGCGGTAAACGGCGACACAATCGTGATTCCCAACGGAACTTGCACATGGACCTCGGGAATCACGATTAACGGCAAGGGCATAGACATCACTGGAACGGGCACGCCCAACACAGGCGGCGGCACCGCAGGTGCCGGGACGCCCAACACGACATTAATCAACAAGGCTTCCGCGCCCTTTTTCACTTTCCAAGGCCTCACGGTTGGGCAGACCGCAAAGGTGGAATTGCTGACCATGTCTGCCAGCGGCGCTGGGTCTTTTTCCATTACCGGGTCGGTGGTATTTGTCGGCACGTGCACGGGAAGTGGGTGCGCCAGCATTCGAGTGGATAACATCAACTACACCGCAGGGACCTGGGAAAACGCTTTAGCGTATGGATATGTTCTCGTAGACAACGTGTTCGGAGTGGTTGACCACAACACGGCGAACGAGTCTACTGCCGCTAGCCCCGCGCTGGTCCAAATCAATTATAGCGCTTGGCAAGGCAAAGGCTCATACGGGGATAACTCCTTTGCGAGCCCAGACACTTTCGGAACGGCGCAGTCAATGTTCATAGAGAACAATTTACTCGATGGAGTTCGTGGCAGCGAAAACGACTGGCCCGACAATGGCGGCGGTGGCGCACGCTACGTGTGCCGCTTCAACACGGTTGTCAATATGTCGGGAACGGGCCTCTGCTCCGCGCACGGCACAGCATGGGGCGGAAGATTCCGTGGGCAGCGCCAGGTGGAAGCGTATTACAACACCGTAGGAGTTGGCGGCTGTGACGCGATAGACGGACTGAATAGCGGTGCAGGATACTATTTTAGCAACTCTGTTTCGGCGCCAGGTGGGGGATGCAATAAATTTGTGACTTTAGACATCGCAAGGTTTATAAAGACGGGGCCACCGTGGGGTAGCTGTAACGGAACAGGGCTCTATGACCAGATTCCCTTTACGTCAACGTCGGCGTGCATAGACCAGCCAGGAAGCGGGCAAGGCACACTGCTAAGCGGCTTAACACCTATACTTGCGGCGCTCGGAATCACAGGATGGCCAAATCCTGTACTTGATCCCGTTTATGAAGCCGGCGAAAAAATGACTACTGGAGGGCTTGGAAGCCCAGTAGTCGTTGCAAGCGATGGTTCGCAAACTAGGATTCTAGCCAATCGCGATTACTACGCCGAGGTTTCGCAGTCAGCGCAGAGTTCTCCGACCTCACCATTCAACGGAACTGTCGGAACTGGATACGGCACGCTGGCGAATCGCCCGACGAGTTGTACGCCCAGGGTTGGCTACTGGGCTACCGACCAGGGAAACTGGAACGGAAGCGGTAGTGGCGGACAGGGCGAGCTTTACATCTGCACGGCAACAAATAGCTGGACGATGAGTTATGAGCCATACACGTATCCGCATCCTCTTACGGCCGGCGGCAGTTCGGGAACCGAACCGGCTCCTAATGCCCCGACGGGCCTAACGGCGACGGTCAACTGAGTCGCCTTTTTGGCAGTCCGTTTTCCGCCTCTTCAACTGAGGGGGCAGCTTGTCTTCAAGTAGCGCGGTACTTAGCTCCCCGAGTAACCGGGGTCTTCCAAAACACCTCGATGCTCTTCTCCTCGCATCGGGCGAGGACCTGTGAGAATTCCTGCGCGGCCAGCCAGTCGTGAAGCGCCAAACCCGTCTCATAGTCGCCTGCCGCATAGTTGAACGTGCCCCCAGCGGCCAGACGATCAAGCATCCCGACACATTCCTGTCCATCCGGCGCAAATTCCGGGAGGTTCACCTCGAATGAAAGG
>JBAQGJ010000107.1:0-7394 GCA_049287725.1 Candidatus Acidiferrales bacterium | reverse complement strand
TCCCCAGACCCCTTCTCCTGCTACCAGATGCAACGAAGGCTGAATGAAAACCTGCATGTGTGCCCAATTTTTTGTCTCATAACAGGGGTTCATCCCAAGCGGTTGAGAACAACTTGAGAACAGAACCCTCCAACTATCGTGCTGTACCGTTATAGTCGACGCAGACAGAGGCTAGACGGATCAGCTACATAGCGTTTCTAGAGTTAACCGTTGGTCCTAGGTTCGAATCCTGCCGCCCACTGCTGGTCTTCTCTTCCCGTGACCTTATGAAGGATCCAAGATCGCCAACGGGCCAAAGACCAAGGAAGAGCAGGCCGTGATCAGTGCGGCAATGAACGTGACGGGGATGCGGACAAAATCAGCGATGACAATGGCAATAATATCGGGCTACGGTAATTCTTTAGAACCTGCGCCGGAAGCACCCAAGGGCGATTTAGAAGTAACAAAGGCATTTGGTTTCGTACGCTCATAAATCGGATCTCTTAGTCCTCGAGCGAGTGCTCGGCAGATTGCGCCTGAATATTTTCAGTCGCGCGCCGCTGTTTCCGTAGAGAGCAGACGCGGAACAATCCTGTCCTCGTCAGTGAACCAGAACCTACCGCCCCGGCCAACAATTGACGCCCTCACTCTCGCAGTCGATTCTTACGTGTAGGATCTTCAGGGTTCGATTACGTGGTGGTCAATTGTAGGCCGTTATCCCACCGCCGAACTTGGATTTAGCGGGATTGCATTGCTTTAAGTGCCTGAAGAATGCATTGCCGCGAACGGAACGGCCGCACTTTGTGCACCGGCGCACGACGCGTGCGTGCTTGCGCAGGGGCACGACGCGACGAGATACGGATTCACCGCTCCTCGGGATCCAGTCCATCGTGCTTTGAAGCCATTCCCGTGTCTCTTGGTCGAGAAGGTCGCACTCGATGAGCGATCCGTATCGTCGGCAGAAGTGTCTGAGCGATTTTTCAGTAATCGTTGGGTCGTAGAATTTCAAGACGCCGCCAGCAATGAGCCTCTCGGTTGCCGCCATAGTTATCCCGAGCGATTCGGCGACCTCCGCCCAGACGCGCCTGGCGCGGCAAGGCCTTACGCATGCGACAGAACACTTGGCCGGGTTTCGGCTCTCCGAGCAGGACGCCGCCGGCGTTGTCTCAAAATCCGATCCCTGCCTAGCGAGAGACATTCGCCGAACTTCGCGCTGCCGAGTCTCTTCCAAACGGCCAGACTGGTGCAGAAGATCCAGGGATTGCCGCGTGACGCGAGGATCTCGTACTTCCAACAAGCCCTCAGCGATCAATCGCTGGATCCCTCTTGTGGAAAAATGGAGCTCTCTGGCCAGGGCGGACCGAGCGAAACCTTCTACCTGGACCCGGCTGCTCTTGCCGAGCAACGCGAGGCGATATCGTACGGCGGCTTCGGAGCGATGCAGCATCTTGGCAATTACGCGAACTCTCTTGTAGCCCGCAAGATCCAAGAGCGTGTGGTCATCGTCTCCGGACCACGCAAGACGCGACCGCTCTTGACCGCGCTTCGAAATTCGTTGTGTGAGACCGCTTTTTCGTGCGTGCTGCCAGATCACGTGCGGCCGCCAATCCGGATGACGCTTCAAGAGTTGGCGTACGGCTTCACATTTCTCCTTCCATCCGGCTTGGTAGCCGTCGTGCAGGATCTTGTCGTCGTCGGCGCTCCAGACTGAGCGTAGGCTGCGCAGTTCTCGCTGTGGACTCTTTAGTCGGCGAATGCGTTGCCATAGCCAAACCCTTTGCAGTTCTGGTTCGTGCTTTAGTATCCGTTCGATCGCCGCGTGAGAGCCTGCGCGGCCTCGCTTTGCGCCTTCGCGCAGCATTTCGTCGATCTGTTCCGGGGGGAAAAAACGGAAAGATTCGCCACCCGTTGTCTGTCCCCAACGGTCCGCCATGGTAGCCAACACCTGAATCGATTCGATCGAGCAGCGATAACGACTCCGTTAAAGCTCACTCGGGATATGTTCGTAGCCGTCGTATCACCGGGAGTGACCGACGTACGTTCTGTTTCCTGCGGCGCAACGACCCTCGCACCACGTTGCTTTGGCATTCTGTTCGAAACAGCGCCCCTGCGAGAGCTGCGATGTTGCAGTTGAGCGGCCGAAGTGTGGTCAACTATGTTTCTCGTGGTCGGAACATCGGCCAGAAAAAAGCGCAAAATTCTGTATCCCCAGTAAGATCCGAGGCCATTCTATGACGACGGCGTGCAGGGTACGTTTTGATGACGGCCTCGCTTTGGCAGCTATTGCGACCACAGAGAGCGCGTTCGCTGCTCCGCACGAGTCAGCATCGGAGCTATCGAAACAGTTGGCGTGTCGCGATAACGGCATGGTTAATTATTCGAGCCGTTTGCTGCCTGCGCTCTGGCGGCGTATGATTGCGAACGGAGGACCGCAATGGTAATCGGTGACAAACTGAAGGAACTTCGCGCGACCAAGAAATTGAGCCAGGGTGATATCCAGAAGCGCACGGGGTTGTTGCGCTGCTACATTTCAAGAGTCGAAAACGGGCACACCGTTCCAAGCGTTGAAACGCTGGAAAAAATGGCCCATGCACTGAAGGTTCCGATGTATCGGCTTTTCACCGATGATGCGCACATAGAGAAGCCAAACATCCCAGTTTCAAAGATCGACACGGCGCGCGATAGAAAACAGGAGTCCGCGCTTCGCCCGTTTGTGAAGGCTTTGTCGCGAATGAATGCCAAGGACCAGAGGCTTCTGCTTGACATGGCTTCAAAAATGGCCAATCGGGCGTAGGCGTCAATGAAACGCTTGCGATTGGCGCTTCTGGCCGCACTTTGTTTGGTGGCGATTCCGAATCTTCCCGCTCAGACCAAAAAGATCACCACCGCGGAAGCTAAGAATCACATCGGGGAGAGGGCGACAGTCTGCGGCAAAGTTGCAAGCTCTCATTACGCCAAGAGTTCAAAAGGTGAACCAACATTTCTAAACCTGGATGAACCTTATCCAAAGGAAGTCTTCACGATTCTGATCTGGGGGTCAGACCGCGAGAAGTTCGGGACTCCCGAGAGTGAATACAAAGGCTTGCAGGTATGCGTCACGGGAAAGATAACGAGTTATCGGAGCCGGCCGGAAATTGTCGCGACTGAGCGTCGACAGATTGAAATTCAGAAATGACGAGACTTCATTCGACAAAGAGATCTCAAGTTTGAAGAATTCAACGATCCTTCGTTGACTGCGTTGCCCGCGGAGTTTCTTTGACGAAGCAGGCGTCGCAGACACGAGATCCGTCTTTTAAGCGTGGAATCGACCCTGCGAGTCGGCTCAATCCCGGCGCCACATTTCCCCCAAAAATCGCTCTGCGCTTCGCTCACATCGATATCATACGCCGACAAGTTCGGGCCCAACGCAAGAATCAGCTCTCGCGGTTTGCCAGGGTTCGGAATATGCAACCAACACTGCCCGCCGCTCCTGGAGTCGGAATCAGTTCGCAGAAAATTCCTTTAAAGCAGTTCGCCGCTCTGCCGGGCTCTCGCAAGAACCTTCTCCGCCCGCTCCAGATCCGCCAAGCGCTGCTCAAGCTCCCCCCGAAATATTTCCGCTTGCTCGTAGAGCCGCGCGTTCTGAATGGCTACGGCTGCCGGAATTGCAAGCGACCTGGCAAGACGCAAATGTTCCTGCGTAAATATCTGGGCGTGAGTATCACCAAGTGAAAGAAAGCCGAGAACCTGGTGGGAAGCCACCAGCGGGACGCACAACCAGGAACGTAGATGCGAGAAACCTTTGAACTTCACCCATTGTTCCTCGTGCGCCGTGTTGGCGATCAACAGACTCTTCTTCGTAGCAAGGATTTCCATTAACAACGGGCTGTCCCGTGCATCCAGGATTTCCGGAGAATGGGGCAAATGGCATTTTGGCTCGCAGTTCTGCACCTCGCGAGCAAGGAACAGGCGCGTATCCGCTTCCACCAAGATGACCTGAGCCAATTCGCAGGGGACCAGATTCAAGAGCGACTGAAGTAGCGTGTCAAGCACATAGTCCATGCTTAAATCCTGTGTGAGAGCAAGACTGGTCTTGCGAAATGCCTCGGCTTCCGCTCGTGCCGCTTCCGCCATGTCCAGGTTGCGCGCCATTTGCTCTTCTGCTGATTTCCGAGCGGTGACGTCCAGGGCGGTCCCCACAAGGCGCCGGACGATTCCGGCAGAATCCCTGACAGGGAAGCCGCGCACCCAAACCCAGCGGGTCGCGTTGTCAGGCCTGACGATGCGAAATTCCTCGTCGAACCGGCCTGTTTGAACGGATTCTTCCAACCGCGCAAGCACGCAAACCCGATCCTCAGGGTGGATAACATCCTCGTATGCCTTGGGATCTTCACTGAGCGATTGGCACGCGCGCCCCGTAATCGTTTCATAGGCAGGGTTGACGTAGAGGACTTGCATGTTCTCCGCGTCGAGCATCCAGAAAATCTCCTGGATGTTATTGGCCATCTGCTGAAATCTCTGTTCGCTCTCGCGCAAGGCTGCTTCGGCACTCTTCCGCTCGGAGATGTCACGAAGCACGGCCACATGCCGTCCGGGAAGAAAATTGGCTTTCGCCGTGTACTCGACAAAGACAATTTGCCCATCGCCACGCGAAACGCGTGTCTCGCTGTGTTCGTATGTGCGGTCGAGGAATCGCTTCCAGGCGGTGTTGAAGTCCCCATAATCTGCAAAGAACTTCTCAATCGGCTGACCCACCAGCTCATCGTGGGCAGTTCCCAATAACGCAAGGGCTGCCGGATTGGCTTCGAGACACACGCCCTCATCGTCGAGGATCAGGATGCCGTCGAGAGTGTTATCAAACACGGATTTATATTCGCGTTCGGTGGCATCAAGCGCGCTGGCGGTTTCACGTTGTTCTTGGCGTGCCAGGAGTAGAAAGCGAACATGAAGGCCGATGGCAGCAGCAAGAGCGATTAGGACGAGGGTGAGTAACACTGAGGAAAGTGAACCGCTATAGAGGTGGGCTCCGAATGCGGTAATCAGTAGGGTTAAGGCCGCAAAGCCGATGAGTACAGAGCCGGCGCGCATCCAGCGTGGCGACTGGCGCTTCGAAAACGCTTTTTCACGCCCTCGCATTACACTCCGCCCGGAGGGTAGCGGTCAAAAGTCCGCAACACCTGTTTCGTCGTTAGGCAGGATGGTATGCTCGTGGTTAAGGAGAGTCAACTTTTCAAGGTGGAATGCCAGGCTAAGTCTCGAACAACGCCTTCAAGATACGGTGAGCGCGCTGAATTTCTTCAGCTGTCCGATTTTCCAGGAGATGTCGAAATTTCGCCTTCAGTAGATTGACGTTGGGTTCGTATGACTCGTAATCAAAGAAGGCAGCGACCTCTACATTCAGGGCTCTAGAAAGCGAGTCGAGAACCTCTAACGACGGCCACTTCTCTCCTCTTTCGATCTCGCCAAGGTAATTGGGGTTTATTCCCGCTCGTTCAGCAAGCTTCTCCCTCGGTAGCCTCGCTGTCTTGCGGATGCCCCGAATTCTTCTGCCGAACAGAATTTGATTCTTCATCTCGCTCTAGCAAAGAACACGTTACCGAGCGCTGGAGTGAAGTAAAATAAGCTATTAGCTGGTATTTATATTGATTATGAAGGCCCAAAGCGGTAAACTGTTGATCACAAGTCTCCTTCGAGAGCTGGAAACGAGAAGAATGGAGATTCGAGCGTTCGCTGAATCAACTTCGCAGGAGCGATGTCGAGCGCGATTGCAACTCTCAAAATAGTCCTGAGGCTAGGACACTGAATGCCCCTTTCCAGATCGCTAATGAAAGTACGATCCAATCCGCTCTTCTTGTGCAGATCCATTTGGGACATTGAAACCTTTTTCCGAACGTCTCTCATTACCTGCCCGAAAGCCTTCTCTGGACCAGACCGAGGCTGAACGTGTCTGCGGCGCCTTGCCATGCTCTTGGATATCGTGCACAGCTGTTGGTAATAGGCCAACGGGCGGTTACCGACATCTCGCGCCCGAACCGCAGCGAACAGTGCTTTGCGCCCTTGCGTAGCGCAGACGTGGATTGCATCGGCAGCGTGGCGGGGAGGAAATGAACCCCTCCATGCCAGCCCGACTTGTCGCACCGCATCTAACTGATCGAAAAACCGAGAAGAGTCGACTACCTGTGCCAACTGACGGCCTGCGGGATGAAGAGTTATTGAGCCGCGTGCAGGCCGGCGAGCACGAAGCCCTCGGATGCCTGTTCCAAAGATATGCGCGAGTCGTTCGAAGCATCGCGGGGCGTATCCTCAGAGACAGCTCAGAGGCCGACGATCTAGTCCAAGATCTATTTCTGTTTATCCAACGAAAATGCTTCATCTTCGATAGTTCAAAAGGCTCGGCGGGTTCCTGGATTGTTCAGATGGCGTATCAAAGAGCGATTGAACGACGACGTCGCCTGGCAACACGTCATTTCTACAATCGAGAGGACCTGCAAAGCAGTGTGAGCCAGGTGGTCGGGATTCCGACCATGGAGCATGATTATTCCCCGGAGGCGGTGTTTGGACGTAATGGTCTAGAGAAGATAGTCGGCGAATTGTCCGAGTATCAACGAGAAACCCTGCGCCTATTCTTTTTCGAGGGCTACACACTCTCGGAGATCAGCACGAAACTTGGGCAGCCCCTGGGAAACATAAGAAACCACTATTACCGAGCTCTCGACAAGTTGCGACAGCAAATGTTTGGGCGTAAGGTTCCAGGCAGCTGACGTCTATGAAGCAAAACGGAAATAGACGAGAAGACGGAAACTGGTCGGAGATGCGACCCCACGAGGAGTTTCTCGAACTCTGCGCGGTTTCGACGACTGGCGAGCTATCGGCGGATGAGCAGAAGAAGTTGAAAGAACATCTTGCCACCTGCTCGGAATGCCGGCAGGCGCTCAGCGAGTTTCGAGCGGTCGCTGATGTCGGCGCACCTCTGCTGTCTTCGGAACTGGTGACACCCAATTCACCTGAGGGAAACGCGGTGCCGACCGAGATCGCCAACCCGATCCAGGCCGGCACGGTACGTGCCGGAAGCTCGGACCGGGAATCCGATTCCCCCGCACGGAAAAACGCCTTCGTTTTTGCCCGGGAAAACGGCAGTCTTGGCAGACACGTGAATTGGAATTACGTCTGGTTGCCGTTCGCTGCTGCGGTGCTGCTTACCGTGGCGCTCGGGATCTACTCGTACCAACTCGGGAAGCGCCATGCCTCGCAATCCTCCCAGATTACCGATGTGCGCAACGAGGGCGAGCTTGCTGTCCTTGAACGGCAATTGAGTGATGCAGGCCATGAGCGTCAAACCTTGCGAGCACAGCTCGCCGCTAGCGATCGGATGGTTCGGGAACTGCAGCAAAAGATACAGGGCGAGTCTGCAGCGCTGAGTGACGCGAGGAATACCC
>JBAQGJ010000106.1:0-2656 GCA_049287725.1 Candidatus Acidiferrales bacterium | reverse complement strand
AGTCGCGCGGGAGTACGCCGTCCTGTCGATAGACCGCAGGCACCGGCACGGCACGGTGATATTGCAGATGGCCGGACGCTCCGAACGCCTGATGGTTTCGTACGTGGGTAGCGTAAAGGTCGGATTTCGATTCAGTGGGCCGCACTTGGCGGGGCCTGGTTCTCCCATGCCCGCTTATCCGCAGCTATCGAACTAACAACCGAAACGCTCAGGCATGACGACCTGGGCGTCCGCCGTGTTTGTGTCCAGCTCGACGGCGCTGATGAGGAACGGCTGGCGAGGAGCAAATCGTGAAATCTCTCTCCCGAAAATCAGATCAACTCGATGTGGGACGGGACCGCGCGATCGTCGCGCAGCGAGCAGACGCACAGCAACTTGTAGCGTGCTTCCTGGAAGACAGCGAAATCCGTGGACTCGCAAGGGTCACCATGGACCGCTACGTCCGCGTCTACCGGGATTTTTTCCACTTGGTAAGCGGCATTCCAATAGCGGGCATTAAACCTCGCGACGTCCGCGATTACTTGGCTTGGCAGTATGAGCGCGGCGCGTCAAGCCAAACTCTGCGCGAATCGCTCTGTGCGCTGCGATCACTGTTTCGCTTTGCAGTGGCGATTGAAGTAGTCCCGGTCTCTCCCGCGCACGCTATTCAGGCCCGAAAGGTGACGCACAAACTTCCAAAGGTGTTGACCGAGGAACAGGTCAATCAGCTCATCCACGCTGCTCAGACTCAACGTGACAGGGCTCTCCTGGAAACTGCTTACGCGACCGGATGTCGCGTTAGTGAAATCGCAGGCATGCGTGTTGAGGATGTGTGCTGGTCGGACCGCAGAGTCAGGGTGCTTGGGAAGGGGAACAAAGAGCGCCTTGTACCGCTCAACGATAGGGCGATTCAACTGCTCAAGGCGAGTCTCGGAAAGCGAACAGACGGGTGGTTATTTCAGGACGAAGGTAAGGCGGACCAAGGTGGTGTTGTGTACCGACGCACCGCGAACGCGACGGACGCCGGTTGTTGGATGGGACAGTGGCGAGAAAATTACAAGATCAGCGGCGATGGCCGCTTGGGTTGGAGCCAGCGGCGCGTTTGCCTCGGAACGCTTTCCGAAATGACGCGTGAAGAGGCGAGGAAAAAGCTCACTGCAATACTGGCGGACAAGCTCAAGCCACGTCCCCGGCCAGTGAAGGACAAGCCAATGGATGCACGATCCATACGGAATATCGTGCAGCGCGCTGCGGTGCGTGCCGGCCTCGGCCACGTGCATCCTCACCAAATCCGGCATAGCTTCGCAACGCACCTGCTCGACCGCGGCGCCGACTTGCTAACGATCAGCAAGTTTCTCGGGCATGTCAGCCTGTCCACGACACAAATTTACACGCACGTCTCTAATGCAAAGATGCGCGAAGTTATGGAACTTCACCCGCACTGGAAAAATCCATGAAAACAAAAGTTGAAGTGCTGCAAGGAGCGCCAAAGCCCGATCTGGCCCTTGAGCCGTTCTTTCGGAGCCGTGAGGAAGCTCAGCTCATACGCTTGCTTCAATCTGTCGCGTCGGTCCGAAAGTTCGCAATTTTTTTTGATCGGTACGGCTGTTTGCGCTGCCACGAGCGCAGCCATCCGCATGCGAGCCACGCCCTTTGCGTCAAGTGCAACCGTTGGGTCCGATACGAGATGGAGAAAATCGAGCGTGATCTAAAGAACGGCGAGGTGTGATGTGCGCGCCGCCCTATACGCACGAGTTTCGACCAACGGACACGGGCAAGACCCGGAAGTCCAGCTTCGGGAGATGCGCGAGTACTGCCAGCGCCGCGGTTGGGATATCGCTGGCGAATTTGTGGACGCCGGGATCTCGGGCGCGAAAGAAAAGCGACCCGAACTTGATCGCCTGCTCGCGGACGCTCATCGACGGCGGTTTGATTCGGTCGTGGTCTGGAAGTTCGATCGCTTCGCCAGGTCCGTCTCGCACCTGCTCCGCGCACTGGAGACCTTCCAGGCGCTCGGGGTTGAGTTCGTCAGTCTCTCGGAGCAAA
Source organism: Candidatus Acidiferrales bacterium (assembly GCA_049287725.1). GTDB lineage: Bacteria > Acidobacteriota > Terriglobia > Acidiferrales > UBA7541 > Palsa-295. The sequence continues at coordinate 631 of JBAQGJ010000106.1, read as the reverse complement.
TGGACACGTCCACACCCACCGGAAAAATGGTGTTCACGGTACTCGGGGCCGTGGCCGAGCTGGAGCGTAGTCTGATCGCGGAGCGCGTCCGCGCCGGACTTCGGAACGCCCGCGCCAAAGGGAAACGCCTCGGCCGCCCACCAAAGGATCTGGATGCTAAGCGGATTGCCGTGCTTCGCGCACAGGGAGTCGGCTGGCGGGCGATTGCCAAGCAGCTGGGGGTTGGAGTCGGAACGCTGTACCGCTCAGCCGTAGGGCGTTCCAAAATTCGGGAAAGGGTTTTTGGAACGCGCGCTCAGGCCAACTAAGAACGGAAGCGCCAAACGCTGGGACTGTCCGGGCCGTGCGGTCGGAATTGTGACCGCCTAGACGAAATACCAGCTCGATCCACGCCGAGTGCGTAACGTGCATTCGATGGCGAACGGCGAGCCGAAACCGTGCAAGAGATTTCCGAAGATGCCGGCGAGCGCCAAGTTCTTCGCGCATTTGCCGAATTGCTCCGCCTGCCGCGCTGTACTCGCCTATCTGGTGCGGGATTCGGCGCTCCGTCTATACGCTTACAGGCATCGCAACTGATTCGTTGCTGCCAAGCTAGGTTCCGAAATCCCTCATGGATGGCCGCGTCTAAGTC
>JBAQGJ010000105.1:0-16394 GCA_049287725.1 Candidatus Acidiferrales bacterium | reverse complement strand
TTCGTTTTGAATGAAGCGATGGTAACTACGGTCACCACTGTCAGGAGAAAGGTGGCGATCAGCCATTGATGCTTGCGGAGGATGATAAGGTAGTCCAGCAGGTGCGGCTCCCGCGGCATGTGCTCCCATGGGAGGGGCAACGGTGCAGGGATGACGGCCAGCGATTCTCCGGCTCTGCGGTCCCGAGCAGCGGTCCTGGATAGTTCTTCCATTTAGCTAGCAGTCCTCAGCGGTGAATCGAATTGATCGAAAGTCTCGTCGGTCGCCCGCATTAAGGGTTCGTGTTCGTTGAACGATAGACCAGCACGCCCGTGCCGATGCTGATCGCTGCCTCTGTTGCCCTGGCTGCAACCCTGAGGCCCAGGTTATCTGGGATATAAAGAATGTCATTTGCCTTCAGCGCGAGATCCTCAGATTTGTTTTTTTCGATCTGTTTGATGTGAGCCGGAATCGCTTCGCGCTTTCCGGTTTTCGGATTCGTACGATAGATCACGGCATCATCCGGCTTTGCGAAACTGGCAAGTCCGCGGGCCAAGGCAAGAGCCTTCAAGACAGTGACCTGTTCCCCACGACTCTGCAGGACGTAGCCTCCCGGTTGCGTGATCCCTCGCCCGAGAACGTACACCAACCCAGCAGGCGGAATATTCACAACATCTCCCCCCTGCAGCAGGATATTAAATGCGGCGTTCTCCGGGCTGAGTAAGTCCTGCAACTGAATCGTGATCGTTTGCTCGTCAGAGTCGGGACTACCGTTCGTCGCAGCAGAGACAGGTTTAACCGCTTCGCTTTGCGTCGGCCGCGTAATCCAGATAACAGTGCCTGCGTTATCCGAGATTCCACCAGCATTGGCCACCAGTTCTAGCAGCGTGGTCGGCCGCACCGCTTGATAGGTCATCGAACGTGCCACCGCCCCGATAATCGTCAAGGGCTGGCTGATTTGTTCCTTGACGAAGACAGAAACCTCCGGGTGCGAAACCAACCCACCCTGACTGAGCAGTTCTTGGAGCTTATCCTCCAATTGAAAAGGGGTAAGGCCAGCCGCCCTAACTCTCTCGTGAATGGGTGGAAATCCAATCTCTCCCGAAACGCTGATGCGAACGTCCCGAGTCAACTCCGGGACGTCGAAGACTTCGATATGGATCAAATCACCCGCTCCGAGCGGGAGATCTGCGACAGGCGAGCTTGTCATCCTGGCGAGTTCTTGGATCCTGTCGTTCGTCTGCTGAGTGGTCTCTTCCTTATTTTGACCGTAAGTTACCTGAACGCTGAGAAGCATACACGTAAGAACTCCCCAGCCGACTATTCTTCCCATAAGACCAGCCCCTCGAATACTATGCTAGCGGGGTCCGCGTCTGTCAACGACGGCATTCCCGTGCAATTTCCGGCAGCCGAATCATTCTAACGTTCGTCCGAAACTCGAGCTAACGATAACGGCGATCCTGAGCGGATCCAGGTGTGCGAAACATGGATGATAGCATCTTTAAGAGAACCGAAGTTGACGTAACCCACAACTAGTCAATGGAGTATGGAAAACAGAAGCATTTTCTTATCGCCGTCGCTTTTTGAGGCACGCAGCCGAAGGTCTCTTATGTTTACGTAGGCGTGGGCTCGCGCAAATGCTTGCGCCTCGGGGGTGCCTCCGAAGGTAAGGGTGGAGATGTCGCAAGGAACGCTTGGAGCAGAAACAAGAGTGCGTTCGAAGGGATGTGTAGATTGAAATCGACCCAGCTGTGGAGTAGCAGACCACAAACCCCAGCGATAGCTCCAGCATGCAGCGCGCGCGAAAAATGACCTTGCTCGGCGCGGAACGATTTGCGCGCTTCACGGTACAAGAGGCAGAAAAATGCCAAGCCGCACAGACCGCCTAGGAGTCCGGTTTCGGCGAGAGCTTCGATGTAGTCATTGTGCACATGATCCACGACCAGCCCGTCATAAATGGTTTCATAGCGAGGATACACACTGACTATTGTGCCGAGCCCTGCGCCTTTGAATGGGTGATCGAAAAAGATGTGTTCCGCACCACGGAACATGGACGCGCGGCGCGTGAGTGTGACGTCGCTCGCCCGCGTCTTCGAGAGTCTCTCAATCGCGGAGCCTGCCCCCAACCAAGCAATCAGGGCGACAGCCGCCAAGGCGACGGCTCCAATCGCAATTAGCCGTGGGCCCTCGGGTCCTCGACGAGTGCGTGCCAGTAGAACGAGCACGCCGATTTCGAAAGCAAAAGAAACAATCCCGCCTCGCGAGCTTGCAAGTATGAGGGCGCCTATAGGAATTATCGTTAGCAAACCGACCATTGGAAACAGGTCCCGGCGTACGCCGCGGAAAACTAGCAACGAAAGACCCACCGGCCCGACGAGTTCAACAAAGCCCGCGAAGTGGTTGCGGTTCACGAAGGGCCCAAATACGTCACCTCCTTCAGCAAGTTGGCGAAACCAGTAGATGGTTCCTTCGGAAGTGAAATGCTGAATGATTCCGAGCAGAGCAACCGAAAAGCCCAGGGCTAACAGAAACCAAGCCAGCTTCACAAGGTCGGTGCGCTCTCGGAACGCCTGCGCGATCAGGAAAAATACAATGAAATACGCCGCGAGCCTGAGCAATTCCAGACGTGTGAGGAATGGATTGGGCGTCCAACGAAAAACAAGTTGCGCTATCCCGACTGCGATGAACCCGAGCAGAGGCCAATTGAGGGGACTCCACTGTATCGCTGCCTGCTTGTCCTTACATAACATCACGGCCCAATAAATCAGAAGGATCGAAGCCCCGATCTCCAAAAGCGATTCGGCCCAGACTTCGACCGCACCGAAAGCGAAGACGCAAAACGCGAATAGAAACAGCAGGCCAACGCGGATCACTTTCATTGCGAGGGCTTCCCCTGAGCTTTGGCAGGAACCAGCGAAACGTCCGCGATCCAGACTGAGCCGCGCAGCTTGTTATCAAACAAACGGCTGTTCTCGCGCAACAGCTGAACAAGCAGGAAGTGAGTTTCCGGGCCAGTTGTGACGTCCATATCAAGAGCGGTCCATGGATGGGAGCCCGTAAAGTTTTCCGTCTGCGCATCTACCGCATTGCCATGATTGGGATCGATGATCGAAAAGCGCATGCCGCTTTCGGTAGTAATTTCTGCCGTCCGCATGTAAGCATGAAAATGATAGACGCGGCTGGGCTCAACCGGAACATATTGCGCGGGCTCAACCAATCCCAGGTTTCTGCCTCCCGCAAAATCCAGTCGAATGGTGCGAACGCCGTGCGAAGGAGGAGCAGATTCAAAACTGAAGTCCACGCCCCAGGGAGAGTGCCATCGCCAGCCCAGTCCACCATTGTCGAAATCGCGCGAAAACGAGCCGTTCCACACTAGCGAATGATTACCCGGTTCATCGGGGGGAAGTCCCGCCGCTGCCAGGGCTTGGGTCCACACCTGCTTCGCATCCGCAGAGCGATCGTCCAAAATCAATTCCTCGAAGAAAGGAAACGTTTTTTGCAGAGGGACTGATTTCCTCAGAGATATCAGCTGGCGCCACACGGATAGCGCCGCTTCTGTTTGCTGAATCGATGCGAAAAAATCCAATGCCTGGATATACGCATTCACATCCGCAGGAAGCGCCTGATTGAGGAGCACGTTCACGTCACGACGCGCTCGCCACACCCGGGAGACAGCGAGTCTCAACAGACGCGGGTCTGATTGCACCGCCTGGCGGATTTCGGCGTATGCGGCAGCGTCTTGACCTTGACGAAGCAGGAAGTTACCGTAATTCCAAGCTACCTCGGCGGAGATCGGGTAGACAGCACGCGCCTGGTCGAATGCGTGCTGCGCGCCATTTAGATCTCCAATGGTTTCATAAGCGCCCGCAAGGTTCATCCAGTAATTTGCGGAAAGTGGGTCATCGTGGATGGCTCGTTGATAATCCGTAACCGCTTGCGCGGGATCCGGATTTGCAAAATCCAGTTGGTGGTGACGCCCCAGGAGGTCCCAGGCTTCGGCGTCGCCAGGCTCGAGCGCCGCGCCACGCTCGATGACATCCAGGTTGCTCGAATGGATGCGATGGTCGGCGAGCCAGAACCTGACGGCCTGATAGCACAGGAATACTCCGCTCGCGAGAGCCACCAGCAGAATCAGGAGCCGCGTGCGGCCTTCCCCAATGGTTTGCTCCACGGTGCCGTAATCTCCTACGACTATCGATCCCTTCGCAAGAGCAATCTTAAATCACAGAAGGCGTGGAGTTCACCGCATGTTCAAGGTCCATCGGCGAGGAGCCGCATTCGTAGCGAGACAGCAAGACTCCCGCGCGCTACTTGACGCCAAAGCGATAGATCACGCCGACCGAGATGCGATAATTTCCCTGGCTGGTTCCTCCATAGCTTCCAGTCCCGACATTGGCGAAATGCGTGAGTTCGTAGTTGGCGTCAATTAAGCGGATCGTCCAGCGCTTCTTGAACCTGACGTCCAGTCCGCCGCCGGCCATCCAGATGTAACCGTTGTCCCAGTGGCTCACGGGAGCAAAGCCGCCCTGACTTGCGAGGTTGTAAACGGAAAAGCCCTCACCAAAGAGGACGTGGCCAAAAGGAGTGATTTTGTGCCGGTGGCCCAGAGGATACAACTCGGGACCAAACATCAGGGTATAAATCTGCGTGTCGCCGTTTACGGAGTTGATGTTGTACGCACCCGAAATATCGCCGGCAGCGCTCAGCCAGCGGAAGATGCGGTATTCACCATGGACGTTGAATCCATTCATGTTCAGGCGGTTGCTGAGGTTCGGGGGATGGGGCGAGGGCTCCAAGAGTGAGCGATAGGTGTATCCGGCGCCGAGCTCAAATTTCGCGCGATCAGGCTTGCGAGGCTTGAGCTTCGAAAGATTCGGCTTGAACATCGAATTTTCCTGGGCCATGGCGTGGCCACAGAAAAGCGCCGTCAACAGCAAAATCCCCGCTACTTTTTTCATCAACCGCATCCTCCAGTGAATGTGGTGGTTTCAGCGTGCTTCGATCCGCGAGTGTTTCAGATGCGAGTTCCCCGTAATTCGTTGGCGCGCGGCGGCACCTAGAATAGATGGAAAGATGCCTTAAGGGTAGTGCTGGGCGAAAAGCTTCGAAAAGAAAGCTGAATCGCGAGAACTTGTGCGGCGCGAAAAAATCGAGCGAGTTGAGTGCGACACCCGAGGGCTTGAGGCTTGCACGCAAAGAAAAAGGCCGCGCGTCCTGTAAGAGCAGAACGCGCGGCCCGGATAGGTTCGAGAGTGTTTGCTGCTACGTGATGTTAACGGTCACGGTGATCGTCGGTTTGGTGACGCCGCCGGAAGAAGGTGTGATCGTCAGGGTCGTTGTCTTGGGCTTCGACCGGCTTCCAGTGCAGCCCGCCACGAGTATGAAGACCAGCATCGCTCCGGCCAGCCCCATGCGCGTGCGGATCTTTCGCGTGGAGGGGAACAAGAAGAGCAGAGCGATTGCCAGCATCAGGAAAAGAACCTGTTGCGGAGTGGCAGCAGGCGGCAGAGGTTTCGTGGACTCCGGCGCGGCGACAAAAGAAGCGGCCGTGAGCGTGCCGGTGGCCATGGCTCCGGGTGCAGCGGCTGCGTTGGTGGTTGACACGGCGCACGCGGTGACGAGCGTACTGCCGGGCGTGCAGGTGAACGAAACAGCGCCGGTGAATCCGCCGAGTCCGGTAACGGTTACGGGGAAGTTGCCCATGGCACCCCTGGCTACGCTTACGGTGCTGGGGGCTGAGACTGAGAAATCCCATGCTGTACCGCTGAGCGCGAAGGATTGAGGGCTGCCATTGGCGTTGTCGGTGAACATGATCGTTCCGTTGTCCGCCCCGGGCGCGCTGGTCGCGCTCGGATTAAATGTGATGCTCAACATGCACGACGTCCCGGCGGGAGACGCAGCGATGGTTATCGGCAAGGCGCCGCAAGAATTCGAGGCGATGGTGTAATCAGTGCTGACGGTGATCGCGGTGATCGTGAGCGCGTTAACGGTGCTTGGGTTACTGATCGTGAGAGTTTGTCCGGCACTGGTGGTGGTGAGCAACTGGCCGGCGAAGGTGAGGTTGGCAGGACTAAAGGTTATTGCAGAAATGGTAGCACTGCCGGTTCCGATCAGCGCGACTTGGATGGGATGGGTTGCCGTGTCAAGACTGTCAACAATTTTCATAGTCACCGATCTCGCTCCGGCAGAAGAAGGTGTAAACGTGACCCCGACCGTGCAACTCGCTCCAGCAGCGAGTGACGCTCCACAGGTGCCGCCAGTTCCAGTTGCTGTGAAATCCGAGGCATTTGCGCCGACAAATGTCGGTGGAAGCGTTAGAGTGACGGAGGATGAAGTGTTATTGGTAAGCGTGACGAATTGTGCTGCCGTCGGCGTCCCAATCAGTTGCGTTCCGAAATTGATGCTGGTGGGAGATACCGAAATCGTAGGGATTAGCGGTAGGTCTGCAACATATGCGTTCGCCGTCGCTCCCACTGCCCTTAGGGACGCCTGGTATGCGCCAGTCGACACCGGCATGTCGGGAGAAGCCATTTCGCCTGTGAGATAGGCGTTCGTGCCTGAAATAGCAATTCCTTGAGCTGTATCCGGGATACTCAAGCTATTGGAGGCCTGTCCGCCAAAATATGTGGAATAAATCAAATCGGCAAGACCATTCCCGTTCGGCGCGATTTTTGAAACGAATGCCATGCCAGTTGGGTTGTTAAGGGCTTCCACTAGAGCTCCCTGCGTGATTGGAAAGTCCTTCGAAGCGGTCACGCCTCCCACATAGGCGTTTCCCAGCGCATCCGAACCAATCGCAAGGCCTATGTCGCTGCTTGTTCCGCCCAAAAATGTAGAATATTGGAGAGGACTCGCGGAATTTGTATCGACCAATGCCAAAAAGGCTACGCGGTTCGCGACACTGCCCGCGGGAGGGATCGAATTCGCGGAGATGGGAAAGTTGGACGACCCGGTTTCCCCAGTAATGTAAGCAACCTTGCTGGCCACTGCCGGGACACCCGTCCCCAGATTGACTCCGAAGGCGATTTCCACATTGTCGCCAGTTAAACAATGCGAATATCCCAAAGTCGCGGTCGTCGTGTTAACAACGGAGAGGAATGCTGACCCTCTTGTGTTCGCTCCGCACGCAGCGCTGCCCGGTATGGCTGCGCCAGCCGTCGGGAAATCGGTTGACGATGTCCCGCCCACCACGTAAGCATTCGAGTTGCCGTCGGTCGTCACTGCCGTGGCGACATCTGCAAATCCGAAAAGGCGGCTTCCGGTGCTGGTTCCACCGAGATAAGTCGAGTAGACCAGCGACGCCGCTCCGCCAACTGTCGTATTGATTTCCGTTAGAAAGGCGTTTCCTGCCGCGCTAGTCCGCCCCGGTGTAATTTGCGTCCCTTTTTGTGGAAAGTTCGTAGATTGTGTCTCACCTGCTATAAAAGCATTCCCGGAGACGTCTACCGCAATGCCAAACCCTTCGTCGAAGGTGTTTCCACCTAAGTAGCTCGAATAGGCAAGTTGTGCCGAACCGCTAGCCGAAGGCGCAAGCTTTGTGATGAATGCCGACGCGGCGGCTGTGACGCTGATTGGAGGAGGTGTCCCCTGATACGGAGCCATTGCGGTACTCAGCGGGAAATCCGACGAACCGGTAAAGCCAGTCACGTAAATATTTGCAGGGCTCGACGTATCCACCGCGATCGCATTCGCGATGTCTCCGAAGGTTCCATTTCCACTGCCACCCAGGTATGTCGAATAGAGGAGCGCCGTGCCAGTTGGGTTCAGCTCCGTTACAAAGGCCGTGCCTAGCGTCGCAACGTCGCTCGGCATCGTCGCACTGTCTGGATTCATCTGCGGAAACATGGTCGAGGTGGTGTTCCCGGCGATGTAAGCGTCCCCGTCCGCATCCAGAGCGATGCCCAGGGCAAGATCGAAATTTTCACCGCCGATATACGTGGAATAATTGAGGACCGGATCGATGGTCAGAGGCCGCGTGTGATCATACCCGGCGACCAAAAAGCGAATGTGATGGCCATCCGCAATTGAGTAACGGCCCGCGATCTCGCGGCGCTCGCCGTTTATTTCCTGATAGATGACTGGCCTCTGCAGAGCGAGCTTGCCTGTGGTCACGCTCATCACCAGATCCCCATGCGAATTGATCTCGACCTTGCGTGCACCTTCGATATTTAGCGCGATATTATTTGGCTCGGCCCCCGGCGCAACCACGAAGTCGTATTCCAACCGGTGCTGCTGGCCGTAAAACAACACGTCGACTCCCGGATAAACCGCCTTATATCTGACTGCTTCATAGGACGGAATGTCGCTATACCATTTCTTCGGATCATTTCCGACGAAGTAGCTCACTTTCCCGGGCAGCAGGTTCGTCCCCACGATTTCGGGCGTTCGATTAGCCCCGTCAAATCGCATGCGGAGAACAGAACTTTTTTCAGCGACAGGCGGCTTTCGGCGCTCCGCGAAGGAGGCCGCATTTTTTGGCACCTGTTCGCCCACAGGCTGCGGATCCCGTAATGTGAGGACTGCTTCCTGGCTGGTCAGGAACAGTTCGTAGCCGTTGCCGTGCGACAGGTATCGAACCTCAGGATTGGTCTGGCCCAGATTGGCCTCGAACGCCATCGGCAGCTTGCCATAGGCACTTGTCCAAGCTTGTCTAAGCGGCGACGCAGCCGCTGCAGCCACACCCGCCGCCGCACCGGTCGGTTTCGCAGCGGTATGGTCGACCGCATTCCCGTCATGGGTGAGCGTCAATACGGCGACAATCAGCACCGCGATTCTTACTCGCCGGGATTTCGTATGCATGGCGTATCTCCTCATTTTTGGTTTCTCAAGTGATGCGTAATGAGCTGAAGGGAATCTTGGCAGTGGCCATCTCGAAGCTGGCTAGAGAATGTTCCTTCTGCCAAAACACCATGACCGGCAGACTTGGACCACCAGCGCCGATTCGCAAGAAACGGACACGCCCATTTGAATGGGATGGTAGCACAGACTTAAGGTTACGGAGCGGCACCTATTTCGCTACGTGGTATTCAAATTGCCACTCTTCCGAAGCGAACAGATCAAGGAATTGAGGTTAGGCGATCGTGGATTTCCTCAGGTTCGTTTCTTCCATATCGTGGAATATTAGGTCACAAAGATCCGATATTCGGCGGACATCCTGGTGGGCGCAAAGCTGGCGGATCCGAATGCGCGGAACCAAGCGGCCCAGGACTTCGAATTCTTTCGCGCGCAAACTCCTTTCGATAGCGTTCGTGGCGTAGGTGTTGGCCACCAGCGCGAGAAAGGCTCTTTGCGGCGTGATTTCTTCTAGGATCGGGGCGGGATCGCCGCGTCTCTCGCCAAGGATGTAAATCGCTGTCAACGGCAAGGGGCTGTCTTCGAACCGCAATTCTCGTTTCCCCAGTGAAAGGCAGCGCTTCTCGTAATTTGGGATGAATCGTGGAAGCATCTCGGCAGAACCGTAAAGCCATTCCACAGACTCTGGCCAAAGGTGTAAAAATGGATATGCCGGGTGAACAAAGACAGTTCCGCCGCGGTCTGCGAGCGTGACCACATCATCGGATAAAACGGCATGCCCTCGCCGCGCCAACGCTGCGGCCGTTGTCGATTTCCCAGCGCCCGCAGAACCCACGAAAGCAACGGCCTTTTCACCGAACGCCACCGCGCTGGCATGCAAACACGTCACGCCCCGGATCCGCAGGAGAAGTCCGAGAACCGGTCCAAGTAAATAAGCAGCGGCATGTTCGGCTGTTAAATCGTCAGGCCAAGTCACCCAGATTTGGGTGCCTTGTGGATCGAGCCAGAATTGGGTGCCGTCGAAATAAGCGAGGCGCAGATACCTGCCGTCTCGAGCCTTCCAAATTTTCAAAGCGGAGTCGCCTGCTTGAGCTGAGTAGGGGCCAGCATAGCTTAACTCTTCAGACGCGGCAGCGACGGTTTCGCTTCTGGAAGAAGAACCTTTCATGTGGACGATGACGGTACAACTATCGGACTCTTCCAGCCGTACTCCAGCACATCCTGGATCAACAGGCGTTAACTCCGGGAGTTCAATATTGCAGCGGAGAAGCAAGCCGAAAGCGGCATACGTGATATTCACTTCGTTCGACACCAAACGTCGGTATGTGTGTGGAAACAAGAACGAGCCATGCCCCGAAACATTGCTCATCTGTCGCGACGCGTTCCTGGCTACAGAATACCAAGCTCGCTAGCGTTATGAAGCAACGGGAGGGTGGCCTTACGAACTCAAATACTCTAGATATGTGTAAAGTTGCGCGGGAAAACTCCCCCGTCCTGCGAGCCCCCTAGGCCAATTTTCTTGGTAAGTTCCTGTACCGTACCGTATATGGTTATGATAGGTGATGAATATGGTTTTTTAGTATCCCGTTCGAGGGGCTTAACCATTGCGGACCTCCGCAAGCAACTTATACCGAACCTTACTCGCTGACTGCAACCAAAAGTTGAGACACAACGGTCGCACAGCCGTGAGCGCCTGCGCGTTTGTTTCGCTCCAAACCGCCTTCAGGGCCGATTTATCAACATATGAGTCCATTCCTGGGTACCAGTCTATCTCATTCATCCAGCCGTGTGGCAATCGTCTCACATGTTCAACCAGCGGATTCCCGGCCAGGGCTGTCTTCCGCCGCAGACGGACACGCTCCGGCAGCCGGCCGACCGCCGCCTCGCGCAACAGCTTCTTGTCAAAGAAGAATGGAAAGGGAGGAAGCGCTAGAAGAAAACTTACGATGCGCAAATCCAAAAAGGGATGACGCACCTCAACAGGGCAATGAGTAAGGCCTGCGTTTTCGTGTTCGAACATGCGAGCCCAGTGCGGTAGCGACAGGGACATGTGGGCCTTAGGGAGAACGGGATGGGGGCGCGCTGCCGGCAGATCACTCCATTCCTTCGCCCGATCTTTCAGGGTCGAGCGGCGCGCGAAATCCGGCGCGAGCCAGCGAGGATAGACGGGCGTCGCCAGGTCCTTTCCGAACAGCCCCCGCATGCGTCGTTTCAGCCCAGGAAAGATCGAAGGCCGCACCCGGAGGTAGCGGGGGGTTTCGGTGAAGAGGGTGCGCCACTCTCGCTGCCGCATCAGATGTTTAGCGAACGGCCACATTTCAAAGTGCATCAAATTGTCGGCGCCTTCGCCGGAAAGTGCTACGCGGCACTCGGCTGAGATCGTTCGGAATTGATCGAAGAGGCCGGCAAAAAAAGGATCATCGACTGGTTCAGGCCAATTTGTTCCGGAGTCGCCCCATCGTTCGAAGGGCCGCAACCCGTCCATGGGAATGCACTGAATCGGAATTTCCAGGAACTCGGCCACCTGCCGAGCGTGTGGGCCATCCTGGTCAGGAATCAGGGTTTCGTAGACGACCGTATAGGCGCGCAGTTCCCCGGAGCTGTTCGCCGACAGCTCGCGCGCGGAAGCCGCAATCGTGCCCGAATCTAGGCCGCCGCTCAGCAGTATCCCGGTTCGATCCGGCGCCATGCGATCGGAGACAGCTGCTTGCAGCAGTATCTGGAAATGTTCGACGTAATCCTCGGAGCGTTGATAGCGGATTCGTCCATCAGTCGGCGCCGACCAGTAGCGCTGGATGCGCAAGCCGTCGGAAGATACCGTCATGCAGTGGGCCGCGGGCAAACGGCGAATATCGCGGAAAGTGGTGGTGGCGACGTCGCAATTTAGGCCGAACAGGAGGAAGTCGCCGATGGCGGCGTCGTTTAATTCCGAGGAAACTTCAGGATGCTGGCGCAGGCAATCGAGCGCGTTGCTAAACAGAAAAAGCTCTTCCAATTCGGAATAATAGAAAGGCTTAACGCCGAAATGGTCGCGCGCGCAAAAAAGAAGCTTTCGCTGCGCGTCCCAGATGGCAAAGGCAAAATCTCCGCGCAAGTGTTGCACGCAGTCGGCACCCCAGACGGCGTAAGAACGCAATATCAAATCGGGATCAGTGGCGATGGGGCCGGAGAGCCTGCCGCCCTCGCGCTCAATAAGCTTACCTTTGAGCTCGTCACGGCAATCAATTCGGGCGTCCGCCGTAATCCAAAGCCGTCCGGCAAGGCTGGTGGGCTGGCGTTCGTTTTGCGAAGCACGCGTGGTGCGCAGCATCGTGTGAGCGAGTCCAACGGAGCCGTGAGACCAGGTTTCGCGCGCGTGCGGCCCGCAATAGGAAAGAAAATGAGCGAGCGCCTGCAACAGCGCCCGATCCACCGGCGCGCCACCGCGTTCGTACATGCCGACGATGCCGCTCACTCGATGCGCGCCTCGATGGAAAGGATGGGCTTCTCGAATGGAATGAAACGACGATGGTCAGCGCTCGCATCGTTCAATACCTGGGAGTCAAATTCCACCCAGGCGTGCGCTTCAAATCGATCGGAGTCCTTGCGCGCGCCGATTCGCACTTCCGCAGCGATGCCGCGCCGGCGCAGGAGCCACCAGAGCACGAGCGATTGCTCGAGGCAGCTCGGCTGGAATAAAACATTTCGTGCCGCCGCCGCTTCCAGCCGCGCGATCAAGAGCGCGCACTCCCGCTCCGACGCGAGCGCGCTTGCGTTTGCGGATGGCGCAAACACTGCCAGGACACGCTCCCACCGGCGAAAACCGATCAGGCGCAAACCAAACCAGGTGGCGAGCAATCCGGCCGCGGCTTCGACGGCAATACTACGCCCGAAAGCGTTCAGTCGCCGAAATCTTTTGAACCGCTCGATCATGATTCCCTGGCCCAACCCGATTTACATATTTTCAACCCACGGCGTGAAACAAAGTCGCGTGTACTTAATGGCCCGCCGCAGCGGCTTGTACTTCGATCAGACCTTCTTCGCGCATCTTTTGCAGCAGCGCGAGCAGGTCTTGTGCGCAACGCTCCTGCTCGACTTCGTATTCGTCCAGCAGGACGTCGCGTAGTTCGCTGACGCGCTTGGGCTGCTTGAGCAACTCCCAAACGCGTGCGCCGACGGGGTTCATTCCGTAGTACACGCTATTCTTAAGATTCAGAATTGCCGCTTCTTCGCCGAGAGGACAGGAGATTTGCTCGGGGGCTGCGACAACGATTGCATGTAGAGAAAGGGGTGCGTCCATTTCGGCCGCTCCTATGGTGTCGGGCTGGGATGGTTCCGCCGCCCGGACCGACGGCGGTTGCACGCTTTGCTAAGCACACCCAGAACTTAGCGGTTCGTCCACTGGCTATTGTACTGGCATAAGCCGCGAACGGCAATGACGGAACTAGATTCGCCATGGCGAATTCGGTTATAAACAGCGTGATGCCCGCGCCCGCCATTTCGGTCGAGTCGCTGGAGAAATATTTTCCGCCCGCGCGCAGCGGATGGCGCGCGTTCCTTCAACCGGTCTCGCTCCCCACGGAACGAGCGCTCGCAGGGATTTCTTTTTCGGTCCGGCCTGCAGAGGTTGTGGCAATCGTCGGGCCGAATGGCGCCGGAAAGTCCACGCTTCTCCGCGTGCTTGCTACGTTGATTATCCCCACGCGAGGCCGCGCCGCGATTAGCGGTTGCGATGTGGTGCGCGAGGCTTCCCGCGCGCGTGGCCAGTTTGGCTATCACACCGGCGGCGACGAGGGTTTTTACACTCGCCTGAGCGGTCGCGAAAATCTGGCGTTTTTTGCGGCCATGAACAATATCTCCGGCGCGGAGGCGCGCAGCCGCATCAAGCTGGCCGCCGAACGCATGGGGATCAGCGCCGAACTCGATCGCCAGGTGCGCACGTTCTCGACCGGAACGACACATCGCCTGGGCCTGGCTCGCGCAATGCTGCATCAGCCCGCCATCCTGCTGCTCGATGAACCGACGCGCAGTCTCGATCCGCTGGCGGCCGCGGATTTCCGTCAGCTGCTGAAAGAGGATCTCGTTCGCCGCCATGGCACCACATTGCTTTTCGCTTCCCACACGCTGAGCGAAGTGGAAGAGATTGCCGATCGCGTGATCCTTCTCGAAGAAGGTAGCATTATCGCGTTCGATACTCCGCGGGGGTTGTGCGCAACGGCGGGGGCTGCCAATTTCGCAGATGCCATTACGCGACTCGCCCGCCACCGCGTCGCGGTGGACGCGCAGCGATGAAAGTGGCACGCGCGCTGCGGAAGATTGCCGCGTTTTTCTCGCGCGATTTTGCGATTGCTCGCGGGTATCGCGGAGCGTTTCTGCTGGAGACGCTGGAAGCTCTATTCGGCGTGGCCACCTTTTATTATTTGTCACGTTTCGTGGAAAGCCCCGAGTTGACGAAGGCTCTTCCTGCTGGAGGCAGCTATTTTGCCTTCGCGCTGGTTGGCTTCGCATTCTTCGATTACCTCAGCGTGTCCATGACGGCTTTCGATTCCAGCATCGAAGAAGCGCGGCAGAACCGGACCCTGGAAGCATTGCTGGTGACGCAGACGCCGCTTCCGGTGATCCTCGCGGGTTCCGCAGTCTATCCTTTCACTGCTTTGGCGCTGCGGACGTGCGTTTATCTCGGGTGGGGTGCGCTGCTTTTCGGGTTCGCGCCGCGGGCGGCCAACTGGGCGGGAGCGGTGGCGATTCTGCTCGCCTCCATTCTCGCGTTTGCAGGACTAGGAATACTATCGGCCAGTTATTCGATTCTCTTCAAGCGCGGGAATCCGGCTAAGTGGATTGTGTTGGGGGTCTCGAGCCTAGTGGGCGGGATGATGTATCCGGTCAGCGTCTTGCCGGGGCCGTTGCGAGTCCTAGCGAGGTTAATTCCAATTACATATTCGCTTGAAGGAATGCGGGCTGCCCTGCTTGGTGGCGCGAGATGGAATCAACTCTGGCCTTCGATCACGGTTTTGCTTATTTTCGGCGCAATCCTGGTACCGTTTTCATTCGCGGTCTTCAGTTGGGCCCTGGCTCGGACCAAGATTACCGGAACTCTGACGCACATCTAATTCAGCGCTCTGGGTGGTAAAGGAGACAACTCTCGAATCACACCGCGTGAGATGGCCGCCCGGCAGCGCGTCGTCTCTGGTTCCAGGCAAGAACGATCAGGCCCAAAATCAACAGCAAGGAGGTAGTCGGTTCCGGGGTAGAAACGGTTGCCGTGTAGGCAGCGCCCGTATAGAAATCAGCTAAAGGGATATTCCCCGGAATGTTCGACAGCATCGTTGGCGCGTTTTCCGGGCCCGTGTACAGCTGCGGTCCAGTCAAGCTGAAAAATTGATCCCAATCTGCAAACCCGCCGTCTAGGCCCGTGCTATAGAAAATGAGGAAATCCCCGGAAGGCGCCGGAGCGCCATTTATCATAAAATCAATCGGCGTCACGTAGAAACCTGCTCCGAGAGCGAAAGTAGTAATCGTCGGATTGACCGGGATTTCGAAGGTCGCGTCCACAGGTCCAGTCAAAGAGTACGTGACAGGCGTACTGTCGGCGCGGGCCGTACCGCCCGAAAAAGTGAGAAAGAGCGCCAAGCTTGCGGCAATTGAAAACAGATGTCTCATCAGAAACCTCCGGAACGACGGCAACGGTCTAAGGCACGCTTAGCGGTGCAATATCTTTGCCAAGTTCCTTGGGAGGTAACGCCTGTGTTTTCAATCTCTGGAGGCGAGGCGAATAGTACGAAACGGAACAAATTTTCCCAGTATGATGCCCTAGTGTCCTACGGCTGTGTCACTTAACTGCATATCCTGTAGCAATCGGGCTTGTTTCAGAGAGGTTGTGAGCTCTTCGACATCTGCGAACCACTTAGAGCGAAACGCCTCCGCCCGTAATGGCGGCCACTCTCCGTGTGCAATATAAGAGTGCTTTGTGATCGTCGTCGATGAAGGCGAGCAAATCGCCAGCGGGCTTGTGGCCCGATTCACGATACGGTAGCGTTTACGGGGTTTGGAAAGGCGCCCCTGATGAAAGTTCCCTTGCTCGATCTAAAAGCTGAGTACGCAGAATTGCGCGACGAGATTTTGCCCGCGCTCGACCGCGTCTGCCAGAATTCGTCATTTGTGCAGGGCGAGGAGGTGGAAGCGTTCGAACGCGAGTTCGCTGATTTCTGCGGGACGTGCCACTGCGTCGCGTTGGGGAGCGGAACGGCGGCACTGCATGTGGGGCTGCTGGCGCTTGGCGTGCAGCCGGGCGATGACGTGATCACCACGCCGAATACGTTTTTGGCCACGGCCGAAGCGATTACCTACTGCGGCGCGCGTCCGGTGTTTGTGGATATCGATCCCGCCACCGCAAACATTGATGCGAAACTGATCGAGCGGTCTATCACGCCGCGCAGCCGCGCCATCATTCCGGTTCATCTTTATGGCCGCCCGGCGGACATGGACGCGATTCGCCAGATCGCCGCGCGACACAACCTGCGGATTCTGGAAGATGCGGCGCAGGCGCATGCCGCCCGATACCACAGCCAACGCGTAGGTTCTTTGGGCCACGCGGCGGCGTTCAGTTTTTATCCGACGAAAAATCTCGGCGCGTACGGAGAGGC
>JBAQGJ010000104.1:0-1586 GCA_049287725.1 Candidatus Acidiferrales bacterium | reverse complement strand
AGCGCAATGTGGAGGAATACGAGCGGCTCAAGGAGTTCAGCGAGAACATCGTCGAGTCCATCAACGTCGGCATCCTGGCAGCCGATCTGAACGACTGCGTGGAAAGCTGGAACACGCAGATCGAGCGGCTGACCGGCATTCCGCGCGACGCCGCCCTGGGGCGCCCGCTTTCCGAGCTTTTCCCCGCTGAGCTGTGCGAGCTGTTCAACCAGGTGCGCAGGGGGACGGGTGTTCACAATATCTACAAGTTTGTCCTTCCGTCGCCGGCTGCCGCGGCGAATGGCAACGGGCACGGCAAAAGCAACGGCAACGGAAATGGCGGCACGAACGGAAATGGGAAGCCCGCCGGCCCGGCCGTTCACATCCTGAACCTGGCTATCGCGCCGCTGGTGTCCAAAGACATGCGGCAAATCGGACGGCTGATCATCTTCGACGACATTACCGATCGCGATGAGTTGGAGCGCCGGCTGGTGCAGGCCGACAAGCTGAGCTCCATCGGGCTGCTGGCCGCGGGCGTGGCGCATGAGGTGAACACGCCGCTAGCCGTGATTTCCACCTACGCGCAGATGCTCGCCAAGCAGATCTCCGAAGATGAGCAGAAATCGAAATTGCTGGATAAGATCGCCAAGCAAACCTTCCGCGCCAGCGAGATCGTCAATTCGTTGCTCAGTTTCTCGCGCACCTCGCCCACCGAGTTCGTGGAAGTGGACGTGAGCAAGGTGATCCAGGAAACTTTGAACTTAGTGGAGCATCAGCTGAAAAAGTCCGGCGTGGAAGTGAAGCTGGATTCGCCGCCCATGCTGCCGGCCGTTAAAGGCAACGCGGGCAAGCTGCAGCAAGTGTTCCTCAATCTGTTCTTGAACGCGCGCGACGCCATGGAAGCGGGAGGCACGCTGACCATCCACGCCTGGAGCGAGAACGGATTTGCGCGCATCGATGTGGCGGACAACGGAGAGGGCATCTCGCCCGAGTATCTGGAACGCATCTACGATCCCTTCTTCACCACCAAGGCGGCCCGCAAGGGAACCGGCCTGGGACTTTCGGTCACCTACGGAATCGTGCGCGAGCACGGCGGTACCATTGAAGCTGAGAGCCGTGTGGGAGCCGGGTCACGATTCCGCGTGGAGCTTCCTTTGGCACGAAAGCCGGTGCATGCCTGATCGATTACCGCTCGATGAACCAGTCTCCCTTCCCAAAGCCCGCATCTTAGTAATCGACGACGAAGTCGACATCCGCGAAAGCCTGGAGACGCTGCTGTGCCTGGAAGGCTACACGGTGGAGCTGGCGCAGAACGGCGGCGAGGGTGTGCGCCGCGCCGAAGCCGCCAACTACGACATGATCCTGCTGGATCTGATGATGCCGGACCGCTCAGGGATGGAAGTGCTGCGCGAGATCCGCGAGCGCGACGCTGAAACGCCGGTGTTCATGATCACGGCCTATGGGTCGGTGGAAGTGGCGGTCACAGCGCTCAAAAACGGCGCCAACGATTATTTCTCCAAGCCCTGGGACAACGAGAAGCTGCTGATCGAGATCGATCGCATGATCGCGCACAGCCGCCTGGCGCGCGAGAACGCGCAGCTTAAGAA
>JBAQGJ010000103.1:0-1504 GCA_049287725.1 Candidatus Acidiferrales bacterium | reverse complement strand
CGCCTCGACGAGCTCCGCAAGCTCAACCGCGAAGCCGAAGCCGGCGGCGGAGCCGAGCGCCGCGAGCGCGAACACAAACAAGGCAAGCTCAGCGCCCGCGAACGCATTGATTTGCTGCTCGACGAAGGCTCATTCGAAGAGCTCGATAAATTTGTCCGTCATCACTCCCACGATTTCGGCATGGAAACCCAGCGCCCGCCCGGCGATGGCTTCATCACCGGCTATGGCCGCATCGGTGGCCGCCTGGTGTACGTCTTCGCCCAGGACTTCACCGTTTTCGGCGGCTCGCTCTCCGAAGCCAACGCCGCGAAAATCACCAAGATCATGGATCTCGCCCTGCGCCAGGGCGCGCCCGTCATCGGCCTGAATGACTCCGGCGGCGCGCGCATTCAGGAAGGAGTTGTCTCGCTCGCGGGCTACGCGGAAATTTTTCTGCGCAATACGCTGTCCAGCGGCGTCATTCCGCAGATCAGCGCGATCATGGGCCCCTGCGCTGGCGGCGCGGTTTATTCTCCGGCGATCACCGATTTCATTTTTATGACGCGCGACACCTCCTACATGTTTGTCACCGGCCCGGACGTGATCAAGACCGTCACGCACGAAGAAGTCACCAAGCAGGAACTCGGCGGCGCGATGACTCACAACGCCACCAGCGGCGTCGCCCATTTCGTTTCCCGCGACGACGCCGAATGTCTGGCCATGATCCGCGAACTTTTTGGCTATCTCCCATCGAACAATCTGGATGATCCACCGCGCAAACCCACAAACGATCCTTGGGACCGCTCGACGCCCGCGCTCAACGCGCTCGTCCCGGAAAATCCGCAACAGCCCTACGACATAAAAGATGTAATTCACGCGCTCGCCGACGATTCCGAATTTTTCGAAGTCCATGAGCACTACGCGAAAAATATCGTGGTCGGTTTCGCGCGCCTCGATGGCCGTTCCGTCGGCATCGTCGCCAACCAGCCCGCCTTCCTCGCCGGCGTCCTCGATATCAACGCCTCGGTGAAGGGCGCGCGGTTCGTGCGCTTCTGCGACGCGTTCAATATCCCGCTGATCACGTTTGAAGACGTTCCCGGCTTCCTCCCCGGCACGCAGCAGGAATTCGGCGGCATTATCAAACACGGCGCGAAATTGCTTTTTGCCTTCGCCGAGGCCACGGTGCCGAAAATCACGGTCATCACGCGCAAAGCCTACGGCGGCGCGTACTGCGTCATGTCTTCCAAACATATTCGCACGGACATCAATTTCGCCTGGCCCACCGCCGAAATCGCGGTGATGGGCCCCGAAGGCGCCGTGAACATCGTCTACAAACGCGAAATTGATCGCGCCCCGGAAGCCGAACGCGAAAATCTCCGCCGCGAAAAAATCGAGGATTTCCGCGAACGCTTCGCTAACCCCTACGTAGCCGCCGAGCGCGGCTACATCGACGCCGTGATCGAACCCGCCGAAACCCGTGCCAAGCTAATCACCGCCCTCCGCTCCCTGGAAAACAAGCGCGACA
>JBAQGJ010000102.1:0-2143 GCA_049287725.1 Candidatus Acidiferrales bacterium | reverse complement strand
GACATATCGGCACACCAGTTATGAAGGAAAGAAGATCGATGTCACTACTACCGTCAGCCTTGATGACCCTGAGGCCTTTCCTCCGCAGGGTCATATCTGGACGAGTCGCAAGCTTAAGTGGTTCAAGCTCGCGGACGGTAGACCGTCCGCAGCCGTTGAAGGCCTGGCGCTGCAAAAGCCCCGCTACCGGTCGCAGCAGTGCACCGCCAGGTGAAGCGGATAGCAAAGACCTTGGGGGAAGAGGCCCCATCCTGGCGGGCAAGGACGAGATTCGCCGTAAGGTTGATCCAGCGCTGCTCAAGGCCATCGCACGACCCGCGTTGGTGCGCGCCAGTAGCGCGTCAACCGTTACTGACTTGTCCTCTATGCTGACGGTGGTCCGGTGCGGCGCGGGAGTTATGCGTAACTTCTCGCCAATGATTTCGAGCACCCGGTTCGCCCATTCGGCTGCGCCCGCACCGAATCTAAACGTTCGCGTAAGCGAAAGTTCCTCGTTATCCGAACGCATTTGGCTAAGCGCGTTTACCGCTCCCCGCCACTGGTAGAGTTGCTGATACTTGTCGCCAACGACTATGCGCGCACCTTTGTGACGTTCGAGTAAGCCCAAAATCACCGGGTCCGCGTCCTGCGCCTCATCGAGCATAACGGTCCAATCCCGCGGCGCGAGCTCTCGGGCTTGCAAATAGAAGAGTTTCAAATAGCAATCGTGGGTGACCGGTGCGGTGCTGTTGTGCTTGCAAATGTTCTTCCACAGGGCTTCAGCAGCATAGCCCGCAGTCGCCGCGACATTGTCGTCACACCCATAGGGAGCGTGAATCGCCCCGATTGCGCCGTCCGTTGTTCTCAGGAATTGCTCCAGGATTCGGATTATCAAGGCTCCGGCAGAAGTCGTGTCCCTTCCCATACGCACGACTGAATCGAGAGCACGGGGCATTTTCTCTTTCAGGTATGGAAACCAAGCCCAAGGGTTCCCTGTCAGACGTGACTTGTAGACATAGCCGACGCTTCTGAAGGCGAGCGCATGTGCGGTACGTACCATCACATTGGACGGCATCTTATGTTCTGCTTCAACCGCGGCCGCACGGTTGAACACAAGGCAAAGAAACTTGCGCTGGGCGAGCGAATCAGCAATTGCCGCAAGCGTGGTGGTTTTGCCGGTGCCGGCAAAGGCTTGAATCTTCAGCGACGAGCCCACATCCAGATCGCGCCCAGCTTGGCAAATGGCGTGCTGTTCGTCGGTAAGATTCATTGAGCGAGCTGCCCATCGCCATCTTCGCGTAACTGCCTTGTCCGAACAACAAGCGGGCGGCGTCACCGGAGGCAAGTGTCGCACTTCAGGCCGGCGAAGGTGTTGGAAGCGATCGAGTTGTGCCATCGAATCGCCGCGCTGGAGCGCGACCGAACTCGTGGCCGGTGCTTTCCGATCATTGCGTTCGTGCTGCTTTGAATCTTGCTCGCGCTGGTGGTCTCACGCGCGCGACTTACGGCGCGTGCCGTGTGTTACCTCGTGTAACCGAAAGCTCAAAATCGAAGCAGTGACTATGCCGCCCGCGCTCATGGGTGAGATCGCGGTCAGCCGAAACCTTGTTTAATGCAGGGTGGCCGCATAGGGCAACGTTAGGAAGCGGCGGGTAGAAATCGTTCACCCGCGAACCTGCAAAGGAGGTTTTTTTGGCCGGGGGCTCGGTGTCGCAGCGACCGATGCGATTTGCCATCTAGCCGTTACGGGTGCATTGGACTTTTAATCTGCCGCTACGAATGTCGCATGAACAGCCCGGTTGTCAGCAATGTATTCCCAAATTTCGTTGGCGGTATCAGCCAAATTACCGCTGGGTTCCCAACGTCGGCAGGCAATAGGCGCGCGGTTGTAAAACGAGTCGCTTCCAAACAGTCTAACCTCCACGACGCGCACAGAGCAGCGCGCATCTGTAAGAAAGGCTAGGATATGGTGCGGTCGGAGCCCGGCCGATGCGGGGACAACCCACACAGTCGACATGATGTGGCTCGTCCTCGGCGTGCTTATTGTTGAGACTCGTCTTGGTTGACATGACGCATCAGCAAAAGCTGCGACAGCATTGTTTCGCCATCGCAAGCCGGGCTCGCGTTTAGCCAGCCGGCGGTTATTGGAACATTGTCGGAAAGG
>JBAQGJ010000101.1:0-1954 GCA_049287725.1 Candidatus Acidiferrales bacterium | reverse complement strand
CGGTGGATTGGGGATTGGTTCCATCGTGCTGCTCCTACTCGGAACGCAGTGGTACATCCTTTTCAACGTAATCGCCGGGGCCATCGCCATTCCGACGGATCTGAAAGAAGTCTGCTCTATTTTTCGTTTCGGCAGGATGGAACGCTGGCGGGAACTGCTGCTGCCGGGGATTTTTCCGTTTCTGATCACCGGGTTTGTGACCGCGTCCGGCGGCGCCTGGAATGCCAGTATCATCGCGGAATATTTCCGGTTTCGAGGGCACACGTATCTGACAACGGGGTTAGGCGCGGTAATCAGCAACGCCACAGACACTGGAAATTTTCGCGTGCTCCTCGCGGCGACCATTCTGATGGCCGCGATGGTCGTCACGATCAACCGGCTAGTGTGGCGGAGGCTTTATAGTTTGGCTTCAACCCGCTTCCGGCTGGAGAATTAGACCCGCAGCAATCCGGCAGAGCGGCCGCTCTGAGCCAGCTATCGTTTAACAGCCCAATGCAATCCGATGCCGCCGAAGATAAATTCGCGCGCGTCAAGCCGTTCGTAACCCATGCTTTGCACCAGTACAGAAAAATCGGCTACCGAGACGAAGCTGCGAATCGAGGCCGGAATGTAGGTGTAGGTGCGCGGCCTGCCATGCAGCAGCGTGCCCCAGAAAGCGCCCTGCGCGTAGAGAAAACCCAAATAAAGCTGGCTGAACATTTTATTGCGCGGGAGGAAGAAGTCGAGGGCGACCATCAAGCCGCCGGGTTTCGTGACGCGTTCGATTTCGCGCACAGCGGTGTCGAGGCACGGGAAATTTCGCAGGCCGTAGCCGATGAAAACGCAATCGAAGGACGCATCGGCAAAAGGCAGCACCGTGGCGTCCGCACACACCGCTTCATTCAACCCGTGCGCGCGCGCCAACTGCAGCATACCTTCCGTGAGATCCACGGCGACCGAACGCGCCTTAGGTAAATGTTCCAGGACCAGCCGCGAAAAATCGCCAGTGCCTGACGCGAGATCCAAAACCATCGCGTTTTCTGGCAGCGCAGCACGCTTCACGCCGAGCCTTTTCCAGCGACGATCCATGCCATAGGAGATGACGCGTGTGATGAAATCGTATTTCGGCGCGATGGCGCTGAACATCTCGCGCATCAGCCGGGTGTCTTGGCGTTCTACTGGGGTGCCCATAGTTCGCTGCGAATCTTACACGGATTGCGACCGGTAAATGCGAGCTTATTTCGTTTTAGTGCGACGCGAGCGTGAGAGTCGTCGCTCGTATGAGAAACTCTGGCAATTCTCTTTGCACGGTGTCGGCCTTCTTGCCTATCTTGCTCGCCACCTGCCGCCGCGCACCCTGCACCGTCTTCAGATCGCTACCGCCGCTGGCCGCGAGAAGATTTTCGGCGTGGAGAAAGCACGCATAGACGATCTCATCGGGCTGATTGTGCCTCCGCAGGAATTGGCCATAATTGAACCAATCGAAAGCCTCACTGCGCGGATCTCCGCTCGTTGAATCGACGGAGAGTGCGCTCTGATAGGATTGCGCGGCAGACGTGATATCGCCGGACTTGTCCTGCAAATCCGCGCGATGAGCGAGAGCGAGACCTTCCAGCTTCGCGTCTTTGGCTTTCTGCGCCAGAGCGATCGCGGAGTTATATCCCGTCAGCGCCGCCGGTGGATGATTTGTGCGCGCTTCGTCGTCCGCTAGCTGAATTGTGGCGGAAATCATCTGCTCGCGGCCCAATGCTGGATCCTGCGACGCAGCCGTAGCTTGAGTGCCAGCAAGTTGCAGGAAGGCATTCCAATGGCGCGAGGCGGCGGCAAATTCGCCGCGCTGGTCGAATGCCTCCGCGAGATACACGTGGACGTTCGGCTGGTTCGGGTTTACGTCCACAGACTTTTCCCAGGCGTCCATGGCCTCGTCCGGATGTCCCAAGCGAGCTGCTAGCAACCCGTAATTGACGAGCGAGTC
>JBAQGJ010000100.1:0-18375 GCA_049287725.1 Candidatus Acidiferrales bacterium | reverse complement strand
CCGCCGCTTTTCTGGCGCGAAGCGCGCTTCGCGTGCAGTGAACGCAAGTACAGCAAAAAAGCAGGCGAGGCGCGCCTCGCCTAAGAGAAAGCGGGAGCACGCTCCCGCACTCCATATAAATGGCGCTGGGTCTTTCGGGGAAGTAGGTTTTGCAGCGGCGCTACAACGATCGAACAATACAGAGCGCGATGCTACTCTCTGCCACCGCCGGCAAAAAGGCGCGCGACGGCTACCAGCAGCACAGCGCCGACCGTTGCGGCCGCGAGGCTGCCCAAAAATCCAAAAGTTGCGATGCCCAGCCGCGTGAAAATCCAGCCGCCGATCACGGCGCCTACCAGCCCTAGAATCACGTCCGTGATACAGCCAAATCCGCGGCCGCGGGCGATTGTTCCCGCGAGCCACCCGGCAATCAATCCGATCAGAATCCACCAGATAATTCCGTGCGTTTCAACGTACACAATCCAATCATGTTCCGTGGTAGGGGTGTGCTGATACAGATATGCGGCGATAGGAATCATATCAGTCCATCCTCCGAAATTACGCCTGACAAAAAATATACCCTAAAGTCTTGTAAATTAGTTTGGCGGCGAGAAAATCCGAGGCGTGGTCGCGCGGCCGCGGCGAAAGCTCGGCCACGTCCATCGCCACGATTTTTTTGTGATCCGCCACGGCGCGAATCAGCGAAGTCACCTGATACCAATCAAGCCCGCCCGGTTCCGGCGCACCGGTGGCGGACACAATCGAAGAATCGAAGCCGTCCACGTTCACGGTGAGATACACGCGCGGCGCTAAATCCTCCAGCACTTTCGCGATCCATGCCTTTACGGGAGCGCGCACGATATCCTTCGACCAGTAAACCTTCGTGGGCAATTTCGGCAGGATTTTTGACTCTTCCTCCGAAAGTGAACGCACGCCCACCTGCACCGCCGGACACATTTCCACCACGCGCCGCATCGTACACACGTGGCTGCCAGGATTGCCCTGAAATTCGTTGCGCATTTCGGCGTGCGCGCCGATGTGCAGCACGCAAAGGTCCTTGAATTGTTTCACCGTGGCGGAAACCAGCGGAGGAGTGAGCGAATGTTCGCCACCCAGCGCCACGGGAAATTTTCCGGCGTCGAGCAATTCCAGTTGCGCGGTATAAAGTTCGCTCAATACTTCTTCGAATGTGCCATCCATCGTATCAATCGGCGGCCAGGTGGCGATTCCGATGTGCTGGCTGGGATCGAGTTCCAGTTCTTCGTCGTACAATTCCATGTGACGGCTGGCTTCCAGGATCGCCGAAGGCCCGTTGCGCGTGCCGCGTTCGTACGTAGCCGTGCGCTCCAGCGGCACGGGAAAAATCACCGCGCGCGCTGTTTCGTACTTGGAATATTCTTCAGGAAGGCCGCCAAAATTCTGCGGCGGCATGGGCGTGTAGCGCGACATTTTGGGCGTGAGCTCCTGATTGCGATCTGAAATTTTTCTTTCGCGGCGCGCGCATTTGTACTATCAATGATGCGCGCACGCGCGCGATTCCGTGCTCCCGAGCCTCTCGGGAGACATACATTACCTGCGAGGACGCTGAATGGCAAAGAAAAAGGGCGCTACGGGGCGTATCTTGCACGATCCCATCGAGGATCGCCTCACTCCCATTTATCCGCTTGATCTCTCGCGCATTCGCACGATTGACGACATGGTTCGCGCGATGGGCCAAACGGCTTACACCGCCCGGCAGATCGGCGATGCGGCCGACGTGCTGGAAGCGATGGCGCGCGATAAAGATTGCTTCATCGTCCTGACGCTCTCCGGCGCGCTCACTGTGGGCAAAATGGGTTTGGTTTTTTGCGATCTGGTGGATGCCGGAATCGTCAAAGCCATCGTTTCCACCGGCGCGCTGATGGCGCACGGTTTGGTGGAGGCCACTGGCCGCTCGCATTTCCGCTACGACGCGAAAATGGACGACAACGAGCTTTTTCTTGCCGGCTACAATCGCGTCTACGATTCGCTCGAGCCCGAAGTGAATCTCGACGCGGTAGAGGAAGTCGTGGACCACGTTTTGATGCGCTGGCCCGACGACGAAGTTGCGAGCAGTTGGAAATTGAATCAGCGCATCGGCGAATATCTGGCGCGTCACGCGAAGGGCCGCGGCATTTTGAAATCGTGCGTCGAGCATAACGTCCCGGTGTTCGTTCCGGCGTTCACCGATTCCGAGCTGGGAATCGATTTTGCTCTGTATCAGCGCCAGCGCAAGAAGGAAGGGAAGCCCCCGCTGCGCTTCGATCCGTTTCTTGATTTTGAACATTACGCTTCGACGATGCTCGCAACCAAACGCATGGGCATCGTCACCGTTGGCGGCGGAGTGCCGCGCAACTGGGCGCAGCAGTTTGGCGTCTATGCCGAACTGCTCGCGCGCCGCGGCTACGAAAAAATTCCGCTCAAGCGTTACAACTACGGCCTGCGCATCTGTCCCGAGCCGGTAAATTGGGGCGGACTATCCGGCAGCACGTACACGGAGGCGGTGTCGTGGGGAAAATTCGTGCCGCTGGAAGAGGGTGGACGCTTCGCCGAGGTCCTCGATGACGCGACGGTCGCTCTGCCGCTGATCGTCGGCGCTGTGCTCGAGCGTCTCGGCTATCGGCACGGTGAAGCGAACAAACCTGCCAAAAGCGCGCGCAGAAAATAATTCACAATTTAGCGAGTCTGCGAGATCAATATGGAGTGCGGGGGCGAGCCCCCGCTTTCTCTTCGGCGAGGCGTGCCTCGCCGCGGTTTAGATCTAGCCGGTGGCGACACCGTAAACGCGGCGGCGCGCCGCCGCACTCCATATAGATCGCGAATTAATTTAGAGCAAGAGGAGGCGGAAACTTCTGTTCGAGGAAACTTCGCTTAATCGTCTTCGCCGATTAAAATCGCGGCAGCCAGCACAGTGGTCCACAGCCCGCGCTTATCGCCCACCGCGGACTGCGTGATGTTCATGGTGCGAACAATCTTATTCGAAATGCGGTAAACTTCTTTTTTCTCGTCCCAGGACAAATCCGGATCGAATTCCACGTTCAAGGTGGTCGCAAGCATTTCGGCGGCAAGCTCTTCGGTGTATTCGCCCGCAATTTCTTCGCTCTCGCCGAAAGAATGATGCTCGGACAAATATCCGAACATGGATTTATCGGCAGGCAGCGCCAGTCCCACACCCGCGGCGATCAAACGATGCGGCTCGCGCGTCTGATTTTCGCTGATCACGGTGAACGCGACTTGGCCCGGCTTGATGTGCTTCAAGCCTTCGCTGCGGGAGATCAGCTTGCAATAAGGCGGGAAAATCGAGGAGACGCGGACGATGTTGCAGGCGGCGATTCCAGCGTTACGCAACGCGAGCTCAAAGCTCGATAAGCGCTCGCGATGTTTACCGACTCCCTTGGTAAGAAAAATTTTCTTCGCGACGAACGCCATGAGCTGTACCGAGCTGCGGTGCCTCCACTAGGCCCTAAGGAAAATTTTGGGGCGCAACGAAAATTAACAAGCACACGCAGCGATGTCAATCTATTTCAGCGTCGTAACGTAACGAGTTGCGCTGCACGCGCGCGCACGGAGAGTTTTATTACAGTTTGATTAAAATCGTTCTGCCCGCGGTCTCAGCGCTCAACCATCGCGCCGAGATCGCGGCGTCGGCGAACACAAAAATGGGGACTCGCGACTGCAGAGTCCCCGTGGAAAGCGATTGCGGTTCCCTAAATACTAAGCTGCAATTTCCCGTCGCCGACTTACCATCCCCACCCGCGTCCATAGTAAAACGCCGGATACGGATAGTAACCGCAGCAGGGATACGGATAAGGGTAACCGTACGGCGGTGGATATGGCCGCGCGAGGCGCGGACGATTCGGCCGTCGCTGCGACTGCGCGTAGTCCTGTTGCGTCACCGGTCGATAGGCCATCTGGCCCCGAACCGTCGTGATCGTCACCGGACTTTCCAGGCGAAAGGTCAGTACATCTTCCGGCGGAATGATCGTAGGTTTGCCGCGAGTAAGCAGCACGCCGGCAATGCTCGCCACAAATCCGGCGCCAGCGCCAATCGCCGCGCCCGAACCCCCGGCCGCCGCTGCGCCGATGGCAGCCCCGGTGCCGGTTGTCAAACCGACCGCTGCGGCGTCGCGTCCATTCGACGTCCCGGCGGAAGCATTCAACAGCGACGTTTGCACCGGGAGCAGCTGGCCATCAACAAGCGTCAGTTGGCTCAAATCCAATTGCAACTTCGACACGCCCTTCACGCGCCCGGCCTTTTGCGCGTCAGATACTTGGCCGATTACAGTCTGTCCTCGCCGCATTACCACCCAGCCATCCGCGATGATCGGTTGGGCCAGCGTTGCGATAAATTGGTCGCCCTTGTGATTGCGGTCGCTCGATAGCCAGTCGCTGGTACGAACCTGAATCACCGTTCCCGCTGGAAGCGTGAGCGCCTCGGGCACGACGGGTCGTTCTGCGGGAGGATTCGCCTGCGGCGGCGGAGGAGGCTGTGGAGGAGGCGCTTGCTCTTGCGGTCCGGCCTGCTGATCCGGTTGTTGCGGCGGCATCTGCTGATCTTGCTGTGCCGGCTGATTTGGCTGAGCTTGCTGGTCCTGCGGTGGCGGCGCGGGCTGACCCTGCTGGTCCGGCTGCTGGGCGGGGGCCGCAGACTGGTCAGGCGGCGTTGGCTGCGACTGCGGATCCTGCTGTGCGAGCAAAGGAGCGCCGCTCAGCAGTACACCAAGCCCAAGCGCGGCAATCGCCTTGCGGTTCCAAATTTTGTGAGTCTTGGGATTCATGAAATTTGCCTCCGTCCTCTCACCTGCATATTCGATGCGCAACTCCGCAAATGGCTGCCCGGTTTGTTGCTCAGTCGGTACTTTCACGCCACGAGCTTCGGACGAAGTATTCCCGGGACGAAGCTGTACTCAGCGAGTTAGAACCCGCGTGCGCCGGAAAAGTTTCGTTTTACTTCGTCAGGAAGTCAATCTGTGGTGGGTTGCGCAAAAGCCGGTTGCGGCTGGCGCTATGCGCGGGCGAGCAGGGGTACACAGGGGCCCAGCAAGTCCGCCACGGTTTTCAGTTCGCGCAGCTGAGGATGCGTGAAATCCGGGCCGGCGTCCGCGGCGGTCCGGCCTTTGCGCGAAATCTGGATTACGCCCGCGATTTTGCGTTCCTGCAGAATGGGCGCGCTCATTATCTTCTGGATAGCCTCGCCGCGGTGCTCTTCGACGATCGGCACCGCTTCAAACACCGAGGAATGCGGCACCACCGCAAAATGATTGATCACTTCGGGCCTTTTCTCGCGTGCGGTGCGCGCCGCGAGAGAATTCGTGCTGGTCAAAGGAATCTGGCCCATTTCCCGGAGTTTTTCCGGCACCACGAAGCGAAGAAAACGGTCGTCCGCAGTGAGCACCAGGATCGCCACTTCGTGCGCCTGCACTCCGAAATTTTTGCTGACCAAATCCACCACGCGGTTTAGTCCCACGAATGAGCCGTCCGCGCTCTCGCGGACGACCTCTCCTACCCACTTCTTCAAATCATTCATTTGTTCGCTGGACATGAACGAGATTCGCTTTTAAAGGAGTCTAGCACGCGCACAAAAAGCGCCTGTCCGTCCAATCAGTTAGCTGTTTCCAAAAGGTAGCTGCCGCCTAGCACACCGCGCCGGCTCGGTGCCATAAGGCGCACAAACCCCGCCACTTGGCTGCGACAACACGCCTCGCCAGGAACATTGAGAACGGAGGGGAGATTTGATAGGGTTGCGCCGTGCCAATGCCGTCCATCGACGATCCCCGTAGCCGCCGGCGCAGCAAGCGGGTGAAGATGAGGATTCCGATTCACGTGCGCTTGCAGGACGTCAATAAACATTCCGTTTCGGAACTTACCCACACCATCATTGTGAACTCACACGGAGCGCTGATTCTTCTCGCGGCCGCGGTAGCCGTGAATCAAATCATCCGCTTGGAAAACTCGAACACGAAAGAAGAGTTGCTCTGCCGCGTCACTTCCCTCGGGCAGAATTTTATGGGGAAGACGCAGGTCGGCGTCGAATTCATTTACCCCTCGCCGGATTTCTGGCGCGGCGAAGAAAGTTCCGACGATTTCAAACGACCGTAACGGAGTCGCTGTTCGATCCGGAGGTAAAACGAATTCAGAACAGTGATCTGAGCGCCTTGCAAAGATTTGTCGCCATGCTTATACTAAAACTTCCGTCGGTTTCGGTGATTCAAGTTCGGAGAGTGCATGTCGGTTGCAGCCGGTGATTCCAGAACAAGTTACATCCTCGACAAACTGCAGTCCCTCAGCGGCGTAATTCCAATTGGAGCATTCTTAGCGGAACATTTTTGGTCCAATAGCTACGCCCTCGTCAGCGTCGGCAAATACAACGAAGTTTCCAGCGAATTGCAGCTGATTCCGTGGCGCATCGGTGTCGAAATTGCCGTGCTGTGGCTGCCGATTCTGTTTCACGGTCTTTACGGGATCTATATTTGGTGGCGCGGGAAGTCCAACGTGCTCGGCCATCCCTGGATGGCGAATTGGCTTTATGTGTTGCAGCGCTGGACCGGAATCGTCGCGTTCGTCTTCATCGGCTGGCACGTTTACACCGAGCGCTTTCTCGGACACGGCATGACGGCCTACGCCGACCTGCAGCACAACATGCAAAATCCTTTGTACGTCACCTTCTATGTCATTGGCGTCGTCTGTGCATCCTTCCATCTCGGCAACGGGCTTTGGAATTTTGCATGCAAGTGGGGAATTGCGGTCAGCGTTAAAGCTCAGCGCGCCGCAGGTTGGTTTGGCGCTGTGGTAGCTGTCGCGTTCACGTTTATCGGCCTCGCGATTGTGATTGGCCTCCACTACGGGATGTTCCCGCTCGGGGGCTACGTACAATGAGGCAGCCCAAGATCATCATCGTCGGCGGGGGACTCGCTGGGCTGATGGCTGCTATCCGCGTCGCTGAATCGGGCGTGCCGGTTGATTTGTTTTCCATCGTGCCGGTAAAGCGTTCCCACTCTGTCTGCGCGCAGGGCGGCATCAACGCCGCGAAAAATTTGAAGGGCGAAGGCGATTCCACCTGGAAACATTTCGACGACACGATTTACGGCGGCGACTTCCTCGCCAATCAAGGCCTCGTGAAAGGTATGTGCGAAGCCGCTCCCGCGATCATTGACCTGCTCGATCGCATGGGTGTGATGTTCAACCGCACGCCCGAGGGCTTGCTCGATTTTCGCCGCTTTGGCGGCACGCTCTTCCATCGCACGGCGTTTGCCGGCGCCACTACCGGCCAGCAATTGCTTTACGCGCTCGATGAACAGGTCCGCCGCTACGAATCCGAAGATAAGGTGAAGAAATTCGAAGGCTGGACGTTTCTCTCGGCCGTCCTCGACGATGGCGGCGTCTGCCGCGGCATCTGCGCCATGGATCTGAAGACCATGGAGATCAAAACGTTTCCGTGCGACGCCGCAATTTTCTGCACCGGCGGCATCGGCGCGGTCTTTGGACGCTCCACAAACTCTGTCGTCTGCACTGGCTCCGCGCAATCCGCTCTTTTTCAGCAGGGCGTTTACTACGCGAACGGCGAATTCATTCAGGTGCATCCCACCGCGATTCCCGGCGAAGACAAATGTCGCCTGATGAGCGAATCGGCCCGCGGCGAAGGCGGCCGCGTCTGGGTGCCGAAAACGCCGCAAGACCCGCGCCCCGTGAAGCAAATTCCTGAAAACGAGCGGTTCTACTTCCTCGAAGAGTGGTATCCGAAGTACGGCAACCTGGTTCCGCGCGACGTGGCGACGCGCGCGATTCACAAAGTCGTCTACGAAATGAAAATGGGGCTCGCGGGCGAGCCTGCCGTCTACCTGGACGTCACGCACATTCCCCGCGAAATTCTCGAACGCAAGCTCGAAGGCATCCTCGAAATCTACGAGAAATTCGTGGGCACCGATCCGTACACCGAGCCCATGAAAGTTTTTCCCGCGATGCATTACACGATGGGCGGTCTGTGGGTGGACAACGAAAATCAAGCCACCAACGTGCCGGGAATTTTCGCGGCCGGTGAATGCGAATACCAGTATCACGGCGCGAATCGCCTGGGCGCGAATTCGCTGGTTTCCTGCATTTACGGCGGAGGCATCGCCGGTCCCGCCGCGGTACGTTACGCGCGCAGTCTTGAACAGGGTTGCGAGTCCACCTCGCCAGCCGTTTTCGAGCGAGAACGAGTTCGCCAGCAGGATATTTCCGACGCGCTGCTGAATCAGCACACTGGCACGGAAAACCCGCTCGCGATCTGGCGCGAACTGGGCGACATCATGACCGAAAACGTCACGGTGATCCGCTACAACGCGGCGCTGCAGAAAACGCTCGTCAAGATTGACGAGCTCAGCGAGCGCTTCACGCATATCAATTTGCAGGATCGTACGCAGTGGGCAAACCAGACGCTCAATTTCGTCCGCGAGCTGGGCAACATGCTCGTTCTCGCGAAAGTGATTACTCTGGGCGCGCTCGCTCGCAACGAAACGCGTGGCGCGCACTACAAGCCGGAATTTCCGAATCGCGACGACGCCAATTGGCTGAAAACCACGATTGCCAGCTACAACGGCGGAAACATCAAGCTCGAATACGAAGCGGTGGACATATCGCTGCTACCGCTGCGCGAACGCAAGTACACGGCTGCGAAGTAGCGGGCCGAGAAGTAGAGTCCAAGAGTGTATATGTCGTGGCTCTAGAGTCGGTGTGAGAACACGAAAAGCTTTGTAGGCCGTAGCTTCAGCTACGGCATAAACGCGGCAAATTTAGAGCGGCTTTAGCCGCTGAAGTACAGATTTTGCAGGTCGTTGTAGGCGTCAGGCAAAGCGAGGCATCATGGCCGATAAAACTTTCATCGTGCGCATCAAGCGCCAGCAGCGTCCCGATGAATCGGTGCGCTGGGAAGAATTCGAGCTGCGCCACCGGCCGCACTTGAACGTCATCACCTGCCTGCGCGACATCGCCGAAAAGCCTTTCACCCGCAACGGCAGCGAATCCACGCCAGTCACCTACGACGCGAATTGCCTGGAAGAAGTTTGCGGCGCCTGCGCCATGATCATCAACGGCAAGCCACGCCAGGCCTGTTCCGCGCTCGTAGACGACCTGGAAAAGCCCATCCGCCTCGAGCCGCTCACGAAATTTCCGCTGATCCGCGATCTGCAGGTGGATCGCACCTCGATGTTCGAAGATTTGAAGCGCACCAAGTGCTGGATCCCGATTGACGGCACCTACGACCTCGGCCCCGGCCCTC
Source organism: Candidatus Acidiferrales bacterium (assembly GCA_049287725.1). Classification (GTDB taxonomy): domain Bacteria; phylum Acidobacteriota; class Terriglobia; order Acidiferrales; family UBA7541; genus Palsa-295. Next base: position 9,122 of record JBAQGJ010000100.1, on the reverse strand, counting down.
GAATGGCGCCGGAAAAGCAGGAAATCGGCTATCCGCTTTCGCGCTGCATCACCTGCGGCAATTGCCTGGAAATTTGCCCGAAGGTCAACGAAAATTCGCACTTCGTGGGCGCCGCCATCGTCAGCCAGGTGCGGCTCTTCAACATGCATCCCACGGGAGCAATGCACGCAGGCGCGCGCCTCGAAGCTCTGATGGGTCCGGGTGGCATCGAGGATTGCGACAACGCGCAGAACTGCGTGAAAGTTTGCCCCAAAGGCATTCCGCTGACGGAATCGCTGGCGGCAGTGAATGGTCAGGTGATGCTGCACGCCGTGAAAACGTTCTTCACCGGGAAGGATTGAGCGGAATAAGCAAGTTATCGCCGTGCGCTCAAGGTTTTCTCTCTGTGCACTCTGTGTTAAGTTTTCGCAGTAGAAGTAGCGCTCACGCTACACCCGATTCCACGTTTTTGTTTCCCAGCAACGTGTCGTAGAATTCCAAGGGAATTTCGGGGGATGCATGGTTCGTGTGTTTTTGCTGGCATTTTGCTGTTTACTCGGAGGACTTTTGCCGCTCGCAGCCGTAACCGGCCAATCGGATTCCACTATCTCGCCGCAAGCCCGTGAACTTCATTTCAGCTCGATCGTGATTGACACGCACGACGACACCACTCAGCGCCTGCTCGATCCTAAATTCGACCTCGGCGCGCGGCACACCGATGGCGGCATTGACATCCCGCGCATGCGCGAAGGCGGCCTGAGCGCGATCTTCTTCTCGATTTACATTCCCGGCACAATCACAGGCCCCACGGCCGTCGAGCGCGCGCTCGTTCAAATCGGCGCGGTCCGCGAAGCCGTAATGCGCCATCCGAACGACCTCGTTCTGTGCACAACGGCCGCTGAAATTCGCGCCGCCAAGTCCCACAATAAAATCGCCGTCCTGATGGGTGTGGAAGGCGGCCACATGATCAACGATTCGCTGGCCAACCTCGATAAATTCTATGCCCTCGGCGTGCGCTATATGACGCTCACGCACATGGTCAATACCGACTGGGCTGATTCTTCCACCGACAAGCCCGCGCACAACGGCCTCAGCGATTTCGGCAAGCAGGTCGTGCGCGAGATGAATCGCTTGGGAATGATGGTGGACGTCTCGCACGTCTCCGATAAAACTTTCTATGACGTGCTGGCGACCAGCTCGGCCCCGGTGATCGCGTCGCATTCGTCCTGCCGCGCGCTCTGTAATGCTCCGCGCAACATGACCGACGAGATGATCAAGGCACTCGCCGCAAAGGGCGGAGTGATCCAGATCAATTACCACGTCGGATTCCTGGATCAGAAATTCCAGGACGCGCAGAAGAATAATCCCGAGCTTGGCAAGGAAATCGAAGCGGAATCCAAAAAGCGTTGCGGCAATGATGAAGCTTGCCAGCTGATTGAAGCCGACAAAGTCGTACGTGACATGGTCGCGCAGGGAAAACTCCCGCGCGTTGACTGGACCGAAATCATCAATCACATTGACCACGCCGTGAAACTCGTCGGTGCCGATCACGTCGGCCTCGGCTCCGATTTCGACGGCGCGGATATGCCTTACGGCATGGAAGACGCTTCGCATCTGCCGCAAATCACCAATGCGCTGCTCGCCAAGGGTTACTCCGCGAGCGACATACGCAAAATTCTCGGTGGCAACACCTTGCGCTTGATGCAGGATGTGGAAGCTGCGGCGCAAAAATAGTTCACTTAGCAGCACAACTTTTAGGAGGGTAATTGTGAAACGTTTCGTCCCCTGTTTTTTTGCTTTTCTGATTGCAGCGTTTTCGCCAGCCGCACTGAGGGCGCAATCCCAGTCCACCACACCGTCTTCCTCGAAAGGTACAACGCAAACTCACACGCATTCGACAGCGCACCGCACCGATCCGGCGCTGTTCCATCCCGCCGCGCTTACGGCCAAAGCTCCCGAGCAATATGAAGCCACATTCAAAACCACGGCGGGCGATTTCGTCGTGCAGGTGACACGCGCTTGGGCTCCTTTGGGTGCCGATCGCTTCTACAATCTCGTGAAGCACGGATATTTCACGGACGCCTCCTTCTTTCGCGTCGTTCCCGGCTTCGTCGTGCAATTCGGATTGAGCGCCAATCCGGAGTTGAACAAAGTGTGGTCCAAGGCCGCCATAAAAGACGATCCCGTCACGCAAAGCAATCACGTTGGGTACGTCACGTTCGCGACCGCCGGCGCCAACACGCGCACCACGCAACTTTTTATCAATTTGGGTGACAACGCTCGTCTCGATTCCGATGGCTTCGCGGTATTCGGCAAGGTAACCACGGGAATGGACGTGGTGCAAAAAATTTACGGCGGCTACGGCGAAGCGCCCGACCAGGCCGCCATCACCGCCGAAGGCAAACCCTATCTCGACAAAAATTTCCCGAAGCTCGATCACATCATTTCAGCAACGATAACTTCACCCGCGCCGGCCGTTCACACCATGCCGGCTCACAAGACCGCGGCTCCGGCTCCGAAGAATCCATAGCATGCGATGCCGTGGGCCGTATTGCGCATTTGTAGCGGCGCACTTTAGTGCGCCATCGATCTCGCGGCGCCAACAAATGGCGGTCTAAAGACCGCCGCTACAAAGGCTTTCGGATTCACAACTTTAATAACAGCATGAACCGTGCTGGCACGGTTCCTTGGGAGAAAGATTTATGACCACACAACCGTCGTTGCTCGAGCCCGCCAATCTGAAAGAAACGGCCCCAGACACGTATAACGTAAACTTTAAGACCACCGCCGGCGATTTCGTCGTGCAAGTCACCCGCGCTTGGGCGCCGCTTGGCGCGGACCGTTTCTACAATCTCGTCAAGCATGGCTTCTACGAAGATGCCGCGTTCTTCCGCGTCATCCCCGGCTTCGTCGTGCAATTCGGTCTGAGCGCCGATCCGAACGTCAACAACGTCTGGCGCAAATCGAATTTCAAGGACGATCCAGTCACCCAAAGCAACAAACCCGGCTTCATCACTTTCGCCACCGCGGGGCCAAACACGCGCACTACGCAACTCTTCATCAACACTGGCAACAACGCCCAACTCGATCGCATGGGCTTCGCGCCGTTTGGCCAGGTCACTTCCGGCATGGACGTGGTGAAAAAGATTCACAGCGGCTACGGCGAATCTCCCGACCAGGGCTCCATCACCGCGCTCGGCAAGCCTTATCTCGACAAGAATTTCCCGAAGCTCGACCGCATCACGTCAGCAACCATCAGTTGAAGACGTGCGGGAATCAAAACATAGTTCAACCTATCTGCTGCTGGCGTTGGCCCTCTGCAAACTGCTGATCCAGTTCGCGGGCATCAATCATTACGGTTTTTTTCGCGATGAATTGTATTACATGGCCTGCGGCGAGCATCTCGCCTGGGGCTACGTGGATCAGCCGCCGCTGATCGCTCTCATTGCCTGGATCGTTCGGCATTCCGCCGGATATACGCTCTTCGCGCTGCGTTTGCGGCCTGCCATCACCGGCGCGGCGGTCGTGTACCTCACCGGTCGCGTCGCGCGTGATCTTGGCGGTGGCCTTTTCGCGCAATTTCTGGCCGCCACGGCGATTCTGCTCGCGCCGGCCTATCTCGCGTTCGACAGTTTTTTTTCCATGAACGCGTTCGAGCCGCTTTTTTGGCTGGTGTGCGCCTGGATCGCGATTCTGATCGTGAAAGGCGCGTCGCCCAAGCTGTGGATGGTCTTCGGAGCCGTCGCCGGAATCGGCCTCGAAAATAAACACAGCATGTTGGTTTTCGGATTCGGGCTTGTCGTGGGGCTGCTGCTTTCGGGGCAGGCCAAACTGTTTCGTTCGAAATGGATTTGGATCGGCGGTGCAATCGCCTTCGCCATTTTCCTGCCGAACTTGCTGTGGGAGGCAAGCCACGGCTGGCCGCAAATTCAAGTCGTCCGCAACGCTCAGGAATTCAAGAACGTCCCCATCAGTCCCGCTCAATTTCTCTTCGAACAGGTGCTGTTTCTGCAGCCGCTGGCTTTGCCGGTGTGGCTCGCAGGGCTGATCTGGTATTTCGTGTCACCAGAAGGGAAGCGCTTTCGGTTTCTCGGCTGGGCGTATCTAGTGGTGCTCGCGGTTTTTATCGGCTTCGATGGAAAATCCTATTACGCGCTGCCGGTTTATCCGGTGCTCATGGCTGCCGGTGGCGTCGCGCTTGAGAGATTCTTTGCGGCACCGAGACGACGCTGGCTCACTGTCGCCTATCCGGCGCTGCTCGTGATCGCAGGCATTGTGACGATTCCTTTTGGCGTGCCCATCCTGCCGGTGAATACATTTCTGAAATATTCGGAATTATTCCCGTACGCCCGCGACGTGAAAACCGAACGCGATGCGACCACGGCGCTGCCGCAGCTCTACGCGGATATGTTTGGCTGGGAAAATATGGCGCAGCAAATTTCGCGCGTATATCACGAAGTGCCGCCAGCGGAACAGCCGGACTGCGCGATCCTGGCAGGGAACTACGGAGAAGCGGGCGCGATTGACCATTACGGGCCGCAGCTGGGCCTGCCGAAAGCCATCAGCGGCCACAACAGCTATTACTATTGGGGCCCGCGCTCTTACACCGGCTCCTGCGTCATCGTCTTCGGCGAGCGCGCCGATCAGTACAAACAATATTTCGGCGAATCACAACTCGTCGCCACAATCACCGATCCGCGCGCCGGAGTCGCTGAACGCGATGTCCACGTCTATCTCTGCCGCAAACCCAGCGCCCCGCTGTCGACACTCTGGCCGCACTTCAAATTAATCATCTGAGCGATTTTGCAGCAGCGGGTTGTGCTGCGCTATCAGTCGCGAAGGCGGCGGCAACTAATGCAACGGCGCGTGCCGCGGATTCCGCGCCTCTTGCTCCAACTCGATGACGTTCAAGCCTGACGCCACCAGGCGATGCCCAATCTCGGAATCGGTGCGCTTGGCAATCGCAAACAAAACGCATTCGCAAGTGAGGATCGGAATTAGGCGGCCTTCGATCTCATCGAGCGCCGGCGCAAGTTCCTCCGCGCTTCTCAGCAGTGCGTTCAATTCCGCCGACCGTCCGAGGGGCTTGCCGTCCTTTTCTGACCCCGCGCCAGAGGCCGCGCCGGGACGCAGCCACTTCCATTTGCCCTGATTTTCGTCCGTGTGCCGCTGCCGATCGTAAAACTGGATCCAGTGATGCCAGCGCTGCGGGCTGATTCTGCAGATCTGCTGCAAATACTCCTCGATCGCTTCCTGCTCGGGCCAATATTTAGACAACCGCTCCCAATCGTAAATGTACATGCCCGCCAGCAAGTCAGCGACTTCCACGGTTCCTGCCGCGCGGCTATGCGCCAGCATGGTGGCCAACTGCTCGGCACGGGCGAGGTCTTTCGTCAGCCGATGCGTCACGGGCGCCAAGCGCTCGCCCTCCGGGGAATTCAGCCGATCAGACGCGCGCTTACCCGCCTTTTCGCCTGCACCATTGGCCTTCGCGCGCGGCCTTCTACCTTTTCCTGGTCCAAAGAGCTTCATGCCGTCGTATGACTCCCACGATAATGTTAGCAGAGGCGTGGTTGCTGCATTGGAAATCCGCGCGCGGTCTTCGCCGATTGGTCACTTGCCCTCGCGCCAGCACGGAGATATATTTGGCTGTCAACGGCACCAATTTCAGCTCAGGTTGACGCGCCGCATGAATCGAACCGTAGATACCAACAGGGCCGTTTCGCGGAAAGGCTCCCTACCATGACCACCACCCAGCGCCACAGTCATTCTCGCAGCACCTCTGTGTATGACTCCAAACAGTCTGACTCCAATCCCTTCGTCGGCACCTGGCGTCTGGTTTCCATCGCCTCCTCGGAGTCGCGTCTGTTCGGCGAGCGCCCCATCGGAATACTAATGTATGACGCCGACGGCCACGTCGCCGTGCAAATCATGCGCAATCCGAGACCGGACATGTCCTCGGGTCCGGGATTTCCCAGCCCGAAAGAAGTCCAGATTGCTTACAAGGGCTATTACGCATACTACGGCACCTACGAAGTGAATTGGGAGAAGAGAACCATCACGCACCACCTGGAAGGAAGCCTGCGTCCCGGCGACGTAGGCAAAGACTTCACCCGCGCCTACGAGATTTCCGGTGATCGCCTAGCACTCACGCCAGTGGACGATAGCCAGGCCCGCGACGCCTGCCTAACCTGGGAACGCGCGTAGCAAAACTCGAGAATTTTCAACAAACCATAGCGGCCTGTCATCCCGAGCGCAGCGAGGGATCTGCTTTTGCTCTTAGGTTTTTGCCTCGTAGGGGCGCTGCTTGCTGCGCCCGGTTTCTGCGGAGTTCGCCGAAATTTTCCGCGCAGCCGTCCTACACTCCCAAAACGTTCACCAATTCCCGCACCGAAGCCGCCGACTTATCCAGCGCCGCTTTCTCTTCCGGCTGCAGCTTGATCTCAATAATTTGCTCGATGCCCTTCGCCCCCAGCTTCACAGGGACACCCACAAACAGCCCGCTGATCCCGTACTCGCCTTCAAGATAAGCCGCGCACGGCAAAATTTTCTTCTTGTCGTGCAGAATCGCTTCCACCATTTCGACTACAGCCGCGGATGGCGCGTAATAAGCCGACCCAGTCTTGAGCAAATTCACAATTTCCGCACCGCCCTTGCGTGTACGAGTAACGATCGCTTCCAGCTTTTCGGCTGGAATCAATTCAGGGAGTGGAATTCCAGCCACGGTGGAATAGCGCGTGAGCGGCACCATGTCATCACCATGCCCGCCCAAGACAAACGAGTGTACGTTCTCGACCGATACGCCGAGCTCACGCGCCACAAAAGTGCTCATGCGCGCCGAATCCAGCACGCCGGCCATCCCGATCACGCGTCCCTTTGGCAATTTGCTGATCTTAAACGCAGCTTGCGCCATCGCATCCAGCGGATTCGTCACGATAATCAGAATTGCGTTCGGCGAAAGCTTCACCACTGCTTCCACCACACCCTTGATCACGTCGTAGTTCGCTTTCAATAAATCGTCGCGGCTCATCCCCGGTTTGCGCGGAAATCCCGCGGTAATCACGATGATGTCGCTGTTTTCCGTCCCGGCGTAATCGCCGCTCGCCGTCGAAATTCCTGAAGCGTGTACGTCCGAACCGAGAATCGGCCCGGACTCCGCCATATCCAGCGCCTTGCCCGCCGGCACTCCCTCCAAAATGTCCGTCAGCACCACGTCCGCAAGCCCAGAATCATGAATCCGCTGCGCCGTCGTCGAACCCACAAACCCGCCACCGACCACCGTCACCTTCTTCCGCATTTCACACTCTCCTGGGATCGCCGTTCGTCAGAACGACTTTTCGTGTGCTATCTGTCCGAGGGCCCGGCTGGTTAAACCGCGCCGACAGCCGCCTGCATGTTTTCAATAATTGCCGACGCGTACTCGGACGTCTTCAGCTTTTTCGCTCCCGGCATCAACCGTTCCAGATCGTACGTCACGCGCTTCTGCTGAATCGTCCGCGCAATTCCGTCCTCGATCAATCGCGCGACTTCTTTCCAGCCCATGAAATCAAACATCATCGCGCCCGAGAGCATCACCGAGCTCGGGTTGATCACGTCCTTATCGGCATATTTCGGCGCGGTTCCATGAGTTGCCTCGAAAACTCCGAATCCATCGCCGATATTAGCGCCGGGAGCCATCCCCAGACCGCCCACCTGCGCCGCGCAAGCATCCGACAAATAATCGCCATTCAGATTCGGCGTCGCGAAAACTTGATACTCATCCGCGCGAGTAAGCACCTGCTGAAATACGGAATCGGCGATCCGGTCGTTGATCAAAATTTTCTCCTTCCACTTGCCGTTCCCGTGCGAAGCGTAGATCGCGTCCAGTGTGTGCCGCACTTCCTCGTAAAGGTGCTTCCTGAAGTCGTCCGTCGCCTGCTCGATGCCCGGCTCGATCGCGGCAGCATTCTGCTCCACGGTAATGTTCGGATTCTTATCTTTGTTGTCCAGGATCCAGCTCTCGCGCTCGGTCACCACGTACTCGCGGAATTCCTGAGTCGCGAGTTCGTAGCCCCAATCGCGAAACGCGCCTTCGGTGAACTTCTGTATGTTGCCTTTGTGCACCAGCGTCACCGCGTTGCGCTTGTTTTCCAGCGCGTGAACGATCGCGCGCCGCACCAGGCGCTTCGTGCCCGTCGGCGAAATTGGCTTGATGCCTACTCCGGAATCCTCGCGCACTTTTTTCGAAACGCCCTTCAGCATTTCGTTATTCAGAAAATCAATCAGCTTCTTCACTTCCATCGAGCCTGACCGCCACTCGATTCCCGCATACACGTCCTCGGTATTTTCGCGGAAAATCACCACGTTCATGCGCTCCGGCTCGCGCACCGGCGAAGGCACGCCCGTGAAATAACGCACCGGCCGCACGCACGCATAAAGGTCCAGCACCTGGCGCAGCGTCACGTTCAAAGAACGGATCCCGCCGCCCACGGGAGTCGTCAGCGGTCCCTTGATCGCCACGCGAAAATCGCGAATCGCGTCCACCGTATCTTGCGGCAGCCATTCCTTGAATTGCCGGTACGCCTTCTCTCCCGCGAAGACTTCCAGCCACTCAATCTTGCGCTTTCCGCCGTAGGCTTTTTCCACGGCCGCATCGAAAACGTGCCGCGAAGCTTTCCAGATGTCGCGTCCCGTGCCGTCACCCTCGATGAACGGAATCACCGGATGATCCGGCACATGAAACGCGCCGCCGGCAAAATCAATCGCTTTGCCCGCGGACGGCACTGCTACCCCGTTGTAAGCATTCTTCATGGTTTTACAGTTCTCCCGGACTTTCCGCACACTTGCAGCTACACAGCGAAGCACATTTTCGAACCAATAACCTTAGCACAAAGTCCGCCACGCAGACATGAGGTCAGTGTCGCCTCGCCGAGAGAAAACTGCCGCGCTGCCATCAACGCGACCGGAGCCCGGCCGGATGATCGAACGCAAAGCCCAACAACGCCCGCAGGATGAGGCTTGGATTTTGTAGCGGCCGCCTTTACAGGCTGCGGAAAAAGTCCATGTACGAAAAAGTGTCGAAAATAGATCGCGTTGAGAGGCTCTAGGAAGCGACCAATTTCCCGGCGAATCATTTTGCCTCACCCCAAAAGACCGCAATTTTG
>JBAQGJ010000099.1:0-8553 GCA_049287725.1 Candidatus Acidiferrales bacterium | reverse complement strand
CGATTGGGGCCGCTTTGCTTGTGAAATACCGCGATGAGAGAAAGCGGCGGCAGCGGAAGCCATGGATCTATGACGCGGAACAAAGGCGTAAGAAAATTCAGCAAACGGATCTGGCCGAGGCCGAAGGTAGTTCGGCGCAGAACCTGGCCGTTGAGCCACCAGGCGACAACGCCGGTGCGATTGAATTTCAGCAACTGTCCGTTCTGAAAGCCAGCGGCCTGGCCGATCTGCAGGAGCTGGTCTGCGGTGTAGCGGCGACAATGTCCTAAAACTTCGTCCAAACTGCCAAAAAGTTTTGGACCATTGGGCACGAGCACGATGGCGCGGCCGCCTTCCTCCAGCGCATTCCAGACGTTGCGCAACGCCTGGCGGTCGTCGGCGAGATGCTCGACGACGTTCAGACAAATTACCGTGTCGAAGGATTCACCGGTGGGAAACGAGCTGGCGTCCGTGGCATCGAGGCCGGCAACGCGCAAATAGGGGCGATTGATTTTGAGCCTTTCGAGCGAATCGAGATACGAGGGATTAATATCGGTGGCCCAATAAACCAAGCGCGGGACCAAGTGCAGCGTCATATTGCCGATTCCCGCGCCAATTTCGAGCACGCGATTTCCCAGGTAGGGACGAATCACGTCCGCCATCCAACCCGTGAAACGCGGCGCGCGGTTCAGACGCAGTAGAATTGCTCCGCCATGGCCATCGGCGACGAAAATCTTGTCGGAAAGAGAATATCGGAGAATGGCCCAGAGGGCGCGCACGCCGTCCTTCCAATTGATTTTTTTACCTTCGGCGTAGGTGCGGCCGGAATAGCTGATGGGCACTTCAAAAATCCGGCTGCCACGCTTGGCGAGTTTGATGGCCAGTTCGGGCTCTACGTCGAAGCTGGCGCTGTGCAGCGGAATACTTTTCAGCAAATCCGCGCGGACCATTTTATAGCAGGTTTCCATGTCCGTGAGGTTGAGGTCACAGATGATGTCGCAAAGGAAGGTGAGGAGCTTATTGCCCAGCTCGTGGCGGAAGAAGAGCGCCCGTTTGTATCCGCCGGGCATGAAGCGCGAGCCGAAGACTGCATCGGCGTCTTCGAAAAGGAAGAGGTCCACCATTTGCAGCAGGTCACGCGGGTGGTATTCCAGGTCGGAATCGTGAACGACGACGAGATGGGTGTCCACGTGCTCAAGCGCAGAGCGAATGGCCGCGCCCTTGCCCATGTTTTTCGCATGGTCGAGCCAGATCCAGCTGAATTTCTTGAAGTTCTGGCTGGATTCCAGGCGGTTCTGAAAACGGCGGATAGCTTCCGCGGTATCGTCCGTCGAGCAATCATTTACGACGATTACTTTGATTTGCTGCAAGCGCGGAGATTCGTCGAGAACGGCCAACCCATTCAGACTGGCTTCGATCAGATATTGTTCATTGTATGCCGGCACGATGACGGAGAGAGTGGTGCTGGAGCGATTTTCACCGGAAGTTCCGGCGCTGGAAAAAGACGCGTGCCCGGCAATCCGAGCGGCACTGGCGACTGCGGTTTTGTTTTTGACCGGCTGTGAGTTCATAGAATTTTTCGACGAAACCATCCTTCAGGTGACGAGAACGACTAACGCTCAATCCAACGCGTCAAGACTTCTCGATCAATCCCGTTTTTTGCTAGCCGGCTCGGCCGCGCCGCGCGCCGATCGCAGCAGGGTGTCCGTAATGGCGGTTCGCTGCGGCGATGTCAATTCCGCATACATGGGAAGCGACAGAATGCGGCTGGCGGCCTGCTCCGTGAGAGGGAAATCGCCGCGGCGGTAGCCGAGATCCTTGCATGCTTCCTGAAGGTGGATCGGAATCGGGTAGTGAATTCCGGTGGCAATGCCGCGCCGATTCAATTGTTCCTGGATGATGGCGCGATTTTCGGTCTGCACGACGTACAGATGGAAAATATGGCTCCGTTTTGTGGCTATTTTGGGCAGCACGAACGGGCCGTCGGCGAGCGCAGCGCCATACGCGGCGGCATGTTCATTGCGCAACGCATTCCAGCGATCGAGGTGCCGCAGCTTCACGCGCAGAATTGCCGCCTGGATGGTATCGAGGCGCGAATTGGTGCCGGCGATCACGTGCTCGTACTTAACTTTCTGGCCGTAGTTGCGCAGATATCGAATTTTTTCCGCGACGGCCGCGTCGTTGGTGGTGATGATACCGCCGTCGCCGTACGCTCCAAGATTCTTGCCGGGATAAAAACTGAACGCAGCCGCATGTCCCCAGGAGCCGGCGGGTTTCTCCGCGTATTGGGCGCCATGAGCTTGCGCCGCGTCTTCAATCACCACCAGGTTGTGTTTACGGGCGATGACCGCGATGGGTTCCATGTCCGCGGGCTGGCCGTAGAGATGCACCGGCATGATTCCGCGGGTTCGCGAAGTGATGGCTGCTTCGATGGCGGCGGGGTCAATGTTGTAGGTAGCCGGATCCATTTCCACCAGCACCGGTTTCGCGCCGACCGCGATGATGGCTAGGGCCGTGGCTATGAATGTGTTCGCGGCTGTGATGACTTCGTCGCCGGGACCGATGCCGTAAGCGCGCAGGGCAATTTCCAGCGCGTCGAGCCCGGAGCCGACGCTAAGGGCGTGCGCGGTGCCAATGTATTTCGCGAAGTCCTCTTCGAACAGGCGGACCTCATCGCCCAAAATATAATCGCTGCGATCCAGAACGCCTTGAATGGCGGCGTTGATCTCCGGAGCGATCGTCTGATATTGCGCTTGCAAATCCACGAAAGGAATTTTCGTTGTTGCCGTCATTTCTTTAAGCCCAGTCCCAAATACACCACCGGCCGCAAAATGCTCCACCAGCCGGTGATCGGTTTCATTTTCGTATATCCCTGCTGGCGAGGCGGGTACACCTTGGTGACCGGCACCTCGCAGTGGCGATATCCAAGCCGAATCGTATTATAGAGAAGATATGGCTCTAGTTCATATTTATCCAGCCACTCTTGACGCCAGTTGATACGAAGGTCCTGCAGGATCTCCGTGCGGAAGGCGCGAAAACCGTTGGTGGTTTCCGTGACGTATTTTCTCACAAACATCGAGAACATCAACGGATGGACGAAGCGGGTAGCCAGCACCCGGTAGATGGGCGTGTTGCCGTAGCCTCCGCCGGGGAGGAAACGCGAGCCTTGCACGAAATCCGCACGTCCGGATTCGATGGGTTCGAGCAAGCGCGGAATTTCGTTGGGGTCGTCCTTGTCATTGCCCGCCTGGATGACCAAGACGTCGTAATTATTGTCGAGCGCGTACTGAAAAACGCGCTTCATCGCCGAGCCAATGCCATGATTTTTCTCGTTGCGAAGATGCAGCCAGCCGTCCTTGGGCAGGGATTCGAGCATGCCGTCGGTCGAACCGTCATCCATCACAAGGAGATCATAGTTGCGCGTTTGCGGATGGCGAGTGATCGTGCGGCGGATCTTGTCGCCTTCGTTGTAGGCAAAAGCGGCCGCGAGAATTTTCATTCGGTCAGGCTCGATCCGGACGAACCACCGGTCGAGCGAGGTGCGCGACGGTGTTCCATTCGGGGCGGCGGCGAACGTCCAGGCCGTTTTCGTACGGCTTCACAATGTCAAACGCGCATTTTAAGTCGTCTACGTCGGAGATGACGCGGGCGGGCGAGCCAACGACGACGGCGCGGGCCGGGACATCCGCGATCACCACACTGCCGGCTCCTACCAGGGCGTTTTCGCCGATGATCACGTGAGGGAGCACCGTGGAATTGATGCCGATCTTCGCTCCGGATTTGATCGTGGGCCCTTGCATGCATTTGGTGCAGAGCGGGTGCGGATCGTTCGCGAGCATCACACCCGGCGCGAGGAAGACGTCGTCTTCGATGATGGAGTACTGGCAGACGTAACTGTTGCAATGGATGCGGACGCGGCTGCCCAGCACGCAATCGTAATCGACAGTCGTGCCGTTCCATATGGCGCAATCGTCGCCGATGCGATTGCCCTCGCGAATCACAACATTGTGGCCGGTCTCGAAACCGTTGCCGATCTCGACGGAGGCATAGATTACGCTTCCGGAGCGAACTTGCCCGCGATCACCTATGCGGACGGGCGTGCGCTCGACGGGGCGGCCCGGGGGATAGCCCAAAATCACCCCTGGATCAATCGAACAGTCCTTGCCTAGCTCGACCGGGACGCAACTTTGCACTTTGCCACCTCCACGGCCTTTCCTCGCTCGCGCATGGACGCGTCAATTGCCTTGAGGGCCTGGACAACGTGCGTGCCGGTGAGCGCGTTGGAAAGCGGGTGGCGACCCTCGCGAACGGAATCGACGAAGTCGGCAAGCTGAGTTTTTAGGGGTTCGCTCAATTCGATTTTGGGGCTGACGATATCGCCGTCGCGCATCAATAGTTTGAACTCGCCGAAGGAACCGGAATGCGTCTCGCCGACAGAGACGCCCTTTTCATAGATGCGCACGCGCTCCATGCTATTGAGATCGTCGAAGACCAGACGCTGCCTGCTGCCTACCACGACCACTTCGCGCACCTTATTCGGATCGGCCCAGCTTACGTGAATATTCCCGATGACGTCATTCGCGTAGCCAAGAGTGATGAAGGCGACATCCTCGCGCGTATTTCCCAGGGCGCGCGAGCCGATGGCGCTGGCCCACTGCGGCTGCTCGTCGAGCAAATAGTTGAAGATGGAAATGTCGTGTGGGGCCAAATCCCACACGGCATTGACGTCAGGGCGAATGGGGCCGAGGTTCGTGCGCGTGGCATGGAGATAATAGACACGTCCGAAATTGGACGATTTGACGAATTCGCGCAGCTTCTGAATTCCAGAGTTGTAGAGAAAGGTGTGCGCCACCATGAGGACGAGGCCTTTTTTATCGGCAAGCTCACCGAGATATTCGCAATGTTCGATTTCCAGTGCGAGAGGCTTCTCGACAATCACGTGGCGCCCGGACTCGAGCGCAAGGCGCGCGAGTTCGTAGTGCGTGCAGGCAGGCGTGGAAATGATGACGGCGTCCGCGTCCTCGCGCCGCAGCGCTTCCGAGACGTCGCAAGATAGCGGAAGGTGGGGAAAGCGGGTGGCCGCGCGACGCAACTGCTCTTCCTGGAGGTCGCATACAAAGGCCAGGCTCACGCCCGACAGATCGTTCAGGACGCGGGCGTAGTTGGGGCCCCAATAGCCGTAGCCAATCAGGCCAACGCGAATCTTGGAAGACAATTTAGAGGCTCCCTCAGCCATGTTTAGATGGCAAGACACACCGTGTTGCGCGCAGCTTCCGGGGACGAAACGATCGAGCGAATCGCGAAATATCAGTCTGCGGACAACCCTGCCACCGTGCGGCCAGAGGCACCGGCTGCGGTGACAGTCTTCGCCATGCCGGATTCCTGTTTTTCGCGAAAATAGGCCACGACGCCGTCCACGATGTCGTCGAGCGAAATCCCGGGACGGAATCCAGTAAGGCCTTCGAGTTTTCCGAGCGCCGGGACGCGCCGGGGCATGTCTTCGAAGCCGGGTTCGTACGCTTGATCGTAGGGCACGTGCGTGATCGGCGAATTACTACTGGTGCGTTGCTTCACGCGATGTGCGAGTTCCTGGATCGTCACTTCCTGGGTGCTGCCGATGTTGACGACTTCGCCGATCGCTTTTTCGTTCGAGATCAAGCGCAACACGGCGTGCACACAATCGCGAACGTCGCAGAAACAGCGCGATTGCTGGCCCGTGCCGTACACGGTGATGGGCTCCTCCGCCAGGGCCTGGCGGACGAAATTGGGAAGCACCATGCCGTAGCGGCCGGTTTGCCGCGGTCCGACCGTATTGAAGAAACGGGCGATGATGACGGGGAGCTTTTTCTCTTTCCAGTACGAGAGCGCCAGAAATTCGTCGAGCGCTTTGGATGCCGCGTAGCTCCAGCGCCCTTTCGTCGTGGGGCCCAGGACAAGATCGGCGTCTTCATGAAATGGTACTTTGTCGCTCTTGCCATAGACCTCGGAGGTGGAGGCGGCAAAGACCAGCTTCTTTTTCTTGGAAGCCGCGTCCAGAACGTTTTGCGTGCCGTGAACGTTGGTGGCGATGGTGCGCACGGGACTTTCGACGATGAGGCGCACGCCGACGGCTGCGGCGAGATGGAAAATCACATCCGATTCGTCCACCATCTCAGCCAGCAGATGCTTGTTCATGATCGAATCGAAGATGTAGTGAAATCGATTGTTGGTTTTGAGGTGGCGGATATTCTCGACACTTCCGGTGGATAGATCATCCAGAACAGACACTTCCTGGCCCTGCGCCAGCAACGCTTCCGATAAATGAGAGCCGATGAATCCAGCACCGCCGGTTATAAGACAGCGCATTATGACACCTCTATGTGGAGTGTCCGTGTCAATCCCCGGACTCTTTTGAAAAGCCAGCATTCTTCCCGATATCTTCTTCGTATCCATACCCGTACGCGTACGGGTAGTATCTGTATGAGTAATAATAGTCCGGTGCATGTGAATCCACGGCGTTCAGCACCACGCCGAGTATACGACTCTTCACAGCACCGAGCAGATCCCGTGTTCGTGTGAACGCTTCTTTAGGTGTTTCGCCGCTTCGTACCACCAGTAAAACGCCGTCTGTCAGCGACGATACGATCACGGCGTCAGTCGCGGCCATGATCGGCGGCGAATCGATCACAATGAACTTGAAACGTCGACGCAGTTCTGAAATTGCATCACGCATACGGTGAGATGAAAGCAGATCGGCAGGGCTTGGCGGAACCGGACCGGTCGTCATCGTCGCAAGATTACTGATGATGGGGTGAGGGTAGACGATCTCGTCCAGGCCTGCTACGCCAGCAAGATAGGAACTCAAGCCATTATCTTTGCCAATCGGTAGGTTCAAAGCGCGCCGAATTCCCGGCTTGCGCATATCGGAGTCCATCAGAAGCGTGCGGTCACCGAGTTGCGCCAGAGTAACGGCTAGATTCACGGCTGACGTGGTCTTTCCTTCACGAGGCAGGGCACTTGTGACCAGGATCACCTGTGGCGGATGCTCGGCTTGCGACAGCAGCAGAGAAGTACGCAGCGCCCGGAAAGCTTCCGATATTTGCGACTTCGGCTGCGTATGTGAAAGGGTTTCGACCTGCGGTCCGGATACATTCTGGTGCGCCGTTTTGTGCGAGAGCCGCGGCCAATGGCCGTGGTGGCCGTCCGAGCCCGGTACAGCCGGCACCACGGCTAGCGAAGGTAGGCCCGCCAGCGATTCAACATCATCGGGCGACTTTACGGTGTTGTCGAGGTACTCGCGGAAAAGCGCGAGGCCAATTCCTCCCGCAAGGCCCACCAGGAAACCTAACACAATGTTACGCGCTTTCTGTGGACCTGCGGGTGCGGTGGGGACCAGGGCCGGATCCACAACGCGGATGTTGCTCGAACGTAGGCCCGCAGTAATCCCCGCTTCTTTGAGCTTTTGCAAAAGACTGTCGTAGAGCTGCTTATTCGATTCAGCGTCATGTTCGAGGATGTGGTACTGAACGAGCTTTTCGGCGAGTTCGTTTGATTCAGCCTTCTGTCGATCCAGCGCCTCTTGCAAAAGCTCAAGATGCTGACGCGCGGTGTCGTAATCCTCTTTGATGCTGGCCACCATGATCTTCTGCGCGCGGGACAACTGGTCGTCGACTTCCTTTTTTTGCTCCGCTATTCGCCGGACCTTGGGGAAATTAGGTCCATATTGCTCAAGTGCGGCAGTGTAGGAATCGTCAAGGTCGGACTTTCGCTTTGCCAGTTCCTGGATCACGGAGCTATTGCGGACCTGAGGGAGTAAATCCACATTCCCGGAAGCGGCCATTCGGTAGAGAGCTTCGCTCGACGCCAGAGCGGTTTGCGCTTCTGTGACGGCCTTATTAAGATCTCCCAGCGTTTGCGTGGTGATGTTCTGCTTCTCATCAATCAGCCAGATCTGATTCTGTCGCTCGTAGGTTACACGAGCGTTTTCAGATTTTTCGACTTTGATCCGGAGCTCCTCGAGTTCTTGAGAGAGAAAACCGGTCGCTTGGATGGTTGCGTCATATTTACTGCGAAAGTTTTGCTCGATGTAGTTCTGGACGTGCGCATTGGCGACACGGGCGGCGAGTTCGGGGTCTCCCGACTCAAACTGCACTTCGACAAGGCGGCTGTTTGGGACACGCCTGACGCTTAAACGTCCTAGAAAAGCTCCGAGTATGGCGGGACGCGCCAGAGCTACACCCGGATGCGGCAAGGCCAGCAGTCTCGGTGACGCACCAAACTCGGGGTATTGAGCTAGATTAAGCGCATTAATCGTCTGCAGTGCGAGAGTTTCGCTCTGCAGAATCTTGACCTGTGTTTCGACGTAGTTGTCCATGTCGATGTATTCGTCGTAATTCACACCTTGAAACGGCAGAGTATTCTGGGATTCTTTGTCCACTTCGACGCGTGCCGCGGCCTGGTAGATCGGTTTCGTTTTGAATGAAGCGATGGTAACTACGGTCACCACTGTCAGGAGAAAGGTGGCGATCAGCCATTGATGCTTGCGGAGGATGATAAGGTAGTCCAGCAGGTGCGGCTCCCGCGGCATGTGCTCCC
>JBAQGJ010000098.1:0-22997 GCA_049287725.1 Candidatus Acidiferrales bacterium | reverse complement strand
GGGGCGTGCGTGGGGTGCGGCTTGTGCCAGGGCGCGATTTGATGGGCGCTTTGGATGGAAAGTTGGTTGCTGGGGTGGATCCGCGTACTTTGTTTGACGCGGCGGGTTACTTTCGGACTTTGCCTGGGGAATTGGATGCGGATGGTTTTTTTGCGGCGGGATTTGCGCTGGAGTAGCGGCCTAACTTTTTTTCAAAGTGCAAAGACAAATGATTACCGCAGAGACGCAGAGTGCGCAGAGAAAACCTGAAGGCAACGGATTTGGCACAGAGGGCACAGAGGAAAGGCGGAGGACACGGAGAAATGCCGGAGTGGACATATAATTCGGGTGGAGCTGCCGCTCAGGAAAAATTATGACTTTTCGGGAACGATTGGAATGGATTTTTCGATTGGCTTTGCTGGCGTTTGTTTTGGCGTCGGTGGCGTTTTTGAGCGCGCTTACGGCGATGCGTTTTGCGATTCAGGGGCGCGAAGTCACCATGCCGGACGTGGTGGGCAAGAGAGCGATCGAGGCGCAGCAGATGTTGCAGGGGCGCGGATTGGGAATCAAGGTCGAGGACCGGGTTTACAATCCCGTGGCGGTGGATACGGTGATACGGCAGACACCACCTCCGGGGATGAAAGTGAAAGTGGGGCAGGCCGCGCATGTGTTGATTAGTCTGGGGCCGCAGCAGGCGACGATTCCGGCGCTGACGGACCGCAGCGTGCGCGCGGCGCGCATTGAATTGCTACGCGGTGGAATGCAGGTGGGGGAAATTTCGAGTTTGTACTTGCTGGGATACGAGAACGGGGCGGTTTTGCAGCAGGATCCAGCGCCGGGAACTTCGAACGTGACGAGCCCGCATGTGGATTTGCTGGTGTCGCTGGGGCCGCGGCCGGCGTCGTATGTGATGCCGGAACTGATCGGGCTTTCATTGAACGAAGCGGAAGCGAGATTCAGCGGTACGGGATTGAAAGTGGCGAAGCTGACGTTTGCGCCGTTGCCTGGTGGATTGCACGGGACTGTGGTGGGGCAAACGCCTCCTCGGGGCGCGCAGGTGGACGCTAGCACCAACATTCAGTTGCAGCTTGCGGAATAGCGGACGACCGCGCTGGTTTGCGGGCGAAACGGAGAAGGATGCTGTGAGTGATCTCGAGTCACTCAAACGTCCGTATGAGATCACGTTGCTCGGGTGGTTGTTCATCGCCGTGGGCATCCTGGCTACGGCGATTCATCTTTGGAGAGGCGCGCTAGATCGCTGGATGATCGTTATCGTGCTTTTTGAAGCGATCGCGGTCGTGGCTGGAGTCTACTTGCTGCGGGGTGCGCGATGGGCTCGCTGGCTGATGCTCGCCTGGATTGCCTTTCACGTGGTGGCGTTCGCCTTGAATTCCGTGTGGGATAGTCTGCCGCACCTGGTGCTCTTGTTGGTGGTTGGCTATTTCCTGCTGGGGCCACCGACTGCCAAGTATTATCAGCGTACCCATCGCGACTGAAGCAATTCCCTGAGTAATCCCACCTGGCGCGCTTCGATCTTGACGCGCACGGTTTCGAGTGGTACTAGATTTTAACCCAGCGTTGGTTGCAGTGTCATCCGAGCCGCGTACTCAGTTAGCACCCACGAGTCCGCGCCTCGCGGCCCGCGGTTCAAACATATCATTCTGGAGGAATAAGCGATGTTTCGAGCAAAACTGTTGCGTCGCGTGGTGACGTCCACGCTTAGCTGGGCGTTGCTGGCGACTGGAATGGCTGGATCTGCGTATGCGCAGTGTCAACTGAACTCTCCTTCGGGAAAAATCAAGCATGTGGTGTACATCGAATTCGATAACGTGCACTTTACGCGTGACAATCCGAACGTGCCTTCCGATCTGGAACAGATGCCCAACCTCTTGAATTTTATCGAGCAGCACGGGACGTTGGACGCGGGCGACCACACTGTACTTGTATCGCACACAGCGAACGACATCCTTACCACGCAGACCGGGTTGTACTCGGACGATACCGGGATCTTCATCGCCAACAGCTTCGGCGTGTTCTCGCCGGGCACAACCGGCGAAGTCGGCTTGTTTCCCTCTTCGTTTTTCTACTGGACCGACAAGGTGTCTGACATCAACGCGAGCACCGATGACAACACATTTGCGCTGACAACGCCTTCGGGACAGAACGTGCCGGCGCCATGGGTGCCGTTCACTCGCGCGGGATGCACGGTGGGAGCTTTTTCGACGGCCAACATCGTGCTGGAACGCGCGCCGTTCGACGTGTACAAGGTGTTCGGAGGCGCGACGTCTCCGCAAGGAATGGAGAGCAGCAGCAACCAGAATAACGATTTCATCGGCGCCTCCATTCACTGCGCGCTTGGCGACACGCTCTGCCAGTCCAATCCAACTTTGGGCGTGGTGGGCGTGAGCGATACGTTGCCGGACGAACCCGGCGGCTATTCGGGTTATCAGGCGCTCTTTGGGTTGAAATACATCAACCCTGCGCTGACCGGTAGCGCGACCGGAAGCATCGTTGATTATCACGGCGTTCCGCTTACCGGTTTCAACCAGCTCAATTTCGATCCGACGCCGGCGCAGTCGCTTGCGGTGGTGGAGACGATGCTGAAGAAAGGCATTCCGGTCGTTTACGCGTACATCGCGGACGCGCACGATAACCAGGAGGAAAAAAGCATCACGTCCGAAGGAACTTTCGGACCGGGCGAGGCTCCCTACGTGACGCAGTTGGCAGATTACAATGCGGCTTTCGGGACGTTCTTCTTGCACCTGAAGGAAGCCGGAATTGATCAGAGCAACACGCTCTTTATTTTCACGCCGGATGAAGGCGACCACTTTGTCGGTGGCGCGCCCACCCCGGCGAATTGCGATGGCGCAAAAATCGAACGCAACGGCAACGTGGTGCCGGATGTGCCGTGCACTTACGGACCGAACGGCGTAGGAGAGTTGGACATCAATCTGGCGGGGCTCACGGCAGCTGCTGGCGACCCAACACAGTATTCGATCCACTTCGACGATGCGGCTACGACTTACGTCAACGGGCAGCCGTTGCCGAACAGCAGCACGGTGCGCATGCTGGAGCAGACCATGGCCGGGCTGACCGCGGTGAACCCACACACTGGATTGAGCGAGAGCTTGCTCGGAACCGGTCTGGGACCCGATCTGCAGGGAGCGCTTGTTGATCCAGCAGCGATGCACTTGCTGCACATGAATTCCGTCGCGGATCCCAACCGGGAGCCGACGTTTACGTTCTTCGGCAACCCAAACTTTTTCTTCGAGACGGTGGGCAGCACGACTCCCGTGGTCGGACCGGGTTTTGCGTGGAATCACGGCGACATCCAGCGGGAGATCGCGCGGACGTTCATCGGAATCGTTGGACCTGGGGTAAGGAATCTCGGCGTGACCAGAACCAGCGATTTCTTCACCGACCACGTGGACCTGCGGCCGACGATGATGACCCTGCTCGGCCTCACCGACGACTACCAGCACGATGGGCGCACGATCCTCGAGTTGCTCAATCCCAATACCCTGCCGCAGAGCCTGCACGCGCATTCGGACACGCTGCTGGCGCTTGGGCAGGTCTACAAGCAGATTAACGCGCCTTTCGGGGAGCTTGCGAAGAGCACTCTGGCTGTTTCGACCCACGCGATCACGAGCACTTCCACCGGTGATTCGGTCTACAACAACCTCGAGAACACGATCTCGCAGTGGACCTTGGAACGCGACGGGTTGGCTGCGCAGATCAAGTCCATGCTCGAAGGGGCCGAGTTCGGCGGAACGCCCATTGATGAGAAGGTGGCGCAGAAAATAATCATTGAGGGGCAGGCGCTGCTCGACCAGGCCAAGGCTTGCGAAAATCGCCCTGGAAAGTGCGGTAAGTAGGAACTCTCGCAAGGTGCTGGCGCTCGAGCAGCAGGCTCGGGCGCCGGCGCCGTCCTTAAATTCGCAGCGGCCCTAAATATCGAAGCGGCAGATGCCTCGGTTCTGGAGATTTGACGTTCGGCTGCCGAGACGCCTTGAAAAACTCTGCATTACTCCCAACGAAACACTTTCGCCGATAGCGCCGTGCAAATTGCGAACACTGCGGCGAGTGCAGCTACGTCACCCAGGTGTGCTGACCACGGGTTGCCTTGCCAGATGCCACCTAGCAGCGAGACTGCGTAGGTTAGGGGCACCATCAGCGCCACGGCATGGAGCGCCGGCGGAAACGCAGCGATCGGGGTGAAAAGTCCGCAGAAGCCGAGCATCGGGTACATGATGAGGGCTCCGACCGGCTGGGCGAATCGCGCGGTGGGAACAATGCTGGCGATGAGAAAGCCGATGGAGAGAATGCTCCAGGTGCTGATGAGCAATGCGATGGTAAATGAGAACAACGGAGCATGGATGCCGACCGGGTAGTAGCGTTTGCCGGCGAGCACCATCAGGACCAGCGTGGCCGCGGTGAGCAGCAACTTGACGAGCACGTGCGCGGTGAGGATGGTCTGGGGACGGAGCGGAGTGGCGCGGAGGCGTTTGAGGATGCCTCCTTCGCGGTAGATCGAGATGATGGTGACGAGCGAGAGCACGGCGCTGATGGCAATCAGAATCGAGGCGAGGACCGGCAGGCCGACGCCAACAAACGTGTTAGCAGCGAGGGCGTTGGGGGTGAGTTTGGCGCCGACCACGCGGCCTACGATGACGAAGATCAGGACGGGGATAACAATGGTGCCGATCGCGCCCAGCGGTTCGCGGAGGAATATCTTCAGCTCGAGCCAAGTCAGTTTCCAGAGTCCACGCAGCATCATCTTTGTTCCGCCTAGTCGCGAATCGAGTGGCCTGTCAATTTCAGGAAGACGTCTTCCAGATTTGGGAGAATCGTACGGAAATCGCTGACGCGGATACGATTCTCGGAAAGGCAATGAATCACTTCGGTGACGAGATCGTCGCCGTCGCCTCGAATGGTCAGGTGCGAACCGTTGCTGGTTACCGCCGTGACGCGCGGGATGGTGCGAAAGCGTTCGGCGGCGTTTGGGTCGTCAGTGGCCAGGATGACGGAGCGCTCGGGGCAGTGGCGATTCACGAGGTTTTGCGGAGTATCAATGTCTATGACGCGTCCGTGCTCGATGATGGCCACGCGGTCGCAGAGGCGTTCGGCTTCCTCCATGAGATGCGTGGTCAAGAAAACCGTCTTGCCGCGCGCGCGTATGCCGCGGACTAGTTCCCAGATGGCGCGGCGCGACTGCGGGTCGAGGCCGGTGGTTAGTTCGTCGAGAAACACGACTTCGGGATCGTTGATCAGCGCGAGCGCGATGAAGAGGCGTTGCTTTTGGCCGCCGGAGAGAGTCATGAACCAGGCGTTGCGCTTTTCGGCGAGGCCGAGCTGTTCGAGTAAATGATTCGCGTCTACGGCTTTCTTACGGTAGAGCGACGCCCAGAGGTCTACCGCCTCCCAAACTTTGATGCGCTTCTGCAATTGGGCTTGCTGGAGTTGCACGCCGATGCGTTCTTGCAACTTGTAGACATCGCGGAACGGATTAAGGCCGAGGACTGAGATTTCGCCGCGATCGGGCGTGCGCAGGCCTTCGATACATTCCATCGTGGTAGTTTTTCCAGCGCCGTTGGGGCCGATCAGGCCGAAGATTTCGCCGTCGTGGACGTCGAAGGATACTTCGTCCACGGCGACCGTGGAGCCGTAGGTTTTGCGGACGCCGGAGACTTGGATGACTGGGCGCATGAGGTTTTGCGAGAGTGCAGGGTCGCGAAATGGAGACGAGAGTTTATATCATGGCGTCGGTGTAAGTCGTGGCCAGTCGCAGGCGAGGAGGGAGTCAGCTTCACCACAGATGAACACTGATGAACACAGATAAACATGATGCGGAAAAGATCCGAGGCCCCGCGTCACCCAGAAGTGTCGGTGACGGCCTTCATCGGACTGTATTGCTCTGCTTGCATGAGTCCCAATCCTCATTGGTGTAGAAGCGAACGGCGTACCATTGGCTTTCAAAGCGATTCACTTCAGGGACCAAGCAGGGTATGCCGTCAAATTTACCTGGCTGATGAATTGAGGCAGCTGAGGCAAGCGAATCCTTCGGGTCGAAAACAAGATAAACAGTATTGTCCTCTCCGCCCCAACCCCAGCCGTCCCACTCCACATGCCGAAACTCTCCGTTTGCTGGGACTTGTTGTGTCAACACTTTGTGCTTGTAATTTTGAGACCAGACCAGCCATCTCACGATCGTTCGGACTTGGAGTTGATAAACGAACACACATACCGACACAACCCAAACGGTGATCAATGTGGATAGCAGTGTTAGCCGCTTTTGACGACCCTTACCGAAGATTGTGTAAACCAGCAAGGCGAGGCTGAAGACAATCAGAATTGGACCAACAAGAAACAAATACAGGAAAAATGCGGTATCTGCCTGGCAGACCGCAATCGCAATAGAGACGGCAAAAGCAATTAAAGCGGCACATGGCAGCTTCCACCAATTGAACGGACTCGCCGGTGTCGTTTTCTCAGCCATCCGAGTGCTCTAGTCTTGATTGATTGAACGTCGAGATTATCTCATTGGCGTCCAAGCATAGCTCCGTAGACGCTCCACTTAAGTGGTGAAATAGCCGTGGAGGATACTGCTTCTGGCTTTGTTGCTCCCCAAGGTCCTACTTGCACGCGGTAACGGAAACCGGCTACGAGCAGTTACGCTGATGCGCAGATCGACTTACGCGCGTGATTCTGCTGTTGGGGTTCTTGGCTATGCTAGAATTCGGTGCATTGACATGAGTTACGCACGAATTGAGATTGCGCCTTCGATTTTGGCCGCGGACTTTGCCCGGCTTGGCGAGCAGGTGCGTCTGGTGGAAGAGGCTGGGGCGGATTTGATCCACGTGGATGTGATGGACGGGCATTTTGTGCCGAACATTTCGTTGGGAATTCCCGTGGTGGAGTCTTTGCGCAAGGCAACCAAAATGACCCTGGAAACGCATCTGATGATTGACCAGCCCGAAAGGTACATCGAGGACTTCATACGCGCGGGAGCCAACCGGGTGTTGGTGCACCAGGAGGCGACCGTGCATCTGGATCGGGCGCTGGCGATGATTCGAGAGCACGGCGCGGAAGCGGGAGCGGCGATCAACCCGGCGACACCCGTGATGATGCTGGGCGAAGTGCTGGATAAGGTGGATACGGTGCTGGTGATGACGGTGAATCCGGGATTCGGCGGGCAGAAATTCATCGCCAATACTTACGAGAAAATTCGCCAGTTGAATCAGATGAGGGCGCGGTATAATGCGGGCTTCCGGATCGAAGTGGACGGGGGAGTGGATCTGGGAAACATGGCCGACCTGGCGCAGGCCGGAGCCAACACATTCGTAGCAGGGACGTCCATATTCAATACCGCCGATCCAGCGGCGGCCACGCGCCAGTTGAAAAAGCTCGCGACCCAAGCCCTGAGCCAGAAAGCGTAAACCACTCAGGAGAGGTTCGATTTGAATAACGAAATGGCAGGAAACCCGGTAAAGCGTTTGGCAATCCTTCGCGTTCTGTTCCCTACCCTGGCGGTTCTTTCCCTTCTTCTGGTGCTGAGCCCGCGCGCGAGCGCGCAAGTGCCGACGCCGCAGACGGGCGGGAGCGGCGAGAACGCGCCGCCTCCGACGAAGACCGCCGCGGACAATGAAAAGAAAAAGGAAGACAAGGTCGATAACACCGCGGCGAGCAACAAGAAAAAGAGCAAGAAGCACCACGCCGCAGCGGCGGCGACCCCCGCAGTGGATACCACCGCTGAGCCGGACAAGATTCTCTACGATCGCGCCGAACGGGACTTGAAGGGCGGCCGTTACACGGAAGGACGGCTGGCGCTGCAGACCTTGATCAACACGTACCCCGACAGCGAGTACCTGGCGAAAGCGAAGTTGGCTGTGGCGGACTCGTACTACAAAGAGGGCGGCACGGGGAACCTGACGCAGTCCATCCAGGAGTACAACGACTTCCAAACGTTCTTTCCGTTCCTGGATGAAGCTTCGTATGCGCAGATGCAGATCGGCATGGCGCACTATCACATGATGGAGAAAGCCGACCGCGATAAGACGCAAGGCGAAGCGGCGGAGGATGCGTTTCAAGCGTTTCTGCTGAAATATCCGCAAAGCCCGCTCGCGCCGAAGGCTGAACAGTATTTGCGGGACGTGCAGGAAGTGCTGGCGGACGGCGATTATAAGGTCGCGTATTTTTACTACCGGAAATTCGATTATCGCGCCTCTGCCGCGCGCCTGGTGGAATTGACCGACCGTTACCCGCTCTACAGCCAGAATGACGAAGCCTTGTGGATGCTGGGCGACATTTACTCGCGCGCCAAGCAGGTTTCCAAGAATGAGGACGAAAAGAATCACTGGGGAGACTTGTCCGCGAAGTGTTACGAGAAGATCGTGCGAGATTATCCGCTTTCGAAATTGGCTCCAGACTCCAAGGTGCGGCTGAAGGCGATGGGCAGACCGGTTCCCTCGGCCGATCCGGATGCCGTGGTACGGATGCAGAAGCAGCAATTGTATGAGAAGCAGCATCACCAGAGCATCGTCTTAAAGCTGCCGCTGGGAATGCTGAAGGGCAACCCTGACGTTTCAGATGCGGCGCACAGCGGGACGCCGCAAATGAATCCGCCGACAGATGTGATTTCCGCGACGGATATATTGCGGCCAGGAGCGCAAGGGCCTTCATTCACGGTGACAGGCGGTTCGTCAAATAGCGGGAGTGCAAATTCTTCGGGAAGCAGCGACGTGGTGTCGCCAGTGGACGCGACGACCGTACCGACAGGATCGGGCGAGGCGCAGACGGGCGTGGGCGTGCAGATCATTACGCCAGGGGAAGAAAGCACCGCGCCAAAAACGGATGCGGCTCCGGCTACAGCCCCTGCAGCAGCGGCCCCCAACGCGCCGGTTGCAACGCCACAGCCTGCAACGGGTGGAGATACGCCCGCAGTCGCGCCCGCGGCAGCTCCGGCGACGAACGGAACCTCAGCGGCGCCTGCGGCGAACTCCGGGGATTCATCTTCGAGTTCGTCCAGCAGCGCGAGCAGCGCGAATGGAACCTCGGGCAGCACGACCGCCACGCCGAGCGGAACCACGCAGCGAGCGGAACAGCCTGCCCAGGCGGCTCCGAACGACTCCAGCCAGGAGTCCACGAGCAAAAAAAAGAAGGGATTGAAGAAGCTGATTCCCTGGCAATAAAGCGGTACCAAGCCTGTTAACTGCCTGCTAACAACTCAAGCACTCCTGTACTTCGAGTTTGTTGACCTCGTTCGCCCAGGGTGCTGCAATAGCTGTATCCAAGGGGTGGGCGTGTCTAAGTTTGGGCGCGCCGCCAGGGGAATACAGTGCCCAGAATTCTGGTCGCGGACGACAATACCAACATCCAAAAAATGGTGACGCTGGCGTTCCAGGAACGCGGCGTGGAGGTCATTGCGGTCGGCAATGGCGAGGCCGCAGTGCGCCGGATGCCGGACGCGAATCCCGACCTGGTGCTGGCGGATGTCTTCATGCCAGTGCGCAACGGGTATGAGGTGTGCGAGTTCGTCAAGAAGGATACGAGATTTGCGCATGTCCCAGTGATTTTGCTGGTGGGCGCGTTCGATCCGCTGGATGAGAAGGAAGCGCGGCGGGTGGGCGCCGATGGCGTGCTGAAGAAGCCGTTTGTGCCGCCGGATCCGCTGATTGCGATGGTGATGTCCGCGCTGGAGAAGAATCCGCGCGTGGCTGCGGAGCTGGCGAAGGCGAAGGAAGTGGTGGCGGTGATCGAGACTCCGCTGCCTGCCGCGGCGCTGGAAAACCCGGCGATGGCGGAGCCGAAGCCGCTGCCTGAATTCCCTGAACCGTCGCCCGAGGAAGCTGCGGTGATTTACGGGTTTGGCAAGGGCGTGCGGGCGATGGATTTGGATGAGGAACAGGAAGAAGAGGACGAGCCGCGCGCGAAGAAAAAGACGAAGGAAGCTCCGGCACCGAAGGCGCCTGCACAGAAGGAGAAAGCTCCGAAGGTAGCGTCCGGGCCGAAGACGCAATCGGTTGTCCCCGATGATGACGAAGACGAGAACGACGAGGCCGACAGCGCGGCGACAGCAAACGATTGGCGCCGGAACGCGGCGGATTTTGAAGTTCCGGAAAATGTAGCGGCTGATCCAGTTTATTCGTACGGGCGAAATTTCGAACCGATTACCTTCCCTTCCGAACGCGATGTGCCGCCTAAGCGCGTGCGCGTGGAAGATAAGACCGAGGATGAGGCGGCGGTTGCGCCTGCTGCGAGTGTAGCGACGAAGGAAAGCGCTCCCGCGGTTGTTGCGCCGGCTGCTTACGCGCCTGTTGTTGAAGAAGCGAAGGCCGAGGACGCGAGAGTCGCGAAAGCGCCTGCGGTGGTGGAAGCGAAGGTAGAGGCGCCTGCGTCGTTTGCGGCGCACGACGAGCCTGCGGTGGCGGCGTCGTCTAAGATTGAGGCTGCTAAAGCCGAGAGTGCGCCGGCTCCCGCGGCTGAGACATTTTTTGCGGAGCCCGAGACTAAAGAGAAGGCTACGCCGGAAGTTAAGCCTGTTGCTGCGCAGCACGAGGCAGCGCCGGAGTCCACGCCGCGTCCGAGTTTTGTGTCGCGCGTGCGGGGATGGATGGACATGATGTCGCCTGCGCATGAGGAAGATGCGGGCGACCATTGGATGAACAAGATCGCAGAGCCTCCTGCGGAGCAACACGCAGCGGAGCAACACGCAGCGGCGCCGCACGCGGAAGCCGTGGCACCTGCGGCTGAGCCGGAAGCGACGGTTGAGGTCGCGCAGCGCGTTGAATATGCGCCTGAGGTTCATGCTGAGACGCTGCCCGAGACATCGGCGACCGGCCCAGAATCTGAGGTGGCGCAGATTGAGGCCGAGGAAGTGGTGGCGACGTCTTACACGAGCGCGGAAGTGGAGACTGAAGACGAGCCGCGCAAGTTTGGCGAGAGCAAGTTCGGCGAATCGGGATTGGGCGGATCGTCTTATCATTTTTCCGATGATGCGCACAGTGAGATTCATGAAGCGGTGATGGACAACGGCGGGAATGAGCGGGGCGAGGATGAGCCGGCGGCTGGCTTCGTATCCACGACGGAGACGGCATTCACGCCTGCGGCTGTGCCTTCGTCTGCACACGAGGACGCGCGCAGCGAGGAACCGGTAGTCGAGGCGGCGCGGTTCGAGGAGTCGTTGCCGGCCGAGCCGGAACCCGTGACGAGCGCTGCGGCGGATTTTGCGCCGGAAGTGATGGCTGCTGCGCCTGTCGATGCCGGACGCAATGGCGATTCGGCGAGCGAGCACAAGCCTTCCGAGCCTTGGCTGACGCGCGAAGAGCGCCACGAGCCTGAGGATTATTTCGCGGCACCGGTTGCGGCGGAGCCGCTGCCGTCATCGCGCGAGGAAGAAATTCATGCGGAGAGCGCGCCGCCCGCGCAGCCGTTCGTGCCAACGCCTAGCGATGATTATTGGAATCACGAAGCGGCCGTGAACGACCAACCGGTGGTTGCCGACGATGCGAGTTCCCTATTCACTGATTCCGCGCCGCCGCCCGCTTTGAAGCAATACTTCGAGAGGATTCCGACTTTGCCGCCGCCGAACCGCGAGGCGCTATCGGACATTCCGTTTTTGATGCCGCCACCGCCGAGTGTTTCCGCGGATTCTTCCGAACCGGGTACGCGCGCCGCGAATTCGGATACCGTGGACGAAGTGGTGCGGAGAGTTCTCGAGAAATTGCAGCCACAGCTGCACGAGCTTCTAACGCAAGGCGTCAAACCGCTGGTTGAGAATTTGATTCAGAACGAACTGCACAAGAAAGAAAAGTAGCAGAGGCTGACGCGGCGAAGCGTCTTGAGAATTACCCTTAGCCACTCGCTGAGATCGTCGTTTCATATTCCCCCACTTTATACGTTGGACGCACGACGACTTCGTGCGAGAATCGACCCTTCGAAGAGGTCTCTCGTCACGTTTAGAGATGAGTAAATCGAGAATTATCGTTCGACTGGTCGGCGTCATCGTCATCAGCATTGGTCTGATGTATTTGTGGGCCGTTTACAGCATCAGGCGATCCATTGATCAAGCCTTCGGCCCCGAGGCTCTAAGCGATGTTGAAGATCTTAGTGTTGCGCTGAAAGGCGTTGCGGGAAAATCGCTCTTGGCAACCGGAAATGCGATTCCTAGCGACTCCGACTTGGGCGCTCATAATAACAATTTAATCGATATGGGCAAGGAGCTGATGGCCCACTACCGCAAGGACCCAGAGACTTACAAGAGGAACGCTAAGGTATTTGAGACTTATGCCAACGCATTTGACGTGGGTCGAGCAGCGCTTAGCAATTCGTCGCCGTTGCACCTACCGATTAATAGTACCAACCTGACGTCCCTCGCCGTTGATAAAAGGCTAGACGCTTGGAGTCGTCCGTTCTGTTTGATCGGTGTGAACAACCGGATCGCCGTGATTAGCGCTGGCGCCGGCGCAGATGCGCCGATTTCATGCGACGAAACTGGTGTCACTAAACGAGAGATTCGTGGTTCCGTGCGTAAATTTTATGAGCGTCCTACAGGACAACTGGTTTTGATCATTGACGACGACACTTCTACGCGCTCGGTCGCGGCCCATCTTCCGACCCAATAGCAAGCTTGTTGACAGTTCCGCGTGTCCCGTCCGTTGACTAGTCTGTTCCTCGCCCCTTATATTGGTTGATTCCCTTTTCGTGCTGGTGCCGCAGCGTCTGACACGGAATCGCGATCCCCTGACCTCCTGCGGGACGCAAATGGCGGCCTGAAGGCCGC
This sequence comes from Candidatus Acidiferrales bacterium, assembly GCA_049287725.1. Classification (GTDB taxonomy): domain Bacteria; phylum Acidobacteriota; class Terriglobia; order Acidiferrales; family UBA7541; genus Palsa-295. Next base: position 10,240 of record JBAQGJ010000098.1, on the reverse strand, counting down.
CGCTACAAAATCAAATTCCCAATCGGGGAGCTGATGCCGCGAGAAATACCGAAGGCTTATGAGCCGCAGGAGATTGAGGAGCGCTGGGCTAAGGCCTGGTACGACGAGAGATTATTTCGCGCGGAGAATTCCGGCGAGGCCGGAGTGCCGGGCGACGCGCAGCCGCGTTTTTCGATTGCTTTGCCGCCGCCGAATGTGACCGGGTCGATCCACATCGGGCACATGCTGGAGCACACGCAGATTGACATGCTGGTGCGCTGGCACCGCATGCGCGGGGAGCGGACTTTGTGGTTGCCGGGAATGGATCACGCCGGGATCGCGACGCAATTCGTTGTGGAACGCATGCTGGCGAAGGAAGGCATCCAGCGCAAGGACCTGGGGCGCGAGGAATTCGAGCGGCGCGTGTGGAAATGGAAAGCCGAGAGCGGCGGAGTGATCAAGCAGCAGATGATCCGCCTGGGCGCTTCGTGCGATTGGACGCGCGAGCGATTCACACTCGAGCCGGGGCTTTATCGCGCGGTGCTGGAAGCATTTTTACGGCTGTATCGCGAGGGATTGATCTATCGCGGGCGCTACATGGTCAACTGGTGCCCGCGCTGCCAGACGGCGATCAGCGATCTGGAAGTGGTGCACAACGAGCGCACCGGGAATTTGTGGTTCATACGCTATCCCGTGGCGGGTTCGGCGCAGGAATATTTGGTGGTGGCGACCACGCGTCCGGAGACGATGCTCGGTGATACGGCGGTGGCGGTGCATCCGGAGGATGAGCGTTACCGGCATTTGGTGGGCAAGAAAGTTTTGCTGCCGCTGATGAATCGCGAGATTCCGATTATTGCGGATGCTTATGTGGACCGCGAATTCGGCACGGGCGTGGTGAAGATCACTCCGGCACACGATCCGAACGATTTCGAAGTGGGCAGGCGTCACGGGCTCGCGGAAATTGACGTGATGACCGACGACGCGCACATGAACGAAGCCGCCGGAAAATATGCGGGGCTGGAACGTTTCGTGGCCCGGGCGCGGGTGATTGCCGATCTCGAAGAACTCGAGTTGATGGATCACATTTCCGAACATACCCATTCCGTTGGGACGTGCGACCGTTGCAAGGCGATTGTGGAGCCGCGCATTTCGACACAGTGGTTCATGAATATGAAGCCGCTGGCGGAGGAAGCGCGCAAGGCGGTGACGGGCGAGTTCGGACCTGCGGCGGAAATTGAAGTGGTGCCGGACAACCAGCGGACGATTCTGCTGCAGTGGCTCGAGAATATTCGCGACTGGTGCATTTCGCGGCAGCTTTGGTGGGGGCACCGCATTCCGATATGGCATTGCGCGGATTGCAAGGAGATGGTTCCGGCTACGGACTCGAGCGTTGAGATTGTGGAGGGCCACGCGCGGGCGGCGGGCGTGCCGACTTCGTGTCCGAAATGCGGCGGCGCGAAATTGACACGGGATAAGGATGTGCTGGATACCTGGTTCAGCTCGGCGTTGTGGCCTTTTTCGACTTTGGGCTGGCCGGACGATACGCAAGATCTGCGGACCTTTTATCCCACAAGCTTGCTGATCAGCGGGTACGACATTTTATTTTTCTGGGACGCGCGGATGATCATGATGGGGCTGCATCTGGCTCCCGGGGCTTCGGAAGCCGAGCGAATTCCCTTCCGGCGATTGTATTTGCATTCGCTGGTGCGGACGGCGGAAGGCGCGAAGATGTCCAAGACCAAGGGCACGGGCGTGGACCCGCTGCAGTTGACGCAGCAGTACGGGACCGACGCGCTGCGGTACATGCTGGCGAGCATGTCTGCGCCGGGGACGGACATTGCTTTGGCCGAGGACCGCATTCTGGGTGCCCGATCGTTCGCCAATAAGATTTGGAATGCTGCGCGGTTTTTATTTGTGAATTTGGAGAAGGCGGAGGCTGCGGCGGGTTTCACTTTGGAGGAATTGGCTGCGCCGGAGGTGCGGGCTGGCGCGCCTTATGCGGTGAAGGGTGAAGGCGAGCTCGCGCATCGTTGGATTTTTTCGCGGCTTTCGGCGGTAGCTGGCGAGGCAAGCAAGGCGCTGGACGAATTTCGTTTTCATGAAGCTTGCCAGACGATTTACCAGTTCTTTTGGGGCGATTTCTGCGATTGGTACATCGAGTGGGTGAAGCCGCAGCTTGCTTCGGCCGACCGCGAGATTGCTTTGGCGGCTTGGCGGAATATTTTTGCTGTGCTCGAGTCGGCTTTGCGGTTGCTGCATCCCGTGATGCCGTTTCTGACGGAGGAGCTGTGGCACCGTTTGCCGCAGCGCGAGGGAGCGAGATCTATTGCGCTGGAGCGGTTTCCTGCGCTGCGCGAGGATTGGGTGGATGCGGGTGCGGATGCCTCGATGGCATTGATTCAGGAGATTGTAGTGGCGGCGCGAAATATTCGCGCGGAAATGAAGGTGGATCCGAAGAAGAAGGTTGCGGCGGATTTTTCGAGCGGCGACGTGGCGGTGCGGAAGATCGTAGAACAGAACCAAGATCCCCTGCTGCGGCTCGCGAATTTGGTTAGCCTGGGGATTTCCGCACAACGACTCGACCCGGAGGGAGCGGCCGTTCGTTCAACCGCGAACTACGACCTGCGCATCGCTTACGGCGATGCGGTGGATAAGACAGCTGAGATCGCACGTTTGCGGAAGGAAATTGAGCGATTGGCGAAGGATATCGAGTCGAAGAAGGCGCGCCTCGCGGATGAGACCTTCTTGAGCAAGGCTCCGGCGAAGATTGTGGAAGATTTGAAGGCTACGCTTGCCGGGCGTGAGGTCGAGCATCAGAAGTTAGTTGAGCGACTGAAGCAACTCGAGTAGACCCGAAAACGATCGAGCAAGTAGGTTAAGGCTTCAGTTCAGTTAGTAGCTGCACGGACACGAGAGTTTCCGGCGAATCTGGCTTTGCGGCAAAGAGTTCGCGCCATTCGGGGTTAGAGTTTTCATAGTCGGTGCGAGCGCCGTAGGCGGCCATGTTTTCGTATTCGATTGTGAGGATTAGCGGGCCTGTGTCGGGGCCGGGGACGGTGCTGCGGAACAGGCGGATACTTTGCGGCATGACTTTGCTATTGAAATTGGGGTCGGCGGCCTTTTGCAGTTTGGCCATGAAATCGTTCAATCTTCCGGGCTTCACATCGTAGGTAAAAATGGCTAGCACGCTCATTTCGGTTTCCTCCCCATCCGAACGAGGCAAATTCTAACGGCGTCGCGGCCACTCGCCAAGTAGAAACAGGATTGCATGCGAGGCTTGCCGCCGGCGTCCCACGTAATAATTAGCCAAGGCTAAGAGCGGCGAGGCAAGCCTCGCCTTGCAACAGGCGGAAGCAAGCTTCCGCACTCCCAGACACTTGCCCCGCCGCGGCTTGTGGGCACAGCTACGCTCGCGTATGCTTTGCAATTCGCATGGCTACGAAACGCATGGCTGTATTGCCTGGAAGCACCGACCGGCGGATTGACGCGCTGCTTACTTTGCTGGCGGAAAATTCGACGATTGTGATCAGCGGAGCGCAGGTCGCTAAGGAAATTGGGGTTTCGCGGCAGCAGGTGTGGCGCTGGGTGCAGAGACTGCGCGAGTTGGGAGTGCGCGTCAAGGGCCATACTGCGACGGGCTACCACATCGAACGGCCGCCAGACATTTTGGCGCCGCAGCTTTTGAGCCATCGCCTCGCGGGGACGGCTTTCGCGCGGCGGATCTATCATTTTTTCAAAATTGATTCGACGAACACCGTGGCGATGAGGCTGGGCGAACTGGGCGAGCCGCACGGGGCTGTCGTCTTGGCCGAAGAGCAGACGGCGGGACGCGGGCGCGCGGGGCGGAAATGGCTCTCCGAGAAATCCGCCGGGATACATTGCACGGTGTTGCTGCGTCCGCGAATTGCGCCGGCGCACGCTCCCCTTTTGACGCTCGTGGCGGGATTGGCGGCGCGCGACGCGGTGGCCGAAGAACTCGATTCCGTGCCGGACATTCGCTGGCCGAATGATCTGCTGGTGGGCGGGCGGAAATTTTCGGGAATCTTGACGGAGATGCACGCGGAGCCGGATCGCATGCATTACGCGGTGGTGGGCATCGGGATCAACGTGAATCAATCGAAGATGCCGGCGGAATTGGCGGAGATTGCGACTTCGCTGCGGATGGAAACGGGCAAAGTGCATTCGCGGCTGGAAGTGCTGATACGATTGCTGCGCAACCTGGACCGCTACTACAATCAGTTTCTCGCGGAAGGCGGGGCGCCGATTTTGCGGCGGTTTGCCGAGGTTTCGAGTTATTTTCAGGGGAAGCGCGTGCGGATCACGACGGCAACGGAGATTTTTACCGGCACGACGGCAGGTCTGGAGCCGAGCGGAGTGCTGCGCGTGATGCGCGATGATGGCGGCGGAATCGAGCCGGTACTTTCGGGTGACGTGGCGGAGGCGAGTTGATGCTGTTGACTCTGGACGTGGGCAACACCAACACGGTGCTGGGAGTTTTTCGCGGCAAGGAATTGGTGGCGAATTGGCGTTTGACCACGGCGCGCGACCAGACGATTGATGAGTACGGGATTTTGACGCGGGATTTATTTACGCTGGCAAATCTGGAGCCGCGAGAAATCGGCGGAGTGATTATCAGTTCGGTGGTGCCGCAACTGAATTCGCGATTGACGGGAATGGCCGAGCGATATTTCGGCAAGACAGCGCTGTTTGTTGAGCCGGGGATTAAGACCGGGATGCCGGTGCAGTACGACAATCCGCAGGAAGTGGGCGCGGACCGGATTGTGAACAGCGTGGCGGCGTTTGATAAGTACGGCGGGCCGTGCATCATTGTGGATTTTGGAACAGCGATTAATTTTGATGCGGTTTCCGCGCGCGGAGAATATTTGGGCGGAGTGCTGGCGCCGGGCATCGGGATTTCGGCGGACGCGCTTTTTGCGCGGGCGGCGCGGCTCTTTCGCGTGGAAATCAAGGATCCGGGGAAAATTATCGGGACGAATACGGCGGCGTCCATGCAGGCCGGGATGTTTTACGGGTATACGGATATGGTGGACGGGATTCTGGAGCGCATGAAGAAAGTGATGGGGGCGAAGACGAAGGTGGTGGCGACGGGCGGGCAGGCGTCGTTGATTGGCGGGGCTTCGCGGCATATTGAGACGGTGGATGAATTTTTGACTTTGGAAGGACTGCGGATTATTTGGGAGCGGAATCAGGATGGGGCGCAGAAGAAGGCGCCGGCGGCGCGGGGGAAGTGATCGCGACGTTCGATGGTGCGGAGACGGCCGGTTGCTGCGTTGTTTGACGAGTTGCTGATAGTTTTGTTGGGACCACGAGGCTTGCCTCGCGGAAGAAAAGCGGCGGCTCGCCGCCGCACTCCATAGAGTTTGTGCCAACGGGTTGCGTTCTGCCTCGCTCATGGAATCGTTTAATTACTTTAATTATTTTACGGAGATCGAGGAGTATTTCTGGCGGAAGCGCGGGGCGCATCTGCTGGTGTCGCCTTTGGATTGGGCGATTTTGGAGACCTGGCAGAAGGCGGGTGTGCCGATCGAAGCGGTGCTTAAGGGGATCGATCGCGCGTTTGAGAGTTGGGGGCGGTCGCGGCGTGCGGCGGGCGGAAGGCAGTTGAAGAGTTTGGCTTATTGCGTGGACGCGGTTTTGGATGCAGCGGCGGAAGCAGCGGACGCGGCTGCGGGGACTGGGCCGGAGGTGCGGGCGTCGCGGGCTGCGGCGGAGCCATTTTCGCGCGAGGAGTTGCGGAGATATTTGGAGCGGAATGCGAAGCGCTTGCGTGCGGCTGCCGGGAAATTGCGCGGCGGTGGGGGCGGAGCCGTGGGCGCGGCGGGTGGCGCCATTGCTGGAGCGGCTTCGGAGGGTCTGGCTGTGAGATTTGAGGATACCGCGCGGAAGCTCGAGGAGGCTTTGCCGCTTTTGGATGCGCCGGGAGCTTTGGATTTGGAGGATCTCGAGCGGCGGATGACTGTGCTGGAGGAAAAACTTTCGGCGGCCTTGGCGGCTGATGCGGATGAAGAGGCGTTGCTTGCTATTCGCCGCGAGATGGACCGGTCGCTGGCGCCTTACCGCCGTAAGATGTCGGCGGAACAATTGGCGCAACTCGAGCGGCAGTATACGCAGAAGAGATTGTTCGAACATTTTGGGGTGCCGAGGTTGAGTTTGTTTTATTTGACGTAGGCGGTGGCAGAGAAGTTCGAACCGAATTCCTCAAATCTAGAAAGTTGCCGGTGTAGCGAGTGCGAGCGCTCTGATTTTGCGCCGGTTACGGCACGGCTAAGCCGTGCCCTGACGAAAGTCACCGTTCTCGTCACACGAAGAAACCACATCTGTAAGAAAAAAATTTGGCGGTGGATTGTCGCCGATATATTCCCAACCATCGGGTGTCCGTTTCCACGCTTCAAGAAACCCTCTCAACTGTTCGGTAAGTTCGCCGGAAGTAGACATTCTCTGCTTTTTCCTGATTTTACTCTATTGTGAGTCGATAGCGCGATGCGGTAAAGCCCGTGAGCTCGTGGCTTGCATCCCAAGCGCGCCGAGCCAATCAGTGCAAATCGGTACAGCGGTTTCTCCTACTGCGTCATTTCCTTTCTTGTGAAGAATCGTTATTCAGGTGCCGTCTTAATGATCCAAATTAGCGTGGCGAATACTGCTATGAAGATGACTGTTACCCACCAAGGGCCAACTCCAACCGGGATGGGGAAGAGAATGACCAACACCCAGACCCACCATGGCCATTTCATCTTCTTCTGTGGCTCTTCCATCAACGAGTACCTTCTCTATTCGTAGGTTCCTATTCGGCTGTTTTACCCTTCAGCGAACAAGCCTTTTTCAGACTGGAATTAGACCACGCCTCCACGCCCGCTTCTACTGGTCGTTTCCATTGAAATACGTGCGGTTGGCGGAAGTGGAGCCCTGTAGCTGATTAACCCACTCAAGAAAACCGTCTGGGGGCACATTACGGCGAGATCGCCAAGTCCCCCGGCGGCTTCTTCTTCGTCTGGACACTCTGGGCGCTCGGCGGGCTCGGGGGCTTCGCCTTCATCCTCTCGGCGCGCGGACTGTGGAGTCTGCGACGCGGCCAGCCACGGTAGTCCAACCACCCGAACAGTTTGGATACGTCAGTGCAAGCGGGACTATTTCTTGGCTGCGTTAGCTGCCATTCGAGCGCGGAAGTTTTTTTCCTGCTGAATTTCCTCGTCGCTGAAGGCAGATGCGAAGTCTTCGGGCTCGAAGACCTGGCGGATCTCTATGTCGGACTCGCCTTCGTTGGGACAGCGCTTGACCCACTCGATGGCCTCTTCGAGAGACTTGACCTGCCAGAACCAGAAGGAGGCGATGAGTTCCTTGCTTTCCGTGAAGGGGCCGTCAATGACGGTGGGGCGGTTCTTGCCGGAGAAGTGGACGCGGGCGCCTTTGGAGGACGGGTGAAGACCGTCGTAGCCTATCAAAACTCCGGCTTCCAAGAGCTCGTCGTTGAATTTGTTCAAGTCGGCCATGAGCTGGGGGTCAGGGAGTGCGCCTTCGTTTTCGGTGTCTTCCGTGACTTTGACGATGACCATGAATCGCATTTTGTTTGTCCTTTCGAGTTGAGCTGACCTGACGTTCACGTTCAGAGCTTAATGGCTGCTCTACCCATACGTCGAGCGAGAAGGTGCAGAATCGACACGGAGAACCGAGAATATTCTCGGTAGCTCCTGGTAAACGCCGTAATCGGAAACTGACCTACTAACCAAAGCTAGGCCGCTACTTGTGCCGCGCCCTGATGTCTGGTTTGTACTGCTGAGATTCGGTGGCGGAAAGCAGGAGCAGCCCCAAGCGTTGTGCAGCGTCAAATGCGTCACAGTGATTCGCGTATCACGCTGCAAAGCTACGCGCACATCATCGGTGACGCGTAGCGCAAGGCCGTCGATTCTCTTGCGCAGAGCGTGTTGGGAAGTTGAATTGGAGTCAAGTCGCTGAAATAGAGTGAGGAATTCTGTAAGCGACTGAAAGAAAAATAAATGGCGGAAGCGTGTGGGAGTCGAATTTACTTGGAGCTGACTATCCAAGTAGTTACGCGGAAGGCGTTGGACGGAATCGGAAGGATTTAGCATCCTTCGGGACAGCTAATGCCGCCTTTTTGCCGCCTCGTTTTTTCATCCCACTTTTCTCGTCGGAAGAACCATTTCGACGACTCGACTGTTGGCCTCCCGCATTGCATCGGGCACCGCTCGCGTGTAAATGTTCATAGTTGTACGAATGTCCGAATGCCGCAGAAGTTCCTGCTGAACCTTCAAGTCCACCTGCAACGAACGCAGCAACGTGGAGTAGGAGTGCCGAAAACTATGCCAGCCAATCGGACCAAATCCGGCACGTATTCCGGCGGGAAGCAAGTGATCACGTTGGATCGTCCACGGCCATCGTGGACGCCCGGTCCCATAGGGACTTGGGAACAACCAATCACAGTCCCCTGCTCGTGGAGCCGTCTCGGCTTTGTACTCAAGCAGCAGGTCCGCCAAGTTGGGATGCACTGGCAGTCTTCTGTTTGAGTTGGTCGTCTTCACTTCATCCACTCGGCCGGTGACGACTCCCCGTTGAATATGGACTTCAAGAGTTCTCCAATCGAAATCGCCCCACTGCAGACCCACAAGCTCGCTCGCCCTTAGACCGAGGCACGCCGCCACAATGCACATCGTTCGGACGGGTTCTTTGAGTTGGCTAAGCAGCTCCCGGAATTCTTTGACAGACAGAATCCTGGGTTCTCTGAGCCGCTTCGAAGAACCTTCCACGCGGACAAGACTTATAGGATTCATCCTGTCGATATCGATGAATTCCCATTTCATCGCCCAGTTGAACAGGATATGCATGATGCTGCGCACGTGCCCCTTGCTCTTCGGTGCCAGATCGAGGTTCATGAGCCATTCCTCGACAAGTAGAGGTTTCACTTTCCTTATCGGAACACCTTCCCACTTCGGCTTCACATGATGCGTGATCCACGAACGATACTTGCTCGCGGTGGAATGGCGCTTCGGAAGTTTTTCCCGTAGGTATCGGTCTATTAATGCTCCAAACAAAATCTTCTCATTTTGTTTTTCGGAGCTCACCGTTAGTCGGAAGGACTCAGCCGCTCGCCATGCCTGTGCCTCTGTAGGATATTGCTCGACGGTTCCGACAATCACTGTTTCTCTCTTGCGCCGTCCATCTGAGCCAGTACTGTTCCGTTCCCAAGCCCAGACATCCGGCTTCCTCTTGCGAGGCTTTCGACGCAAATAGCCGAACTGATATCGTGCCCGCTTGAACATGACGATTCTCCTTTGTCTGTTCTAGCGGCACGAGTGACGCGATGAATGTAACTCTGTTCGCATCCAACCGTCCAGCTCTGATGCATAGAAGAACCAGCGACCGAATCGAAAATGACCTGGAAGTTTCCCGCTCCGTGCCATGCGCTTCACGGTCTTGGGATGAACGCGCACGAGTTCAGCTGCTTCTTCGCACGTCAGCGGATGTTCAATACCAAACCGCGTCTCGCGTCCGCTCAGGTTAACCGCAAGAGGAGTTGCTTCGCATGCTTCTCCTCCTGTGGCCCCGCGTTGTGGCGCGGCGTTGCACAGATTCGGAAGGTCTGCGCTTGAGGTTCCGTTATCCGACGCAGACATTCGCGTCTGAATGTCTTGTTCTTTGGTCCAATTTGAATTCCGACGGACATGTGTTGCAAGGCGCAAGTCATGCTGTCGAGGAGACGCTGTGTTCTGGCGCACACCGGATTTGGATGGACAGGGCTTCATGTTTCTTACACGCTCTCGTTCAGGTCGCCTCCTGCGGTTATTTGACCGTCTCCATTGCTGGGATGTTGACTGAGCCAGTGCTTGAATTGCTCGTCGCGCTTGAAGAGCAGCTTCAGAGCCTCGGTAATGACGTAGGACGGGGTGGAGTCGATGAACTTCGCGTATTGGTCGAGTAGGCTTTTCACCGACTCCTCGACTCGCGCCTGAATCGTTACCGCCTTCGGTTGTTTGGGTGGTGCCTTAATCATCGCCATGGTGTCTTCCCTCCCTCCTCTGTGGTGTTGTCATACAACTTGTCTTACAAACCCGGTCCTACCCTTCTCCTGCGCGGCCAAAACAAGATCTGCGGCTCCCAGCTGAAAGAGGCGGGAGTGACCCCCGAAGCCCGGAGGGATCGGGCCGCGATTTTGCGGCGCGATGGGGTCGCTCCCGCCTCTGGTCGTGTTTTGGCCGCGCTCCGTTTCCTTGCCGTCTCTGTCGCATCT
>JBAQGJ010000097.1:0-23081 GCA_049287725.1 Candidatus Acidiferrales bacterium | reverse complement strand
CGAAAAAGTGTCGAAAATAGATCGCGTTGAGAGGCTCTAGGAAGCGACCAATTTCCCGGCGAATCATTTTGCCTCACCCCAAAAGACCGCAATTTTGCCGCAAACCGACTTTTTCCGCAGCCTGTTTCGGTGGCGCATTTGTTTCACTTCGGAACGCCAATTCCCGACCGGCGGCGCCGGGCAGCCACCTGCCCGCGCTCTTCGCCGTAGGCGCGCATTTCCCCCTCGCGACAGCTGCGTAATGGGCCCTACAGTTTTAACCGCATTGCCTCGATACTGGGGTTTGCCTAAAATACTGGTCCCGGCCCAGAGGAACACTGTATGACCGGGGTGTTTTCTACCTTTTTTGGTTTGCAGGATAATCCGTTCCGCGCCAATCCCGACCCGCGCTATCTATTCCTTACGCAGCAGACGCAAGAATCCCTGGACCAGCTCATCCAGGGTATCCGCGCGCGCAAAGGCCTGATGCTGCTCACCGGCGAAGTCGGCACGGGCAAGACGGTCTTGCTCAATCGCCTGATGGAATGGCTCGACCAAGAGCGCATCCCCAAGGCATTCATCTTCAATTCGCACCTGAAGGTGAACGAGCTGTTCGATTTGATCCTGCAGGATTTTGGGATCTCTTCCGTGGCACAACGCGGAGCGCCATTCGCCGCTTTTACGAATTGGCTGGAAGACCGCTATCGCGCCGGCGAGACCGCCGTCCTGATCGTTGACGAAGCGCAGGGCCTCGCGCTGAACGTCATCGAAGAGCTGTGCATGCTGCTGAACCAGCAGACGCCGCACGGGAGCCTCCTGCAGATCATTCTCTGCGGTCAGCCGGAATTCGACGCAATGCTCCAGCGTCCCGGGCTTCGCCAGATGCGCCAGCGGGTGGCGGCACGCTGCAGGACTCTGCCGCTAACGCTCGAGGAAACCCGCAGCTACATTACGAATCGCCTCCGCGTGGCGGGCGCGTCCGATCCGCAGGCCGCGATTTTCCATCCGGAAGCGGTGCAGGCTTTGTACCTCTATTCGGGCGGCATCGCGCGCGTCCTGAATCTGCTCTGCGAACAAGCCCTCATGCGAGCTTCGCGCGAAAAGCTTCGCCCGGTGCCGGGGCGCATCATTGGTGAAGTCGCCCATGAATTTCAATTCGACGGAGTCAGGCCGCTCGCGCCGCTTTTCGCCGCGGAGAGCGCGAACGTCTTGGAGTTGTTCGCCCCCCGGCCTGTTGTCGGCGAGACCCTCGGACGATTCGCGGCGGCTGCACTGCTCCGCGATGACGCGCGCCTCGAAGCCAATTCCCCCGATATCTCGTCGGGTGCCCGCGCAAACCAGCCAGCAGCGCCCGCTGCTCCCAGTGAATCCATGGCGCAAAGCGGCTTTCATCCTGCAGGACGCTCTCCGGCCGGCGACGTGGCTTCCGAAACGCCGCATCCTTCGAAACCTCCGATCAAGTTTCCTGCTCAAGTCCGCCCGCAACCACCCGCCGCTCGAGGTCTGAAAGAGATAGCCGCGTCCTCCAGCTTGGGTTCCCCAACGCCGGCGCCAACGCCGGCGCCGACGAATGCCCCGACGGATGCCTTGATCGCGGACATCGTGGCCGCGTCAAGGATGGTGACGCGCGCCACCATGCCGGCGTCGCCAGTTCCGCAAAGGCAGTTTGATCTTCGCAAACGCTGGGAACGCGATTTTCTCTCTATGGCGAAAAGAGCAAAACGCGGAATCGCCGCGCTATCCTCACGGGCTCGAACACTTAAGGTGCTTCTTGAAACGTGGATGCTTCTATCGTTCCGAGTTGTCGGCCGCCGATTGGCGCTGTGGCGAAGAAAATATCGCCACGCGAGAATCGCGTTCCAGTGGCCGCATCTCGCAAAATCGTGGCGCCAGTGGCTGCAAGCAACGAGCCGTCGCACGGTACATAGAATGTCAACGGCGGTTCCGCGGCGGAGCGTGCCGCAGCCGAACATTCCGCAAGCCAGCGTGACGCAGCCGACCTCGCCGCAGCCGGCGCCCGCCGCGCAGACGCTTGCCGCATCGCAAATTTCGCGGCGGCGACCAGCGAGTAGCGCTACCCGCGTTCTGCGTCGTCGCAATCCCGAAAATACCCGTCGCCTCACCACATCGGTGCTGCATTGGTTGCAGCAACCGAGCCGTACGCTAAGCAACTGGCAATCAACGCATTCCTCCTCCAGCAAACGCATCGCCTAGCCGCGAAGCTGCGGTGATTTGCTTTGCGGCGAGCGTTGCTGTTTGTATCGAATAAGAATTGGCGCGATCGTTTGTTTTCAACGAGTTGCGCGAATTACTGTTCGGGCGGAAGCGTCCATTTGTATCGAGTAATGAAACGTGATTCGTGATTTGTGACTCGTGATTCGTGATTCGGAAAACGGCACTTTGTTTGCGATTGATTTGGGGTGCGGGTGTTTGTTTTGTAGGAGATATGGCGGATTCTAATCGCGCGGGTTTGCGATTGATTTCGTCGTGACTCGCGGCGGGTGATGAGTGACGAGGGAGCGGCATTGCGGGGATGTAACATTGTAGTTGGGATGTTACATGAGGTTTTGGGGCGGCCAGTTGGTGATCGGTGCGACAACTGGGGGGCACGGGGCGGTTTTTGGTTAGAGTTTTCCCTGGGGGTGGGAGTGGTCTGCTTGTCGCCGTTGTGGCGGAGTACATGTGGCGTCCTCGGTGGGTTGGTAGCGTGGCCCGGGTCTATTCTATCACATTTACTGTATGATTACCAGTCCCAAAATGGAAATGCTGAAGGGTCGGGTGAGGGAGCTAGCACGGTGAACTCGGGGCCGGAGCGGTAGGGTCTGACGTATTGCCACGCACCCTCGCCTGCGGCCTCCGGCCGCGAACCCGCGAGAGTGCGGCACTAAAAACCTAAAGGCGGTCGCTTGCCTCCGCTAGAAGGGTCGGCCACCCGCCCACCGTTTTCTTCAGTGGTAAAACTCCGCCCCCTTAGACCTGCGCCATTTGCCAATCATGAGACGGGGTTCTTCATGAGAATCCATACGATTCTATATACGGTCGCAAGGATTCCAAACGCCATCACAAGAGAGAGGTATCCCTTTTTATCGTGGATTATGGTCAGCCACAAAAGGCAAAAGAACACCATAAAAATGCCGGCGGCATCACGAATGTCTGGCTTCATCAAATTCCATTGCTCAATCAGCCGAACCAAAAAGCGTAGCCACATAAGGGATGCGAATACGTTAGCGAGAACAAATACAATTCTTTTCGTCTGCATTGAACGATTCTCCTCACATGTGGTGGTTTCGGACCTAATCGCAAGTTGCCCATCCCCATGCCTCCACAAAGGCGGAAACAGGGGTCGGAACCGTAGGGTCTGACGCATTGCCACGCACCCTCGCCTGCGGCCTTCGGCCGCGAACCCGCGAGAGTGCGGCACCCCCCAAAAAACCTAAAGGCGGTCGCTTGCCTGCGCCGGAAGAGTCGGCCACCCGCCGCTACAAGGGTGAGCCACCCGCCACCATATTCTCAGCGTTCATTCGACGCCTAGCGACGGGATGTCTCCGCCATACTTTGCATCTGCCGCAAGCGTGAGGCTGAACTCCACCATTTTGCCTGCCGTAGCCGTGAAGCACCGATGCAATGATTTCTGCGATTGTTCGGATAATTCTACTCGATGCCCATCAACGCCATAAGCTTCGGCACAGTACGTTCCAGCTTCAATAGGAATGATGGCGACACCGTATTTGTCGGTGATCGCGAGAAATCCCGAGGAGCTTCCCTCTCTACTGAACCGCAGTAATACATGTGGCGCGAAGTTTGCGGGGCCACCGTTAGCTCCTTTCAACTGCGCGGTAGTCAAGCTCACGAAACCAACCTTGCCTGCCAGATCGTAGTCCTGAGTAAATGCAGGTACAGCTAGTGCCAAGAATACAGCTAGCGGGACAATCCGCAAATACCGCCCATCATTTAGGAACCTGATAAACCCCCGGGGGCGGCGGATTGGGGACATTGAGTTGCATGGGCAAGCCACGGTAGCCCTGTATGTGATCGTTGAGATATTGGGCTTCACTTGGTATTCCTCCTGAACGCAATGCGTTCGCTGCTCCGTTAATGATCGTTCCCTGATAAGGTTCCACGGGTTCAATCTGGAAGCCAGCTTCGAACCCCTTGGCTTCATCTGTGAGATCGTGCGCAAACGGAGTCCACTTCCCTAGTCCATCGTCGTATCTAAAGCTGAGTTCGCCGTCAAGAACTTGCCTGCCATGTTCAAATTCGTGGGCGATTTTTTGATTATCCGAGAACCCGTAATAGTCGCTGCTGCCTTTCAAATTGATCGTGAAATGATCGTTACCGTTGTACTCGATGTCCCCTCGGCTCGATCCGCTTGGATCGCTGTTCACGACTTCAAACGTCGCCTTCGAAGCGATCAGTCGATCATACGTCTTCTGAAGCGTGGCTCCGTTCGCCCTATCCTTGGCATTTTTGCTGTGCTGCAAGTCCTTAAGCTTTCGCTCAAATGCTCTTTGCGCATTGGTTTTCCCGTCTTTTTTACTTTTCTTTGAATCGCTCCACACGGCGATCATGCCGGTCGGGTCCGTCAGAGCTAGCGGGTTGTCAAGAACGTATGCGTATCGATTCAAAGACTGAGGGTTCTCAATGGTTCCAGCGATAGGATCGGGGGACATGAAACGGCCGATGCTGGAAGAGTTGTATCTTGCGCTGAAATTGTCGAGTCCTGACTCAGAGTCGCGTTCCTTGCCGGTGAATTTATATGTGTTGCCGCTGGACGACGTAATAACTCGCTCACCGCCAAAGGGATAGAAGTCTGACTCATCAAGAATGCTTCCCGTCGAATTCGTTACGATCCGCGAAGTGCCGATGTGATCGGTGGTGTAGTAAACGATATTTCCGGCAGAATCTCGCCGTGCGATCCGTTCGCCTCCAAAGAAGATATACTCGTTGGTTGTATTCCCCGAGGCATCTGTTTCCGCTATCGGATCCCTCGCACCGCCATACCAATACAGTTTTCCGTTGGACTTCGATACGCGCTTCCCGTCTCCGTCATAGTTGTATGTCACTCCCGCGGTCGAAATCAGTTGATTCTCCGCGTTGTAGGAGTACGTCGGCGAGGGGCACGGTGATGCAGATTCCATCTGAAGGTTGCCCGAGAGATCGTAACACCAACCCGAAATCTGATTATACTGATTTACGGTTTGATTCAATCCCTCTTGGGTACAACCCGTGTAGGCGGACGAGGCTTTATTTACCTGGATGAGATTTCCCCAAGAGCCCGTACTTGCTGGGACATCATAAACATATGCTTCACCCCAACAGTCCGTCGGATCTGTGGCATATGTCGCTGTGGTTGTTCCACTCGTTATGCGGTTCAAGCTGTCGTAGGTGAAGCTCTGGCTGCGGTTCGACACGCGGTCATTTGTGATACTGACCACGTCACCATTGTCAGTGGTGCCCGACGCGAAATTGTATTTTAGATCGATAAATATTCCCAGCAGCGGCCGAGCCCATGCAAAGGGTGTTCCCTGGCAAGGCGGTCGCGCTAGTGGCATAGACCCAGCACGGTTGCAACCGTGAGTTGAAGATGTTACTGAGCTTTACGCTCGCGCCCAAGCTAAGCAAATTCAGTTCTCCCGCGTGATCGTTCGTCCGCTGGGGTATGTAAGGCTTGCGAGGGAGCCCGTCAGATTATTTTGGATCGTAACCGACTTTGTTACGCTACCAGTCGTGCGTTTATCAATGGTCTGCCATCCGACGTTTTTGAATGTCGTTGTAAGTCCAGGCTTCCATGCCTCCGGTCCCGGCATCGCACATTGCTGTGCGCCTTCCGATCGCGAGCCCGTAGCTAGATACGCCGGTCGTGCACCCTACGGGCGTGTTGCCATCGTACGCGTAGGTCACTGTAGGTGTGCTATCCGTGTAGGTCTTGGAGAGGGCACGGTTCAGTTGATCGTACGAATATGTCGTCTTGATGCTCCGCGCATCGAGCTTTGTGACGAGATTTCCGTCAGCATCGTAGGTGTATGCCACGGTGCCGGACTCGGGGTTACTCGCGCTCGTAAGGCGGTTGAGCGAATCGTAAGCAAACGCGCGCTGACGGGAGCTGCTCTGTGTGACGTTTGTCAGATCATCAAGCGCATCGTATTGGTAATCCGTCTCATAGTTCAGACCAGAGGGGTCCTCGAAGACCTGGGTGACACGACCAAGGGCATCCGTGACGCTGGTACGGTTCTTGCCAGCCTCGTCTGTCACCGTCGCGGAATTACCTGTGTAACTCGTTAGCAGAACCGAGCCATCAGGCTGGGTCACCTGCGTGACCCGGCTGAGCCCATCATAGGCGTAGATGGCGTATCCCCAAGTGGATTCGTTACAATTGGTCGTCGGCGGATTGCAGCGCGTTGGGTTATAAACAGTACTTTTTCGTCCTAAAGCATCGTACGCGGTCACGGCGAAAGTAGTTGAGGGCGTGTCAGAAGTTAGTTGCGACTGCGAGACCATGCCGAAGCCATCAAAA
The DNA here is from genome assembly GCA_049287725.1 of Candidatus Acidiferrales bacterium. Lineage (GTDB taxonomy): Bacteria > Acidobacteriota > Terriglobia > Acidiferrales > UBA7541 > Palsa-295. Next base: position 16,588 of record JBAQGJ010000097.1, on the reverse strand, counting down.
ACATTCGTGGTAACGTAATTCTGCGAAGTGGTGATCTTTTTGGTGAGCGTGGCGCTAAAAGGGAACAATACCGACCAGAATCGTGAGGCGCTTAACAGACATTTTCTTCCTCCGAGATACGTAATCCGGGAGTACGTAGTATGAGTGCGTACATGTGTCAAGTAAAAATACGAGGCCGGCGGGGGTTAGAAGTTGGGAGGTTCGGGATTGGCAGAGTGAATTGTCCTTCGGACAATTCAGGACGGGGAGGAAGTAGAGCACTGGCGCGGGGCGGGCTGCGGAATCAACCGCCAGAGGGCGGGCGTCCGGCCATCAAGAGAGATCCCTCGCTGCGCTCGGGATGACAGATTGAAGAAAGAGCACAGACCCTTCCAACCTGCCGCTGGCAGGTTCTCAGGGCAAGCAAGAGTGGCTGTGCCACAACGGCCCCGGTTACATATCAGCGCGGCGCAGCGATCACTACTCGCCGGTCACCAGTCGTCAGTCACCAAATCACTGCTCGCTGCTCACTTCTCACGAGTTAGCGGTTATGGCTGCTGGGCGCGCCGAATTCACTAGGTAGTGCGGGGAAAGCGTGCTATGGTTGGGCTGCGTTTGTTGCTCTTGTAACACCTTTAGATTCGATGAAGGGGCTGCAAGTTCACACTTGCGGCCTCTTTTGCTTTACGGCTGGAGGCGGTCGAGAAGCAAACAAATAGCTTAAAAAAAGAAGGAAGTAAATCAGTGAGAGAACAAGGAACAGTGAAGTGGTTCAATGCCAGCAAGGGGTTTGGATTCATCCAGCGCCAGTCCGGCGAGGACGTTTTCGTCCACTTTTCGGCCATTCAGGCGGAAGGTTACAAGTCGCTGAACGAAGGCCAGGCGGTTGAGTTCGAAGTAACCCGCGGCCCCAAGGGCCTGCAGGCAGCGAACGTCACTAGCCTCTAGTCGTAAAGGGCGAGCCGGCTAACCCCGGTTCGCCCCTTTTTTTTTCGCAAGCGTGGTCGCGGTTAATAGGAGCCTCGTTGAAAGCACTCCCCGAAGGGCAGTACATCAAGCACTTCCAATACGGCTTAGGCGTCATCACCGAATCCGATAACGACCGCACTTCCATAGATTTCGATTTGCACGGCATGAAGAAGTTCGTCACCAGCATCATGGTGGTGGAGATCGCCGAAGGCACTCCGCCGAAGCGCAAGCGCGCGCGCCGCACCAAGAAGACTGTCGCAGCGGTGGCGGTGGCAGCCGCGTCCCCGGTTCCCGCAGGAAAATGAGCACTCACAACAACGTAATCGTGCAATTCGTCGGTTTCGAGGCGAAGTCACAGGGCCGCGAATATACCTTTACCGTCCGCGAAGCCGCTACCGAGCCCCGCGAATATACTTTGACCATTCCGAACGAAGCGTTCAATACGCGGCGGGTGCGTTTTCAGGATGCGCCGGATATTTGCTCGCACCGTTTGCACGTGGAGCTGGCGGCTACCGAGAACCATCCTGAAAAGACGCACTTCCATCTGACGGACGCGGAGCTCGAAGCTTACCGAACTTCGCACATGCAGAAACCCCCGAAGTATCCCTACGCACCCAAGAAAGACGACGAGCAGGACGCGTAGCGGTTCCGCGATTCCGCATTTCGTTATTCCGTATTCCCACTTCACAAAATCAATTTGTGGTTGAGTTGTGCCGCGGCGCGCGATCGCGCGTGAGCTTTTTATTTTGGGTTACGCGATTTTGGTGACGACGCGGCGCGCGGCCAGCGAAATCATCAGCCGCGTGACTCCGCTGAAGAAGATGCTGATGCCTACGATGGTCCCGAGCACCCATTCGACGCTCGACGGCCAGAGTCGCCAGATCATCGCGCCGAGGATCAGGGTGATGATGCCGTCAAGCAGGAACCAACCCGAGCCGCCGGCGGGACGGTGTTGGAAATAGAGGACGATTTCGGCGATGCCTTCGATCAATAGGTAGAAAGCCAGAGCGAGAGTGAGCGTCGCAAGGCCGCGCGCGGGATGATCGAGCAGGTAGACCGCGACGCAGAGATAGAGGATGCCCAGCAGAAGCTTGAGGAGCACGCTGCCGGTGCGCCTGGTGAACCATGCGAACACGAAATGCGCCAGGGCGGCGAAAATCAGCATCCAGCCGACGAAGATATTTACGGCAAGGCCAGCTTCGCGCGGCATGGCAATCGCCAACAGCCCCGCTACAATCATGATGATGCTTACGGCGATGGACCAGCCTATCGCTTTCTTTGCAACGTCTGACATTTTCACTGTTGGGGGATCGCTCATTGCTTGCCTCCTGCTTCGTGCGTTGCGATTTCCCGCTGCTTGCTCGCGCGCACGGATGCGCTGCCGAGACACTTATACCACCGCTGAAGTTAGATCGGGGAATGTGCTGGTAAATCGTGGCGCCGCTGCGCGGGCGGGCGACGGCGGCGGTGATTTGCAGGGCGAAGCGCGAATGTCTCGTGATATGTTGGCAGAATCGGATGAAAGCACTCAACACGCTTAACTTTTCGTTGTGGATGCAGCGCTTCGGCACCGGCACACTCAATCATATAGGCAAGGCTTCTAATCGCGAGGAGAGTTTGGCGGAGACGCACGCTTTCTCTCGCGCGCCCGTGCTTGCGGAGTCGTTTGCATTTGTGTGCGCCAATTTATGGAAATTTTTGTTCGTTTCCGCCGCCGCGCTCGTGCCTTGTTTTTGGCACCGCATGATCGTGGCTGGAGATTTGGGCAGTCATTTGTATAACGCGTGGCTGGCTCAGCTTGTGGAGCGCGGGCAGGCGCCGGGGCTGTGGCTGGCGTGGCGTTGGAATAATGTGCTGTTTGATTATTGGCTGGATGGGCTGGGGCGGATTTTTTCGTTGCAGGTGGCGGTGAAAATCGCGGTGGCGGCGGCCGTATTGATTTTTTTCTGGGGGATGTTTGCGCTGGTGTGCGCGGCGACGCGGCGCGCGCCGTGGTACTTGTGCCCGTGCATCGCGATGTTCACGTATGGGTATTCGTTTCACATGGGATTCATGAATTTTTACATTGCGCTGGGTTTGGCATTTTTTGGCATGGCGATTTTGTGGCGCGGGAAAGGGTGGGACTGGATTGTTCCCGTTGCGCTGGCTCCGTTCATTATCCTGGCGCATCCGTTGGGATTTGCATGGCTGGTGGGGGGCTCCGCGTACGTGGTCATTGCCGAAAGAATTCCGGGGCGTTATCAGTTTTTTTTGCTGGCGGCCGGAGGCGTGGCTCTTTTTGCCGCGCATTATTATTTCTGGCACTTCGATATCGTGGAGGCGCGGACCGGACCGATTTATTACTTTAACGGAACCGACCAGTTGCTGCTTTTTGGCGCGCGATATGCGATCCCAGAATTCGCGCTGCTCGTCTTTATATTTGTCGCGCTTGGCGCGGATTTTTTCAGCCGGCGGTGGGGACAGCTTCGGCTGGAAGACTACGCGGTTCCGCTGCAGCTTTACATCATTGTGTGCCTCGGCGTGATTTTGCTGCCCGACGGCATACGTTTTCCGAGTGTGCCGTCTGCGCTGGCGCTGCTGACGGAGCGACTCACGTCGGTATCCGCGGCGTTACTTTGTTGCCTGCTTGGCGCGATGCAGCCGCGGAAGTGGCACTTGATTGCGTGCGGCGCAATCGCGGCGGTGTTTTTTGGCTTCTTGTATCAGGACACGGCGAAAATCGATCGCATGGAGGCGCAAGTTGAGCGGTTGGTTCGCACATTGCCGCCGAACCAGCGAGTGCTCGGCACCCTCAAACCGTTTCCTGGTTCGCGCATTTTGATTCAGCACATGCTCGATCAAGCGTGCATCGGGCATTGCTTTAGTTATGGGAATTACGAGCCGGCTTGCGCGCAGTTTCGCGTGCGTACCACGCCGAATAATCCGTATGCGATGTTTAGTTACGAGCTGACCTCGGACACCGAGGACGGAACTTATGAGGTGCAGCCTCGGGACTTGCCCGCTTATCAGGTTTATCAGTGCAGCTTGAGTGGGACGGATTTGTGTATTCGTCCGCTAGCGGCGGGGGAGATGAATGATCGGTTGGGGGTTCATCCGGATGATGAATGAGACGGAGCCAGGCGCTTACGGAACGGCGGAAGGATTCGATTGTGGTTCCGAGGTCGAACTTGACCCGAGGCTGTTTCGCTCGGGTTAGAGCGAAAAGCAGATCCCTCGCTCCGCTCGGGATGACATCCGCTTCACTTTTTTGCAGGATTTGAATGTCGGGATTACTGTAACAATCCGAAGACGACTACGCTGTTGGGAGTGCCTATGTAGACTTTGCCGTTGGCGATCATGGGCGTGACGAATTTGTTGTCTGCGAAGTGGTCGCGGCTGTTAGCGGCCTGGTTGCTGTCGTATAGCTCGGTGGTTAGATTTGTGGCGTCGTAGGCACGCAGGACGCCTCCGCCGCTATTTTGTATTACCCAGATGATGCCGTTGGTTGCGCCGTTCGCCGAAATGCTCGGCGTGCCTCCCGGATAGGGATAGCTGGCGGAGCTTTTTGAGCCGGCGGGAGTGACCAACTTTGCATTGGAGATTGAAAACGCCCTTAGCACGTCGTTGACGGCGGCGTAGTACACGGTGTTATTGAAATAAGCGGGCGTGGAAAATACGCCGCCCGTCAATCCGTTCGAGTCAATCTCCTGATAAATGGCGCTGTCGTTATTCGTGTTGAATTTGCCCATCAGATTGCGGTTGACGACGTAAATGTGGCCGTCCTTGCCCGCGCCAACTCCCAGTTGCCAGGTATTGCCCTGATTGTCCTTCAAGTCCGGCAGGAGGATCTCCCCGCCGGAGCCGAGGTCTTGATCGGCGCCCGATTCTGAATCGGTGTTGTACATCGTGAAATAATCGGCGACGCTGAGATTGCCGCCCGTGGTGGAAATCTTGATGAACGCGTTGCCGTAGTCGCCGTGTTCGGGAAAGCCGCTGCCATCCAAGGTGTCGTCGAACGTTCCATTGGCGTCCAGGAAATAGATGTTACCGGAGGAATCGGCCGCGGGGCCGTCGCCGGCCATCCAGATGGCTCCGTCGCCGCCATTCAGAATGACGTTCAGGACGCCGGCCTGCGACAACGCGGTTTCGTTGTAGCCGATGACCCATCCGGTGTAGGGGCCGTCATCGCAGTGCGAAGCCCAGGTGGTGTAGATCACGCCGTTGAGGAGGAGCAGCGCCGCGCGCTCTTTATATTGCTTGGGATCAAAGGTGGTAGTGCCATTGATATTCGGCAACATGGCCTGGATCGAAATCGGGCTGCCCGATTCCTCGGCACCGGTGGTGAGGTCGAGCGCATGCAGGCGCTGATGATAATTTCCGCCGCTGTCCTTGGACATTGCCACGAGAAAGATCTCGCCATGCGCGCCGGCGTGCGGATCAATCACGGGAGTGGAAGTGATGCCGATGATCGGTGAAACCTGGCCACAGCCGCGATTGTCGCTGGCCGTCTCGTTCGCGCCGAGCACGGAAACCTGCCAGAGCTGCGCGAAGGTGTCCGCATCGAAGGCGTACACGGAATCATTTTCGGTGACGACAAAAACCACATTGTGACTGCTGCCCGCGACCGTGAGATTCGAGACGTATAGAGGCTCGGCATCGACTCCGGCGTCCACCGAAAGATTCCCGACTTTGCCGAAGTTCGTGGAATTGAGATTGGCAGTCGTGAGCGTGGTTTCATTCAGATTCTGGCCGGTGCGCGCGACGTCGTTGTGATAGGTCAGGACGTTCACGCTACTGGCTTGGACCGCGTTCACCGTCAAAGTTACGGTGTTGCTGGTCGCGGTCCCGGCCGTATTCGTCACCGTCACGTAAACGTGGGCGCCGTTTTGCGCTGTGGTTGTCTGGGTGATCGAGTACGAAGTGGAATTCGTGCCGGCGGCGCTGCCATTGAGGAACCATTTATACGTAAGCGGGGCCGTGCCGGTGGCTGTGACAGAAAATGTAGCCGTCTGGCCCGCAGTGACCGTGACATTGGCGGGTTGGTGAGTGATCGAGGGCGCGGTGGGCGGAGCCGGATTTACGGTGAGCACGACGGTGTTGCTGGTGGCGCTGCCCGCGGAATTGCTGACCTTCACGTAGATCTGCGCATTGGTTTGGGCGGTGGTGGTTTGCGAAATCGAAAACGTGCGGGAATTTGTTCCGGCTGTGGCGCCGTTCATAAACCATTGGTAGGTGAGAGGGGCGGTGCCTGCAGCGGTGACCGAGAACGTGGCGGTTTGCCCAGCCGTGACCGTGACGGCTGCTGGTTGCTGGGATATTGTCGGCGCGGTTGCGGCCGAATTCACCGTCAGCGAGACGGTGTTGCTTTTCGTGGCGCCGACGGAATTGGAAACGTTGACGTAAATCTGCGCGCCGGATTGCGCGGCGGCGGCTTGCGCGATCGTATAGGTGCTCGAATCAGTGCCGACTGCGGCGCCGTTCATATACCACTGGTAGCTCAATGGGGCGGCGCTGGTTGCCACCACTGAAAAAGTCGCGGGCTGACCAACCACAACCATCACGCTAGCGGGCTGTTGGGTGATCGCCGGAGCGCTCGGAACCGGCTTGGAAGTGGGCGGGGTGCCAGAATATCCGCAGCCGGAGATGATAGAGACGCATAGGCACGCGAACAGCACGACGGAGAACGCACACTTTCGGTTCTTCACGGAGAAGCACTCCACGTAACAAGTCTCAGAGCCTGGAAACCATTGCGAGGGGCCTGATTACGAGAGCAATGGCTTCAATATTGAGCGGTCAGCGGCCATATCCCAAGAGCAATGCAACTGCGTCAAGTTTACCCGAGATACCGATGTGAAACACCTGTGCGCAGGTGCAGGTTGGGGACAGTGTCTGATGGCGGCATCCGGAATTCCATCAGGAGGATACCTGAGAAGCGAAGGACTAGGCTCCTTCCGCTGTGGACGGCTCGGGGCGATGCGCGCTTGTTGCCGTCGCGGTGGGCCTTCGCCCATAGAGCCATGCGCCCAGGCGCCATGCCAGCAGGATCCCGACGAGCGCGGCGTACAGGAGCGGCTTGCGCTCGTCGGATTTCACCAGCCAATAATAATGAATGACGCCGAGGATCGCGCTTGCGTATATCGCGCGATGCAAGAGCTGCCAGCGCTTGCCGCCGAGGCGGCGAATCATGCCGGCGGTGGAAGTGATCGCCAGCGGAATCATCAGCACGAAAGCCGTGAAGCCCGCGGTAATGAAGCGGCGCTTCAGCACGTCTTTCCACATTTCAGACCAGGCGAAAAAGTGGTCGAGTCCGATCCAGGTGCTGAAATGGAGGAAGGCGTAAAAGAATGCGAAGAGGCCGAACATGCGGCGAAAGCGAATGAGCTGCGGAAGGCGGAGGATCTTGCGCAGCGGCGTAATCGCCAGAGTGATGACCAAAAAGCGGATGGTCCAGTCCCCTGTTGCGTGCGTGATGAATTCGATGGGATTGGGGCCGAAGTCTATGTTGTCCGGAAAACCCGCGAGGCCATTGTGAAAAGCGCGCCAGAGCAGCACGTCCAACGGAATGAGGCACACCAGGAACACCACGACCTTCGTCCACTTGCTGGTCAGGATGGAATTCACGCGCGGCTCACGGTCAGAAATATTTTTTCAGGTCCATGCCGGTGTACATGCTGGCGACTTGATCTCCGTAGCCATTAAACATCAAAGTGGGGCGGCGGCGAAACTCTCCGAGGCGGCGTTCGCTGGCCTGGCTCCAGCGGGGATGGTCCACGTTGGGATTCACGTTGGAGTAAAAGCCGTACTCGTGGGAATTGGAGATGTTCCAAGTAGTGGGTGGCTGATCTTTCACGAAAGTGATGCGGACGATTGATTTGATGCTTTTGAAACCATATTTCCAGGGGATCACCATGCGGACTGGCGCGCCATCCTGATTCGGCAGCGTCTCGCCGTACATGCCGACGGTGAGCAGTGTGAGCGGATTCATGGCTTCATCGAGGCGCAACCCTTCGACATAAGGAAATTGAATGCCTGCGCTGGGACCTTCCGGCATCTGATTGACACTGTAGTAGCTTTCGAAGGCGACGAACTTGGCTTTGGGCGTCGGCTCGACCAATTTGGCGATGGTGCTGAAAGGAAATCCAATCCAGGGCACGACGATGGACCAGGCTTCGACGCAGCGGTGGCGGTAGATGCGTTCCTCGAGCGGCGCGAGCTTCAAGATCTCGTCCATGGTGAACTTGCGGCGCTTGGCGACTTCGCCTTCGACGGAAACGGTCCACGGCGTGGTGATGAAATTCTTGGAGTTGTCCGCGGGATCGGATTTTCCGGTGCCGAATTCGTAGAAATTGTTGTAGTGGGTGACGTCCTGCAGCGGAGTTTCTTTTTCCGTGGTGCTGTAGGGCCACTTGGCTACGCCGTTGAGTTTCACGGGAGTTGTGCCGGTGGCCGGGCCGGCCAGCAGGCGCGTCAATTTTTTGTAGCCGACTACGGCGCCGTAGGTGGCGGCAATTCCGAAGAGGAAATTGCGGCGCCCCATGTAGAGGCCCTTCGGAGTGACGTCCTTATAGGTCAAATCCGGCGCTTTTTTGATCAACACTGCCCTTCTCCGGCCCGCCCAAAGCTTCTGTATATATAGTACGCGTGCTGTTCAATATTGGATGCTTGGAAGTGCGGAGGCGCATCCGCGGCCGCGCCGGCGCATGGCCGCGCGCGGTGTGGATTTAGCGCGACGCGAGTGCGGACGATCGTACCAACGCGAGACGCCGCGCGGTTTTAGTGTTTCGCGGGGTGATGGCCGCCATCGGCTTGCGTAATCTGCTGGCGGAGAAGCGTGACGAAGGCGGCTGCCGCGCGGGGCAACGTCCGGTCGCGACGGTAGACCAAGCCGAGTTCGCGCGTGAGCGGCGCGTCGGAAATGGCGATGAGTTTGGCCTCGCCTGAGCGAACTTCTTCCTTGGCGAAACTTTCGCTGATGATGGAAACGCCGAGGCCCGCGGCGACGAAGCGTTTGATCATGCCAACGCTGGCGAGCTCCATGGTGATGCGCAACTTTGCGCGATGCGGGCGAAAGAGCTTGTCAAATACCTGGCGCGTGTAGCCCGTCTTCGGGACGATCTGGGGCTGATCGGCGACTTCGCTGAGCGTGACGCTTTTCATGCGCGCTAGAGGATTATTGGCGCTGACCATGAGCATGAGGCGGTCGCGGAAGATCGAATGGATTTTGAGGCTGGGAGATTTCACTGGCAGGGTGACGATGCCGACGTCCACCGTGCCGTCTTCGATTTTCTCGATCACTTTTCTGCTGAAATTTCTGTAGATGCTGATCTGCACCGCCGGGTATTGCCGGTGGTACGCCGCGAACAAATCGGGAAGCACGTAGAGGCAGGTGGCTTCGTTCGCGCCGATTTGCAGGGTGCCGCGCGGCGAACTGGAAAGATCGGTGACGGCGCGGAGCGATTCTTCCTTCAGAGTCAACAGGCGGTTGGCGTAGACGATCAACGCTTCGCCGGCGGCGGTCAATCGAACCGTCTTGCCGACGCGATCGAAAAGCTTCTGGCCGTATTCTTGTTCGAGCTGGCGGATTTGAGCGCTTACTGCCGGTTGCGACCGGAAGAGTTTTTGTCCCGCGCGTGAAAAACTGCCTAATTTGGCTATCTCGAGAAAGGTGGTTAGGTGGTCGAAATCCATAATTGATGGGCAAGATTATAGCAGAGGGGAGCGCTAAAGTGATTTGAGCTCGGGAGGAGGTTACTCGCGACGTTAGCGTTTGTAGGCTTCGCTGGGTTTCGGCAACGCGGCATGAGCGGTTTGAGCGGCAGCGGGCCGCGCGGATTCGCGGGAGACGCCCACAAAAATGGGATTGGAGATAATCCAGGGCACGTTGGGGCGCAGAAGCGGATGATGCAGGAGGTAGGCTTCGACGCGATAGACTCCGGCGGGAGCGTTCTGGAGATCGAGGCGATCGGCAGTGGCTTCGCTGATTTCGGCGCCGTTTTTCTTCAGCACCAGGCGGATTGCTTCGTTTTTTGATTCGGCAGCCACATGCAGATCCGAGTTTTCAGGGGCATCGCTGCCTGTTGGAAAGGTTTGAGCGCCGCTTTGCGCGAAAAATTCGAATTTTTCCGGTTCGGCCGCGCCGCGAATGCAATTGAAGAAGTCTCCGCTACGGATCGCGGCTTCGGGATCACGTCTGTAACGCTTGTCTATCCCCATGCCCACGAAAGAGAACGTATCGGCGTACGAGGGGAGCTTTATCGCGAGCAATTTTGTGATGTGAAACCCGCCGTGAGCATCCGACGCTACGAAACCCCAAGTACGATTGTGCTGCAGAAAATCGTCCCAATGAACGATGGATTCCGAAGGAAATGAAATGGTTTTCAGAAAATAATAGCGCGAGAAGGGATAGTAGAGCGCGAGTTGCAGGCGCTGCGCCAGCGTGGTGCGGCGCAAGGATGTAAACAGATTCAGGATTTCGATGCCGCCGGGCTTCAGGTCCGCGTTCCAGTAGTGCCAGCCGTAGCGGCGATCGTCAGGATAGGCGAGGACTGGAAAAGCGCCCCAGCTGCGGGCGTCTTGCATCGCTTCGGGCGGAAACGAGGAGACGCGAAATCCGGGGGACTGCCGCGCGCCGAAAAATGTGAAGTGGCCGTCGGGCAAGGTGGCTTCCGAGCCGCCTACGATCGTCACGCCGTCAATCGTTTCGCGAAAAACGGACGAGGCTACGTTTGGCCTGCCGTGATCGGTGAGAAGTACGAGGGTGACTCCCGCGGCGTGCGCCTGTTGCGCGATTTCTTCCGGTGATTGCAAACCGTCCGAGAGATTCGAGTGCACGTGATAGACGCACCAGAGATAGGCGTCGGAACGATGCGGGGAATATGCCGCGTAGCGCAGGCCCGTGGCGACGTATGTGGTCAAAATCGCTGCGGCAATAATCGCCGCGGCGATTTTGAGCGGTTTGGCGATGGGCCGCGCTTTCTTTGGGGTCTGTTTCGGGGCTTGCTTGACGCCGTGCGGCGCGGCGTCTTGCACGAGCGTCAATGGCATAGACTTCCACTCTACAGCCTTATTCCCCATATTCAGATGCAACTTCGGACCGGAGGTTGGCGCTCGCGTTTGCCGGGACGAAAAACGATATTAGGCTCGACGTGCTGCATCCGGGGATCTCGCCGAGGTGGAGTTTTCGGCGGCACGGTGTTAGCTTGATAATTCTCAGTTCCCCGCCAAGAATCCACAACGAGGTGAACGAAAATGACCTGGGCCAAGCGGCGCGCGATTGTGATCATCATCCTGGTAGTGTTTTTTGTGGTGCTGGTCGTGGTGGCTTCGAAGCCGGGAGAGTTGCGGTTGCCATCGCGCGGGGTTCTGGTGATGGATCTCACCGGCCAGATTGAAGAGCAGCGCGCTCCGGACATTTTCAGCGCGTTCAGCGGATCCTCGGTGCCGGTGCTGCACGATTACGTGGACGCGATTGATGCCGCGGCGAACGATTCGCGCATTACCGGGCTGGTGGTGCGGATCGCTCCGCTGGAAACGGGCTGGGGCAAGCTGGAAGAAATTCGCGCGCACCTGCTGCGGTTCCGCAAGAGCGGCAAAACCAGCATCTGCTATCTGGGCTACGACGGCATCGGAAATCCTGAATATTATCTGGCCAGCGCGTGCCAGCAAGTCTGGCTGGTGCCCACCGCGCCCGTGAGCATCCGCGGGATGATCGCGCAAGCGCTTTTCCTGCGCGGAACGCTCGACAAATTGAAAATCGTTCCGGAGTTCTATCACATCGCCGAATTCAAGACCGCCGGCAACACGTTCACCGAGAAAAAATTTACGCCCGCGCACAAAGAAGAAGTCGAGGGATTGCTGCACAGCATTTACGAGCAGTACTTGAACGACGCCTCGAGCGCGCGCGGGATGACCGCTCCGCAGTTCGAAGCGCTGCTGGACCAGGGACCTTTTTCGTCGAAGGACGCGGTGGCCAACAAGATCGTGGACCGTCTGGGTTACTGGGACCAGGTGCAGAGCTATTTCAAGAAAGAAGACAAGGGCTGGAACCCGATTTCATTGAATCGCTATCGGCCGTTCGTGAAGAACGTGGGCAGCACCGAAATCGCAGTGGTGCACGCGACGGGCTTGATCGTGTCGGGTGATTCCGGCACGACGCCGGGCGGCGGATTCGTGATGGGCGGCGATTCGGTGGCGTCGGACATACGCGAAGCGCGACAGGATTCCGCAATCAAGGCGATCGTGCTGCGCGTGGATTCCGGCGGCGGGTCGGTGGTGGGCAGCGAAGTGATTCGCCGCGAGGTGGAGCTGGCGAATTACGCAAAACCGGTTGTCGTGTCGATGTCTGACGTGGCGGCTTCGGGCGGCTACTGGATCGCAGCGCCGGCTCGCAAGATCGTCGCCGATCCCGATACGATCACCGGCTCGATCGGAGTGCTGATCGGCAAGCTGAATGTTTCGGGGCTCTACAATTTGCTGGGGATCAGCACGGATTACGTGGCGACCAGCGACAACGCGACGCTTTTTTCCGACCAGCAGAATTTTTCCCCTGCACAGCGCGCCTACATCGAGAAATCGCTGAACGAGACGTATGCGGATTTCACTAAGGGTGTCGCTGCGGGCCGCAAAATGCCCGTCGAAGCCGTGGAGAAGGTTGCCAAAGGCCGCGTGTGGTCCGGGTCGCAGGCGAAGCAATTGGGACTGGTTGACGAACTCGGCGGACTCGACCGGGCGATTGAAGTCGCCAAAGGGCTTTCCGGTATTCCCGCGAGCGAGTCTGTGCGCATCGTGCGCTACCCGGTGGAAAAATCGTTCTTCGAGCAGTTGCTGGAACGCGAAAAAGACAACAACATGAGCGAATCGGCGTCGCTGGAGTCTGTCCTGCGGCATATCGTGAGCCAAATGGAACCGGTGCAGGCGCGCATGCCTTACGAGCTGCACATTCGCTAGCGGCAGTTGCGAGAATTGGTCTCGCGGCTTGCCGGTATGGGCAGTCAGGTTACGATTCCCGCGCCATCAAAGCTGTGGACTGCCGCGGACAGTGCGAGCGCATCATTCTTCATTTTTGTACGTTCAATCAAGCACCCAAGGACCCACATGCCGCACTATGGCGATTACCAGAACGAGATTTACGGCGGCGGCTTGCAGGGCGTGCTGCCGCGCTTGCCAGTGGATTTCAAAACGCTGGAGGAACGAGCGGCGACCGCATTGCCGCCTTCGGTATTGAGTTACGTCCAGGGCGGCTGTGGAGACGAGTGGACGCAGCAGCACAACGCCCTCGCATTTCGCCGCTGGGGGATCGTGCCGCGCATGCTGGTGGATTGCTCGAGCCGCGACCTCTCGATTGAACTTTTCGGAATACGGTTTCCGACGCCGCTATTCATGAGCCCGGTGGGCGTCCTCGGAATTTGCACGCAGGATGGACATGGCGATCTTGCGGCTGCGCGCGCGTCGGTGGCTACCGGTGTACCGTTCGTGGCTTCGACGCTATCGAACGATCCGCTCGAAACGGTGGCCGCGACGCTCGGTGGCACGCCCGGATTTTTTCAGCTCTACACGCCGAAAGACAAGGCGCTTGCGGAGAGCTTGGTCCACCGCGCTGAAGCCGCTGGGTACAAAGGGATCGTGGTGACGCTCGACACGTGGCTGACGGGTTGGCGCCCACGAGACCTTAACGCCGCCAACTTCCCTCAGCTGCGTGGTCATGTGCTGGTGAATTATTTTTCGGACCCGGTATTTCGCGCAATGCTCGCGAAGACGCCCGAGGAGGATCTGCCAGCGGCGATTCGGCAGTGGGCGGCGACGTTTGGCAAGGTGCTCACGTGGGATGATATGGCCTGGCTGCGGTCTTTGACGAAGTTGCCGCTGATCTTGAAAGGGATCTGCCATCCCGACGATGCGCGGCGCGCCATCGATAACGGGACGGACGCGATCTATTGTTCAAATCACGGTGGGCGTCAGGCGAATGGCGGCATCGCGGCGATCGATTTGCTGCCTGCCGTCGTTGAGGCAGTCGCGAAGTCATCGCCTCGGACGCCTGTGCTTTTCGATTCGGGTGTGCGGTCGGGCACGGACGCGATCAAGGCGTTGGCGCTGGGAGCGACTGCTGTCGGCATTGGCCGTCCCTATGTTTATGGACTTGCGCTGGATGGCGCGGCGGGCGTTCGGCACGTGCTGCGATCCTTTCTGGCCGAGGCTGACTTGTTCATGGCCGTGAATGGATATCCCACGATCGCCGATCTGCGCGTCGCGGGCGCGATTCGCAATGCCGCAGTACAGTGCGAAGCGTGAAGTGATTCGTTGCTTGAGGGGAAACTGACGCAGCACCCACGATTCGAACAGGCTGAAAGTGCGGAGGAGTTTCGTTATACTGTATGACCGAGGCGCGGTACCCAAGTGGTAAGGGAGAGGTCTGCAAAACCTTTATACGTGGGTTCGATTCCCACCCGCGCCTCCATGGAATCCCCCAATAAAATAAGGGCTTGCGGCATCTTCAAGTTTCTGTGTACCTGCCGTGTACCTTGTGTTCTCGGTTTCCTTGGCTAGGGGATCGTTTTCCCACGCCTTCCGCAAGTCCGCTTCGAGCTGCTCCTGCCGCGACTTGGCCCACGGACTGTAGTGCTTTTCCGTGATCCTCACCGATTGATGGCCGAGCAGCACAGACACCCTTTCAATTGGCACACCAGCCAGGAGCAGCTCGACGGCAAACGTATCGCGAAAACGGTGGGCGTGCCCGTCGGGGATCTTCGCAAGTTCAAAGAGCCTCTGCAGTCGCGCTCGCCAGTTGGTAATGGCGGTCTCAAGCTCACCCGCGCCGGACCAGAACCAATACTGCTTGCTCGTCATTGGAGTGCGCCGGAGGGCATCGCTCACCACACCAGGAAGGACGAGATTGACGGCTACACCGGTCTTTTGCGTGTAGAGGAATAACCGGCTGCCGGTGACTTGATCGTTGCTCAGATTGATCGCGTCACTAATGCGCAATCCACTGAAGCGAAGCAATAGAACTAGGGTACGCATGCGCTTGGCGTTGTCTTTGCCACGGCTCGGCGTTTCCCCGTGGTAATCGTCAACGGCTGAGAGAATCCGCTTCATTTCCTCATGGGTGTAGGGCATCGTCGGGCGGAGCGTAACCTTGGGCGCTTTCAGGTCTGTTGCATGATTTTCTAAAACCCATTTCCTCCTTTGCGCGAATCGGAGGAAACTGCGAAGTCTTTCAAGCTTCTTGGCACTGGAGCGCGGCCCGTCCTTCCAAGTCGTCCGAAATTGACTGAGTGCGTTCAGATCGAGCTCGTCGAGAAAGCGGAAGCCATGAGATTGCGCAAAGGACTTCATTTGGCGGTCGAGAAGCTTGTACTTTCGAGCCGTCGATGGATGCAAATGGCGGCTACCAAGGTCCGCCAGAAAATCGCGCCACGCATCGTCAATGGTTTTTCGCTCAGTCGTCGTAAACCGATCCGCCGCTTCCCATTCACGGACTAACTCTTGAGCACGTTGCCAGTTCCGCACCCTGATTGACCGGCGTACCTCCTTTCCAGCGAGGAAACCGTCGAGCCAGATGGGACAGTCGCAATGGCGATGCTCGCGACCTTTCCCGCGGTGCTTGCATCGCCGGCGATGTCTGCGATAGACGGTGAGCATCGTGTCAGGATCCTAGCGTACACCTCTCGATGATAGTCGAAGGTGTACGCGTTCAACGACGGACTGTGGGATGCGCAGCGTAACATACCGTCGCTTATGACGTCGGTCTTGTTCCCCAATAACGAGCACACCGGGCTCTTCCCCAAAAAGTTCACGAACCTTATCGGCGCTCAAGTTCCACATCTCGGCGATTTCCGTAACGGCATAGTGCCGCTCGGCGTGGACCGAGGATTCGAGTTGTGATTGCACGGCCATGGAAAATCCTGCTTCCTTTCGAATGAATTCGGACTGGTTTGATCAATTCTTCATCAGTTATTCAGAGATTTGTTCCCTACTACCGATGAGATCCTTTTCAAAGATTCTCCCGATAGAACGTTACATTCAGCATGCCCCCGCCCTTTAGTCATTAAAAATCTTTGGGCTCTCTCCCCCTGTGGCCCCCTGCACGGCTTTGTTCTTCTTCACCGGGCTTGCAAGATAGCTAGTGAAACAAACCTTGTGTCGCGGCCTCCTTCGGTGACGACACCGACTCTGCTATATCGGTGGGCCTCCGTTCTTTAAGGGCAGGTTGTTCGCCTTGGGCTTCCGGGCCGTTTGCGATTCGCTTCTCGGTCCAATCTTTGAACTCTTTGTCCCGCTCAAAGACCAGCTTAAGAGCTTCAGAAACGACGTACGACTCGCTACACTTGAGAAATTCAACGTATTGCGCGAGCCTTGCTTTCACGTGTTCCGAGACCCGAAGTTGAAGCGTTACATTCTTCGGTTGCTGCGGCGGTGCTTTTAGAATCGGCATTCCAGTTCTCCTGTGTTAGATGCGCGACTTAATAAAGTGCAAGTGTTGACTTCGTTGCTCCGACGCAATACACGCGGCCAAAACACGATCTGCGGCTTCCAGCAGAAAGAGGCGGGAGTGACCCCCGAAGCCCGGAGGGATCGGGCCGCGATTTTGCGGCGCGATGGGGTCGCTCCCGCCTCTGGTCGTGTTTTGGCCGCGCTCCGTTTCCTTGCCGTCTCTGTCGCATCT
>JBAQGJ010000096.1:0-7776 GCA_049287725.1 Candidatus Acidiferrales bacterium | reverse complement strand
ACAAGCGAGCCGTGGTTATCGACACTGGGCCAAAGAACACGACGAGTAAAGACACTCTCCGGAGTGAGTGGCGAAGCGCGCTCAAAAAGAATTGACAGAGCCGGCGTTGTTAGAGATGTCCGGTAAGGGCTTGAGCACACGCAATAAGGATTCTGGAGGCGGTTCTGAGGAATCACGGAACGGAACATGGTTTTTCGACAGAATCACTCGTGACGCAAGGCGACCAGCGGGTCAACGCGCATTGCGCGTTGTGCCGGCACCAGGCATCCAGCGACGCCGACGGCCACCAACAGCATCGCAACGCCCGCAAAGATTACGGGATCGGTTGCGCTTACGCCGAAAAGTGAACTCCTCATTAGCCGCGTCAGAGCCAACGCGCCTGCTGTCCCTGCGACGACTCCAATGCCCGCGAGGATCAAACCCTCCTTGAGAATCAGGCGAAGCACATCCATGCGCGCCGCGCCAAGGGCCATGCGGATGCCAATCTCATGAGCGCGCTGCGCCACGGAATACGACATCACGCCGTAGACACCCAATACCGCCAGCAAGAGAGCAGCGAAGCCGAACCCAGCGTAGAGCACCGTGATCCAACGGTCACCTGCAAGCGTCAGCGAGACTATCTGTTGCATGGACTGAACCTGTGTGAGAGGCAGATCAGGATCCACGGACTGCACCGCCGCGGCCACATCTTTGACGGCGTTCCGAGGATCACTGCTGGTGTGCACGGCTACAGCGGCGAACGGCAGAGGATACTGCCAAAAGGGAACGTCAATCTCCGGGACATCGGCTTGGCGGGGACCCATGTTGCGGACATCGTGAAAAATTCCCACGATCTGTCGCGCGACTGGGGCGGCCATTTGCGTCGCGAAGGGATCAAATTGCGGGACCAAAACCTGCTGCGTGAGTGGATCAACGTTCGCCAAATATCGGCGGACGAACGCCTCGTTGACCATTGCGACCTGGGCGCCTTCGGCCACGTCCCGATCGTCGAAAGCGCGTCCGCGATCCAGGCGAACGCCAAAGGTGGAAAAGTATTCTGGTGAGATGACGTTGACGCCAGACATAGGATTCGAACCGAGTTGGTCCGCAGGCCGTCCGGCGATGCCGAATTGCAGCTCAAAAGCGTGGCGGTCCGGCAAGTTTCCGGAGCTCGAAGCGTGGGTTACGCCCGGCACGGCTTCGACGCTCGCGAGGATCTGTCGAAAGTAGGCAGTGATCTGCGCTGTATTCGAGAAGCGATGCGGTGACGGCCTGAGCGTAAAAGTGAGAATGCGATCGGTGCGAACGCCCAAATCCTCGTTCGTAAGATTCTGAAAGCTGCGGATGGCAAGTCCAGCCCCGGTCATGAGGCAGAGCGCCATGGCGAACTCGACTACGACGAGTGCGCGGCGCACGCCGCGGCTTCCCTTTGCCATACTCGAGCGGCCGCCGTTCTTCAGCGATTCGTTCAGGTCCAAATGCGATGCCTGCCAGGCGGGCGCGGTGCCAAAGAGGATTCCGGCCAGAGTGGAAGCCGCCAGCGTGAAAAGGAGCACCGGCAGATGCATGCGGAAGTCAGCTTCATTTGGGAAGGTGTACACCGGAACCATGGCCAGGATGCCGCGGAGAATTATTTCTGACAGAGCGATTCCGCATGCACCGCCCAGGATCGCCAGCAGCAGGCTTTCGGTCAAAAGTTGGCGGAAGATTCGAAAACGCCCTGCGCCCAGCGCGGCCCGCACGGCGATTTCTCTTTCGCGTGTGGCCGCGCGCGATAGCATGAGGTTAGCAACATTCACGCAGGCGATGAGCAAAACGAAGCCGACCGCGCCCAGGAACAGCCAGAGTTCAGTGATGGTGGCTGCCGGAAGCCAGTCGTCATGCAGCGGCTCGACGCTGACGGTCCGATTCTTTTCGTCGTCAGGATGCGCGGCGGCGATATGCTGCGCCACCACACGCATATCTGCCTGGGCTTGCGCCGCGGTAACGCCCGGGCGCATCCGTGCCACGACCCATAGCCAGTGTTCTTTGTGGTTAATCTGCTCTGGCGTGAATGTGAGGGGTATCATGACGCTCACGCTGGTGCGGTCGATTTCGCCGGGAGCAAGCACGCCGACAACCGTGTATGGCTCGCGGTCCAGGCGGATTTGCTTTCCGACGATGGACGGATCAGAACCGAATCGGCTCTGCCAGAACTTGTTAGCTAAGATCACGACGTGGTTCTTGCCTGCCTCGCTTTCATCCGGACGGAAGGTCCGTCCCAAATGAACTTCACCGCCCGACGTGCTAAGGAAATCGGGCGAAATTAACTCTGCGTCAACCTCCTGGGCGACAGCGCCGCCGCCCGACAGATCAAATGAGCCGCCGGTCCATGCCGACAGGCTCTGAAATGCCGAGCTCTCGCGCTCCCAATCCAAAAAATCGCCGGGGGAGACCCTGTTCCGCTCGCCGTTCAATTTGGACCACACCATTACCAATTGTTCGGGGTGCGGATAGGGCAAGGGTGCGAGTATGACGCTGTAGACGATACTGAAGATCGCAGTGTTGGCGCCGATGCCGAGCGCCAACGTGAGAATCGCGATGATGGTGTAGCCGGGAAGTTTACCTAGCGTCCGGAAGCCGTAGCGGAGATCCTGGAGGAAGGTTCCCACGGTGCCTCCTGTCGCTCACCGAATTGGCTACTCGGTGATGAGCAGTCCTAACACGAATCGAATCGTATCATTCTCGGCGAAAAGAACAGCGAGAGATATCGCGACGGATGCGGGTGCAAAACGATGACGCTGCAATGGAATCTTCCACTAACTCCCGATAAGTCGCGTTATCGAAGATGTGAAGTAACACTTTATTTGAACGGTAAGAGCGTTTACCAGGCACTGAGCCGCGGTGTGACTCAAACGCATTTAGTGCAACCGGAAGAAAGCGGTTTTCAACAAGGTTTGGCCGTCATAGACTGGAGCTTGAGAAATCCAAGTGGATTCCTGATTATGGTCCGCGCATGTCTCTGCGGAATGCTGCTGGGGACGATGTGCCTGCTGCACACAGTTTCCGGCCAAACCACCAAGCATTCCAGCGAGCGTACTAGCGAACTCGTTGAACAATTCAAAACCACAACGACATTCTGGAAGCAATTTGAGGTGGCCAAGCAGATCGTCGCACTTCACGACAAGAGTGTGCTCCAAGAGCTTGAACCCTGGCTCAGCAACGAGGACATGCGGCTTAGAGGTAACGCGGCGTTTATTTTCGCAAGCCTGGGCGACGATCGCGGCTTTCAAGTTATTCAAGCCATTCTGGAAAACCGTTCACCTAAACGTGCAGTGTCCATGTTCAACGACGCAGGCCGCCCGAGCCCTGAGCTACAAATTCGGCAAGACCGTTACTACGCCGCGCACCTTTTTGGGGATCTGAAGGACGTGCGGGCAGTTCCCATTTTGATTCCGTTGCTGAGAGATAAGGAGGTCAAGGAGGTCGTTCCTTGGTCGTTGGGAGAAATTGGCGATAAGTCAGCCATCCCTCCGCTGAAAGAGGCGCTCGATGACAATGACAACGGTCTAACCATGCGTGCCTCAGCCCTCCTCGCAATCGAGAAATTACAGGCCAAGGAAGGATTGCCGTAAATTCCGGCGTCATCACCAAAGAAGGGCTCATCTTTTCGCTACGAGCGAAGGGGGGAACGAGACAACCTGGCCGAAACGAGTTGAATCGTAATAGAATCGGTGCGTAAAGTTCTGAATAAGTATCTAAGAGAATACTAGCTTTAAACCGAGGTTCTCGATGATGAAGACCTTGCGGCCCCTGTTGTTGACTGTGTTCTTCTTGCAGTTTGCCTCCGCCCAGACGACTTTCAATAAACCATCTGAAGCGTACGAGTCGGCTCGACGACCACTGACCGAATGGAAGTCGGCGGTAGAGTCGCGCAGGATCCCAGCCACTCCCACTCCACCCCAGGAAGAGGTGCGACAACGGTTCAAGCAGCTGTGCCCGCTGTTCTCCATCAAGGATGAGTCTGGAGAGGAACTTTATTGGCTTGCAAAGCTTTGTGAGGGCGATCACGAAAAGGCGCTCACCGCAATCGCGCTCTATTTATCGGGGAGCGAACTGACGCACGCCGCAGACGCGCGCTGGCTTCTGGCCACACAGCAAATGCAGAAGACCGGGAGCTGGGAATCTTCGTGGCCAACGATCAAGCTCATCGCGCAGCAAGACCCGGTCCAAGAATGGTTCTGGCACTATCGGGTGGCGATTGACGATGAATCGGACGACAACCCAAAGACATCTCTCGAATGGTCAAAGGAGCTCTACGCCATTCTGCTCGCGCGGAGTAAGTCGGACGTTCCCCAACTTGCCCCAATTTCGCTTTTCTATGCACTGATTGCCGGTTCCGACCTGGTTTATCGTTATCACTTGTCTGGAGACGAACCGAACGCTGCCAAAGTTTTGGCCGAGATGAATGGCTTAGCGCAAACTCTGCCCGACAAAGTCTGGCCTCCGCCTGAGTTGCGCTGGGCGAACTTGGAAATGCAACCCGCGCCTGCAATCCCAGTGACGAAAATTTTGGGGAAGAACAGCTCTGCCAGCTTGGTTCAGCCAGGACGTGTCGAAGTGATTTCTTTTTTCTTTCTAGCTTGCGTGCCTTGCAGGGCTGAGCTGCCTGCATTGGACGATCTTCAAAAGCGGTACGAAACTCAAAAGTTACTGGTCGCGGATGTGACCACGATGAAAGCCAACGATTCCTCATCCCCGCCCGATCTCGAACATTCGCTCGAAGCGCTACGCGCGAAAAGTGCACCGGACATTTCCATGGTAATCACTTCCGACGAGACGCTCTCGATATACGGCATCGCTCAATTCCCGGTTGTCGCAATTGTGGACAAGCGCGGCAGAGTGCGATACATCGGCCAGACCTTCGATTTTGAGGATGACGATTCTGCAGGAAAGTTGGTCCACCAGTTGATCGAGGAGTGACCCACGCACGGCTCTTATTCGGTATGGGCTGCGTGTCTCGAATCGTCACAGCAAAACGCACAACACCTGGTAAGTCGCGTTACCGGAGATGTAAAGCAGCACTTCACATCTCCGGTTGAGACGTTAATCGGGAGTTATTCTAAATTGCTGAGGTGCGATTTGCATTCGCGGCCCGCAATGCGAGCGCAAGAGACAACGAGCGCGGGCTTCTAAGCCCCATCAATGAATCTTTTTCAGATCTTTCGACAGATAGATGTAAATACACGGTTCGGGCGTAGTAATTCTTGAACTGAAGTCAGAACCAGGGATCACCTTGCTCTCGCGCGTCTGGTAATTTTTGCCGTCGAACTCTTCCCGGACCAGCGTGCCTTCCGCCGCACTGAGGTGAGAGTAAGAAAGTATGTCATTGAGACCGTGGTGTTTTGTATTAAGGAACTGAAATCCTCCGCAATCCAGAAAAAGGTTTGTCAAATATAGGTAGGATCTTCCTTGCGCTTTTTTGAAGACATAGAAATCACAACCCGCATTCCCACATGCGTCAGTGGGGGCAACAAATAGCAGATCCGTCATCGCTGAGCAGCCGCTGCAATCAAATTCAACAAGTCCCCGATCCGGTTCTTGCGCCCGAGCCAAGACATCGCGTTCCGGAGTTTCGGTCATTCGTGAGGCTTTCAACGGCGCTTGGGTGCCGGAGGCTGAAACCACAAAAAGCAGCAAAATCAGACTGAAGAAATTCAGTCGATTTCCTTCTTCGCCTTCCAGTCGGGACAGTATAGCCGGGTTTGCTTCCAACCCAGCGGTAACTCCCGATTAGTCGCGTAACCGGAAACTTGAAATCCACATGATTGCTCGTCCACTCTCTCCATTTCCAGCTAAGGCGGGACACAACACGCGAGGCTAAAGCTTCCAATCGGATAGACCCCTAGTCAGACCCACCAACTCGATTTGGTTATTTCATTTCGAGCCCCGGTGGGTCTTTCTGCGTTTAATCCCAACCAAAGGAGCGTAGTGCAAATTCAAGGCAAAGGAGAAGTCTATGTTGTTGACCCCAACGTTCGTGGGTTTGCTGCTTGCCGGCGCCGCATTCTGGACGCTGATCTGGGCGGCAATCCACAAACTGGATGAGATTCCTTATCTCAAGGAGTTTACATCCAGGAAAGAAGTCCTCGACTGGATCCAAAACCATAAGGGTCTGACACTCGTGATCACGGAAGGAGTTAATTTCCTTCTGCACGGGCTGTCGCCTCACGGCGTGATGTTCACTCTAGGAGGAACGATCATCAACTTCCTGATGGTTTTCGGTTACTTATCGGGAAGGCAAGTCCTGGCAGTTATCTCCGAGAAGATCCGGAGAAACAGCCCAGTCCTACCTCAGTAGCACAGTCCCAACACAAATAAAGGAGAAACAACGATGCGCATGTCTATTGGTGTGCCTGGTGTGGCTCTGTATTTCGAACACGATCAGGTGAAACCGTTCATCAAAGACCAGGCCGTGAAGTTGAAAAGCACGATTGACAAGAAGGTAGTTCCTGCCGTGATCAAAGCCACCTGCAAGGTGTTGGAAGTCGTAGCGAACAACACGGCAGATGCTCATGACTACCTGATCCGGAGGGCCTCGTGAGGATCAGAGCCGACAAGCTGGCCATCAGCTGCTACGCATTGCACGGAGATATGTGCTGCAACGCGCCACACTGCAGATCTCTAGGCTGTGCCTCTGGCTTCTGGGCTGATGACTACGTCTTGGTTGCACGGATTGCCTATCTCCAGGAAGCGATCGACTACTGCCTGGAAGGATCCTCGCGTGGAGTTCGCATGAAGTTGATCTCTCGCCTGGTTCCTAGCAAACCGTTCATCTCGGATTATCCCAAGAAGGAGGCCGCATGAAGATAGAAGTCTTCACTTAGCATTTCTTCCTGGAGAGCGCCGGCCATGCAACTTCACTAGCCAGAACTGTCCGAGCGCTGCAGCTTGCGGGAGCCGAGCGGTGGACAGAACAAGAAGGCATTGAATTCAGGCACGAAGATAAACCTGACGCCGATGCCTCTTTCGTTGCGACCTGGCCACTGCCGCATCCTCACGCAACTTCCTGAGTGGAGGTACCCGAATCATTCACCAATTCAACTGCGGCACCAGAAGAAAAAAAGGAGGCACCGAACAATGAAGCCAGAAAAAGCAAAGAAGTACCTCGAAAAGCGCGGCCTTGTGTGTCCCTTCTGCGGCACTTGGGACATCGAGGGCGGTTCCATGGACTTCGAAGCTGGAGAAATCGTTCAGAGAATCTCCTGCCACGAATGCAATGAGCAGTGGACAGACATCTACAAGCTCGTGGCCGTGGCGGACTCGGATTCCGGAGCGATCATCGCCTCGATTTCCATTCCGGCAGAGTAAATAAACCAATCTCCCTCTCTTGTTTCCCCGCCAAAGGCATTTCCTCCAGCCGTTCGTAATCCAGGCCTCGTAGTCCGTTAGTTCTCCAGTCTTTCCTCAACCAGCTTCCCCTGCAGTGAAAGGCCCGCGGTCGGTGTGTGTTTTCACGCATTCAATTCCAACAAACAAAAGGAGCTGTCTCATGAGCAAAAGAAAGAAGCACGTCTACGATACTGGCGAGGTTCCGCACTTGTGGGCGCATCGCACACAAGATGAAGCGCGGAATCGCCAGGGGAATCTCTACTTCACGGGCGAGACCATCTACAGCTACGGCTCGCATTTCGCGATCGCCCGACATATGACGAACTCTGCTGGGGAACGGGCCGTGCTGTTCACCACGGCCAGTTACAGCGTCACCACTTCGGGACATTGCTCCGCTGTTCGTTCGGCAATCCCCTCGGGCATTCC
>JBAQGJ010000095.1:0-1989 GCA_049287725.1 Candidatus Acidiferrales bacterium | reverse complement strand
CCGGCGCCCCGATGGCAGCCCGCTCGCCTATAACCACGACGTCGTGGTCCGCAAGACGAGCGAGGGCACTCCCGACTACAGCGATCCGGTGTACTGCCCGGTCCTGTGGCGCTCGTGACCGTGCGCTCCCCGCCTTAACCCGACGTGGCGCTGGCTGGCCACGAGCGCCGCGAACCTGGCCAGCCCGGCCTCGATCATCTCCGCGGTGAGCTGGCTGCACGCCAGCCTGACCTGGCGCAGGCCGTCCGCGCCTCTTATGAGTTCTGGAGCACGGGCAATGAAGCCCTCCTTGAGCAAGCCTTCGCGGAGACCTTTGCCGAGCACGCCGTGCCGCTGTGCAGGCCCGCCACGAATGGCTTGCGGCCAGGCCCGCGCCTCGGGGCGCCGGAAAAGGAGTCGAAATGATCACTCTCAAAATGATCTCGGAGAAAATCAGCGCTTGGCTCCGGAACCGAGAGGCGGTGCGCGAATGGTCTCCTCTCTCTGATCCTGAACTGTGCCCTATTCCCATCCGCCGCTCCAACAACGAAGACGTCGTTCGGCGCCGAAGATGCAGGAGGGCAGAATGACAAAACTGTTTCTAACCACCGTCATTTTTATCGCGCCATTAGCTGCCTTTGCGGCCAGTGGCCAGAGCGACGGCGGACACGTTGCTCCCGAGCTTACCAAGCCTGCGCCGGGGCATCTGCTCGATCCGGATTATCTAACTTCGACCGACGAGACTGTCCCGCGGCCCGGCGTTTCGCAATTGTCGGGCGAGACGCCGTTCGATCGCTACATCGAGCAGGAGAATAACCACATCGACAACAGCATCTGCAGCGGTTGTTGAGGCGCCCGCTGATAGAGGTTATTTTCGCCCTTCCGCGCAGAGTATCGAGTGCGCTTCGCCATGATTGGTCGCGTTCGCGGTCGGACATCGTCACCGTCTACAGGTTGGGATAGAGACAGCAACGGCGCGATTAACAATCTGAGCTCATTCGGCGTCAGGCCGTCAGGAGTTACCCGCGATGTCAGATCAACCTCCGTTGTCTTCTGCCGGCAAGTCAGGCGTCCAGGTCGATGAACCAGAAGCAGGCCCCGTGTTCGAGCCTTATGAGAGCCCTGCCGGAGGCTGGGGCGCGCTCCGCGCTGTTGCGAGCGCTTCGCGAGCAGAGCGTAGTGCTGAAAGGCTCCGAGGCGCTGCTGTCGATGAACCAACCGGACGGCTTCGACTGCCCGGGATGCGCGTGGCCGGATCCGAAGCATACCGGCTCGTTTGAGTTCTGCGAGAATAAAGCGAAAAAGGGGTTTCCTTCGAACTCGCCAAACGGAGAGTGACGCGCGAGTTCTTCGCAGCTTACACCGTGAGCGAATTCGAAGGGCAGAGCGACTACTGGCTGGAGGAGCAGGGAGCCAATGCGCTACAATGGCGCGACCGATCGCTACGAGCCGATTGGTTCGAGCGACGCCTTCGATCTGATGGGCACGCTTCTTCGCGCGCTCGAGAGTCCCAACGGGGCGGACTTCTACACGTCGGGCCACGAAAACGGGAATGGGCCACAGTGACCGGACGCGCCAACTTCCTCGTTTGCGCCGGCGTCGCAGAAGACCCCGAAGTTGGAGATCCGGCAGCGCTGCAACTCACAACAATCCGGAGCCACGACCAGTACAATACGACGATCTACGGCCTCGATTGATCGTTACCGCGGCGTCTTTGGCGGTAGAATGGTCGTCTTCATGAACGAAGACGACATGACGGCGCCAGATCGAGCCGGACTCGACCGTCGAAATGGCCGTCTGTGAAGATTAGGGAGACGCGTTGATTTATCGGCATTTCTGATTGGTTTCGAAGTATCGATGCCAGCTTTGGCGGTTCGGGCGCGGGTTATCTTGCAAATTGCGCGGCGCCTTTGGGCGTGATTCTCTCGTCTCGGACAGCGGGAGAGGATGATTCGATGCGGCCGAAGGAGCGGCGTGAGAGTGGACAGAACGACCTGTTCCGGGCGCGGC
>JBAQGJ010000094.1:0-27007 GCA_049287725.1 Candidatus Acidiferrales bacterium | reverse complement strand
AGTGCGAGAAACGGATTCAGACGCTGCCGCACAACATCACTGTCCGCTATGGGGGAACGATTGCTCGCGCGCTTGTTCCCAGCGTCATTTCGGACTTCGACTTTTTCCTATTGCCAACCGAAGGCGAGAACTTCGGTTACGCGATCCTTGAAGCAATGGCGAGCGGATGCCCTGTGATCGTGAGCGACCGCACACCCTGGCGAAATCTGAGCGGTTGGAATGCAGGCTGGGCTCTGGCGCTGGATGATCGCTCCGCGTGGCGACGGGTGCTGCAGCAATGCGTCGAAATGGGTCCGCGTCCTTACGCTGCTATGTCTTCAAGTGCGCGCGAGTTCGTCGAGGCGTGGGCGACCTCGACGAATCAGCGCGATGAAATGATCCGAGTCTTCCTTGCCGCTCTCGAAGGCGTCATCTCGCCGGGCAGCCAAAGCGTCGCAGCCGACGCTTCCGATTTACGGAAGCTCGCGGACAAGCCTAACGCGAATGGCAGTAAGACCCTTTGGTAGTCGCACCCCGTTGACCAAAATGGACATTCTGATTCTCGGCGGCACAGGAATGCTCGGCCACAAGCTCTTTCAGCGCTTGCGTCGATCGCATTTGGACACAGCATGCACGATTCGCGGCACGGTTGCTGATAACGCGCTACGTAACGTGTGTTTGTTCCGCGGTGGCGGTGTGGTCGAAAATTTCGACGCCACGGATTTTTCATTGGTGGAGCGATTCCTGTTGGAGAACAAACCGCGCGTCGTCATTAACTGCATTGGAGTAGTAAAGCAACGCGCGCTGGCAAGAGAACTGGCCCCGACTATCGAAATCAATGCATTGCTTCCTCACCGCTTGGCTCGGTCCTGTGCACGGATCGCCGCGCGCCTGATCCACTTCAGCACGGACTGCGTTTTTAGCGGCAGGCGCGGCGACTACACAGAAGAAGACATTTCCGACGCGAAGGACTTGTATGGGCGCACCAAATTTCTGGGCGAAGTTTCGACCGGAAGAGCACTCACCCTGCGCACGTCAATCGTCGGAAAGGAACTCGCCCACCACGAATCGTTGCTCGAGTGGTTTCTCCGGCAAGATGGCAAACACGTTTCTGGATTCACGCGCGCGATGTACTCCGGGGTCACTACAAATTACTTGGCGCGCGTCGTTGAGTGCCTGATTGGCGTCCACCCGGACCTCGCGGGCCTCTACCAGGTTACCGGCCCGGCAATTTCCAAGTTCGATTTGCTAGGCCTGCTCCGTGATGCCTACAAGCTCGATGTCGAAATCATTCCTGAAGCAAGCTTCACCTGCGACAGAACCATGAAAGGAGACAAATTCGCGCGAGCCACCGGCCTGTGCGCTCCTGACTGGCCAACACTCGTCGCCGAACTTGCAAACGATGAAACCCCCTATGAACGGTGGAAATAAGCAAGCCGTCAGAAGCTTCGACGGGAAAAGAATTCTGATTACGGGGGGCACGGGCTCGCTCGGCAAGACGCTCGTCCGCAGATTTCTTGATGGGAGCGCCGGTAACCCCGCCAAAATCATCGTCTTCTCGCGTGACGAGGCTAAACAACACTCGATGCGCATGGAGTACCAGCACAAGGTTGCCGCCACCGACGAAATAATCTACCGCAATTTTCAGCAGTTACTCGAATTCCGCGTCGGAGACGTGCGCGACATCCATTCCGTCACGCAGGCGCTTCGCGATGTGGACATCGTCTTCAACGCTGCCGCGCTCAAGCAAGTCCCCACCTGCGAGTATTTCCCGTACGAGGCCGTACGCACCAATATCGAAGGCCCCGAAAATATCGTTCGCGCCATCCAGGAACACTCATTGCCGGTCGAGACCGTCGTCGGCATCTCCACTGACAAAGCCTGCAAGCCCGTTAACGCGATGGGCATGACCAAAGCTCTCCAGGAGCGCATTTTCATCCAGGCCAACATTCGCTGCCCAAAAACCCGCTTCGTTTGCGTCCGCTATGGCAACGTGCTGGCCTCCCGCGGCTCGGTGATTCCACTTTTTCACGATCAGATTCGCAACGGCGGACCGGTGACGATTACCACAACTACGATGACGCGTTTCCTACTCAGCCTCAACGACGCCGTGGACGTGATTCTGGCGGCGGTCGAAACCGGGCTCCCCGGCGAAACCTACATTCCACGAGTTCCTTCGGCGCTCGTCCTGCACGTCGCCACCGCATTGATCGGTTGTCGCTCCATCGAGATGAAAATAGTCGGAACGCGACCGGGAGAAAAGGTCCACGAAATTCTCGTGAGCGAAGAAGAAGCGCACCGCACCGTGGAGCGTGGCCCCTATTACGCCATTCTGCCCATGCTGCCGGAGCTGCGGCGGCACGCAATCGTCCCGGTGGGTCTCTCGAAAGAGTACAGTTCCGCGGACGACGTGATGCCTCTTGAGGAAACCACCCGCGTGCTCCGAGAACAGAAGCTCATGGTCCACGACGTGGACGCCAACCTCGTTGAGGTTCTCCGTTGAAGATCATGACGATTCTGGGGACGCGCCCCGAGATCATTCGCCTGAGCTTGCTTATTAAACTGCTCGACCAGCACTGCACGCACGCCCTGGTGGATACGGGCCAGAATTACGACGAGCGTCTGAGCGGCATTTTTTTTCGCGAACTCGATGTGCGCAAACCCGATGTTGCCCTCGGCGTGCGCGGCGCCACCTGCGGCGAGCAAATCGGCCAGATTCTGTCGCGGATCGAACCGGTGCTGGACGAACACAGGCCCGATCGCGTTTTGATCCTGGGCGATACGAATAGCGGCCTCTCTGCAATCATTGCGCGGCGCCGCGGAATTCCCGTGTACCACATGGAGGCGGGCAATCGCTGCTACGATTTTCGCGTTCCGGAGGAGAGCAACCGCCGGGTGATTGATCACGTCAGCTCGATCTTATTGCCGTACACAAATCGCGGCCGTGACAATCTGCTGCGTGAAGGTTTTGCCGCGGAAAACATCTACGTCATCGGAAATCCGATTGGGGAAGTCCTACAAAAATTTGCTGCCGAGATTTCCGCCAGCACAAGTCTGGAGCAGCTGGGCGTCAAAGAAAAAGCGTACTTTCTCGCGACCTTGCACCGCGCCGAGAACGTTGACGTCGAGCATCGTTTTCGGGGCGTCATTGAAGGTCTGAAGGCTCTGCACATCCGGTACGGCATCCCTGTCTTGTGCTCGCTGCACCCGCGCACGCGAGCGCGAGCAGCCCAGTTCGAAATCAGCCTCGATCACCCGGGGCTTCGATTCTTCGAGCCCTTCGGTTTCTGCGATTTCGTTCGCCTCGAGCAATCCGCCTTTTGCATCCTTTCCGATAGCGGCACCGTGCAAGAAGAGGCTTGCATTTTGCGCGTTCCGAACGTGACGCTCCGCGACGTCACCGAGCGCCCGGAAACAATCGAATGTGGGTCCAACGTTCTAGCTGGCTGCGACGCCGAAGCCATCGTCGCGCTTGTGGAAGTCGTGACAAGCAAGCTCCCGAATTGGCAGCCCCCACGCGAATATCTAGTCCCAGACGTCTCAGATGCTGTCCTCCACATTCTCTTAGCCTCGAAAGCCTAGCAATTCCGCAATCACCCGTCTGCTGTCTGGTCAGAAACGGAAAAGCAAAGCAGGCAAAGAGATTTAGCTTTCTGACCGCACAATTCTTGCTAAAGAAGTCCCGAATAATTGCCGTTCGTGCGGCTGTGCAGGCTTTGATGGCATTTTCTGCAAAGCGTGATGAGGTTGTTGTCCGCGTCATCACCCAGTCAAACACAGACGATTGGGCAGTTTTTCATTCGGTTTCTCGATGCATCGAAATGGATTTTAACCTTTCGTGACGGGAGCGCGTGACGTTTCCTTTGCGGATGCTGCGGAAGAAGTGGGGCCGCTCGCCTACGCCGCAATCGTTTGATCTGCCCTCATCCAAAGCGTGAGCCTCTCGCGTGGTCCCAGCGAGCAAATACAAAAGTGGAGGGACGGATTGAACAGGACTGGACGAACGCGGCACTCCCGGAAGAAGCAGCGTCGGCCCCGGAAGAAGATTCAACAAAGCCCAATGGCCCCACCAGATGCGCAGTTCCACCTGCAAGCGGGCAAAATCGAGTCCGGACTTTTTTTCGGGCCTCACCTTCCTTCATTTTGGTTCTGGTCTAACCCTCCCGATCCCGATTTTGCACCGTTCTACCGGCGCGCGCTTTCAGGAGATTTGCGAGCCTTGGTTGATTTTTATCGCACCCGTGGAAGCGACCGTAGCCCAGCTTTCTATCAGTGCATCGGATTTCTTGCTGCCTGTGGCAGCGCTGAAGAGGCAAAGACTGTTCAGCAGATCCTGAGCATCAATCTCCGCGGAGGGCCTCAAAGGACGGGCTCGACTACCGCAGAATCGGTGCGGAATTGGGAAGAGTTGCTTCTTCCTCCGGCGCAGTTAACCGCCAATTGGATTTCGCAGCAACGAATGAAGGATCGCGCTGAGAACTGTCTTTCTTTGAACCGTGAACGACTCTGGCAGGAGTACGTTGATCAGAATTCAAGTTCCGCTACGCCGGGAATTCGGCAACACCTCGACAGCGGAATCGAAGCGCAAGAAAGAATCCAACCCCTGTACAGAATCTTGGAGTCCGCCAACCCGTCGCGGAAGCAGCTTCGAGCCCTAGTGCTTACCCTAGGCGAAACAAACGCCAGGAAACAGGACATCCGAAAGCACATCACAGAGATTGCTCTCGCCCACGGCACTATCCCGAAAGAGTTATTTCTCGAACTCGCGCGGACGACGCCGACGCGTCTTTCTCCTTCCGTCGCGCCGCCTCTGCCGGCATTCGCTGCCTTTGACCGGCGTGACGCCGGCCGGGTTCTGTTCACTCGCGAGCGGCGCTCAATTTACCTATCTCATCAGCCAAGCAACTGTGAGCGACAAGCTGCGCCAGCTGCTCGACGACGCAAGCTCCCGCCATCGGAAAATTCCTTTCCGGGGTGGCCTGCTCGACCTCTTTGGAGCTCAGGTGATTCACTGCGATTCGGGATGTTCGAGCGATTCTTGGCCAGTGCGTTCGATCCAAGTTGCAATGATCCCTAGAGATGAAGGCCTGCCAGTTTTCGATCTTGATGCGCAGCACCGGATCGCAAACGAATTCCAGCCGAGATTGGTCAGCTTTCGTCGCGCGAATCTCGCTGCGGCCCGTAAAATGCGTTTCGACGCTTCGAAATTTACATTCGCGCTTCGCGATCTTGCCCGAAGCATCGCCGCGGCAACGCCTGACGATACCGAACTGCAGGCCGAGGTGTTTGACCTTCTTCGAGAAGACGACACGCAAATCCGTTCCGAGAAGTGGATTGATTTAAGCGTGATCGCCGCGGAAGCCATCCTTGTAGCCCATCAAGAGTCGCCAGGTGGAAATGCCTATGTTGCAGAACTCGCGCAGTTCGCGGAGCAAATTTCGCGGCGGCGCGGTGAGGAAACCCTGATCGAACCAGGCGCAATTGGCAAGCGGCTCAGGCTCCTCGGCTTTGCAACCCAGCGGGACGCCAGAGGCAAGAAGTTGCGCTTGACCGAGGCTGTTCGCCAGCGCGCAGAGCAGCTCATTGGGGATCTCGTTGGCTCCGAGGTCGGAGACAACCGACCTGCGAATACCAGCCAAGAGGGAAAGGAGCGCTAACGCGCAGATTCGACATGTACGCTGTGTATGTAGTGTGGGGCGGATTCATATTGTAGCGAACGCAGCGGATGCGGAACCGGGGACGCGTAGGTGGACCGTGCAGTCGAAGGGGAAGGAAAACATGGAAAATAAAAATTACGACAGCCTGGCCGTCGCCCGACGGATTCGTGCCGCGGGCCGACCGATTTACATTGCGGAGGATGACGCTGCGGCTCCCTCGATTCCTTGCGACGCGTTGCAGGTTCGGCAGACCGGCGGCGTGATGGAGAGCCGCGCGATCGATTGCTCCAGCTGCACCGCGTTCATCATCTACTTGTTGATCACGGCAAAGCAGCCCGCGTTTGCAATTTCCGCCTTCGGTCTGGAGTGGCAAACGGATCACTTTCACTGGCTCGCAGATCCGCTCGAACTCGATGGATCTTCGCCGTGCTACCGCTTCCACCTCCGGGGCGTTCCCGACTTCGAGAGGCGGGACGTCATCAACCATTACGCTGACCCTGCTCGAGTTTTGTCCTCCGGGTATTCGTTGAAAGGATTTTTGTTGGCCGTCGGATCCGATCCGATGCCGGAGCAGTTCCGGCACGGCATGATGATTCCAGCGTTCGTAGTTGTTTACGATCAATTTGGGCATGACCACCGCTCTCCCGTCGAACTCCAGGCTGTTCGGAGCAGCACACGGCCGCGAGTTTCGCGGAAGAGGAACCTGCTCGACCGGCGGGATCCAATCGTGGGCCGCTAGCCCCACTAGACGAGGTGACAGCCAAACCGATCAGCGAAACTGGCCCGATTTATCGCGCGCAACAACGAGCGGAAGTGAACTTGGTGAACTTCGTGCACTTAAAACGGAATCACCAGCACGTTAGTTTTGTGTATGTGCTGGGAGGAAGTTGACGCAGAAGCGCCGCTATCCCTAAATCGCGAGTGGCGTTTGCACCGCGTCGGGCGTCGCCTGATTCTAGCGGGAGTAGGCCCGATTGCGGTCGTTGCAATGAAGAATCTGTAGTAAGCGATTAGCCTTCTTCCCGAATGATAAGTCTAACATCGCGGATCCCACCACATACTTAGCTCGCTCAGAAGCGCGGCGGGAACCAGAAGCGAATTCGGCAGCGCGCAACAACTTTTTCGTCGCCGCGCCGACTCAGCGATTCGAAAGCGACCCGGGGTTGCTAATTCGAAGGAACCGTGACCGAGATTTGGTTCGAATAGGAGCTTTCAATATTGCTGGAGTCAACGGCGGTGACGACGTAATAGTAGACTTGACCATCCGACACAGTGCTGTCCGAATATGACGTGTTGGCGTCGGCGGAAGAGTTCATTTTCGCGTAGGGCCCGCTCGGTTTCGAGCTGCGATAAACGAAGTATCCCACTACGGAGGACGAGCTGCGACTCCAATTAAGGGCAACACTGTGATTCTTGGACGGCTGCGCGGTCGCCGTTCCAGAGAGAGGCACCTTCATGGGAGAGCCGGACGCATTGCTTGCAACGGTCATTGTTCCCGCGTCAGCGGCGGCGCTCTTGGGATCGAAGTTCACCGTGTACGTTTCTGATTGGCCCGGATTAAGAACCACGGCTGTCGAGGAACCGCTTAGGCTGAATCCAGTGCCCGCCACGGCTACGCTCGAAATGCTGGCACTCTTGTTTCCTGTATTCTTCACGATCACTTGCTTGGCATTGGACGATCCCACCGTAGCGCTACCGAAACTCACGCTGGTCGGACTTGCGGTGAGCTGTACGACGGCTGTTTCACCCGTGCCGGTCAAGTTGATCGGCATCGAGGAGTCCGTCGCGTTGCTGGTGACCGTAATTTTCCCGGACACACTACTCGCCGCCGTGGGCTTAAATGCCGCCGTAAAATTCGCGGTTTTTCCGGGCGCCAATGTCAGCGGAACCGTGAGTCCCGAAACACTTACGGTTGAGACAGATGGCGCCAGGCTGGAGACCGTGACCGTAGCGGTTCCGGAATTCGCCAACCGAATTGTCTGGCTCGATTCCGTCCCCAGCACGACGTTTCCAAAAGCAATCGACGAGGGCGTAGCAGTCAGCTGCGACGAGGCCGCAGTGGTAGCCGTTCCAGAGAGAGCGAGTGCCAGCGAGCTATCGGATGCATTGCTTACGATTGAAATCTTGCCTGCCAGCGTTCCTGCGGCGCTCGGCTTGTAAGTGATCGTCAGATTGACGTCTTTCCCCGCCGCCAAGCTCGCCGGCACAGCCAATCCCGTGACGCTGACGCCCGAACCTGAAACGGCCATTCCAGAAATCGTCACGCTGGCAGTGCCGGTGTTCGCCAATTGCACGGTCTTTGTTACTTCGCCGCCGACGGAAACGGTTCCGAACGCAACTGATGCAGGCGAGACGCTCAGCGCCGAGGTCGGTGTTGTTGTGCCGGTCCCGCTCAGAGCAACACTCATCGTGGGTTCCACGGCATTGCTCTTGATCGTGACGGTGCCAGAATCCGCGGCCTTCGCGGTAGGCTTGAAGAGAACACTAATCGTTGTGCTCTGGCCCGCGCTCAGGGAGATAGGCAGATGAGGGCCAGAAGCTGTGAATCCCGTGCCCGCCACTGAAATTCCGGAGATCGTCACGATCCCGGTTCCCGAGCTGGTCAACGTCACGGTCTTCGTGCCGCTTTGACCAACCGTCACGTTTCCAAAGCTTAGGGCGCTTGGCGAGAGTCCCAGAGCAATCCCAGTACTACTTCCCGCACCAGCCTTACTCGTAGTGCCGACGCAGCCCGACGTTATGAGAATCGCTGCGAGAGCTAGGATTGCGGCTGTTGCTTGGAGAACTGATTTGGGAGCATATCGGCGTGAACGGTTCGATCTGTTCATGCGCGCTCGATCTAGGATAAGGGCACGTGTCATAAGCAGGCCGATTGTCCGACGGGGCAGGTTTCGGCAACTACTGGTCGGGGGTACACAGTTGGGACAGGGGGTTAACCCTGTCCGCGAGGACAGCTTTCAAGTGTGCCGGCGAATTGACCGGGCTTCCAGCCGCACCGCAGTCGTCCAAATCCCTTCGAAACTTAAACTTAGCCCCACTCGGATTCGCTACGGCGTTGCGTCCGCTTTACGGAACTACCGCCGTCGCCTGGTTCGAACCCACACTCTCCACATCGCTCGAGTCCACTGCCGTCACGACGTAATAGTACGTCTGCCCCGAAACCACCGACGAATCCGAATATTGCTCGGTCGTCAAAAGGGACGTGTTCAACTTCGTCGGATACGGTCCACTCGGCGTGGTGCCGCGGTAGACGTTGTACCCGGAAACCGTTGAGGTACTCGGGCTCCAAGTGAGCCCAACTGTGTGCGGAGTCGTTGCCACGCCGGTGCCAGAGACGCTGATCGTCGCCGGCGAGTTCGTGGTGTTACTGGAGATGCTGACGCTTCCGGTTACGGCTCCGGCGGTTCCCGGAGCAAACGTGACGGTGACCGTAACAGCTTGGTTTGGCGTCAGCACTTCGTTTGCTGTGACTCCGCTCGCGCTGAACCCCGCTCCGCTAACGCCCACGCTGGAAATCGCGACGTTGGAATTCCCGTTGTTCGTCAACGTCGCGCTCAGCGAGCTGTTGCTGCTGACGTTCACGTTGCCAAAGCTGAGGCTCGTAGTGCTGAGCCCCAATAGTTTCGTCGCCGCGATTCCAGTGCCACTGAGGGCGATTGCCAGGGGCGAATTCGGAGCGTTGCTGGTCAGGCTGACCGAGCCGGTCACCGCTCCAGCGGTGGTCGGCGCAAACACCGCATTGAACGTCGTGGAGCCGCCCGCTGCGATGTTCAACGGGGCAGTGATACCCGTCGTGCTGAAACCGTTCCCAGTAGTTGTCACTGCTGAAATCGTCAGCGTAGCGGTCCCACCATTGGTTAAATGGATCGTTTGGGAATTGCTCGTGCTCGTCACCACGTTGCCGAACGCTGCACTGCTCGGAGTGGCAGAAAGCTGTGGTTGCGTGGCGGTTCCGGTCAGAGAGATCGTCAGAGGAGATCCAGGGGCGTTGCTGACGATCGAGATGCTTCCGGTCGCGCTGCCTGCGGTTGTTGGCGCGAACTTCGCGGTGAGCGTCGTGGTCAGGCCTGCTCCCAGGGTTTGCGGCGTGGTGATTCCGCTGATGCTGAATCCGGCGCCGGATGCACTCGCTTGCGAAATGGTGAGGCTTGCGGTTCCTGAGTTCGTCAACGTAATTAGCTGCGAGCCGTTGCTTCCGACTCCCACCGAGCCAAAGCTAACGCTCGCTGGATTCGCGCCGAGCTGTCCCTGTGTGCCGGTTCCCGACAAGG
This sequence comes from Candidatus Acidiferrales bacterium, assembly GCA_049287725.1. GTDB lineage: Bacteria > Acidobacteriota > Terriglobia > Acidiferrales > UBA7541 > Palsa-295. The sequence goes on along the minus strand of JBAQGJ010000094.1, from coordinate 17,100 downwards.
TAACAGCCGCCGGCGAACCCGAAGCATTGCTGACGACGGAAATGTTGCCGGTCGCGGCGCCTGCCGACGTCGGCGCGAAAGTGGCGGTGAACGACGCATTGCTGCCGACGTTAATGGTCATCGGCATCGTGGCGCCGCTCATGCTGAATCCTGTGCCTGAGACAGTGGCTTGAGTAACCGTCAGAGTCGCATTGCCGGAGTTTGTCAGGGTGATTGTCTGCGGCGCGCTGCTGCCGACCGCGACGTTGCCGTAACTCACGCTTACAGGGCTGATCGTCAATTGTGGCGCGGTTGCTGTTCCCGATCCGCTCAAGGATATGCTGATCGGCGAATTCGGACCGTTATTTACGATAGAGACGCTGCCGCTAACGCTTCCCGCCGACGTTGGCGCGAATTTGGCTGTAAACGAGGTGCTTAATCCGGCGCCAAGCGTCACCGGAGTTGTAATCCCGCTGATGCTGAAGCCAGTGCCCGACGCTGTCGCCTGCGAGATCGTCAGGCTCGCAGTCCCTGAATTCTTCAGCGTAATCGTCTGAGAACCGCTGCTGCCAACGTTTACGGATCCGAAGCTCACAGTTGAAGGAGTGGCTCCGAGTTGTCCTTGAATACCCGTTCCGGACAATGCCACGGAAGCTGGTGAACCCGGGGCGTTGCTGACGATTGAAATGCCGCCCGTCGTGGCAGCCGCGGATGTGGGTGCGAATGTGGCCGTAAACGACGCGTTGCTGCCCGCGCCGATGCTCAGCGGCAATGTTGCGCCGCTCACACTGAATCCAGTGCCTGAAGCCGTCAGCTGGCTCACAGTCAGTGTTGCGTTGCCCGCGTTCGTCAGAGTGATCGTCTGGTGCGCGCTGCTGCCCACCGAGACACTTCCGTAGTTCACGCTGGCTGGGCTGATCGTGAGTTGCGGCTGTCCCGCCGTGCCCGAACCAGTCAAAGCGATGGTCATCGGGGAGCCCGGCGCGGTGCTCACGATCGAGATATTGCCCGTTGCGCTACCCGCGGCCGTGGGTGAGAACTTCGCCGTAAAGGTGCTGGTCTGACCAACGCTGAGCATTGCTGGAACAGAGAATCCAGTCATGCTGAATCCCGTTCCAGACGCACTGCCTTGTGAAATCGTGATGCTGGCAGTACCAGAGTTGGTCAAAGTCACGTTCACGGATCCGCTGGCACCGACCAGCAAACTGCCGAAATTGATACTGGATGGGTTCGCAGTCAGATTCCCTTGCACCCCGGTTCCGGTCAGCGGAATCGTGACGGTCGGATCGTTGGCATTACTTGTAATAGTGATACTCCCGGATGCAGCCCCTGCAGTCGTTGGCGCAAACTTAGCGGTGAAACTGCTGCTCTGACCGGCCGTGAGCGTCAATGGAGTGGAAATTCCGAGCGCCGTAAAGCCAGAACCGGTTGCGCTCACCGCGGAGATCGTGGCGCTCGTGTTCCCGCTGTTCGTCAGCGTGATGGTCTGCTGGCCGTTGCTGCTCACGGACACGTTACCGAACGCCACGCTGCCTGGATTGGCGGTCAAAGTCGAAGCCGTGGAAACGCCGCTACCTACTAGAGTGACCGTTTGCGGAGAGGTCGGCGCGTTGTCGGTGAACATAATGCTTCCAGTCGCGGCCCCAGCTGAGGTGGGCGCAAACTGAACGCTAAAGGAAATCGATTGTCCACCGGTCAGCGTCTTCGGCAACGATAGCCCGCTAATGCCGAAAGCGTTTCCCGTAACCGTCGCGACGTTAATGACAACATTCGTGGACCCCGTGTTCGTCAATTGCACGCTCTGGGTGCCGGTCTGCCCGACCACGACATTCCCAAAAGTTAGCGCCGAAGGCGCGATCGCCAAGCCGGTCTGTGTGCCGGTTCCGGTGAGCGAAATCATCACAGGCGAATTCGAGGCATCGCTGACGACCGTCAAACTCCCCGTTACCGCACCAGCAGCCGTTGGCGTGAACTGAATTTGAATCGTGCTGCTCTGGCCCACTGGAATTGTGCCCGAAGGATTTCCGCCGATCACGCTGAACGCGGCGCCCGTCATCGTCGCCTGCGCAATGGTTACAGTCGCGGTTCCAGTATTGGTGACCGTCAAGCTTTGTGTGGTTGTATTGCCAACTGCGACGCTTCCGAAGGTCAAGCTGCTGGCGCTCGTCGAAAGCACGCCCGCTCCAGGATCGCCCGTCGAGGTTTTAGCCGCGCTGGTGTAGCCTGCGCAGCTGGAGAGTCCGACAATCGCCAGCACCATGGCAAGCGTGGTCAATAGGACAATGCCGTTTGGCGAACCACGACGCCTCACTTCTGGCCTCGAGTTCGAATCTGGAATGCGACTTGCGGTGTTGTTGGCGTGGGCTCTCATGTCACGGAGCAGTGTAGGGAGCGAAGGAGGAGCACAACTACTGGTCAGAGGAACCGAGATGGTTCAAGTCTTTTCGCCTGTTCAGCCGTTCTATTACGTACCTGACCGAGCTGCGTGTACAGGTAGGCTTAGTTCTTTGGCGAGAGCGATTTAACGTAGTGTTTCGAGTGCGAATACCTGTACGCGAGATAGCGTGGAGGCGAAGACGCTTCAGAGATTCGGCGTAGTCTCAGTCAGCTGCGCCCTGTGTGCTAGACTTTCCAGTGAGATTTTGAGGAATCCGACATTAGAGTAATGGAGAATCAAGCGTTTAGCTCGACCTCTCGCGGTCTTGATGCTGTTTGGTCTAATCGGTTTCTGACTCTCGCGCTGGGTGGCATTCTCTTCCTTACTCTGTATCCCTTTCGCTTTGGCTTCCATACCCCGAGCGTTTCGGGTCCTCCCTTCTTCTTGGGCAAGAGTCTGAAGAACGCTGGGTTCTACGACGCTTTCCTTAATGTCTTGCTATTCATGCCGTTCGGGTTCGGCTTGGCCGAGAAGCTGCGCGAGAGTGGTAAATCGAGGGCTTTCGTTTTTATCAGTTCGTTGGTAGCAGGGGCCTTGCTGTCCTACTCGATTGAGTTTCTGCAGATTTACATTCCTGAGCGAGATTCTGGATGGGAAGACGTCTTCACCAACACCAGCGGGACGGTCTTCGGTTTTCTGCTATTCGAGCTAGTGGGCAACGTGGTTCTGCACATTCTCGCGGCTTGTGAACGCGGGCTGGAGGCGCTCCTTTACGAGCGACGAGCAGCGCTGATCCTGCTCCTCTATTTTGGGCTTTGGTTTGGGGCTTCTCTTCCGCTCCAGCACGAGACCCGCTTGAACAACTGGAAGCCAGACTCCCTTCTTGTGGTAGGAAACGATGCAAGTGGGAAGGATGCATGGACCGGGCAGATTCGCTTGCTGCAGATTTGGGATCGGGCGATCTCAAGAGAGGATGCGAAAAGCGTCTCCTCCATGGACGGATTGGCGGTAGTCGAACCCGGTCTGCGGGCATCGTTTGCCTTTTCGTCCTCGACGCCGTTGCACGACCAACTAGCCTTCATGCCCGATCTGGTCTGGACCCCTCGACTCTCGGCTTCCCCTGTGACCGATCCGCTCGTGCTGGATGGATCCTCGTGGCTGTCTTCGAAAGTGGACGTACCTAACCTAGTTCAAGACCTCCAAAGGTCGAATCAATTCGCCTTCAGAATCGTTTGTACTCCCGCGAAAACCAGTGGCGTGGACTCGCGAGTCCTTTCGATATCTCAACCCTCGGGCGTCGCCAATCTCACCGTCCGTCAACTCGGCACAACGCTCGTTTTCTCGTTTCGCAATGAAATTTCCGCAAAGAGATCTCAACTGGCGTGGCACACCCCCGACGTCTTCAAGGCTGGTGAAACACGCGATATCCTCTACTCCTACGATGGCTCGAATTTATCGCTCTATATAGACGGAAGAGTCCAGCCGAACCGCTATAAGCTCGGGCCAGGCGCGGCGCTGGCAATATTTGTGCGCAAGATTAAGCCGGCCGAACTCAACGGATATAACTACATCTTCTACGCACTCGTCTTCTTTCCGGGCGGAGCACTCTTGGGAATTGCCGCTAGGCGTTTGCCGCTTAACAGAATGGCCAGCTATATGATTTTCGGAGCGGTCATTCTTGTGATTCCACTGCTCATGGAGCTCGTTTTAGTGCGGGTCAGTGGACGCGTATTCTCCCCTCCGAACGTGGCGCTCTCGGTTGTTCTTGTTATCGCTGGCATTGTGTGGACTAACGCCGATCGCGGAAAGGTTCGGAGCGGTCAATGAACAATCTTTTCCGCCATTCTGCCGGGCCGCGCCTTTACATTTATCCCCAGCCATGCTGTTCTACCGAAACGACCGTATTGGCTAGGCTACCGCTCGTGACTAAGATGTTGCTGCTGCGAGCCGCGACGACTCGCGACAAGCAGTCTCCATTTTGATTCAGCTGTGCGTTGAGGAGGATTGTCAGGATGCGTTACCTTGTCACAGGCGGCGCCGGCTTTATCGGTTCGAACTTGGTAGATGAACTTGTTCGTCGGGATCACAAGGTCGTGGTTCTGGACGACCTCTCGGCAGGGAACGAAGCGAATCTCGCCGGCGTGCGAGACAAAATTGATCTTCGAATAGGCAGCATCACCGATCTGGCCGCGGTGCAATCGGCCTGCCGTGGCGTTGACTATGTAATTCATTTGGCTGCTCGGACGTCCGTCCCGCGATCCGTGCTGGATCCACTGGAAACGAACAACGTGAATATTGATGGCACGTTGAACGTGCTGGTCGCCGCCCGCGACGCAAAAGTGCTCCGCATCGCATACGCCGCGTCGTCGGCAGTGTATGGCGAGACGCCTTCCCTGCCAAAAACGGAAACCATGCCGCCAGAGCCGATTTCTCCCTATGGCGTCACCAAGTACGTCGGCGAGCTTTACGCGCAAGTCTTTGGTCGCGTCTACGGATTGGAAAATGCGTGCATCCGCTATTTCAACGTTTTTGGTCCGCGCCAGGACCCCACGTCGCAATACTCCGGTGTGTTATCGCGATTCATGCTCGCGGTGATTCAAGGACAGCCGCCGGTTGTGTACGGAGACGGCGAACAGTCTCGTGATTTCACGTATATCGAAAACGTAGTGGACGAGACACTGCTTGCTTGCGAAAAAGAGCATGCGTCGGGCAAGGTTTTCAACGGCGGGACGGGACTACGGATTACGATCAATCAGGTGTTGCTACTGCTCGAAAAAGTCACGGGAAAGAAAATCCAGGCAAAGTACGAACAGCCCCGAGCGGGCGATATCCGCGATTCTCAGGCCGATATTTCGCTCGCTCGCAAAGTGCTTGGATATGAGCCGCGCGTACATTTTGAAGAGGGTTTGCGCCGCACTTGGACCTGGTACAAGAATAACTTCAAGAAGGACTAGCACACTGAGTTCGGGCAACCGCAGGCCGAGCAGATGAAAGTCGTTCCCGCACCCAGCTTCTGATGCCTGGCGACACTACTGGCATCAATGTAGTTACAAGAAGCCCGGCAAGGGCGAAACTACCGGTCCGCAAGCGGACGCTGATAATTCAGGCCTGTGCGGCATTGACTGTTGGGTATAAGCTATTTTTAGTCCTGAATCATCGAGTCCGGAGGCAGAGGGAAAAATGAAGGGCGTCGTCCTCGCAGGCGGAACCGGCAGCAGGCTGAACCCGCTCACCCGGGTCACCAACAAGCATCTCCTCCCGATTTACGACAAGCCGATGGTCTACTACCCCATTCAGACGCTGGTGAACGCCGGAATCGAAGAGATCCTCCTGGTTACCGGCGGCAAGAATGCGGGAGATTTTCTGCGCCTTCTCGGGAATGGGCGCGACTTCGGGCTGAAGCATCTGAATTACACGTACCAGGAAGGCGAAGGTGGAATCGCCGAGGCGCTGGGCCTCGCCGAGTTTTTTGCCGGCCAGGAATCCATTTGCGTCGTCCTTGGCGACAACATTATCGAGAATAATATTTGCCGTGCCGTCCAGAATTTCAAGTCGCAGAAGGACGGAGCAAAAATCCTCCTGAAAAAAGTAGACGATGCTCCGCGATTCGGCGTGGCCGAAATTCACGGTGAGAAGGTCATCGGCATCGAAGAGAAGCCTAAAGCGCCGAAATCCAATTTCGCAGTCGTCGGAATTTATCTCTACGATAAGACCGTCTTCGAAAAAATCCGCCGCCTGAAGCCTTCCGGTCGCGGCGAGCTTGAAATCACCGACGTCAACAACTTTTATATTCAAGAAGACAAACTGACCTACGAGATCCTGGATGGCTGGTGGACCGATGCCGGTACTTTCGAGTCCTTGTTGCGCGCCAATACGCTGGTGGCGGAAACTGGGGCGAACAAAATGGGCCGCGTAGTTATGGCCGGACCTCAGGCAGCGCCTCGATGAAGATCTTTGTTACGGGCGGCGCTGGCTTCATCGGATCCAATTTTATTCGCTACGTGCTCGGCCTTGACGCGGGATATTCAGTCCTCAATTTTGACAAGCTGACCTATGCCGGGAACCTTGCGAACCTGGATTCAGTTGCGGATAATCGAAACTACTCGTTTGTAAGAGGCGATATCTGCGATCCCTCTGCTGTCGAAGCGGCAATGTCTGGCTGCCAGACCATCGTGCATTTCGCCGCGGAATCGCATGTGGACCGCAGCATTTATGAACCGGCCCCCGTTATCGAAACAAACGTCACTGGCACATTCGTCCTTCTGCAAGTGGCGCGGCAGCTCAATATCAAGCGCTTCGTGCACGTTTCCACGGATGAAGTATATGGCGATATGCCGCCAGGGGCATTCGCGGACGAAAATTCTCCTTTGCAGCCGAGCAGTCCATATTCCGCGTCCAAAGCGAGTTCGGATTTGATCGTCAAGTCCTACATTCGCACGTTCAATTTTCCCGCGGTCATCACTCGCGCCTCGAATAACTACGGTCCGCTCCAGTTCCCAGAAAAATTCCTACCGCTGATGATTACCAATGCCTTGGACGGCAAGCCCTTGCCCATCTACGGTGATGGCAAGCAGGAACGTGACTGGTTGCACGTCCAGGATCATTGCAGTGGGATTTTAGCGGTCCTCGAGCGAGGCCGCACCGGCGAGGTCTACAATATCGGTGGCCTCGACGTTGTTGAAAATCTTACGATGGCGCGCCGCTTACTTCATGCTACCGGCAAAACGGAGTCGCTTCTATCGTTCGTGAAGGATCGCCCCGGCCACGACCGCCGCTATGCGCTTAACTGCGACAAAATCCAGCGCGAACTTGGCTGGCAACCGGCTGTTTCGCTCGACGAAGGTTTGCGACAAACGATCGAATGGTATAACACCAATACCTCGTGGCTCGCGAGCGTGCGCGGCGGCGATTACCGTTCTTACTACGCGAAGTATTATGAGAACCGCGACGCTTCGTTGCACGCAATCGCCGACTCCGGTGGCAAGTCGCGCGTTTGACCGCGCGCTTCTACACCCTGTCGGGGAGTTCTGATACAGTCATCGCGATCACTCTGTTTCCTTCAATCCAATGATGATGATTCTGGCGACTAAGTGAGTTCTGTGCAGCGGATCGAAACAAATCTTCCCGGTGTCTTGGAACTGCGACCGCAAGTCTTCCGTGACGCCCGCGGGTTCCTGCTTGAAACCTATCATCGCGAGCATTACGCGACTGTAGGCATCACTGATTCATTCGTGCAAGACAATCACTCTCGCTCGAAAAAAGGCACCCTCCGCGGATTGCACTATCAATGGCCGCATCCGCAGTCCAAGCTCTGCCGCGTGGTCGAGGGCGAGGCTCTCGATGTGGCCGTTGATATCCGGTGGGGTTCTCCCCACTTCGGAAAATGGACGAGCGTGCGGCTTTCCGCTGCTGAAAATAACCAGATTTATATCCCTGGAGGGTTTGCCCACGGATTCGTGGCGCTCAGCGATAGCGTCCAGTTCCTGTACAAATGTAGCGACTTCTACGATCCGGCCAGCGAGCACGGCATCTTGTGGAATGATCCCGGTCTCGGCATCGTCTGGGGCATCGAAAATCCTCTGGTGTCCGAAAAGGACGCGAAGTTCTCGAAGCTCGCCGAAGTTCCTCGTGAGTTCCTGCCTGGCTATTCAGTGAAATGACGTTGAAAATTCTTCTTACGGGAAAGAACGGTCAGGTGGGCCACGACCTTAATGTGATGCTGCCGCGCTTGGGAGAAGTCGTCGCCCTCGGCCGCCAGGACCTCGACCTTTCACGGCCGGATGAAATTCGTCGCGTGATTCGAGAAGTTCACCCCGATCTGATCGTCAACGCCGCCGCTTACACCGCCGTGGATCAGGCCGAAAGGGAGGAGTCCCTCGCCCACTCCATCAATGCAGACGCGCCGGCGATCATTGCCGAGGTAGCGAAGCAGATCGGCGCGACGGTCGTTCATTATTCCACCGATTACGTCTTCGATGGCACGAAGACCTCTCCCTACGAAGAAGACGATCGCACCAATCCGATCAACGCATACGGCCGCACAAAACTCGCAGGCGAACAGGCGATCCGCGAGTCCGGCGCGAACCACCTTATCTTTCGCACGGCCTGGTTGTACTCCACACGTGGCAAAAATTTTCTGCTGACGATCTTGCGTCTGGCAACCGAACGTGACGAGTTGCGAATCGTAAATGATCAAATCGGCGCGCCAACCTGGAGCCGCGAAATCGCTTCTGCAACCACACAAGTCTTGCAGCGAATTCTGGATCGAAAAGCGGGTTCGAGCAGATGGGCGGAGTTGACCGGCACGTATCACATGACCGCCGCTGGCGAAACCGATTGGTTCGATTTTGCAAACGCAATTTTGCAGGAGGCCAAGACGAAGGCCGCTTCCCCTGCGCCTTGGTTTACCGCAGCAACGCATAGCAAGCCGCTCGTCGTACGCAGCATCGTCCCAATCTCAACCTCGGAGTACCCCACTCCGGCGCGCCGTCCTGCGTATTCCGTGCTTTCGAATGCACGTCTCGCGAATACGTTCGACATCAATCTTGAGGATTGGCGCACCCAGTTACAACAAGCCTGTTGCGCGGAGTGAGTCAGCCGCAGCGCTCTGATGTCATCAGCAAGGTACAACGCGTACTAAAACTGCCGTTACTCAGCCGAGCAAAGACGTTCGCTCGTCGGGTCCTAAAGCTGTCTAGGGCCATCGCTGGAACCCGCGTGCGCAATGCTTGACTAGTCTGAGGTTGTGCGGAGGCTAATTGCGAGGGAAGGAGAGGAAGGCAGAGCGGATTCTAGGTGAGAGAGTCTAGAACCCGCCCATTTGTATTTTACGCCGTCAAAATACGTCCGGGAAATCTCACGCTGCGCGCCTTATTCGAGAACGGGAACGGCACCTTCTGCCCGGGCGCCGAAGGCTCGTCGTGATCTCGCGCCGTCTGGTCCGAGGCCGGAGTATCATTTTCAACCAACGTCGGGCGCATGAACCCAGACGCCCTGCGCGCCAGCTCCGCTCGTGTCTCCACTCCGAATTTGCTCAAAAGAGAAGAGATATGGAATTTGACGGTACGGACTGTGATGTTCAGCTTGGACGCGATTTCTTTGTTGGCTCGATTGCATAGCACGGCGTCGAGAACTTCGCGTTGACGTGCGCTCAGAGAAGTCGGGCACGCAATAGAGCGCCCTTCCCGAAGCAATTCCTCTGCGCGCGATACGAGGCGATTCACCAACGAATTTTCCGCAGGCACCATCACCTGGAATTCAGTCGGATTCTGACCGCGCACCAGACACTGCATTGCCAGTAGTCCTGCGATGCGCTCGACCGTGCATTCCAGATCCGCCCCAGATGTTGCCCTAAACTGGGCGTTGCCCGTTGATTCCTGGCAGAACAAGAACACGCCAGGAACGGTCGTCTGTTCTCTTCTTTCTTGCTTTTCAAATTTCGCAAAAACGCGAACTTTTCTCAAATTAGCCTTCCCGTCCGCTTAGCCCAGGACTGCATGCGGCAAAGCTTTTTTGATTTGGAATTCGACTTCGCGCTGCCGGTGATCTGTCAGCTTGTACTGCAGCTCTGAATAGGGTCTTTACTGTACTTTCGACCGGACCGTATAGTTTCGTAAGTGATGTACAGCCTTTACCCTAGCCGGGGCATTGGCCCGTCGCAGACACCGTGCCAAACTCACTTTTATTTTAATCATTGCCGAATGAAGGGGATAACGGGCCACACGCTGCGCCACCTGTTCGCCCGCGTAGGTAGAAAATTCTCTGCGCCTGCAAAATGTTCCGCGTGCAGCGGTCTTCTATCGTCATCGTAGCTGGCTTCGAGGATTTCGCGATGCATTCACAATGGCAGTCGGCTCGAACTTCCGAATTGGATCGCGTTCCCAAAACGCAATTTCAGGTTACACTCCTGTTTCATTACTGCAAACCTTCTGTAGGGGAGTTATGGCATTGCCCAGAGTCTTCTGCATTCTGTTGGGTGTTCCGTGCGCGTTCTTGGTGACATTGGTTGCGTCAGCACAGATGCCGCCGCTGAAGCCGCCGCCATTTGCTCCCCAAGTGCCCCAAGGATCCGGCGCTTGCTCTGTGGGAAAGTCCTGCGCCGAGCTGGCGCCCCAAATGATTCAGTCCGCTCTGGGCCCCTCGCCTCTCGAAGAGAACTTGCGGTACCTCACTGACACGATCGGCGGTCGCGTCACCGGAACTCCCGCCGCCGACCGAGCTGCCGATTGGGCCGTCCAGGCGTTCCGTCATGCGGGCGTGGACGAAGTCCACACTGAGAAATTTACGATCCCAATTGGCTGGACGGAAGGCCACACACATTTGGAGATTCTCGCGCCCGCACCGTTCCCAGTGCGTTTAGTCTCAATCGGCTGGTCGCCTGCGCTTCCGGATGGAGGAATTACAGCAGACGTCGTGGATGTGGGTATGGGGGATGAGGCAGGTTTTGCCAAAGCGGGAGATGCCGCCAACGGTGCGATCGTGCTGATCCATTCGAAATTTCTGGTGACCTGGGACGACCTCACCAATGAATACACGATCGGGCCCTCCATCATCGCGCGCGCGATGAAAGCGGGAGCAGTCGGTGTTGTATGGATGTCATCGCGTCCGAATCTTCTGCTCTATCGCCACACCTTGGCGGTGAACGGCGAACTAGAAAAGCTGCCGCAGGCTGTCGTCGCCCGCGAGGATGCCGAACGCATGGCGCGATTTCTGGCAGCCGGGCAAGAGCTGCGCGTGCACTGGGAAATGCCCAATCACGTGACTGGCCCAGTCGATTCCGAAAACGTCGTCGCGGAAATACGCGGTCGTGAGAAGCCCGAGGAATTTGTCCTGCTCGGCGCGCATCTGGACTCTTGGGATCTCGGCACCGGCGCGCTCGATAACGGTTGCAACTCGGCCATGGTAATAGACGCGGCGCGCGTCATTCATGCCACCGGCAGCCTCCCGCGCCGCTCGATCCGTTTTGTACTCTTCACCGGTGAGGAGCAGGGACTCCTCGGTTCAGCCGCGTATGCGCACGCGCACCGCGCGGAACTCGACCACATGATCGCGGCTGTGATATTCGATTCCGGAAACGGGAAAGTCACTGGCTACTCGCTTGAAGGTCGCAAAGACATCCTCGGTCCCGTACGCGAAGCGCTTCAGCCCGTTCAGTCGCTCGGCGTGAAGGACTTCACTTTCGACGCCGGCATGGACACCGACAACTTTGATTTCCTTATCGAGGGTGTTCCCACGTTGGTCGCCAACCAGGAGCCTGCGAACTACATGCTGAACTACCACGCCGCGTCCGACACGTTTGATAAGGTTGATATCCCGCAGCTAAAGCGTCAGGTCGCCATCTCCGCAGTCACCGTTTTCGCCTTGGCCGACGCTGAAGAACGCATCGGCACGCGCCAGTCCCGCGCGGAAGTCGAGCAGCTGCTGCGCGAGACCGGCCTCGGCAAGGAAATGAAGGAAGCGGGATTCTGGCCGCTATGGCAGACAAGCGAACGCGGCCGCGAGCCCTAGCGAGACTCCGCGAATTTCGTTATTTGCTTCGCCCGGCCGCCTTCAGTACGTCAATCATAGGCAGTGCGCCGCCTCCTTGTCCGCCGCCCATATATACCTCAGGCAAATGCCCGTCCCAGTGCTGCTGCATCATTTCGATCGTCCTCAGTTGCAAAAGTTCTGGAGTGATCTGCTGTTTTTGGACTTCCAACGCTTTCGCCTCTGCCTGTGCCTGAGCGACTTTCTGTTCTGCTTCGATTTTGATGCGCGTCAGGTCATTCTCTGCCTTCAACGCGTTCTGTTGCGCCGTCACTTTGGCTTCGATCGCGTGATTGTATTCCTCGGAAAAATTGAAGTCTGTGATGCTCACCGCATCCACGTCAATGTGGTGAGTGGTTAGCCGGTCCCGCACATACTGCTCGATGCCGTTCCGCACTGTGGCGCGTTGCGCAATCAGTTGCTCCGCGTCGTACTGCGCCGTTTGCGCTTTGATGGCTTCCTGAATAGCGGGAATCACTACGCGGTCCACCGCATCATCATTGAGCTTCGCCCAAATGTCCGTCACGCAGCAGGGATCCTGGTAGTAGGCGAGCGTCACCTGTGTATGTACCACCTGCAAATCGTGGCTCGAAGCCTGAGAGTCGAGCTTTTCCACCTGCACTTGCACCGAGATGGGCCTCACCGTTTCGAGAAAGGGAGTAATCAAATGCGGCCCGGGCTCGAGCGTGCGTCCTGTGACGGCTCCGAAACGAAGCACCACCCCGCGGTATCCGGAATCCACCGTAGTGAAGGACATCCAAAAGATGAAGACCAGCCCCGCTGCCACGAAAAACGGGATGCCGCTTGCCAAGTGAGCGGCGAGCTGGCCATCAGCATGTGGAGCCCTGGCGGCCACCAGAATTCGCCACAAGCCTAGCAGCACGAACCCGACAAACACGAATAGCAGTAAACCTCCCATTCTCTCTCTCCTTTGACCCAGCGGTGTCTTTCGGCAATCGCATGCTCATACGCTATATCTACTGAAAAGGCAACCGCTTCGAAATTAACGCAGCAGCGACTGTACGGCCTGTGGCGAAGCTTCGCGTATAATGGAAGAACATGACATTAGCCACTTCGCGTTCTATCACCCTGGGTGCTCCCGCGGCAATGTCTGATGCCGAGCCGCGCCGAATTCTGGCCATAGACTATGGCCGAAAACGCATGGGTTTGGCGCTGTCCGATGAATTGCAAATGACCGCTCAGCCCCTGCTCGTCCTCGGTCGCACCAACCGCCGCAACGACTTTCGCCGCTTGCGAGAAATTTGCAGAAAGCATGGGGTCACGCGTATTCTCGTGGGCCACCCGGTGCACATCACCGGTCAAGTCGGCGAAATGGCGGATGAAGCGGCGCAATTTGCCGCGCGCTTGCAGAAGGAGTTGGGGATCGAAGTGAAACTCGCGGATGAACGGCTAACCACCTGGGAGGCGGAGCAAATCGTGGCACGCCGCAAGTCCCCCAACCGGCGCAAAAAGCCGTCCGTGGATGATGTGGCTGCCGCCGTTCTCTTGCGCGAATATCTCGACCGCAACCGTGCTCAGACCGAGCATGTTGCGGCCGAGAGGGAATAACTGGCCGTGCGTCGGCTTGGTCTATTGGCCCTTCTGGTTATCGCGGCGATCGGAGCGGGAGCCGGTTGGCTGGATTCCCAAATTAGCCGCCCCTATCGCGGCCACCGCCCTGAGCAAGTTTTCGTGGACATTCCCCACGGTACCTCGCGGTGGGGGATTGCCGGAATCCTGCGGCGCGATGACGTTATCCGCAACCGCCTCGCCTTCGCACTCTTCAGCTTCTGGCACGTTCGTGCTCCTATGCAAGCGGGGGAATACTATTTCGATCATCCCGTTACTTCGCGGGAAGTCTTCTGGCAAATCGCCCAGGGCAGGATTTTCGTCCACATCGTCACCATACCGGAAGGCTGGACGATGTTCGACATCGCAGCGGAGCTCGGCCGGCAGGGAATTTGCAATCGCGACGAGTTCTTGGCTGCCGCGAAAGACACATCTCTCGTGTCCGATTTATCTCCGAATGCGCAGAGCCTGGAAGGTTTTCTGTTTCCTTCGACCTACGAATTTACGCGCCACACGACTTGCCAGCAAATTGTCAAACGCATGGTTCAGAATTTTCGTGCCGTGTGGGAATCTTTGAATAGCGCGGGGTCGCCGAACATTCCCGTAAGCCTCGGTCCGGCACAGACGGTAACTCTTGCCTCTCTGGTTGAACGCGAGACGCCCCGCAAGGACGAGCGCCCCTTGGTGGCTGGCGTTTTCTACAATCGCTTGAAGCGCGGCGGACCTCTGCAATGCGATCCCAGCGTGGCCTACGCTCTAGAGCTTGAGGGCCATCCCGTAAGAGTTGTTCACTCAAAGGATTTGCAGATTGATTCGCCTTACAATACTTACAAATATCCCGGTCTGCCTCCCGGCCCTATCGCTAATCCCGGTGAAGCGTCCCTTCGCGCAGCACTGGCCCCCACCGTCACGGATTACCTGTATTTCGTCGCCAATGACAACGGCGGCCATTTCTTCAGTAAGACACTAGCCGAGCACAATCGCAACGTAGCCCGCTACCGCAGCCTGCTCTCCGGTGACGCGCCGCCGGAAACCGCACAGAAGAAAACTCCCCATCGAGGTCCGTCGTGAGTCCCGGCCACTCACGCGCGGCGGACGAGGGAGGCTCGCCCACGAAGAAAGCCCTGATTTTGGAAGCAGCGCGCGCCTTGGCTAAGCCTCGCTATACGCCGGCAGAAATCGAACAAATTCGGCGCCAACTCATCGCGCAGCTTGGCGCGCAGGGAAAGACTGCTCCCGACTATATCGTCAGCGTATTGGAAGAGGCTGGAATGCGCGTGGTGTGGTCCACGCGCTCCGATACCGAAGGGCGCTACGAAGAAGAATTTACCGATCTGCTACATTTTTCGACGCTCGAAGAGGCCGAAATGTGCTTGGTGCGCCTCGACGAGCTGCTGAGAAAATTTTTGCTCGATGACGAACAGGCCGCCGCCGAACGCGCCCGCGAAGTCGCCCGCCTGGGACGGCGCCGCGCGGAAATGATTTCGCGCAATCACAAGGTGGACGCCAGGAAGCGCGCCGAAAAAGAAGAGATCGCGCACTGGTTCGCTATCTGGCTGGAAACGCCGGATGCTTTTTTCGATTGGCTGGAAGTCCGGAAGCAATCTCCGGAATTCGTAGGTAAATTTCCCTCACCAGGACTAGAAGATGACCTCTCCGGCGCCGAAGAATAACCCGACCATCCTTCTCGAAGTCGAGCCGCTCGACCTCGGGTCCGACGTTCGCGCCATCGGACTGGAACTCACCGAAGCTGACGAAAATCGCGAGCCCATCCGCGGCGCCGACGCGGCGCGAATCTGGAGCCGCGTTCTGCGCGCGACGGCTGCTGACGAAACTTGGGCGCTCGATTTCTTCAGCCACCTGGATCGTGTCCGGGAATATTGCGAGCGCCATCAAATCGCGTTTCGCGAAGCGAGCAATCGTTCCATCGTGGTTCCCGCGCTCGAGCTTGGCGCGCTTGAGCCCCTGATTGATCGCTTTCAGTCTGAAACATTCGGCGCGCGCGCGGGTGAAAAGGTTGCGACCGGAGATCCTGCGCTCGAGGGCGAACTCGCGCGCCGTGGTGTGGACGCATATCACACCGCGTTTCCGCACTACACATTTTGCGCCGTTTGTAATTTCGAAGATGGCTCGCTGGTTTTACTGAGTGAAAAACTTTGGGCCAGCGAAGTGATCCGTCGAGTTCGCCCCGCCCTCGAAGGACAGGTTGTAGAAGTCCGTCTGGCCTCCTAAGCCCTTTCCTGCCCAGTTGTTGCTCTGTGTACCTTAGACCTTTCGTACCATTTACCTGTAAACACTGGTCCTAGTACATTCGACCATGAGAACACGTTAATGCTGCCAGTTTCACGCGAAGCCAGTGTCCGCAGCGAACCCACCGCACCAAACGCTCGGGCGTTTGTCCGTAGTCTGAATGTGCTGCTTAAGTACGCTCGCCTCTATGGTTTAGAGCACGTCCGCTCCGCCAGCCAATTGGATTCTGCTTGGACTGAACTGCAGGCGGCGGTAGAGGCTGCAGGCCACAACGGCCTACTCCTTGGTGCCTCTGGGTCGCAGTTACTGCTGGATGGCGTTCCACTCGAATCGAGCCCCGCGGAGCGCAGCTTTGCAGACCTCCTCAATGCCGCCGGTGTCGCCAGCATCGGCTTTTTGCCCCGCGTCGAGCGCTCCGAGTTCTGCAATTTGGTGAAATGCTTCATGGAAACTGGCCCCAAGGCTGGGACGCTGTCCGAACGTCTGGAAGCCTACTTTGGAAATCGCAAGGCCTCCGGAATTCGCGTCAATGAGATTCGTTTTGTCGCGGAAGATGCCGGCTTTTCCGAAGCGCGCGTCGCCGCCACGCTGACGGCCAAAACGCTCGGCGCTGACGCCGACCGAATTCAGGAATGGTTCCGCAGTCCCGAGAAAATGATTCAGCTCCTCACGGCTGCGGAAGGCGCCCATGGCGGCCCAGGCGGAACGGGTGGTTCCGGAACGGTTGGGACTTCCCATTTACCCGGTGAGGGATACGCCGCGGGAGCGGAAGGCATAGTGTCCAGCAGCGAGTTTATGGCTAGCGGAGGCAGTTTTGTCGGCGGCGCGGAAGTGAGCTTGGGACTTCCGAGCGCTGCGGGAAGGCTTACGGTCGCACTCGGAGGCGGCGTTACAGGTCTCGCCGGCGGAATCGGCAAGCTCGAAGAAGCCGAATTGCAAAGCCTCTTAAGGCTGCTTGCGCAATTTGGCGAAGCCCAACTGGCGAAAAATCCGCAGCTTGATCCTTCGTCCTGGCAGCAGAGAATTTCCGCCCTGCCGCAAAACGCGAAAATTACCTTGCAGCAGGCGCTCGCCACGGTCGCCGCGCAATCTCCCAACGCGAAGCTTGACGAGAACACGCTTCTGCATTTGGCGGAAGACCTGGCGATTAAATTTGCAATCGATCGCTACGAGCGCGGAGAAGTGAAGGTCAACGCCGTGCGCCAGATGCTCGACCGCATGGGCCACGAGCTCGACACGCTTCGCAAGCTGCTGAAATCTCGCGAAGAAAAAATGGCCGGTGCTGGCATGTCCGTGGAAACACACGCGGACATCCTCGACCGGCAGTTCTGGGCTGCGGTGCCCGAGTCGGGCAAGAAATCCGTGCTTATGTCTCCCGAAGCGTGGTGCATTCCGCCGCG
>JBAQGJ010000093.1:0-18955 GCA_049287725.1 Candidatus Acidiferrales bacterium | reverse complement strand
TCTTCGTTGGACTCTATTTGTATGAGGGTCCATGAACCTTCAAACGGAGTCGAGTCCGCAAAGGATGCGTGGCGACGCGTAGAAAAGTGATCGCACCCTTCTCAGCTTGGCCAGCATGGCTACAGGTCTTGATTGTGGCACCAAATGGCCTGTTGGCGGCGTACGCCTGCTGGGTATGGTGGCCAAAATCCAGCCGTGAATGGCGCAAATTCTCACCATACTTCCCGCCGCCCTGCTGATGCTGAGCGCCGGCAAGCAAGGCCTCGCGCGCGGCCTGTTGTACGCGGGCACGCTTCTAGCATTGCTGAACATCGCGACCTTGATATCGGGATACACGGCCCTTCACCGAATGTGATTAATTTTATTGTATGGAGGCGCGCCGGTTGTGAGGATTCTTCGCATTGCGGCATTGAGCGGTCTGCTCGTCTTCCCGTTCGCTCTGGCGGCGGAAACGGACTACGCGCGAATCCGCATTCCGTTAATTTGCCTGGTGCTATCGTTGCCTTATCTGCTGGCAATTTTCGGTCCGGCGAAATCGAGTGGTCCAATCGCAGGAATTGCGTTGGGTAGTTCGTTCGCGCTGTTTATATTTTTTACGGTCAATACGTTCTTTTCGCTGATTCGATTATTCCCTGCAACTGGAACGTTAGCCTTTGTTTTATGGGGCATGGTCGCTCATGGAGCGATGTTCGTTGCAGCGATATTAGTCGCGAGGGCTGCGCGGACGCCGATCCAGCAGGTCGCACTGTACGCATGTATCGGCTTCGCCTATGCAACCTTGAGCTTATTCGCCATCAAGCCCATCGGTACTTTATTTTGACTGTCAGCCAACGAGTGGCAATACGTAATCACTCAAGACTCCACCCCAGTCCCCGCATCGAACCAAGCGCCGTCAGGCGCGCCATAAATGTGCAGCCGGCTCGTGTGGCGTACCTCGCCGACGCGCAAACCAGACCTCGGCCTGCTGATTGCCATCCTCTTCGGCACAATGGCCTACACCGCGCTCGCGCAAATCGGGCTTGCGATTCTCGAACACCAGGAGCAGTTGTGGCGGCAAATGTGAGGCCAGAATCACCAACAACGTGCCGAAATAACTCAGTCCCTGAGTACGCGAATGGCTCACGATTCGAGGCGAACCGATGAGCAACGCGAATTCGAGAAGAGCCAATAGCACACTTGGAATCGTGTTATTGACCTTTGTCATCCTGGCCTGCGCCCCCGCAACGCTTTATGGCGCCCTATGGAGTTTTTCGAAAATCGTTCCCCCGCAGACTGCCCGCAGTTTGCCGCCTATGATCACGCTACAGAATTTCTTCGCGATGTGTTGGTTCATCGTGGTGCTGGCGGGGCGTCCGTTGTGCGCGATTGCCCTTATATTGGACGCTGTCTTGGTGCTGTGGCGTGGGCCGTCAATTCTGCAGAAGCTACTCGCATCCTTATTCCTGGTTTTCGCCGTACTCGGCACGATACTCATAGAATCTCAAGTCAGGGCAATCCGCCGCTGACTCTGCAGCGGAAAAACCAGGCGGCAGGCGTGGCACTCCAAAATTCCACTCCAACCCCAAACCCAAAGCCAATTACCTTCACCGCTAACTACCGCGGTGGTATCATCCATTCCCGTGACGCGTCGAGAAAAGCTGGCAGGAATCGCAAGCCCTACGAGCAAAACGGTACACCACCCGCCGCGTCAGGCAATGGGGCGGATCCCTTGGCTGCCGCCTGGAATTCAGCATTGATAGAGGCAATTGGAGTGCGATGATCGACTCCGGGCAGTCTGTTCTACAGAGAATTGTCCGAGGATGCTCTCGCTTGCTGCTGTGGGTGGGAGCGGCGGTGTTTTTCTTCGGAGACGCGTACCTTTATGAGATAAAGCATGTGAACTTCTTCGTCTCCGTAGCGGTGGGCATTCTTGGAGGATCGTCGTTAATGCTATTGGGCGCGGGAATCGCGGTTGCGTGCAAATCTCCTAAGCCGGAGCAGCACTAGACCCCAAATCCCGTCGGCACCGCGATTTAGACCGCAAGACTTAGCTGCAACACACACCCACCCTTGCCTTCTGTTAACCAATATGATAACATAACCAGGGCTGTAACCACGCCCTCACAAGCGAACGAACATGCCAAACGGCGCCCGCAGCACCACCACCCAAATCCGCCAACCGCCTCGCCCAATCGCCATACCCAGTCTGTCCCGCCACGCCCAAAACGCCCCTCGAACCAATATCGCGATCCGCCAGCCCCATCCCACAAATCAGAAGGCTCACACGGGTCGCGCAACACAAATCGCAAGTCACGCCGGGCCTTTCACCAATCACCACTCACGAATCACCAATCACACTCCCCATGTAACATTGTTACATCCCCATTCTAATCGTCACACACGATCAATCACCGACCTCGCCCCACTCAAAATCAATCGCAAACCCCGGCGATTAGAATTCACTGTATCTCACACAAAACAAACACCCAACGCCCCAATCAATCGCCAACAAAGTAACACTCCCCAAAACGTGCTTTTTGCTCCACCAGCGTCCCTGCTCCAACACGCCGCCGCGCTTCATTTGCGACTCAGACGCCGCCCACAAGCCACCAATCACTACTCACCAATCACCACTCACCACAAAGTAGACTTCGCCGCACACGAGTCACGAATCACGAGTCACGCATCACGCTTCTCGCCCGCACTTCTCGATACAAATAGACACTTTCGCCGGAACAGTAATTCGCGTAACTCACTCAAAACAAACGCCCGCGTCAATTCTTATTCGATACAAACTGCAACGCCTCCCACCAAAAAGCGCATCATGACGACGCACTCACAATGTAGCCTCCCCTACGGACCGCTACCGACCGCCCACGCCCAGCCCTCCGGCGCATTTCCACTAGAACCCGGTGAAGGTACCTTAGTACCATCGGACCATTCCACCCGCCATTTCGCCTCGCTACTCTTCACCCACATCTTTTCGGCCACTTGGGATACGCATGAGCGTTCAGAACTTGCTGCGCTATCTTCGCGAGCACTCCAGGCCGCTACGGTGGTCCGCGAACTTGCGTCTGCGCACGAAGTTCCTGCTCTCCGTCATCGCCATTATCGCGGGTCTCACTTTCGCCACGCTGTTGATCGTCGGCCACGCCGCCGAAGAGCAGGTACAAAAATCGGTCGAGCAGGACACGCGCAACTCCGTCCTCACTTTCCAGAACCTGCGCGCCCAACGCCAGATCGAATTGAACCGCAGCGCCGAAATCTTCGCCACTCTTCCCGCCGTGAAGCAATTGATGGCCGACGAGAATCCCGACAAAATCCAGGATGCCTCCGAGGAAATCTGGCGCTCGGGCGACGCCGAACTTTTTGCGCTCGCCGACTGGAGAGGCCAGATTCTCGCGCTGCACACGGTCACTCCCGGCTTTCCGCGCAGCGCCGCGCAGCAGATGATGTCCAATGCCACCGGCTCCGGCGATGGCGTCGGCTGGTGGTTCGGCGCCGGACATCTATATCAAGTCTCATCGCGCGCGATTCATTTGGGCGCGCCATCTTCGCAGTTGCGTCTGGGGACAGTCGTGGTCGGGCGCGAAATTGATTCCGGTGTGGCCAGCGAAGTGGGCCGTATCGCGCTCTGCCAGGTCGCGTTCCGCTATGGCAGCCAGCCGGTCGTCACTTCCCTTTCAACTCTCGACGCGATGGCCGCGACCCTGCTCGCCAACCCCGCCGCGCACGGAAAAATTCAAATGGCGAACAAAACTTACTTCGCTAGCTCCGTGAACCTCACTCCCGGCGCTACACCGCAACTCACGCTCACCGTCCTGAAACCGGTGGACGACGCGATGGCTTTCCTCACGCGCTTGAACAACACGCTACTGATCCTCGGCTTCTGCGCCGTATTCGCGGGCGCCATTCTGGTCTTTCTGATCTCGCGCACCATCACTCATCCGCTCGATAATCTGGTCCAAGGCGTGCGTGCCCTGGAACAAGGCAACTACCACTACCCGCTCGGTGCCGGCACCGGCGACGAAGTCTCCGAAGTCACCGCCGCGTTCGATCGGATGCGCGTCACGTTGCAAGCCAACGAAGAGCAAAATAAGCAGCTCGAGCATCAGTTGCGGCAATCGCAGAAAATGGAAGCGGTGGGGCGGCTCGCCGGAGGCGTCGCGCACGACTTCAATAACCTGCTCACCGTCATCAAAGGCCATAGCGATCTGCTCGAAATGAAGCTCGGCACGCTCAGCCCCGCGCAAGCGAGCATCGCGCAAGTGCGCAAAGCCGCGGACCGCGCTACCGCGCTCACGCGTCAGTTGCTTGCTTTCAGCCGCATGCAGGTTTTGCAGCCGCGCGTCCTCGATTTGAACGCGTTGATCGCGGACCTGAATAAAATGCTGCCGATGCTGATCGGCGAAGAAATCGAATACACCTTTCGCCCCGGCGATTCTCTCGCGCGCGTGAAAGCGGATCCTTCGCAGATCGAACAAGTATTGGTGAACCTCGCGGTGAACGCCCGCGACGCCATGCCCAAGGGCGGCAAGCTCACCATCAACACGCGAAACATTCTGCTCGATGCCGAATACGCGCGCAGCCATCCACCGGTCGTCGCCGGACGTTACGTGCTGCTCACCGTCGCCGATTCCGGCTGCGGCATGGACGACCAAACCAAAGCGAAAATTTTCGAGCCGTTTTTCACAACGAAAGAACTCGGCAAAGGCACCGGCCTGGGTCTTTCCACCGTTTACGGCGTGGTGAAACAGAGCGGCGGATACATTTGGGTGGATAGCACGCCGAAACAGGGCACGCGCTTCGAAATTTTCCTGCCGCAAAGCACCGAGGTGGCGCAACTGCCTTCCGCGCAAGAGCCCGTCGCCAAATATTCCCGCGGCATGGGCACCGTGCTGCTCGCGGAAGACGAAGAAGCCGTCCGCGAACTGGCCGGAGAATTTTTGCGCTCGAACGGTTACCGTGTGATCGAAGGCAAAGATGGATTGGACGCGCTGGAAAAAGCTGAACAGGAATCCGAACCGATTGACGTCCTAGTGACGGACGTAGTGATGCCCCGCATGCGCGGCACCGAGCTCGCGCAGCGTCTGAAGCGCGTCTACCCCGCCATCAAGATCGTATATATGTCCGGCTACCTCGAACACAATGGCGAAGACAGCTTCGTCGCCGGTTCCGCGCAACTTCAAAAACCCTTCTCGCGCGATACCCTCCTGAACAAGCTGCGCGAAGTCACAGGTGAACCCATAAAACATCGTCTGCAAGTCGTCTAGCGCGCAAGCGTATCGAGCCGCGCCGCGTCCCGCCCACCGTTTCATATACTGATAGGGCAATCATGCTGGATTAGGTGAGCCAGCCGCTTGCGGCGAGAGTATTCTGAGCTTTCGAGCGCGCAGGGGCCGGGGACTGGGGTGTTCCCCGGATAAGCGTCGCTCGACTTCGGCGGGCAACTTATAAATGTGTTCTGAGTAATTGGGCCATCTGGGCACGGCTCGGGGTTCGAGGTCCGGCTCGAAAATCCGGAAGAATGCGGAAGCACGTTTTGGATGATGGGCATGCGGCGCTGCGGCAGGCAGCGAGTGCGGTATATCACGAAGTGGGCGCCTGCTGTTGTGAGCGAGGGTTTGCAGAGTGCTTCCGCGCTATTAGGCAAGCGAGGTAGCGATGATGGGGAAAATCTCTAGTTTTGCGATGGCAGTTTGTATTTGCGCGCTGGGCTTGCTGTTTTCCGTGGGCCGCGCGGCGGCGCAAGCCGATTACACCGTTATCGATGTTGCGAATGGCGGCGCAATCGCCGGCACTGTCAAATGGTCCGGGCCGATCCCAAAGATTCCCAAGCTCCCGATCACCAAGAATCCCGAGGTCTGCGATCCCGACTCGCAAAAGACCCGCGACCTGGAACGCCTGCTGATCAATTCGGATGGGAACGGCGTCGCGAATACGGTGGTCTATCTGCGCGGCATCACCAAAGGCAAACCCATGGACCTGCCCGAGGCGCGCGAGGAACTGAACCAGCGAACCTGCCGTTACGTCCCGCACATTATGCTGGTGCCGCAAGGCAAGCCGCTCAAGATCGAGAGCAGCGATCCCGTGCTGCACACCGTGCAGATGTTTGGCGCCTCCACCAACAATATTCCCTTCCCCTTCCAGAACCAGTTCATCCCGGTGATGATGAACCACAACGGCGTGGTGGAATTGAAGTGCAACGCCGGGCACGTGTGGATGAATGCAAACGTGCTGATCGTGAAGCATCCTTATTACGCGGTGACCGATGACCACGGCGCGTACAAGCTATCCGATGTTCCTCCCGGCGAATACGAAATCGTGGCGTGGCACGAGGGCTGGCAGGTGCTGTCCGAGGCCAAAGTGCTCGATGTGGGCGCGCAAGTGGAAGTGAAGCGGCCGATCTACAGCACGCCCGCAACGTGGACCAAGAAAGTGAACGTAAAGCCAGGCGAACCCACCGTGGTGGATTTCACGATCTCCGAAAAGCACGAATAGTTGCAGATCTTGCGGAAACTCCGCGCGACCAGCGGGCACACCGGCGGCGGCGAAGATCGAACCCGCTGGCGTGGTTTTGAGGGCGGCGGGATTTGTGTGGAATGCGACGGCGCGCCGCCACGATCGTGGCGTGGGCGGGATTTCAGGCACGCGAGGCGCGCCTCGCGCAAGAAAAGCGGGGGCGCGCCCCCGCACTCCATATTGATCTTGCGGGCTCGCTCGAACTGAGACGCGCCCCTGCGAACCCGGTCCTGCTTGATCACTCAGTTTCGCTGGCCTCCGCCGCACTCCTTTCGTCCTTTTGATATTATTTCCGCGCCAGGACGTATTCATTCTGCAGGAGAGGCTCATGACGCCGGTGCCGTTTGTGGGTCCGCACATTTACAATGTGATTTTCATCGTGTCTTACGCTGCGTGGCTGCTTTTCGAATTCGTCACCGGCAGATCGCGGAAATCGGCTGATCCAAAGCGGGCGCGGGACCGTGGCTCGTTCTACTTTCTGGTGGGAATGATCTGGGTGGGGATTGGGCTGGAGTTTGTGTGCGTCTTTCGATTCCCGCAGGCTGCGATTCCCTGGCTTCGCACTGAGATTTTCTTTCTAGGGATTGCGCTGATGTGGCTGGGGATTGCGTTCCGCTACTACGCGATGCGCGTGCTGGGGCGTTACTTCACGTTTCAGGTGGATGTGCATTCGGGACAGACCGTGATTGAGGCAGGGCCATATCGTTATGTGCGGCACCCGTCTTATTCTGGCGCGCTGATCACCGTGATTGGGTTCGGATTGACGCTGGGAAATTGGGCGGGGCTGCTTGTGCTCGTGACGTGCGTGGGAATCGGATACGCGTATCGCATCCATGTGGAAGAGGCCGCGCTCGTCGCGGCATTGGGCGAACCCTACAAACAATATATGGGACGCACGCAGCGGCTGGTTCCGTTTGTGCTTTAGTCGGCGTGCGGCTGCTTCAACTTGGCTTTCGCGGAATCGAGCGGCGACCGCAGACCCGAGAGGTTTCCCGGTCCTTTGATCATGGACATGGTGCCGACCTTCGGCAATTTCTGACTGCGCAGCTTCAGCTTGCGTGGCTTCCCTGGGCGCATGGCGGATTCCTCAGTCGTGGCCGTCGCTTCGCGCCCCGCGAAGCGTGACGACATTCAACAACAGCTTGTTGTCTCTAGGCAAGGCCGATTCGAGGCGGGAACTTCGAACGCTTGCTCGATTTGTCATTCTGCACGCGGTGAGGGATTCCCTTCGCTTTGATCGCGCTTGGTGCGGGGTGCGGGAAGAGAGACCGCTCGTCGGCGCGCAAAAGCGGCGCGCACCCCTGTCGGGACGGCATGCTGGCGGGAGCGTGCTGGCTTGCCGCCGCTTTTTCGGGCGGAGCTTCCGGCCGCGACGACTGGGCAGTCTGCTGTTGCGCCGGAGTTGCGTTCACTGCACGCGAAGCGAGCTTCGCGCCGGAAAGGCGGTAGCAAGCTACCGCACTCCCAGATGGTGCTGGGCGTCGATCGTGCTGCTGCGTTTCAGGCGGCGGTGCCTGTTAGGCGCGGGAGTATCAGGTGGAAGAACTTTTCTGGGTTTACGCCTACCGCGACTTTTGAGTTGGGCTTGAATGGTTCTTCGGGGGCGCTGGGGCCTGGCGCGCTGGTTTCCATTGGTGGTGATTTGCGGACTGGGGCGTGGCCGTCGTAGCCCAGCGTTTGGCCTGCGGTCCATTCGCCCTCGGTTTCTACTTCGACGTAAAAATCCTGCAGGGTGATCACTTCGGGATCAATCAGCGACGCGACCGTTAGCGGATCGTGCATCGCGATGACTCGCACTTCCCCGCCCTTCTGCATGCGTTCGTAGGTGGCGCGCATCACTTTACCTGCGGCCTGGCTCACCGGATTTTGCGCGGCTTCGAGCTGCTGAATCTGTGCTTCGCTGAGCAGCACTTTGCGTGTGACGTCGAGGCCGACCATAGTGAGCGGGATTTGTGCGTCGAAGACGATACGCGCGGCTTCGGGATCCACGTACAGATTGAATTCCGCGGCCGGAGTGATATTGCCGCCAGAGAGCGAGCCCCCCATGATGGCGATCTGTGGAATCATGGCGGCGAGTTCGGGATCGCTGCGCAGCGCGAGCGCGACGTTCGTCAATGGACCGACGGCGACGATGGTGATTTCGCCGGGACTTTCGCGCACGATGCGGCGAATGATTTCGGGCGCGGTCTCGCGTACCGGTTTTACTTTTGCTGCTCCGAAATCCACGCCGCCGAGGCCGTTCGCACCGTGAACGTGGCCCGAGGTGACGAGGCGCCGCACCAACGGATGGCTTGCGCCGGCGGCAACTGGCACATCGGGGCGACCGGCGATTTCGACGAGGCGCAGCGCGTTCGCGAGGGTAAATTCGAGCGGGACGTTGCCGCACACGGGCGTGATGGCTTCGACTTTCAGCTCTGGGGAGCGCAGGGCTAGGAAGATCGCCATCATGTCGTCGATGCCGGGGTCGGTATCCAGGATGATGCGGCGGGGTTTGGCGGGCGCGGCAGCGCGAGTTGATGCTGGGGATGCGGCGGCGTTGGAGGTGACGCGAGTTGAGGATGCGTGTGCGTCGTTGCGCGCGGCGGTGCCGGACACGTGTTCGTGTGCGGATGCGGGGAGTTGCGTTGCGAGTCCGCCGATGGCGCCAGCGATCGCGAGGCCCGTGGAATTTGCGAGAAATTTGCGGCGGGTCCAGGGAGCCGGCGTTTGCGTTGCGGGTACCTCGTCACTGCCGTTTACATTTGCGTGTGAATTGTTTTCAGGTTGCAGGTTGCGGTTCATGGCGATCATTCCCTCGATTGTGAAAAACAGTGCGCCGGGGATTCTAGCGCGACGGGGAAAACGATTGATAGCGCTAAATGACGCGAGCAGAGGTGTATCATCGGCAACCAACGGACATCCGTATTCATGGCCGTTCCCAAGGGGTGGTCGTCGCGAGGTTTATTCACGTGTCAGATGGTGACAATCCATTGGCGCAACCTGGCGCGGCGGGGCTGCCTGACGTTTTGACCATTCTCGCGATTGCGGTTGGGGCCTCGGTTTGTGCCACTCTGATTCATGAGGCGCTGGGGCACGGCGGAACTTGTTTGCTGACGGGCGGGCACGCGCTGGGGCTTTCGAGCGTTTATTTCGATTGCGATCGCGATACGCGGATCGTGGCCGCGGGCGGCACGATTGCAAATTTCATCGCGGGCGTTTTGTGTTTTGTCGCTGCGCGAATGGTGCGGAAGGCGGCGCGGCTGCGTTATTTTCTGTGGCTTTTGATGACGATCAATTTATTGGAAGCAGGCGGCTACTTTCTTTTTTCGGGACTGGTAAATATCGGCGATTGGGCTCGCGTGATCCAGGGATTGCAGCCGTCGTGGGCTTGGCACCTTGGTTTGACCGTGATCGGCGCAATTTCGTACTGGGTTTTTGTGTGTGTTGCGCTGCTGGAGCTGCGGCCATTTCTGGGGCCGGAAGGCGAAATGCGTTTGCGGCGCGCGCGGCGGTTGACGCACATTCCCTACTTCACCGACGGGATTCTTTCGTGCATCGCGGGATTCTTCAATCCGGTGGGGATGCTGTTGGTGGCGATATCGGCGGCCGCGGCGTCTTTTGGCGGAGCTTCGGGGCTTGCTTGGATGGGTTTACTTTTGCGCGGGCCTCGAGTGCGGAGCACGGAATTTCAGATGCCGGAGATTACGCGGAGTTGGGGATGGATTGTCGCCGCAGGCATCCTTGCAATTCTGTTCGTTGCAGTGCTGGGTCCTGGATTCAAGTGGCCGGCGATCAAGTAGTCGGCAACCGCGCTTCGGGGCGGACCCTGTAACCGTGTTTTGCATCGGCCATACGTCTCAAGAAGGGGCCTAATTATGGTAACAGATATGGTACTATAACAACGTGGCCAGCGTACTTGAGTATTTGGACCGATCCGGCCGCAGCCCTTATGCCGTGTGGTTTAAGGGCCTGCATGCGGAAGCGGCGGCCAAAGTGGTGGCTGCACTTGTACAGCTTTCCCACGACAACTTCTCGCGAGTGGAAGGGGTGGGATCGGGTGTTTTCGAGCAGAAGCTTAATTTTGGACCTGGCTATCGGATTTATTTCGGGAAGGACGGAGATTCTCTCGTGATTCTACTCGGTGGCGGCACGAAGAAGCGCCAGAGCGTCGATATCAAACGAGCAATTGAGAGATGGCACGATTACAAGTTGCGAAAGCGACAGGAGGTTTGAGCATGCCGTTGACCCGCGATTTCAAACAGACGATTCAAGCGCGCGCGCGACGCGAGCCTGCTTTCCGCAAAGCGCTGCTGCGCGAAGCGATTGAGGCGATGCTGGCCGGCGACCTTGCCACCGGCAAGACGATTTTGCGCGACTATATCAACGCCACCGTAGGATTCGAACAGTTGGCCGAAGCGGCGGAAATTCCTTCGAAGAGCCTGATGCGGATGCTGGGGCCGTCGGGCAACCCGCGCGCGGATAATTTGTTTGGGATTATCGCGCTGTTGCAGGAACGGGAAGGGCTTCGCTTCGAGCTGCGCCCGCACGCCGATTGAAACGCTGGCATTTGAATCCGGCGCGCAGTCAAACATGTCCGCTGCGTTCCGCGCGAACCGCGGGGCGCGGCGGCCGCTATATGCTCGGCTCCCACGGCGTCGGGGCTCTTCTGTGATCCATGCGCAGGAATTGCTCGAAATTTGCTTCTACTTGTTTTCTTGTTAGCGGTGCGCGGATGCTTCTTTGCAGGATCATCAGGAATCTTCCGTGCATTTTCGCCGATATACCGGCAACGCCATCTGTTAGTTCTTTGTATCCGTACTTCACGAGTTTTCCGTCGGTGGAAATTGCTATCCAAAAGTCTTGTTTCATGTTTGGCCTTACCTTTTAAAGGCTTTCAAGGGGCAAACGGAAGGCCGTCGGACTATGCCGGCCTCCCGTTTGTGTTGCGGTTGAAGGTTTGTTTCGGTTTCGTCAACTCCGTTCGAGCCAAGAAGTAATGGACTCTGCGCACTTAGGATCCTTACGGAGTGACGGTGAGCGGCACAGAAACAACCGCCAGTTCATTTTCCGATGCGGCGCGGGACAGTTCTTTCTCGCGACGCGACTCGATGAGTTTCAAACCCTGGCCATTTCCGTTCCAGACCTCGGACAGGAAGCACTCGGCCTGGTTGTTGTAGCAGTGAAAGATCAGCCGGGGATCGGTGTTCTTGTCGCTGGAATCCATGGCGTTTGTCAGGACGAACGTCGAAGCAGACGAATCGGTGCTGCGAATCAGCTGCGTGGTGGTAGTTGCTGAAGACGCTCGCTGGACGCGATATTCACCAGCCGGCATCAACTTGCTTCCCGCTTGGAAGGCAAACGGAACTTTGGCCTGCGTGGGCTGTTGCGCGTGGCTCGGCACGGGGGCTAGCGCTGTAAAAAGCAACGCGGCGGCAACTGCGAGAATTTGCTTGGTCATGGACTTTCTCCTTTTTTCTTTCATTCCCTTGCTGGCAGCTTTGATTGAGTCGCTCGCAAGTTGTGCCCACTTTCGCGCCGAGCTTGAAAAACAGCAATGCACTGCGAGTCATTTGGCGGTGAACTGCGGGTGACCGGCTAAGGCGCGGTTGCTAAATGACTTCTCGCGGACGCGGGGCGTATAATCCTGCCACTTACGATAGGAGGCGCGGGCATGGCCAAGACGAAGCAGTTCACAATCACGATTGAGAATCACCCTGGGGCAGTAGCAGCGATTGTCCAGAGACTTGGGAGTGCAAAGGTAAACATCCTCGCGTTGTTGGGAACAGCGCAAGGGACGAGCGGCGCAGTGGAACTGGTGGTCGAAGATCCGAGGCGAGCAAAGAAAGTGCTCGACGAAGCAGGGCTCGCGTACAGGGAAACAACCGCGGAAGAATATGAACTGCAAAATAAGCCCGGCGCTCTGGCGCAGGTCCTGGACAAGCTCGCGGCGAAGGGCGTGAATCTGAATTCAATCTGTGCGACGGCCGCGAAGGGCGGGAAGAAAGCAGTGCTGGTGTACACCGTAGAGACCGCGGCAAAAGCGAAAGCTGCCACAGCGTAAGGACGGCGCGCGTTGCGCCCGCTTCGCGAGCTATCCCGGGTGGATGCGATCGGCGGGAACTTCCACTTCGTTGATCCCGCGAAACGAAAAGAGCAGCCGAACGAGATACTTCGGCGGGTCCTGCGAAGTCTGCTTGATTATATTGCCGACCGCGTCGGTGACGGCGGCGTGGAAGGTTACCTTCTCGACCTGCATGCCTGCGAGGTTGACCCGGACGAGTTGTCCTGCATTGAACTGAGCTGCCATCGCAAATTCTTCGCCCTTGTGAAAAACGAAGGTTGAAGCAGCCTCCAATGTTACGCCAGGGCCTCTGAACGCGCTCAAAAAGTCTTTGACACGGGCAATGCCGAGGGGTATTACGGCGCGTATAAATGAGGCATCCGCTTTGGGGATGCACCTAGGAGGAAACTTATATATGCGAGCATTTCTTGTATACGCTGCGTTATTGATTTGCGCCATCTTTGTTGCGGGACCGGTTGTCGGGCTTACGGCCGCGGCTGGGGCGCCAAGCTTTGGCCCTAACGTTTATGTCTTCAATCCCAGCATGTCCTTGAGCGCGATTCAGGCGACCGTGGACGCTGTGGCAACCGAACAGATTTCCAACCAGTTTGGGACGCAGCGATATGCATTGTTATTTGAGCCGGGGACATATGGATCGAGCACCAATCCTCTTATCTTTCAGGTGGGCTATTACACTACTGTGGCGGGCTTGGGCGCTTCGCCGAGCGATGTGACGATCAATGGCGCGATCAACGTAACGAACCAATGCTTCGGGGCTGGCAACTGCATCGCGCTTGACAACTTCTGGCGTTCGGTCGCGAACCTCACCATCAACGTGACCACGACGTCAGATTGCACTTCCAGCGCCGAGTTCTGGGCGGTGTCGCAGGCCGCGCCGATGCGGCGCGTGCAGATCAACGGCAACCTCTTCCTTTTTGACTATTGCAGCTCGCCGGGGTACGCGAGCGGCGGGTTCATCGCGGATTCGCAGTTCACCGCCGGCACCATTATTAGCGCGACGCAACAGCAGTGGATCACGCGGAACAGCAATATTGACGGCTGGACCAACGGCGTGTGGAACCAGGTGTTCTCGGGCGTGGTGGGCGCACCTGCGCAGTGTTTCCCTCAGGTGTCGCCGTGCAGCGGGCCGTACACGACGCTGGCGACCAGCCCGGTGACGCGCGAGGAGCCGTATCTGTATGTTGACTCGAGCGGAAACTACAACGTGTTTGTGCCGGCGGTGCAGCGGAATTCGTCAGGGGCGTCGTGGGCTGGCGGCGCGACGCCGGGGTCGTCCATTCCCATCGAGAAGTTTTACATTGCGCAGCCGGGGGACAGCGCGGCGAAAATCAATCTAGCGTTGCTGCTTGGCAAAAACCTTATTCTGACGCCGGGTGTGTATAACCTGAAGAGCGCAATCGTGGTTCCTTATCCCGATACAGTGGTGCTTGGTATCGGCTTCCCGACCTTGATCCCGCAAAACGGAAATCCGTCGATGATCGTGCTGGGCTCGAAGGGCGATTTGCTGTCTGGGATGCTTTTCGACGCGGGGCCGAAGAATTCTCCGGTGCTGCTCTCGTTTGGTAGTCCACTTTCGTTTCTTTTTGATGGTCATGCGGCGGCGGATCCGTCGGCGATTCAGGATGTGTTCTTCCGAATTGGAGGGGCGGAGGCGGGCAAGGCGACGGTCAGTTTGCTGGTCAACAGCAACGACGCCATTCTGGACGACGTATGGGCGTGGCGAGCGGACCACGGCGCTGGCGTCGGCTGGACCGACAACACTGGCGATACGGGACTGGTGGTGAACGGCGACAACGTGACGGCGTATGGGCTTTTCGTCGAGCACTACCAGAAATACGAGGTGATCTGGAACGGGAACGGCGGCACGGACGTTTTCTTCCAGAACGAGATGCCGTACGATCCGCCGAGCCAGGCCGCGTGGATGGAGGCTCCCGGCGTCGATGGCTGGGCGGCTTTCAAGTTGAGTAATAGTGTGAGGAGCTTCCACGGATATGGAATGGGGAGCTACAGCTTCTTCAACCAGGGCGTGCAGATTTTTGCGGCGAACGCGTTTGAGGTTCCTGCAAAGCTGCCGGCGGGGAGCATGCAGGATCTGTTGACTATTTTCCTCTCGACCTCCGGGTCTGGTGGGATTTCGAACGTGATCAATAATACGGGCGGATCGTCCACGATTGCGAACGCGGATACGCCGGTCACTGTGGTGAGCTATCCGTAAAGCGAGTTCCAGCGCTCGGTGGGTGCAGGGTTTCGAACATTCC
The DNA here is from genome assembly GCA_049287725.1 of Candidatus Acidiferrales bacterium. Taxonomy (GTDB): domain Bacteria; phylum Acidobacteriota; class Terriglobia; order Acidiferrales; family UBA7541; genus Palsa-295. The sequence goes on along the minus strand of JBAQGJ010000093.1, from coordinate 4,135 downwards.
CCACCCTTCTGGCAACGAAGGGTGGGGGCCCACTTCGCTGGCGAGAGTTCTCTTCGGAAACGGTTCGGCTTGACGCATCTTGGACGCTGGTGGTACGACTAGCGGTAGGGGTGTGTTGTGATCGAACATCATTTATCGGGAATGAAGGCGCGGAACGGAACGCTGGTTTTCGTTTGTACGACGTGTAAGGTGCCGCCGAATTTTGGTTTCGGAGCGCAAGCGAACGGGGCGATGGTGTACCTGATGCTTTGCCCCAAGTGCGGGTGCGTCCTCGGGCAGTGGGAGACTCTGGAGGCGCGGGGCAAAGAACTGGGTGAGTTTGCGAAGACGCTGAAAGTGCCACACGCCCAGGCCATTTGAGTGACGTGCTGGCAGGCACGAAACTGCTTGCGTCCGACGTGGAGCGAGCCGACGCTGCGTTTACTGCACGCGAAGCGAGCTTCGCGCCGGAACGGCGGGAGCAAGCTCCCGCACTCCCAGATGGTCCCCGGTGGCGGTCGAGTTTGCGAGAATCTCTGTGGAGCATGGGAGCGGGCTGCCGCTTTGTCTTGGGCGAGGCGTGCCTCGCCTGGTTTGATCGCGCTACTTCTTACGCCGTAAAAGCGGCGGCGCGCCGCCGCACTCCATATTGTTTTGCGCCACCGATTGGCTGTACTTCACGGATCGAGGTTGCTGCGGCTCGATCGCTAATGGCAGAGGCTTGGCGCGATTGACGAGGGTGCGGGGGGCGAGTAGACTTCGTGTACGTTCACTGACTTGTAATTTCGACGGAACACGCGGGTTCCGCATAGAGGCGGCGCGGTTAGGGTGCCGGATTATGACTCTTGCGGCTAGGTGTCTGCCAGGTGGAACGGCTGCGGGATGGGTCGTTCGGCTAGGCTGTTTGATGGCGTTCTGCGGTATGGCGTGCTTCGCGCAAACATCTGGCGCGCAGAACTCTTCCGCACCGGCTGCTACTGCTTCCGCTGCAACGGCCTCCCCTTCCGCAGCGCAATCGTCCGCTAGTCAATCTTCGGCAACGCCGGCATCGTCACAGCAATCGTCTGCGAATCAATCTTCCGGTGCGCAATCCCCTGCGCCAGCTGCCGGTAGCGCGCCATCGGGCGCGGCACAATCTTCGTCTGCTGCGCCGGGTTCTGCGGCTTCCGCGGATTCTTCGGGTTCCGCTGCTTCGTCTGCTGCCACGCCGGAAATGAATACTCGGACTTCGCAGGTTCCTTTGCAATCGCACGTGAACCTGGTGCCGATTCGCGTGGTGGTGCACGACGCTAGCGGCCACGCCGTGGAAAATTTGCACAAGGAAGATTTTCAGGTGAAGCAGGACGGCAAAGTCCAATTCGTCACACATTTTTCGGTGGAGACGCCGGCATCGGCGGCGAGCCAGGTGGCGCGCGGCGAAGCGATTCCGCTGCCGCCGGATTCGACGTCGTACGCGATAACAGGTGCTTCGGCGGATGCGGCGGCGTCTGGAAAGGCGACGGAAGGCAAGTTGGCTTTGCCCACGCGATTCGTCGCGCTGCTGTTCGATGATTCGCATTTGGACGTCGGAGACTTGAGCCGCGCCAAAGTCGCGGCGCTGAAATTTATTGATACGTCGGTGAAACCGAGCGAGCGCCTGGCGATATTCAATATTTCCGGGCGCTCGCAGGTGGATTTCACCGACGACCACGAAAAAATCCGACAGGCAATCAAGGCGCTGATTCCGACTCCGGTCGGCGCCTATGACCCGAGGACGGAGCACGACTGCCTGCAGATCACGTATTACCAGGCCGATTTGATCCAGAACAAAAACGATCAGCAGGCGACTGCGGCTGCGAATGCGGATGCCATGGCGTGTTCCGCGGGGGCGCCCAGCGCGCAAATGCAAGCTGCGGAGGCGGCGTCGCTGGTCGCTAGCACCGTGCCCTTGGTGCTGCAAGCGGGCGACCTCAACACGCAATATTCCGTGCGGCGGCTGGAGGAAGTAGTGCGGCGCGTCTCGGCGTTGCCGGGGCAGCGCAGCATTGTGCTGATTTCACCGGGGTTTCTGACGCCCACATATGAGTACGAAGTGTCGCAACTGATAGACAAGGCAAATCACTCGAACGTTTTCATCAATGCGCTGGACGCGCGCGGGCTTTACACCGTGGACCCGCTGGGAGACATCACGCAGGATATACCGGTGCGGGCGAGCCCGCAGACCTCGGCAATGTCGTTGCAATATCGCGTGGATGAGCAGCGCGTGCAGTCGGAAGTGCTGTCTGATTTGGCGTACAGTACCGGCGGATTTTATTTTCGCAATAACAACGATCTGGACGCGGGATTCCGCACGACGGCGGCGGAGCCGGAAGTTTCCTATCTGCTCGCGATCGTGCCGGATAATTTGAAGAATGACGGAAAGTTTCACACTTTGAGTGTGAAGCTCACGACGAAGGAAAAATATACGGTGCAGGCGCGGCGCGGTTTTTTTGCGCCCAAGCGCGGACAGACGCCGGAGGAAGTGGCGAAGCAGGATATCGAGGATGCGCTTTTTTCGCAGGAAGAGCAGGAGGGCTTTCCGATACAACTTCATCTGCAATATTACAAAGTGGATGAAATGAACGCGAAGCTTTCGGTACTGGCGCACGTGGATTTGACCAAAGTGCACTTTGAAAAATCCGAGGGGCGCAACTGGGACGATTTGACGATCGTGGCGGGTCTTTTCGACCGCAATGGGAATTTTATTTCGGGCGAGCAGAAGACTTTGGAGATGCGTTTGAAGGATACGACGCTGGAGAAGTTGGATCAGACGGGTGTGACGCTGAAAACGAATTTTGATGTGAAGCCGGGCGGGTACATGGTGCGTTTGGTGGTGCGCGATTCTAAGGCCGCGCAGCTTTCGGCGCGTAATGGAGTGGTGGAGATTCCGTAAGCCTGGCTGACGGACGGATATTTTCGCGTAGGCTGAGATTTTTGGGTACGCTGATTGGCTAGGTTTCCTGCAGGAAGGTGACTCATGAACATGCGGCGCGTTGTACGTAATGTTCCGATTCTGCTAATCGTTTTCGTTGCTCTGGCATTTGGCTGGCACGCGATGGAATCGCCGGAGATTGTGCGGGCGCAGCAGTCGTCTAGCGCTCCTGCGGCGCCGGCGCCTGTTCCTCCTCCGCAACAACAACAGCAAGCGGCGACGCCACCGTCTGCGGCTGCTCCCGCCCCTGCCCCTGCTGCGCAAGAAGCTTCGCCAACCGCTGCTCAGCAGGCGCAAACGCCTCCTGGGCCTGCCATCAAGGCTGAGACGCGCGAGGTGCGCGTGGACGTGGTGGTGACGGACAAGAAAGGCAATTACATCCAGGACCTGACGACCAAAGATTTTCGCCTGTACGAAGACGACAAAGAGCAAGCGATCAATACGTTTTCGTTTGGCGCGGCGCCCAATGGGCCGATCGAGGCGCAACGCCACTACATGGTCGTGTTCTTCGATAATTCCTCAATGGATTTGAGCGATCAGCCGCGGGCGCGCGCAGCGGCGGCAAAATTTATTGACGCCTACGCCGGACCCGACCGGGTGATGGCGGTGATGAATTTCGGCGGCACTTTGCAAGTCGTCCAGAATTTCACTACGGACTCTGCGCGTTTGAAACAAGCGGTCTCAGGCATCTCCACTTCGAACGTCTCGCCGAATGCGAGCGCGGCCAACACTTCCGTTCCCACGATGGGGTTGCCGCAAAGCGGCTTCGCCAGCCTGGGCAATGCGCAAGGCGATTTTGGCGCGTATACGTTGCTGCTCTCGATCCGACAACTGGCGAAGAATCTCGCGGCGATCCCGGGGCGGAAGAGTTTGATTTTGTTTACCGCTGGATTCGAGCTAAGCGCCGAGCGCTTTTCGGAATTGACGGCGACGATTGACGCTTGCAACAAGGCGAACGTGGCGATCTATCCGATGGACGTGCGCGGATTGGTCGCGCCAACCGTGCAGCTTCGCCGCAGCGGTGCGACACACGCGACGACTGCCGCGGCTGGCTCTGCATCCACTCGCGCGGGATTCCAACTCGCTGCATATCATCCGGGCGCGGGTGCGTCTCTAGTGCTTGCAGCGCAGCATGGCGGAGGCGGGGGCGGCGGAGGACATGGCGGTGGAGGCGGGGGCGGCACGGGTGGCGGAGGGGGCGGTGGC
>JBAQGJ010000092.1:0-3179 GCA_049287725.1 Candidatus Acidiferrales bacterium | reverse complement strand
GCCATCGCTCTGGCCAATGAGGACGCGGCGATCCCGCCCCCTACCGTAATGATGTCGTAATTTCGTGCCGCCATCCCAAACTCCTTCTGAGGTGGCCGCCTGAGTTTGAAATGTGGAATCGAAGATCGAATTGCGGACGCATCTTAGTGAAGCTGTCCGTGAAGAGTCAATCGATCCATTAATGGGACAACAGCGCCTGATTGACGAGCAACCGGGAAGTTATCAGTTCGTCGGTCGGATTAGTACCGATAAACGCTAGTGCTTTACCGGATGCGCGTTCTCGGTGAGGAGTGAACGGAGGCGGGGAGTTCTGCGCGCGTCCGGTAAAGCCGTTTGGACGTGGCCGCGCGTGGTTGCGGTGGACGCGGGCCCTATGCAAATTCAATCGTGCGAAGGAGCGGTATTAAGCCGTGCCGAGACTGTGCTGCAGGGCACGACACATGACACCGTGCGCGTGGAAATTGGCTACGGCGAAGAAGTATCGCGAAGACTGTGGTCGAAGAAGCTGGAAGAAGGGATCGGTTTGACGGCGAGCCACAAAGATACGGAGCGACCGGAAGGACGCAGAGCTGTCGAGTTGGAGAGAGTGGTTTCATGCCGCAACGCTGACTCGTGGTGGAGATCGAAGTTGGATTTCGACAGCCGTCAGCCGCTCGACGACCTTCATTGGGCCGCCACACTTGGGACAGCGCCAAAGACCAAGCGCGTCTTCAGTGGGAGCAACGTGTTGTCCAGCTTGCGGCTCTTGGGCTGAGCCCAGCAACTGAAAGCAGAGAGGCAGGAGCGTGGGGCGTTTGCGGTTGGCCAAAAAGCCGAAGTTACGGATGCGCACAAAGCCTTGCGGAAGGATGTGCAGTAAGAAGCGGCACAAGAATTCATCGAGCGAGAGGGACAGCAACTTCTGTTGGTTGTGGTCAGCGGAATCACGCCAGCGAAAGGTGACTTGGCCATCAGCGAAGGAGACCAGGCGGTGATTGGAGATGGCCACGCGATGGGTGTAGCGGCCCAGATATTGCAGCACATATGCGGGACCACCAAAGGGACGTTTCAAGTAGACCACCCAGTCTTGCCGGTGCAGTGGCCGCAGCCAGGCAGCGAAGATCTTGGGTTGCGCAAGGAGCTTCAGGTCTCCGTGGAAGTTGAGCTGGCCATTCTGGAAAGCCTGCTCAAGAGCGTTGACGAACTTGCCGCGAAAAACTTCACGCAGCACTTCCTTGGGAAGAAAGTAGTTATCTCTTGAGCGAACCCAGCGGGTGTGATCGGGCGAGAGGCCGCCGGCAGGAACGACACAATGGACATGCGGATGAATGTTGAGTTTCTGACTCCACGTGTGCAACACGCTGAAGAAGCCAATCTCCGCGCCGAGACGTTTCGGATTGCGTGCCACTTCGAGAAGAGTTTCCGCACTGGTACGGAACAGGAGGCCGTAGAGGACATTTTTGTTCTGTAGCACCAGTGGGGCCAACCGATGAGGCAGTGTGAAGACCACGTGCAGATAGCGGGTCGGGAGAAGTTCTCGGCGACGCGCAGCGATCCAGCGTTCCCGTGCAGCGATCTGACACTTCGGGCAGTGGCGATTGCGGCAGCTGTTATACGAGATGGTGGCACGATACCCGCAACGGGTGCACTCATCGAGATGACCGCCGAGTGCGGCAGTACGGCACCGCCGAATGGCCAGCAGCACTTTGATGTGCTTCCAACTGAGCCAGTGGCGATTTCGTTCGATGAAGGCATCTCCCGTGGCGCGGATCAGATCGGCCACCTCGAGCGGTGGCCGGGCCATCTACTCTTCCTGCGGCGAACGGCCTTCGAGCGGCAGCGAATCCAATGGACTCGCTGCCGCATGCAGGTGACGTTGGGAGAGATGCAGGTAGCGAGCCGTCTCTTTCAGATCGTTATGACCTAACAGGATTTGTATGGTGCGCAGGTCAGCACCATCCTCGAGTAGATGCGTCGCAAAACAATGGCGAAGCGTGTGAGGATGAACGTCTTTTTGGAGGCCCGCTCGCTGGGCGGCTTCCTGGCAAGCGTTCCAGACCACCTTGGTGGTGATCGGGGTATCACCGGTATGCCAGCGGTTGCCTGGAAACAGCCAGGCACTCGGCTTGCGCGGTAATCCGCGCCAGTGCTCACGCAAGGCCTCGAGTAGTTTTGGGCTGAGCATCACATCTCGGTCTTTGCGTCCCTTGCCGCCCTGGACGTGAATCACCATGCGTTGGCTATCGATGTCGCTGACTTTCAGGTGGGTCAATTCAGCGCGTCGTACTCCAGTGGCATAGAGGGTCATCAGCAGAGTGCGATGGAAGGAAGTGCCCGCGGCCTGGATCAATCGTGCGACTTCTTCCTGGCTGAGGATCGCTGGAAGGCGATGGCCCTTTTTCGGATAGGGACTCTCGGCAATGCTCCAACCTTTTTTGAGCGTCTTGCAGTAAAAGAACCTTAAGGCTGCCAAACGGACCGCGACGCTACCCGCCGACAACTTGCGCTTCTCGAATAGCTCAGCTTGATATTCGCGAATGTGTCGAGGGCCTAAGCGATCGGGGGAACAGTTGAATCGTCGAGCAAAATCTTCGACTGTGCGGATGTAGCAGCGTGTGGTATTTTCAGAATAATTACGACGCTGGAGCTCTTCCAGCATCATTTTTCGCAAGTGGGTCATAGGGAAACCTCCTGTGACCCACACTTACATCACAAACCATAGAGCAACCAACGCTCCACTACCTCACGCGAAGCGTCCGCCGCCGGGCGGCTACGTCCAAACGGGGTTCTAGGAAGTGAAAACAATTAAGCCGTCTACTGACAGGGCGAATTTCGGTCGACCTTTGGTCCGGTCCAAGGGCGAGATAAATGACGCGCTTTTTCGCAGCGACACGAGAGGAGGCACTTAGAATTTTGTACTCCGCACCTTCTGGGCGGACGGTCGCGCGTGCTGCCGTAGTCTACCGCACGCAGCAACATGTGATTATCAGGTGCCCGTTAAGTGCCCAGAATGTCCCGTTTTGAGTGGTTTTTACGGCTGAGAAGAAGGGCTAAGTCGTTTGAATCCGGCAGAGCCGGTTAGCGTTTGGCGCGTTATGAGCCCGACGAGCTACCAGGCTGCTCCACCCCGCGTCATAGATACTACGCGACTCGCCACTATTCTGCAACCGCAGTGGAACCGCGATGAACTTCGCTTGCAT
>JBAQGJ010000091.1:0-90188 GCA_049287725.1 Candidatus Acidiferrales bacterium | reverse complement strand
ACGATTGCCCGGCTTCCTGAAGCCGGGCAATCGTGCATCGCTCTTCCAGTGATAGTTGTCCGTAATGTCCCATGGCAACACGACCTTATCAGCCTGTTGCACTTGGTTTGTGAACTTACAGGGATCTGCTTTTCGTGTGTAAACCCTAAAAAGATTCGTGCGACCAGATTCGCCCAAGCAACGAAAAAACCAACGCCTCGCGCTGACTCTTCAGCTCCCCGTCCACTTCGGAGTGCGTTTCTCCAGAAACGACGCCAAACCCTCGCGAAAATCCTCAGTCCCGCGAATAGCGGCATTCTCCTGCGTAGCCAACTCAATCTCCTGCACGATTTCGTCTTCGTCATACCGCAGCAGCAGCCGCTTGGTTCTCCGCAAGCTCGTAGGACTCGCCGCCATAAACACATCCACAAATTCCCGCGCCCGCTTGATCAAATCGGCAGCCGCCACAATTTCCGTCACGAGTCCGAGTCGGTAGCCTTCCGCGGCGTCAAAAATGCGCCCGGTAAGCAAAATCTCGCGCGCGTGCTTTTCCCCTATTTGCCGCCGCAGCAGCACAGAAACCAGCGCTGGAATAAATCCAATCCGCACTTCCGTATAACCGAACTTCGCCCCCGGCACCGCCAAAGTAATATCCGAAAACGTCGCGATGCCGCAGCCCCCCGCGATCGCTGCTCCGTTCACCGCCGTAATCACCGGCTTCGGGAAACTGTAAATCCGGTGAAACAATCGAGCCATCTCGCGCGAATCCCCCAGATTCTCCGCCGCAGTTTGTGTCGCAATCGTTTGCAGAGTGTCCAAATCCATTCCAGAACAAAAAGCCTTTCCCGCGCCGGTCAGAATCAGCACATGCACCGACGCATCCGATTCCGCCGTGCCTAAAGCCTCCAGCAGCTCCTTTACCATTTCGCTCGAGACCGCATTGCGCTTCTCGGGCCGATTGAACGTGATGGTCGCCGCCGTGCCGTCCACCTCATACTTCAGGGTAACGAACTCCGGTTGCCGCGTCGTTTGCACTTTGCTCGTCATGATGATCTTCGACGCATTAATTTGGTTTCGCCGCTTCCGCCGTATGCGTGTACTTCTCCCGCAGCTCTTCCGTCATCGCACAAGCCACCGCCAGCGATTTCGTATCAATCCCCGTCGAAACGCCGCGCGACGCCAGCGTAGTAAGCACCGCCTCCGTAGGAATATTCCCCACAAGCTCATCGCCCGCAAAAGGGCACCCGCCCATTCCCGTCAGCGCTCCATCAAACCGCCGGCATCCCGCCTCGTACGCCGCAAGAATTTTCTCAGCCGCGCGCTCCGGACGGCTATGCAAATGCACTCCCACATCCACTCCCGCGACGCACCCTTTCACTGCTTGATAGAGCTGTGCCACTTCCTCCGGCGACGCCGTCCCAACCGTATCCGCCAGCGAAACCGTCCGCACGCCCAAATCCTTCAGCCACACGAGCGTCTCTTCCACCAGTTCCGGTCCCCACGGCTCGTCATAGGGATTCCCGAAAGCCATCGAAATATACACCACCAGTTTTCGTCCCGCCGCCTTCGTCTCGCGCTGCAGCTTTTCCACCAGCTCCCGCGATTCTGCGCGGGACATATTCGCGTTCGCGCGCCGGAAATATGCTGAAATGGAATAGGGATAGCCGACGGTCGTCACGCCCGGCGTACCAATCGCACGCTCCAGTCCCTGAGCGTTCACCACGATCCCGATAATTTCCGGCGCGTCACCCGCCGGCGTCTTCACCCCACTCAACCGCGCCATCACCGCTTCGCTATCCGCCATCTGCGGCACGTGCTTCGGCGAAACGAAACTCACCGCGTCAATGTGCCGAAATCCCAGCGAAATTAGCCGGCTCAGATACTGCACCTTCTCTTCCGTCGGAATCACCTGGCGCAATCCCTGCCAGGCGTCCCGCGGACACTCCACGATGGTCACCGCATCATTCATAGGTTTTTAGAACCACGGACTCCTGTAGATATGGACCGCATACCACTGCAAAAATATCGCCCCCAGCACGGAAGCCGTCATCAACCCAAGCGCAAGCAGCGAGATCTTCCCCTCACTCGCTTTTATCACGATCAGCGCCGCTGCCACCACGATCCCGATCGCTCCCACGTACTGCGAGACCTGAAACATGAACCACAGCGCCGAACTGTGAGTTCCTCCACTATTCTCGATCGCCGACGAGGCAAACACCGCAAAGACTGACGGCAAACACAACAACGTCGTTGCGCCGAGCAATCCAAAACCGCCCTTCCTGGGACTATTCGTCATGGTTGTGCGTCAATAACAGTTCACAGTCAGCAGTTCAAAGTTAAAAGTAAAGGCGAATCTCGCCAAAACCAGAGTATGGCTGCGCTGCCAGACCGCAAGCTCAGTGAATCGTTGCACGAAGGTTTGCTTTTAACTTTTAACTTTCAACTGTGAACTGTTAACTTTTCTCACGTCTGTAATACCCCGGTCTTGAATTCCGCCACCTTAGGATTTAGACCAGCCGCATCCAATGCCTCAATCAGCGCTTCCCGCGTGTGCGCCGGATCAATAATTGCATCCACCCATAGCCTCGCGGCCGCATAACGCGGATCGGTCTGATGCTCGTAAGTCTTCCGAATGGATTCGTGCAGTTCCTTCTTGTCCGCGTCGCTCAATTTCTTTCCTTCGCGCTCCAGCTGCTTGATCTTGATTTCCACCAAAGTCCCCGCCGCCGCATCGCCGCTCATCACCGCATAACGCGCCGTTGGCCACGCAAACACAAACCGCGGGTCGTAAGCCTTGCCGCACATTGCATAGTGTCCCGCGCCAAAACTCCCGCCGCAAATCACCGCAATTTTCGGCACCACGCTATTCGCCACTGCATTCACCATCTTCGCGCCCGCGCGGATAATCCCGCTCCACTCCGCTTCCTTGCCCACCATAAACCCATTCACGTCGTGCAGAAATACCAGCGGAACGAGGTTCTGGTTGCAGTCCAGAATAAATCGCGCCGCCTTGTCCGCGGCCTCCGTATAAATTACTCCGCCAAATTCAATCCGTCGCTCGCCGGTCCCAGGCGCCAGCGTGTTCACATTTTTCTTCTGGTTCGCGACGATTCCCACGGCCCACCCGCCAATTCGCGCGTAGCCGCACAAAACCGTCTGCCCGTACTCCGCGCGATATTCCTCGAACTCGCTCCCATCCACAATCCGCGCGATGATCTCGTGCATATCGTACTGCTTCCCCGGACTCGCGGAAAAAATTCCGTAGATATCGTCCTCCGGGTAAGCCGGCGGCGCCGCCGCCTTGTGATCGAACGGTGCGGCCTGCCCGTGTCCCATCTTATCCACAAGAGCGCGCAGGCGCTTGATGCACGCCGCATCATCGGCCTCGTGGAAATCAACGGTCCCGCTGATCTGTGCGTGCATCTGCGCGCCGCCCAACTCCTCCGCCGAAGTCTTTTGCCCGATGGCGGCCTGCACCAGCGCCGGCCCGGCCAAAAACAGCCCGCTGCCCTCCGTCATCAAAATCTTGTCGCACATCACTGGCAAATACGCGCCGCCCGCGACGCACATCCCCATGATCGCCGCGATCTGCGGAATGCCCATCGCGCTCATCACCGCATTGTTGCGGAAAACGCGCCCGAAATCGTCGGTGTCCGGGAACACATCCTCCTGAAGCGGCAAGAATATGCCGGCGGAATCAACCAGGTAAATCGTCGGGATATGATTTTCGATCGCGATATTCTGCGCGCGGATCACTTTCTTCGCGGTCATCGGGAAAAACGCACCCGCCTTCACCGTAGCGTCGTTCGCGATGATCATCACCTGCCGGCCCGAAACCCGCGCGAGGCCAGTAATCGTCCCAGCCGACGGCGCGCCTCCCCACTCCACATACATTTCGTACGCGGCATAAAGTCCCAGCTCGAAAAACTCGGTCTTCGGGTCAATCAGCTTGGCGATGCGCTCCCTCGCCGTCATCCGGCCCTTCTTGTGCTGCGCTTCGATCGCCTTCGCGCCGCCTCCCTGGCTGATGCGCTGCTCTTCGTTCTTGATTTCCGTCAGGCGATCCACCATCTGCCGGGCATTCTTCGCAAATTCAGCGGACTTGGCGTCCACCCGCGTCTCAATTTTCGTTCCACTCACCCAGCGTTCTCCTTGCACCGCGAATTCACCCGTCCGCCTGCACGCTGAGAAAGCTCAGCAGCGCTATAACCGAGGGATTCTATCATCGCCGCTTTGTTTTGACTTGCGCGCTCCGTACGATAGAATGAACGCCGGCCGCGGTGTCAACTTACCGCCGCAGCCAAATTCTCCTCTGGAGGCGCCTATGCGCTGCTGTTCCCACGCGAAGGATAGGTCTGCCTCCGGCTCGCCGCAATAAAGCAGGCGTTCCGGCGATCTACTTAGCAGATCTCATCGTCCAACGGTACGGAAGGGCGGGGATTTATCCCCGCCATCAGACCGCCGAAAAAAAGGGGCTTCAGCCCCTGAAGCCGGGCGTTGTTTCCCACAAACAGGAGATCAAGCAATGCAATTCATTGACGTTGATTTGGCGCGCCGCGTCGAAATGGCGGAAGCCAACGCAGGCCGCGAGTGCGCGGAAGCATTTCACCGCCTCCATCCGGTATTTCCGGTAGCGGTTCAGGAAATTGCCGGAGGCATCGCGGTTTTTGCCGGCATCGATTCGCCCGTCACGCAAGCAACCAGCGTAGGGCTCAACGGGCCCGTCACCGATGCTGAACTGGACGCTCTCGGTGAATTCTTCAGATCGCGCAACGCGCCCGCGGCATTAGAACTTTGCCCCCTCATCGAAATGAGCCTCTACGAACGTCTCGCCGCTCGCGGCTACAAGCTTCTCGAAGTCTCCGACGTCTTGCTCCTCGACGATCTCGCCCAGGTGCTTGCAACAGCGTCGCCTGTCGCGCCTCCCGGCGTCACCATTCGCCCCGCCACTCGTGACGAATCGAAGCTCTGGACGCAGACCGTCGCGCAAGGTTTCGCCGAGCATTTCCCGGTCACCCAAGCGATCCTCGACGTAATGGAAGGCTTCTGCCATCGCAGCGGCCCGTGCAGCTTCCTTCTCGCTTTTGTGGATGGCGAACCGGCGGGCGGCGCCGTTGTCTCCGCGCACCAGGGAGTCGCAGGACTTTTCGGCGCCAGCACGCTTCCGCCATTTCGCCGCCGCGGCGTGCAATCCGCGCTGCTGAGCGCGCGTCTCGCATGGGCGCGTGAACAAGGCTGCGACTTAGCCGTCAGCATCGCACAACCCGGCAGCGTCTCTCATCGCAATATCGAACGCTTCGGCTTTCGCGTTGCCTACACCCGCACGAAGCTGGTGCTCGCGATGCACTGAGCCTCCGTGCACGAATTAGTTGCCGTTGGAAAAATTATGGTGTATGACGGAACCGTCATCTGAACACATCAATGAACTCTCCATCCTATCCGTCCGCCGGATCGTTGCCGTACCAGCAGCGTCCACGGACCTGGTTCGACAAAAACTGGAAATGGTTTGTGCCGATGGTCGTTGTCGTCGGCGCTCTGGTGATCGCCGCATTCGTCGGCGCGGTGCTCTATGGCGTCGAGTCCATGTTCCGCAACTCTTACCCGTATCAACAGGCTGTCCAGCGTGCGACCGCTTCGCCCGCCGTCGCCGAGAAAATAGGACAACCACTGCACATCGGCTGGTTCGTGGCGGGTAACGTCAACTTCAGCGGGTCCGAGGGCAGCGCCACCATGAGCGTCCCCATTTCGGGACCAAAAGGAAGTGGCCACATCGTCGTGGTAGGGAAGAAGCACGCGGATCGTTGGACGTTTGAAATCCTCCAAGTGAACATCGAAGGACAAGACGAACCCATCCCGCTGCTTCATCCTGAGCCCGCCACATCTCCCTGAAGTCGTCCAACCTAAGGAGAAGTACGTCTTCGCGTGCGGTCGCGGTGAGGCGAGTGCTCACCGCCGCGTTACGCTCCGTGTGGAGCAGTGGAAACGCGCTGGCGGATGAAATCTACGATCGATTGCGTGGTAGTCCCAGGTAGGAAAACTTCCGCGATCCCGCCCTTTTTCAGCGCGGGTATATCCGCTTCCGGAATGATGCCGCCGATCAACACCGTCACGTCATTCATCCCTTTCCCGCGCAGCAGTTCCATCAACCGCGGACAAAGAGTATTGTGCGCGCCGGAAAGAATCGAAAGCCCGATCACGTCCACATCTTCCTGCGCCGCCGCCGACGCGATCATTTCCGGCGTCTGCCGCAATCCCGTGTAAATCACTTCCATCCCCGCATCACGCAAAGCCCGCGCAATGATTTTGGCGCCACGGTCGTGCCCATCAAGTCCGGGTTTCGCAATCAACACTCTTATCTTCTTTTCGGCCATATGCTCGCAAGAATACTCAAATCGCCCGCAAAACGATAGCGACACTCGCCGCCGCGGCGCTAAAAAGCTATTTCAATTCCAACAGCAAATCCTCCACCAGCGCGTTGAACTTGTCCGCATCATCCACAAACAGCGCGTGCCCGTCGCCTGCAAACACTTCCAGTTGCGAACCCTTAATCTTCGACTGCATGTCCACAATGGTGCTCATGTAAGGGCTCTTCGCCGCACAAATCACAGTCGGCTTGTCAATTTTCGGCAATACCGACCGGTAGTCCGAAACAAATAGCCCAACCAGCAGAGTTACCGCCGTATTCGTCGGCACACGCAAAGACGCCTGGATGAGTTTCTGTAAATAATCTTCCGGCTGCGGCTTATGAAAGTTCAGTGTCCGGATGAACCCTTCCACCGATTTTTGCCGGTCTTCCAGAATTCCCTTTAGTAATCCAAAATCCTGGTCCGCGTCGCTCGGCCCGCGCCCGCCGGCGTCGTTATCCACCAGCACCAACCCCGCAAAATCTCCCGTCCCAAACTGATCCACATAGGCCAGCGTTTCCACCACGGCCATGGACCACGACACAATCAACACCGGCGCCAAGTCCAACTGATCCACCACCGCCTTGATGTCCCGCGCGCGCACTGCCGGATACAATCCATCGCTCGTCTGCGTCGAATCTCCCTGCGACCGCGGGTCCATCGCCACCACGCGGTAATCACGCGAAAAATAATCGATCTGCTTCTGCCAGATCCACCCAGGCATCGTCCACCCGGGCACAAACAAAATCGAAGGGTACTTGTGCTCCAAGGAAACGCCGATATCGCCCTTCTCAATCACCGCAGTAGAAGGCATCGGATTGCCAATCTGTCCGCTAGGAGTAATAGCCGACCGCCCCGCCTCAATATAATGAATCCGCACCCCATCCGAAGTAGTAACAAACCCACTCTTAATCCCAGGCTTCTTATCCTTCGCGTACGCAGCACCGCAAATCGTCAAACCACACACCACGGCGCAGAAGGCGGTTGTAACTTGTCTCAACAAAGTCTGCCTCCCGACGGTTCTTGTCATGGAAAAATTTCTATAATGATGGTTAGAGGATGACTAGCCGCCCTACGTAATCGCTACTTCTTCATAAATCCCAAAAACTTCCCGCAGCGCATCGCAGATCTCACCCAAAGTCGCATACGCTTTCACCGCATCATAAATATGCGGCATCAAATTCGCATCCCCCGCAGCCGCCTTCCGCAACGCATCCAGCCGCCGTTCAACCTCCGCCCCCGACCGCTCTGCGCGCAACTTCCGCAAACGCACCGCCTGCCGTTCCGCCACCGTCTCATCAATCTGCAGAATCTCGATGCCTTTTTCCTCAGCCACATAATCATTCACGCCAACAATAATCTTTTCCTTGCGGTCCACCGCCATCTGATACTTGTAAGCCGCCTCCGCAATCTCCCGCTGTGGGTAAGCCCGCTCGATCGCCGCCACCATCCCGCCCAACGCATCAATCTTCTCGATGTAATCCCAAGCCCCGCGCTCCACTTCATTCGTCAACGCCTCAACGAAATACGACCCACCCAGCGGGTCCGCCGTATTCGTCACGCCGCTCTCATGCGCAATGATCTGCTGCGTGCGCAAAGCCAAAGTCGCAGCAAATTCCGTAGGCAGCGCCCAAGCCTCGTCCAAGGAATTCGTATGCAATGACTGCGTCCCGCCCATCACCGCTGCCAAAGCCTGCAAAGCCGTCCGCACCACGTTGTTGTAAGGCTGCTGCGCCGTCAAAGAACATCCCGCTGTCTGCGTATGAAAACGCAAAGCCCACGACCGCGGATTCTTCGCGCCAAACCGCTCCGTCATCGTCTTGTGCCAAATCCGCCGCGCCGCGCGATATTTCGCGATCTCCTCGAAAAAATCATTGTGCGCGTTGAAGAAAAACGATAGCCGCGGCGCAAATTCATCCACATCCATCCCACGCCGCACGCCCCAGTCCACATACTCGATCCCGTCGCGCAAAGTGAACGCCAGCTCTTGAATCGCCGTCGAGCCCGCTTCGCGTATGTGATACCCGCTGATCGAAATCGGATTGAATTTCGGCGTGTTCTTCGCGCCAAACTCCAGTGTATCCACCACCAGCCGCATCGAAGGCTCCGGCGGATAGATGTATTCCTTCTGCGCGATGTATTCCTTCAAAATATCGTTTTGCAGCGTTCCGGATATTTTCTTCCAGTCCGCTCCTTGCTTTTCCGCCACCGCCAGGTACATCGCCCAAATCACTGCGGCCGGCGAATTGATCGTCATCGAAGTCGTGACGTCCGCCAGCGGAATCTTGTCAAACAGCACTTCCATATCCGCCAGCGAACTGATCGCCACTCCACATTTCCCAACTTCGCCTTCCGAAAGCGGGTGATCCGCGTCGTAGCCCATCAACGTCGGCAAATCAAACGCCACCGAAAGACCCGTCTGCCCCTGCGAAAGCAGATATCGAAATCGCGCGTTGGTGTCCTCCGCGGTTCCAAATCCCGCGAATTGCCGCATCGTCCACAATTTCCCGCGGTACATCGTGGAATGAATTCCGCGCGTGTAAGGAGGCGTTCCCGGGTAACCCAAATCCGTTTCCGGATTCCAATCCGGCAAATCCGCCGGCGTATAGAGCCGCCGAATCGGGTAACTCGAAACGGTAGTGAAGTCAGCGTCTCTTTCCGGCGATTTCTGCAAGGTAGGCCGCAACGTTTTCTCTTCCCATGCCTGCTCGCCGGCCGAAACGTGCCGCTCCGGCTCGAGCGTAGCGGTACTCTGAGACTGACGAACCTTGCCAGTTTTATCTGCGATTTTCTCAGACATGGGAGGGCTCCTTCCAAACACACGCCAAGCGCGTAAAGTACAACAGCAGCGCCATCAACTCATTCTAGGGCAACGAAACGGAAGCAGCAACAATCAGAAAAACAACCGAGGTGTAACCCAAGCAATGTCAACCATTGGTGAGCACCTGTAGCGGCGTCCGTCGCGGCGGACGCCATTGGTGCACCAGCGAGCTCAAATGACATGCAGATTCGACCTCCGGCGCAAATCAATATGGAGTGCGGCGCCGCGCCGCCGCTTTCCGAACCAAAAGTCTCCGGCCAACTAGTCGACGGGCGCGATCACCGCCGTCGAAGCAAATCGTACCCTCGGCAATCCACGCGCTTAAACTCTACTTCGCCCCCACCCCCGCATCCGGCGTCCCCGGAATCAAAGGATCCCGCCCCGTCACGCCCCGCAATGCATCCGCCACCGTAATATGATTCACTTCCAGGGTCCGTCCCATCGCCTGATTGAAATTCACCAGCGCTTCCGCCAAATTCGCCTGCGCGCGCAAAGCCGTCCCTTGCGCCGCCGTCAAATCGCGCGATCGCAAGACGACGTTGTAACTGGTGGATGACCCCAGTTGATATTTCTTCTGTTCGGCATCGAGCGTCTGTTGTGCGAGGGTGCGCGCCTTATCCGCGGCAGCCACCTGCGCGCGATCCTGTTGTAACGCAATCATCGTGTTCCGCACGTTGAGCACGATGGTGTTTTCCGTCTGCCGGTATTGCACGCGCTCTTGACGTTCGTCCAGATGCGCCCGTGCGCTATCCGCCTGCGCCGACCGGTTGCGAATCGGCAAAGTCAGATTCACGCCCACCGAATACACCGGAAAATCGTTGTGAAACACGTTCTCCAGCGAGCCACCGAGTCCGCCAGGATTGATCGTCGTCGCGCTCACCGGAAATCCCGCAAACGCCTCATTGCCGCCAATCAGGATCGGAACTCCGTTGGCGTCCACCAGCGGCGACCCGGTGTCCGGCGCGAATGCGCCCGGCACGGTGGCCGTGTTGATCTTGTTGCCGTTCAAGCCCTGCGATTGGTACTCCACGTAGGCGCTCAGCGAAGGCAACAATCCGTTGTTAGTCGCCTTCACTTCGATGCCAGCATTCTTCAGATTCAAATCCGCTTGGTACAGCTCCGGACGCTTCCGCCATGCTTCCTGCACCGCGTCCTGCAACGGAATGTTCTCCACCAATTCAGGCGTCGAAATCGGAGTGGTCGGAATGATTTCGATTCCCGCCACGTCTTTCGCCAGCAAATTCTTGGCGATGTCGTTTAGCAGCACGGTTTCTTGCTGCAATCTCGTCGTCTGCGCCACGATCAAATTCTGCTGATCCGTGGCCAGTTGCGATTCCGCTGTCAGCACGTCGAGCGGCGCCATCGTCCCGATTTCCAGCTGCTTCTTGTTGTCCTCGTAGAGTTTCTGCGAGACTCCCACCGCCGCTTCCTCCACCTTCACGTTTTCGCGGTCGTAGACGAGCTCCCAGTAATCGTTCGACGTCTGCGTCACGGTCGCAATCACCTGTTGCGCAAACACTGAATTCGCCACCTTGATCGAATTCCTCGCTTCCAAAATGTATCGCGTGTTCGGCAGCAGTCCGAAACCGTTCAGCAACGGCTGCGACAAAGTCACGGACATGATCGGGCTCAACGCCGGATTGAACACTACGTCGTTCAGGTTCGTCGACGTCCGCGGAGTATCGAACGTCACCTGCAGGCTTGTTCCGGTATGAAATCCTTGCGTGTAGCCCAAATCTACGAATGCCGTATTCTGGTCCACCGCCGGAATTGCCGTCGTCCCGGCGCCCGAAGTAAACGGGTTGTTCACCGGGAAAATTCCGTGCGACCATCCCAGATTCATCGTGAACACCGGATCGAACGACACCGCTGGCGATGTCCCCAATACCACTTGCTGGCTGCTGCCGGTCTGCGGAACTCCGCCCGCTTTCGCCTTCAGCAATTGCGTCTCGGCGATCCATGGCGTAAAGCGCGTCACGTTAATGTTCAAATTGTTTTCCAGCGCCAGTGAGATCGCGTCATCCAAGCTGAGCATTAACTTGCCGTCCTGCATCAGCTGGTCGATTCGCGGCGAGTTCGTCAGCATCGGCTCGGGAATATTCTCTGGAGTGTACGGCGCAAAAAAATTCGGTAGTTGCGACTTGGGCTTTGAATAGTTGGGCCCTTCAACTCCGCGCAGGTCGCGGGCGGCCTCTGTAGCGGGCGCGCCGGTTTGCGCCGCAGGCTGGCTCGGGGGCTGCGTTCGGGATGAGGCTTGCCCTTGGCTCTGCGCCTGATTCTGCTCCTGTCCCGCTTGCGCGGCCGCGTAAGCCGGCGAGACGATCAGCGATGCAGCCGTCAGCAGCACCACCGCAACTTGTAACCTTCCAATCATCGTGTTTTTCCCCTCGCTAAAAGTGACGCATCCATTTCCGCAGACCTGTAACCTATTCAAACGCACCAGCAACCCCGTTTGTTTCAAAATATGTATCCGGCTGCAAAGCAGCGGCCATGCCTATCCGCTTGAATTTAGACGATTAAACGGGAAAAGGGTACCATGAGGCGTTCATTTTCGGACAGTACCGTGCGTACCCGAACACGCGAGCGCGAAGTCTAGCACCGCCCTCCGCCACTGACAATCAAAGCCCGCGAGCAGAAAGCTTCCTGTGAGCGTCTCGCTCAACGCATGTCATCCCGAACGAAGTGAGGGATCTCTCTTCGCGGTGAACGCAGCAAGTTCGGCCGACGCGTGTGGGCTATATCGCGCGCGGAACGGCGCCAAACTCTCCGTGCCCTCTCTCTTTTGCAGTTCTCAGTGCACCCTGTGTTAAATCTTTGAACCCTCGCGCCCGCACGAACCGCGCAACATTGACACTAGAAGCAGCAACGAACTAACATGCCCGCGGCACCCATGCCTTCTGCACTAAATCCGCGCCGAGTTCGAATCTATCGCCGCGCGACGCCCCCTCTACTCCTGTTGTTGCTCTTCTGCCTCGCGCTCCGAGCACTAGCCCAAACCTCAATCCCAGCCAAACCCGCCGGCTACATAAACGATTTCGCCAACGTCCTAAGCCCCAACGCCCGCGCCCAGCTCACCGCCCTCTGCACCGAAATTGACCAGAAAGCAAAGGCTCAGGTGTTTGTAGTGACGGTGCCGTCACTCGATGGGCGCTCCGTGGAAGACTATTCCTTCGATCTTGCAACCAAGTGGGGAGTCGGTCCGAAGGACACCTCCAGCGGCGTCTTAATCTTTTTTGCAATCAAGGACCACAAATACTGGACGCAAGTGGGTTACGGACTCGAAGGCATCCTTCCCGACGGAAAAGTAGGCGGATTCGGGCGCGAAGCGGTCCCATACCTGCGCACTGGGAACTACGACGCTGCCGTGCTTCTCATGACGCGCCGCGTCGCCGACGTCATCGCCCAAGATCGCGGCGTCACTCTCAGCGTCGGCTCGTTGCCGCCTCCCAAACCGCGGCGCCCGCATGACACTCAATCGAATGGAATGCTTTCGCTTCTACTGCTGGGCGTGTTCATCCTCATCATCTACAAAATGATGAGCGGTGGCTCAGGACGTGGCCGTGGCGGCGGTAGCGGCTGGTGGATTGGCCCCATGATCGGCGGTGCTATGGGCCGTGGTGGCTGGGGTGGCGGTGGCTTTGGTGGCGGAGGTTTCGGTGGTGGTGGAGGAGGCTTCGGGGGCGGCGGTGGAGGCTCCTTCGGCGGAGGTGGTGCCGGCGGCAGTTGGTAGCAATTTCCGTTCGCACAAGATCGCGTAAGAGCGCGGGAATCTTTGTAGGCCGTAGCTTTAGCTACGGCAAGAGCGCAGCACGATGACAGCGGCTTTAAGCCGCTGAGGTACAGGTTTTGCGGTTGCCGCATAGCACCCCGATTGCATAAGGCAGTAATAAATAAAGGTCGTGCCATGGAAGCAAAATTAACCGAACTAGTCGCCCGGCTCCAAGCCGCCGCAAAAGACAACCTTAAATCTGTAGTCCTCTACGGCTCGGCCGTCACCGGCGAATTCCGTGCAGGCCACTCCGACCTCAACGTCCTCTGCGTCGTCGAACACGCCGGCCCCGCAGATCTCGAACATCTCCACGACCCCGCCGAATGGTGGGTGCGCCAGGGCAATCCTCCACCGCTGATTTTCACTCTCGATGAACTCCATCGTTCCGCCGATGTCTTCGCCATCGAGCTTCTCGACATCAAGCATCACCACCGCGTGCTCTTCGGCCCAGAACTCTTCGCCAATTTCGAAGTCCCTCTGCATCTCCACCGCCTGCAAGTCGAACGCGAACTCCGCACCGATTGGCTGCGCCTGCGCCAGGCAGTCCTGGCCGCGCCGCTAAGCTACAAAGCGCATCTGGCAATCATGTCGCAATCCGTTTCAGTCTTCTGCGCACTCTTCCGTCACGCGCTGATGGCGCTAGGCGAACCCGCGCCAGCAACCAAACGCGACGCCGTCGCCGCCATGGCCACACTCACCGGCGCCGATCCCTCCGCCTTCAACGCCATGCTCGATCTAAGAGAAGGGAAGCGCAAACCCCGCAGCGTAGACGTAGAAGCCTCGCTCCAAGCCTACCTGGAATTCGTGGAAGTAATAACCAACGAAGTAGATCGCCGCCTTGAATCGATGTAAAGAAGGCCGTCGCAACGAATTTTTACACCACGCACGTGACTTCGCGTTTGTCATCCCGAGCGCAGCGAGGGATCTCTCTTCGATGTGAATCCCGCAACAACCACAAAACGTGCCCCTCCGACACGTCTCCGTGCCCTCTTTTTGCCTTTCTCGGTGTACTCTGTGTTAAATCCTTTCTCTCCGCAACCGCTCGTCCCGCCTCCTCCATCCCGCACTCCGCCAAAATCGCCTTTTGCAGTATGATGGCCCCGCCACCATCCTCGTCGGAGGTCTTCCATGAAAGCCGTCGTCGCCGTAATCGCCATTATCGTCCTGATCGCAGCCGCAGTCGGCGGCGGCTACGTCAGCACCAAAAACCAGCTAGTCACCCTCGACGAGCAGGTGAAATCCAACTGGGCGCAAGTAGACGTTGTCCTCCAACGCCGCGCCGACCTCATCCCCAACCTCGTCAACACCGTGAAAGGTTTCGCCGCGCATGAAGAAACCGTCTACGCCGATATCGCCAACGCCCGCGCTGCTCTGCTCGGCGCCAAAACCCCTACCGACAAAATCGCCGCGAACGGCCAACTCGACGGCGCCATCGGCCGCCTGCTAGCGATCAGCGAAAATTACCCCCAGCTCAAATCCAACGAAAATTTCCTCCGCCTTCAGGACGAACTAGCCGGCACCGAAAATCGCATCGCCGTCGAACGCAAGCGCTACAACGATTCCATCCAGGCCTACAACACCTACCTCCGCCAGTTCCCGAACAGCATTTTCGCCGGCTGGGCTGGATTCCAACCCAACAACGCCTACTTCCAGGCCTCCGAAACGTCGCGCGCAGTCCCCAAAGTAGAATTCCCAGCCGCCAAACCGTGAAGTTACGAGGGAGAAGTAGCGTGGTTTTATCGCTTGCGAAAAAAATGACGCGACTGTCATCCCGAGCGTAGCGAGGGATCTGCTTTTTCTTGGCGTTCGAGCAAAAAGTAGAAGCGAAGACTCACAACCTGAAGAAAATCCACGGGCCCGATAAGCGCATCGCGCGCTGACCCACCTACTCGTTCTTCCCCCGCGGCGTCCCGCTCCCCGCACCCGCAGGACGCGACGGCGCCGCCGAAGTCCCCGGCCGCTTGCGCTCCATCGAATCCACCCAATCCTCCGGCGGAAACCCAATCCTCCAGAAAAGCGGCGACGCTTCCGTAAACTCCAACCCCACTTCCGTCTTGCTGCCCTTGTTCTCGCTGATGTAAGCCACCTTGCATTCCACTTCTTCCGCCGTCTTCGGATTCACGATCGAAACGTGCTGGCCACGCGCCACCGGCGTCCCCATCGAAATCAGGCACCCGTGCGCGTTCACCGTCGTCGTTTTCGTCTCTTCTTGGAAGTTTTTGCCTCCGCTCGTACCGCGCACCAGCACCGCCATCAAAATGTGTACGCGCTGCGTCCGTCGCAGCTTCGCGTAAGCCGGACTCGCCGGGCCAGGTGTTGGTTCTTTGCCGTCCGTCATGCCTCTCTCCCCGTCATCGTCGCCACGCCAATTCCACGCCAACTAAAAGAAGCCTGCCATCCACAATTCGCCATATTGAAACAATCGGCCCGCAAAAGCGAAGCCTTTACGCCTTTTGCTTCCTTTCCGTCACGTCCTGGTTAACCCGCCATGCTTCCAAGCCAATATTACAATACGGTGAATCTCTCCGCGCCTGCCTTGACCCTCCGCTCCTCCCGCGCTACGCTGATTGTAGCAAGCTTGAATTTCTGTCCTGGAGACATCGCTTCCGCGAGACTTGATGAAACAAACCGTCCGCTTAGCTGGTGGCATCAACGAACTGTTCGGCACCCTCGACGAAAACCTGAAGCTCTTTGAGTCCGCACTGCACGTCACCACGCATCTCCGTGACCACGATCTCGAAATTGAAGGCGCGGCGCCTCAAGTCGAACGCGCCGCCCAAATCCTCGGCGAATATAACCAACGCATCCGCGATGGCCGCATTCCCGATAGCCAGGAAGTGAAATCGCTCCTGCGCATCGCCACCGGCGAACCGCCGCAAGCCGCCCGCAGCGCGTTCTCTCCTTCGCACTCGCGCTCCTTCGGCAAAAAGACCATCGTCCCCAAGAGCACGAATCAAAAGCACTACATCGAGGCTCTCGAAGCCTACGACATGGTCTTCGCCATCGGTCCCGGCGGCACCGGCAAGACCTATCTCGCCGTGGCCATGGCCGTCACCGCGCTCCTGTCCAAGCAAGTGAACCGCATCATTCTCGCGCGACCCGCCGTCGAAGCGGGCGAACGCCTCGGCTTCCTTCCCGGCACGCTCCAGGAAAAAGTGGACCCCTACATGCGCCCGCTCTACGACGCGCTCCACGACCTGCTCGAAGCCGACAAGCTCGAAAGCTTCCTCGAAAAGGGCATCATCGAAGTCGCGCCGCTCGCCTTCATGCGCGGCCGCACGCTCAACGATTCCTTCGTCATCCTCGACGAAGCGCAGAACACCACCAGCGAGCAGATGAAAATGTTTCTCACGCGCCTCGGCTTCAATTCCAAAGCCGTGATCACCGGCGACGTCACCCAAATTGACCTGCCCGAATCCCGCCGCTCCGGTCTCATCGAAGCCATCGAAATCGTCGGCAAAATTGAAGGCATCTCGCTCGTCTATTTCGATGAACGCGACGTCGTCCGCCACAATCTCGTGCAGCGCATCATCAAAGCCTATGACGAGCACGCCGCCTCGCATCCCAGCCAGAATGGCCGCGGCTCCATCGCGGGACACTCCGCTCTCAAAAATCCGCGGGATTAACCGCCGGTATGATTCTCAATCAACAGCGGCGCGTTCGTGTTTCCATTGCAACGCTGGATAAATTTCTCGCGGCCACGCAAGAGCGCTTGCGCCTCCCAGCGGATTCGCTCACCGTCGCCCTCGTCAGCGATCCGCAAATGGCCCGCTGGAACGCTGCGTACCGTGGCAAAAATCGCCCGACCGATGTATTGTCCTTTCCAGCCGATGGACCCGTTCCCCTTAACTCTGTCCAAAGCATCCGCGGGAGACACTCGCAACTCCCGGCGAGCGCCGGAAGACGCAAGCCGTCCGCAAAACACAGCCGCGCGAGTGGTTCCTCCACCTCTTTTACATCCCCAAGTCCTTCTCCCTCCTCGTACCTGGGTGACATCGCCATCGCCCCAGCCGTCGCCCGTCGTAACGCGCTTCGATTCGGCCGCACCTTCGACCAGGAAATGCGTATCCTCATCCTTCACGGCGTGCTGCACCTGATGGGCTACGACCACGAAACCGACCAAGGCCAAATGACCCGGCGCGAAAACCGTCTCCGCCGCGACTTAGGATTGGCCTAGCCATGCCCATCTTCTTCTACACCGTCGGCGTGCTCGCCCTCACCATCGGCCTCGTCGTCTTTTCCTACCTCGACCGCGCATTCCGCGAACTCGGCCGCGTCCACACCGGCCGCATTCACGATCACCTCGAAACGTTCGAAGCCGAAGTCGAGCCGCGCTTCCACATGGACCGGCGTCGTGCCGCGCTCGCCTTCAGTTTGCTTGCCCGCCTCTGGCTCGTCTTAGTCGCAGCCATAACCGCGCGCGGCGTCCTCTTCTTCGTCCCCGGCACCTGGGAAGCCGCGGTCGAAATGATTTTTTTCCTCGGTGCGCAGGTAGTCGTCGCCATGCAGTTTTTCCCGTCGCTACTGCTCGCTCGCGCTTCTGGAAAATGGGTACTGCCCTTCGTCCCGCTCGTCCGCGTCCTTCTCTTTGTCATCTGGCCCGTGCAAGCCGTTCTCGAACTTCTGATTTCCGTCCTGCACTTGTCCGAAGAGCCCGGCGT
Organism: Candidatus Acidiferrales bacterium; assembly: GCA_049287725.1. Lineage (GTDB taxonomy): Bacteria > Acidobacteriota > Terriglobia > Acidiferrales > UBA7541 > Palsa-295. The sequence continues at coordinate 72,554 of JBAQGJ010000091.1, read as the reverse complement.
ACAAACTCCCGCCGACGAGCAGCAGCACGCCATCGAAGCTTTTGTGGACGCCGCCACCGAAGAAGGCATCATCGAACAGGACGAAGCCCGCCTGATCGAATCCGTCGTCGAATTTGGCGATAAGCGCGTGCGCGACGTCATGACTCCGCGCCCCGATGTCATTGCCATTCGCGCCTCTGCCTCCCTCGAAGAGCTACGCGACCTGGTCGTGGACACGAAATTCTCCCGCCTCCCGGTCTACGAAAAATCGCTCGACGATATCGTCGGCATCGTCATGGCTCGCGACATGCTCGAAGTCCCCGACCGCGACGCCGCGCACCGCACCGTACGCGAACTGATGCGTCCCGCGCTCTTCGTCCCCGAAACAAAATTCGGCTCGGAACTCTTGAAAGAAATGCAGCGCAAAAATCAGCAAATGGCCATCGTGATTGACGAATACGGCCTGATGGCGGGCGTCGTCACCGTGGAGGATTTAGTCGAAGAAATTGTCGGCGAGATCGGCGAAGAAGATCGCACGCCCGCCCCGGACGTAGTCCGCGAGGCCAGCGGCGCGCTGGTAATGCGCGGCAGCGTTCAACTCGATAAGGTCAACGAGCTTTTCGGCGTGCAACTCGACGCCAGCATGCAACACTCCGCCGCCACCACCATCGCGGGCCTGCTCAATAGCGTAGCCGGCCACGTCCCCAAAACCGGCGAAGTAGTAGACGCCGACGGCCTCCGCTTCGAAGTCTTAGAAGCCAACCAACGCAAAGTCCTACGCGTCCGCGCCAAACCCGTCCCCTCAGCAGCCGCCTCTTCCGCCCGCACAATCTAATTCCTCAAAAAGTAAACGCCCTGTCATCCCGGGCGCAGCGAGGCCTGTCTGCCGCAGGCAGGGACCTGCTTTTCCGTCCGTCAAGCAAGGCATTGCCTCGGCCTTTCTCTGCGTACATGCGTACTCTGCGTCTCTACGGTGAGAGTGTGTCGCGCCCCCCCCCAAAAACGCTTCGGGCCCGCCACAACCGCAGCGAGCCCGACCAAGCACCATCAAATTGTTCCCGAAAACTACCCGTGCGCCGCCATCTTCGCAAAAAACGCCGTCGCCCGCTTGTCGATTTCCTCCGGCGTCAAATCTTCCACATGAGTCGCGATGCCCCACTGGTGCCCAAAGGGATCCGTAAGTTTCCCGTAGCGGTCGCCCCAGAACTGATTCTCCAGCGCCATGTCCACTTTCCCGCCGGCCTTCACCGCATTGTTAAACGTAGTGTCCGCATCCTCGACATACAAGAACAAAGACATCCCCGGCGTTCCCGAGCTAGCTGCAGTCATCGGTCCCATCACGTCATTCAAAAATATGCGGGAATCGCCGATCTGTAGTTCCGCATGCGAGATCTTGCCGTCGGGCGACGGCATCCTCATAATTTCCTGCGCATTGAAAGCTCTCTTGTAATATTCGATCGCCCGCGCTGCATCCTTGCAAGTCAACGAGGGACTGACCGAGTGATACCCCTCCGGAATTGCTTTTACATGGTGTGCCATCGAAGGCCTCCTCTAAAGGCTGAATGTGGCTAAGCAGCGTGTCGCGCGGAACGCCCCGCCTTCCGCAACCAGATAGCTCTGGCTCGCCGCAAGCAAGTCGAGCATACAACGATGCCTTACGATGTCAAGAATTCATGAAATAGCACCAGCACCGTCGCCGTCGAAATGGTTTTTCTCCCTACGTTCACGCCGCAGTAAAGAATTAGGAAGCCAAATCCGTACAAGACTCGCAACATTAGCGAAGCATCTCGGTGCCCTCACTCCGTTTCTTCCTCTGTGAACTCTGTGTTAAATCCTGAATCGCACCAAAGCAAGCTCCCAGCCGCTCAATCCCCCGCCTCCTTTCTCGTCGTCCTCCAAAGGCGTACAATTGATACATCCATGCCCTTCAAATCCGGTTTCGTAGCCATCATCGGCCGCCCCAACGCCGGCAAATCCACGCTAGTCAATACTCTCGTCGGTCAAAAAGTCGCCATCGTCTCCTCGAAGCCCCAAACCACCCGCAACCGCATTCAAGGCATCCTCAATCGCGACGACGCTCAAATCGTCCTGGTAGACACTCCCGGCATCCACAAACCAGAAAACGTTCTCAGCCGCATGATGATGGACGAACTCCAGCACGCCCTCGAAGGTATTGACATCCTCTGCCTAATCGCCGACGCCACCGCCGACTTCGGCCGCGGCGATAAATTCGCCCTCGATTGGCTCCAGCGCTTCCGCGGCCCTGTCTACCTGCTGCTGAATAAAATAGATCGGATCGCGAAGCCGCTCCTCCTTCCGATGATCGAGCGCTACAGCAAGGAATTCGAATTCGCCGAAGTTTTTCCCATCAGCGCGCTCACCGGCGAGGGCTGCCTTAACCTCGTCAACTTCTGGCTCGAGCGCCTGCCCGAAGCTCCGCCGCATTTTCCCCTCGACCAATTCACCGACCAACCGGAGCGTTTCCTAGCCGCCGAAATCGTCCGCGAAAAAGCAATCCTGGCCACGCGCGACGAAGTCCCGCACTCCATCGCCGTCCTGGTTGATAATTTCGAGGAAACTCCCAAGCTGCTGCGCATCCGCGCCACGATGTACGTAGAACGCGACGGCCAAAAGGGAATCCTGATCGGGAAGGGCGGGGAAGCAATCAAAAAGATCGGAACAGCTGCCCGCAAAGAACTCGAATCCATCCTGGGCGCAAAAATCTTCCTCGAACTCTTCGTCAAAGTCCAATCCAACTGGCGCCAAAATTCCACCCTGGTCCGCCAATTAGACTGGCACCGCCAACTAGAACAACTAGCCGAAATCCAAGAAGCCGAGTAACCGCAAAAACATTTGCACAAACGATCCGACGTCCGTAGGGGCGCTGCTAGCCGCGCCCCAACTTGCCCGGACGTAAAACACGCCACGGTCCTGTGCTCACTAATGTAACCGGGCGCCAAAATGCCACGCGCTTCACTCCGCACGCGTCGGCGCAATCCCCAACGCCCGCATCTTCCGGTACAAATGGCTGCGCTCCAACCCCAACGCTTCCGCCGCCTTCGTCATGTTCCAGCGATTCTCTTCCAATTTGCGCAACACGAACTCGCGCTCATACGCCGAACGCGCTTCCTGCAAACTCTCATACGGTTTCTGCGGGCTTTTCGACGCGCCGCGAAAAATCTCCGGCGGCAAATGATGCGGCTCGATCCGCGGCGAAGGACAAATAATCACAAGCCGCTCCACGAGGTTCTTCAACTCCCGCACGTTCCCGGGCCACGGATAATTTAAAAGCACCTCCACGGCCGCCGAACTGAATTCCTTCGGCTTCTTCCCATACTCCTGCGAAAACGCTGCCAGAAAATGCGCCGCCAGAATCGGAATATCCTCCATGCGTTCGCGCAAAGCTGGCACGTAAAAGGGAATCACATTCAACCGGTAAAAAAGATCCTCGCGAAACGCATTCCGTGCAATCTCTTCCTCCAGCTTTTTATTCGTCGCCGCAATCACCCGCACATCCACCGTGGCAGGCTGGTTCGACCCCAAAGGCTCCACGCGCCGCTCCTCCAGCACGCGCAGCACCTTCGACTGCGTCTTCAAACTCATGTCCCCCACTTCATCCAAAAATAAAGTTCCGCCATCCGCTTTCTGAAACTTTCCCACCTTGTCTTCGCTCGCGCCCGTAAAGCTGCCCTTGCGATGCCCAAACATTTCGGACTCGATCAATTCCTCCGGAATCGCCGCGCAATTCACTTCCACAAATTGCATCGAGCTCCGCAAACTGCTGTCGTGCAAGGCGCGCGCCACCAATTCTTTGCCCGTCCCGCTCTCGCCGTAAATCAAAACGCGCCCGTTCGTGGGCGCCGTCAAAGCAATCTGCTGCCGCAGCGCCTTCATCGGCACGCTGCTCCCGAGAATCTGATGCTTCTCTTCGAGCTCCGCCCGCAGCCGCCGATTCTCCTCTTCCAGCCGCAAGTATTCCAAAGCGTTCCGCACCACCAACACAACTTTCTCAAGCGAAAGCGGCTTCTCGATGAAATCAAACGCTCCGAGCTTAGTAGCCCGCACCGCCGTCTCGATATTCCCATGCCCCGAAATCATCACCACCATCGGCGCGCCATCCTGCGCCTGAATCCGCTCCAAAGTCTCCAGCCCATCCATTTTCTTTAGCCACACATCCAACAAAATCAGGTCAACGCCGCGCCGCTCCAGCTGCGCCAGACACTCCTCCCCCGACTCCAAGGTCTCCACCTTGTACCCTTCATCGCGCAAGAGTCCCGCCAAGGATTCGCGAATCCCACCTTCGTCATCAACAATAAGTATGGAAGCTGGCATATAACCCGGAGAGCAGTTGATCGATTTTCTCTGCGTTCTCTGCGCTCTTACCTCTGCGTCCTCTGCGTTAAATCTTTTGATTTCCAAGAACCACAAGCACGGGTCGCGAGCTCAGCCAGCTATCTCCGTGAACTCATCTTTTCCGAACTCTGTGCCCTCTGTGTCAAATGTTTGAGCTTTTCTGAAAACACTAAGCCGGCGTAACCGGAATCTCCGCCGCCGGAAACCGAATCACAAATCGCGTTCCAGTAGGCAGATTGTCCTCCGCCCGAATTGTCCCGTTATGTTCCGCGATAATCCGGCTAGCGATCGCCAGCCCCAACCCCGTCCCGCGCTCCTTAGTAGAAAAATGCGGCAAGAACAACCTCTGCTTATCCTCCGGCGAAATTCCATGCCCGCTATCCGAAATCTCGATCTCCACCGCGTCTCCATCGCCCTCCACGCGCGTAGCCACCCGCAGCCGGCGTATCGCCGACCCCTCCATGGCTTCCGCCGCGTTATCAATCAAATTCGCCAGCACCCGCCGCAAAAGCTCGCGGTCCGCTTTCACCGGCGGCAAACTATCCGCCAGCTCCGCGCGCAAAGTCACGCCCTCGAGTCGCCCATGAAATAAATCCAATGCGCTCGAGACAATCGCATTCAAGTCCTCCGGCGCCAGCCGCGCGGAAGGGAATCGCGCAAATTGCGAGAATGCATCTACCAGCGAACCCAACGTCTGCACCTCGCGCTCGATCAACCCCGCGCACTCCGCCGCCAGCTTCTCGAATTCCGAACGCGCTCCGTCCGCCCTCTGCGCGCCAAGCCGGTCCAGATGACGCAGCAAGCGTTGCGCCGAAAGTTGTATCGGCGTCAGCGGATTCTTGATCTCGTGCGCGATGCGCTGCGCCACCTCCTGCCAAGCCGCAGCCTTCTGCGCCCGCAGCAAATCCGTCAAATCGTCAATCACCACCACAAATCCGGGATTCGACCGCCGCGGCCCCAGCGAACTCACCGTCACCGCCGCACGCACCAGCCGTCCCGCCGTCGCCACTTCAATCTCGCGTGAAGCCACCCCCATCCGCAGCGATTGCCGCATTAAATGCAACACCGCGCGCGCCGCCTCTTCTCCCAGCAGATCCTGCAAGCTCCGCGCCTCGCGCGCCGCATCCCCCAAAATCGCCGGCACCGCGCTATTCAGCCGCGCCACTTCTCCCGACGAATTCAGCGACACTACGCCCGTCGGAATATTTTCCAGAATTGCTTCCATCAACTTGCGCCGCCGCTCGCGCTCCTCAATCGCCTGTTCCAGGCTCTGCGTAAATTCATTAATCTGCCGCCGCCCTTCGCCCAGTTGCTCCGTCATGCGATTGAACGAACGCACCAGCATTCCCAATTCGTCCTGCGCCCGTACATCTATCGTGTGATCGAAATTCCCGCGCGAAATTTCCCGCGTAGCTTCCGCCAGCGCCTGAATCGGCACTGTCACTTGCTTCGACAAAAACAGCGCCACCCACGTGGTCGTGAAAACCAGCAGCAGCGTCATCAGCAGCAACGCGAGCAAAATCTCCCGCTTGTAAGCGCGCAAGTGCTGCTTTTGCTGGGCGTAGGTTTCGGTCTGGGATTGAATCTGTGAATAACGCGTGAGGAAGTCGTTCGGCAGAATCCGCGCCACATACAGACGTTCGCCGCCCAGCGGCGCGCTGCCGGCAATATACAAGTGATCGCTGGTCTGCCATATCTCCGCGCCGTCGGGCAAAGTACGCACCAGCGTCGGCGTAATCGTTTCCATCTCCGGAATCGTCGCCTTGTCGGCGTCTTTCGCGGGCTTGATGTACTGCACGCCGTCGTCTGCGACGCCGCTCGAATGTGCGATCCACGAAGCATCCACCGACCACGCCAATCCGAGCAACGATTGGTCCTGTTTACTGTTCGCCGCCGCCTTCGCCGCAATAGCGCTCAGGTGATCCATATTCGCGCGGCCCAGGTCCGCCAGCAGCCGCTGGCTCTGTTCATTCGCAATCTCCAGCGGGCGCGGAAACCACGAATTCAGCGTGCGGTTCACCAACGCGTAGCTGAAAAAGAAAAGGAATACGATCGGCAGCAGCGAGACGCCCATTGCGCCCAGCACCATCTTCACTTTGAACCGCGAACCCATCTGCCCGCTGCGTCGTTCGGCCCACATCCGCACCAGCGTGCGCGTCAAAATCAGCGTGAACACCAGCAGTGCCGCGGCCAGTAACGTCGAAAGGGCGAACAGCACCACGAACGAGCTTCCTTGCTCCGGCCGCAGCGGAACGTCCAGCGACCCCAGCGTGAAAACGGCCGCCAGCAGCATCACCACCACGATTCCGCCGATGATCAGCCAGAGCTGCCGCCTGCGTTTGGATTGCTCGCCTTTCAACGCCCTTCCTCCAAATATCTTCCCAGCGGGCATTCACCGCACTTCGGCTCTTGCGGCCGGCACCAATTCTTCCCCGCATTCACGATCAAAGCATGCAGCTCGTTGAATCTGCGAACATCACCCGGAAATTGCCGTTCCACCATCCAACGCATGTCCTCGTACTTCGTCTTTTCGCCGATCCAACCATGTCGCGCGAACATTCGCTTGGTATAAGCATCTACCACAAACACCGGCTGCTCCCCCGCGTACAACAAAATCGAATCCGCCGTCTCCGGCCCAATGCCCCACACCCCCAATAGCCTCTCACGCAGTGTAAGCGTCGGCGTCTTGAACATCCTCCGCAGCGACCCCGCATACTCCGCGCGCAAGAATTTCACGAACCCCTTCAGCTTCCGCGCCTTCTGCCGAAAATATCCCGCCGGCCGCAGCAATTTCGCCAGAAGCCGCTGATTCACGCGCTCGATCCCTTCGACGGTCAGCAAGCCTTCGCGCCGAAGATTCGCGAGCGTCATCTCGACGTTCGTCCACGAGGTATTCTGCGTCAGGATCGTTCCCACAATCACTTCGAAAGAGGTGTCGCCCGGCCACCAATGCTGCGGCCCAAGCGCCGTAAAGAGGGAATTGAAATACTCGTCCAGAGGAGGCTGCGATTCCGGCTGCGTCCGCCCCGCGCCCCGAATGCTGACTAAGCCCGCGGTTGCGCCAATACTGCCGTGAGCCGAAGGCTTCCGTTGCGCGGCAAAACCCGTCCTTTCCGCTAGTTTTGACATGAAAAACCACCATACTCACGCAACTTCGGCATGTCAAGCCAACTGTTGCGCAATTGCCACACTACTGTGGCTCTTCAGTCATGCCAATCAAGCGGTCGAGGGCCAATCGAGGTTCACAACTTCGAGGCAGTTAATGTAGCGGACGGTCTGGCAGAGCCAGACCGAGCATGCATCGGTACGGCAACATCACTGCCGTTCGCGAGGTTCTCAAGACAGTAGGTGTCCGGCGCTCTACCCATTCCGCTTCTGAAAATCCCGCATAAACCCCAGCAACTCGCTCACCGCCTCCACAGGCACCGCATTGTAAATCGACGCCCGCATCCCCCCGATAGACCGGTGCCCAGCCAACCCCGCCATCTTCGCCGCCGCAGCTTCCTTGGCGAATTTCTTCTCCATTTCCTCGTCGCCACGCGCCACACGAAACGTCACATTCATCTTCGACCGCGATTCCTTCTCGATCGGCCCCACGTAGTACCCGCCGCTACCGTCAATCGCATCGTAAAGCATCTTCGCCTTGGCTTCGTTCCGCTTCTGAATCGCCACGACGCCGCCTTCCGCCTCAACCCACTCCAGCACCAATCCCACGATGTACACCGCAAAAGTCGGCGGCGTGTGATACAGCGAATGTTCCTTGATATGCGTCCGATATTGCAGCACCGTCGGCAGATTCTTGTCCGCGCGCTCGGCCAGTTCACGCCGCACGATCACCACAGTCGTGCCCGACGGACCCAAATTCTTCTGCGCCCCCGCGAAAATCGCCCCAAATTTCCGCACGTCCATCGGCCGCGACATAATGTCCGACGACATATCCGCCACCAGCGGCACCTCGCCCGTCTCCGGCAAGGCCGCCCACTGCGAGCCCTCAATCGTATTATTGGTGCACATGTAGACGTACGAAGCGTCCGGCGTCAGCTGAATCTCCTCCCGCCGCGGCACGCGCGTAAATTTCACACCCTCCGTCGAAGCCGCCAGCCGATAGGGAATGCCTTTCTTCAATTCCGTAATCGCCTTCGCCGTCCACATCCCGGTATGCAACACGTCCACCGGCTTCCCCGGCAAACAAAGATTCATCGGCGCCATCGTGAATTGCGCGCTCCCGCCGCCCTGCACAAAAATCACCGCATATTCTTCGGGGATATCCATCAACTTCCGCAGATTCCGCTCCGCCCGCCCGATAATCTCCTCGAATTCCGCCGACCGGTGGCTCATCTCCATCACCGACATCCCGGTTCCGCGATAATCCAGCAATTCCTCGCGTATGCGCTCCAAGACGGCCGTCGGCACCGCCCCAGGCCCCGCATTAAAATTAGCCGCGCGCTTCAGATCCGTTGCAGACAAACTAGACGATGTCACTTTCGCTTCCTTTCTCGCATAAATGAGCACTCACATGAGTTAAACGAACGCCGTGTAGCGCTTTAGAATAACAGATGCCGCGATACCGCGAATCGAAGAAACACGGGCGTATTTCAAAACGAAGCACCCAAATTGGTCGCGACGCAGAACCGGGGTTATGTAGCGGCCGATGCGTCCCGCAGTTCGGGACGCTCCGGGCATCTTTTGATGGATTACTGAGACTCTACGTCTCGTCTGAGAAGATAATTCAATCGCACACGATGGACGAATTCCTCTAGAACTTCTCGCGCGCGGCTTGGATTCGTCGTAAAATCCGCCAACGCATTCTGAAACCGCAGCAAATCCTGTGCGACAACCTTGTCGCAATTCAGGATGTGGCGGCCGATTTCACCCACCGTCAACGGCTGCGAACATCCAAAGCACCTGGGACGAATCCGGGGAAATTGTGGTGAATCCAGCGGGCCGGCAAGCGTATGTTTTCGCGGCGGCCCAAATCGGCTACCGGAAGGCTGTGGTTCGAGTTCTAGATCGAACGGGGTGAATTCGTGCATTCCCGAAAATATACTCCCGTGCCGGAAAGGCGTCTAGCGCTTAGCCGGGAAACGACGCGCGTAGACGAAAACTTACGTGTGACGCTCTTTTTTCCTCGCCTTGACACCCCGCGCAACCTCCCAGTAGACTGAAATGCTCTCTATAACGTGCGGAGTCACACTGAATGCTTCTCTCCCGGGATTACGTCGGCTACATGGCCAAGGAAATCGTCAAGCGCCTCGTAGCCGGCAAGATGATCGAAGTAAAGAACGCGGAAACCACCACCCAGCAAGTCCGTCAGGTCATGGCCGAGGAAGTCACCATCGAGGATCGCCTCAACGAAGAGGTCCGCGAAATCCTCGCCAAATATCAGGAAGAGATGCGCAATACCGGCGTTTCCTATCAGGAAATGTACAAGAAAGTGAAAGGCCAACTCGCTCGCGAAAGGAAACTGATTCTCCGCTGATATGCGGCCGATGCTATGCGACTGACACGCGAAAAAACCGTACGCCTCTCCCATCGCATCATTGATTTTCTGGTGTCCAGTCCCGACGTGGATTTCGTCGAAGATCGCGACACCATCCGCCAGGAAATCGTCACCATCATCACTTCGCTTCTGAAAGTTGAAGAGCAGGTAGACACCGAAGTCCGCGCCAAAATCGCCTCGCAAAAGAAAGAAATCCTCGAAGGCAGCGAGGAATGGGACATCCTCTACCGCAAATACTACGCCGAAGGCCTAAAACGAATGGGCGTAGCCGAAGTCCAAACCCGCTAACCGCCGCCACAAGCAGGCGCGTCCGCACAGCACGATTTTCCAGTCCATTAAAATAAAAAGCGCCCGGCCATAAGCCGGGCGCAAAAAGGTTTTTACTCTTGACTGTCGACTGTTAACTGTCAACCGCCTCTCAAGGCTGCTGGTTCGGGTCAGGCCTCCGCTGCAAAGTCGGCCGGTCAGGATCGCTGTCGGGATCCGTCGTTGATCCTCCCTGAGTAGTAGTCGAATCGCCCGGCTTGTTCGTCGCCGTCTTCTTCCGCAAAGTCGGCTTGTTCGGATTCTTGTCGTTCACCTTCACGTTCGCTTCGATCAATTGCAGCCGGCGCTTCACCTGATCGAATTCCGAAGTCGTCACGATATATTCGTCGCGCTGCGGCAAAATCGTCGCGATTTCCTTCTGCGAAGCTTCGATCCGGTCCGGAGTCGGCGGGTGCGTCGAGAAAATCTTGGGAATCGTGCCCGGCTGTTTCTTTTCGTCCGCCGCTACCTTCTCAAAGAACGAAACAAACGCGTTCGGGTCGTATCCCGCCTTGTACATGTACTGCAAACCCAAATAGTCCGCTTCCTTCTCGTCCGTCCGCGTGAATTGCAGGAACGCCATCGGAATCGCAAACTGCATCCCTTGATAAATCGCGTATCCCGCCCAGGTGTAAGGAATAAAAATCATCGCCGGAATCATCGCCAGCTGCGTGATTTCGCCCTTGGTGGCTTGCTTCGTGCCGTGCCGCGCACAAACGTGCGCGATCTCGTGCGCCATCACTCCCGCCAGCTCCGATTCTTCATCGGCGTGCAAAATCAATCCGCTGTTGACGTAGAAAAATCCGCCCGGCAGCGCAAACGCATTCACCACGTCCGAATCAATCACCTTGATCGTGAACGGCACCTGCGCATCCGAATTCCGCACCAGGTTTTGTCCCACGCGGTTCACGTATTCCACCACCACCGGATCGTTGATGAATTTCGCCTGCCGCTCCACTTCCGCCGAAAGCTGCTTGCCCAGCGCGATCTCATGCTCGAGCGAATAGAAATTCAGTCCGTGCCCCACATTGCGGTTGCCAATCGCGGTGACGTCCGCTTCGCTCCCAGCCTTCACCTTCGGATCTTCCTGCTGCTGGACCGGCGCGGGCCCCTGCGCCTGTTGGTCCGCCTGCTGCACGCTGCCTTGCTGTTGTGAAGGTTGCTGAGCAGGCTGCTGCGCAGGTTGCTTCTGATCTGGTTGTTGACTGGTTCCTTGCTGCGTCGTCTGCTGCGTGGATGTCGACGGGGAAGAGGTCGACTGCGGTGCGGGCTGCTGCTGGCTCTGCTGCGGGAAGGCCGCTCCGCTCGTGGACGTAATCAGCGAAGCCACGACAATCATGGCTCCCAACTGCGCCGCCAAGTTCGTCTTCATAAGCCACCTCCGGCGGATTCTGCGCGGATTATACACCCCCCAGGCAGCACCCTGCTGTTTTGTTTGGATGGCAATCCCCGGGGAATAGTTGGCCCCACCCGCACAGATATACAGATATAAGGTCCACCAGTGCCGCCCGCACAATCGCTCCCCACCGGCGGCATCCGTAGAGCGGGTCTCAGACCCGCGTCCGCGTCTGCCGCTGTCCGGCATGCAGGGCGTCCCGCCACCTGTTTAGGTCCGTGACCCGACGCCTCTCATGCGTTCAGAATGCTGCCTCCGGGACCGGCCCGCCTGTGCTCGGCCATCCTTATTATGGATGCTGTAGCCGGAGCGGCTGTCATCCCGAGCGGAGCGAGGGATCTGCTTTTCGCGATGTTCACGCAACTCCGCAACCAAATCCCCGCGCCCGGTTTCCTCTGCGCTCTCAGTCTCTGCGGTAATGCCTTTTCCGGGCCCGCTCAGCCCGCGCCGCCGTTCGCACCCGGGAACCACCCACCGCTCCGATATTGACGCCCCCCAAGATTCTGTCTACATTCGTAAAGTGCCCGCCCGCAAAATCCAAGTCGGCCAAGTCTGGAAGAAAGACGACACCGGCGAATCCTATTTGGTTACTAAGCTTTACAACGAAGCCCTAGCCACCTACGCCATCCTCCGCAAAGCCGGCGCCGAAAACGAAAAAGCCGAAAAGGTGAAAGTAAACCGCAAAGGCCCCACCAACGACCTCCCAGGCTTCACCTACACGCAAGAATCCGACGATTTCTAGTTCCGCCGCCCGCGCTCCAATCCTACATAGACCTCACCGGCATCTTCACCACATCCTCCACCTGCATTACTTCCTTCACCACAAACCCCTCCGCGTACTTCACTCCCACCAGCCGCCCGAAATACTGCGCAATCGAATTCATCCGCCCCTCCAGCTCATCCAAGGGCAAAACCACCTTGGAAGATCGCCGCTCATTCTTCGGACGATTGAACTGCGACTCATACGCCAAAATTGCCCGCTTCCGCCGCTCGAAATGTTTCGTAATATCCACGCAAAAAGTCGGCCGCACGTAATCATAAGCCGCCGCGTACAAAATCTTGAATGGTCGAAACGCTTCGCCGCCCAAGGGATAATTCTTCAGCCCCGCCACAAAACAAGCCTCGTAACCCAACTGCGCCGCCATGTAATGGTCCGGATGCCGTCCTTCCCAGTAGGGAAGTATCACCGTGCGGGGCTGCAATTCGCGAATCACTTCCGCAATCGCCATCTTGAATTCCTCGCGCATCTCCAATCGCGCGTCCGGCAAACCCAAATTCCGTCGCACCGCCACGCGCAGAATTTTCCCCGCGCGCGCCGCCTCCCGCAAACGAATCTCCGGAGTCCCGCGCGAACCCGTCTCCCCGCGCGTCAGATCCAAAATCCCGGTCCGGTGCCCCGCCTCCTCCATAGCCAATAAAGTTCCACCGCTAGTCAACTCTGCATCGTCCGGATGAGCAGCAATCGCCAAGACATCAACTTTCATCCCGCCTCCAAAAAGTCCCGCAGATGAATTGCGTCCCAATTCTAGCAGGCTCCATCCGGCTCCTTGCCTCCTCGACCTCATTTCACCCCAAGCCCCAAAATGCTAATGTGAAACTCCCAATCAAGGAGAAAACTCCCATGCCCGCGAAACCCCTGGAAGGCCAAGTCGCCCTAGTCACCGGCGCCGCCAAACGCATCGGCCGCAGCATCGCTCTCCGCCTCGCCGCCGACGGCGCAGACATCGTCGTCAACTACGCCAGTTCCAAACCCGAAGCCGACGAGCTGGTCGCCGAAATCAAATCGATGAGCCGCCGCGCCATCGCCATCCAAGCCGACGTCTCCCATCGCTCCGACGTTCAAAGATTATTCACCGCCACCGAAAACGAATTCGGCCGCCTAGACATCCTCGTCAACAACTCCGGCACCTTTTTCGCCGCAAAATTCGAAGAACTCACCGAAGATCAGTGGGACCATATCCTCAACGTAAATCTCAAATCGCAATTCCTCTGCGCCCAATCTGCCGCGCCCATCATGAAACGCCAGGGCCGCGGACGCATCATCAATCTTTCATCTCTAGGTGGCCTGCTCCCGTGGCCCGCTTACACGCACTACTGCGTCTCAAAAGCCGGCTGCATCATGCTCACGCGCTGCCTGGCCCGCGCCCTCGGCCCTGAAATCCTGGTAAATAGCGTCGCTCCCGGAACAATCCAATTCCCCGGCGAGCCCCCCGACGAAGACTACATCCAACGCGTCCCGCTCCACCGCACCGGCACAGGCGACGACATAGCCCAAGCAGTAGCCTACCTGGCCACCGCCGACTTCGTAACAGGCCAAATCCTGGCAGTAGACGGCGGCCGCTCGCTCGTCTAACGCCTTCGCCGAAGACGGAAGACCGCGGCCCCAAAGTTTAGGCAAAACGCGAAGTGAATGTCATCCCGAGCGCAGCGAGGGATCTGCTTTTCGCCGACCCATGTACTCATGAACGTAGGCATGGCTACCTTCTCTCGGTGCCCTCAATGCCTTTCTCCGTGCACTCTGTGTCAAATCTTTGAATGATCGGTCGAGCGCGATCAAACCCCAGCCAGCATCTCCCCTCCACATATACAGCGAACGCCCGACAATCTTTTCACCGACCAGCAGCTACCATCCTCGCAGCCAAATACCCAGGAGCCATCAGTGAAATTCCCAGCCACAGCAACCGTCCTATTCCTATTACTAATCGTCAGCCCAAGCAGCAATGCCCAACAAAACGCATCGAAGCCGCCAGCGTCGGCCACAAGCCCCAACAAAAATGACGTCGAAACCACCATGAAAAATGTCCAATACCACCTCACCGACAAAATCGCAGTCCACATCGCGCTGCTCAACGGCAAACTAACCCCCAAGCCCAGCCAAATCGTAGTGTTCGACGACAAACAATCCTTCAGCATAGACGTGGACTCCGCCAAGGTAAGCCTCAACACCACCAGCCTCACCAACGACCTCAACGATTACGTCTTCGCCAAATCCGACGCCCCACTCAAAAAACTAGCCGCTACCGTCGAGGGCGACGAACTCACCATAAAGGGCCTGCTGGTAAGCAAAGGCGGCGTCCCGTTTTCCTCCACCGGCACTCTCTCGGTTACTCCCGAAGGCATGATCCGCGTCCATACCACCGCAGTGAACGCCCTGCACGTGCCGGTAAAAGGCTTGATGGACATGCTGGGCCTGGACACCGAAAAACTCCTGGACACAAAAAAAGTCCCGGGCGTCTCCGTGGACAAGGACGATCTCCTACTCGACCCGCAATACATCCTGCCGCCTCCTCAATTGCGCGGCCATCTAAGCAGCATCAAAATTGAAAATGGAGAAATCGTCCTTACGTTCGGCGATGTCGAGGGGAAGGGTAGCGAACCAGCTCTGAGCAACAACTGCGGCGCCCGCAATTACCTTCAGTTCAAGGGCAGCACGGTCCGCTTCGGCAATCTCACCATGGAACCAGCGGACCTGCTGCTGGTGGACATGCAGCCGACAGCCCCATTCGACTTCGCGATTAATCACTACAAGGAACAACTAGTGGCGGGCTACTCCAAAATGACCCAACAAGGCGGCCTCTGCGTCTACATGCCCGACTACGACAAACTCACTCACCACGCCAAGCCCAAGAAATAAGGGAATGCGCCGCGATTGGTAGAGCATCGCAGAAACCCGGACGTAACGACTCTGTAGAGAAATAAAATAGGAAGGTAGGGGCGCTGCTTGCTGCGCCCCATGTCCGCACGATTCCAAACGTGCGCAACTCTAAGAATTAACGTTGCGAAGCTTTTCGAAGTAGCGCGGACTCCTCGACGCTGATTGAACGACGGTCACCGAAAGGGCACGTCACTACAGCTTCGCAAGAAAGTTAAGCGAGTGTCATCCCGAGCGAAGCGAGGGATCTGCTTTTCCACCAAACCAAGAGAAACTAATGAACAAAGGTAGGGGCGCTGCTTGCTGCGCCCCATGTCCGCACGATTGCAAACGCACCCAACCCTACGAAATCACCGGATTCGGCTTCCCCGCATCAATCCCCAAATCCGCAATCGCCTTTTCAACGACCGCCGCCTCAATCTTCCCATCCAAAAACAATTCATTCAAAGTAGCCAAAGCAATAAACCGCGAATCCACCTCAAAAAATTCCCGCAAAGACGCACGCCCTTCGCTCCGTCCAAACCCGTCCGTCCCCAAAGTAGCCATCCGCCGCGGCACCCACTGGCTGATCATGCTAGGCAAAGTCTTCAAATAATCCGTAGCCGCCACCAAAACTCCCGGCGCACCCGCCAAACATTCCTTCACGTAGGGCACCCGCGCCTTCTCGCCCGGATGCAAGCGGTTCCAGCGATCCGTCTCAATCCCGTCGCTGTAAAGCGCCTTATAACTCGTCACGCTCCACACATCCGCGGCGACGCCATATTTCTCCGCCAATATTTCCTGCGCGCGCAAAGCCTCGTTCAAAATCGCTCCGCTGCCAAATAGTTGTGCGCGTAGCTTCGAATCAGAATTGGAAGCCGCCCGATACCGATACATCCCCTTCAAAATCCCCTCGCGCACGTCCCCGGGCATTTCCGGCATCGCGTAAGGCTCGTTCATCACCGTGATGTAATAAAAAATGCTTTCGCCTTCCTTATACATCCGGCGAATCCCGTCCTGGATGATCACCGCCAGTTCATAAGCAAACGCCGGATCGTAAGCCCGCAGATTCGGCACCGGCAAAGCCAGCACATGGCTGTTGCCATCCTGGTGCTGCAAACCCTCCCCAGCCAAAGTCGTGCGCCCCGAAGTCCCTCCCAGCAAAAATCCCCGCACGCGCATATCTGCCGCGGCCCAGATAAAATCCGCAATCCGTTGGAATCCAAACATCGAGTAGTAAATGAAAAACGGAATCGTGTTGATTCCATGCGTCGCGTAAGCCGTCCCCGCCGCGATGAACGACGCCATCGACCCCGCTTCTGTAATTCCTTCTTCCAGAATCTGTCCGTCCTTCGCTTCCTTGTAATAAAGCAGCGTATTCACATCCACTGGCTCGTAACGCTGCCCCACGCTCGAATAAATTCCCACGGTGCGAAAGAGCGATTCCATGCCAAACGTCCGCGCTTCGTCCGGAACGATCGGCACAATCAATTTCCCCATCTCCGGATCGCGCAGCATCTTGCGCAAAATCCCGACGAACGCCATCGTCGTCGAAACCTCGCGCCCTTCGCTCCCGGTCATAAACTCCTGGAACAACTCATCGTGATCCGCCACCAAAGCCGGTGCCCGCACGCTACGCTTCGGCACGTAACCACCCAATTCCTCCCGCCGCGTCCGCAAATACTCGATCTCTTCGCTATTCTCCGCCGGACGGTAGAAAGGAACTTCCGCGCACTGCTCGTCGCTCAAAGGAATATCAAACCGGCTGCGGAATTCCCGCAGCTCCTCCTCATTCAGTTTCTTCTGCTGGTGCGTGACGTTTTTGCCTTCGCCCGCTTCTCCTAGTCCATAACCTTTGATCGTTCGCGCCAAAATTACGGTAGGCGCGCCCTTGTGCTCCGTCGCAGCCTTGTAAGCCGCGTACACCTTTCGCGGATCGTGTCCACCCAACCGCAAGCGTCGCAGCTCCTCATCCGAAAGCGGTTCCACCAAATGAAGCAGCCGTGGATCGGACCCAAAAAAATGTTCGCGCGCGTAAGCGCCGGAAGAAACGACGAGCTTCTGATACTCGCCGTCCACCAGTTCGCCCATGCGCTTCACCAGCAAGCCCTCGGTGTCGCGATCCAGAATCGAATCCCACTCCGTGCCCCACAAAACCTTGATCACGTTCCAACCAGCTCCGCGGAACGCCGACTCCAGCTCCTGAATAATCTGTCCGTTGCCGCGCACCGGCCCATCCAGTCGCTGCAAATTGCAATTGACCACAAAAATCAAATTGTCCAGCTTCTCGCGCGCCGCCAAAGTAATCGCGCCCAGCGATTCCGGCTCGTCCGTCTCGCCGTCGCCCAAAAACGCCCACACTTTCGCGTCCGTCACCGGCTTCAGTCCGCGATCCTCCAGATACCTGTTGTAACGCGCCTGATAAATCGCCATCAGCGGGCTTAGCCCCATCGAAACGGTAGGGAACTCCCAGAAATCCGGCATCAGCCACGGATGTGGATAAGAAGAAAGTCCACCGCCCGGTTTCAGTTCCCGCCGAAAATTCTCAAGCTTCTCCGCTGACAATCGTCCTTCCAGGAAAGCGCGCGAATAAATCCCCGGCGCGGCGTGTCCCTGAAAATAAATCGTGTCACCTTCGAATGTCGGCGTGCGCGCCCGGAAAAAATGGTTGAATCCAACTTCATATAGGGTCGCCGCCGACGCGTACGTCGAAATGTGCCCGCCAATATTGTGTTCTTCGCGGTTCGCCCGCACCACCATGGCAATCGCGTTCCAGCGCACCAAGCTCTTAATGCGACGCTCCAGTTGTTGATCGCCCGGAAATGCCGGCTGCAAACTATGCGGAATGGTATTGACGTAAGGCGTTTTCGCGGTAAACGGAATCTCAATTCCCACTACTTTGGCGTGTGCGCGCAGGCGCTCCAGAATGTAGGAAGCGACTTCGGGACCGCTCGATTGCAAAACCGAATCCAGCGATTCCAGCCACTCTTGAATCTCGGAAGGGTCTAACCCTTGCAGCGGTACAATCGTCTCGTTATCCATGTCCTCGCTTGGCCCTCATCAATTTCAAATGCGAAAGCCCGTCACCTCCAGCAGCGGTGCGCGCTCTACAATCTCTCCACACTAGAATACACCTCAACAGCAACCAGCGCACATCCTCTTAGCGCCTGAATTTTCTGGAACGGTTCCGCCACTGGTTTTCTCTGCGTCCTCTGCGTCTCTGCGGTAAAACGCCCTTCAGTTTCGTACCACCGCTCCGGGGAAAGTCTCTGCTCTCCGTGCTCTCCGCCTTCCTCTGTGAATCGCCCCACAGGGCGATTCACCCTGAGAACCGGCAGTGCCGGTTCGAATGGGTGCCCTCTGTGTTAGATCCTTAATCGTTCCGACGAGCAACGACGCCCCGAGTCAAAAGCCCAATGAACTCCCGATCCGCCGGCAAAAAGTTCAACTCCCCAAGCGACGAAGCCACCCTCCACTCCATGCTCTCAAAAACAATATTCCGAATCTGCAGCGGGTCCACCGTCGCCGCCAGAAAAATCAATTCAATCGGCTCACTCAATTCCGTATAACGATGCTGCGTCCGAAATAATTCCGCGCCCACCTCCGCCTCCACTCCCAACTCCTCACGCAACTCCCGAGCCAACCCTTCAGCTAGCGTTTCTCCCTCCTGCAATTTTCCGCCAGGAAATTCCCACATCAATTCAAACGTATCCCCCCGCCTCCGCTGGCAAACCAAAATCTTCCCCTCAGATTCAATCACTCCAGCCACCACCACCATAATCTCTCCGTGTCCTCCGCCTTCCTCTGCGCCCTCTGTGTTAAATCCTTGCCTTACGTTTTCTCTGCGCACTCTGCGTCTCTGCGGTGATCTTTGCCGTGCTGTTCTGATCCCCCCGCCGAGCGACCTCGATCAAGCGCTGCAACTCCCGCACTCCCAAAATCAAAGGCGGCCCCGGCGTATTCAAAATCTCATCCCGCACCACAAACACTCTCCGCTCGCACACCGCCGGCACATCCCTCCAAGCCCGGACCCCCAAAGCCGTCCCAACCTTCGCCCGATCCCCCACAGCAGTCCAAGCCAAAATAATAATGTCCGGCCTCGCGCGTGCCACTTCCAAATCCGACACCCGCGCCCCAGCCTTCACCACCATCTCGCCGCCAGCAATCTCGACAAGCTCCGCCACCCACGGCGGCGAACTAATCCGGGGATGGGGCCAAGCCTCGCAATAAACACGCGGCCGCCCAGCCTTCGCGCCACCTCGGGACCGCGCCGCCAGCGCCACATCGCGAAACGTCCCACGCATCCGCCGCAGCAACCGTTCCGCAGCCGCAGTCCGCTTCACTAACCGCCCAAGCACCAAAATATCGCTCTCGATATCCGCGAGCGTCCTCGGATTCAAAGCCAAAAAGGCCACAGGCTGTTCCAAAATCTTTCCAACAGCCTCCGCCGCAAACGGCACCGACCCGATCAATAAAGTAGGCCGCAATTTCATCACTTCCCGCACATCCAATTTCCAGCAATCGCCCACCGCCGGACGCCTCCCCACATCAGCCACGTCCCCGCACCACTTGCTGACGCCCACCAGCTCGCGCCCCACTCCCAACCCCAACAAAATGGAAGTAACAGAAGGCGCCAACGAAACGATTCTCATTCCCGATGAACTCTTTCGTGTCATGACGTAACCAATTCTACGTCGCCAGATCGCGAATCTTGAGAACTTCCGGGACCAACGCAATAAGCGCGGTCGTCATCCTGAGCGCAGCGAAGGATCTCTCTCCGATGTAGTTCGCACCGCGCCACCCAAAAAAGAAAAACGCGCCGGAGAGCATCGCTCCCCGGCGCGTCCTTTGCATCACGCAGCCGCGAAAAATCCGCCGCCGCCCTGTTGAATCGTCGTTACTGTGCCGCCTCCACCTTCTTCAAGCTCGGCTTCGGTATCTGCCACAGAATCCCAGAGTCGTCCGCATTGTGAGGATAAAACTGCGTCGACGTCTTGTTCGTTGGCTGCAGCACGATGTCCGCGCGGCGGTTGTAAGCGTACCAATCGCCAGTCACATTCCGCAGACGCGCCTTCGGTGGTGCGTTCGGGTTAGTCGATTCCAAGGTCTTCACTTCTTTCCTGTCCATCGGGCGATCCTTGCCGTAAGCCGCCGTCTGGATCTTGTCCGCTGCGATGCCCTGATCAACCAGATACTGCTTGATGCGCTCGACGCGCCGTTCGCTCAAATCCTGATTGAAAGGCTTCGAGCCGCGTACGTCGGCGTGAGCCTCGATCGAAAGCTTCGCATCCGGATCGTAAATCAAATACTTCTTGAATCCGGCGGCAAGCGTCGCCAGATCCAGCTGTTGGCTCTTGAGCAGGCCGACTTGCGGGTTCTTCTTGTCCGGGTAATCCGTCGGATAGAAGACGCTCTGCAGCACGACCTCCGGGATCGGTTCGATCGAACCGGTCACGTGCACCGCCGCAGTCTGTGTGCTGGATCCGCCGCAAACGTTCGTCGCGGTCATCGTATAGGTATGCGTTTCGTCCACCGGACCCATATCTTGCTTGGTCGGGTCCGCCTTGATCGCCTGGGTGCCGTTCAGATCCACTTTGCCGATCGGATCGATATTCACCGAATCCGCATTCGTGGTCGTCCAGGTCAGCGTCCCGGAATCATCGGTGATGACCTTGTCGCCCATCTTCAAGTAGTGCAACTCCGTCGGATTCGCCGCCAAAGTTGCCGTCACCGCCGTGTTTACGTTCACCGCTTCGGTTCCGGTCACTTTCCCGCCGGGTCCCGTCGCCGTCAAAGTGTAAGTCGTCGTCGCGTGCGGCGATACGGCTTGCGATCCGCTGCTCGCCACGTTGCCCACGCTGTTGTCAATGCTCACGTCCACCGCGTCGGTCGTCTGCCACTCCAGATTCGTGCTCTGGCCGCAATTGATATTCGCGCTGGTGTTCGTCATCGTCGCCTTCACCGGCGCGATCACGATCGTCGCACTGGCGATTCCCGCGTGAAAGCGCGGCAGCGGAGCCTTCTTGGTCAAATCGGCATCGCGCTTTGACCAGTCCGTAGTCTTCTGCGTGTTCTTCCCGACGTTGATGGATACCTTCTTGCCCGCTTCTACGTTCACGTCGCCCGACCACAGTTCCTTGCCGCCGCGCGTGATCGTCAGATGATGCGTCCCCGGAGGCAGCAATAGCTCCTGCTTCCACAGCCAGAAATCGTTATCAAATTCGTCCACGTGGCCCACGAAATATCCTGGAGTCTTTCCGTCCGAAAGTACCGCCGCCCGGGTGTCTGTTCCCGAAATATAGACGCGCCCCCACGGGCCTCCTACCTTGTCGCCGTACGCCTCGAGTGCCACGTTCAAATCGGTTGACTTCCCGGCCTCGATGTTGACGTCCTGCGTCGAAATTTTGTACCCGTAATTGACCACCACCACGGTGTGCTTTCCCGCCGCCAGCTTGATGGCATGGCTTCCTTCCCGTATAGCATTGCCGTCTACGAAAACGTACGCCTGAGGGGGCGTCACCTTGATCTTCAGCTTCCCGTCCTGCGCAAAGCTGGCGGTCGCGCTCAATAGTGCGAGCACCAGTGCGAGCGTGAAGATGTATCCGATTCGTCGCATCTTTCTATCTCCTGAACCTATCTGTAGGCGAATTAAACGGCCGCTTTTCCGCGCCCTGTTCGGGAAAGCGATGGCTGGGACTGCTAAGTTATATGCCTAAGCCGACTCCTGTCAATAAGTTTGAACCATTAGGCCGTCCTTTTGGGAAGACGCTGATAAAACTTTTATCAACTCTCTAGCCACTCCCCGCCGCATAATAATCACTCGGGTTTTGGCGCGCCAATTCTTCATCGCAGTTCGTTTTCTCTGCGCCCCGAGGTTTCGTTCTTGTTCAACGACACAATTCTCGAACACTTTCGCAATCCCCATAACGCCGGCGACCTCTCCGACGCCACCGCCGCCGTCGAAGTCACCAATCCCGTCTGCGGTGACATTTTACGTCTATCCGTACGCCTGGACGCCGGCCGCGTCGCCGCCGCGCGCTTCAAAACCCAAGGCTGCGTCGCCGCCATCGCCTCCAGCTCAGTCCTCACCGATCTCCTCCTCGGCAAATCTCCCGCGGAACTCCGCGCCATCGCTCCGCAAGAAATCTCAGCGGCTCTCGGTGGCTTGCCGCCCGCTACCTTCCACGCCGCCCAGCTTTGTACCGACGCCGTCGCGGCGCTCCTCAAGAAGTTTCCTTAGCCGGCGGTTCTATGTCCGAGCGCCTTCCTTAGAGTTTCCGGATCGTTCAGATTCAAAATCACGCCTTCTTCTTCCGTCTCCACCTCCGCGACTTCTGTCGCGTGGTCCCATACGACCTGCCGCGCTCCCACCGCCAGCGGCGCGGCCAGCAGTTCATCGTAAAGCGCTGCGCGAAAAACCACCGGATGCCCGCGCCGCCCGTGATACTTCGGCAATACGACCGCCTTGCCGCTGGCATCGAACGCCGCAATCAGCTGCGCCACCAAATGCCGCGAGATCAAAGGATGATCCACGGGACAAATCATCAGCCCTTCGCTCCCGCCCGCCGGCAAACTGCGAATCGCGGCATGAATCGACGAAAGCTGCCCCTTCGGCCAATCCGTATTCACCACAATGGATCCCGAATCCACCGGCAGCTTCCCGCGGATCTCGTTTGCACCGGCGCCCAGCACGACGCGCGTCACCGCAATCCGCGTGTGGCGCGTCGCGGTAATCAGGTGTTCCACGAAGCTGAGACCCTGGAAGGGAACTAGCGCTTTCGGCTGGCCCATCCGCTGGGATTGCCCAGCGGCCAGGATTGCGACGGCAAGCATTGCGTTACTCCTGCAATAGCTGGGCGATTTCTGAGATTTTCACGGACTTGCTGGGAAGGTCTTGTGCGTTGCGGCGTACGGCGATCAGTTCCGCCGTGATGCTGACGGCAATTTCCTGTGGTGTGAGTGCGCCAATATCCAATCCAACCGGAGCGTGGACGCGGTCAAATTGCGCGGGGGTAAATCCCTCCTTCTCGAGTGCCTTGTATACTGCAATCACTTTTCGTTTGCTGCCCATCATTCCGATATAACGCGGCGCGAAACCGCGCGCCTCGGTCGCCAGAGCCCACGCCAGCACGCGCATATCGCCGCTGTGCCCGCGCGTCACAATCAAAATGTACGACGACGAATTTGGCTGTATTTTTTCGAAGGCGTCCGCGTACGAAGTGTAAATCTCCGTCGCCATCGGGAACCGCTCCAGGTTCGCAAACGCCTCGCGGTCGTCCACAATCCCGACGCGAAATCCTGCCTGTTGCGCGATCGGCGCGACCTCCGTCGAAACGTGTCCTCCGCCGAAAATGTAAAGCACCGGCGGCGGCAGCACCGGCTCCACAAAAATCTCCAGGGTCCCTCCGCAAATCAGTCCCGCATCGTATTCCGCGTCATGATTCAGATTAAACGTCAGCTTCCGCGGCTGCTCGCTCAGGATCACGTCTTTCGCCGCCGCCCAAACTTCCGCTTCCACGCACCCGCCGCCCACCGTGCCCAAAATGGACCCGTCGTCCCGCACCAACATCCGCGAACTCTCATAGCTCGGAATCGACCCGTTCGTATGCACGATCGTCGCCAGCGCCCCGCGCTCGCCCGCCGCCCGCATCCTCACCACTTCTTCAAATATGTCCATATTCGTGCTTCAACTCGGTCGCGCTATCTTTGGCTGGGCCAGCGGGAAGAAAGAAAAGAAAATTTGCGTACTCGTTTGCGGTTGGGCACACGCCAGACTGGTGGAGTGCAACTGCTTTCCGCCGCCTGCCACGCTCCGAGTTTGTACTCGGGCCCCATGCAATTACCGTAGCACAACCCCGAAATAATTTCATGCCCCACTGCCCACAAAAACTCGTCGCGTGAGTCTAAGCCACTGGGGATGCCAATCACAGCCCGCGGCCCCGAATATCGGCGCTCACTTGAAACGTTTTGCGCGCCATCATCACTACTAACCAAGAAGTCGCACGAGGAGGCCGCGTGTTCTGGATGATCCTTATTCTAATTGTCGCCGTCGGCTACGAGGCCTTCGATGCAGCCAGCCGCTTCACCGGCCTAACTCCCCACGATACCTTCCCCCGCGAAGAATAATCCGCACCGCGCAAGCCCTTCACCTCCCGTCGCCCTGCATGGCACCGCGCGTCCTATAGCCCCCAATAGCGTTGTATAATCCAACCCATGGGCAAGCGCGTAATCCACATTTCCGAAGAAGAGGCAGCAAGCGACTTCGCATCGCTAATGGCCAGCGTCCGTGCCGGCGCCGAAGTAATCATCGAAAGTCACGCCCAGCCCGTAGCCGTCATACATCCTGCCGAGCCGGTGCGGCGGACCATCTCCGAATGCATCGCGCTTGCCAAAAAGCACGAAGAGGAAACCGGACAGGTCCCCGTACTCGATCCGGACTTCGCGAAAGACGTTGGAGAAATCGTCAATGATCGCAGACCTTCGGTTCGTCTGCTGTCGGAGTCGCTTCGCCTCGCGGAGCAGCACGGTTCTACAGCCACTCTCGACGATGGTTTCTCCAAGTATTTGGAAGCGGCCGTCGAAAGCCATCGCGAACCGCTCGACCCGCGCGCATGGGATTGATCTCCGAAACTTTACGCTGACATCTCTGCAGTATAAAAACGCTGACAATTCCGGCTCGGCCGCGTGGACTCCCTCTAGAACTTGTTTGCCGCGTCATATCTCTGTACCATGGCCGAAAATTTCCGGGAGTCTCCATGTCCCCCAATCGTCCGCACCCAGTCGCAACTTGGCTGGTGGGCAGCCAGGAATCGTGCGAGGTCATCGTCAAAGATCCCACGGTTTCCGCGCATCACTGCCGCCTCAGCCAATATGACGATCAGCACTTCGAACTCGAAGACCTAGGCTCGACCAATGGCACATATATTGACGGCCATCGGCTAGCCCCCCACGCCGCCGCGCGCGTAACCACGAACCAGCGCATCACTCTAGGCCCGTACGTCGAACTCGTCTGGCCAACGCAAATGCACGAGCAAGAGACAGCACCCGCGCACTCCCCGGCACAACCCCCACCTCGCGCGCCGCAGAAAAAATCACAAGACGCCGCGCACCCCCAGCGCGTAATCCGCGTAGGCCGCGCCCCCGAATGTGACGTCATCCTCGATCTCCCCATCGTCTCCCGCGAACACGCGCGCATCACCGAATCCGGCGGCCAATATTTTCTAGAAGATCTCCACTCGATGAACGGCACCGCCGTCAATCGCATCCACAATCGCATCTCCACCCGCGTCTCCATCCGCCCCGATGACGATGTCTACTTCGGCTCGTTCAAAATAAAAGCCGCGAAACTTCTCTCCGAGCGCGGCGCCATCGCCGGCGAAGCCGTCTGCACTCCCATCGGCTTCAATCGCGATTGGATTCTCCTCGGACGCGATCCGCAATGCGACCAGCCGCTCGATAGTCCCATGATTTCCTGGCATCACGCGCAAATCACCCGCACGCGCGAAGGCACCTTCGTCGAAGACCTCGACTCGCTCAATGGCACCTTCGTCAACGGCGCGCGCATCACCAGCAAAATTAAAATCGCCCCCGGCCAGGAAATCGGCCTCGCCACATTTCGTTTTCAGCTCCGCGAAGACGGCAGCCTCGAGCGCCGCGAAAATCGCGGCAACGTCTCCATCGAAGCCGCCGACATCGTCGTCAACGCGCCCGACGGCACGCGCCTCCTCGATCCCATTTCGCTCACCGTTTATCCCTCGGAATTAGTCGCGCTGATGGGCCCGGCCGGCTCCGGCAAAACCACTCTGCTCAAAGCCCTCAACGGCTACACTCCGCCCGCCTCCGGCAAAGTTTTATTCAACGGCTCGAACCTCTACCAGTTTTACGATCTCTTCCGCCAGCAAATGGGCTACGTTCCGCAGGACGACATCGTCCACCCGCAACTCACCGTCCGCGAAGCGCTCTATTTCTCCGCAAAATTTCGCACCGATCTTTCCGACGCCGAAATCGAAAAGCGCATTGACACGATCCTCGACGAGCTAGGCCTCCGCGACCGCAAGAATTCGCTCATCGGCTCGCCCGAACGCAAAGTCCTCAGCGGCGGCCAGCGCAAGCGCGTCAATATCGCCATGGAACTCATCACCGACACTCCGGTGTTGTTCCTCGACGAGCCCACATCCGGCCTCTCCTCCTACGACGCCGAAGGAGTGGTCGAACTCCTCAAGCGACTAGCGCGCGAAGGCAAAACCATCATCACCACGATTCACCAGCCCAGCACGGCGATCTTCCGCAAATTCGACGACCTCATCATGATCTCGCGCGATCCCGGCGGCGCCGGCGCCATGGCGTTCTTCGGCCCCGCGTTCCCAGATTCGATCCAGTTTTTCCGTCCGCGTCCCGCCGAAGAAACCGCCGCAGCCGACGGCCACGATCTCAGTCCCGAAATGCTTTTAACCGGCCTGAGCACTGCCCCTACTCCCGAATGGTGCGGCCGCTTCGCCAAATCGCAATATCACAAACAATTTATTAAGGACCGCGCCGGAAAAATTCCGGAAGGTGGCAGCCAAGCGCAGTCGGCTCCGCAACGCCGCTTCACGCTGAAGCAATGGCTGCAACTCGTCCGCCGCAACCTGATTCTGAAAGTCCGCGACCGCGCCCAACTCGTCATCTTACTTCTGCAAGCGCCGCTCTTCGCGCTCCTCATCGTCCTCATCTTCGGCGTCTTGAAAGATTCGCCGAACATGAACGTCCCGCGCTTCATTCCAAGCATCGCCTCCGCAAAAATCTTCGGCGAGCTAGGCCACAACATCGCCGAAATCGAATTCCTCATGGTCGTCGCCGCCATTTGGTTCGGCTGCAACAATGCCGCCCGCGACATCGTCGGCGAATGGACCGTCTACCAGCGCGAACGCATGGTGAATCTGAAACTCCCCTCCTACGCCTTCTCGAAGTTCGCCGTCCTCTGCGCGCTATGCGTCTTTCAATGCCTCCTGCTTCTCGGCATCGTTTATTTTTTCTGCCACCTGAAAGGAAATTTCCTCCAAACCGCCACGGTCCTGACGCTCTCCTCGCTAGTCGGTGCCGCCCTCGGCCTCGCCATCTCCGCGCGCAGTTCCACCAACGAAAGCGCCATCGCTCTGCTCCCGATCGTTCTGCTTCCAATTCTCGCGCTAGGCGGCGGCGTCCGCGCCGCATACAAAATGCCCACTCCCGCGCGCTGGATGAGCTACGCCGTCCCCTCGCGCTGGGCCTTCGAACGCAACGTAATCACCGAAGCCTACGCCCACCCCTGCGGCTATCCGCCCGGCCTCGAAATGTGGGACGCGTGCCCCGCAGGCGGCAAAGGCGTTGACGCCGCGACGATGGTCGTCCCCGAAGCCGTCAACGATTCCGCCGGCGACAAAGAGCCAGCCCCACTGCGCAACAACAAAACCATGCGCTACACCTTCGGCCAAACAATCGCAGTCCTAAGCGGCATGCTAGCCGCCCTACTAGCAGCGGTCCTAATATTCCTCAAAGCCCGCGACGTCCATTAACGTTCGCCCGGAACTGCCACGAGCGGCAGCCCAGCACCATCTGGGAGTGCGGCAGCTTGCTGCCGCTTTTTACGACTTACGCCGCGGCACGATCCCAAAATCCAAGCGCCGCTTCAGCTGCGGAATCATTTCGCACATTAGACCGTCGAGTTCTAACCTCGACAACAAACCGGTCGTATCATTTCTCGCGCTCTCGTCCCACGCTTGACTCCCTTCCTCCGTCGCTGTTAACACTTGATTGTCCAAGCGCAAGGAGCCCGCATGAAAGCAATCGTCTACACCGAGCACGGCGGCCCCGAAGTCCTAAAATATAAAGACGTCCCCGAGCCGCAAATCTCGCCCTACGAAGTCCTGATCCGCGTCCGCGCCTGCGCGCTCAATCATCTCGATCTCTGGCTCCGCCGCGGCATGCCGGGCATCATCATCCCGCTCCCACACATCCCCGGTAGCGACATCTCCGGCGAAGTCGCCCGTATCGGCGATAAAGTGACAAACGTAAAAGTCGGCGACCGCGTCCTGCTCCAACCCGGGATCTCCTGCGGCCAATGTGAAAAATGCCTTGCCGGCGAAGACAATCTCTGCCGCGCCTACACTCTCTTCGGCCGCATGGTAGACGGCGGCTGCGCCGAATTCGTGAAATCTCCCGCCGTCAATTGCGTCCCCATCCCGGAAAATCTCAGCTTCGAAGAAGCCGCCGCGTTTCCGCTCGTCTCGCTCACCGCGTGGCACATGCTGATCACCCGCGCGCAATTGAAGCCCGCCGAAACAGTCCTGATCCTCGCCGCAGGCAGCGGCGTAGGCACCGCCGCAATCCAAATCGCGAAAGCCACAGGCGCGCGCGTCATCGCCACCGCCGGCTCCGACGCGAAACTAGCCAAAGCCCGCGAACTAGGCGCCGACGACACGATCAATCACTCCACGCAAAAAATCGCCGAAGAAATCAAACGCCTAACCAATCGCCGTGGCGTAGACGTCGTATTCGAACACGTCGGCCAAGCCACCTGGCAAGACAGCATCCGCAGCCTGGCCGTGAACGGCCGTCTGGTAACCTGCGGCGCCACCACCGGCCCCGACGGAAAAATTGACATCAACTATCTCTTCATCCGCCACCTGACAATCCTAGGCAGCTACATGGGCAGCAAAGCCGAGCTATTCTCCGCACTAGAACTTCTGCGCCGCGGCCTACTCAAGCCCGTAATCGACGTAGTCCTCCCGCTAGAAAAATGCGCCCAAGCCCACGAGCGCTTAGAACTCCGCGAACAATTCGGCAAAATCGTCCTCCGCGTTCCGTGATGTCGACGCGGCAGAGAAGGAATCTTTGTAGGCCGTAGCTTTAGCTACGGCATAAACGCAACAAAATCGGAGCGGCTTTAGCCGTTGAAGTACCGATGCTGTGGCTTTGGGAAGGGCGGGGCTTCAGTCCCGCCGCAAGCGCTGGCATAAAGAGAGAGTCTTTAGCCCTGAAGCCAATAGTCGTCGCGTACAACAAAGACGCATAATGATGTTCGGAGAAACATGATGACGCTCGAAGCCCCAGAACAAAAAGCCCCGCGCACCGTCCGCACCATGTGGAAAGTATTCGCCGCAATCGTCGCACTCATCCTGCTCTACACCGCCTACACCTTCTGGTCCCGCTGGCAGGAAAATCAAGATCTCGCCGCAAAACAAAAAGCCGCGCAATCCGCCGCTCAACACGAAGACGCCGAAAAGACCTACGAAACTCTAGGCGGGAGCGATTTCAAAATCGTCAGCTTCTACGCCTCCCCCGGCATAATCCACCGCGGCGACACGGTCGAAATGTGCTACGGCGTCTCCAACGCCAAATCCGTAAAACTCGACCCACCCGAAGCCAGCGTCTGGCCCTCCAACGACCGCTGCCTGCAAGTCTCGCCCAAGAAAACCACAACCTACACGTTCACCGCCGACGACGGCAAAGGCAACACCAAAACTGCCACCCTAACAATAGAAGTGAAGTAAAAAGCAGCTCGCGATTGCCGTCGCAGCTAAATTAGCTCAAGTCCCATGTAGCGGCGGTCACCCCCTAAGCACGTCCTCCTCGCCCAACTCGCCGCACTTGACGTACCATGTCTCCGCGCCAATCCAAGCCGAAAGGGTCCACCGTGAATAATCCCGAAACGCCGCAACCCAATATCCCGAAATCACCACGCCGCAAATTCCTAAAAACCAGCGCCCTAACCGGCGTAGCCGCAGCCCTGGCGCCATCACTCCATTCCGCGCGCATCGAAGTAAGCGACAACTCCGCCACAGCACCAACGCGTACGAACAACGCACCGATCCGCGCTGACGCAAAACCCTTCGAGCTAGACGAGATCACGGTCGCCGACCTGCAAGACGCGATGAAATCCGGCAAGCACACCGCCCGCTCAATCGCCGACCTCTACCTATCCCGCATCGAAGCAATCGACAAATCCGGCCCCAGCATCAACAGCGTAATCGAAACCAATCCCGACGCCCTAACCATCGCCGACGCGCTAGACAAAGAACGCAAAGAAAAAGGCCCTCGCGGCCCGCTTCACGGCATCCCCGTCCTGATCAAAGATAATATTGATACCGCCGACCGCATGAGCACCACCGCCGGTTCCCTAGCTCTCGTCGGCGCAAAGCCGCCCAAAGATTCTTACGTAGCGAAAAAACTCCGCGAAGCCGGCGCCCTAATTCTCGCCAAATCCAATCCCAGCGAATGGGCCAATATTCGTTCCAGACATTCCATCAGCGGATGGAGCGGCCGCGGCGGCCTCACCAAAAATCCTTACGCGCTCGACCGCAATCCTTGCGGCTCAAGCTCCGGCTCCGGCGCGGGAGTCTCCGCGAATCTCTGCGCCATCTCCATCGGCACGGAAACCGACGGCTCCATCGTCTGTCCTTCGTCAGCGAATGGCACCGTCGGCATCAAGCCCACCGTCGGCCTCGTCAGCCGCAGCGGCATCATTCCCATTTCGCACACGCAAGATAGCGCCGGCCCCATGTGCCGCACCGTCCGCGACGCCGCCATCTTGCTCGGCGCTCTCACCGGTGCCGACCCCGACGACACCGCCACAGCCGCGGGCTACGGCAAATGGTTCACCGATTACACGCAATTCCTCGACCCCAACGGCCTACGCGGAGCCCGCATCGGCGTAGTACGAAAATATTTTGGCTTCAACGATGGCGTGGACGCGCTGATGGAACAATCGCTCGACGCGCTGAAAAAACAAGGCGCGGACATCGTTGATCCCGCCGACATCGCCACCAGCGCCCTCACCGGCAAGAATGAAGAGATCGTCCTGCTCTACGAACTCAAAGCCGACTTGAACGCCTACCTCGCGCGCCTCGGCCCCAACGCTCCCGTCCACACGCTCCAGGAAGTAATCGCCTTCAACGAAAAAAATCGCGAAAGAGAAATGCCCTACTTCGGCCAGGACATGTTCATCAAAGCCGAAGCCAAAGGTCCACTCACCAGCAAGGAATATCTCGACGCTCTCAATAACAACCTTCGCCTGGCCCGCCAGCAGGGCATTGACGCCACCATGGATCAATTCAAACTCGACGCGCTAGTCGCTCCCACCGGCGGCCCCGCATGGCTCACCGATTTAGTTGCCGGGGATAACGACAGCGGCCAAAGCTCCACCGCCGCGGCCGTAGCCTGTTACCCGAGCGTCAGCGTCCCGGCGGGCCATGTCTTTGGCCTCCCAGTAGGCATCTCCTTCTTCGGCCGCGCCTGGAGCGAACCAGTGCTAATCAAACTAGCCTACGCGTTCGAACAAGCCACAAAAGCCCGCAAGCCTCCACAATTCCTCCCCACAGCAAATCTGCAAACGTAACCATCGCACCGCCGCGCCGGCGGGTCGAGATTTCGATCACCGTCGCGACTCGCCCGAAGCAAGCAACATCACAAAGCCGGCAAGCACAATCTGGGAGTGCGGCAGCTTGCTGCCGCCGTCTCAACTGTTTTCGTACACCACCCAAATTACCCAAGCGAGGCTTGCCTCGCCCGCGACGTACGCCCACTGCGTGCACGCCGATGCCTACAAGAAAGTTTACGCAACCTACGCCTACGTAACGCAGCCACGATCAATATGGAGTGCGACGGCGCGCCGCCGCTTTCTCTTCGGCGAGGCAAGCCTCGCCGGCCTTTTCCCCTGCGACCGATTTCCCAGCGGATCGTTGTGCTACGCTCGATAAGCAGGCAAGAGCGCACGCGTTACGCTACTTTGCATTCGCTGCAGTATTCGACGGAAGGTCCAAATGAGCTACGTAGACAAAAACCTAGTCCCCGGCGAAACAATAATCTACGAAACTCGCCTCCACTGGATCGTAATGCTAGGCCACCTCGTAGTCGGATGCCTGCTACTCGGCCTGCCCGGCGCACTGCTGCTAACCTACGCGCTCAGCCAAACGAACATCGACATCACTGACCAGCACCTAATGGAAGCAGGCGGCGTCGCGTTACTAGTCTGCGGTCTAGTCGTGATCCTGATAGGCGTCACGCGCCGCAACGCCACCGAAATGGCGGTCACCAACCACCGTGTGGTGATCAAGACAGGTCTGATGAGCCGCAAGACCATCGAAATGCTTCTGAACAAAGTAGAGAGCATCGAAATCAGCGAGACAGCAGGGGGCAGAATGTTGGGCTATGGCACGATCGTGATCATCGGCACAGGCGGCACTTCCGAGCCATTTCACAAAATGGCGCATCCGCTGCAATTTCGCAGCCAGGTGCAGCAACAGATTGAAGAGCTCCGCTGATTCCACCTTCGCCGCGCATCGCAGCTTGTCGGTCGGCGGCGCCTTCACTTCGGCTTGATATTCTGATTCACCCGGAAAAAGTTCGTGGGATCGTAACGCTTCTTGATCTTCGCCAGCCTCTCGTAATTCTTGCCGTACGTTGCCCGTACCGCCCCCTGGCCCTCGTCCATCATAAAATTGATGTATCCGCCGCCCGCCGAATATGGATGTAGCGCGGTCCAATACTCCTTCGCCCAAGACGTAATTTTCTCCTTGTTCGCCGCGTCCGCATCAATCCCCACAGTCACCGACGCCCACGTCGCATCCCGATAAGCCCACGGTGTTGCGCTGTTCTTCACGCGGCTCGCCGCCCCGTTGATGGGATAGAAGTGCACCGTCGAAAGCATCGTCGGCAACTTCGCTGCGTGCTCCAAGTGCAACGCGATGGCCTCGTCGGAAAGCGTGCGCACGAAATCCGCCTTCCAATACATTTGCAAGCCTGGCGGATAGAGTCCATCAAACAGGCTTTGCAACTGCGGATGCGGAATCGGTCCAGCCAAATCGAGCGCCGGCGCCTTGAACGCGCGGATCACCTTGAATACTTTTTCCGCCTTTTTCTGCCCTCCGGCGTAACACCACACGATCGCGCACATCTTCTTATTGTGCAGATGCTCGGGGAAGGGAGGTCCCGGCGGCACGGTCAAGAACGCAAAGAAGCCGTTGATATCATTGGGCGCCTTCGCGATGAATCCGCGGTACCAGCGCAGCATTTCCGCTGCATCCTCGAGCGGCCACATCATTGGCCCGCCGTAATCGGTGTGCGCCGGATGCGCCTTAAACAAAAACGCCGTAACCACGCCGAAATTTCCGCCGCCTCCGCGCACCGCCCAGAAAAGGTCGGCGTGCGCCTTCGCGCTCGCTGTTACGAATCTCCCGTCGGCCAACACCATCTCCACCGCCAGCAAATTATCCACCGTCAGTCCGTAGCGCCGCGTCAAATAACCAATCCCACCGCCCAGCGTCAATCCTCCCACGCCAGTTGTCGAAATCACGCCCGCAGGCACCGCCAGCCCGAACGCGTGCGTCGCATGATCCACGTCGCGCCACCGCGCCCCGCCTCCCACCAGCACCGTTTTCTTGCGTGCGTCCACGCGCACGTAATTCAGTGGCGAAAGGTCAATCACCAATCCATCGTCGCAAACCCCCAAGCCTCCCGCGTTGTGCCCTCCGCCGCGGACCGCCACCGCCAGCTTCTGCTCCCGGCCGAAATTCACCGCCGCGAGCACGTCGGCCACGTCCGCGCACCGCGCGATCAGTCGCGGCCTCCGGTTAATCATCGCGTTGTATACCTGGCGTGCCTCCTCGTATTTGGGATCGCCCGGTGCGATTAACTCTCCAAGAAGCGTGCTCCGGAATGCCGCAATCGCCGTTTCGTTCAGCATCATCATGAGTAAGGTCCTCCACGAGTTGGAACGCTACCGGAACTTGCGTTTGCGCAAGCGCGTTACGGCGGGTCATCGCAAGAGCATGGCGCTGTCCCTCTGCGTCATGGGGATACCGCTTTTCCGCCCTGGTAAACGCATCGTATAACGGCATTTTTCCCCATTCAATGAACTTCGCTCCGTTGCGCGCTGCGCCGGTACCAGAGCAATCACTCGAACGCCCATGCACTCGAAAGTCGGCCGCCAGCATCTGATTCTTACCTGTCGAATAATTCCCCAAACTATTCTAGAATGCCTCCTGCCGTTGGACCATCCACTGCCAGCTCCGCAAGCCGGCGCAAATTTGCAATTGATTAACTAACTTCCGGGCTGCGCCCAATCGCGACGCCCAGGAAAACGAATGTCCCGGAGAAATCCATGAACACCTACGCGCGCGAACGCACTTTAGGCCAAGCAACTTCCGGATGGACCAGACGGCTGCTCCTCTCCGCGTTGGCGCTCGCTGTATCCTTCGCCGCCTGCCCGCGCACAACCTCCGCGTTCCAGGACGCGCAAGATCAGCCGCAACAAGATCCCCAAGACGCTCAACAGCCCGATCAAAACGGCGCTCCGGCAACCCCCGCAACTCCGGCCTACACCACCCAGACGCCTGAGCAGTTGCAGCAATTAGTCGCGCCCATCGCGCTCTATCCCGATTCGCTCGTCGCACAAGTTCTAGCCGCCTCCACGTTCCCCGCGCAAATCGTCGAAGCCGATCGCTGGGTGCAAGATCATTCAGACCTCAAAGGCGATGCGCTAGCCCAAGCAGTTGACCAGCAAAGTTGGGATCCCAGCGTGAAAGCGCTCACCGCCTTTCCCTCCGTCCTCGCCAATATGGACAAGAATCTTTCCTGGACCTCCTCGCTCGGCGACGCCTATTACAACCAGCAACAAGACGTCATGGACGCGGTCCAGGTAATGCGCCAGAAAGCGCAACAAACCGGCAACTTGAAATCTACGCCGCAACAAAATGTCGAACAGCAGGGATCCACCATCGTCATCCAGCCGGCCGACCCGCAAATCGTCTACGTCCCGGCCTACAATCCGTGGCTCGTTTACGGCTATCCCGTCACGCCGTGGCCGTATTGGTATCAGTATCCGGGGATTTGGTATGGCGGCCCATACCTCTCGTTCGGCGTCGGTTTCGGAGTCGGCTTCTACGGCGGCTACGGCTGGGGCTGGCACAACTGGGGCACCAACTGGCACAACCACGTCGTCGTCTACAATCACAACACGTACTATTCGCGCAGCAACACCTTTTACAATCGCAACAACTACTACCGCAACGGCGGCTACCGCGGCGTAGGCTCCAGCGTCAATCGTAATCTCGCCCAAGAACACGGCGAGGGTTACAACAATCGCAATGGCGGCCTCGGCGCGGCGCACGGCGCGGCAGATAATCGCGGCCGCAACGTCAACAACGGCGGTGTTTACAATCGTGGCGGCGCCACGCCCAAACCGTTCAACGGCGACAATCGCGCCGCCCGTGGTTTTGACCAACCACGCGCCGACAGCGGCACGCGCTCCAGCGCCTTTAGTGGTTACAACCACGGCGGAGAAAGCCGCAGTTACTCTTCACGCGGCGCCCAAAGTTTTGGCGGCGGAGGCGGCGGCAACCGCGGCGGTGGTGGTGGCGGTGGCCGCCACCGGTAACCCGACCGATATATAAAGAGATTGTCATCCTGAGCGAAGCGAAGGATCTCTCTCCGCTGTTCGTCGGACCACGGCTTCCAGCCTCTGAGGGCAGGGCACGACTTGCAACTTCTCGCACGGGCCATGAATCAAACCAGCAGGAGCACCGAACGATGAACGGAGACACAAGCCATGCGTCACTCGCATCAAAAGTCTGAAATCCTTAAAGCAGTCGCCAAATCGCGGACAACCATTATAGCCATAGTCCTCGCCGCCACTTTTCCCGCCATCTCCCGCGCCCAAGATCCCGGCGAAAAAACCTATCCCACTGCCGAAGCCGCCGGCCAGGCTCTCGCAGACGCCGCGCAAAAGAACGACGAAAGCGCCATGCTCGAAGTCCTCGGTCCGCAGGGCAAGAAAATCATTTCCTCCGGCGATCCCGCTCAAGATCAGGAAAATCGCTCTAATTTCGTGGACAAATACAAGGTCATGCACCGCCTGGTCACTGAGCCCGACGGCAGCACCACTCTCTACGTTGGCGCCGAAAATTGGCCCACGCCCATCCCGCTCGTGAAGAAAGGCAATCTGTGGTATTTCGATACCGCCGCCGGAAAGAAGGAAATTCTTTACCGCCGCGTCGGCAAGAATGAACTCTCCGCCATCCGCGTTTGCCAGGAGTTAGTCGCCGCGCAGAAGCAATATTATTCGCAGGAAAATAATCAGTACGCGCAACGTTTCGTCAGCGATGAAGGCAAACAGGACGGCCTCTACTGGCCCGCCGCCGATAAGCAACACGAAAGCCCGATCGGTCCGCTGGTCGCAAACGCTGGCAGCGATGGAGTAGTAGCCGGTAGCGCCACCGGCCACGAGCCTTTCCGCGGCTACTACTATCAAATTTTGGTAGGGCAGGGCGGCAACGCCACCGGCGGCGCCACGAGCTACATCGTCGACGGCAAGATGACCAAAGGCTTCGCCTTCGTAGCCTACCCAGCCATCTATCGTGATTCCGGCGTGATGACCTTCCTCGTGGACCAGGACGGCGTAGTCTACGAAAAAGATCTAGGCAAGCGCACCGCGGAACGCGTCAAAGCCATGAAAACCTACGACCCCGACGCAACCTGGCAAAAATCCGAAACTCCCGAACAATCCGCCAATAACAACCAAAAGTCCGATTAACAATTTCGGATCTTTCACAAGCAGCGACCACGTAAGCGCGGAACCCAACGTTATGGAGTGCGGCGGCGCGTTTACCCTGAGGCAGGCCTCGCCGCGCTGTTGAGTTTGCCGTCGCAGCGAAGGATCTCTCTTCGGCTTGCATCCAGTCCAAGCTGCGCTTACCGTGGCGCGCCCAACGCTCCGGAGCCAGGCGGCACCATGCATTTCTCCCGTGCGCAACTTCCCAACGTGCGCTGTGTTTAATTCGATGTGGTTTTGCGCATCCTGCGGCTCTGGAATGCATACTAGATTCCCTGTAGTCAGCGCGCGTTCAGGCCGCGTTCTTGGTTTTTTGCAACTTCGCGCCAGATCTCCTAATCTAAAGCCATAGGAGGCGTCCACAGATGACGACCCCACAAAATCTACCAAGCACTAATACAAATGAGTCCCCTCGCACCACATATAATTGGCCCACCAAGGCCCTCGCATTCCTGGCAATGTTCGGCCTGCTGCTAGTCACCTGGCCGCAAAGCCTGTCAGCCCGAGCACCTCAAGACCAGGATCAACAAGCCACAAACCAAGCTCCGCCAGCCGCGGCGTATTCCCAGCAAACTCCCGAACAATTGCAACAACTAGTAGCCCCCATCGCGCTCTATCCCGATTCGCTGGTAGCGCAAATTCTCGCAGCTTCCACTTTTCCCGCGCAGATCGTCGAAGCCGACCGTTGGGTGCAAAACAATCAGGACCTGAAAGGCGACGCCCTCGCCCAGGCCGTAGATAAAATGGACTGGGACCCCAGCGTGAAAGCTCTCACCGCCTTCCCCTCGGTTCTCGGCAACATGGACAAAAATATTTCCTGGACGTCATCGCTAGGCGACGCCTACTACAACCAGCAACAAGATGTGATGGACGCGATCCAGGTGATGCGTCAAAAAGCCGAACAAGCCGGCAATTTAAAATCCACCCCGCAGCAAACAGTACAAAATCAGGGCTCGACGATCGTCATTCAACCCGCGAATCCCCAGGTCGTTTACGTCCCGGCCTATAATCCGTGGGCAGTTTACGGCTATCCAGTCTCGCCGTGGCCCTATTGGTATAACTATCCGGGCATATGGTACGGCGGCCCCTATCTTTCTTTCGGTGTCGGTTTCGGAGTCGGCTTCTTCGGCGGCTTCGGCTGGGGCTGGGGACACTGGCGTCCCGATTGGTATCATCACAGCGTCTATTGGGGCGGCCATCGCTACTATTCGCGCAGCGCCACTTTTTACAATCGCAATAATTATTATCGCGGCGGCGGATACCGCGGAGTCGCCCGCAACGTGAACCGCGGCGCCTACGGACACGGTGGAGCGTATGGCCATGGCGGAGCCTATGCCCACGG
Source organism: Candidatus Acidiferrales bacterium (assembly GCA_049287725.1). Taxonomy (GTDB): domain Bacteria; phylum Acidobacteriota; class Terriglobia; order Acidiferrales; family UBA7541; genus Palsa-295. The sequence continues at coordinate 34,482 of JBAQGJ010000091.1, read as the reverse complement.
CGGCAACTACGGGCGAGGCGGTGTCTACAACCATCCCGGCGCCACGGCGCATCCGTTCAATGGCGATAACCACGCCGCGCGCGGCTACGGCCAGTCCCGCGGCCAGTCCGGCGTGCATTCCGGCGCCTTCAGCGGCTATAACCACGGCGGACAATCTCGCAGCTTCTCCGCCCGCGGTAGCCACAGCGTCGGCGGCTCCCACGGCGGAGGCGGCTCCCACGGTAGCGGCGGCCATGCCGGTGGTGGCGGCCACGGTCACCGCTAAACCCACTAAACCGTCATCTCGCTGTCATCCCGACCGAAGGGAGGGATCTCTCTTCGGTCGGCGTCCAGCCCAAAGCGCTTTCTGTAAGCGCGCGAGACAGTGTCCTTTGGTAAGGCGACGCCGCGATTTCTGGGTTCGCAAGAGTACCGATACGTTGTCATCCCGCTTGCCCTGACGCAGGAAAGGAGCGCAGCGAGGGATCTCTCTTCGATTTGCATTCAACCGGAGGCCGACAATCTGTCGCCCCCAAAACTCTCCGTGTCCTCAAAGCTTTTCTCTGTGATCTCTGTGTTAAATTCTTTCGCCGCCCTCCTCTGCGCCCTCTACGTCTCTACGGTGAATCGATTTTAAAAACCCCCAGCCCTCAGCTAGCTCTCTTTTTCCTCCGCGTGTGCCGATGCCGCACCACCTTCTTCTTAGCCGCGGCAGGCTCCGGCTTAGCGGCCACTACCGGCAAATCCGAATTGAAAATATCCACCGCCGCTTTCCAACTCCCATCCGCCTGCTTCTTCCAAATCTCCACAAACTTTCCGCGGTCCGCCTCCTCCTTTCCCGCAACGTCCTTGCTCTCGAGCTGATAAGTTCCCATCACGTACCCCAAATCCCCCGATCGCGCCGCCTCCACCTTCGTAGCCTGCCAACTCAAAGAAGTACCCGGACCAAGCATCCCAGCCCAAGCCGCCCGAATGGACGCCTTATCGCTAGCCATCGGCGCATTCGGCGGGAGCAGGGAAGCGTCATCGCTATAAAAAGCGATGGTCGCGTCTACATCCTTCGACGCAGCCGTCTTAGCCCACTGCGTATCCGCATTCTTGATCGCAGCCTCGTCAGCCACCCGCGTATCCTTAGGCTCTTCCTTGCCGCAACCAGCAGCAAACATCACCAGCGCAACACAAGCCACACCAATGCCACCTCGCAAGAACTTCAGCCCAGATCCGCGTCGCAACTCTGAAATCATCAACATGAATAAATCCTCCAGTCACAAAATAATTTGTAAGACCAATCTTCGAATCAAGTCAACCGGAAGGGCGGTGCCTCTGAGTCTTGTGACGACCACGTTTTTCGTCAGGGCACGGCTTCAGCCGTGCCGCAACCGCACCAAACTCAGAGCGGCTTTTAGCCGCTGAGGGTACGGATTGCGAGTTCTCACAGAGCCCTTCCGCCTTGCCGCCACCGGCAAGGAATTCGTCAGTTTCTATAGTATCCGAAGAACTCCGGCTCTTTAGGGGGGTCGGAGTTTTAGCTCCGACATAAAGCTCGCCTGAAAATCAGGGGCTTTAGCCCCTGAGGCAAGCTTCTGACTTCCTCCACAAACTGTTCAACATCTAAATGCGCGCCTCGCAACTCCTCCCCACCTAACTCTGCGCGCCCTTCGCCTGCCTCTCCGCCAAACGCGCCCGCATCGCTTTCATCTGTTCGCGACTCGCCGCCACCCGCTTCCGTCCATCCGGCGTCGCATCAATCAACTTTTCCAATCCCACCGCAAACTGCGGCGCATGGGACGCGCGAATCTCGCCCAGCAAGGGCTCGAGTTTCGCAAACACGCCAATGTGCTCGCTATTGCTCTCATTGAAAAGCTCCATGCTGATCGCCCCATTGTTCACCAGCGCCGCCGCCATGTTCCAGTACGTCACCACCATCCGCAAATGGCCGCTGTGCTCACCCAACATCGCATTGCTGAATTCCGCCAAACTCTGCGGATTAAACTCCCGAAAATACCAATCCCGGGCCTTGCGCATCACTTCTTCGCGCCGCAAGTCGTAAAGCTTCAAAATCAACGCAGCCTCGTCTTGTTTCGACATATTCGAATGTCACTCCCTTTTCCGAAGTCTCGCAGTCACTCCCAGCCACTCAAGCGCCAACAAGCGCTAAGAGTGTAGCAGACCACTTTCAACTTGGCCGGAATACAAATTATCAAGCTACCCGAAAATGTCCCCTTGCCACTGACAGCGCAACCGCAACGTGTTAGCTTGTTCCAAGGACTCGCAGCGCAAGAAAAGAATCCGGGCGAATCTACGAGGACCACGCAGGAGAACCGAATGTCTTCCCCAGCAACAACTGGAAAGCACGCAAGCCCCAGCGCCTCAACGAACCAACCGCCAGCCCCCGAGCCAACCTACGCCGAGCGCGCGCGCACGCTGGCGTACCTCGGCCGCGTAGGAAGCTTCTCCACACTCTCACGCAAACAGCCAGGTTTTCCCTTCGGCTCCGTGATGCCCTATGCGCTCGACGGCAGCGCCAATCCCATCCTCCTAATCAGCACGATGGCCATGCACACGCAAAATATCCAAGCCGACCCGCGCGCTAGCCTGTTGATCACGCAACCCGACGCCGAAGGCGATCCGCTGGGAGCGCCCCGACTCACGCTGCTCGGAAATATTCTGACCGTGCCCGCCGCCGAGGTAGCGCCATCCCGCGAGCTCTACCTCGCGCGCCACTCCAACAGCAAATACTGGGTGGACTTCGAAGATTTTGCCTTTTACCGCATGGAAGTAGTGGACGTTTACTACGTCGGCGGCTTCGGCGTGATGGGCTGGGTCTCCGCCGCCGAATTTTACAGCGCCGAGCCCGATCCGCTAGCAGATAGCGCTCCCGGCATTATCCAGCACATGAACGCCGATCACACGGATGCTCTCGTCCTGCTAGCCCGCGCATTCGCGGGAATCGATGCGCAAGAAGCCGCGATGACCTCGGTTGACCGCCTCGGTTTTCACGTGCGCATGAAAACCCAGGAAGGCGCCCGCGGCGCCCATATCGCGTTCTCCCGCGAAGTGCGCACTCCGCAGGATGCCAGAACCGTGCTCGTAGAAATGGTAGGCCACGCTCGCCAAGCCTGAGCAACTCCAAGTGCCGCCGTCCACTCACAAGCCGCTCTGGCCCAAAATCCCAAGCCATTTCTCCAAGTATCGCCTGCGCATCCGCAAATCGCCGATGCACCGCTTCGGCGTTTTCGCGACGAAACCAATCGCACCAAACCGCAAAGTAATCGAATATTCCGGCGAGCGCCGCACCTGGGCGCAAGACACCCGCCTCGCGCGCAATAGCGAACGCCGCGGCGAAGCCCGCAACGTCTATCGCGCCTACATCCAAGGCCGCACAGTGATCGACGCTACCATCGGCGGCAGCGGCGCCGAATTCATAAATCACTGCTGCGCTCCAAATCTCCGCCCGCGCGTCCTCCGCGGCCGCATATTTCTTTTCAGCCTGCGCCAAATCCGCCCAGGCGAAGAATTAAGCTGGGACTATCAACTAGCCAGCCGCAAAAAAGTGAAATGCCGCTGCAACTCCCCAAATTGCCGCGGCACATTGAACCCGTAGGGCCAAAATCACGCTAAAGAATTTTCACACACACTCGCTGGTATTCACCCACTCCCCCAAGAACCTCGTAATTCACCCGGAAAGCCCTCACGAAGTTCTCGAATGCGCGATATTCGTCCAGCGAGCAGATGAAGTTGTCGAAGAAGATGATGTCGCCTCGTTTGAAATGTCTGGCCAGCGTGGATAGAACGAACAACGTCGAGCTGTACAGGTCCGCGTCCAGATGTATCACCAATCGCCGCGAAAAATCGTGCGCCGCGATAATCGCCAGAAGTGTGTCCTGAAAAAGTCCCACCTCGAAGCTGCAACGCGAATCCTTCGTCTCCGGAATCCTCCCGTAAACATTGAACGCGCCCTCCGGCTCCGTAGCGCGCCATCTTTCCGGCAGTCCGGTAAACGTATCAAATCCGACGAACCGGGTTTCCGGGTTGTGAATCTTCTCGAGCCACCAGAACAATGAATCGCCGCGAAACACGCCGAACTCCCAAAAGTCCATCGGCGCGCGATCCAACCCTTCCTTCTCAATCACTGTTTCGTAGAGCCACGAGCGATCCTTCCACCGCGCCCGATCCGCCGGACGCGCCACAGGATGCGCCTGGCGCCAGCGCGCAAAGCGAAACCAGGCGGCAACCGCCGTAAGTCCGATGGCGGGCCGTTCCAGGTTTACGCGCCCGAGAGTATTGCCGAAAAACGCCGAGGCCGCCGGACGAAACATATTTGGAATTTGAAAGATGCGGTCAAGCGATATTCGGCGTTTTCGAGGGTCGTACTCAACCTGCACGGTTGAAACCTGGGGCATATGCGACATGGGAAGGGCTCCCTTTGCTTTGTGCGGGTCCTAGCGGCGAAACCGCTGGGCCGAAGAGGTTTTTTAACTTTGCGAAACGTTAACGAGGAGAAACGCGTCGCGTGCAGCGGAGCACAACTTGCCTATAGGCCGTCACTCTACAGATTCCAATCGAGAAAAGCAACCCGCGAGAAGCTATCACGAGGCCGTTGCGTTGCGTGTACCAAACAGGCAAAATAACCAAAGCGGCTTCGACTTCAGCGCACTAGCGAGAAACCAAGCCGCACGGAGCCTCAAAACCATGGCAGTCGAGCTGGCAAAAGGCGTCACTCTAGAACGGCCCGGCCAAGACGCAAACTTCCTGAAAGACGAAGGCATCCTCTTCGCCTCCCTCGATAAAGTCGTCAATTGGGCCCGCCGCAGCTCGATCTGGCCCATGTCCTTCGGTCTCGCCTGCTGCGCCATCGAAATGATGTCCATGGCCTCGTCGCGGTACGACATCGCCCGCTTCGGCGCCGAAGTTTTTCGCGGCTCGCCGCGCCAATCCGACCTGATGATCATCGCCGGCCGCGTCTCCGTAAAAATGGCTCCAGTCATCAAGCAGCTCTACGAACAAATGCCCGAACCCAAATGGGCCATCTCCATGGGCGCCTGCGCCACGTCCGGCGGCGTCTTCAATAATTACGCGGTAGTCCAAGGCGTCAATCAAGTCATCCCGATCGACGTCTACGTCCCCGGCTGCCCTCCGCGCCCCGAAGCTCTCCTCTACGCCATCTTCCAACTCCAAAAAAAGATAGACAACGACCGCGGCAGCTTCATGCGCTCCATGAATTTCAGCAAAAGCTAAATGGTTCCGGCAGGCAATCCAACAATCTTTGTAGGTCGTAGCTTCAGCTACGTCATTATCTTAACGAGTGGTTAGGGGCTTTAGCCGCTGAAGTACGAAGATTGCAGCCGATCTGAAGCCTGCGCCGTACTCACGCAGTCTCCGTGCCCTCAAAGCTTTTCTCTGTGGACTCCGTGTTAAATCTTTTGCCTTTCTCTGCGCCCTCTGCGTCTCTGCGGTAGATTAGCCTTTGCAGTCGCCCACTAAAGCGAGATCACTTCCGCCGTACCCGAATCAAAATCCAGCACGCTCCCAGCCGAATTAAACTCCCGCCGCAAATACCCCATCCCGATCGCCACTCCCGCCGTCGGCGAAAACGCCGCACTAGTAACAATTCCCACTTCCCGAGCCTCCGCATCCCGCGACCGCAAACGAGTCAAAGCCGACGGCGCCTCCGCCGAAGAGAATTTCAAACGCACCAACCGCCGATTCACCTGCCCCCGCGATCGCACCCGCTCCACAATTTCCTGCCCCGTATAACACCCCTTGCTGAAACTAATATGCGTAGCCTCCAGCCCAGCCTCATGCGGAATCACAGTATCGTTGAAGTCCTCAGGAAACCAAGCCACTCCCGCCTCAAGCCGCAAAGCATTCAAAGCCCGCATTCCAACAGGCGCTCCATGCATCGCGTGCACCGCTCCGAAAAGCGCCCCCCACACCAAACCCAAATGCGCCCGCGGCGCCACAATCTCCGCCCCCGGCCCTCCAAAATGCGCGTGCCGTATCAAATGACAAGCCACTCCAGCAATCTTCACCTCCGCGATCGAATGTTCCGAAAATCCCTCAAGCGAAAGCCCGCAAGCCTCCGAAATCACGGACCCCGCCCGCGGCCCTTCCACCGCCAATGACCCAAACTCCTCCGTCACATCGCTCAAAGTCACATCATCCATGATGATGAATTTATCCAAAGTAGCTACAGTCCGCTCGCGCACCGAAGCATGTGAAAGCACCAACAATTTCTCCTGCAACGCGTAAATCTCCAGCTCCGCCAAGATGTGCCCCTGCGGATTCAAAAGCAAAGCCAAAGTCCCAAATCCCTCGCCGAGCGACTTCACATCATTCGAAACAATCGCATTCAAATAACGCACCCGGTCCGGCCCAGTAAGTTCCACCACCGCATGCCAGTTCGTATCAAAGATAACCACCCGTTCCCGCGCCGCGCGATACTCCGCCTCAAACCCCGCAAATAATTCCGGCAACCTACATGCGTTGAATTCCCCAAACCGCGCCCCCAAGCCCTGTTCTTCCTGAATCAATGGCGTTTCCATGTTGCCTCTGACTTTCTGCGCCTCCGTACCCAGGGCACAATCCTCGCCTAATCGTCGCACCTCATCCTATCAAACCGCATGCCGCACATTTTGAATAGCGGGTCACTTTTCTAATTAATGCGTTAATCACCCACCTGCGCACAAGTCGGGTGCATACGCGTCGAAGGGGTGAGAGAATCGCGAGACGTACGTGAAAACGCCTGTGGGTAAAACTTGTGAGTACGCTGGTGGTTGCGATCGTGAAGCGACCAGACTCTTTCCAGCTTCGCCCGTGAAAGGCTGGCTATGTGACGAACATTTTCATCAGACACTGAACGCTTTGGCGGAAGTAGAAGCTGCCGACCGGCGTAAGCTCGATGCCGAGTGGGTAACACATTTTGAGAAGTACCGCCGCGAGACCAATCTGAATCCCGCAGAGCTAACCGAAACTCAAACACGCCAAATACGGGATGAGGTACATCGCTGGCTTCAAGACAAGCGAGCTGACAAGGGACAAGACAAACGCAAGGAGTGACGCAACGTTGGCACCTGGTCGGTAAGTCACGTAATCGGAAACCATCCGTGCAGTAGCGTCTCGCCCCTATCGGGAGAGACAGGTTGCGGAAAAAGCGATAAGTCTGGCGCATGGCAACCCACGACACTAAGCATGGCACCGCCACGCAGGCGCACCACGCTAGCTGCTCGCGCCACGTCGTTGGAGGAGCGGGCTCTAAGAGGTGAAGGGGGAGGAGTCGGGTGTTAACTGCGGCCGCGATGCAGACGAAAAAAGAAACAGGGAACGAAATCAAACCCACAACCAGCGCCGCAGCGACCGCCGTATTTAGCGCAACATCCTTCTCCGGGCGAGTCATCGGACGGCCAGTATATCCCGCTCAGGCAAACATCGTCACCTGCCTGAAGCTTGTCTCGGAGTGAGCAGCGCCATGGTCATCCAGCATCTGATCGCGCTATTTCTGATTGTGATCGCGCCGGCTAAAAGCGTCGAAAGAATCGCGCGTGAAGATCGCCTACTACCGCACGATGGTCATCGTTGGCTGGCTGACGTCAGTGATCGCCCTCGTGGCCGTCGGCTGGCGCGCAATCCTCACCTTCAACCGCGACTCCGCCAATGTTTCATGGTTACCGCAACACTCCGGCTCTCGCACGTTTGTGGCAGGAGTCCTGGGGCTGCTTTTCATCATCGCTCTTTCAGCCCTACAAGCCCGGCGTAGCGCAGCCATCCAGGAAAAGAAGGAAAAAGCCTTTCTCCAATTTAGCTTTATGCTGCCGCTGACCGGCGCCGAGCGCATCTGGTGGATTTTCGTGAGCCTGACCGCGGGAATCACCGAGGAGATCCTTTATCGGGGATTCTTGATTCATTATTTCTTCTCCGCGCCCTTTCACGGCGCGCTTGCCGTTGCCGTCATTGTCTCCTGCGTGATTTTTGGCACTGGCCATCTTTATCAGGGCACTGCCAGGCGTAATTTTCTCCGCGATCCTGGGATTAATCTTCAGCGCGATTTTTCTTATGACTGGGAATCTTCTCCTTCCGATGATTCTGCATGCCTTGATTGATCTGCAAATCTTGCTCATCCTCAGGTCCCAGCCCCAACTCGCAACCGAAATGTAATGCACATCGCCGCCTTGTTATACTTTCAGCATGGCTGAGAATCTCATCCACGAAATCCTTCCAGTAGGCATGCTGCAATGCAATTGCTCCATCCTAGGCGATCCCGCCACCCGCGAAGCCATCGTCGTTGACCCCGGCGACGAAACCGATCGCATCCTGGAAATCCTCCGCTCCCACAAATTAAACGTCCGCGCAATCGTCAGCACTCACACTCACATTGACCACGTCGGCGGCCTGGCCCTCCTCCACAAAGTGACGAACGCTCCCGTCCTCATCCACGAAGCCGACATCGAGCTCTACCGCCATCTCGATATGCAAGCGCAACTCCTGGGAATGCGCACGCCGGAAAGCACCCGCATAGAAGACTTCGTCAAAGAAGGCGACACTCTCCGCTGGGGCCCATACTCCGCACGCGTAATCCACACGCCTGGACACACCCCCGGCAGCATCAGTCTCTACGTGGAAAAAAGCAGCGCCGCAGATCAATCGTATCTGGATGACGCAGGCCGCCCCAAACCAGCCAAAGCCTCAGCCCAAGCCCACCTGCAAGCGGATCTACAAAATCTCGCGCCAACTCATTCGCACGAGCATTCAGACCCACACGCACATGCCCACGCTCACACTCGCGGGGATAACGCAACCAGGCTGATCGCAGGCGACACCCTCTTCCAAGGCAGCATAGGCCGCACAGATCTCTGGGGCGGCTCCCTAAAAGAAATCATGAATTCCATCCGCGCCAAGCTCCTGACTCTGCCGGACGAAACGCTAGTAATCCCAGGCCACGGCGAGACGACCACCATAGGCGCCGAACGCGCTGAAAATCCCTACCTAAGATAAAAGAGGTTCATGTAGCGGCAGCTCGACAGGTTCAAGTCGAGCCGGCATCCCTGGTGAGGTGTTTCTCCACATCTTGCCGAAAAACCGAAAACGTTTGTCATCCCGCGTGCCCTGACGCAGGAAGAGACCCAAGCGAGGGATCTCTCTTCGAATTGAATTCAGCCAAGGCGCGATCCCTGCCGCGCCTAAAACTCTCCGTGCCCTCAAAGCCGTTCTCTATGTCCTCTGTGTTAAATCTTTTTGCTTTCTTTCCTCCTCTGCCTCTCAGCATTAAATTATTCCCTTTCCCCTCGCATCAACACCTCATCGATCGTCTTCTCCACAGGCATATCCCAACCCTCGAGCCAAGCCGTTGCCCCGGTAGTATCAACCAGCTCCTGCCGCGCGGGATCCAGGATCGCTTCCAATTTCGTGTGCTCCGCAGGCGTAAGCGGCGCGCCAATATTCAAACGCAACGCCGCAGCCGCTCCCGCCAATCGCAACGAACGCTCCGCCTGCCGCTCCGTTGCCGCCGCACACGCAAAACATTCGAGCAAACGCGCGATCCCGCGCTTGTGTTCCAGCTCCTGAAACGCAATCAAGCTCTCGCGATACAAGGATTTCGCCGTCGCGGAGTCCTGCTGCTCCCGCGCCAGCGTTCCTAAATCAGCCTGCGTCCCGGCGATGCCCCAGCGATCGCCAAGCTCCCGAAAAATCGCCAACGCCTGCTGATACAAATTCTTCGCCGCCGCCGCATCTCCCTGCTCGCGCGCCGCGTCGCCTTGATGATTCAGCGACCACGCCACGCCCGTGCGATCTCCTATCCCCGCGAATATCGCCAGACAGTCCGCGTAAAGCGATCGCGTTCGCGCATAGTCGCCGCGCGATTTCACCACGCTCGCCAGATTACTCAGCGCGCGCGCCACCCCCTTCTGGTCGCCCAATTCTCTCCACCGCTCCAAACTTTCCTCGAACAGCGCGTGCGCCACCTCCAGGTCACCGCGATCCCGCGCGTTCACCGCCATAGCATTCAATGACACAGCGACGCCCTGCTTGTCTTCCAACTTCCGAGCGACCTCTAGGCCCCCGCCCATCAAGATATCCGCCGCGGCATAATCTCCCTGTTCGCTCGCCAGCACGCCCGCGGAAAAAAGCGCGCGCCCCCGCGCCCGCGATGGCGCCGCCGCTGCCGGAATCTTCAATAGCTTTTCCAGGCTGTCTCGCCCCTCCGCAAAATATTCGCGGCCTTCCCAGAAACGAAATAGCGCCGTGCCTAGCCGCAAACCCCACTCTGCATCGCCCGTCTCTATCAACCACCCGAGAGCCGCGCGAAAATTATCGTGCTCCAGCGCAAATCGCTCCACCCATGTCGCTCGCTCTGCGCCGCTCTGCTCCGTCGCCTCTTCTTCCGCGAGTACCAGGCAATAAGCGGCGTGCGCGCGCCGCGTCAATCTGTCCTCGCCGCTCGCTTCCAGTTTCTCCAGCGCGTACTCGCGAATCGTTTCCAGCATCACGAAACGCGATTCGCCGTTCGCCTGCTCCACGCGTTGCAGCAAACTCTTATCCACCAGCGATTCCGTGCCATCGAGCAGATCCAGGTCCAGGTCGCCTTTTGTGTCGCACACCGCTTCCACGCCCTCGAGCGTGCAACCTCCCACAAACACCGCCAGCCGCCGAAAAAGTTTCTGCTCGGCCGCGCTCAGCAGGTCGTAACTCCAATCAATAGCCCCGCGCAATGTCTGTTGCCGCTGCGGCAAGTCGCGCGCCCCTCCCGTCAGCAGCTGCAAACGGCTCGCAAGACGCGCGCGCAGCGCCGCAGGCGAAAGCACCTTCACCCGCGCCGCGGCGAGTTCGATTGCGAGCGGCAGACCATCCAGCCGCGCGCAAATCTCCACCACCGCCGTCGCATTTTCGCGGTTCAATTCGAAATCCGGCTTCACCGCCGCCGCCCGCTGCACAAAAAGCGCGACGGCAGGGAACCGCCCGAGCGCTTCCGGCGCTGGCATCGTGTGCGCTTCAGGCAACGCCAGCGGCGGCACCGGAAATTCGTGCTCGCCGTAAACGTGCAACGCCGCGCGGCTCGTCACCAGGATTTTCAACTGCGGCCCCGTCGCCAGCAGTTCCGCCACCAAAGGCGCCGCCGCCATCACGTGCTCGAAATTATCCAGGACCAAAAGCATGGGCGCCTGCGAGCGCTCCTGCAGATACTTCTTCAGAATTTCGAGCGGCGTTTGCCCGCCCGTCTCGCGAATTCCCATCGTCTGCACGATCGCCGCCGCCATCAACCCCGCATCGCGCAACGGCGAAAGCGGTACAAAATGCGCGCCGCCCGGAAAACGCTCCGCCAAACCGCTCGCCACTTCCACGCCGAGCCGCGTTTTTCCGATTCCGCCCGGCCCAGTCACCGTCATCAGGCGCACATCTCCGCGCAGCAACAACTCTTTCGCGGCCGCCACTTCCTTCTCGCGGCCCACAAATCCAGTCCGCTGCACCGGGATATTCGCGGGACGAGCCTCCGTCTGCCGCGCCGGCTTCTCCGCAAATCGCTCGCGCATCGCCCCGAGTTCCCGCGCCAGATCGCGCGTTGTCGCGTAACGCTTCTCCGGGTCTTTCGCCATGCAGCGCTCGATCGCCCAGCACAAAGGCGCCGGCACGTCCGGATTTTGCGCCCCCACCGGCTCAGCCTGCTCGCGCATGATCGCCACCAGAACTTCCGCCGGTGTCTTTCTCACGAACGCGCGCTTGCCCGTCACCATCTCGTACAGCACCAGCCCAAACGAAAATTGATCCGACCGGAAATCCAGCGCCTCTCCGCTGGCTTGTTCCGGCGACATGTATTGCACCGTCCCCAGCACCATCCCCGGCCGCGTCTCCCACGACGACAGCGCGCTCGTTTCCGCGGATGCTCCCTCTGCCGGCGCCGCCTTCGCCAATCCAAAATCCAAAATCTTGACGAAGCCGTCCTTCGAAATCATCAAATTTTCCGGCTTCAAGTCCCGGTGCGCGATTCCAGCCTCGTGCGCCTTCGCCAAACCTTCCGCCACTTGCGTCGCGATTTCCAGCACTCTGCGAACGGGCAGCCCACCCCCGCGTAGCAGCTCGCGCAGCGTCTGCCCCTCGATCAATTCCATCGCAATGTACCGAGTGGACCCGTCCTGGCCGAGTTCGTGGATAGTAATAATGTTGGGATGATTCAGAGCCGATGCCGAACGCGCCTCGCGTTCGAAGCGTCGTAACTGGTCGCTATCCGCTGCGATGGCGGTAGGCAGAATCTTGATCGCCACAATTCGATCGAGCCTTGCGTCCCGCGCGCGATACACCTCTCCCATTCCGCCCGCACCGAGCAGCGCCACAATTTCGTAAGGTCCTAGACGTGTACCGGGAACCAAAGCCATAAGTTCCCGCAATTATACCCTCGGATTTCGTCCGTCCGGTACTTTCGCCTCGCCGCCACAACGTCTGATGCGCAACAAATCAGTAGCGGGGGAACCCGCGCTCGACTACGCACACGCCTCTACAGCTTTTATCGTTTTCCTTCTACAACGCATCCCCGATTCCCGCGCCTCCGCAATTCCTGTAACTCTGCTAGGCGAGAGGCTATTCCGATGACATCAACGCAACTAGCAGTGCTTGCGGTTGTCGTGCTCGCCCTAATCGTGGCGGCAGCCATCATCGTCATCATGCGCAACCGCACTCAAAAACTTCGCGCGCAATTCGGCCCGCAATACGACCGCGCCGTCGCCGAAACCGGCAACCGTTTCAAAGCCGAGGCGCAACTCTCGAAAGTGGAAGCCCGCGTCCGGCGCTATGAGCTTCGCCCCATTGCCGCCGCCGATCGCGATCGCTTCCGCGAATCCTGGCGCACAATTCAAGCCAAATTCGTGGATGACCCTTCGCGCTCCTTGGCGGAAGCGGATCAGCTCCTCGGCAGGGTCATGCAGGCGCGCGGTTATCCTCCAAGCGATTTCGAAAATCGCGCGCTGGAAATCTCGGTGGACCACGCCCCTGTCGTCGAAAATTACCGCGCCGGACACGAAATCGTGCTGCGCCAGGCCCAGGGTCAGGCCACCACGGAAGATTTGCGCAAGGCGATGGTCCACTATCGCGCGTTATTCGATGAATTGATGCAGGAAGAGTCTCTGCCGCTACGCGCACGCGCTGTCGGGCGAAGTTAATCGAGCCGCAGCGGCGCAACAAATTGCACCAGTGCAGCGCAGCGCGGCGAGCCGCGGTAGCAAATCGTCGCGCCGCGACCATGAGTCATGATTGGCCGCTCACAAGTTTCGGTTTTTCAAAACATGCAAGAAAAGGGGATCGTCCAATGACCGAATATCTTCGCAAGGATGCCAGCCTCGCTTCGGAACGCTCCAGGATTGCAGATCCGAATTCCATGGAAAGAGTCACAGACGAAGGGCTCACGGACGAGCGCGTCACGGAAGTGCCGCTTGAACGCGACACCGAGGTACCCGCCCGCGAGGCCGCGCCGCGCGTCGAGCCTCGCCCAGCGAGCGTCACTGCCACCACCGGCGCCGCGAATACCGGTGCCGCCGCAGTCGCGCGCGCACCGCAAGAGGAACGCGTCGCCCTTTTCACCCCCAGTGAATCCAGCGAGCTCCGCGCCCGCTGGGACAGCATTCAAGTCGGCTTCGTTGACGAGCCGCGTAAAGCCGTGCAAGAAGCCGACGCCCTGGTTTCCGCCACGACGAAGCGTCTAGCCGAAATCTTCAGCGACGAACGCCAGAAGCTCGAGCAGCAATGGGATCGCAGCGAAGACATCTCCACCGAAGATTTTCGCCTGGCCCTGCGCCGCTACCGCTCCTTCTTCGCGCGCCTCCTGGCGATCTAACATTGGTATAGCCTAAATCGCGCAGATCGCACTAAGAGCGGGAAGTCATCCCACCTGCCCTGACGCAGGAAGGGAGCGTAGCGAGGCCTGCCCGCCGCAGGCGGGGATCTGCTTTTCGCTGACGCGGCACGTTGACAAACCCTAAGGCAGGATACGGCTGTAAAGAAGCAACAAAGCCAACGACGCGGCAATCCCCAAAAAGAACCCGCCAAGATGCAACCGCGGATGAATCGCTCGCGCGTACTTAATACTCGCCAAAAGAAACACAACATTCGACAAAACCGCGAACGCCATTCCCGCCAGTACAATAATCTCCGCATACAACGCGCTCCAGCCCCAACCAGCGGGCGCCACCACCATATAAGTAAGCGCGGCGGATCCCAGCGTAACAATCGCAGCCGTAGACACAGCATAGCCGCTGGCAAACGGCTCGTTCGCATGAAACAGCAGCAGCAAAAACACAATCGCGTATTCGACCAGCACCACCAGCGCGACCATCGCCCGGTAACGCGGATCCACCGGACCAAACAGCCGCGTCGCGGAAAAGAAAATCGCAGGCACCGCCGCATTCGCGAGCGCCGCCACGGTCAAGGCAGTACAAAGAATATGCCGCCGCGGCCGCGGCTTCTGCTCAGCTGCATTCTGCAAAGCGTCAGTTGAGATTTCGGCAGTCACAGGAACTATCGCGACACTATATATCACGAACCCGGCCGGAATCAGAAGCTCCATCGCTCCGAATTTCTAATTTCTATTTTCCCTTTCTATTTTCAAATCTCTCGCTTTTCCATTTTCAAATCTCTCCGTCCGCGGTGTATAAGTGTCCTACCCAGCCTGCCAGGAGCCCGCGATGAAAATTCACGCCAAGCTCGTTCTCGCTCTAGCATTCATCCTCGCCACGCTCATTCTCCCGCGCCCCGCGGCGGCGCAACGATCATCCGTGCAAAGCGTCACTTGCGAATCGAACAACGGCAAGCGCAATTACTGCGGCAGTTACGACCGCGACCAAGTCAGCTTCGACCGCCAGTTGAGCAATTCTTCCTGCGTGAAAGGCCGCTCCTGGGGCGTGGATCGGCAGGGCTTGTGGGTAGACAACGGCTGCCGCGCAATCTTCTCCGTCCGCGTCGCGGTTGTCGTCCCCGGCCCCGGCTGGATTCATCCCGGTCCTGGAAACACGTGGCCTCCCCGCGGCGATTGGAATGGCGGCCGGTGGGACCGCGGCGGCGCCTGCTTCTACAAAGGCTACGGCTTCAGCGGCGATTATTTCTGCATGCGCCGCGGTGACAGCCGCGATTCGCTCGCCGATTACGGCGGAAAGATTTCCTCCATCCGTGTCTTTGGCGACGCGCGCGTCATCGTCTTCGACGATCGCAATTTTCGCGGCGCCAACGACTCAACCGGCCGTGAAGTCCCGGACCTGCGCGTCTGGAAAGTGACCTCCAAGTATCCGCACACCTGGAACAATCGCATCTCCTCGCTCCAAGTGCAGTGAATCGCTCAATAGAGCGATCACCCTGACGCTCGGCGGTGCCGGACGGAAGTGTAACGGCGCCCCGCCCGAATTGCGGTATTCGGTTGCGCGCCCAGTAACCACGTCAATCAAATTAGCAAGAATGAAGCGCAGCACCTTCTGGGAGTGCGGCAGCTTGCTGCCGCTTTTTACGACGTCCGCGGCAGCCCGATCACCGCACGCGAAGCGCCGGTGGAAACTCGCAGCCGTGAAAACAGGCACAATCAATATGGAGTGCGGCGGCGTGCCGCCGCTTTTGCGGTGCCGGACTCCGCGCGATCAAAGCAGGCGAGGCGCGCCTCGCCAAGAAGAAAGCGAGAGCAAGCTCCCGCGCTCCATATAAATCTCGCCAGCGGCGCACAGCCTCTGCCACGCCGGCCGCGCGATACGCTATAATCGCGTCCTCAGCCCAGCGGATCATCGCGCCCCGATCACCCGAGACTCAAGCAGCGAAACGCAACCGACCCAAGGAGACAGCCAATGCCGGACGTCGAGCACTACGAACATCTCATCATCGGTAGCGGAGAAGCAGGGAAGCACATCGCCTGGACGTTCGCCAGCGAAGGCCATCGCACCGCCGTCATAGAACGAAAACTCATCGGCGGCTCCTGCCCCAATATCGCCTGCCTCCCCAGCAAAAATATTATTCAAAGCGCCAAAGTAAATTCCTACGCCCCGCGCGCCGCCGAATTCGGCCTCGACCTCGGCTCTTACTCCACCAATATGCCCGCCGTGCAGAGCCGCAAACGCAAAATGGTCGAAGGCGAGATTCAGGCGCACCTGAAGTTCTACAAAGAAAGCGGCACGGACCTGATCATGGGCACCGCCCGCTTCATCGCGCCGAAAAAAGTGGAAGTCTCGCTCAATTCCGGCGGCACACGAATCATCGAAGGCGATCGCGTCTTCCTCAATATCGGTTCGCGCGCGGCAATCCCCGATGTTCCCGGCATGGTTGCGGCGAATCCGATGACGCACATCGAAGCCCTCGATCTCGATCGCGTCCCGCGGCACCTCATAGTTCTAGGCGGCGGTTATGTCGGCCTGGAACTCGCGCAGGCGATGCGCCGTTTCGGCGCGGAAGTTACCTTGATCGAGCCCGGCTCGCAGCTCGTCAGCAAGGAAGATCCGGACGTCAGCGCCGCGATTCTGGATCTCTTCCGTCACGAAGGCATCGAAGTGCTGCTCAACACCAGCGTTGATCACGTCGAAGGACTTTCCGGCGAACAGATCCATGTTCACGTTAACACTCCGGACGGCGAGCGCGTCGTCGCCGGCACCGATCTTCTCGTCGCCACTGGCCGCATCCCGAATACGCAATCCATCGGCCTCGACATCGCCGGAGTCCAACTCGATCCGCGCGGCTACATCAAAGTCAACGAGCGCCTCGAAACCTCCGCGCCGAACGTCTGGGCCCTCGGCGATTGCGCCGGCAGTCCGTTTTTCACCCACGTCGCGCTCGATGATTTTCGCGTCGTCCGGGACAATCTCCACGGCGGCAATCGCACCACCACAAATCGCCTGATCCCTTACGTCATTTTCACCGATCCCGAAGTCGCTCGCGTCGGCCTGAACGAAACCGATGCAAAGAACCGCGGCATCGAATATCGCCTGGTAAAACTTCCCATGGCCATGGTCTTCCGCTCCAATACGCTAGGCGAAACGCGCGGTTTCATGAAAATGCTGATAGATAAAAATAGCGATCAAATCCTGGGATTCACTTCCTTCGGCGTGGAAGCCAGCGAGCCCATGGCCACAGTCCAAACCGCCATGCTGGCCAAAGTCCCATACACCACGCTACGCGATGCCATCTTCACGCATCCCACAGCAGCCGAAGCCCTAACGTACCTATTATTCGAAGTCCCAGCAAAAGCATCCCAACAATCCGCCTGAATCAAGCCGCAGCGAGCCGCCGCGCGGGCGTGTAGCGCCGGGCATCCCGCTGGCTCCGTAAGGTAGGTTTTGTAGCGGCGGTCTTCAGACCGCCAGCATTTGAATCCGAATCCGCAAATCGCGAAGCCCAAACAAACAGCGCCAGCAGAAAATCGCAAACGTCGAATCCAGCGCGATCAATATGGAGTGCGGCGGCGCGCCGCCGCTTTTTTCGACTTGAGCCCTGGCTCACCGCACGCGACGCGCAACCCTCCCGAGCCTAGCCACTTTTCGATTTCCCACTGGCAACCGCCGCCACCCGCGCCTTCACAATCTTCTTGATCAATGCCACGGGCAACCCCTCGCCAAGAGCAAACTGAATCGTACCTTTCGAAGTCGTATACCCCTTCAGCTCTTCTTTAAATTGCTCGATCACAGCCGCCGTAGGAAACAAGCTGCAATGCCCGGCAAACGCGGCGTACCACACCAATATCGGTCCATACCTGAACGCAGGAATCCGGTAACTGATAATCTCCGTCGCCTCAGCCGGCAACACGGACCGAATCGCCGCGCGCATCTCCATCAAAGCCTTGCGCGCCCCATCCGCCACGCCAGCCAAGTAATCATCAAATGTTTTCGGCGCCGCAACGCCACGCGTTCCAGCCGTAACAGCACGGTGTTTCCCGCCAGCGCCCTCACCGCCACGACGCTTCTTCGCTGCAACGCGTCCACCCTTACCACCGCGAGCTCGCCCGCCATCTTTCCGCTTCTTCATGCGAGCCATGTTAATTGAACCTCCCAGCCAAGTCCAACCACAACCGACGCGCCCTCCATTTTCACTTTTCGTTTTGTCGATTCACGTATTTATATTCCAAGGCCAACTAGCGAAGTGATATCATCCGCCCACACCAGTTCTCCGCAGGGAGCTGACCGTCTCCAATGGATGGGCTAAAACCGCTGATCGAAGCCTTCGGCTTTCGTCACGGCATTGAACTCTTCATCTTCCTCGCCGGTTTTCCGGTGGTGCGCTATTGCGCCCGCACGTACTGGGACAAAAAGAAAAAATCTCCGGAAATCCTGTCGCTAACCGCATGGGCCTTGCTCGGATGCTGGTATCTCTGGGCTTTCTATGGTGAGCGTTATACGCCTCATCCCTTCATCGAATTTGCCGCGCTTCTGGTTCTCACCGTCGCGTGGCTGTGCGGCCTCTGGTTTTCTCTCTTCGCCGACGATCGCCGCATCAAAGTCCTGCGCGCCGATGGCGCCCGCCTCCAGGAACAAGGCCTGCACCGCGCCGCCGCCGAAAAATTCCGCAGCGCGCTCGAAGGTCTCTCCCTGCCGCAGAATCGCAAACATTATTTCGACACCCTCTACCGCCTCGGCGAATGCGAACTGCAAACCGGCCCTCCGGCCGCGGCACGCAAAGATTTCGAGGATCTGGTAGCCCACGCCGTCGCACTCAACGATCCCGCCTGGCACAGCCGCGGAGTCTGCGGCCTGGGTTGCGTCGATTACCTCTGCGACGACAGAAACGACGTCGCGCTGCAGGAGTTCCAACAGGCCATCGAGCTCAGTCAAAATGCCAAAGATCCCGAAGGCGAAGCCGCCGCCCGCCGCGATCTTGGCGATCTACACAGATTCCTCGGTCATTTTTCCGAAGCCCGGCGCGAGTACGATCAAGCCCTGCTCCTGTTTCGGTCCCGCCGCAATCCCGCGGGCGAGGCCGGCGTGTTGCGCGGTCTCGGCGATCTGGAACTCGCGAGCGCCGTCAACGGCGGCAGGGCTCGCGAGTATCTCGAAGCCGCCGCCAAGCTCTATAAATCCGCGCATTACGCGCCCGGCATCGCCAATACACAGCTCATCCTCGGCCGGCTCGAACGCATTCTGGGAAATTACAACGCGGCTAGGCAGCACTTTCGTTCCGCCAGCGCGACCTTTCAGAATAGCGGCGATAAATTGGGATACGCGAACGGCTTGCTCCTGCTCGGCGAAGCGGATCGCGAGCTCAGCTCGAACGAAGAAGCTCGCAATAATTTTACGCGCGCGCTGGATTTGTTCATGGCAGAAAATGAAAACGAGGGCAAAGCCAATTGCTTGCGCGACCTCGGATACCTCGACGTGGTCCGAGCGGAATTGCCGGAGGCCCGAAAGAAATACGTGGAAGCGCGCCGCCTTTACGTGCAGCAGGGCGATCGCCTCGGCCAAGGCAATATTTTCAAGGCGCTGGGCGACCTGGAAGCCATACTCGGCAAATACGATCTGTGCCGCACCTATTTCGACGACGCGAGCAGGCTTTTCACTGTCGAGCGGAGCGATAGCGACCTCGCCGATCTCGCGCTGCGCCGCGCCCGGCTCGAGTACGAACTCGCCGCCTTTTCGAAAGCGCGCCAGTGTTGCCAGGAAGCGCTCGCCGTTATCGCGCCCGGCAATCAACTCGATGCCGCGTTCGCCGATAATTTCCTCGCCCAACTCGAAGTCACTCTGGGCGACTATTCCTCCGCGCAAACGCGCCTCGAAAAGTGCCGCGCCTATTTCAATAAGAGCGGGCACGCTTCCGAAGAAGCCGAAGCGCTGCGGGGACTGGCGGACGTCCTGGCCGCCACGGGCAAACCGGATAAGGCCACGCAACTCTACGCCGCCGCCAAAGCCATCTTTCAAAAAACGGAGGACGTGCTGGGGGAGGGAAGCGTGCTGCTGCGCACCGCCGAACTCGAACGCTCCAGAAATAGAAATGACCTGGCCGGTCAATACCTCGACGCTGCGCAGAAAATCTTCGATGCCGCCGGCTACCAGATGCGCCAGGCTGACGTCCTTCTCGCACGCGGCGAATTGGCCAAGGCTCTGCAAGATCCCGCCAGAGCGAAAACGAATTTTGCCGCCGCCCGCACCCTCTACGATTCGCTCGGAAACCGCTTCGGCGCTGCCCGCGCCGATTTCGCGGATGCCCAACTAGGCGGCTCGGGAGCCTCCGGCCTATTCACCGTCGCCCAAGCGTCCTTCACCATCCTGGGTCTCCCCCACTGGGCGCAAAAAGCGCAAGCCGAAATAGACAAACTAAAAGTCCCCACCCCCCACAACTGAAATGCCCAACGCAAGACGTTCGCACTCGCAGCGGCTGTCGACCGTGTGCCGTTGTATTTGACCTTGTAGCGGCCACCTTCAGGTGGGCGCCTTGTACTTGATTCACGCCAGGACTCACTTTCAAACGCTAACTTTTCCCCCGCCTCTTCGCCCGCAATCCATCCTCAATACGCCGCCACGCCTCGCTAGGCCCCTTCACATCCAGCACCCGGTACTTTTTCCCGAGGTGCCGGTGATAATTAACGAAAAATTCCTCCAGCTCCTTCACGAATTTCTTTCCCAGATCCTGCACATGCCGGACGTGCGCGTAGCTGTGATTATCGTTCTCGACCGCGATCACTCGGTCGTTCCGCGTTTTCTCTTTCTTCTTTCCTTGCTGCCCTTCGATAATTCCCACCACGCGGCATTTCAGCAGACACCCGGGAAAAGCAGGCTCGTCCATTAACACGAGCACGTCTGTCGGATCGCCATCTTCCGCCAATGTGGATGGGATAAACCCAAAATCGTAGGGAAACGCCATGCCCGCTGGCAACACCTTCGTCAGCTCGAATATTTTTTGCTCGGGATCGAACGCGTACTTATTCCGGCTGCCCTTGGGCGTCTCGATGATCACCTGGATCGTATTCTGCTTCTCGGGGTCAAACGGGGGAAGCCGTGACGGATCGGCGAGCGAGTTCCGTGCAGTCGTCTTATTTGCCATCGCCTATTTCTTGGCGGGAACCTTCGCGCCCTTCTTCCGCGCTTCGGAAAGCCCGATCGCAATGGCCTGCTTGCGGCTCTTCACCCGCCCGCCTTTGCCGCCTTTGCCGGAACGCAGCGTGCCGCTCTTCTTTCGGTGCAGTGCGCTCTTAACTCTCTTGCTGGCCGCTGTGCCATATCTCGCCATAAAAACCCTCCTCGTCCCACAAGGTCATCGGGATCTCGTACTACGAGACATACATCCCCCCAAAACCAATTCGAGCGAGATCATCATAGAAACCCGCAACCCGGTGAGCGATACAGCAAAACGCCTACTTTAGAAAAAACAAAACGGCATAACGCACGCCTGCGCGTAGGTTGAAGCAGGGAACCGGGAAAGCCCTGAACCGCCAAGCCTCCGGCATGTTCGAAGTCATCGCGCAGTGTTTCCAACGGAACCGCGCGGCGTTTACCCAGCATGCAAACAGGACAAACGCCATTGCTGGGTTGTGGTTTTACAGGGCAGGAATGGCAACGCTTAGCTTTTAACTTTTAACGGTGAACTCTTAACTGTTAACTTCAAGCCGCGATTTTCGCTTTTCCGTTTTCCCCTTCAGCTCTTGCTCGCTGCCAGCGCCTTCTCCGCGGTCAAACCAAACCCCCGCGCTTTCGCCTCCTGCGCCACGCGCCGCAAAGTCGCGCGCCCATCATTGGTCCGCCCGCTCGACATCTGCGTCTCGCCCAACGCCAGCCGCGCGTCATATTCAATCTGCACCATGCCACCGGCATGCGCCTCTTTTTCAGCCGCGGCCAAGGACTTCAGCGCTGCATCTGCCTTGCCAGATTTCGCGTCCACCAGCGCCGCCACAATCGAAGCGTCCAACTTCGTTCCGCGATCGCCCGATTGCGCCGCAAGCATCGTCGCCTTACCGCTCTGCTCCAGCGCTCCGGACATATTGCCCGTCGCAAGCATCGCCCGCGCAAGCGCCACGCGCGCCTCGGCTTCTCCGCCGGCATCTTTTTCCGTCGCCAATTCCGTCGCCGCGTCCCCTGCATATTTTGCCGCATCGTCGAACTTACGCTGCTCCAGCGCCAACTGCGCCAGCGCAATCCGCGTCCAGGCCGCTTCGCTTTTCGCGTTTACCGCTTCCAGTGCAGTCAATGATTCCTGCAGGCTACTGCGCGCTCCCTCCAAATCCCCCTGCTGCATTTGAACGTTTCCGAAGCTCGCCAGCGTCTCGCCGACTCCCGTGCGATCGTTAATCTCGCGCCGAACCTTCAGCGACCCCTCGCAACTCTTGCGCGCCTCCGCGAGCGCCCCCGCCCCCAAAGAGGTTGCGCATTTGCTGTTCAGGATGCGCGCTACCAGATTTTGGTCACCCAGTTCTCGCGCTGTTTTCAGCGACGCCTGAAACATTTCACCCGCCCGTGCGTGTTCGCCTGTGGCGTCTAGTTCGATGGCCAGATTTTGTTGTGCCAGCGCCACGTCGCCCAGTTCATTGCGGTCTCGCGCCACTGCGATGGCCTGTTCGTACGTTTTCTCTGCTGCGGCACGATCGCCGTGCATGGATTGTACGTTCGCCAGATTGTTTAACGCGCCCGCTTCGTCATAGGCGTCGCCGATGGTCTGAGCGATGCTCAGTGCGGATTGGTACAGCGGCTCGGCCGTCGCATAATCTCCCGTGTAGTAATACGCGTTGGCCATGTCGTTCGTCGCTCGCGCTGCGCCGAGTTCGTCCCCCGCCGCTAAATTGATCTTGCGTGCTTCCTCGCATAGCGGCCGTGCTTTCTCTGGCGCGCCCAGGCTCACTTGCGCGAAACACTGCAAAATGCGCGCGCGTGCTAGCAACAAATGCGCTCCGAGAGTCTGAGCGACGTCCGCCGCGGAGGTGGCCACAGTTAATTCACGCTGATAATCCGCCAGGTCGCCGTGTGCGCGCGCCTCCGCCAAGTCCGCCTGCGCACGGATTCCCGCAGGAAGCCGTTGGCCGCGCACCTGCGTGATCGTCGTCAATGCATCTGCGGCTTTTCCCGCGCGAATCTGCGTATTTGCCAGCAGCAGGCCATACTCCGGCTCGTCGCGATATTCCGTCCAGAGCTGTGCATAGGCCTGGATCGCTTTGGTCCAGTCGCGCGTCGCCGCGTAATATTGACCGCTCGCGCGTGTCCGCGCCTCGCTCGACAGCCCGCTCGATGCGTCCAGCGCTTTTTTCGCCTCTTCTGCCGCTTTCGATTCGAAACCGAGCGCATCCCAGGATTCCGCCAGCGCGCTGTGCGCCTGCGCAAATTTCGGATCGGCGTCCACCGCTTTCTCGAGCAATTTGGTCGCGGCCAGCACCTCAAACGCTCGCAGTTTTTCGCGCGCTTCCGAAAAATCGCGCATCGCGTCCGGATTGCTTGAAAGCGAGGCATCCATTCGCGCTTCTTCCGCCGCTGAAAGCGTAATCCCGAGCTGCTGCCGCACCAGGCGCCCGGCGTGAACCACTAGGGAATTCAAATCCGCCTGGCTGCCGGATTGGGCCACCGAGCCCAAGCTGTCGCCATTCGCGGCGTTCAGCAGATGAATGTTCCACTCAATGCCCGGATGCTCCGCCGCCCCGCTCACCGTGTACCCGCCGGTCACCAAAACGTCCGCGCCCAGAAATTTGCGGATCGCCTCCATCTGCTCCTTGCTCAAGTTGCTCGTCGCAACTCCCAGCCCGAGGTTCTCCTTCATCTCGTCCACGCGCGTCGGCGGAATGAATCGGATTTGTCCCGTATCGAGCTGCGTCCACAAACTGTCCGTCAGAATGTTTCCCAGCGCATCGGCATCCTTCCGTCCCGAAAGATTTTGAAAACCCAGCACGGCGAGCGACCTGCGCGCTCCCGGTACCGTTGCTGGCGGAGCAGCCTCGCGCGCCTGGTCGGATAATTTTTGCGCCGCCCGGCGTTGCAGCGCAAAAATTCCCAACGCAGCGAGCAACACCATCACAGCCGCGATCGCCAGCGGAAATTTCCAGCGCGCGATCTGCAGCGACTCTGCCGCGTTGCTCGCCGTTCCCGCAGCGCTTCCGGAGACCGCCGCCCCACTCGACGTCACCACTTCGCCGCGCAATGCACCCGCAATCTCCTCGGTGCTCGCAAACCGCTGTTCCGGCGCGCGCTCCAGGCACCGCGCCACCACCGTTTCCCAGCGCGCATCCAGCTCTGGCACCTGTACTCGCGGCGACGGCGCATCGTATTTCAATCGCTTCATCGCCGTAGCCAGCGGCGTATCCGCCGCGAAGGGCAGGGAACCCGTCAGCATTTCGTAGATCACAATTCCCAGCGCGTAAATGTCCGTCGCGGGAGTGATGGCGCCGCCTTCAATCTGTTCGGGAGCCATGTATGCCGGCGTCCCGAGAATGTCGCCCATGCGCGTGAGCGTTCCGCCCTCGTGCTCTTCCGCGTGCGCCAGCCCAAAGTCGGTGATTACCGCGCGCAACTCCTCACCCCGTGCGCCGCTGCCCGATCCGCTCACGGCCGACTTGACCAGCATCACGTTGCTGCTCTTGAAATCCCGATGCACCACTCCCGCGCGATGAGCCGCTCCGAGCCCCGCGCACATCTGCTCCACCAGCGGCAACGCTTCCACCGCGCCGAATCGTCCTCCGCCGCGGATGCGCTGATCGAGCGTCTCGCCCGCCAGCCATTCCATGCTCACGATCAGGATTTGTGCTTGTGGTGTGTCCCCCGAATGGATCCCGTGCCGGAACACGTCAAACGTTCGGCACACGTTCGGATGCGTCACTTTGCGCGCCAGTTGAATTTCCCGCCGGAACCGTTCGATGTCGTGCGCGCTCTGCGCATTTTCAAAGCGCGCCGTCTTCACCGCTACGCGCTCGTGCAGCTCTTCGTCTTCCGCTTCGTACACTTCTCCCATGCCGCCCCGCGCGACGAAGCGAATGATCTTGAATCGTCCAGCCAGCAGTTGGTTCGGTTGGAATACGGCGGTAACAGGAGTTCCGCGAGGAAATGCTGAGGTGCCCGCAGCGTTGCCCTGCGCCGAAGATCCGTCAGCGGCAGGGAAGTCTTTGTCGGCGGTGCGATCTAGGCTGGGCGGCTCGGGTTTGGGATCTTCCATCGTGTGGTACTCAGGCCAAGTGGCCGCATTATGCCACAACGATTCGCGGAATGCCGTCGCGTGTGCCACAGCGAAAATCAATCGAACCCACGCACGCGAAGTGATGGCCGCGTCCTAGTACCGCCGAGCCTGCCAACCACCTTGTGAACGGATTTTTATCAGAGTTTTCCTTGACACTTGCGCTCTGCACTGACTAAATACGCCTAACAATTCTCCAGGAGGATCCGCTCCATGTTCAACCGCTTAACCGTTCTTGCAGCCGTACTCGTTCTTCTCGCCGGCGCCGCTCCGGCCTACGCCAACGCCGTGCACGCGCCCAAGGGGGCTTCCGGTCAAGGCCTCATCGGCGATGCATTTTTCGAATCGCCCACCACCGTGAACGGCATCAATGTCACGCCGTTCGACAATCAAGGCACCATCTTTGACATCTTCCAGATTCCCAGCTCGTTCACCACCGGCACGCCATTCGTGCTCACGTTTAACGACATCACCGCCGGCTACGGCATCTTCGATTGCGACAACGGCACCAGCAGCACTCCCGTCTCCGCGGATATGCCGCCGCTGCCGCTGCCTGGCGCCGCGTGCACCGCCGGTCCAGTCGGCTCGAACGACGCCTTCGTCAATTTCAACGAAGTGGGCAACACCTCCACGATCAGTTTCCTCGGCGGAGCCGGCGCACCCTCCACATTTTATTTCTGGACTACCGACGCCAATCTCACGGGCATCAGCCCAGCCACAGTCACCGCGCCGGAGCCCGCATCGCTAGCGTTGCTAGCCGCCGGTCTGGTAGGACTGGCGCTGCTACGCCGCCGCACAGCACTCGACTCGTAGTCCAAGCCACACCTCCAAATCTCAAAGCCACGTCCACCGAAAGGTGGACGTGTGCCCATACCAAGCCCGTGGTTCTAGAACCTTCTATTGCGCCCCAAGGAACACAAGTCCCCACTTTGCTTTACTCTACGGCCCCAACGCCGGATAATCGCCCTCGTTGCCTTACAGGGCGTCGGCTTCCCGTTTCATAATGGAGCAGCGCTCCTGTGTCCACGCGTGCACCAAATCGCGCCGGCAAAAGGGTCCAATCTCTTCCGAAGCCGCTGCCTGGGGAAAAATAAACGCGGCTTCTGATACTCGCGGGGTGAGCAAACGATGAGACGGTCAGACTTGGTACGCAACGCGCAAAAAGGCAAGACCGTGCGCACTTCTCAAATTGTTTTCGGCGAACGCCAGCATCTTCTCCGCGTTCTCGATTCCGTCGAACGCAGCGCGCTCCCCGCGCCGCGCCTCGAACAGGAACGCCGCGTCATCGAGCAGCTGATCCACGCGCGCACCCAGGAATTGAATCGCATCAATCAAGGCTGGGACGAAAAAGTCGGCGTAGTCCTAAGCGCCGAAGTAAAACCC
This sequence comes from Candidatus Acidiferrales bacterium, assembly GCA_049287725.1. GTDB lineage: Bacteria > Acidobacteriota > Terriglobia > Acidiferrales > UBA7541 > Palsa-295. The sequence goes on along the minus strand of JBAQGJ010000091.1, from coordinate 8,049 downwards.
GAAACTCTAGACAATCTCTCGCGTCAGGCGCCCAAAGAAGATTTCTATCTCCTCCGCCTGATCAGCGAGCACCCCAAAGTTTCCGCCAAAACTTTAGGCCGCCTCTCGCACCACCCCTATTCCGCGATCCGCGAAAATATCGCGCGCCATCCCAATAGCGACGCAGCCACGCTCTCGCGCCTAAGCAAAGACCGCACCCAACCGTTGTGGTATCTGGTAGCGTTCAATCCCAACGCCCCCACCACGCTACGCAAAAAACTCCAAGAAAGAATGCGCCGCCTAGGCGAAAAATCCGCCACCCAGTAAGCCACAAGCAAAATTGAAGCGCCGCGTGTGGCACAGCCACTCCTGGCGGTGCTCTTCGCTTCTTTTAAGCGCAAGCGAATCCGCTCCGCCACCACCCAAGCCGCCAACCCCGCCATCTGGGAGTGCGGCAGCTTGCTGCCGCCGTGACCAACAAGAGTCCTAAGCGAATCAATCAAGCGAGGCTAGCCTCGCAGGCAATTGTCGTTGCAGCGCGTTGCAGTGCGTTGAAGGACCCACGCGTCCGCAAGCGCACCGCTCCGCTTTTGTATCGCCTCACTTCAGTGCGCCATTTTTTCTGCCGTAACCGCGACAGGCGCACCGAACCTCGAACCATCTGGGTTAGAATGCCGCCATGCCCGATCCATCGCCGACCGCTCTCCCCAACATCGCCGACGAATTCATCTCCCGCCCCACCAAGAACCAACCCCGCAAAATCGCCATCCTCGAACCAAAGGGCGCCATAACCTACGAAGCCCTGGAATCCGAAATGAATCGGGTAGCCCAAGCCCTCCGCCATTCCAATTGCCAACCAAAAGACCGCGTCCTAATCGCGCTCCCCGATTCCCAGGAATTTATCGCCGCCTTTTTCGCCGCAGCAAAAATCGGCGCCATCGCCGTCCCGGTAAATCCCATGGCGCGCTCCACCGACTATCGCCACTACGTAGAAAATTCCGGCGCCCGCATTGCCATCGTGGACGCCCCAATCCTGGGCGAATTCGCCGAAGGCGCCGGCCACAACGCTCTCGACCTCCTGGTAATCTGCAATCAAACCACCAACACCCAACGCCCCGAGCGCGTCGCCCGCCAGATCCTGGCCTGGGACGATTGGCTCCCAGCCCCCGCCCACGCCAAACCAGAAAACGTCGCGACTCACCCCACCGCGCCCACCGATCCCGCCTTCTTTCTCTACACCTCCGGCAGCGGCGGCACTCCCAAAGCCGCAGTCCATCGCCACCAGGACATGCTCGTCGCGACAAAAAATTTCGCGCAAGGCGTCCTCAACCTCCGCGCCGACGATCGCCTCTTCTCCGTCTCCAAACTCTATTTCGCCTACGGTCTAGGCAACGGCATGTATTTCCCGTTGCACTTCGGCGCAACCACGATCCTGCATCCCGATCGCCCACGCCCCGCCGAAATCGCCGAAGTGATCGCCCTGCATCACCCCACCGTATTTTTCTCTGTGCCCACTTTCTACGCCTCGCTTCTCGAGGAATCCTCGCGCGGCCTGAACCTCGATTTCTCCTCCGTCCGCATGGCCGTCTCCGCTGGCGAATCTCTTCCCGCGGAAATTTTCGAAAAATTTCGACGTCGCTTCGCCATCGAAATCCTAGATGGCATCGGCTCCACCGAAATGCTCCATATTTTTCTTTCGACGCGCCCTGGCGAAGCTCGCCCCGGCACCTGCGGCAGGGAAGTCCCCGGCTACGAAGCCCGCATCCTCACGGATTCCGGCGAACCCACACCCGACGGCGAAGCAGGAAACCTCTGGATGAAAGGTGCAAGCGCCTTCGCCGAATACTGGCGCATCCCCGAACTCACCGCGCGCACCAAACGCGATGGCTGGGTAAACACCGGTGACAAATTCGAGCGCGACGCCGACGGCTACTACCACTACTGCGGCCGCGCCGACGACATGATGAAAGTTTCCGGCATGTGGGTCTCCCCCAGCGAAGTAGAAAACGCGCTGCTAGCCCACGATGCCGTAGCCGAGTGCGCGGTAGTAGCCCACGCCGACCAGCTCGGCCTAGTCCATCCGATAGCCTACGTAGTCCTCCGCCCCGGCGTCACCAATACCGCCGGCGGCCTAGACAGCGAAATTCACGGCTGGCTCCGCACCCGCCTCCCCACCTTCAAATGTCCCCACGAATTCCGCTTCGTCCCCGAACTCCCCAAAACCGCGACAGGCAAAATCCAGCGCTACCTCCTCCGCACGAAGTAGCACCCTCTGGGAGTGCGGCAGCTTGCTGCCGCCGAAAGCCCCGCGAAGCTCGCTTCGCGGTGTCGCGCCACAGTCCACCTCTGACGCAAATTCCCAAAACCTACTCAGCCGTTGAAATATGTAGCGGCCGCGTGTCCCACGACCGAAGCGGGACGCAGCGGACACGTCAACCCAAGCAATCCCGCTCTGCTATCACCGAAGCCGCCAGGCCCACCATAAGGAGGAGATTGCTAGCAGGTCGGTTTCCGATTGATGCGATAATCAGACTTATAATCACCGCACATCTTCGGAGCGTCATTGAGCATGCCTCAGAAAGCGTTCCAAAAGAGATACGGCTTATATTCATTGGCCATCTTGTTTCTCGCACTTGGGTGCGCAGGTGTCACAGCGGGATACCGTAGTTTTGCGATTCGGTCGCTCGGTCTTGTGGCACTCATGGCCAGTGCATACTTTGTCCGAATCTCTAAGGTCTACGCGTCTGCGGCCATTAGGACCGACCTAGAGGCGGATTCCAAAGAGGAAAGAGGCCCGGGACGTCTGGCCTGGGCTATTGGCATCGCACTCGTGCCGGCGGCTGGAATGTCTTATCTGTACTTGTATCACGACGCCATTCATGGCTACCACGAAGCGCTGCCCGTCTATGTGTTTGCCGGAGTCGGATTGGCGTGCACCATCGTCTGGGCTTACCTGGTTGCGAAAATGGTGCCGTGAGAGTGGAAGATCTTTGGTCGACCTCGTCAACTCCCGACAAGTTCTGGGCTAGTACGGCGCATGTCGGGTTTGCTCGGTGGTCTCAATGGGTCGATGCAACACTAAGCTCGATCCGCGAAAGCATTACCGAATCAACGCACCGGATGGTGTTGCATCGACCGGTTGAGCTGGCAGCGTTAATCGGGACTGATGTTGACGCCACTCACTCCTTTTCGCGAGCCTCGTTGTATGTGCCGAACTTCTTCGCCACAGGCTTCAGCGTTGGATAGAACTGCACGAAGGTGTGCTCAACCGCGGCGTGCTGCTCGTGGCAGGACCAGCAGTTGCCCTTCGGCTCGGCTTCGGCTGTGTTGCCATTCGGTTCAAACTCGTAGTAAGCCCATTTATCAGGATTTCGGATAGAGTCCTTCACTTCAACGGCCAGGCCCATCAGGTCGGTTTGAAAGTGTCCCTTCTTATTGATTGAGCCTTTACTCTCGGCGTCGCGCTCGTCGATTACAAACATCGAGTGCTCCGGCCATTTGCCACTCTCAAGAAATTCCTCATAGGCCCAGCGCTGCACGAAGACGTTAGTGAATAGGTCGTGGCTGTCGGGAGGAGGACTGTAGTTCATGCCGTAACCGGCTGAGAGAAACTCCCAATCGCGATAATCCGCGGGGCGCAGTAGATCGCCCTTCGCGTCGTACTGCGGCTTGGGCGATTTTTCTTCCGTCGCAGCGGCCCGGCCTATTTCCGCGGAACCGCCACTGCACGCGACCAGTGCAGTCCCGAGCACCGCCACGGCAGCCATGCTCAACGCTGACGGCCATTGCATGGCCGCAATTGTAGCAGACGATTCCGCCAACCCCGCTGCATCAGCGGACCTGTGATCTCTGTTCGGATTCCACCTTACGATAAATGCATTAATCAGAACTTGTGCGCACTCCAAGAAAGTTCGCGGTAAGTCACCGAGAAGATATAATTCCTGCGTGCAACAACCTATGCGGCATGTAATGGCGCTTCGCGTTTCCAAAGCGGTTCTCGTTCTTGCAATCGCGCTTTTCTACACGATTCTGGTCCTAAACAACATCACGGATTACGGCTCCAACCACGAGTTTGTCCGCCACGTCCTGATGATGGACTCAACCTTTCCGGGTAACCACCTCATGTGGCGCGCCGTCAACTCGCCGCTAGCACATACGGTCTTCTACGTCGGCATCATCGCCTGGGAATCAGTCACTATGCTTCTATGCTGGTGGGGTGGTGTTCGGTTGCTGAAATCGTGTCGTGCGGACAGGGCGCAATTCGCTGATGCGCTGAACGTCGCCGTAATTGCGCTGACGACGAGCCTGCTGATGTGGTTAGTGGCATTTCTCGATGTCGGGGGCGAATGGTTTCTGATGTGGCAGTCGCACACATGGAATGGACAGGAAGAGGCATTCCGAATGTTTACCATTGTCGGTGTGGTGTTTTTGGTTCTGATGCAACGCGAGCCAACTCCCGATTAGTCGCGCGACCATCCATTTGAGGGCCCTGGTAAGTCGCGTCATCGGAAGCTGACCCACTACCAGAGAGAATCCTGCCTAAAGACAAATTGGCTCTTTACTGCTAAAATCTCACCTGTATATTGGCCTACAGGAGCGAGCCAATGCTTCCTCTGCACCTTCAATCCGAAAGCCACATCCCGCTCTACGTACAACTCCGCGACCAGCTCCGTGCCCTCGTCCACTCCGGCGATCTCCGCACCGGCGACCGCATCCCCGCCAGCCGCGAACTCGCCTCGCAACTCGGCGTCCACCGCACCACCGTGGCCAACGCCTACGCCGAACTCGAATCCGAAGGCTTGATCCAGGGCCACGTCGGCCGCGGCACTTACATCTGCGGCTCGCCCGTCCGCCAATTTACTCCAGCTCCGCGCACGAACGGCAATGGTACCGGCGGTGGGCTGCGTTGGGACTCGCTTTTCGCCGACGAGCGTGCCGAAGACGCTCTCAGCCGCATGATGCCCGAAGTTCCCGGCAACGCGATCGGCTTCGTCACCGCGCGCCCTCCCGAGGAATTTTTTCCCGTCGAGGAATTTCGCAGCTGCTGCAACGCGGTCCTCCGCGACTCCGGCCGCAAAGTCCTGCAACTCGGCTCCTCCGACGGCTACGAACCACTAAAACGCGTCCTGATCGAATTCCTCCGCGAAGACGGCCTCAACGTCTCGAACGAACAATTGCTAATCACCGGCGGCTGCCAGCAAGCCATCGAGCTCCTCTGGAAAGCTCTGCTGCGTCCCGGCGACGCGGTCGCTCTCGAAAATCCCGCGTATCCCGGCGCGCTAGCCATCTTCGGCGCTGCCCGCGTACGCATGCTAGCCGTCGGAGTCGAAACAAATGCCCAACGCATCGGCCACGTTGGCCTCGATATTGACGCGCTCGAATCCGTGCTCCTCCAGAACCGCGTGAAATTCCTGTTAGTCACTCCGGATTTTCACAATCCCACCGGCACTGTCCTTCCGGTCGCCGAACGCCGCCGTCTTCTCGAAGTCGCTGCGCGTTACCAGGTTCCGGTCGTCGAAGATCACATCTACGCCCGCGTCCGTCTGCGCGGCGCAGCGGTACCATCGCTGAAATCGCTCGATCGCTCCGGCAACGTGATTCAAATCGACAGTTTCTCGAAAGTAGCTTTTCCCGGCCTGCGCGTAGGCTGGTGCATCGGACCCGAAAGCGTCATCGAACGCCTGCGCCTGGTAAAGCAATCCACGGACCTGCACACCGACCAACTCGCCCAAGCCACCCTCGCTGAATTCGTCCGCCGCGGCTATCTCAGCAAGCATCTCGCAAAGATGAAAAAAATCTACCTCAGCCGCCTGGAAGCGATGGAAGAGGCTCTGGAAAAATTCATGCCCGAAGAAGTCGTATGGACGCGCCCCGAAGGCGGTATGTCCGTCTGGGTCACGCTTCCACCGGGATTCGACGCCGGCGATCTGCTGATCCATGTCCGCGAACGCGGCGTGCTCTACATTCCCGGCCGCACTTTTTATTTTCAGAATCCGCAACCAAACACGCTGCGCCTGGGCTTCCCCAGCGTCGACGAAAAACAAATCGCGAGAGGCATAGAAAAAGTAGGCGACCAACTAAAAAACGAATTTCGCAAACGCCAGCGCGGCGCCCGCGCAGAATCGCAGTCCCGCGTAGCGTTAGTGTAGCGCCGGCGTCCCGCCGGCTCTTTGACGTGGAATCGCCACGACTGATTGCGTCGGCGCAACTGAGAGATTGTCATCCCGAGCGCAGCGAGGGATCTGCTTTTGTTGCAGTTGACGTTGTAGCGGCGGGACTTCAGTCCGCCATCGGTGCCAAGGCGAGATCGCTGACGTGCTGAAATAATGAGGAACAGGAACGTCTTTCAGGGGGTCGGAGCTTTAGCTCCGACATTAATCCGCACCACGATTAGGGGCTTTAGCCCCTGAGGAAAACACTCTCACACAAATGTTGCTCACCCCCAATCCGGAAAACAAATGCTTCGGCTGCGGCGGCGCAAACCCCCGCGGCATGCAACTAACCTTCGAACAGGACGACGCCACCAACCGCATCCGCGGCGCGTTCCGCCTGGGCCCCGAATATCAAGGCGGTGCCAATTTCGTCCACGGCGGCATAATCGCCACAGTCCTAGACGAAGTAATGGGCAAAGTCTGCCGCTTCCGCAACGCCCGCGCCGTAACCGCCGAGCTGACGATCGAATACCTAAAACCAGTCCCCATAGACGCGGACCTCGAGATCGAAGGCAAAGAAATCGAAATGAACGGCCGCAACATCTACATCGCCGGCGAAATTCGCGATCAAGCCGGCCAAGTGCTAGCTCGCGCCCGCGGACGTTTCGTCGTCATCCGCCAAAAACAAGAGGGAAATGGCGGCGGCCAAAAACAGGAATCGCAGTAGAATTCTAAAATCGAGCAGTCACGGAGAATGCACATGGATTTGATGAACAATAATTTGTGGCGCGTGAAAGTCGGCCTCGCCGAAATGCTAAAAGGCGGCGTGATCATGGACGTCACCAACGCCGAACAAGCCAAGATCGCCGAAGACGCCGGGGCCTGCGCCGTCATGGCGCTCGAGCGCGTCCCCTCGGACATTCGCAAGGAAGGCGGCGTAGCCCGCATGGCCGCTCCGCGCATCATTCGCGAAATCATGGACACGGTTTCCATCCCCGTAATGGCCAAAGTCCGCATCGGCCATTTCGCCGAAGCCCAAGTCCTCGAAGCCCTCGAAGTGGATTACATTGACGAGAGCGAAGTCCTAACTCCCGCCGACGAAGAGCATCACGTCTGGAAGCACGGCTACAAAGTCCCGTTCGTCTGCGGCGCGCGCAATCTCGGTGAAGCCCTCCGACGCATCGCCGAAGGCGCCGCCATGGTCCGCACCAAAGGCGAAGCCGGCTCCGGCAATATCGTAGAAGCCGTCCGCCACATGCGCACCATCGTCAGCCAAATGAAGCGCCTCACGACGCTGGGCGAAGAAGAGCTAGTCCACGAATCAAAAGAATTAGGCTCGCCCTTCGAATTGGTCGCCTGGGTAGCAAAACACGGCAAGCTCCCAGTCCCCAATTTCTCCGCAGGCGGCATCGCAACTCCCGCCGACGCCGCGCTAGTAATGCAACTAGGCGCCGAAGCAGTCTTCGTAGGCAGCGGCATCTTCAAATCCAGCGACCCAAGCGTCCGCGCAAGAGCGATAGTGAAAGCCACCACACATTACAAAGATCCCAAAGCGGTCCTGGAAGCCTCCGAAGAACTAGGCGACGCCATGAAAGGCCTGGACATCCGCCAAATGGACGAAAAAGATCTACTGCAAACCCGCGGCTGGTAAAAGCAGTGATTGGTGATTAGTGATAAGTGACCAGCGATCAGTGGCAAGTGTTTGGTGATTGTCGCGCGGCGACACGCCGGCTCCAAGGTTTATGTAGCGGCGGACTTCAGTCCGCCAGCAGTTGCAGTTGATTTATGTAGCGGCCGCTGTGTCCCGCGCATTTCGGGACGCAGCGGGCAGCCGTTGGTTTCGGTTTGGAATTGACGTCACGCTTCGTCGGAACCTGACGCACCGCTTCAGTAGTAACGCGATTGTCATCCCGAGCGC
>JBAQGJ010000090.1:0-3477 GCA_049287725.1 Candidatus Acidiferrales bacterium | reverse complement strand
AGCGCCAAAAAGATACCGTCGAGCTGGTTCGCGCCGCCTACCGCACGTCGGGCACAGCCTTTCCCGAACCGCTGGTCGTGCCGGAGTTCGACGAGTACTCAGGAGAAGCGGTGCTCAAACACGGCCTGACCGAATTGCTCGAAACCAATCCACAAATCCGCGATTTCCACTCCGCGTTTGTGTCGTCCGCAAACGATACCGAACTGCACGCGAATTTTCAGAGGCTCTACGCAGCGATCATTGGCGGCTGGGTTCGTGGCGCTTTCACCGTGCCGGGCGTGGAAACCTGGCGAGAGTTTGCCGAAAGGGTGAATTCAGGCTTCACAAAGTATCTAAGCGCCGGTGCGCGCGGTGAACGCGTCGCGATTTTCACATCCGGCGGCCCCGTAGCAATCGGTATGCAACGCGCCTTGCATCTAACGGCCGAAGATACGCTAGAGCTCACCTGGATGTCGCGAAATTCCGCTTGGAGCGAGTTTCTCTATAGCGCCAAGCGGTTCACGCTCAGCAGCTTCAATATCCATGCGCACATCGAAGATCCCGCAATGCTCACCTATCGCTAGGGAGATTCTCTAATGAGCGATTTGCTAGATCATCCAGCCGCGATCCGAAGCGGCGAAGAACTGGATCTCGCGAAGCTCGAACCCTATCTGCGCCGCCATTTTCCCGAAACAACAGGCGAGCTTCAGGTGCGCCAATTTCCCAGCGGCCACTCCAACCTCACGTACTCTCTCCATCTCGGTACGACGGAGCTCGTTCTTCGCCGGCCGCCCTTCGGCAGCAAGGTCAAATCCGCTCACGATATGAACCGTGAATTCCGCGTCCTTTCGAAACTCCACTCCGTGTACTCGCCCGCTCCCCAGGCGCTTTTCTATTGCGACGACGCTGACGTCATCGGCGCGCCCTTCTACGTGATGGAACCGGTTCGCGGCATCATCCTGCGCAGAAAACTTCCGCCAGGTTTGGATTTCTCAGTGAAAAAAGCGAGGGCGCTCAGCGAATCGTTCGTCGAAAACCTCATCCGCCTGCACCGTGTGGATTATGTGGCTGCAGGTCTCGCAGATTTAGGCAAGCCGGAAGGTTACCTCGAACGCCAAGTCCGCGGCTGGACCGAGCGCTATTACGGCTCGAAGACCCACGATTACGCGGAAGTAGAAAAGATTATCGCGTGGATGCAACAGCACATGCCGCACACAGCAGCCGTCTCGCTGATCCACAACGACTACAAATACGACAACGTAGTCCTCGATTCGAGTGACATCACAAAAATCATCGGCGTGCTCGACTGGGAAATGTGCACCATCGGCGATCCGCTCACCGATCTCGGCACAGCGTTAGCGTATTGGGTCGACGCCACGGATCCAAAAGAAGTGCAAGAAAATCGCTGGGGACCCACCACAGAGCCCGGCAGCTACACGCGCGCGGAAATCGTCAATCACTACGCCACAAAAACCGGATCCGACGCTTCGCAAATCGCCTTCTATCTCACCTTCGCGCGCTTCAAACTCGCCGTAATCGTCCAGCAAATTTACTACCGCTATCATCAAGGCTTAACCAAAGACGAGCGCTTCGCATCCATGCCCGAAAAAGTCCAAATGCTCTTGCGCGCTTCGCTGCACACTGCTGAAACGGCCCGTATCTAGCGCCTGCCACAATTTTCAGCAGCCACCGTGCCCCGCGAACCAAAGCCGGTCACAAGTAATACCGAACGATCCATTCCGCAACGCAAGCTGGTTTATCCGACCCCTCACACTCCATCGTCACTCCATACGTTGCTTCCACCGCATCCGGCAGTTCCTTCAGATTCATCAGCGAAACATGCGCGCGAATATTCGAGCCCGCCCGCACCGCCGCCGGAAACCGCACTCGGTTCAATCCGTAATTCACCGCCGGCCGCACGCCGCCCTGAACTTGAATTGCCTCCTGCACAAAACGGCTGATCAAAGAAAGCGTAAGAAATCCATGAGCAATCGTCGTCCCATACGGCGATTCCTTGCTCGCGCGCGCGCTATCCACGTGAATCCACTGCCGGTCTTCCGTCGCCTCCGCGAACCGTTCAATGCGCTCCTGCGCCACCAGGAACCATTCCGTAGCGCCGATTTCCCGTCCCACCATCTCGCGCAATCTCTCCGGCCGATCAATCACCACTGGCGCCATCATTTTCTCCCGCACCGCGCTGTCAGATCCCGCATATCCTGCAAATGTCTTCGTTTCGTCGAGGCGCAGCCTAACCAAAAATCAGCCCGCGCCGCCGCCCTTAGCCAATTCCCACTTCGCAATGGACTCCGCGTGCACTTCATCCGGCCCGTCAGCCAATCGCAACGCCCGCGTCATCGCCCACGCGCCAGCCAAAAAAGTATCCTGCGAAACTCCCGCCCCGCCATGCGCCTGAATCGCGCGATCCAGTACGCGCAAAGCCACATTCGGCGCCACCACCTTGATCATCGCGATCTCCGCGCGCGCGCCCTTATTTCCCACCGTGTCCATCATGTGCGCCGCCTTCAACGTCAAAAGCCGCGCCTGCTCGATCTCCATGCGCGATTCCGCAATATTCGCGCGAATCGTCCCCTGCTCGGCCAAAGTTTTCCCAAACGCCACTCTCGACTGCACCCGCCCGCACATACTCTCAAGCGCCCGCTCCGCCAATCCAATGCATCGCATGCAATGATGAATCCGCCCCGGCCCCAAGCGCCCCTGCGCAATCTCAAATCCGCGCCCAGGCCCCAGCAGCATGTTAGCCGCCGGCACGCGTACATTTTCAAAATGAATTTCGGCGTGCCCGTGCGGCGCGTGATCGTAACCAAACACGCTCAGCATCCGCACCACCTTCACTCCCGGCGCATCCAGCGACACCAGGATCATGGACTGTTGCCGGTGCGCCGCCGCAGCCGGATCGTTCTTGCCCATAAAAATCGCGACCTTGCACCGCGGGTCACCGGCCCCGGAAGTCCACCACTTTCTTCCATTCAGCACATACGAATCTCCGTCCAGTTCAATCCGCGAAGCAATGTTCGTCGCATCTGACGACGCTACATCCGGCTCCGTCATCGCAAAGCACGAGCGAATCTCCCCAGCCAGCAGCGGCTTCAGCCATTTTTCCTTCTGCTCCGCGGTGCCATAACGCGCCAGCACCTCCATGTTCCCCGTATCCGGCGCCGAACAATTAAAAACTTCCGGCGCCATATGACTACGCCCCATGATTTCGCACAGCGGCGCATATTCCAGGTTCGTCAACCCAGCCCCGGCCGGATCCTGTGGCAAAAATAAATTCCACAATCCCTCCGCCCGCGCCTTCGGCTTCAATTCCTCCACGATCCGCGTCGGTTTCCAACGGTCGGCCGCCACCTCGTCCTCGAAGCGCCGCTCGTTCGGATACACGTGCGCGTCCATGAACTTCTGCAGCCGTTGCTGCAACTCCCGCGTCTTCGCGCTAATCTCAAAGCTCATATGCTCGACGACGAATCACTCCATCTCAAA
>JBAQGJ010000089.1:0-3095 GCA_049287725.1 Candidatus Acidiferrales bacterium | reverse complement strand
CGGCGGCTGCGAGCAGCCAAGTTCACTTCCGAGCGTATCCCATCGCGCTTGCGCGCGCTTTACCAGATGGAAAGGCGCCGAGGTGGCGGTTCCCCGCTAAGGCTGAATTGCGGCCAGCAGCCTCTGTGTCGGGCTGCAGAAACTTGACGCCGACAAATCGGCTGTTCGTCCAGACTATTTCGCAACTTCGGCGAACAGCGCCGTCTTTCGTTAATAGCAGATCGAATTTGTGTGGCACGTCGGCTGTGGGACATGCGATGGCAAGGCGCGCGCCGCTGTCAGACATGTCCCATACGACACACGCAAAACATTTGCTCGGCTGCGCAAACGAGACTACGGCAGCCCGACGCATTGGGCGTCGTTGAGCTTTGCGTTGGTCGCGGTGCTGAGCAATCATCCGGGTCTCCTCAGTCGATGAACAGACCTCCTACTCACAGTAGACCATTAGCCCTTTAAACAATTATTACGTGAACGCGCCTTTGGCACGAGGCGTCTGGCGGATTGCTGCTTTATCGATGCCGGACCGCAACGGTCCACCGCTCGGATTGGCCGGCGCGCATGACATGTGTGCTAGAAAAGACACACTGGCAGCATTTCGGCCAGCTCCACGTTTTCGCCACAAAAAAGAACCCCAGGCAATCCAGGCTCCTGGGGTTTTAATAGACGTTGTTGCGTCAACTTAGGCTTCTGTGCTGGGCGGCAGGGTGTCGGGGGATGGGGTGCCGCCCAGCCGGCCTAATTAGATAAACAAATAATTATCGCGTTCGTCGGCTGCAACTCGGCACGTTTGCCGCAGCAACCCACTGCATGAGCCGGATGGAGACCGTTGGTCTGAGGCTAGCCATCTGCCGGAAACAAGCGAACCTGGAAATCACCTGTGATTTATTACAGTGCACGTAGCTTTTCGAACGAGTAGGAGCTTCGAAGTCGCGGGTTTCCGCCCTCGGCATAAACTAGCGTTGTCCCGGAGCCTGGGGCGAATTTTTCTCGACTTGGGCGGCGCTTGTGTTCTGGAAAGCCCTCCAATGCGTGAGATGCTTTTCATTCTCGTCCTAGTCACGGCGGTGATTTACTGGATAATGAATCCAGATCAGGTAGATAGTGCCGTTAATTGGGCAATGCGGTTGTTCAGCCGCTAGGCTGCGCCACTTGAAGTGAGCATCTCCCTCAGCTCGCGTACAGAGGATGGCGACGGTGAAGCTCAGCTGTGCAGTTCCGATATTCGGCTTCAAAGGTGTTGAGTTTCCGTACGTAGTAGTCCATCAGCTCCGACCGCTCGGCAGGGTCGTTCAAACGGTTAATTTCTTCATCGAGCTTCACGCGACAGTCGATCAAGTCTGACATTCCGGCCGTATTTTCCGCGATCGTATGCAGCAACTCGTCATCTGTTAGGTCTGCGCATTGCACAGCCACACTCCATTCTTACCCGTTTCAAGCGGAATACCATGAGATGCCGTGGCTAAAATTCGTTTAACAACACGTAATTTAACAACAAGTAAGATGGACATCTCCGCTGTTTGCTCAGCGGGTTCCAGCTTAAAATGGCTTTACCCTGCGGACCAATCCAATGCGAGTGCAAGAGGGCGCAGGCTTCTCATTGTATCGTAAGTGGGACGGGCTAAATCCGAGGGCATTTGTCCCATCTCGGACGACACCGCCGAACTACAGGACCCAAACGAGAATGCCCCACATGGCTGCACTCTTTAGACCTTGAAACCCAAAAACAGTGTGTTCCTTTTCTTCCCGGCGGCATTGGCATGATCGAACTGCTTTCACATCGCAAGAAGCGCAAATTTCGGAAAGATCTCGCTCAGGCCTAGCGCTGTTGCTTGCTACCCGCCAAAACTCTCAGTTCTGGTTCGGTCGCTCTCTGGCGAACCCCGCTTTCAACATTCCAGATCAAAGTCGCACTCATCGCAATGAAAAAGATCGTTACGAGTTTGACCGAGTATGGGGAGAAGGATGGATTGCTTTTCGTGATCGACCCAACAACGGGGACACTGATAGTCAGTCCCGATCAGTGGCCTAAAATCAATCGCACGCCGCGCGGCGCCGCTTATATTTTTGCGTTCGGTCTCAATTTGCACCTTCCGTCGATCAATTTCCGCCTCCTCGCGGCTAAGTACCGCCAGCCGAAATTGCGCGCGACGCGCTATCTCTCTGGCCAGTACTTGAAGGCGTTCACCGATTGACACGGGATGGTCCTCCGAGTTGCTTCAACTATAACGTCGCGGCCGTGGATTAAAAGGGTAGGCTTCGGATATGGCGGCCCATTGTCGTCTTAAGATAAAATGCCGTCGTCCTGTTTATCCGCCATCGGGTCAGTCGGCTTGCTTCGGCGGCGCTCGTCCAAGATGCGAAATCGCGTGGATTGCGGGCTTTGCCAATGCTGAGAGCAGTACATGAGTGAAAACTCACTCGAACGTCCCGTTCGGGATCGTCTTTCGCCATCGTTGACTGGATGCTAAATCCAGATCAGATCGACGCCGCTGGCGATTGGGCTATTGGCTTTTCCGCCGATGAGATGCGCTGATCTCATTTAACCGCCTTCGCACGCATGGCCGGGCGCCGTACGACTGCCCTCGAGCGCTGCGGTGACGCACTTTGCTTGGTGCCCGACAAGCTAACGCCCAACGCTCACCCCGAGGTGAGAAAACCGAATCGCCCGTTTGGCATAGAAGTGCCGTACGATGCGCTCCGCAGTAGGGCGGCGAAGAGCGATGAATTCCGCCTTGGTCTGCGTTAGATCGCCATCAATGACCTCTTGGGCGGACAAACGCGCGCGATAAATGGCGTCGACGGTTCGCAACTGGAAACCGATGGCCTTTAAAATGATCGCGACTGGACTAGTCCATCTGCTTAAAAAGACCCGTTCGATTTCGAATAGCGAAAGGCCTGATAGCCGCGAAATCGATACGATTAGCTCGGCAAGTTTTTTGGCGGTTGCAAACTCATTCACCGCAGCTTCGGTTATCGGTCGCGATCCAATGATCGATTCCGCCGTCTTGTAATCGAGATTCGGTGTCATTGGACGGTAAGTCGACGATCTACCATTCGGAAAAATATCCTCAATGATACCGCGAAGGGCTGGGTAC
>JBAQGJ010000088.1:0-2874 GCA_049287725.1 Candidatus Acidiferrales bacterium | reverse complement strand
CCCTTGTGCAGTTCATTCTTTTTGAGAAGGAACGAGCTGAGAAACATGAGTGCGGAGCACATCGAAAGCAGCCAATACGCGTCCACATACGAGAGAACTGCAGCTTGGGACTGGAGCAAGGCGTACAGCCGTGCAAGTGCCTGCTGTTGAGCGGTATGCACGCTCAAGCCGGCACGGCTTAGGGTCATCGCCAGACCCGTCAGAGCGCCGCGAAACCGGCCAGTGCCTGTGTACTCCGCCAGGACATTTTGATGATACTGACTGCGTCGAGCAATGAGCGTGGTGACCGCGGATGTTCCGACGCTCTGGCCGATGTTGCGCATAAAATTCATGAGCCCGGCGGCGGCATTGGTTTTTTCCGCCGGCAGGCCGACGTATCCAGCGAGCGTGAGCGGCACGAATAGAAAGGCCACTGGAACGTACTGCCACACGCGCAATAAAGCGGCCGATTCGAAACTCATCAGCAAGTCAATCTGTTTGCACGATATGTACATGCTGATTGCCAGCGTCAGCCAGCCGAAGGCTATGATGTAGCGGGCCTGAAATCGTGTGGTGAGTTTCCCCACCATGGGTAACACGAACAGCACCACGACGGCGCCGACTGACAACACCATGCCAGCTTTTTGCGCGGTATATCCCATCAGCGTCTGCAGAAGTTGCGGCATCAATACTGTCGAACTGAATAACGCCACTCCCAGCACCAAGAACATCAGATTGGTGGTTGCCACATTGAAGTTCTTGAACAAACGCACATCTACGATGGGCGCTTTCTGAAACCATTCCCACACGACCAGGGAAACCAAGCCCACAACGGCAATCACCACCAAGGTGGTAATGAAGTTAGATCCGAACCAATCGTCTTCCTGTCCCTTGTCGAGAACGATCTGCAAGGCGCCCACGCCCACGGAGAGAAGAGAAAATCCGATGTAATCGAAGTTCGCCAAGCCCTTCTTCAGCTGCGCTATATATGGAGGATCTTCGACAAGCTGATAGACCAGCACGACCGCCAGCGCGCCGACAGGAACATTGATGTAGAAAATCCAACGCCAGGAGTAGTTGTCGGTGATCCAGCCTCCGAGCGTCGGGCCGATGGCAGGAGCACAAATGGCCGTGATTCCGTAAACCGCAAATGCCAGCCCTCGCTTGGCGGGAGGAAAGCTGTCGCCGAGGATAGCCTGCGCCATCGGCTGCAGGCCGCCACCGAACGCGCCTTGCATGACTCGAAACAGCAGAAGCAGCCCAAGACTGGGCGCGATTCCGCACAGAAACGAACTGACGGTGAAGCACAGGATGCAGATCAAGAAGAAGCGTTTTCTTCCAAGCCAGCCGACGAGCCAGCCGCTGATCGGCAGAACGATTGCATTGGAGACCAGATAACTGGTCAGCACCCAAGTGCTCTCATCATTGCTGGCAGCCAGACCGCCGGCTATGTGCGGCAGCGCCACATTGGCAATGCTCGTATCGAGCACTTCCATAAACGCCGCCAGCGAAACCACTACGGCAATGATCCAAGGGTTGACTTTGGGCTGCCAGACAGCCTGCGTGGCAGCGTGGGTATCGGCCGTACTCATCGCACCTTCACGCTCGGTTCATCGAAAATGATTCGATCCGTTTCCACCGCCTGGATCGACGAGGGACAGCCAGACCAAGATGGTGAGCGCAGCTCCCAGAAGAATTGTCACCATGACCGCCTCCACTGGACTTCGCTTTAGCCAACCGCACCGGGGACGAGAGCGAGGCAGCATTTGTGTGCGGGCTGATTTCGAAGTCCTCGTATCCAAATCTCTGGCCCGGTCGCATAAAGCGCTCGAGCGTCTCGCGCAAATGTCTTCGTCCACGCAGGACTCGCGATTTCACAGCTTCGACGGACAGACCCATCACTTGAGCGGTCTCCGTGAGAGATCGCTCGTCGAGGTAGTAGAGCTGAATCACCGCCCGCAATCCCGGTGAAAGCTGACGGATGCCAAACGAAAGAATTTGCTCGGCTTCATGCCGTGAATAAGCCTGTTCGGGACTCGGGGACCAATCGGGAATTTGCAACGCAGGTGCTGGCTCCTCGTGCGGGGCTGACTCGTCGATTGGCACGACTCTCGCGCGGCGGTTCTTTCTTAGGCACATGGCCGCTTCGTTGATCACGATTCGCGTCAACCAAGTGGAAAATGACGCTCGTTCTTCAAACTTGCGCACGTGAACGAATGCTTTTTGAAAACTCTTCTGAACGACATCTTGGGCATCCTCGCGATTACGGGTCACCCGCTGTGCAATCCGCAGGAATTTTCGCGTGTGGCGCTTGACCAGAACCTCGAAAGCACCGGTGCTTCCGCTCTTGGCGGCAGCAACAAGGGCTGCGTCTCTCGCCTCCTCCACAACCACTACGGGAGCGATTGCCGCTGCACTGCCATCTAGCCTGTCTGAAATGTCGGTTGGCATCGTGTTGACCCTTCTTCTGTGGAAAATCGCTCCTAATGTTTCGAGCTGAACATTTTCGTTAGCTTGAATTCAGTTCTGTTGAGGCGCCGGTTTGCTGATCTTTATTTGGACTGCATCTGCGTGAGAGCCGCAAAAATGACGCAATCATCCAGGAGAGCCCGCGCTTGCCGCTGATGTTCAGTTCCTCAATCAAGTGCCCGTTATGCACGCCGCCGGCTATGAATTGCGCGCCGTCTCTGGACATCACGCGCAGCAGCCTCTTCCCACGTTTATCCATGAACGTGAGTCCTTCGAGGTCCACGATGCACGCGCGTCCTTTGCGAATGCGGTTTGCCGTCCGCCAATTTCCCTTCACCTCGGTAACCTGGGGTCCAAACAGGCGGCCTTGCAAAATCCATCGTATTTCCCTGGGAGTTTCGGTGATGATGATCCTGAGCACATTGC
>JBAQGJ010000087.1:0-63538 GCA_049287725.1 Candidatus Acidiferrales bacterium | reverse complement strand
GTATGGTTCCGGGGCAAACGCTCTGACTTCCCTCGGGGACTTAGCTTCTAAATCTTCGGAACCCGAGGATGGTGTGTTAGGTCGCATCTTGCGTGGAGACACACCGAAGACGCCTTCATTGAAAGATTTGCTCGGCGGCAAGCCGCCTTCACCGTGGACCGAAAAGAAATGACACATTCGCGATCCGTGCCCGCGAGCATCGCGTTTTCCGTGAAACATCTCTGTATCAGATTCGTATCACCAAACCGCGTTTCGGGCGAGAATGGCGTTATGAGCGTGTAGCAAAATAAGTAACTTACGTGGTATCAGTACCGCTCAATATTTCGACTCCCCCCGCCTCCACCATATCTTAATTTTATTCCGGGATTACAGCTGACAAGGCGAGCCAGATTCGTTTGGCCACCCCGCTTTCGTGGGTGACTGAGGTCAAACCACTGCGGCGAGAAGCGGGGTCACGCGTTCCTTAACTTGCTCGGGCGTAAAGGGCTTGCGCAGGTAGCCTCTCGCGCCGGAGGAAAGGGCTTCGACTACGCGGGCTTCGCTCCCCTCGGTGGTGATCATCACCACTGGCACACCTTTCGCGGCTTCCACTCCAGCCATACACTTCAGGAACTCAAGCCCGTCCATTACGGGCATATTGATGTCGCTGAGGATGAGATCGAGCGAACCCTTTTGGACTTCCGCAAGCGCTTCGGCGCCATTGCTGGCCTCAAGAACCTCGCCGATATCCAAGCCTGCCTGGCGCAGAGCCCGCTCGACGATCTTCCGCATGACGGAAGAGTCGTCCACGATGAGGACCTTGAGTTTCTTCACTGTTCTTCTCCTAATGAAACTGACTTGCTATTGCAACGGGCGTGGCGTGGCCCTGGGAACGATCGTCGCAACCTGAACCGAACGAGCTAGCGCAGACGCGGACGAAGCGCGGACTCGCTATCTTCATCGGCACGCCGGGGCCGATACGTTAGCGGGGCTGGGATGATTTTGGCCGGACTGAGCTGCAAAGAGGGAGCATAATGAACGCTGGGCAGCGACGAGGCCGACTATGAGAAGGTCGCGATTTTGGAATGTGCGCTGGATCTTGTTGACTGCCCTGGCCGTGGTGTTAGCTGCCGGGATTTACGAGGCTACGGGCGCTTCGGAAAAGGCGCCGGCGACAGGCACGGCTGCGCCCGATTTCACGCTCAACTCCCAGGAAGGCAAGCCGGTAAGTCTGCGCGATTTTCGCGGCAAGTGGGTGGTGTTGTACTTCTACCCCAAGGATTTCACCAGCGGGTGCACAGAGGAAGCCCACAATTTTCAGCGCGACCTGGCGCAGTACGAGCAGAAGAATGCCGTGATCCTTGGCGTTAGCGTTGATTCCGCGGAGAATCATCAGAAGTTCTGCACCAAGGAAGGCTTGAACTTCAAGCTGCTCGCTGATACGGACCATAAGGTATCCGCGGAGTACGGATCGATCATGAACTTGGGCATCAAGAAGCTATCTGCACGGCACACCTTCCTAGTGAGTCCCGACGGCGTGATCGTCAAGGAGTATATGGACGTGGACACCGCAAAGCACAGCCAGGAAGTGCTGGCGGCTCTCACCAAATTGCAGCAGGGTTCGGCCTCGAAGTAGCATAGCCTTCGCCAAGCAGTGACTCCAATTCGCGCTTCTAGCCGCGGCCACGATCTTCCGAAAGGCGGGTTCCCTGAAGGCAATCTTCGATCTGCGAGAGACACCTAGAGAAAGTAATGCGAAAATAGCTGCCGAATCTGGTGTGAGCAGGAATATTTATGCGTTTCCGCGATCCTAGACACCCACCCTCAGGAGGAATCATTCCATGAAAATGATCAGGACTATTATTTTGACCGGCGCGATGTGCCTGGCAGTGACACTTGCCATCGCCGCTGGCGCTCAGCAAAGAGGCAGTTCCAACCCGTCGCCGTCCCCAAACGCTGCGCCAGCGTCTCCCGCGCCGCCGGCCACGGCCCACGGCAATAAGGGCGCAAGCAAACTGGACCCCGACGCGCCGGAGAATGACGATGCGCTGCACCTGACCGACGAGCAAAAGGACAAGATCAAGTCCATCCGGGAGGACGCCAAGCAACGAGCCCTCGACGTGCAGAAAGACAAGTCCCTGAGCGACGATGTGAAGGAGCGGAAGCTCAAGCAAATTCGAAAAGAGACGCGCGCGCAGGTTTTTGCCGCGATGACGCCGGAACAACAGCAGCAGTGGATCATGGAGCAGCGCGCCCGCCGGGCGGCGAAACGCGCGGGAAGCACGTCTGAGTAGTCTCGCTTCGCTCGACCGCGCTGGCCGCCGACTCGTCCTGGATTTCCAAACCTTTTTCCGAACCTGGGACTTGATGACCGGGACTTCAGCGTCGAATTGACAGGTCGCGCTTCGAAGTTCTGTTTCAATCCGGAATCACGCGCGACACCTTCGAGCGTTTCCTAAAGTTATTTTTGTTTCTTCGCAGATTTCTCTTGCATCGAGTGTGAATATCCGTATTCTGCATTTTGCGAACTCGCTCCGCGCGAAAGCGGGAAGAGAGCGAGGATCGCTGATGGAGGACGCGACAAAAAATTGAGCACTTTATCCCTCCCAGCCCAATTCCCTTCCCGGGCAGTTACTTCATCCACAAAGAAAAATGCAAAGCTCACACTTTGGCCGCTGGTGGCCGCGACATTCTTTATGGTGTCTGGCGGCACCTATGGAACCGAGGACATCATCCACGGCGCCGGCTATGGCAAGGGGATTTTGCTCCTGCTGCTGACGCCACTGCTTTGGAGCCTGCCGACCGCGTTCATGATTGGCGAACTCTCCAGCGCGCTCCCGGCCGAAGGCGGATATTACGCGTGGGTCCGGCGCGCGATGGGCAATTTCTGGGGCTTTCAGGAAGCGTGGCTATCGCTCGTCGCCAGCATCTTCGATATGGCGATTTATCCCACGCTGTTTGTGGCGTACCTCACGCGGCTGGTGCCGTGGTTTGCGGTGGGACACCGCGGATGGATGGTCGCGCTGGGTGTAGTCACGGTCTGCACGCTGATGAACGTCGCGGGGATTCGTGTGGTGGCTATCAGTTCGCTGTGGCTTTTCTTTCTGCTCTCCGCGCCTTTTGTGCTGATCGTCTTGATTGCACCGATGAAAATTGGAGCGCTGACGGGCGCAGTGACTGCGCCAACCACTTCGGATGTGGGTTTGATCGGCGGCTTGCTGATCTGCATGTGGAACTACATGGGCTGGGACAACGCGTCTACGATTGCGGCGGAAGTAAAGCGGCCGCAGAAGACCTATCCGCGCGCGATGATCCTTGCGGTCGTCGTCGTTTCGCTGACGTACGTGCTTCCGTTCGCCGCAATGTGGCTGACCGGGGTCCCGGCGTCAGCGTTCGAGACGGGCTCCTGGGCGGATCTCGCCGGCATGATGGGCGGACTGCTTGGCGGACCGTTGGTGGCGCGCGGTTTTCGCGTGGCGTTGGTGCTCGGCGGGATGATGAGTGCGTTTGGCATGTTCAACGCGCTGGTGATGAGCTATTCGCGTTTGCCTCTGGCGATGGCGCAGGACGGGCTGTTGCCGTCGGTATTTGGCAAGCTGCAAGCCAAGACGCGTGCGCCGTGGGTGGCGATTACGTTCCTCGCGGGATGCTGGGCGTTGTGCCTGGGCCTCGGATTCGAACGGTTGGTTACGATTGACGTGTTGCTCTACGGGATGAGCCTTTCGCTCGAGTTTGTCGCGTTGATCGTGCTTCGCATCAAGGAGCCGGGGCTGCGGCGGCCTTTCAAGGTTCCGGGCGGAACGTGGGGCGTAATTCTAATCGGCGTGTTCCCTGTACTGCTGCTCGGATTTTCGATCGTGCACGGCGAAGGCGAGACGATCCTGGGCATGAGCGGCCTCGTCTTTGGAATGCTCCTGATCGCCGCCGGATTCCTCGTTTACTGGGCTACTTCTTCATTGCGGCGCGAGAGCTGGAAGCCCGCTGCGCTGAAAAGCGAGCGCGAAGCGGCGTAACTTCGTGCGATTGCACGATCACTTCCCATATTTTTCCACTGATAATTAAGGTTGCCGCTTGCTGCCAGATAGCATTTAATTTCTGCGCCCTCCATGGCCTCTACGGCTAACGCATACGACTACATTATTGTGGGAGCCGGCTCCGCTGGGTGTGTGCTGGCAGCGCGGCTCACCGAAGACTTGCGCACGCGCGTCCTGCTGTTGGAAGCGGGAGGCAAAGACACGGCGAGGGAAATACATATTCCGGCCGCGTTTTCAAAACTCTTCAAGACCGCGGTGGATTGGGACTATTCCACCGAACCAGAAGCGAAACTCCATAATCGCAAGCTGTACTGGCCGCGCGGAAAAGTGCTCGGCGGCTCTAGTTCCATCAACGCCATGATTTATGTCCGCGGCAATCCCGCGGATTACGACGGTTGGCGGGATCTCGGGAATGCGGGCTGGGGATTCGCTGACGTCCTGCCGTATTTCAAAAAATCCGAAGACCAGGAGCGCGGGGGTTCCGAGCTTCACGGCGCGGGTGGACCCATCCATGTTGTCGATCCGCGATGCGTGAATCCGCTGACGCGCGCTTTCTTGGCCGCGGCGAGCGAAGTCGGTATTCCCGCAAACTCCGATTTCAATGGCGCCACACAGGAAGGAGCCGGACTTTACCAGTTGACGCAAAAGAACGGCGCGCGATGCAGCGCCGTGGACGGCTATCTGAAGCCAGCGCTCGATCGATCCAACCTCACCGTGCTTACGGGCGCGCACGTGGCGCGGGTGCTCATCGAAAACGGCGCCTCAGGTGGCGTGGAATTCCTACGCGACGGAGCACTGCAAACCGCGCGCGCAGACGCCGAAGTGGTTTTGGCGGGCGGGACGATCAATTCTCCCCAGATGTTGCTGTTGTCCGGCATTGGCCCCGCGGATGAATTAAGACACCTCGGAATCAGGGTGGTTCGCGATTTGCCGGGCGCCGGACAAAACCTGCAGGATCATCCGATGGTTTCGGTCGGCTACCTTTGCACGCAGCAGATCAGCCTGGACGGCGCGGAGACACTGGCTAACCTGCTGCGGTATTTCATTTTCAAATCCGGACCGCTCACGTCCAACGTTGCCGAGGCCGGCTTGTTCCTGCGGACGCGCGTTGGATCGCGGACGCCCGACCTCCAATTGCTCTTCGGGCCGGCATATTATCGCGCTCACGGATTGATGCGGCGCAAAGAGCACTGCTTCGGATTCGGTCCCACGCTCATCACTCCGGAGAGCCGCGGCAGTGTTTCGCTGCATACTAAGAATCCGCTGGACGCTCCCTCCATTCGCCCCAACTATCTTTCGACGGACGCTGACCTGCGCACGATGATCGAAGGAGTACGTCTCGCGCGGCGGTTGGCACATGCGAAAGCGTTCGACCCCTTTCGGGGAGACGAGTTGCATCCAGGCGCAGCCGCCAAAACCGACGAGGACATTGTGGAATTTTTGCGCGACGAATTGGAGACCCTTTACCACCCGGTCGGAACATGCAAAATGGGCAACGACTCGCTGGCAGTGGTGGACAGACGGCTGCGAGTTCACGGTATCGAGCGGCTTCGCGTCGTGGATGCTTCGATCATGCCGCGCGTTCCGGCGGGAAACACGAATGCGCCGGTGACCATGATCGCGGAGAAAGCAGCGGACATGATTCGCGAGGATGCTTAACTACGCGCGACATCGGCATTTCTTACGGGCTGCGGGCCGTGGCATTTCTGCTATGCTTTTCGCCGTGCGACGTCTGTCACTTGCCATAATAATTGCGCTTGCCGTGATCTCCGTACCGCCGTCCGGACGGGCCACGGCCTGGCAGGAACAGTCTCAGACTCCGGCGCAAATCCCCTCGCCACCACAAGCTCGTCCTGCAACTCCGCCAGCCGCTCCGAGCCAGAATCCTGCGGTACCCTCACCCGCTCCTCCTGTGCGCTTGGGTCCGGTGATCGTGATCAATCCAGCCCACGGCGGTACGGATAACGGCGCGCGTGGGCAAAACGGCCAGGTGGAGAAGGACGTAGTCTTGATCTTTGCGCGAATGTTGCGGAGCGAATTCGAGCGTCAGGGTTATCGCGTGGTCATGACGCGCAACGACGATTCCAACCCATCATACGAAGATCGCGCGGCGGTCGCCAATGGCTATCGCGACGCAATCTTCATCAGCCTGCATGTCTCGTCCACGGGAAAGATCGGGACGGCGCGAGCATATTCGTACCAGTTCGCAGCGCCGCCCGCAGCCGCGGATCCTGCGGACGGCGCGGATGCGCTAGCTACCGCCCCGACAGCTGGCGCTCGCACGGGCGGCTTGATTCCATGGGAGCGGGCGCAGCAATCGTTGATGTCGGCCAGTTATCGTCTTGCCGACGTGCTGCAGGCGCAATTGGCGCAGAAATTCAACGGGTCTCCGGCGGTTGCCTCGCGCGTCGCGGTGCGCGAATTGCGTTCGGTGGCGGCGCCGGCAGTGGCCGTGGAACTCTCGAGCGTGTCAGTCGGCGATCCCAATACCATGCTGGCCATGGGCGCGCCGTTGGCGTTTGCGATTGTGCGCGGCGTGCAGATATCACGTCCACTGGGCTCGTCGCCAGGAAATTCAGTCACACCGGGCGGGGCGAAATAATGCCGCGCAATCTGAAAATTACGCTGGCGGTCCTGTGTGTGGCGGTCATCATCGGGCTGATCAGCCTGCGCGGGTTGCACCAACGGATTCAAAATTTGTCGGAGGCGCAATCGTCGGAAGAAGAAGCGCGGCGCGATCTGCTGAAACCCACGGTTTCGACGCCAACTGACGTCCCGGTGCAAGCCAAAATGTTCTGGGCCTCGGGACCGGATACGCTCACGCCGGTTACCTTGGAATTGCCGCTTTCGGCGGACCCGGTAAAGCGCGGCCGTCAGGTGCTGGACGCGCTTATCGCTAATGTCCCCGGCGACGGTGAGCGCACGCTGCCTGCGGATGCCACGGTGCTCGGCTTCTACATTCTTCCAGACGGCACTGCGATCGCCGATTTTTCTGACGCGCTCGCGTCCGAGACTCCATCAGGAATTTTGAGCGAGGAAATGGCGGTGAATTCGATCGCTCGCACGCTCGAAAATAATGTGCCGACTCTGCACCGGCTGAAACTCTTGATTCACGGCCAGGAGGCCGAGACCTTGGCTGGCCACGTGGATCTCACCGGCTTCTTCGATCTAAACCCACCCGTAGCTGTGACGCCTGCACCGGCCCCGTCGAAGTCGTCGGTAACACCGGGAACGTCGGCGTTACCTGCAGCAGCTCCGACGAAACCTTCTCGTTGATTGCTAATTTCTGCAATTTGCCCCACGTTTGCCATCCACATCGCCCGCGGCGCTTCCATGAATTGTTGACACTTTCGTGGTCAGTCGTCACACTCAGTGCTCAGATTTTCCGTTTTAGCCCAACCTGATGCACTGAAGGGAGATTCTCATTTGCGAGCCGATGGACGCATGCCGGACGAATTGCGGCCGGTGAAAATCACGCCTGATTTCATTCCTCACGCAGAAGGCAGCGCACTGATCGAGGCCGGCGACACGCGAGTGATCGTAACGGCGACGATTGAAGATGGCGTGCCTTCGTTTTTGAAAGGATCCGGCAAAGGCTGGGTGACGGGCGAGTATGGGATGTTGCCGCGGTCGACCGAGAGCCGCACGCCGCGCGAATCCAGCCGCGGCAAGCAATCGGGACGCACACTGGAAATCCAGCGGATGATCGGGCGCACACTGCGTGCGGTGACGGATTTGAAAGCACTCGGCGAGCGCACTGTGTGGCTCGATTGCGACGTGATTCAAGCGGATGGCGGGACGCGCACGGCTTCGGTGACCGGCGCGTTCGTGGCGTTGGCGCTTTCTCTGGAGCGCATGGTAGCGGCGGGGATACTGCGCAAGGTGCCGCTGATTGATTTTTTGGCGGCGACGAGCGTCGGCATCGTGGCAGACGAATTGCTCCTCGACCTCGCGTATGAAGAAGACTCGCGCGCTCAAGTCGACATGAACGTGGTGATGACGGGTAGCGGCGAGTTCGTGGAAGTGCAGGCGAGCGCCGAAGGCCGTCCGTACACGGACATCGAGCTGCAAGACTTGCTGAAATTGGCAGCCGGCGGAATTCGCTCGCTCGTTCGCGCGCAGCAGGAATTGCTGCAAATCAAATTCATGGTTCGCGGCAAGTAGGCCGCGCCGCGGCACCGCACTCCGATGAAGTTGCTCCTGGCATCGTCCAATCCCGGAAAGTTGCGCGAATATCTGGAACTAGCGCGCGGGACGAAGGTCGAAATCGAACTGCTTCCGAATTTTTCCAGCTTCCCTGCGCATGAGGAGGACGCCCCTACGTTTGCTGAGAATGCCGCAGGCAAGGCGCTACACTACAGCCGATTCACCGATGAGACGGTTCTGGCCGACGATTCTGGCCTAGTAGTACCGGCCCTCGGCGGAGCGCCCGGAGTTCATTCCGCGCGATACGCAGGTCCCGGCGCAAGCGATGCCGACCGCATCCAAAAGCTTCTGAGCGAGATGGAAGGTAAGGAAGACGACACACGCCGCGTCAGATTCGTATGTGTCGTAGCCATCGCAGCGCAGGGCCGCGCTCTCGCGGTCGTATCGGACATGGCTAGCGGCCTGCTAACCAGAGAGCCGCTCGGCGCGTCCGGCTTTGGCTACGATCCCGTCTTCCTATTCGAAGAGCTGGGCCGCACCTACGCGCAATTGACCCCTGACGAGAAAAATATCTACAGCCATCGCGGTAGGGCTTTCAGGAGATTGCTGTATTTTATTTAGGTTACGAGCGCTGCTACCTTCTACCCATCTCTGCATCTAATCCTTGTTCGAAGGGAAATAGCTTGCCGCGTGACCGGGCACAGGGGTAAAAAGGAGTCCCTCCCTCTTCGAGGTGAACCGTGACAGCCTCCCGCGCAGTGATGAAACTGGAATCCTCTTTACTGGCGCGCTTGCAAGAAGCGCGCGAGCGCACGGATGCGCTTTTCGCGCTGCTCCCGGCAAGTACGTTCTATGACCGGCCGATCCCGGAACGCCACCGGCTGATTTTTTACTTAGGCCACTTGGAGGCGTTCGACAGAAATTTGCTGAGCGGAGCGCTGGGAATCTCGTCGGAAGACGGCACGCTCGATAAATTGTTTGCGTTCGGAATTGATCCGGTCGGAGGCGGTTTGCCGGCCGACAAGCCTGGCGATTGGCCGTCTTTGGCGCAAGTGGAACAGTACAAGCGCGACGTTCGCGCCAAGCTGGATGAGCGCCTGCGCGAGCCCGGTTCGTCGCTAGGGGCCGATCCCTTGCTCGCAGACGGCACGCTGCTCAACGTGGCCATCGAGCACCGGTTGATGCATGAGGAAACGCTAGCTTATCTGCTGCACAACTTGCCGCATGCGCGAAAGATCGCACAGAAATTACCCGCTCGCGATTCGCGGCCCGCACCGTATGCGAGTGCGGTAACGATTCCTTCCGGGATCGCGACGTTAGGCCAGCCGCGCGCGGCGAAATCGTTTGGTTGGGACAACGAATTTGGAGCGCAGCGCGTGTTGGTCCCCAGTTTTTCGATTGACGTCTTCCCGGTGACTAACGCCGAGTACCTGAAGTTCGTGCAGGACGGGGGATATCAGGACAGCAAGTATTGGCGCAACGAGGATTGGGAATGGCGGCGCAAGGAACAATTGGAGTTCCCGCATTTCTGGACGCTCAAATCGAATACTTCGGCGGATGACCCCGACGCTCAATGGGAGTTTCGAGGGATGTTCGGTGCGGTTCCGCTGCCGCCGGCGTGGCCGGTGTACGTGAGCCACGCGGAAGCTTCGGCATATGCGCGTTGGGCCGGCAAAAAACTGCCCACGGAAGAGCAGTGGCATCGCGCAGCCTACGGCACGACGGAAGGCCGCGAGCGCCAATATCCCTGGGGCGATGAACCTCCCGATGAAACGCGGGGGAATTTCCACTATCAGAGTTGGGATCCGGCCTCGGTGGACGAGCACGTCCAAGGCGCCAGCGATTACGGAGTGCACGATCTAATGGGCAACGGCTGGGAGTGGACTTCTACGGTGTTCGCCCCACTGCCAGGATTTGAACCTTTCAAGTTTTATCCCGGGTATTCCGCGGACTTCTTCGACGGAAAACACTTCGTAATGAAGGGCGGTTCGCCGCGCACCGATGCTTGCATGCTCCGGCGTTCCTTTCGCAATTGGTTTCAGCCACATTATCCATACATATACAGTAGCTTCCGATGCGTGGAGGAATAATATATGGGAACCGTTCCGCGAATCGCCAGCGTCGGCGCGCCGCCGCAGGTCGCGCCAGAGTTTTGCGCCGAGGTGGTGGTGGGGCTCAGTCAGCCGGGGCAGAAAGAGCTGCCTTCAAAATATTTGTATGACGAGGTCGGCTCGGCTCTCTTCGATGTGATCTGCCTTTTGCCGGAATATGGGCTCAGCCGCGCTGGAATGCGGTTGCTGCAGCGTCATTCGCAGGAAATCGTGTCGCTCCTGCCGTCGCCAGTCATCGTCGCGGAACTGGGCAGCGGCAGCGGACAGAAAACGCGGCTTCTGCTGGAGGCGCTTTCGCGGCGGCAAAGGGTCCACTACTATCCGATAGACATTTCGGGCACCGCGCTTTCGCGTTGCGAGCGTGAAATCGGCCAGATCGACAAAGTGAGCATCGTTGGGTTTGAGCGCGCGTATCTGGACGGCCTGCAGGAAGTCTCCGCAAGGCGTGGCGAAGGGGAACAGATTCTTGTACTTTTCCTTGGCAGCACCATCGGGAATTTCGATCGTCCCGCGGGCGATCAATTCCTGCGGGAAGTGCGGGCGATATTGCGCGCAGGCGATTCCCTGCTGCTGGCCACGGATTTGGAAAAGCCTGTGTCGCAATTGTTGCAGGCCTACGACGACCCTGCGGGCGTCACCGCCGCATTCAATATGAATCTTCTGGCACGAATCAATCGCGATCTCGGCGGTGATTTTGACCTGAAGCAATTCCATCACCTGGCGCGCTACGACGAAGCTGAGCGTCGCGTGGAAATGCACCTGGTCTCGAAGGCCTGGCAGCGTGTGACGATCCGCGAGGCGGGTTTCCGGTTCTACTTGCGCGAGGGAGAGACCATCTGGACCGAGAGTTCGCACAAGTACAATCCGGAAAATGTGATTCAGATGGGAACGCGCACCGGCTTCCGTTGCGTGCAACAGTGGCTTGACTCCGAGTGGCCGTTTGCGCAGAACCTATTCTTTGCAGTGTAACCATTGCTTTCACCACGGTTGAGCTCCAAACGCTAACTCCTCGCGTTGGATGTGATATATTTTTCCGCGTGATGGCTAAAGCCCAAAAGAAAACTTCCAAAAAGAAGCCAGTGCCAAGAAAATCGCCCGCGATTGCGAGAACCGCGGGACGCGCTCGTGGAAACGGGTTGGCGTTTGGGCGCGGGCCCAATCCCGCGCGGGTTGCCGCCATTCTGCGAGGACTGCAAGAAGCGTATCCGGAAGCTACCTGCGAGTTGAAATACGACAATGCTTTCCATCTCTTGATTTCGACGATTCTTTCCGCACAGTGCACGGATGTAGTCGTCAACCAGGTGACCGAGAAACTTTTTCAGAAGTATCCGGACGCTCAGGCGCTTGCTTACGCGAACCCCGCGGAACTCGAAAAAGAGATACGGCCCACCGGTTTTTTCCGCAATAAAACCAAATCCATCATGGGAACCAGCAAAAAGCTCCTCGAGGATTTTCACGGCGAGGTGCCGAAAACCATGGAGGAGTTGCTTACCTTACCGGGTGTCGCACGCAAGACGGCGAATGTGGTGCTCGGAACGGCGTTCGGTATTGCTTCTGGCGTGGTTGTCGACACACATGTGCAGCGTCTTTCTACACGCCTCGACCTGACGAAAAATACCGACGCTAAGAAGGTTGAGCAGGATCTGATGCGAATTATTCCGCAAGATAAGTGGGTGATTTTCTCGCACCAGTTGATTTGGCATGGCCGCCGCGTTTGCAACGCCCGTCATCCGAAGTGCCTCGAATGCAATCTCGAAAAGCTCTGCTATTCGAAGGATAAGACGAACTGAACCAAGCCGTAGTTGGCGCGCGTTTCCGCTTACTTGCGGCCGGAATGCTCAGCGGCCTATGAAGGCGTGATATTGCGCGGACGTCAGCGGCACGACGGACAGCCTTCCCATACGCACAAGGGGTGAGTCCGCGAATAGCTTATTAGCTTTGATCTCGGCTAATGAGGTTGGCTTGGCGAGCGGCTTTCCGGCCTTGATCTTAACCACGGGCTTTTTCGGATTAGCGGCATCCACGGATACAACAGAGGCCGTTCCCACAGCGCTCTTGCGATCTCCGGTTTCGTAAATAATCAGACCCGCTTCGGGCTTCATTTCGCGAAGATGCTTCAGCGCAGCGGGATTCGATACGCCGTCCCACTCGGTGGCTCCATCTTTCTGAAGATCAGCGAACGAATATTCCGAGGGCTCGGTCTTTAACAGGTAGTAGTCGGGCATAAGGCCTCACCTCGATCTAGAGCTGCTCCCGTATTGTACACAGGGCCGTGCGCTTTTGCCGTAACGCTTGGCGCCCTATTCGTCTCAATCGGGTCGCGCGCCAGCTAAATTCATACAATCAAAAGAAGAGGGGCAAGTCGCCGAAGCTGACTTGCCCCTTATGGGCGAAGCATTATGAGGGTATGACTGACCGAGACTACCAACGAGAACTATTTACGCAAATCCGTAAATCACCTTAGAAAACCGGATTCTTAACCTTAGATTCCAGGGGCTTGCAGTCCACAGTGCTTGCCCCGAACCGCTAGAGAGAGGTATTGCAAGGAAAGGCCTATCTAGGGACACTGGAATTCAATGTCAGCAAACGAAATTCGCCGGTGCTTGGTAATTTCGCTAATGGTTCTAGCACTACTGTTCCGCCTCTCTCCATCGAGCGAGGCGAAAGATCATAAATCTGAGGAAGAGATGACGGATAAGCCCAGCTCGTTGACTAGCATCCAGCAATATATTTCGCAGGGTTGGGACCATCTGACGCGCTCGCTCCTGGATTGCCAGACCTATGAGGACGTGAAGACCACGGACGAGCCAGTTCTTTATCTCCCCGCCCAATTGCCCGACCCGCCCGTTGTTGAGGAGATGCAGAAGCGCTGCAAGCTTCGCGTCGAAAATTTGCCCGAGCGCATCACAAAGGGCGGCGACGTGGATGTGTCGAAGATTCGCACGGAAGGGCTGCTGTACCTAGAGAACCCCTATGTAGTACCGGGCGGCCAATTCAACGAGATGTACGGTTGGGATAGCTATTTCATCATTCTCGGGCTGCTGCGCGACCATCATGAAGAATTGGCAAAAGGCATGGTGGAAAATTTCTTCTTCGAGATCGACCATTACGGCGACGTATTGAATGCTAATCGGACTTACTACCTGACGCGATCCCAGCCGCCATTTCTCACTTCGATGATTTTGGCCGTCTATGAGGCGGACAAGGCGCGCGGCGTCGAGGATCGCGATTGGCTGGAAAAAGCATACGGTTATGCGCTGCGGGATTACGAACAATGGACTGCACCGCCACACCTGGCCGGAGACACCGGCCTTTCGCGTTATTTCGATCATGGCGAAGGCCCCGTACCGGAAATCCTCGGCGGCCCGCACAACTATTACCGCGGTGTGGCGCAATTCTTTTTCGTACATGGCGGTTCGAACGAACGCTATCTGATCCACGTGGATTCGGCGCCGCCGTCGACAAAAATTCTTGGCAGGGTCTTCTCGCTGCCTTCTTGCGAAGAATCATCGGCAGGAACGTCACATAAGGATTGCGAGAAAGTGACGCGCGTCGCGTTGACCTCCGAGTATTACAAAGGCGATCGGAGCATGCGCGAATCCGGGTTCGACGTGTCCTTCCGTTTCGGGCCGTTCAGTGCGGACACCCATCACTACGCGCCGGTGTGCCTGAACAGCCTGCTGTATAAAACTGAAAAGGACTTGGCGAGCATGAGCGATTTGCTCGGCCGCCATAAGGATGCGGAGAAATGGAATCAGAAGGCCGCTGAACGCCACGCACTCATTGATAAATATTTATGGGACGAAGAGGCGGGTCTCTATTTCGACTACGACTTCACAACTCACACACGCTCGACATATAGGTATGCGACCACTTTCTATCCGCTGTGGGCTGGACTCGCGTCCAAAGAACAAGCGCAAGCGGTGATGCGAAATCTGTCGTTTTTCGAACAGCCCGGCGGCATCGTAATGAGCGGTAGGGAGTCCCAGGCGCAATGGGATTATCCGTACGGGTGGGCGCCGATTCAGCTACTGGCCGTGGAAGGCATGCGGCGCTACGGCTATGAGGCCGACGCGAACCGCGTCAGCTACAAATTTTTGAGCATGGTCCTGGAGAACTTCGAACGCACCAAGACGATCCGCGAAAAATACGATGTAGTGACTCGCACTTCAAAGACCCATATCGTCGAAGGCTACAAACGGAATGTGATTGGATTCGGATGGACCAACGGAGTCTTCCTGGAGCTATCGCATCACTTGCCAGACGATTTGATGGCTCGCTTGCGCAAGGACTAGCCCTCTTCACTTTCCTGGTTCTTCCCCGATTCTACAAACAGGCAGAACGCCGAAGCTGCGATGGAGAGGCTCACGCCTCCGCGGGAATCAATGGATTCAGGAACTTCGCTCCCGCTTCCCTGCCAGCGCTTTTCGGCTGACTCCAATAGCTCTTGCCATTGCCCCGCCGGAATGGGGAGCGACAGTTCGACCGGGCGCGTATCGAAATTGAAAACTGCAAAGACTCGGCTGGCGCCATTCCATCTTCTGAGGAACAGCGTTTTCTGGTTGGGATAAGCCACGACCTCGGTGCTTTTCTTATCGAGCCGGGCGAGAGCTGGAATTTCGCGACGCAACCTCAAGAGTTCGCGATAGAAATTCCATAACACGCCATGGCGGCCCTCTTTTCGCAGTTCCCAATTCAGTTTCGAGCGGCCAAATGTTTCTTCACTCTGCGGATCTGGAATTTCTGCGCCCCAACCAAATCGTGCAAATTCTTCCGCGCGTCCTTTGCGCACAGCTTCCACCAGAGCCGGGTCGCCGTGGCTGACGAAATAAAGAAATGGCGCGGTGTCGCCGTATTCCTCGCCCATAAAGATCAACGGAATGTATGGAGCAAGCAGAACCACGCCGGCAGCGAGCTTCAATTGTTCAAACGACGCCGTCTGGGCCAGGCGATCGCCGAGCAGGCGATTGCCGACCTGATCGTGATTCTGCGCGAAGACGATCAGGCTCTGGCCGGGAATTTTCTGTGAACTATTGCCGTGGCGTCTGCCGCGATATTTCGAATATTGCCCCGAGTAAACGAAGCCCGCGCGAAACGCCTGCGCCAAGTCGTTGACGCCGTGGAAATCTTCGTAATATCCGGTCTGTTCGCCGGTCAATAGGACGTGCAACGCGTGGTGAAAATCGTCGTTCCATACGGAATCGAGACCCAGGCCACCCTCAGAAGGGGATGTAACCTCGCGCGCGTCGTTGCGATTGCTCTCCGGGAAGAGATAAACCAGCTGATGAAGCTGTTCGGCTCTCGCATGGACATGATCCGCAAGCTCCTGCAAAAAAGGCGTGGCGGACGGATCCACAATCGCGTGAATGGCATCGAGCCTGAGCGCGTCAAAATGAAAGTCTGTGATCCATTGCAACGCGTTTTCGATGAAGTAGCGCCGCACTTCGTCGCTGGCCGCGGCATCAAAATTAAGAGACTGGCCCCACGGCGTCTTGTACAAATCCGTGAAATATTCGCCGAATTCCGAAGAGTAATTCCCTTCCGGGCCGAGATGGTTGTAAACGACGTCCAGGACGATAGCCATGCCCTGCTCGTGACAGGCGTTGACCAGCCGCTTCAGCGCTGCGGGCCCGCCGTACGATTCCTGCACTGCATAAGGATAGACGCCGTCGTAACCCCAGTTTCGGTTGCCGGGAAACTGAGCCACCGGCATCAGCTCAATAGCTGTGATTCCCAATTCCTTCAGCGCGGCAATGCGAGGAATGATTGCGTCGAAGGTACCCGCGGGCGTAAATGTTCCGACGTGAAGCTCGTACAAAACGTATTTCTCGAGCGCCAGGCCGCGCCAGTCACCGTCGGTCCAAGGAAAATCATTCTCCACAACCTCCGAGGGACCATGAACGCCTTGCGGCTGGAAGCGCGAAGCCGGGTCCGGGCGTTCTCGTCCATCATCGAGCCGGTAATAATAAAGCGTGCCGGGATCTACGTCCGAGACATCTGCGTGGAAGTAGCCGCGCTCCGCAGACTGCATCGGGACGATTCGCTCGTTCGGAAACGTAATATGAAGATCGACTTTCTTCGCGCGCGGCGCCCACACCTGGAAGCTGCACTGTGCCTCGCCGGTCATCACCGCACCGAGCGGTCTTTCTCTGCCGGCCAATACACTGCTGAATTGTTCGCCGCACCGGTCCATCGTGCGGCCTACGAACTCAGCAGGCTCAAAATGCCTGCCAACGGAATCCGGACCCAGTCCGGACGGTTGTTCAATTCATAGCTGAGTTCGTAGACGGCTTTCTCCAGAAGATGCAGCCGCAGCAAATTCACAAGTTGTTCTTCATTTTCCGGAATGAAGGATGCGCTGCCTACCTCGCTCAAATACGCGTGCGTAAAATGAGCGGCAACCCAGG
Source organism: Candidatus Acidiferrales bacterium (assembly GCA_049287725.1). Taxonomy (GTDB): domain Bacteria; phylum Acidobacteriota; class Terriglobia; order Acidiferrales; family UBA7541; genus Palsa-295. Next base: position 46,861 of record JBAQGJ010000087.1, on the reverse strand, counting down.
AAAACCAGGTCTGCGCCACGCTCAAGCGCTGGCGCGTGGTTTCATCGTGCGCCTCTGCATTACCCATCGTCGTGAAAACCGACGCGAAGGCTGCATAGTGAAACGAGCGGAGCATCCCGGCGACGTCCTGCAGCGGCGAAAGCTTCACCGACCGTTCCGAGATAGGCCGCGCCGGTTCGCCTTCGAAATCAATCATGACGAAATCGGAGCCGGTGTAGAGCACCTGTCCGAGATGATAATCGCCGTGAATTCGAGTCCGCATCGCGGCGATCGGCTGGCTGAGCGCGACCTCAAACGACCGAAGCACCTCATTTTCGGCGGCGAGAACTCGCTCTGCATCAGCCCGCGTGTCGCGTGGCATGCCAGTGAACTGCGTACGCAGAAGCGCGAACGAATTCTGCATTTTCTTATGCAACGATTGGCGCAAACTGTCTTGAAATTGCGGCGTGTAGGGCTCGGGCGCAAACGCCGCGACGGTCGGTTCGGAAGCCAGCGCGAGGTGCAGCTGGGCAGTCCGCTGGGCGAGCAGCGCAGCTGCGTCAAGATAAGGTCCGTTTAGTTCGCGAGCGATGCCCGGTAGGCGGTCCGCAGACATACTTAGCGGAAAGAGACTTCGCGGAATCAGCGTCGAAAGCTCGGCCAGGCGTCCGTTTGCCTGTTGCCAAAACTCCGAGAGTGAGTTCAACGTGAACCGCCAAGCGTCGCCCTGATTCGGCACAAATTCCTGAAGGATTCCGAGCGTCGCTTCCTGACCGTCGTTCGCCGCGTACTCCAGCCAGCCCGCGACAGCCGGGACGTGCGCAAAGTGCACGCGCTCGGAGAGAAAGCGCCCGATTTCGAGATCGGGGTTCATTCCGGGCTCGACATGGCGGAAAACTTTCAGCACCAGGCGATTTCCGTAAATGATAGAGCTGTTGCTTTGCTCGACCCCCATCGGCTTTGGTTTCAGCACGCCCGCGGATGCCGGACAGAGATCGCGGTACGTGCTCGACTGCCGGGCGCGGAGTGCGCCATTCAAGCCGCGGAACATGGCTTGCGCCTCGATGACCGCGTGAAGCGCCAGCAGAAAATTCTCATTGCGGAGCGCGTCTGTAAGAAGCAGCTCCTCACCACGCAGCTGAACCTTCAGCGTGCGTAAACCCTCTTCGATCGGGGCCTCTTCCGCGGCCCACACAAGCAGCGGAAGCAGATATGATTCTCGAAGGCCCGTCTCGTATTCCACGCGGGCAAGAACCATGAACGCCTCCAGCTGAGACGCACCAAACGGAATAATGTCCGCGACCTCGGTGGCGCGAATCCGGTGTGCTTTCCCGCCAAACCAGCGATGCGCAGCCAGAAAATCGGGCAGCACTGGCGGCAAGAGCCTCTGCAGTTCCGTGAATTCTTCCCTCTTCATTCTGGGTGCGGTCAAAGCGTCCTCCCTGAGTACAAGGCGTTCCGGGAGGCTGGGATTCCCTGGCGCGGCACGAAATGACAACTGCGAACTAAAGCGGAGACGGCTCTTCTTCCTTTTCCTTCTCCCGATCCCTTCTCTTGTTGTCGCCCAGGTACCTTTCCAAGGTCTGGCGCGCCAGATCGCGTCCTCCCAATCCGAATGCAATGGCTACCGCCAGCATGAGCGCACCGAAAATGATGGAAAAGGCTGAAGTGACCGTTTGGTTGGCCAGCCCGATCTGTTCGAGCGCCATGGAGATTGCCAGAATCAGAATCACAAAACGAGTAGAACCGCTCCAGAGCCGCGGGGACCTAACACCCGCGTTCACAGCTGCCAGCAAGGCCGCGCGCGAAAGAAAGTTCGCGGCCAGCACGCCCACAAAGAGAATCAGAATGGCAACGAAGAACTCCGGCAGCAATTGAAATAGGCGGGAAAGCTGCTCATGCAATTCAGGAATGCCCAGGATGCTGATTCCAACCAGAGTGAATGCCAGCCAGGTGACCCAGAACAACGAGCGGGTCAAAAGCTCGCTAATCGTCGGGAGGGCCGCATCGCGAAGCACCTGTGACGCGCCTGACTGCTCCGACAAGCGATTGAGCTGGGTGAAGCGCAGGATCAACCGCAGGAGGTATTTCATCAAAAGTGCGACGAACAACCCCACCAGCATGATCAACAGCATGGCCACCAGGCGCGGCAAGAACACCGAAATCATGTGCACCAGATTCTGGTAAGCCTGCTGCAGGCCCTGAACGATCAACTGTTTCATGACGTCACCTCACTACTTCGCTTTCCACTTTTCCAGCAAGTATGGTTTTTGGCGGATGAATTCCAGGCAGAGCTTTTCGGTATCGGCTTCCACTTCATCGGGCGTTGACGTCTGATGTTCCGCGATAAAGGAGTAGATCCTCCCACGGTAGAGCGGCACCAGCGCTTGCAGCAGGTGATCTCTGTTCATCACATTGTGGTGATAGGCTGCCGCAAATTCGAACACAACCTTCACCCACAGCTCGTTTCCGAGCCGGCAATTTTTCTCGTCGAGCAAAGCGATGCGTTCAATCTCCGCATGCGTGTCGTCCGCAAGAATTGTTTTCAAAATTGGCTCCAGGTCCTTGACGCCTTTTTGAAACAATTCATAGATTCGCTTGCGGTTTATGCGTGAGGCGCCGGTGGTCAGTTCGTGATCCGAGCCGAAGGTCGGGACCGCTTCGGGCGCATTCACTCCCATCCAGAACTCCTGCTGCGATTCCAGGCACCAGAAGAGTGCACCTACTGTTTCTCTGACCGCCGCGACGATGTCGGTGCCGGAACTCGCCGCCGTTTGTACCTTGGGACCCAGAAAGGATTGGCAGCACTTGAGCCCGGAACTCATCGCGGAAATGACCATCCAAATCTCGGGTGATTTGCGGACAGGCTCTTCGCGCCAGACGTCTTGCCCCAGGCACTGCGTGGCAAGTTTTCCGGAGAATCCAAATTCGGTGGAATGCAATTCGCGAATTCCGCGGCCGAACGTCGCGCGCGTCATGGGATACAGCAGGTTCCTCGCGAGCAATCCTTCGAATTTGTGCCGGCTGTAGAGCGGCGCGACAAAGTCGAATCCGTCGCGATAGGACGGCTGCAAAAGATTCTTGACCCAATTCGTATCAACGTTCGGCGAGTGAGGCGAAATCACGGCGCAGGCTTTGGCTCGGACCAAGTCCGCCGCTGCAAGGATCGACTTGACAGCGGTACCCGGCGATGGCCCTCCCGGATAGCGAGTAGAAACGCGGTGAATGGTACGCAATGACGTCAAGCCGCGCAAACTGGGGTGAGTTTCCCCGGCCGACTTTAGAACGGCTTCAGATGTCCCATCACGAGAGCCGCCGTCTACATTTACGATAGCGACTCGGTCCCGCGTGAAGCTTTGGCGAAAACTCTCTTCGATGACTGCAACGGTTGTTCCGATGGTTTGGGCGTCATTGTGCGAAGGGACTCCGACCAGCAGGTCGACTTCCCCAACGCCCATGAGTTGGCGTAGAAAATCGTCCGAGAGTAAAGATTCTTCAGCCAACATCTTCTCCGTGCGGCCCTCTCACATCAACCGGCCGAAAGCACAATCGAAATTTCCGCAGCGACATGATCTGTTCCGGCGACGAAGCGAAATGTGCGCGACCGCCCAAATGCCGCCGCCCTAGATATTCGCACCGCAGCCACATCAAATCCGGCGCAAGCGAAACCAAAATGTCTGATAGGGTCCGAGCGTCAGCAGGTAGGGCAAGTCCCCAATCCTTGGGAAGAGATTCCTGCTGGCGAGCTCGATCAGTATGGAGCCTTTGTGAGTTCGCAGGTCCAGTTCGACCGCTTGCGCGGAACTTGATAAATTATTGACGGCGAGCACTTTTTCCGCGCCCAGCTGCCGGATGAACGCCAGAACCCGGTGATTGGAAGGCTGCAAAAACTCAATGCTGCCACGGCTGAATACGTTCGAAGCCTTGCGCACTTCGATCAGCCGTTTCATCCAATACAGCAAGGAATGCGGCGATCGCTTCTGAGCCTCCACGTTGATCGCCTGATAGCCAAACACCGGATTCGATATCAAAGGTGAGTACAGGCGCTCGGGATCGGCGCCCGAAAAGCCGCCGTTCCAGCCGCCATTCCATTGCATCGGGGTGCGCACTCCGTTCCGGTCGCCAAGATAAACATTGTCTCCCATGCCGATTTCATCGCCATAGTAAAGAACTGGAGTTCCCGGCAGCGACATGATCAGGAAGTTCAAAAGTTGAATGCGCCTGCGATCGTTGTCCATCATTGGAGCGAGGCGGCGGCGTATGCCCAAATTTAGCCGCATGGTTTTGTCGCGGGCGTACGTGTCGTACATGTAGTCCCGCTCGATGTCCGTGACCATTTCGAGCGTGAGTTCGTCGTGATTGCGCAAAAACGTGACCCATTGGCAGGTTTCGGGAATTTGCGGAGTCTGCTCGAGAATTTCGATGATGGGTTTGCGATCTTCCAATTGCACCGCCATGAAAATCCTGGGCATCAACGGAAAATGAAACGCCATGTGAAATTCGTTACCATCGCCGAAATAGGCGCGCACGTCTGCGGGCCATTGGTTCGCTTCGGCGAGGAGCATGCGGTTAGGAAATGATTGATCCAGGCGTTTGCGCAATTCGCGGATAACGCCATGAGTCTCGGGTAAATTTTCGCAGTTGGTACCGTCGCGCTCAATGAGATAAGGGACCGCATCCAGCCGGAAGGCATCCACGCCCATTTCCAGCCAGAATTTCATTACGCCCCACATTTCCTCGAATACGGCGGGATTGTCGTAATTCAGGTCAGGCTGATGGCTGAAGAATCTGTGCCAGTAATAGGATTTGGAAACCGGATCCCAGGCCCAATTCGACAGTTCCGTATCGAGGAAAATAATACGGACTTCTCGATAGCGGTCGTCCGTGTCGCTCCAGACGTACCAATCGCGTTTGGGATTATCGCGGGAACTGCGCGATTCCTGAAACCAGGGATGCTGATCGGAAGTGTGATTGAGAACCATTTCGATGATGACGCGGATTCCGCGCGCGTGCGCGGCAGAGAGGAAGGCCTTGAAGTCCTCCAGCGTGCCGTAATTCGGGTGGATGGCGCGATAGTTGGCGATGTCGTAGCCGTCGTCGCGCAATGGGGATGGAAAGAACGGCAGCAGCCAGATAACGTTGATCCCTAAATCCTGCAGATAATCCAATTTCTGCATCAGGCCGGGAAAGTCGCCGATTCCGTCGCTGTTGCTGTCGCAAAAAGTGCGGACGTGCAGTTGGTAAATGATCGCGTCTTTGTACCAGAGGGGCTGGTCGGCACTAGTGGCCACTGCTGCGTCTCCTCATGCGGCCCGCGTCCGAAGACTCGAGCGAATCACCGGTATTGATGTAATTGACCGCGCATCATCGCACTTTGAAAATGTGCGCGGGAATCTTCGCTGGATTCAGTTCGATGTAGTTGCGGCTGCCCTGCCAGGTATAACGCGCGTCTGCCAATAAGTCGTGGACTTCAAATGGCCGTTGAGGTCCGATCCCAAAATCTTCCAAGGGAACGCGTATCCATCCGGACTGCGTGTACCGGGGATCTAAATTCACAACTACCAGGACGACGTTAGAACCGTCGCTGCTCGTCTTGCTGTAGGCGATCAATTGGTCGTTGTCCACGGGATGGAAGCGCAAGCTCCAATCGCTTTGCAGCGCCGGATTTTCGTGCCGGATCTTATTTACGAGCGCGATCAATTGTTTCAGGCTATCAGGCCGGTCTAAATCCCAAACGCGAATCTGATATTTTTCGGACTCAAGGTATTCCTCGCTGCCCGCCGTCAAAGGCCGGTTTTCAAAAAGTTCAAAGGCTGGCCCGTAAATTCCATAGTTCGCTCCCAATGTCGCCGCCAGAATCAATCGCGCGATAAACGCGGGCCGCCCGCCCGTTTGTAAATACGCGTTCAAGATGTCGGGAGTGTTCGGCCAAAGGTTCATCCGGAAAAATTCGCGCACCGGAGTCTGTGTAAGCTCCTCGAAAAGTTCGGTGATCTCGGTCTTTGTATTTTTCCAAGTAAAATACGTGTACGACTCCGTGAAGCCCAGCTTCGCCAGGCGGTACATCACTTTTGGGCGAGTGAAAGCTTCCGCAAGAAAGAGCACGTCCGGATGCGTGCGATGAATCTCAGCGATCAGCCATTCCCAGAAGCCGAACGGCTTGGTGTGGGGATTATCGACGCGAAAAATCCGGATGCCCTGCTCGATCCAATAAAGAACCACGCTCTTCAACTCTTCGCAGAGTTCCAGAGCGTTATCGCTTTCAAAATTGAGCGGATAAATATCCTCGTATTTTTTCGGCGGGTTCTCGGCGTATTGAATGGATCCATCCGGCCGGTGCGCGAACCATTCTTCGTGTTCCTTCACATAGGGATGATCCGGCGCGCACTGGTAAGCCAGATCGAGGGCCATTTCCAACCCCAGTGCTTCCGCTTTTTGCCGAAGCTGCTTGAAATCCTCCAATGTGCCGAGGGCAGGGTGAATTGCCTTGTGTCCGCCTTCCACCGAGCCGATGGCCCACGGACTGCCCGGATCGTCGGGACCCACCACCAGGCTATTGTTCTTGCCTTTTCTTCCGACGCGGCCGATGGGATGAATGGGCGGAAGATACAAAACATCGAATCCCATTTCAGCCACGTACTGCAGGTGGCGCGCGCAATCACGAAATGTTCCGGGCTTTCGCGCATCCATCGTGCACGACCGAGGAAACAATTCATACCAACTGCTGAAACGCGCTTTGGGACGATCCACCCAGACCTGCAATTCCTTTTCGTAAGTCGTAGCACGGGAACGGTCGGGATAACGCCTCATCAATTGCGTCATCACTTCGCTGTTGGCCACGGCCAGCGCGGTTTCGCGGTCGGTACGAGCCAGTTTTTTCAGCCGCGCCGATAGTTCGAGAAGTTTCTGAGCGTCAGACTTTTGTGCACGGGTTGCCGCGGAGCTCGCGAGATCCGCTCCCGCAAGAAAATCCAACGCGAGGTCCTGGCGTGCGTCGGCTTTCTTCCCGAGATCACGAATCCAGGTCTTATAGGGATCCAGCCAGGCTTGCACCGTGTAGACGTACGGCGTGAATTCGGTGATTGGAAACGAGCCTTGCCAGCGGTCGTTCCCAATCGGCCGCATGGCCGCTTCGCTCCAATTGCGCGCTCCGGTTCTGCGAAAGCGGAGGACCGCATCGAGCACCTGGTGCCCGTCAGCGTTAATGTCGGCTTCCACCACAACCCTCTCGCCAACGACGCGCTTGATTGCGAACCGGCCGCCGTCAACTTTCGGCTCCACGTTTTCGATTACGGCCCGGAGGAGTAAAGGTAGGGACACTTCGGTGGCCATCCTTGAAGAGTGCAAGATAAATCCTCCGACGTAGCAAGGGAACGGGCCGGACTTGGATTGTCTCGCAGAGCTGGATGCGAGCGGTGAATCTACGTTCTTATTATACGATGGCCTGCGCGCGAGATTGCAAGTTGCGAATTGGGAGCGGAGCGGGCGTGGCCGCGGTTGCGCTGAGCAGATTTCGCGGGATATTTGCTATACTCGTGCCACCAGTCCGAACGGAGCTTGTCCCCGAACTCGCTTTCGCTGCACGTCGGTGCCGGAAAACCCCACACATGAGCAATCGTTACGTCTGCGTTCACGGACATTTCTATCAACCGCCGCGCGAGAATCCTTCGCTCGAGGAAATTGAGCTGCAAGATTCCGCCTATCCCTATCACGACTGGAACGAACGGATTACGGCGGATTGCTACGCGCCAAACACTACATCGCGGATCCTGGATAACGAGCAGCGCATAACGCGCATGGTGAACAATTACTCGACGATCAGCTTCAACGTCGGCCCCACTCTGCTTTCCTGGATGGAAGACCACGCGGCGAAGACGTACTCGGCGATCCTGGAAGCGGACAAACTCAGCGCGCAGAAATTTGGCGGGCATGGCTCGGCCATGGCGCAGGCCTACAACCACATGATCATGCCGCTGGCCAACCGCCGCGACAAGGTAACGCAAGTGAAGTGGGGCATCGCTGATTTTCAGCGCCGATTCCAGCGCGCTCCGGAGGGCATGTGGCTGCCCGAAACGGCCGTGGACATCGAGACGCTGGATATAATGGCGGAACAAGGGCTGAAATTTACGATTCTCGCGCCACGCCAGGCGTCGAGAGTCCGCCGATTCGGTAGCCGCAGCTGGAAGGACATCAGCGGCGACCGCGTTGATCCCAGCCGCGCGTATTTGGTGCGCTTACCTTCGCGGCGCACGATCAACGTGTTTTTCTATGATGGCCCGATTTCTCGCGCTGTGGCATTTGAGGGCTTACTCAATGACGGCAAGGTTTTTGCCGACCGCCTCATCGGCGGCTTTTCGGATGCGCGGGATTGGCCGCAACTTTCGCACATCGCTACCGACGGAGAAAGTTACGGCCACCACCATCGCTATGGCGAAATGGCGCTGACGGCCGCGCTGGACCGCATCGAAACCAACAAGCTCGCCGAGCTAACGAATTACGGGCAGTTTCTGGAGCGCCATCCCGCAAATCATTTCGTGGAGATATTTCCCAACACTTCGTGGAGCTGCGTTCACGGGATCGAACGCTGGCGCAGCAACTGCGGCTGCAATTCCGGCGGCCACCCGGAGTGGAATCAAGAATGGCGCGCGCCTTTGAGGTCGGCGCTCGATTGGCTTCGCGATGCACTGGCGCCCGTCTACGAAACCAAGGCGGCTGCGCTTCTAAAAGATCCCTGGCGTGCGCGCGACGAATATATTCGCGTCATCCTGGACCGTTCGGACAAGAGCCTCGCCGCATACTTCGGCGACCACGCCACCCACGAATTGAACGATGACGAAAAAGTGGTTGCTCTGAAGCTGCTGGAAATGCAGCGGCACGCGCAATTGATGTACACGAGCTGCGGGTGGTTTTTCGATGAGCTCTCCGGAATCGAAACGGTACAGGTCATCCAATACGCGGGCCGCGCCGTTCGGCTGGGCGAGCAGATCAACGGTGGGAACCTGGAGGCGCAGTTTGTGGACAAGCTGCGAAACGCCAAAAGCAACGTGGCCGAGCACCAGGATGGCGCGCACATTTACGAAAAGTGGGTGAAACCAGCGATTGCGGATATTCCGCAAGTCGCCGCACACTACGGCATCAGTTCACTATTTGAAGCGTACACCGACTGCACTCGAATCTACTGCTACGACGTGCAGCGGGAAGCCTTTCAAAGTCAGACCGAAGGAAAGATGCGGCTGGCAACGGGCCGCGCGCGCGTATCTTCGCGGATCACGCGCGAAGCAGAAACACTCGATTTTGGCGTGCTGCACATGGGCGATCACAATATTACTTGCGGCATTCACGATGCTGCGCAGGAAAACGATCCTCGAGCGTCCTCTGAACAACTCTTCGCGGCATTCGGCCGCGCGGATGCTCCCGCGGTGATCCGGCTGCTCGACGAAGGCTTCGGCAGTAAACTGTATTCCCTGCGCTCGCTCTTCCGTGACGAGCAGCGCAAAATCCTCGGCCTGATATTGCAGGACACCGAGATGGATGCAACCGCTGCGCAGCGCGGAATCTATCAACCACACGCCCAACTGATGAGATTTCTGGTCGATTTAGGAGTTCCGGTGCCGAAGTCGTTTCAAACCGCGGCGGAAATAACGCTCAACGATCAACTATTGCAAGCCTTGCAAAATCCCGCTCTGGATCGCGAACTGATTCTCGGCCTGTTGAAGGAAGCGGCCAGCGTCCGCGTTGCGTTGGACGTGCCAACGTTAGAGTATGCCATGCGCAAGAAGGTCGAGCAGGCCGCCACAGGGTTCGCGGCGGATTCATCCAAAATCGAAGTCGTGACACAATTACAAGGCCTATTGGAGTTTCTCGATAAATTGCCGTTCCCGGTTGTGATGTGGCAAGCGCAAAACCTTGCATATCCCGCGCTACTGGCTGCGCACCAAAGATGGCAGTCTGAACAGGAAAAAGGCAATCCTGAAGCGAAGACCTGGCTAGAGCATTTGGGCGTCCTGCAACAAAAACTCAAATTGCAGATTGCCTGAAATCCATGCCGCTGCGCCACATCCCGCTTTCCTGTTACCGGCTGCAGTTCAATCGAAATTTCACATTTCGAGATGCCTCCAATATTTTGAACTATCTCTCGCGGCTGGGCATCACGGACATCTATGCGTCTCCGTTGCTGCAAAGCCGCAAGGGCAGCGGCCATGGATACGATGTCACCGATCCGACGCGAATCGACAGCGATCTGGGGAGCGAACAGCAATTTGACGTGTTCCAGACTGATCTGCAGAAACACGGTTTGGGATTGCTGCTCGACATCGTTCCGAATCATATGGCGGCCAGCGATGAGAATCCGTGGTGGATGGACCTGCTCGAAAACGGTCCGGCATCGGTCTACTCGGCTTACTTTGATGTAGACTGGCATCCACCGTCGCGGATTCTCGATAACAAGATTTTGCTTCCGGTTCTCGCCAGCGTCTATGCCGAAGCTTTGAAAAACCGGGAACTTCAACTGATATTCGATCGCGGTAATTTCTTCGTGAAACACCGCGACGGCCTGTTCCCGCTGGCGCCGCGGTCCTACCCAATGATTTTGACCCACCGCCAGCACGTACTGGAGGCAGCGCTCCGGCCCGATTCGGCGAACTTCCAGGAGTATTTGGGAATCATTGCCGCGCTCTCGGCGGTGCCGGCTCGTGAGTCCGTACCAATAGATGCAGCCGGCGAGCGGCGCCTGCAGGTCGCGGCGATCAAGGAACGGCTCCTAAAACTGTACGAGAACCAACCTGAGTTCCGAACGTTCATTGACGAGAACCTGAAAATCTTTAACGGGAAACGCGGAGTTGCTTCGAGCTTCCGGTACCTGGATCGGCTTCTTTCGGAGCAAGCCTACGTGTTGTCCTACTGGCAGAACGTCAACGCCGAAATCAACTACCGGAGATTCTTCAGTATTAGCGACCTGGTCGGCGCGCGCGTCGAGGACCCCATGGTATTCGAGGCCACGCACAGCGTCGTATTCCATCTGATCGAACGCGGCGCAGTGAACGGCCTGCGAATTGATCACATTGACGGTCTGCGCGACCCCTTGGCGTATTTGCGCCGCGTACAGGAGAAATTGCAGAGCGCCGCCGATAAGACAAACGCCAGCCAGTTGTACGTCATCGTCGAAAAAATACTCTCCGGGCAGGAGGAACTGCCAGCCGAATGGCCCGTCCAGGGAACCACGGGTTATGAATACCTGAATGCGGTGAATCGGCTATTCGTGCATCCCGAAGGCGGCCGCGCTGCAGAGCAAACTTACTTTGCGTTCTTGAAAAACAAAGTCAACTACCAGGATCTGCTGTATCAAAAGAAGCGGCTGGTGATGTCTACCCTTCTGGTCGTGGAAATGCGCTATCTGAGCCGTCAGCTGGGTATTTTGGCCGAACACGATCGCTTCGCGCGCGATATCCCTCGCGCGGACCTCGCGCAGGCGTTGATAGAAGTGACGGCGAGTTTCCCAGTCTACCGCACATACATCCGCGACATGAGCGTACCAAACGATGCGAAGCAGTATATTGAAGCCGCGTTGGCGGCCGCGCGATTGCGTAAGCCCAACATGAATTCGTCCAGCTTTGATTTTGTACGCAGCGTGCTGCTAATGGAGGATGGGCGCATTCATTTTGCGGAGCAGCGCGAAGCCCGTCTGGCGTTCGTCATGCGCTGGCAACAATTCACCGGACCGATTGTGGCCAAAGGCCTGGAGGACACCACGCTTTATGTCTACTGCCCGCTCATTTCATTGAACGAAGTAGGCGGTGATCCGCGGCCATCGGCGCCCTCTCCGTTCGACTTCAATTCCTTCATCCATGACCGGCAGCGCCGCTGGCCCTATGGACTGAATTCCACCTCCACTCACGACACGAAGCGCGGAGAAGACCTGCGCGCGCGAATCAACGTCCTCTCAGAGTTGCCCGGCGAATGGCGTCGGCGGCTGAATTCCTGGGCTCGCTGGAATGCCAAGAAAAGGAAAGTGGTGGACCGGCAGACCGCGCCCGACCGCAACGAGGAGATTTTTCTTTACGAAACGCTGCTGGGAGCGTGGCCACTGGCCGCCGCGGACATGCCCGCATTTCGAAAACGAATGAAGGAGTACGTGATCAAAGCGACGCGCGAGGCCATGGTCCATACACGCTGGACTCGGCCGAACGTGGAGCATGAGCGTGCATTGACCGATTTTGTCGCTACGATCATCCAGCCCGGAAAACGCAACCTGTTTCTGGCCGATTTCCTAAAGTTTCAGCAGAAGATTGCGTATTTCGGAATGCTGAACGGCCTCGCACAGCTTTTGCTGAAGCTGACAACACCGGGATTGCCTGATCTATATCAGGGATGCGAACTGTGGGATTTGCGCCTGGTTGACCCGGACAATCGCAGGCCCGTCGATTTCGATCGGCGAATGAAATTGCTGGAAGGGCTCGAAAAACGCGGGAATGACAAGCCTTCCATCTTATGTAAGGAGCTGGCGCAAAATTGGCAGGACGGTCGGGCGAAACTCTATCTAGCTTGGAAGGTCCTGAATCTTCGGCGTCAATATCGCGAGCTGTTCCTCGATGGCTCGTTCCTGCCACTGCAGGTGAGCGGGAAGCGCGCAAAAAACGTCACCGCATTTGCGCGCCACAAAGGAACCCAGTGGACGCTGACGATTGTGCCAAGATGGCTGGCGCAAGCGCACGCGCCGATGAAGTGGGAGCGCATGGCGGAATTCTGGCGCGACACAAAAATAATGCTGCCGGCCAACTCTCCATCGCAATGGGAAAATGTTCTTTCAAGTGACGTCGTTGTGGGCGGCTCAGGGCCCAAGAGCTGCTCTCTCGGCGTGGAACAAGCGCTGGGGAATTTTCCAGTCGCATGCCTAAGGGCCTGAGCCTCGGGGAGAACCTGGCGGGACAATTTTTTTGATCGTGCCGACTTCGGGTCGGCGGCGGGAATCGATGCCTGTATAATGGTCGCTTGCTGTACCGCCCAGCTTCTTGAAAGTCGTCTCGCCCAGGCAGACTGATTTTTCAGGATTATCCCAGTCGAAATTTCCGCTCATTGGGGGAAATACCGCTAATGCGAAGCATGACAATGTGGCGAAAACGCCTGCGGCCAGCGCTAACAGCTACCTTGCTGTGTCTGAGCGCCTTCGCTTTCATCCCCACTTCCAGGAGCGCCGCCCAAATTGATCGCGACGCAATTCTCCATCATCTGAACGTCATCATCAGCTGGTATCGTGATTCGGCTGGCAAGATACAGTCGGTGGGATTGCCCAGCGACGCCATTTACGAGGACACCTCGCAAAATCTGGCGCAGCAGGCCGTGCGCCTGGCGTTCCAATCCGCGCAGGCGGCCGCGCAATTGATTACCCCCGCAGATCAGGCAACCGGGAATCCGCCGCCGTCAGCGCAAGGAGATTCCGGCCAGTCACAGAATTTCGCCAAGTCGCTTGCGACCATCAAGTCTCGCATCAGCGATAACCAATCCAAGATAGACGCTCTAAATAAGCAGATCGAAACAGCGGGATCGAGCAAGCGTCAGAACTTGATCGCGCAGCGCGACCAACTGCAGGGCGAAGTTGAACTCGATCAGGCCACGCAGGACGCCGTCCAGAAACTGGCCAGCTTCGCGGAAAGCACCAGCGAGTCAGGCGCCGGTGGTCTAGCGGGAAACATCAACGATCTCGCTCGCACCGTACCCGAAGTTCTGGGCAACGCGAATGCCCAGAAAGCGGCAGCCAAGCCCTCCGAGACCAAGCCTACAGTCTCCAAATCCTCCGGCCTGATTGGCCGAGGCCTCACGCTGTACTCGGAAATTCGCACGATGCACGAAATTGACCTGATGGCGAACGAAACCGAACGCGTGCGTGAAGTGGCGGCAGCGCTGCGACAGCCGCTGCGCGAGAGCCTCGTCGCCACCGTTCAACAAGGCCGCGACCTGGTGAGCCAGACGCCGACGGACCCCACTCAAGCAAAAGTGGTGCAGCAAAAGGTGCGAGCTCTTACCGACCAGTTCAAACAACTGGCGAATGTCGCCGTCCCACTCAGCCAGGAGATTTTGATTCTCGATCAGAGTCGCGCGAATTTTATGAACTGGCGCAATTCGATCGCCAGTGAGTCGAAGGATGCGCTGCGCTCCGTACTGACGAGCGCCCTCGCGATACTTCTCGCTCTCGGAGCACTGTGGGTTCTCTCCGAGGTTTGGCGCAGGTGGACATTTCGTTACATTCACGATTTGCGGCGACGCCGCCAGTTCATGCTGTTGCGCCGTTTTGTGATGGGCTTTCTGATTTGCACGGTTCTCACGCTGGGGATCGTAAGTGATTTCAGCTCGCTCGCCACATTTGCCGGTTTCGCCACCGCTGGTATTGCCGTGGGACTCCAAGCCGTCCTGCTTTCCGTGGCAGCCTACTTTTTTGTGATCGGGCGCTATGGAATCCGTATTGGCGACCGCATCAGCATCGCCGGCGTAACCGGCGACGTGATCGATGTCTCACCGGTGCGTTTTTACTTGATGGAATTAGCGGGCAGCGACATCAACTTGTTTCCGACGGGAAGAATTGTGGTCTTCTCGAACGCCGTCCTGTTCCAGGCCACCACTCCCTTGTACAAGCAAATCCCCGGCACCGAGTACACCTGGCACGAAGTCGTGCTGCAAGGCGTTCCGGGCGCTGATTTAAAGCTCGTCGAAGAGAAACTTTTGGCTGCGGTCAATTCCGTATATGAGCGCTATCGCAAAGAGATCGAACGCCAGCATATCGATCTGCAACGCAACATCGAGCTCCAGATGAAAGCTCCCGCGCCGCAGGCCAAATTGCAATTTTCGGAGGCGGGTCTGGAATTGCTGGTCCGCTATCCGACGGAACTCCGCGCCGCGCCGGAGATAGACCAGGAGGTCACCGAGGCCGTGCTGAGCGCGATCGAGAAAGAGCCGGCCTTGAAAGCGGCTGTGACGGGGATACCGAGAATTCGAGCAGCCGTGAAAGTCTGATCGTGGCTTCAAGAGCTCGCGCGGGCGAACTGCGATTGCTTTGTTACCCTCGCCGGACGTAGACGACGCAGTCCGATGGCGCCGTCAATTTCAGATTGACCAGTCTCGCTCTCACTTCCTCGAGCCCGCGTGCCGCGCACGTCCAAACCAGTTCCCCGCTAGGCATGCGGCGAAAGATATCGTATATCGGTGTCAGATCCATCGCAGAACCCTCGATTCGGTAAGCTATGCCGGCGCTCTCAAGGCGGCGTTCGCCAAGAGAGCGCCAGCGGTTAGAGTACTCGTCCGTTAGCTCTTGTGGTGGGGTGTTCTGGCGTCGAGGGTCGCGAGCATTGCCTGCGCAGACGCAGGAACCGGGGCCGCGTCACGGAGCACGATATCCCTCGCTGGGAGCTTCTTGCCGTAGATTCGCTCGTTCGCGTCATTGTCCGGACGGACCGTCGAGCCCTCCAGAGAGATTCCGGCAAAGGCACCGCGAGCCCGCGAATAGCTCAGGATTTCAGCGCGCAGCGTGGCGTCCGTTTCGGCCGAAGCATCGCGGCCCACAGGCCCTGCCGCCGCTGAAGCGTCCCCGCCGAGCTTCACTTTGCTGGCAAGGATGCCGTTCGCTCCGCGGTCGTTCATCACCAGCAGAACAAAGTCAGTTGCCTGGCCGCCGATTTGGAGGCCGAAGCTTCCACCTTCCAGCGCCATCATGGTTGGAGGACCCCACGGCCCGTTGTAGTTTTCACCCTTGCGGCAGGTCATCGCTCCGCGGCCGTAGCTGCCACCGACGATAAAGGCAGCCTTCAGCACCGATGGAAAGACCACCACGCAGTCGGCCTTATCCAATAGATCCTGGGGAATGTCATCCGGAACATCCAAAATTTCCTTCATCACCGTCCCGCAATTCGCCAGGCGGTCTTCGTCTTTTTCCTTGTCATCACCGCGGCTTGCCGTAGCGAGGAACAATATTCCCATCAGCGAGCACATCAATGCTTTTTTCACGAATTTCTCCTTCGGAATAGGTTGGTAATGGCCGGGATTTACAAGCCGCGGGCAGCGCCGCCCCGCGTGAGGTGCATGATCAAAGTGACGATGAAGACCACCAGGAACACAAAGAAGAGAATCTTGGCAATTCCGGCTGCCGCAAATGCAATACCTCCAAATCCGAGAAAGCCTGCAATCAACGCAACCACTAAGAACAGCAAAGCGTAATAAAGCATCTCAAAACCTCCTGAACTGACTTCCCGCGACAGTTGACTTGTGAAACCTACCGAATATAGGCGAGATACTACTTCCAGACTGATTTGGCCAGCCATACCGCGAAGATTGTAGGGCGCGTTGAAGTTTGCCGTAGCGTGCCGGCGGCTAGGCAGCATGTGCGAATCGCCAAGGCAAAATTACACGCCGGGCAGCGGTAAATAGATTCTCC
The DNA here is from genome assembly GCA_049287725.1 of Candidatus Acidiferrales bacterium. GTDB lineage: Bacteria > Acidobacteriota > Terriglobia > Acidiferrales > UBA7541 > Palsa-295. Next base: position 30,465 of record JBAQGJ010000087.1, on the reverse strand, counting down.
CCGTCTCTAAATTACTGATTCCGCAAGGGAAACTGACTCCGCGGCTCTTGGCGTCGAAAGTGCAAGTAAGCGCCACAGGAGGAACCAATGTTCGATATATTCAAGCGGCTCCCCGATGGCAATTTTGTCTGGATATCCGAATCGCAGAGTTTGGACACAGCGAAGGCCTGCGTCGAGCGATTGCAGAAAATTGTGCCAGGCACCTACCTGATTCATTCACCATCTGAAGGTCTTGTTCTCGAGCACTCCTGCAGTAAGTACGCTGCGTAAGGTTGTGTGCAGGCCGCGGCTGCGTCGTGAGGGCGTAGCCGCCCACCGCTTCTCTGCGCGCAGCTTTGCCGACGCGCGCTAGCCTCGACAGTTTTCCACCGGACAAACCCCGACACCAATTTTGAACTTCCTTGCCGTTCCTGGAATTCATCTGAAGTAAAATGAAACGCTAATCTCCGCTCGCTGACTGTGTGGGGGCCGTGCAAACGACTACTAAGGGTCCTGCGCTCAGGGCTTGTGCGAGAAGGGCGACGGAGTGGCGGCGCGTAAGCTCGTATTCGATATAGATCGGCAATTCTAAGACCCAAGGAGCAATTGATTCATGACCGCGAGAACCAGCATCGCTGTTTTGACGGGCGGAGGCGACGTGCCCGGTTTGAACGCTGTGATCAAGTCCGTGGTGTACCGCGCTACCGAAATGGGACGCAACGTCATCGGCATTCGCAAGGGGTGGAAGGGATTGACGCACATGAACCCTGCCGAAAAATCGGACGCGACGTACGTGCGGGAATTGACGCGTGAGAATACCAGGACGATAGACCGCACCGGCGGCACCGTGTTGCACACCTCCCGAACGAATCCACGTCGTGTGGCGAGCAACAAGGTTCCCGAACATCTCTCCAGTGCGCAACTAGGCAAGCTTTCGTCCGACGGCAAGTCGTATGACTTCACGCCGATCGTCCTGGAGAATTTGGAGCGGTTAGGCGTCGGATGCCTGATAGCCATCGGTGGCGACGATACTCTGAGCTTCGCGGCGGCTCTGTCGAGCCATGGGTTTCCGGTGATCGGGGTTCCCAAGACGATGGACAATGACGTGCGCGGGACCGAGTATTGCATCGGATTCTCCACGGCAATCACGCGCGCCAAGGACTCGATCACCCGCCAGCGCACCACCCTGGGTTCGCACGAGCGCATCGGAATATTCCGTATTTTCGGCCGCGACTCCGGATTCACAGCCCTTTACACCGCTTATGTAACTTCCACTCGCTGCCTGATTCCAGAATACCCGTTCGATCTGGACCTCGTCAGCAAGCTGCTGGTGGAAGACAAGCGCAACAATCCCAGCAATTATTCGGTGGCGGTTGTTTCCGAAGGCGCCGTGTGGAAAGAAGGGACCGTCGGCGAAGTCGGAGAAGCCGACGCCTATGGCCACCGAAAAAAGGTGGATATCGGGCACGCCTTGGCCGACGAGATTCAAAAGCGCACGGGCGAGGAAACGGTCGCCAGCGACTTGACATACGACTTGCGCAGCGGCGATCCGGACGCGATCGACAAAATCGTCGCGATTACTTTCGCCAACATTGCGCTCGACCTCATCCGCGATGGCGTCACTGGTCGAATGGTCGGCGTGCAAAACGGCTGCTACGCGCACGCTCCGCTTCCCGCCTCGTCTACGGGAGTGCGCAAGATTGATATCGCAACGCAGTACAACACGGAGCGCTATAGGCCGAACTACGCATCCAAACTCGGCGAACCGATTTTGCTGAGCCGCGCCTAAAGACTCAGTAATCGGCGCCGCTGCAAACAATTCAGGTGGGAGGGAGCGATGAGCAAAGCTCGAGTTCTAGTGGGCACACGCAAAGGCGCGTTTATCTTAACCTCCGACGGAAAGCGCCAAAATTGGGACGTCAGCGGTCCTCACTTCGCAGGATGGGAAATTTACCACCTCAAAGGATCGCCCGCCGACCCCAACCGGCTATATGCGTCACAGACCAGCGGTTGGTTTGGACAAGTGCTGCAACGCTCAAGCGACGGCGGTAAGACCTGGGAAACGCCAGGAGGCGGCGTGTCCACAGCACCGGACGGTATGCCAACCGGCGAGAGTAATAAATTCGTCTACGACACGTCGGCAGAAACCGGCAAGCCTCTGACCACGCACCAGTGGTATGACGGCACGCAGCATCCTTGGGAATTCAAGCGCGTCTGGCATCTCGAACCGTCGCTCACCGACCCGGACACGGCATATGCAGGAGTCGAAGATGCTGCCATATTTCGAACTACCGACGGCGGTCACAGTTGGCACGAACTTTCCGGCCTGCGAGGCCATGCCTCGGGACCTCTGTGGCAGCCCGGTGCGGGTGGCATGTGTCTGCACACAATTCTGCTGGATCCGAAGCATCCCGGGAGGATGTTCATTGCGATTTCGGCAGCGGGCGCCTTTCGTACCGATGACGGCGGCAAGACCTGGAAGCCGATCAATCGCGGGTTGAAGTCCAATATGATCCCCGATGGGACCGCCGAGGTGGGCCACTGCGTTCACCGCATCGCGATGCATCGTTCGCGCCCCGATGTGCTATTTATGCAGAAGCACTGGGATGTGATGCGCAGCGACGATGGCGGCGAATCCTGGCACGAAGTCAGCGGCAATTTGCCCAGCGACTTCGGATTTCCGATTGATGTTCATGCTCATGAACCGGAAACAATTTATGTGGTACCGATTAAGAGCGACTCGGAACATTATCCACCCGATGGAAAGTTGCGCGTCTACCGCAGCAAGACCGGCGGAAATGAATGGGAGGCGCTGACCAATGGCTTGCCGCAAAAGAACTGCTACGTAAACGTACTGCGCGACGCGATGGCCGTAGACTCGCTCGATTCGTGCGGCGTCTACTTCGGCACCACGGGCGGGCAAGTGTACGCATCGCCCGACGGGGGCGACAATTGGGCGCCCATCGTCCGCGATCTTCCCGCCGTGCTTTCCGTCGAGGTGCAGACGCTTTCATGATTCGAGTAATACTGCCCGCGCATTTGCGGACGCTGGCGCACGTCGAAGATGAATTAAAGCTCGACCTGCAGTGTCCGGTAACCACGTGCTCGATCCTGGACGCCATCGAAGAACGTTATCCGATGTTGCGCGGGACGATTCGCGATCACGTCACGAAGCAGCGCCGTCCCTTCTTGCGGTTTTTCGCGTGTGAAGAGGATTTGTCGCTTGAATCGCCGGACACTCCGCTTCCGGAGGCGATCGCTTCCGGCAAAGAGCCTTTTTTCATAATCGGAGCCATCGCCGGCGGCTAGAATCAGCACTGTCGCTGCTGTAGCTGGGCAAATAATAATAAATTGACGCCGCGGGCTCCTGTCGTTTCAACCCGCAGCAGAGGGAAACGCCTCATGGCAACTGCAAAACGGAGCTTCATGAAACTTACCGAAACGCCCGAAGAGATCGTCTGGCCGGAAACGCACTACGCTTTTATCGAGAAGATCGGCCCTTTTCAGGAAACGGCGCCGCAAGCCTGGCAAGCCGTCCATCAGCTGATTCCTGGAATATCCGAACATAATAAGGTCACCGGCTACATGAGCCTGTATAAAGTTGAGCCCAAAATCTACCGAGCAGGCGTCGCACTTGATGCCGCGCCGGCCGAACTTCCCGAAGGGGTGCAATACACAAAGTTCGAAGGTGGAAAGTACGTCCGCTTCGTCCTTACGGGCGCTTATTCCAACCTGCCCGAAGCCTGCGGCCGCGTTTTTCTGATCGTCGATGAGAAGAAAATCCCACAGCGCGACGACTTCTGCATCGAAAATTATGTCAATGATCCCAGAACCACGCCGGAAGATCAGTTGGTCACCGAAATTCTTGTACCGACAGCCTAAATACCGGGTGGCGGAAGCAGCGCTAAGCGGGTTTGATCCAAAAGAAGATCCGGTGTTTGCGAAAACGCCAGAGCAGGAACGACACGGCGAACCATCCTGCTAACGCAGCGATAAGCGTGGAAGCGCCGTTCCAGCTTGGAAGCATTTTCCACACGATAAGTGCGAAAATGACGAGGCCCACACTTCCCATCGCTGCACCACGCGCATCCAACGCGGCTGCCTGACGGCCACGGATGGTTCGCGAAATCCCAGCTGCTTGTTTTTGTTCTCTTTGATGTTTCTCCAGGAGCGTCGCGCTCGCTGGGAAAATTGCCGGAAATGCCAGGAACAGGCCGCCAAACGCAGGCCCGTAAAGCCTGGCGAGTACGCCCGCGATCACCGTGACCGCGCCTCCGAAAAGAAAGCGTATGGCGTACTCGTGCCAAGCTGTTTTCTTCAGGGCCGCTAAATCGAGCGAAACTCTCATCGGCTCTCAGCGCAACACCAGCGCCCACCCTCCAACTGCGACTCCCAGCCACACTGCCAACGCGGAAATAGTTGCGGGAGCCACCCGCCATTCAAGCTTCGTGATTAGCCGGATCGTGACGCACGCATAGAAAAAGAATGCCACGGCTCCGATGATCATCGAACGAACTTCGATAGCCGCATAGTGGTGGCCCTCAGCGGCTATGGTCAGTCCCAGCGTCGCAAGCGCAATAGAAGGCGAAGCACCAAAAAGACCGGCGAAACTTTTTGGCTTGAGCACGCCGCCCAAGGCGGCGAAAAGTGAAACGATCAGTCCGCCAACGATGAATCGAAATATGAATTGCATGTCTTGAGATCTCCTCACTCGACGCGAATCCGATTGCTGGGCGCCCTGCGAGCAACAAATTCGTTTATAGCACGCCGAGCCTGCGTGAGTTCACGCCGAACGCGAAGAAACTTTCGAGCGCCGGCGATTCAAAAGTAAAGAAACTGCGGTTCCAATATAGGGGCTTCCGTGTATATGAAAAAGATGACCCCGCTGTTGTGATGGACGCATCGCAGGGCGAATCAAGCATCGCTTACGCACAAGGAGAGGACAACCAATGAACTGGGATCAACTGCAGGGCAAATGGAAGCAAACGCAAGGAAAGGTTCGCGAGAAGTGGGGTAAACTCACCGACGACGACCTCGACGTGATCGCCGGAAAGCGCGACCAACTCGTAGGCCGTATTCAGGAACGCTACGGCATGGCCCGCGAAGAGGCCGAGAAGCAAGCGGACGCGTTCGTGAAAGGCCTGTCAGAAGGCCAAAAAGCTGCTGGGCAGAGGTAATTCGCGTCCCAAGCCAGGCCCCACATACACGAAACTATCGCGCGGCGGAAGGACAACTGAGCAATGAAGACAACTACAGTGCTGGGAATTATTCTCGTGCTGCTGGGGATCATTTCGTTCGCGTATCAGGGAATTAACTACACCACGAACAAGAAAGTCGTGGACCTGGGACCGGTTCATGCGACGAAAGAAGAGCATCACACGATTCCCTTGCCTCCCATTCTCGGAGGCATTGCCCTTGTGGGCGGCATCGTGTTGGTGATTGCCGGCGCCAAGAGCGCGGCATAGCGCCGATTCGAGCGGGGTCAGCACGAAACCATAGCTGATTGTGTGAGTGGATGCCGGCTCGACCACGAAGTGCGCTTAATTTCGCCGGCTCGTAGCGAGAGCGGTGACTGCAGGATTTCCACTTCGAGGAGCTATTCGCAGGGAGGCCGCACCAATAATTTTTCCGCTCTTCCTCTCTTGCACAAAAACCACGACCGCGAGATTTTCGCGGTTCCAGTGAGAATCGAGTTTCAGGCGCGGATCTCCAGTAAAAGCTGGCGTGCCGTTTGCTTGCGCGACTCCAACCTTGTGCAGTGACCGCAGCGTCGCGACGTGTGTGAGGACGTGTCCGGCGTTCTCGCCTCGGTTCACCGACGAGCGCAGCCCATCCTCGGTTATCGCGAGCCACACATCGGAAAAATCTCCCGGCGCGTCTCCTGTTAGCTTTTTTATCGAAACCGCGAAGTGTTGCATGCCTTTGGAATCGGGGGCGTCGGCGGTGATCGCCACGTCCGTTTGAGGTGAACTCGCCGCTTTTTGAATCGCCGATGCCGCATCCCGCCCGTCGCTGCCGACAAATTGGCTCTCTCCGTCCACCACCATCTGCGGCGTGTATGGCTGCGACTTCAACAGCTCTCCATACTCCAGTTGTCGCTGCGTCCATTCCGGCGACGAGTATGGATCGATCCAACCGTCGTGATTCCAATAGTCCACGTGCTCTTCCAGTGCGATGACGTCCGCCCCAGGCAGCGGCTGTTGCGCCGCCAATTTCTGCAACAGCAGATCCGCCGGCGGACAACTGGAACAGCCTTCGGAGGTGAATAGTTCGACGATTACGGGCGTCGGTGCGGAGGTCGGGGAAGGCGTCTGCGCTGGAGTCGGCGCCACGCACAAGCAACAGAAACCAAAGATCACGAGGGATGTTCGCAACGCTCGTATGGATTTCGTCATACTTCTCTCTCGGACGGAAGATTCAGCGCAATCGCGCCATCGCGAAAAACGCCAACGTCACCATAACGACTATAACACGCCCCCGACCGCCACTATTCCGCCCGCCACTGGTCACAGGCATGGCTGCGAGACCATCATCGCGTCCTCTCTCGCAAAATGTCACGTACGATATAATCGCCGAAAATGGAGAAGTCGCCCACCGACGCCGTTCGGTTCCAATCCGCGAGCGATCAATCGCTATTGTTGTACTTCGGCCAAAAGATCAGCCTCAGTTGTCACGAACAAGTGCGGAAATTACTTCGCTTGCTGGAGCGAGAACCGATTTCTGGTGTACGAAACCTCAATCCCGCATATTGCTCGATTCTTGTCAGCTTCGACGCGCTGAAGTTGACCCACCGCGAACTAGAAGCAATTCTGCGCGGTTACGGGAACCGCCTGGGTGCCGTGCCTCTCCCAGAGTCGCGGGAGATGCAAATTCCCGCGTGCTACGGCGGAGAGTTCGGCCCGGACTTGAACGAGGTAGCTTCCCTGCATGGGATGACGCCCTCGCAGGTTGTCGAATTGCACGCTTCGGTGACTTACGTTGTGTACTTCCTCGGATTCGTTCCCGGGTTCGCATACCTCGGTGAATTGCCGGAAACACTCGTGACGCCGCGGTTGGACACTCCGCGCCGGAGCACGCCGCCTGGCAGCGTCGGGATCGCCGGCAGCCAAACAGGTGTGTACCCCTTTGCTGTACCCGGCGGCTGGCGATTGATCGGACGCACTCCCATCGCCATGTTCCGCCCGGACCCGCGGGACATGAGTTTTCTTTCGATCGGTGACCGCGTGCGCTTTACTCCGATTTCTGCCGCCCGCTTCGCAGAGTTGGAAAACGAATGAGCATGATTCAAGTGCAGGCACCGGGCCTCCAGACCACGGTGCAAGATTTGGGGCGAGAGGGTTTTGGTCCCATCGGCGTTTCACCGTCGGGCGCGGCCGATCCAATCTCACTGCGACTCGGAAATCGGCTGGTCGCTAACGACGAAGGCGCGGCTGGTTTGGAAATGATGCTGCTCGGCGGAACATTCGTATTTCCGGAAGGGGCGATCGTAGCGCTTACCGGCTCCGACTTCGGAGCGACCTTGGACGATTCACACATCGAAGTCGGGACGTCAGTGGAGGTGCAGCCCGGCCAAGCACTTCGAATGGGTCCCACGAATTCGGGAGCGCGCTGCTATCTCTGCGTGCAAGGTGGAATCGCTGTGGCGCCATTCCTGGGAAGCGCCTCAACGGACATTTTGAGCGGGCTTGGCGGCTTCGAAGGCAGGCCTCTGCGAAAAGGAGACGTGATGCGCATCGGGTCCTCAACCAAAACCGAGCCTTTCCACAAGCGCACGATCGCACCGCAAGCGTCGCAGCATCTATTCGATCGCAAGGTTCTGCGTGTAACTCCAGGCCCACAGGTTGACTGGTTTCCCGAATCGTCGCTGCGTTCGTTTTATGGCGGCGCCTATCGCGTCGGCGAGCAATCGAATCGCATGGGTCTTCGTCTCGAAGGTGCAACGGTGGCACAACGCGGCGCGAGTTCGATGATCACGGAGGGCGTTTCACTCGGCGCGATTCAAGTGCCTCTCGGGGGCTCGCCGATTATCCTTTTTGTGGAGCAGCAGACCACGGGCGGCTATCCGAAAATCGCCAACGTGATCGCTGCAGACCTTCATCGCGTGGGGCAGCTTCGGCCTCGCGACGAGATACGATTTGCACAAGTCACGTTCGACGAAGCTCGATGCTTGCTAATTGAACAGGAAAAACTGCTGGCATCCGAGGACTTGATTCTGGAATGAAACGCATCGATCTGAATTGCGACATGGGCGAAATTCCGAAAGCCATCAGCGACGGTATTCAAGAATCGCTGATGGCTTCGCTGACGTCCGTCAACATTGCCTGCGGAGGACATGCCGGTGATGCCCAAACCATGAAAGCAACTGTTGAACAGGCCCTTCGCTCCAGGGTCGCCGTGGGCGCGCACCCCGGATACCCAGATCGTGCAAATTTTGGACGCCTCGCATTAACACTGCCTCCAAAGACAATCGCCGATTCCGTATTCGAACAAGTGCAAGCACTCGCCGAAATCGCTTCCGGGTGCAGCGCACGTGTGACGCACGTGAAACCTCACGGCGCTCTTTACAATCAGGCCACGAACAATCGCGTTATCGCCGAGGCGATCGCCGACGCGGTTGCGCGCTGGAATCGCGACGTCGTACTTGTCGGCTTGGCTGGATCGCTGATGCTCGATGTTTTTCGAGAAGCTGGCTTCCGAGTGGCTGCTGAAGCATTTGCGGACCGGCGGTACGAGTCCGATGGGACATTGCGTTCACGCAGGTTTGAAGACGCGCTGATAAGCGATCCCGCGGAAGCAGGCCAGCAGGCATTACGCATTGCCCAACGAGGAACGGCGATTGCTAGCGGCGGCAGCGAGGTCGCCACGAACGCGCAGACCATTTGCATCCACGGCGACACTCCGTGCGCTCCGGCGATCGCAGCGGCGGTAGCGAAAGCGCTGCGGGAGGCCGGCATCGAGATCACCGCCCTCTCGCAATCCTTGTAACGTAACAATCGCACTTCGACTGCGCTGGACGTCTGCGTTTCCGGCAATTTGCAGATGCAATTCCCACAGTCTCGGCAGCAGCAAAGCAATAATGATCAGCCATATGGAGTAAAGTCGGAAATTGCCTTAGAATCAAGAGCGCACTTTCACTGTCGGGGGGTAGCGCGCCTGCCTTGGGCGCACGACACTCGACTCCAACAACTCCGTTCACTACTTCTAACTACTAACGATTCCAACAAATCGGGGCATCTGCTTTTCGCTCAAAAGTAACCCGAATGGAATGAAAACGTTGGATTCTGGCACAGTTTTGGCACAGCGAGAGTGTCGCGCTCACGCCCAAGCGGACTCGTGCCTAAATCACACTTCAACGAAAAGCCGACTTTTCGCCCACGTGGCCGCCGTTTGCCCACCAGCAGCTCATAGCTCCGTGGTCATGGACGACGGTCTGTGCTAAACGAGTCTTCTCCGCAGCCTCGGTTGGGCGAGTAAATTCTGAGCGATCGGAGACGACCCTGCTGGTCAAAAGTAAAGGAATCAACGTGATCCGTAGCGCCAACGATCCACTGGACGGCACGTTTCGGTGCCGGATCATCCCGCGTAAAAAGGCTCGAACAAGTTAGCCTGGATTAAGGCGATTGCCCACATGGGAAGAAGCAAACCCCGAGGTGGCAACCGCTACGGATGGTCCGGACTGACACGCAGGTAGGCGAAGAGTAATTGGTTTCCGCTCGGGTGATGGCTTCCACCGCTCGGTTCCACCGTTACAAAGACCGCGTCAATGTTTGCCAGAGTTTTTGGATCGTCAAACTTCAAGACCCACCTCTTCTTGCTGGTATTGTAAGTTGCCGCTTGGCTCCTACGTTCCCTCGTTTCGGGCAAGACGGCCTGGCGAATATGGGAAAATCGCGTTCTTTACTAGCGACGGAGGTACAGCATCGCCGCCCAAGATTGGTCCCCAAACAGCGAAGCTCATGATGATCGAGTTACTGGCGTAGGCACCGCTTCATAATGCCGGGGCAACTGTGATTATCGCCACAATCGGCGCTCGGCTCGCCTCCTCCCCGTCGGCCTAGAGCTTGCGACTTCGAGGCAAAACGCTCATCATTTGGATTAGGCTCGCCACTAAATCAGCGCTGCTTCACATAACCATGAGCGCAGAAGCGGAACTACAACGCAAAAACGAGCGGCTTAAGTTGCTCGTGAATCTGACGACCGCAATCATGTCGAGCCTCGATCTACGAGACACCTTGCGCGACGGTGACCTTGTCGAAACGGATTTCCACATTTTCTCGTCCGAGCACGGGTTCAATCCAAGGAAACAGTAGCGGCGGCCGAAGCGCCGTGGCGGGCTACCCTTCTCTCGTCAACTTCATGGAGCAAAAACCTCCCCAACTCCGCCACGAGCTCCGCGCAGGACAAATGGCCATGGTCGCAATCGGCGGCTCGATCGGCACCGGCCTTCTGCTGGGATCGGGCGCGGCGGTCCAGATTGCCGGGCCCGGAGTCATCCTCTCCTACATCCTGGGCGCGCTGATTGCTTTTACCGTGACGACGGCGCTGGGCGAGATGTCGAGCCTGCATCCAGCCGCAGGCTCGTTTGGAGTCTACGCCGATAAGTACCTGAACCGCTGGGCAGGCTTCATTTCGCGTTATGGATACTGGTTTTCACTGGTAATCGCCATCAGTGGTGAACTCGTGGCATCCGCGACGTACATGCGTTACTGGTTTCCACATATTCCCGCCACAGCCTGGATTGCGGGATTCGCGACGCTCCTGCTAATCATTAATTTGGGGGCGGTACACACCGTCGGCAGTTTTGAATACTGGTTCGCGATGATCAAGGTCGTAGCGATTGCGGCCTTCATTCTGATCGGCGCCGGATTGCTGCTAGGCGCAAGGGCGCAAGCGCACTACACGACCGATGGCGGTTTCCTGCCGCATGGCGCCGCAGGTCCGTTGCTGGCGCTCCCGTTTGTTCTGTTCAATTTTCTTGGAACCGAGATGGTGGCCATCTCTTCGGGCGAAGCACGCTCCACCTCGGACATCGTGCGCGCAACTTACATATCGTTGAGCGTTCTCACCTTCGTTTATTTATGCGCGTCCGCGGTACTGGTAGGAGTCGTGCCGTGGAACCTGGTTGGCGTGGGGCAGAGTCCCTTCGTGACGGTGTTCGAGGTTGCGCACGTGCCGGCCATTTCACTGGTGATGAACTTCGTGGTGCTGACGGCCGCGCTCTCCGGTGCGAACGCCGCCCTGTATGTGACTTCGCGCATGCTGTACTCACTGGCTGAGTCTGGATATGCACCTGCAAGACTCGCGCAGCTGTCGGCAAAGGGCTCGCCGCGCAACGCCGTGCTGTTATCGGCGTCGGGAATTGTGGTCGCTCTGGTCGTGCAGTACGTCGCCCCGCAAAACGCTTTCCTGTATATCATTGGGGCTTCGCTGGTCGGCGGAATGCTGGCGTGGTGCATCGCGCTCGCCTCGCACGTGGCCATGCGCAAAAGGTTGTCGCCAGAGCAAGTGGCGGCGCTGCCGATGCGCGCTCCCGGCGGAGCAGCGGCATCCAAGGTCGCGTTCGCGGCGATTGTGGTGATCGTGCTGTGCACGTGGTGGACACCGCAGGCTCGCATTACCATTGTCAGTGCAGGTCCATATCTGTTTCTCTTGACCGTCTTCTATCTCATGGCGAAAAGAAGACGCTCACGGAGTTAGGTGCCGGCATGACTGACCCTCTTTTGCGCTATCGCCAGGAGTTTCCAATCCTGGAGAAGACGACTTATCTCATCAGCAATTCACTGGGTGCGATGCCGCGTGGAGTCTTTGACGCACTCCACGACTATGCCGGGGTTTGGGCTGCGCGCGGAGTGCGTGCGTGGGAGGAATACTGGTGGACGCTGCCGCTGGAGATTGGCAACCAAATCGGTGAGCTGATGAACGCGCCGATGAATTCAGTGGCCATGCACGGCAATGTCACCCAGTGCCAGGCAGTGGTCGCTTCCTGCTTTGACTTCAGCGACGACCGCAATAAGGTGGTTTACACGGATTTGAACTTTCCTTCCGTGATGTATTTCTGGGAGGCGCAGCGGCAGCGCGGCGCGCGCGTCCACATGGTAAAGACGGATGATGGAATCGAGGTTCCGACCGAACGGCTGCTCGATGCCATTGACGAAACCACCCTGCTCGTTCCGGTGTCGCACGTGATCTTCCGCAGCTCGTATATTAACGACGCCAAGGCGATCTGCGAGAAGGCGCACAGGGTGGGCGCGCACGTGATTCTCGACACCTTTCAATCGCTCGGCTCTGGCGTTCCCGTGGACGTGCAAGAGCTCAACGTGGACTTCGCCTGCGGAGGACTGATGAAGTGGCTCTGCGGCGGTCCCGGAGCCGCCTATCTTTACGTGCGCCCGGATTTGGCCCGCACGCTAGCGCCGAAGCTCACGGGATGGCTTGCGCACGAGAATCCCTTCGGTTTTGAAACCGGCGCGACGCGCTACACGCACGGGGCTTATCGGTTCATCAACGGAACGCCGAACATTCCTGCTCTGTACGCTGCTCTTCCCGGACTGAAGATTCTCCGCGAACTGGCCATGCTTCAGGTGCGCGAAAAATCGCAGCGCCTCACGGCGCGGATCGTCTCACTGGCAGAGCAACGCGGTTGGCACGTCAACGCGCCGCGCAATCCGGCGCGCCGTGGCGGCACCGTCGCAGTGAATATGCCCAAGGCAAAGGCAGTGTGCGCCGAGTTGCTCAAGCGCGACATTCTGGTTGACTGGCGGCCGGGCGGCGGAGTGAGGATGTCGCCACACTTCTACAATAAGGATGAGGAAATAGATTTCGCGATGGCGGCAGCCGACGAAATCCTTCGCACCATGCCGTGATCCAACGGACCACATGGGCCAGCTCGGAATATCGAAGGAAAAGCAGCTCTCTGCGCGGGACTTCTTCAGATTCTATTTCCGTTCGAATTTTGGGTCGAGGACTTTGCGGGCGCTTTCCGAACCAACGACGGGCAACGACGGGTCGTTCAAAAGCCCGAGCTGTTTCAAGACGGATGCTTGGTCCCAATAGATGTGCTCGTGGGCGAGTTTGCCGTCGCGGAAACGAACAATCGCGACCAGAGGCACTTCGACGCGGCGATTGGTGGGCGGAATTCCGGGCAGCATCCAGGGCATTTCCTGCGTGTGAGTGAAGGAGAAGATCATTTCATCAACGAGCTGATCTTCGCCGACAGTGCGGGACACCGGAGTAAGGGAGGTGTCAGGCGGCATCACGGGTATGAACTCGTGCGCATAGAAGTGGCGCAGGGCGGCCTTGCCGGAACCGCCCGTCATGACGGGGATGTGGTTGACGTAAGCGTCCTCGGTCATAGTGGCCAGCGTGGCTTCGGTGTCGCGCGTGACGAATTCGTCTGCGGTGTGTTCTTCCCAGAGTTCGCTGAGGTCGTGTCGTGGCATGGCAGGGATTATACTCGCTTCTCGCCGGCATCAATTATTGCGTCGGCTTGATCGGCGCGCGAATCCGAAAAGCAAGTTCACGTCGGAGGCATTATTCCCGAGCACTCAAAAACGTGGAGGCGGCCTCCCCCGGGCCGCCCTTTCGTTTTGCTTTTCACGACTGCCCTCAGAACGTAAGCTTGGCGATGATCTGAACGATTCTGGCATTTGCAACCGAACCCGCAAATGCACCGTACGGCGTAGTAGGCGGGCTCACCGTGCTCGTAACTAATCCGAATGTACTGCCGAGCGTGTTGAACCCAGGATTAGCAAAGTTCGCGTGGTTGAAGATGTTGTATGCGTTCGCGCCAATCTGGAACCCGAGACGCTCCGTGACATGGAAGTTTTTGCGCAAGCTGAAGTCACTGTTGAAGTATCCGGGCCCCCGGAATGCGTTGCGAGCGATCGTCCCGAAGCTGGTGGCCGTTGCGAACTGCGAGGGCGAAAAGCATGGTGACAGCTTGGAGGTACATGTCGTTGGTATGGAGCCGATCGGTTCCGCCAGCAATGAAGCGCCGGACGAGGGAGGCACGTTGTCCCCAAAAAGACCGTTGGTCGCGGTTCCGTCGACGACACTGAATGGAAACCCCGAGTGATAAAAAAAAGTGCCGGAAACGGTCCAGCCCGCAATAGCGCGGTCTATGAACTGACTCTTATTTTTAAATGGCAGCTCCCATACGTAGCTTGCGGTCAGGTTATGGCGCAGATCGTAGTCGGCTGGACCGTAATTAAGCCGAGTATTGAACGGGCTGATCTGGTCTGCGAGACTGCCATTGAACAGGTTATAAGGGAGGATTCCGCCATTGGAGATGTCATCCAGAGCGTGGCTGTAAGTGTAGTTGACTCTGCCAGACAACCCCTTCCACACATTCTGCTGAACAGAGAAAGTGATGCCGTTGTAGTTCGAAATTCCCCTATTCGTCAATTGGTTCACAGAGGCGACGCGCGCGTCGGGTGCAGTCTGCGGCAGGCCACCGAAACCACCGAATGCGTTCAGGTACGGGTTGATGAGGAGTTCGTCGTAACCCCGGTTTCCGACGTAGTTGGCTGAAACAACAGTTTTTGTTCCAAACGTGTGCTGAATTTCGGCATTCCACTCGAGATACTTCGGATTTTGCAGAGTGCCAACAACGTCATTCAGGTTCGGTACCTGCGGTCCGTTTGCGCTGCAAGCCGCCGGGGCAGAATTGATAAACCCCTGCAAATTGCCACCAGAGTTAAAGTTCGACTGGAAGGCAGAGTTGCACTGGCCGATGATCGTTGCTGCGCTGTTTGGTTGTCCGAAGGCGACGTTGCCGGTCGTGAGCGTGAAATTCGTGACTTCAGGGAAGTTGGTCGTAAATCGGTCGAGAATTGTGCCGGGATACAGATCCGAGAACAGGCCTATGCCGGCACGAATCACGGTGTTCTGCCCCACGGGACTCCAGGCCAAACCGAAACGGGGCTGAAACACTACTTTTTCAACATTAGGCAGGATCTGCGACCGGCCCGCGTTCACGAATTGGTCGTAAGGAATCGTGGAATCGTGGCTTACCAAGTTGAATGGGTCCGTCGGCAAAGAGGCGCAGCCGGACTGACAGACGCCTCCGGAATTTCGATCGGCCCGCAGCGCCAAAGTCAGTTTCAGTTTGGAGCTGACGTGATATTCATCTTGAAAATAGAGGCCGAGGCTGTAGAACGCGATTGGTTGTTCAGTCTGCAGCGCAAATTGCTGGCCGGTGTTGTCCGCAATGTTTTGGGAGAAGTCCAATAAGCTGCTGGTAATCGTCGGGTAGCTTCCTTCGGCCGCCGTGTGGTCGCTTACGTCGTCGCGCCGGAAGTTCACTCCCAATTTGAAGTTGTGATTGCCTCGCGATATCGAAAGATCGTCAATGATCTGCCATTGCTCCACCTTTCGTCCCTGCGGGAAGATCGCGAAGAACGGATCACTACCCGATCCCGAGCCGAGAGGCGTCAGGGAGGTATCCGTGGAAGTCAGGATCGCCGGGAATGCCGCCAATGCGCCCGAGAGGTTCTGGCTGGCGAAGATCGCGGAATAATAAAGATTCGAGAAGATGAAGTTGTTGACGACGCTGGGACTGAAGACGTGCGTGTAGTTCAGCTGCCCATCGTCCTGCGGCTGAATGCTTGCGATATTAAAAATAGGGTTGATCGGGTCGGTATAAGTGGGTTGCCTGCCCCGGTCGATCCTCACTCGCCCGAACAACTTGTCTGAATCGCTGAAGGAATAATCGATCCGTCCGCTAACGAGCCACTCCGTGTTTTGATTCGAGCCGGAATTACGGAAATTCTCCAAGCAGGATTGACTGGGGAACGCCGACGCCGTGATTCCTCCGCAACTATTCGGCACGGGCTGCGCGCGGCTGATCCCATTCGCTCCGTTATATAGATTGAAAATGTTGTTGTAGAAAGTGGTTGCCGCCGGAGAGCCCGAGATCTGAGGCTGTGACAGGACGAACGTCTGAAAGTCCGGCGTGGGTACGAACACGTTGTTGGAGGTCGCCAGGATGTAGCGAATACCTTCTGTGTTGACAAAGAAAAAAGCTTTGTCCTTCTGGATCGGCCCACCGATGGCCGCCGCCCACTGATTGTTATTCACAAACGGCCTGGGCGCGCCGCCCGCCTTCAGAAAATAGTCCTCCGCGTTTAGCGCGCGGCCATTCCAATCATAGACTGCGTCGCCATGGAAGGCGTTCCCGCCCGAAAGCGTGCTGTAGTCCACCTGCGCGCCGGCCTGCCGGCCGTACTGACCCGTGTAAGCGTTGCTGACAACCGCGACTTCCTGCAGTTCGTTCGAGCCGAGCAAGAGGTTGCTGGCGCCGGAATTGTTCAGGTTCAGAAAGGCGTCGTTGTCATCATTGCCGTTAATGGTGAATAGATTGGCTGTGCCGGGAAGACCAAAGGCGCTGAAGTTGCCGAAGCCTGAGCCCGTTGAATTGATGGTGACGCCCGGGGCGGTCTGCGCAATATAACTCAGGTCGCCGCCGGGATTGGGGACGTTTTGAATTTGTTGGGTATCAAAGTTCGACGTGATGTTCGCGTCCTCGGTCTGCAACAGCGAGCCTTGTTCCTTTACTTCTACCGTGGTCGTGCTGCTGCCAACCTGCAGTGTCACGTTCGACGGAGTGATCTGGCCAAGGAGCACCTGGATTTCCGCGGTTCCCGTCGTGAAACCCTCGTGCGCCACCGTCAAGGCGTAATCGCCCGGCTTCAGCAACGAGAACTGAAAGATGCCGGTCGCATTTGTAGTCATGGTCTGGGTTTCGCCAGTCGCAAGCCTCTTCAACGTCACGTTCGCCCCCGCGATGACCGCACCCGAAGAATCGGTGACGGTTCCGGCGGCACCACCAGTGACGACGCTCTGTGCCTTCAACAAACCCGGCAGCACCAGCGCGATACTTGCCAGCAAGGCCACAAGTCGGATAGTTCGGATCAACCGCATGTTCACAACCTCCCGTTTCTTGAATGACGCTTTGAGATAGGAAACCCCTTCAGGATTTCCTCTGCGTTCATAGCGGTTGGAGTGCCCATCCCGAGAAAGGAAACTCAAAAGTCGCTCAATCATTCCTAAATAATTATGAAACGGACGAGGTGGCGTCTTTCCGTGACAAGGGGAGAATTACGATTCGATTGTCGGCAGATTTTTGGGGGATGATCCGAAATCAAATTCAAAACTGAACTGAATTTAGAGGCATTCCGACCTAAGAGTTTCTCGCAGCTACGCAATGCTGCATTTTTCTACCGATTCTTGTACGGCGAAGAGGCGGCGCAGACCAGCGGATATCCTTTACGGCGTGCCCTCGACCAGAGCGTCCTGACCCAAATCCTCACTTAAGTGGTCGAAGCGCAGAATGGAAATCGCAACTTTGCGTGGGCAATTCCTTTTTTGGTCGTTGGGCCGCACAACGAACAGGATCTTGCTAACGCGCAAGCAAACCAAGCGTAAGCAACACGCGGAAGATCATCATGAAGCGCTTGAGCATTGTTCGCTGTTCACGTTCCGGAGCGTCTGCACCCGCGCTCTCTGGAATCGTCGTAAGCGATCGGGGGACAACGTGAAGTGATCCACGGTGATCTTCGATCCACACCACCGGTGCGATGAATCGATATCCGTGTCGGGGCACCGTCTTAATGAAAACAGGGTTCCTGGGCGAATCGCGAAGCGCGCGGCGAAGGCTGGTGAGTGCAGTATTCAGATTGGCACTGAAGTCTACATTCGCGTCCGATGGCCAAATCGTCTGCTGAAACTCTTCCCGCCGCACGACTTCTCCCGGACGCGCCACTAAGAGAGACAGAACCTGAAGCGGTCTTTCGTTGATCTTTATTTTCAGGCCCTGCCGGTAGAGACTCCGGTCGAGAAAATCGACCTCGAATTCTCCAAAGCACACGCGTCGAATCGGTTTGAGTGATCGCTCCATCTACCTGACCCTTGCCGCACTGCCGCGCGCCTCGGCGCCCTCCGCCGGAGCGACTACCTACTGCCTCACCGTGATCTGAAACAAACTCCACCGTCTCGTACCTGACATACTGACTCCACGGCTTCGACCGTAAAAAGCCGGCACCGATCGAGAAAGCCCCCGTGTTCGATTCGCGAATCCCGAATTAGTTTCAGCGAGGTCTGCGCCCCGTTCCGCTTGGCCTTGAACGGCGGGGCCGATGATTCCAGCCGCGACGAAGGATTATTCTTTGTATGGTGACATCCAAGGCGGGGGTATTCGGCGTAGCTAAGTTATGGACTTCGTCGAAGCTAGATGGAACGCCGTTCGTGCTCCCATATATGCACGACAAATTGTGAGAATATTAACTCCGGAACAGGCGGTGGATCGTTTTCGGTTCAACGACGGAGATAAGAAGATGGACGAACTGTACGCAATCAATGTGGCCAAGTCCAAATTCCGGGATTGTTTTAACCTTTCTGACCCATCCCGTCTTCTGGCAATTGTGGATCCTCAGCTCGTCAATTTCTCCGATGGCCAACCAAGTGAATTTGGTGAGAGTGGACTCGAAAGCTTCAAGACCAGGCTGGAAAATCTGTTCGAGCGATTCACCGTGAGGCTCGCGGTGATTGTTGCCGAGATCCGCCTGCTGGGGGATGTCGCCTACGACTACGGTTGGCACGACCTGACACTAACACCCAAGAACGGCGTTCTGTCGATTCGCCGCAGGGATCGCTACGTCGACATCTGGCGGAGAAATAAGGAGGGTGAATGGAAGCTTTGGATGTACATGAACAACCTGGATGTCGCTGATCCCTTCGAACCAGAATCGGTTCGACCGGTGACTACCGCGTCCTGATCTTCCTGTACAGCCGCCTGCTGAACCCCTCGGGGATGGGAAACACCCTTCCGTCCCCCACCAGTTCGACGACATTCCGTGTGCCGTCCAGGACGGCAGAGCAGTGCCTGCAAACCTCAAAGTGCGCCTGCATCCTGTCGCGAAGTTCAGTTGAGATCTCCCCGCCAAGATAGTTCGAGATTTCTCGCCAAACTTCGGCGCAACTAATCTCAATTGCAGTCATTGGACCCTTCTTTTGTCACCATGGTCTAACCTTCCGATAATCCTGTTTCGCGCTCCAACGGCCGTCAATTCCAGGAGCTAAAGCATCTCGCAACAGCAACCTGGCTCGATGAAGCCGGGTTTTCACGCTTGACTGGGGAATACCGAGAACGGTCGCTGTCTCCTTGATGGACAAATTCTGGATGTCTCTCAGGTTCACGATCTCACGATACATGGAGCTGAGTGAATTGATGGCCTTCTCCAATGCTTGACGCGTCTGGTCGTTTTCGAGCACTTCGGACGCGATGGGCCTCCAATCCGCAAAATCTCTCGGCGAATAGTCGCCCTCTTCGCCCTCTTTCGGTTCATCAACGGAATCAAATAAGTGGCGACGATCCTTTCGCAACTTCATGCGGGCTTCGTTATAAGTAATTTGAACCAGCCAGGTGCTGAACTTGCATTCTGCACGGAAGTTCGGGAGGTTCGAGAACGCTTTCAGAACTGCCTCCTGTGCCACCTCTTCCGCGTCCGCCGAGTTCCTCAAAACAGAAATCGCAGTCAAGAAGACCACCCTCTCATACGGACGGACCAATTCTTCGAACGCCGCAGCTTCTCCGTTGCAAACGCGCCGGATCAGCCCTTCCTCCTTGGAATCCAATTGCTGCGGCGCTTCGCCTGGCATGCTCATTCCCGGCAACCGTCGAAGCGAGATACGCTCCGTGCGAGGACCGCCCTCAAACAGCAGTCGCGCCGCACGTCCCGCTTCGTGCCAAACCGGTAGTCTAGCTGAACGTTCAATGTTCGACAGCTCATGATCATAGACGAGTCCGATGCCCGTAGCCTTGCATCGTTAGACCGTTGTCCGCAGTAGCCTCTTTCGCGCTTCATCACCTTGGTTTACGGTGTGGCCTAAAAGACTCCTCCGAACCGCATGCTACTCGTGTGATGACGTATCCAAGACAAAGTTTCAACCGTGGCGTTGTCATTCGCAACATCTCCCGGACAGACTTCAGGCGCCGTCGTACAAGCAAGACATCTGGCACGCCGAAACATTCCCGATTCTTCCGCATCGGACGGGAGGAACCAAATCTCAATCGTCTGTCAACGTGGAAGCGCAACTTGTTGTGACGCCACGATGAAGAAGGTTCAAAAAGAGGAAGGTAAATAAGATGAAGCTCTGGAAGATCTCGAACAGCGCATTGCTGGGACTAACGTTGCTCGTGGCAACAAGCGGATCGGCATCTACGAAAAGTCCGCAAAACAAAGCCTCGCTGAAGATTCAAGAACCCGTTACGGTGAATGGCATCCGATTGGCCATGGGCAACTATCAGTTCAGGTGGGAGGGATCAGGCCCCGACGTCGAATTGAATATCATCCAATCCCACAAGGTTGTGGCGACCGTGCCGGCGCAGTTGGTTGATTTGGCGCGTCCGGCAAGAGCCGAGGGTTACGAGACTCGGAAAGAGGAAGACGGAAGCACATCACTGACCAACATCGATCTCTCCGGCAAGAAATACCAGCTGCACATTGTCCAAGGCTCGGCGCCGGTTGAAAATACAATCGGCAGTCAAAAGTAGGCCCAAAAACGAAGGCGGTTGGGCCGCGCGCGCCAAGCGGCCTCTCCGCTTTCCGTCCGCAGCAACGTCCTTCACTCGGGTGTTCGAGCGACGAGCCCGAGCGCCTGGATCCCAGGATAACCCTGTCGCGACTCACCTCTAAGCCCGATGTCGGCAATGGAGTGCTCACCACCTCGACGTCGCATGCGTTCTAAATTCAATGGGACCTGCGGTGGGACCTTTGCGAATTCAGACGTCGCGATCAGACCAAGAGATTCGAGCATGCCGGAGACGATCGTTAGCTCACTTCATAGGAATTCACCGAATGAAAATGCGTGCTGGAGGGACCAGCCCTGCCTGTGTGATCGCAATAGCATCCAAGATCAATAAAGTTTTCGCAGATCCATGCCCGCGTACAGGTTTGCGACCTGATCCGCATAGCCGTTGAACGCGAGCGTGGGACGGCGATGCAGCTCGCCAAGGCGGCGCTCGGTCGCCTGGCTCCAGCGAGGATGGTCCACGCTCGGATTCACGTTGGAATAGAAACCGTACTCGTGTGCATCCGCGAGATTCCATGTCGTTGGCGGCTGTTCCTGGACGAAGCGAATCTTGACCAGCGACTTAATGCTCTTGAAACCGTATTTCCATGGGATGACCATGCGCACGGGCGCGCCATCCTGGTTTGGAAGGGTTTCGCCGTACATCCCGACCGTTAGCAGTGCCAGCGGATGCATCGCCTCGTCGATCCGCAATCCCTCCACATACGGGAATTCAATCCCGGCGAACGCTCCCTCCTGCATTTGCTTCACATCGTAGTAGCTCTGGAACGCGACGTATCTGGCCTTCGCAGTGGGTTCAACCAGCCTCGCCAAAACGCTGAATGAATAGCCGACCCACGGGACAACGATTGACCACGCTTCCACGCAGCGGTGCCGGTAGATGCGCTCTTCGAGCGGCGCAAGCGCCAGGATTTCGTCCATCGTGAATTTGCGCGGATTTTTCACTTCTCCTTCAACGGAGACAGACCACGGTGACGTTATGAAGTTCTTGGCGTTATTCGCAGGATCGCTCTTCCCGGTTCCGAATTCGTAGAAGTTATTGTAATGGGTGACGTCACTAAATGGAGTTTGGGCGTCACCGGTGCTGTAGGGCCCTCTGACCACACCGTTAAGTTTCGACCCCACGCGACCCGTGCTCGATCCTGGGGCCGGGTTCTCGGATTGATTCCCACAACCCGCGAGGCCGGTTGCTGCCACCAGTCCAAGGAGAAAATCACGACGACCCATGTAGAGTCGCTTCGGCGTGACATCTGAATACTTTAGTTCTCGGTCAGTCGGCTTGAACATCCTACCTCTCCACGATTGCCATCGCTCTCTACTCGCAGCTATAACATGAACGTCATGGGGACACGTCAGGGCATTTATTCCTGCCGGGATCGGCGCTGGCCTCCCCGAAGTGACGCACCGATGATGCTGGCCCTCCCAATGGGTGATGGTCTGCACTGACGTTGAAATCCCGATTCGAGAGAACATCCCCCTGTTGTCGGGCGGGCCATATGCCTCACACCAACCTCTGACGGAGGCGCGAGCATCAGTGCAGACATGCCTCCACTTGGGGTGTCTTTAGCTAGATTCGGCAGATGGAGAAAAGTTACAGGGCTTCCCCGAACCGCCCCGGAACTGAACTAGTCCCGCGACACGAGGTCTTGCAATATGCGCCAGTCGCACATTGATGGAAACTTGGGACCCTAGAAGGAATCCAATGTGAATCGAATAGGTGATGTTTAGAGCACGGCTGTCGCTGAGCCTGACGAAGCTCGCAAACCAGGGGTTGCGCGAATGAAAACGAAAACGCGTGTTGCGGTGATACAAGCCGCACCCGTATTCATGAACCTCGATGCCTGCATGGAGAAGGCTCGTGGCTTGGTGCAGGATGCTGCCAAGCAGGGCGCCGAGGTCGCGGCTTTTCCCGAGGCTTGGCTTCCCGGCTATCCGGCTTGGCTGGACTCCTGCCGCGACGCCGCCCTCTGGGATCACGAACCGACGAAGCATCTATTTGCGCGCCTAGTTGAAAACAGCGTCGCGGTTCCCAGTTCACACACCGAGGCGCTTGCTTCCTTGGCACGCGAATTCAGCGTCGTGCTCAGCATCGGTATCCACGAACGCGTCAAGGAAGGGCCCGGGCATGGGACCCTTTACAATTCAAACCTGCTCTTCAACAGCGATGGGGTACTCCTTAATTGCCACAGAAAGATCATGCCCACCTTCTCGGAACGCATGATCTGGG
Organism: Candidatus Acidiferrales bacterium; assembly: GCA_049287725.1. Lineage (GTDB taxonomy): Bacteria > Acidobacteriota > Terriglobia > Acidiferrales > UBA7541 > Palsa-295. The sequence continues at coordinate 7,670 of JBAQGJ010000087.1, read as the reverse complement.
GCATGGGCGACGGCATGAGCCTGTTCGCAGCAGACACCTCCGCGGGCCGCGTCGGTGCGCTCATCTGCTGGGAGCATTGGATGCCATTGACGCGGCAAGTCCTCCACTCCTCGCGCGAGCAGGTGCACGTCGCCGCGTGGCCCTGGGTGAAGGAAATGAATTTGCTGGCGAGCCGCCATTATGCCTTTGAGGGCAGGTGTTTTGTCCTCGCGTGTGGTGGAGTTCTGCACGCACGAGATCTGCCACAGGAACTGGAGCCTCTGGAGGTTCTACGATCGCAACCAGATGCCCTAATACTTAAAGGGGGCAGCGCGATCATCGGGCCCGATGGGAAGATTGTTGCAGGACCGATTTTCGAAGAAGAGGTGATCTTGTTCGCCGATGTCGACTTTTCAGCAATCACAAGAGAAAGTCTCACGCTGGACGTTACCGGACATTATGCTCGACCCGATCTTTTCGATCTGCGCCTCCTACGCGGCAAATCGATCGGGCCATAATCGTCTCAGGATGGCGTCTGCGCCAGAAACGGTTCCGTCCGCAAATGCTTAGACAGGGCCGGGAGGTCATAATGTCGGAGCGAAACGGTCATGCTTTCATTCCTCTTGAATTTGAACACCTTTCAACCGAAGAGCAACTCTCGCGAGCCCACGAATTTGAGTTGCGCATGCGCACGCGTCGCACCGTCCGGCAGTTTTCGCCGCGGCAAGTCCCTCGCGAACTCATCGAGACGGCTCTGAGAATTGCTTCACGCGCGCCTTCTGGAGCCAACCAGCAACCCTGGCGATTCGTGGTGATTTTGGACCCTGAGATCAAGCGCAAGATTCGCGTCGCCGCGGAAGCTGAGGAGAGGGACAATTACGAGCGCCGTTTTCCCCACGAGTGGTTGGATGCGCTGGCTCCTTTAGGGACCGATTGGCACAAGGACTTTCTCGAGATAGCTCCCTGCCTCATTGCAGTCTTCCGCCTCGACTACGGAATCGCTCCCGACCGCGAAGGGAACTTGCAAAAGATTAAGCACTACTATGTCCAAGAATCCGTCGGCATCGCTTGTGGCTTTCTGATTGCCGCTTTGCACTGGATGGGATTGGCCACGTTGACTCATACACCGAGCCCCATGGGTTTTCTGAGCCAAGTTCTCCAGCGACCCGCAAACGAGAAGCCGCACCTTCTCCTTCCCGTCGGATTTCCCGCGGACCACGCTGAGGTCCCCGCCATCGCCAAGAAATCTCTCAGCGGGACTGTCGTTTTTCTGGAATGACCTGACCCACGCCGCTCTCTTGAGTCCTACGTACCCCCTAACGCCTCTGCCGCTGTCCAAAACGATGCGCCGAGCAACACGACATCTTTAATCAAGAACTGCCCGGCATCGCCCATTGCCGGGAAACCATGATTCCATTGGATGGCGCCTGGTGTTGAGAACAAGAAACTAGTGGTCAGCAGAAACGTCACGATGCTTCCCACGCTGCCGATCAACGATGCTTTCGCGGAAACCGGACGGAGCGCGAGTAGCACCGCAATCGCGATCTCAATCACACCGATCACATTCGAGACGCCTTGCACGCTGAGGACGGCATACGTCCATGACAACAGTGGGCTGTGTGCCACCAGTGGCTGAATTCCCGCTGCCTCCACTGACGTAAACTTCAAGGACCCGATCAGCAACAAGACGAGCGCCAATCCATACCTGGAAATCGACAGCCCCCAAGCCTCCAGCTTCAACTGGGCGCGCGCAGATCGATATGACCCTGCGATTACCTGATCAATGCTCGTATGCATGGCATCTTCCTTTCACGACAAGTTCGAGCTTGAACCTGTGATTCCGGAGCCCGCCAGAAGTTTCATAAGTCTGATTCGTAAGAGAAGCTCGCGGCGCACGAAAACAGGAGTTATCAACTGGAGGTCGATCGAGAAATGTCAGAAACTTTCGCTCACGGCAGTCGAGCCGTACCGCTGGCTCTAATCTGCGCCAGTAGTTGGTCAAGCACATAGCTAAAGTCGCCCCCTCGCACGGCAGGAGTTCCCAGGCACTCCTTGCCAAGCTTTAGGACCGGCAGCCACCAGTAACCCTCTTCAACACGCAGCGAGTAGAACAAGCTCGCGCGTGAACCTAGCAACAAAGCGACGAGCCGACTTAAGTTTCCACCCGAGATTCTGTGTGTGCTGAGCACGATGTCGAACTCACTGGCGATTAGGAGTTCCGCGACTTCCCCCTCGGATTTCGCGAAGTGACACTGGCAGCCATTTCGCTCGAAGAGTCGTCGGGAGACGAGACACTCTTGCGGCTCTTCACCCACCAGAAGCACTCGAATGATAGCCTCGCAGCCCATCCTAGCCCCCATTCGCAGACGCCTCGAACTTGAAACACAATCCAGATTTTGAACCGCCGGCGCTCAGGCTTCAGTGACCGAACGGGCGGCAGCTGCGAATGAGCGGTTCATTGCAGAGGATGGCCGCAGCGCACATCGTCTCCACGGCGTAGATTGAATGAATCCAAAGCACGAATCGGACTTTACGAGACACTCAATGTTGAATTCCGTCGAGCACCGCGGATACTCGGTCAACTCGAGGCAACACGCGCTACTATTCGCGCCCTAGCTTGAAACATTTGTACAAATGGACCTCCGTGCCGCCGCGCTCGAAATGGACATCGTCCATAAAAACATTCATTAGGAAGATGCCCCGTCCATTGTCCAAAGTAATGTTTTCAACTGCCGTCGGGTCTGGAACTGAGCTCGGGTCAAATCCACCTCCTTCATCCCTGATGACAATGAACAAGTCACTCCCGGGACGAATGCAACACGAGATGTACACTTTCTTTTCAACGTCCAACTTGTTTCCGTGCAAGACTGCGTTCGCCAGTGCTTCGCGAACCGCGATCTCTACATCGCGCTCATCGCCCCCTACGCAATGAGATATTTTTATCAGTGGCATCAGCCGGTCCACCAAATCCGAGACGGCGTTTATTTCGCTTCGCATCGTCAAACTCACGTGAAGTGTCGGGCCAATGCAGACGGGCCCAGCGACTTGCGAGTCAAAATTCTCCTGGAACTCCATCTCTCGTGACCTCTCGGCAGGCATCCTAGCTGGCACGCTGCGAGCTTTCCCTGGATCTTTTGCTCGAGTGTTACGAGCCGTCATGTGAGTGAGATTCCGGAAGAGGTATAAAGTTCCACAGCAGGCGTCATCCCTAGCTGTTCTGCGATTGCAAATTGAGAACACTGCCATAGCTGTTTCTTTGGAGGAATCTTGCCGAGGTTCTCAGCCCCATGGAGGTTCCATTGGCCCAGTGCCGACCTGTATGGGGGCGAACCGACTAGCCGAGCAGAATGGGAAGTAGCACGCCCAAGCCCAGTGCGAAAAACCACAGAGCAGGCGCCGGAGTTCCCACGGGCCGGACGCGGCGCAGTTCGTGGGATGCCGTCCGCGGATTGAGCAGCAGTCGGTGAGTATAGCGGGTCTCGAGCAGGAGGAATGCAATGGCCGTCGTGGCTCCGTAAATCAAGTGGGCCATGAGGGACGGAAGCAGCGCAGATGCTGCGCTCGTACGCCAATCGATCTCGCCGGTCAGCAGAAGTGGCAGGAACGTCATCGGCCCCAGATACCACCAGATCACCCCAAACAGCCATCCCCACATCACGCCGAGCCCGGCACTCGAAGACTCGTGTCGAAACAGGAGGCCGAACGTCATCCCGATGAGCGCGCTCACAAGGAGGTGGAGGACTAGCGCGCGAAAGACAGAAAGTGGAGTATCGAGACCAGCGATCTTGGGTAATACACCCGTCGCGATCATCACGGGACTCGAGATAAGCCCGCCGACGAGACCTGCGAGCGCCCCCCAACTCAATGAACGCAACACGAGAAGTCCAGGGCCTTCGGGTTCTCGATTCAAGGGATCCGACTCGATGAACAGTTTTACCCAGAGGCGATCGATCGTCGCATAGGTGACTCCCAGAACCAGTCCGTACAGGATGTGGCCTACAAGGGAACCGAAAAAGTCGCTTCCATGGTCCGCCGACCAGTCCAAAGGCGTTCGGGAAGCGAGCGGGAAAAGAGTGAGCGGTCCCAAGAACCACCAGAAAATCGCAAATCCCAGTCCCCATCCCATCGACGAACCGTAGCCTCGCACGTCACGTTGGAAGAGCAGTCCAAAGCTGGAACCAATGAACATGGCTACGCCAAACTGTAAGAACACCATTGCATCCCGACCGTGAGGACCAACCAGCCCGCTGACCAAGGGGAAGAAATCCCCTGCGGACGACCAGCGTCCAAAAATCATTCCTCCAACCACTCCCGCAAACCCGCCGACCACGATTGCACGCCACCAATGGAAAGGCAGGTTCTTGAGCCGTTTGCGCAGACCGCCACGAACTCCTAGCGTCAGACCCGCCGGCATTCCCAGACAGATCAGACACGCAACCAGTTTAGGAAACTGATCGCGGGCATCCGCAATCTTGGCCATCCCGTGCCCAGAGCCACCCAGCAAAGGCAAAATTCCTGCCGGAAGTACCAACCACAACAGAAAGGCAGCGCCAAGTCCCCAAATCAATCCGGCACCCGAACTGGTCGCGCGGTGGCCAAAGAAAAGGCCAAAAGCCAGCCCGAACATAGCGCCAAGCAAAATGCCGTTAAAGAGCGACGAATGGAGAAGCACACTACCGAACGCGCCACCTGCACTAGCGACTGCGAGACCCAGGAGTGCGTCTATCCAATTGAAGGAACTGGCGCCTCCATTCGCTTGCGCCCCTACTTTTAACTCCGAAGACAAGGATTATCCTCACTGCAAATCGATTGTCTGAACGATATCGCGCGGGAAGAAAAGCTCGATCGTCCAATCCACAAGTACGCGAATCTTTCTCTCAAGTCCCGGCAATTTCGCAAGATATATTCCTCTCCACATCAGCCACGCGAAGAGTCCGGAAAAACGCACGGATTTGTTGCTGGCAAACGGAACGGCCAATTCCGCACAAGCCGTCTGGTGCCCCACGACGCAGAGGGCTCCCAGCGAGTCGAAATGGAAGCTTCGCTTGGGTCGGCCCTGGAGTTCAGCGCAAACATTCTTGGCGAGGACCTCCGCCTCCCGCAACGCGAATTGAGCGGTGGGTGGGCATATTTTCCCCGACCTCGCATCCGTGACTGCGGCACAATCACCCAACGCCCACACCCCCGGACGGCCCTGCAGCTCGAGCGTATTTTCCGTTAGAAGGGCGCCGCGTCTGTCCTTTGCGACTGCAAGTGACTTCAGCAGAGGATTGGGTGCTGTTCCCGCTGTCCATACGAGCGTCTTGGCACAGATTTCACCGTCGCTTAGGAACACGAGGCCGGGACTCGCGTCGGTCAGACGGGTGTTCAGACGGAAAGTAACTCCGCGCGTTTCCATCCGCTCCTGGGCATATCGCGCCAGCGACTCGCTCAGTTCTGGCAGTATGCGGTCGCGCGCATGAACCAGCACAACACTCAAGTCCTCTCGAGTTAAGTTGGGATAATCCGCCAGAATCCCGTGCGCAAAGTCGTTCAGCGCCCCCGCGAGTTCGACACCGGCGAAGCCTCCGCCCGCGATCACAAAGGTAAGAAGAGTGCGTCGAAGCGCGGAATCAGGCTCGCGATCGGCGCGTTCGAACATCTCGATGACGTGATTGCGAATTCGGATGGCGTCCAGCAGGCTCTTGAAGTTAAACGCGAGCTTCTCGATGTTCGCCATGCCCAAATAGTTTGAAACGGAACCGAGCGCCAGAACCAATTGGTCGTAACGAACTTCGCGCCGCGGAGTGCCTTCGCTGGGACCGTGACCAATGTCCAAAATCACGCGCCGGCCTTCGAGATCAATTTCGCCGACGCGGGCTCGGATGAACTCCGTCCGATGCAGGCTGGTTCGCAAAGGTGTGCTGATATGGCTGGGTTCGAGGCTGCTTCCGGCTACTTCGGCGAGCATGGGAGTAAAAAGAAGCGCGTTCGTGTCGTTCACCAAAATGATTGAGACGGTGTTGTTACCCTCGAATTGCTTCTCCAGACATTCCGCGGCCCGCGTGCCGGCGAAGCCGCCACCGAGTATCACGATCCGTTTCTTTTCTTCCGGCGCGGGCGACTGTTCCTCAACTTCCGGACCAAAGACTCTTTCGGCGATGTCGGTAAAACCCTGAATAGTCAGCCCCAACAATCCCCCATACGACACCCACGCCACGAGAGCTGGAAAATGCGCACGCATCTGTTCGGCGCTCCATTCGGGCACCTGTCCAGAAAGGAGTGGAATTGCGATTACGCTTATGAGGCCCCACAGCGGGATCCCCAATGCAGCCCCCGTCATAAGGTTATCCACGTAAGCGTGACGAGTAGGCCGCAAGCTTGCGGAATAGATCGCTCCTACACCTACGCTCCAGGCAACACTCAACAGCGGATGGCCGAGAGCAGGCGCCAAAGCCACACTGGCCGCGGCTCCTGCCAGTAATCCAAGTAAGCTTCTCCTAAATAGTGGTTGCATCCATTTATATACGCGTGACTATCGTCGCGCAGATTCCCGTGTAGAAATTCTTGTTTGTTTGAGGTTGATTTGTAACCGTAAGTCTTCGCCCTGCGTCTCGCACCAACTGGCTGCGGCGGACCCACCGGCTGGAATGCTTGAATACATTTCATCCGCCGCTACGACAGGAAGAATCGAATACCAAGCGCCAATTGTCGCCAGGCCACCGGGGCATTCTATCGTGCCGGGCTCTGTCTGCGGCATCGTTTCGATGCCAGCGAAAGGTTTCCAAGCGATTCAGATCGCAGCCATACTTGCTTCCCGGCCTGTCGGCCTGGCGGCGAAGCGCTGCACCAGAGCATCGACAGAAAGCTTGCCCGGCCCAAGAATCAGGATCAGTAGTCCGACGAAAAGAAAGATAAAGGGGTCGGCGCTATAGAATTTGCCCGGGTCTGCGAAAAAAGATAAGAATGCTTCGCGATCGGCTGTGATGTACGCGGTCGTCATGTCAATCACAAGGCCCAATGCAGCGAGGCGTGAGAGCAATCCTACGGCAAGAAGGACACCGCCCACGAATTCGAATGTGGCGACGAATGTGGCGGTCGGCCCGGGTGCAGGCAAGCCGAGGCTTGCGAAAAACTCGGTCACGTGGGCGAGATTGTGAAGTTTCCCCCAGCCGTTCTGGGCGATTTGCCATCCCCAGTAGAGGCGAACGACCGCAAGAAATGGCGATTGCAGGCTTGAAATCCTTTTGCCAAACCAACCGTAGAGATCTCGAATTTGAACCGTAAGCTTTGTCATTTTGTAATGAACACTCCTGTGGCCACTCGGCCCTAAACATTCCTTGCAATCTAGCTACCCCCAGCAAAACCATCCGAACGCCGACCAGGTACGAAACCAGTTCTCGACGTTTGCAGCGCGCTCTTCCGCGGGCAGTGGGCTTCGGCGCAGAGCGGCATCGATTGCGGCATTCAAGGATTTTCCCGCGTGTAGCTGCGACAGAATCTCGAACTCTTCGCGTGCCAGCCGCCGAAAGTACACGTCCTCATCCAAGCGATGCACCGCCAAAAATATCGGGCTCGGTTTCAATTTTGCCACCGCCGCGACGCGCTTCCGCTTATGGCGCTCGCTAAATGCGTTGCTGGCCACATCCAGATTCTCGGCATCCTTGCGGACTTCCAAAAGCAGATCGTCCACCGGATAGCGCAGATCGAGC
>JBAQGJ010000086.1:0-188075 GCA_049287725.1 Candidatus Acidiferrales bacterium | reverse complement strand
TTTGCGGCGATGCACTGGATCGAGCTGGATCTCGGCGACTGGGACGCTTCGAAGCCGCTGCGCCTGTTGCTCGACGGCTTCACCGATTATTTCAGCGCGAGTTCAATGTACGCCGCGTGGCAGGCGGGAATCACTCCGGTGCCGCCGTATATCGAAGCGCTCGATGATTCCGGGAAATGGGTGCGCGTGGTGGACGATATGGGTTTCCCCGCCGGCCTATCGCGCACGATGGTCGCTGACCTCACCGGAAAATTATCGCCGGGGACGCGCTCCATCCGCATCGTCACGAACCTGCGAATTTATTGGGACCGCATCCGCGTGGATAATTCGCCCGACGACGTTCCGTACAAGCTCACCGAGGTCCCGCTGGCAGGCGCGAATTTGCATTTCCGCGGGTATCCGCGCGTCGTCGAAGGCAGTCCTAAAAATGATCTGAGCTACATGTACGAAGACGTGAGCGCGACCGGCCCATACTCGCGGCAAATTGGAAATTACACGCGTTATGGCGACGTGCTGGACCTGGTGCGCAAGACGGACGACAAGTTCGTCATCTTCGGCTCCGGCGATGAAGTCGCCGTGGATTTCGATTCGACGCATCTGCCGGACATTCCCGACGGCTGGACCCGCGATTATTTCTTCTACGCCGACGGCTTCGCCAAGGACATGGATTTTTACGCCGCGCACGGCGATACCGTCGCGCCGCTCCCCTTCCACACCTCGGTGCCGTATCCGTATCCGAATGGCATCGCCTATCCCGAAGACCCGGCGCACCTGAAATACATGCTGGATTACAATACGCGCGGCGTGGCAGGCCCGGCGGGCGATAGCTTTCAGTTCAACTACACGAAGCCCGAAAAATGAGCGCACCCGCAGTTACTATGTGAGCCGGCACGCAAATACCGGAATTTCCGTCCCTGTGGCGAAAGACTATGGTGAATTGATGGATCGTCGCGCCTTTCTTCGTTTGGTGCAGGAGTCGGCATCTGTATTCGTTGCCTCGAATCTGTTGGAAGCCTTCCCACTTTCCTCGGGAGCGCAAGCAAACACTGTCAAAGCGCCACTTTCGACAAAGGGCCGACCCCAGGTTGCACTCACGATGGACGATCCCAACGCTTACTTCGAAAGCCGCATGTCCTGGCGCGATGCCAACAAGCGGATACTCGGCGCACTCGAAGCCCGCAAGCTGAGTGCGGCGTTATTCGTATGCGGCAAGCGGGTGGACCAACCTGAAGCAAAAGGCTTGGTCGCGGAGTGGGACGACGCTGGTCACCTCATCTGCAATCATTCCTATTCCCATCTCATGTTCACCGACGAGGCTGTCTCTTACAGCGAATTCGCGGCAGATTTTCTCCTCAATGAACCGATCATCGCTCCCTACCGGCAACGCACGCGATTGTTTCGTTATCCGTTTTTGAAAGAGGGAGACACGATCGAAAAACGTGACCACTTCCGAAGCCTCTTGAAGGAGCGTCAATATAATGTGGGGCATGTAACGATCGATGGCTCGGACTGGTATGTGGATCAGCGCATCCGGGAGAGGATGGAAAAAGAACCAAAGGCGAATCTCGACCCATATCGTGATTATGTGATAGCGCACTTACTGGACCGTGCCGCCTTTTATCGCAAGCTCTCGGTGGATGTATTAGGCCGAGAGATTTCTCACACGTTGCTTCTCCACTATTCGTATATGAATGCGCTATTTCTGCCAGCTGTATTCGAAGCATTCGATCGCGCGGGTTGGGAGTGGATTGATGCCCATCGTGCATATGAAGACCCTGTATTCCAACGCGCTCCTCAGATCCTGCCTGCCGGGGAGAGCTTGGTTTGGGCCTTGGCAAAGGAGACCGGGAAGTTCGACGCCGTCCTTCGCTACCCCGGCGAAGATGACAGATACGAAAAGCCACGAATGGATGCGCTCGGGCTCTAGTGGGGCGGTGCCCCCATCAAGGCGCTCGACAGAAACCTACCCTAACGCCGCGAGTCCATCGCTTGATTGCCGCTGAATAGCGTGATAATTTCGGTGTTTCGGTAACGGTAAGCACACGCAACAAATCACCTGACGATGTCGCAGTCGAATTCAAACGTCCAAATTCCGAAAATTGCGGGGCGCGAACGAGACGCTTCCGCGCCCACGCGCGAACCCGTCTTCTGGCGCGTGGAAGGCAGCCTGCTCAACCTCACCGCAGTGCGGCCGGTCGGCTTTTTCGCGTGGAACTCGCAAAGTTTCCTGCAGCGCTGGACCCGCCGCGGCGCCATGGCCACGCTGGCGATTGCGCGGCCGTTTCTCTACGTCACCGATCGCGTGTTTGCCACGCGGCTTCTTCACACGGTGTTGCGCGGAGTAAGCCGCGACCGCCTGGACCTGCTCGGCGAGGAATTCTTCGAATATTTTCTGAAGCCGCGATTGAAAGAGCGCGGCATCGCCAAGCTGAACGAAGCGGTGGCGGCGGGCGCCGAAATTATTCTGGTCAGCCAGGGCCTGGACCACATCATGCGCCCGCTCGCGAAGCACCTGGGCGTCGCGCGCTTCATTTCCAATCGCCTCGATTTCCGCGAAGGCATCGCGACGGGTCGCCTGCTCGCGCCCGTAATTCGTCCGCGCGGCGCGTTCGCGCGCTTCACCGAAGGCCAGCCCGATGGGCGCCTCTCGCGCGCAAAATTGATCAAGGTGCTCGGCTTCGAGAAAAATCCTGAAGTGCTCGATGATGCGATTCAGCCCGCCGGGCGGCCGAAGCCGAACTCGTACGTTCCGGTGGTGCACTTCGAATCGCGCAATGGCCGCGCGCCGCTTTCCGTCCGCGAAACTCTGCGCGGCAAAAATATTCTGCTGATCGGCGCCACGGGCTTCATCGGCAAAGTCTGGCTGGCAAATCTGCTGACGGACCTTCCGGATATTGGGCGCATTTACCTGCTGGTGCGTCACAACCGAGCGGCCACTTCTCTGCAGCGGCTGCAGCGCGTGATCGAAGAATCTCCCGTGTTCGAACGCTTGGCGGAGCGCCACGGCGACCGTTTCACGGAATATTTGCGCGAGCGAATCGAAGTGGTTGATGGCGACGTCAGCCAGCCGGGCCTCGGCCTCGCTGCCGATACCAAAAAGCGCCTGGCGCGATCGGTCGACGTGATCGTCAACAGCTCCGGGTTGACTGATTTCAATCCCGACCTGCGCGATGCTTTGGCGACGAACGTCCGCGCCATCACATACGTCCTCGATTTTCTGCGCGAGTGCGAACACGCTTCCCTGCTGCATCTTTCCACGTGTTACGTCGTGGGCCAGCGCGATGGCCGCGTGCTCGAAGAGCTGCCCGCGAATTACACGCCGCACGGAATCAAGAATTACGACGCAGTGCGCGAATGGCAGTCGCTCGAAAATCTGGTGCGCGAGACGGAAGCCCGGGCAGAATCAGCGGAAGTGACGGACGAACTGCGCCTCGCCGCCCGCAAAAAAGAGCACGCGGCGAAAGATCTGCAAGGCGCCGCGCTGGAAAATCAAATCCGCAAAAACCGCGTCCGCTGGCTGCGCCAGACTCTCACCGACGCCGCATCGCGCCGCGCGATGGAGCTCGGCTGGCCCAACACGTACACGTTCACCAAGAGCCTCTCCGAATCGCTGATCCGCAATTTTCTGGATGCGAATCCCAGCTCCGCGATTGCGGTGGTGCGCCCCGCCATCGTGGAATCGTCGCTGGAAAAACCATTCCTCGGCTGGAATGAGGGGATCAACACTTCGGCGTCGCTTTCGTACCTCCTCGGAACATTTTTCCGCCAGCTTCCCACCAACGAAACCAAGTGCCTCGATTTGATTCCGGTGGACCTGGTGTGCCGCGGCATGACGCTGATTTCCGCCGCGCTCGTCGCGCGCCGCCACGAACGCGTCTACCAACTCGCCACCTCCGTCGCCAACGCCTGCAATATGCGCCGCTCCATCGAACTCACCGGCCTCGGCCACCGCAAATTTTATCGCGCGCAGCCGGACATCCAGCAGCGCTTGCGCCTGAAATTCGACGCCATCCCGGTTTCCAAGACGCGCTACAAGGCATTTTCGGCGCCCGCGCAGAAAACGATCGTCGAAGCCATCAACCGGACCATGGAGCCGTTCTCTTCGAAGCCGCCCCTCGCGCGCCAGCAACGCGAGCTGGAAAAAGTGATCAAGCTGATTTCGCTTTTCGAGCCGTTCATTCTGCACAACGACCACGTTTTCGAAGCGGCCAACGTGGAAAGGCTCAGCGCCGCGCTGCCGCCGGCCGAGCGCGCCGATTTCGGCTACGACGCACGCGCGCTCGACTGGTGGGATTACTGGATCAACGTGCACATTCCGGCGCTGCGCAAGTGGTGTTATCCTCTCATCGAAGGGCGTCAACCGGAGGCTCGTCCCCGGCGTTCCGTGCCGCTGGAATCACACGCGCGCAGCGGCACTGCGGAAGCGGCCGGCGCAACTCCGGCGGCGTCCTGACGTTCAATCACTGTGGCCATCCTCCTGACCGGGTCCACCGGATATATCGGTGCCCATATCGCGTCGAATTTGCTCACGGGTCACGCCGATCCGCTGAACCTGCTGGTGCGTGCGCGCGATGAGCAGGAAGCGCACGAGCGGTTGTGGCGTTCCCTGCAATTGCATCTGGATTTTCCGCGCTTTGAAGAGTTTCTGAATTCGCGCATCCACATTTTTCGTGGCGACCTCACCGACGCGCAATTTGGACTTGCGGATGACGACTACGCGCGCCTGGCGCGCTCGACCGATTCGATCATTCATTGCGCAGCGTCCCTGAACCGCAAATCCGAAAAGAGCTGCCTCAACGTGAATTTGCGCGGCACACTGGAAGTGATCCAACTGGCGATGCGCGCGCGCGATCAGCACGGCCTGCGCCGGTTCAGCCATGTCAGCACGGTGGCCGTCGCCGGACACCGCTCGAACGAAGTGGTGCAGGAAGACACCGCCATTGATTGGAACCGCTCGGACTACGATCCCTACGCGCGCACGAAAAAATTCTGCGAGCACATGGTGCGACAGCTCCTGCCGGATGTGCAGCGCACGATTTTCCGGCCGAGCATTGTCCTGGGCGATAGCCGTCGGCCCGAGACAAACCAATTTGACATGGTGCGAGCGTTTGTATTTTTGGCTGGCTTGCCGGTCCTGCCCTTCCGACCCGAAGACCGCATTGATATTGTGCCGGTGGACTTTGTGGCCGATTCGGTCGCGACGCTGCACCAGAAAGATAAGCCGCAGCACGAGATTTATCACCTCTCTTCGGGCCGCGAGTCGCAGACTTTTGTTGAATTGACCGATTCGCTGGCGAAAGCGCAAGGCAAACGCGGCCCCATGTTTGTCCCCAGCTTCGAAAAATCCACCTCGAAGATGGTGAATGCTCTGGCGGGACGCGCCGGCAAGCTTGGCGGGCTCGCTACACTGCTCAAAGTGTTTTTGCCCTATCTGGTTTGGAACACCGTGTTCGACAACACGCGCGCGGTGGAAGAGATCGGCCGGCATCCCGCGCCTTTTTCGCAGTACAGCCTGCCGCTGCTGCGCTTCAGCCGCGAAAACCATTTCGTTTACAAATATCGCGAGTGGCCTTCCAGCGCTTCGGTAAATGCAGCAGCTGCGGCGAGCGGCAGCACAAACCCGAGCGCCACTACCAACGCCGGAGCATCCGAGGATCCGCGCCCATGACCGACCTGCTGCTCGAAACCTGGGTCAGCGGCCTGATCGAACTGAACAAGTTCGAATGGATGCTGGGCGCGGGCGACGCCTGGAAACCCGGCACGAAGCTGAAGCTGCTTTTCGCCGGATACAACGGTACACGCAACACCGGCTCGGATGTCCGCGTGGAAGAAATGATGCGCCAGGTGCGGCGAATCCTTGGCGAGGAGAATCTCGCGCTCAGCGTGATGTCGCAGGATTTCAATCTCACGCGCGGTTATTTTGGCGACGCGCGGCAAGTTCACCTTCCCGACGTGTTTCCGCCGTTTCTGCATTCCGAAGTCCGCCGCAACGACGGTGTGGTGGCCTGCGAAGGGTCGATGTTCAAAAGCAAATTCGCCAACGCGCTCACCACCATGATGATCGGCGCGCTGGGCATCGCCTCCGCGCAAAACAAATTGAGTGTGGCCTACGGTGCCGAAGCGGGACAGATGGATCCAGTGCTGCAAAAAATGTGCAGCCGCTATTGCCGCGACTCACTGGTGATCACGCGCAACGTGGAATCGCAGACGGTTTTGGGCAAACTCGGAGTGCCTACCGAATTGGGGACCGATACTGCGTGGACTTTCGAGCCACTCGGCCCGGAATATGGCCGCAAAGCGCTGCGCGATGCGGGTTGGGATGGCGTTACGCCAGTTCTCGCCGTGTGCCCGATCAATCCTTTCTGGTGGCCGGTGAAAGCGTCGCTCGCGAAGTGGATCGCGCATTCCGTTGCCGGCGCGTACAAAAAGAGCTACTACCGCACGATCTATTTTCATCGCTCCGGCGCGCAGGTGGACAACGCTTACGAGAAATATCTTTCGGAGATGGCCGCGGGCGTCGCGAACTACCGGTCCTCGCGCAAGGTGTTCCCTGTTCTAATCGCGATGGAGATGCTGGATCGCGACGCGTGCGAGCGAGTGGCGGAGAAGCTCGGCGGCCCACCGATTTTCGCTTCGGATCAATTCAATATGTACGAGCTGGTGAGCATTCTGCGCGCCGCCGACCGCGTGCTTTCTTCGCGCTATCACGCGATCGTCACCTCCATGCCGGCAGGCGTGCCGTCCGCGGGCGTCACGATGGACGAGCGCATCCGCAACCTGATGCGCGAGCGCGGCCACGAACATCTGCTGATGAGCGTGGACGAAACTGACTTGGCTGACAAGATCGTCGCGGCACTCCGCGCTCTCGACGAGCAGTCCGAAGGAATTCGCGACGCCATGGGCCAGACCGTCGCGCGCAACCTGCAATTGATGGCGCGCATGGGCACATATTTCGAAGAACAGGTAGCGCGACGCTATCCGCAGTTTCCCGTGCGCACGGGAGTGCTGAGCTGGGAAGACTATCTTCCGCCGCTCAGCCCCACGCTCGTGAAATTGCTCGAAGCGCACACCGGAGTGCTGGCCGGATGACGTTTCTCGAGCAAATCTTCGATCGTCTGCAGCGCGCCGGTGCAGCGCACGTGGTGCAGGAAATTCGCGACGGACAATTTGTTTCGGTCACCGGCAGCGAATTGCTGGCCATGACGCAACAGGCACGCGCTTTTTTGGCGGCGCGCGGAATGCTGCGGGGCGAACGTTGCGTGCTGCTCGCGCCCAACAGCGTTCGCTGGATCGCGCTCGATCTGGCGCTAATGGCCGAAGGCATGATCGTCGTGCCGCTCTACGCGCGACAGGCTGTGACGGAACTCATCGACATGATGAAGGATTCGACGCCGTCGCGCATTTTCTGCCACGATGCCGCGCCCGCCGCTGAAATCAAAAAGCTCTGGCCGCAGGCGCCGCACATTTCGTTGCTGGAAAGCGTGTTCGTGGAGGACTCCAGCGCACCGGCAGTAGCGCTCGCGCCGCCTCGCCATGCGGAAGACGCCGAGCCAGTCACCATCATTTATACATCGGGAACTTCCGGCGAGCCGAAAGGCGTGGTGCTCACTGCCGTCAATATCACATTCATGCTGGGTTGCACGAACGGGCGCCTCGATCTATTGATGGGCAAGCACGACCAGCCGGAGCAGGTGTTTCAGTACACGCCATTTTGCTTTGCGGCGTCGTGGATCGTGCTGTTGACGGTACTTTCGCGCAATAGTGTGCTCACTCTTTCCACCGACCTCAGCAAGCTTTCCGACGAATTGAAGCTGGCTTCACCTGAATATTTCCTGAACGTTCCCACTTTGCTCGAGCGCGTGCGCGCGAGAATCCAGGAATCCGTGAAAGAGCGCGGCGGCTTGGCGAATACGATTTTCCCGCGCGCGCGGCGGGCGTTCGCGCGCCGCTACAATAAAGAGAGCGCGTTCGGTGATTCCTTTTGGCTCGCGCTCGCAAACTCGCTGATGTTTCCTGCGATCCGCAAAAGCATCGGACCAAATCTGAAGGCTCTGATTTGCGGTTCTGCGCCGCTGGCCGTGGAAACGCAACTCTTCTTCATGATGATTGGCATTCCGGTGTTGCAAGCCTACGGCCTCACGGAGACCACCGCCATCTGCACCGCGGACGATCCGCGCGCGGTCGAACCAGGGCGCGTTGGGCCAGCGATGCCCGGAGTAGAAATGACGCGCGCCGATAGCGGCGAAATTCTCGTGCGCGGTCCGAATATATTTGCTGGTTACTGGCAGCGTCCCGAGGAAACCGCGAAGGCGCTCGAAGGTGGCTGGTTCCACACCGGCGATCAAGGCGAAGCAGACGGAAAAGGAAACTGGCGCATCACCGGGCGTATCAAGAATCTGATCATTTTGAATTCGGGCCACAATGTTGCGCCCGAGCCGCTCGAGGAAACGCTGGCCCGGCTTTTGCCCGAGGCGCAGCAAGTCGTCCTGATCGGCAATCAGCGTGGTTTTCTTGCTGCTCTGCTGACCGCCACTGGCTCGAACGGCCTCACCGACGCGCGCATTCAATCCGCGATCGAAAACGTAAACTCCGGCCAGCCGCATTACAAACAGATTCGCGCGTTCCATATCGTGCCGGAACCGTTCACCATCGAAAGCGGTTTGCTCACCGCAATGGGCAAGCTGAAACGCGACGCGATCGCCGCGCGATTTGCAAACGAGATCGAAACGCTCTATCAGAAGAAGTCTTCATGAAAAGTTTTCAGGGCAAGACACTCTCGTGGCAGGCGCTCGATGGCGCGATTGAACTCACGCTCGACCGCGCGCCGTGCAACGAAATCGGCCAAGCCACCTTGACGGAACTGGAAAAGTTCGTCGCCGCACTTCCGGCGTTGCAACGGGATGCGCACGCGTTGATCATTTCCAGCGCGCGAACAGAAGGGTTTTGCGCTGGGGCCGATCTGCGCGAGCTATATCAAGTAGGGCAATCTCTTCGCGAGGCTGAAAAGCTCGCGGGCTTGCACGATTTTTTGGAACGCATCCACGCGGTGCTGAACACGCTCGACGAAGCGCCGCTCACGACCATCGCCGCGGTTCACGGAGTGACCTTCGGCGGCGGCTTTGAATTAGCGCTGGTGTGCGATCTGATCGTCGCCGACAAAATGGCGCGATTCTGTTTTCCCGAACTGCGCCTCGGCCTCATTCCCGGCTTCGGCGGAATTCCGCGACTGAAGCGCGACCTGGGCAATGCGGTTGTGCGCGACTTGCTGCTCACCGGGCGCAGCATCAATGCGACCAAGGCGCAAGCCGTAGGGCTAGTGAGCCAAGTTGTCGCGGAAGGAGACGCCCTGCGCGTCGCCCGCGCCACAGCCGCCCAATTGAAGAAATTCGATCGCGACACGGCCATCGCCGCAAAGAAATTCATCAAGCCGATTCCGTACGAAGAGCTCCGTCGCGAAATCGAAATCTTCTGCGACCTCTTCACGCGCCCTGCGGTAGACGCTGGTCTCCGCAGATTCGTCGAAGGTGACGATATACTGCCCTATCTTCCATAGGGGACTATGAAAACCACACAACCAAAACCAAATCGTGTCGTCACCTGGAATATGCATCCCGGGGAAATCCTACGCGAGGAATTCTTGAAGCCGCTTCAAATGTCTTCTTACGAGCTAGCCAAGAATCTGCATGTGCCCGCGCCGCGCATCAATGACATCGTGCTTGAAAAGCGCGGCATCACAGCCGATACCGCGATCCGTCTGGCGAGATTTTTCGGCACCACCGAGGATTTCTGGATGAATCTGCAGGCGTCGTTCGAAATACGCGACGCGCGTCGCCGCTTGGCCAAAGTGATTGAGCGAATTCAACCGCGGCGCCGGACCAAGGCTGCATGAGCGTCAATCGGATCTCGCCAGAATTGTGGCAAGATAGAAAAGAATGAGCACACTCCAAAGTACAACCGACGAAGTTCTGCGCCTGGCTGCGGACCATTTCAAAGTCCCCAAGGAACAGCTAGCTCCCGACGACGATTTCTTCAAAAAGCTCGGGATCAATAGCCTGCAGGCGCTCGATCTCTTGACGCGCATCGAACAGCATTTCCACATCGAGCTGCCCGACTACGAACTCCAGGGTGTAAGCGACTTCCGAACTCTCGCCGAGCGGATTCAATCGCGGCTTTAGCCACGGAGGCACAGAGACACAGAGGAACTGAGGCAAAGGCAAAGTTCGACACGAAGCTTCGTCGGGTTTCTTTCACAATTTTTATGTGCCTCTGTGACTCCGTGGGAGATTCCCGAAGTCGAATTTCACCCAGACTAAACGCACAAAGGGGCGAAATTGGACGACATTAACTCGCTCACAGAAAAAATCATCGGTTGCGCGATTGAAGTCCACCGCGAGCTAGGCCCTGGCTTATTAGAAGTCACTTACGAAGAGGCGCTGTGCATCGAGTTAGGCATCGCGGGGTTGAAATTTGGCAGACAGGTCCCATTTCCGGTCTTGTATAAGGGAAGAAATCTAGGAGAGTATCGTCTGGACTTGATCGTTGAGGACAAGGTGATCGTAGAAATTAAAAGTGTCGAACGCTTCGCGCCTGTTTTCGAAGCACAAATATTGACCTACTTGAAGGCAACCAACAAGAAGGTGGGACTCCTGGTCAACTTCAATAACAGACTGCTTCACGATGGGGTCAAGAGGTTCATCATTTGAATCTCCTGACGCGCTTGCTGTATCTCCGTGACCGTGCTGGGTGGTCTCATCAGTTGATTTTCCCTCGCATCTCTCTGTGTCTCTGTGCCTCTGTGGCAAATATCTGATGTTGGACCTCCGCCAATACAATTCTTTGGGCGCGGCACTCAGCGCGGCGCTGGATCGCTGGCCTGACGAAATTTGCCTGATTGAAGCCGATCGCGAACGCGAAAGCGCGCGTCTGACGTACCGCCAATTCAAGGAAGCGGCGCTGCCGCTGGCTGGCGCTCTACAATCCGCGGGCCTTCAGAATGGCACGCGCGCCGCCATCATCATGACCAATCAGTCGAAATGGCTGATTTCCGCCTACGCGATTTTTTTTGGTGGCGGCGTTCTGGTGCCGCTCGATTACAAACTCACTCCGGCGGAGCAACTGAAGCTTCTCGCCCACTCGCGTTCCGAATTCCTCGTGGTCGAATACCATCTCTGGCGTGGAATCATGCAAGCCGCCGAATTCAAGAATCTCGCCGCGCGCGTGGTCCTGGTGACGGAAGCGCCTCCGAATGCCGACCTCGCCGGCGCAAAACGTTGGGAAGACTTTCGCGAATCGGGCGAGCCGACGTTCGTTGCGCGCGAGCGAAAAGATCCGGCGTGCATCGTCTATTCATCGGGCACCGGCGGCCGCCCCAAGGGATGTGTCCTGACACACGATAATTATCTGGAGCAGTGCGTCGCGCTCACCTCGCTCTATCCCTTTTGGCCCGGCGTGCGTTACCTGAGCATTCTTCCGACGAATCACGCTATCGATTTCATGGTGGGATTTATCGGACCGTTCACCTGCGGCGCCGCCGTAGTTCATCTGCGCACGCTGCGCCCCGAATTCATTCGTGAAGCATTCACGAAGTACAAAATCACGTACATGGCGCTGGTGCCCATGGTACTTAAGAGCCTTGAAAAGGGATTGCGCCAGCGCTTCGCCGACTTGCCACCAGCGAAACGCTCCGCGCTGAATACTCTGATCGGCGTGAATCGCGCGCTCACCCGCCGCCGGCCGCATCTGCAAATCAGCCGCGCCCTACTGCCGCAAGTTCACAAAGCGTTTGGCGGCGAACTGCGCGCGCTCTTCGTCGGCGGCGCGTTCACCGAACCTGCCACGCTGCAGTTTTTCTACGATCTCGGAATTCAGGTCGGCAACGGCTACGGCTGCACCGAAGCGGGCACTTCCATCACGCTGAACGATTTCAAGCCGTTTCGCGCCGACACCGTGGGAAAACCGCTGCCGGGCATGGAAGTAAAAATTGTGAACCCTGACGCGGAAGGAATCGGCGAAGTCACCGTGCGTGGCAAAACGATCATGTCCCACTATCTCGACGATCCGGAAATGACCGCCGAAACAATCGTCAATGGCTGGCTGATGACCGGGGACCTCGGCCGTTTCGATTCGATGGGCCACCTGCAACTTTTCGGGCGCAAGAAAAACATGATCGTCACCGAAGAAGGAAAGAACATTTATCCGGAAGATATCGAAACGTATTTCGAGGGCCTTCCCGTGAAAGAATTCTGTGTCTTCGCGGCAAATTATCTATGGCCCGCGCGCACCATGGTCGGCGAGCAACTCGTGCTGGTCCTGCATCCCGACTCGGGCCAGACGATCAGCGACAGCGTGGTCGCGAACGTAGGCGAGCGCAATCGCCGCCTGTTGAATTACAAACGCATCAGCGGTTACTTGATTTGGGAGAGCGACTTCCCTCGCACCGCCTCGCTGAAAATCAAGCGCAACGAACTCGCCGAACAAATTCGCCAGCAGCGCGATCGCTCCGCCGTGGTGCCGGTGTGATCAGCTCGCGCAAACCCGTGCGGGAGATCGCGCTCTCGTGAAATCACCGTTTCTCGCGATCGTCAATCCAGCCGCGGGCGGCGGACGTTCTGGACAACTTGCGCCAAGCGCGCTGGATCGCGTGCGCAGCGCCGGAATCGAACTTGCCGTGGCGCAGACGACGCGTGCCGGCGAAGCGACCGAAATCGCGCGCCGCGCATATCGCGGAGGAACCCGCAATTTCCTCGCCGTCGGCGGCGATGGCACCGCTTTTGAAATTATCAATGGCCTGTTCCCGGAAGCCCTCAACCAGGGCCGCCCCACGCTCGGCTTCTTACCGCTGGGCACGGGAAATTCGTTTCTGAAAGATTTCTCCTCGCACGGGATCGAACACACCCTCGCCGCGCTACAGCAAGGCACGCGCCGCACTTGCGATGTGATTCGCCTCCGCCACACGCAAGGTGAACTCTATTTCTACAATTTGCTAACGCTCGGGTTTCCCGCCGACGTCGCGGTCACCGCCAACCGCCGGTTCAAGCGCTGGGGTGAACTGGGTTATATTCTGGCGGTCTTCACGCGCCTGGTGCAGCTTGAGCATCTCGCATTTCCGCACCGGCTTGCCGGCGCGACGGATTGGGATCGAGGCAAAACGCTGTTTCTCTCGTTCAACAACAGCAAATTCACCGGCGGCAAAATGATGATCGCTCCGAAAGCGGATCCATGCGACGGCGCAATCGAATATGTCCGCTGGGGACCGATCGGCCGGATGGGATTGATCTTGACCCTGCCGCGGCTCTTCACCGGGACGCACATCAATCACCGGCTCGCTTCGCGAACCGCGACCACAAAAATCGATTTCGACCTGGACGCCCCCGTGAACGTGATGGTGGACGGCGAAAGCATGCGCCTGCATTGCCAATCTCTGGAAATTCTTCCCGGCGCGTTGGACGCGATCGTATGAAGAAGGCCTATCTGACGGTGCGTTCCATGCTGCTCTGGGCCATCAGCGGAATCCATTTCGCCGTCGTCTGCACGTTTCTGATTGTGCTCGGAATTTTCGTCGATCCTAGAAAGAACGACTTGCCGCAGCGCATCTTCTTCCGGAATATCCTGCGCCTCGCCGGGGCGCGATTCGAAGTGCGGCGCTCCCCGGGCTTCGATCCCACTCGCACCAGCATGTTCATCTGCAACCACGTGAACCTCTTCGATCCCTTCGTGATTTATTCCGCGATTCCGCAATTTTTGCGCGGCTTTGAACTGGAATCGCATTTCAAGCTTCCCATCTATGGTTGGTTGATGGGCCGCTTCGGCAATATTCCCGTGCCAGACGCCCCCAGCCGCGAAGGCTTGGAAATCATGACGCAGCGCGCCAAGGCCGCGCTCGATTCGGGAATCAGCCTGATCGCTTTCGCCGAAGGCTCGCGCACGCGCGACGGACACGTGCAGCCGTTCAAGAAAGGAATCTTCGGCCTCGCGCACAAATTTGGAATACCCATCGTGCCGGTGAGCATGGTTGGTTCGTATCAATTTTTTCAAACGGGAAACTGGATGCTCTATCCCGAGAAAATCACGGTGTATCTCCACGATACGATCGAGACGAAGGACATTCCGCGCGGCGATGTGGATGCGCTAAGGCAACGCGTGCAGGAAATCGTGGCGGCGCCGGTGGAAGAATCGCTAAAAAAGAATCCAGTGCAAAAACCGTAAGGCGCGGCATTTTATGGAAGCAGCTTTGCCTAGAAAGTTTGCGTAGCGCTCGCATCCGGCAGCGCGCGGCCGGCGCGCAATTCCTGCCAGGTATAAACCACGCGATGAATCACAGTGAGAGTTGAAATCGCGGCGATCACCCACAAGACTTGCGCCATGCGATTGAACACGCCGCCCATGATCAAAAGCACCAGCCGCTCGGGCCTCTCCATGAATCCCACTTTGCACGACGGAATAATGGATTCGGCGCGCGCGCGGGAATAGCTGACCATGAACGAACTGGCCATCGCCACGGCCGCCAGCGCCATGTAGAACGGCCGGCCGATCAGCGTGTAATGCACGACCAGCCCCATATACAGCGCGAGATCGGAGTAGCGATCGAGCGTCGAATCGAGGAACGCGCCGAAAGCAGTCACTCGCCCGACTCGCCGCGCCACTTGCCCATCGGCCATATCAAGAAATCCAGCGAGAAAAAGTACAGCAGCAGCCTGCCGGAATTTTCCCATGGCGAAAAATGCAGCCGCCCAGGAATTTACCGCGAGGCCCAGAAACGTAAACATGTTCGGCGTAATGCCTGTCGCTGCCAGGCCGCTGACCACGTGGCGCAACAGCCAGCCGCCGCCCTCGCCGATCCAGTAGGTGATCGTCTTCTTACGTTCGAATTGTTCGTTTTCCATTTTCAAAAATCATACACCGAAAAACAGGTACTTCAGCAGGCGAACAGGTCGCCAAAAAGTGGGCCGAGCTGCCATTCCGAGGGCGAAGTTGGCCCGAGGAATCTGCTTTTCCCTCGCGTTCAGCGAAAAGCAGAGCCCTCGCTGCGGCTCGGGATGACATCCACCCCGCCTTTTGCGCCACCTGTAAAGCCGCGCAACTGCGTCCTTAGGGCCGTTTGATCGCCATTTCCGGCACCTTGCCGGAATACCGCAATTTTGGCTCGGTTAACGCCTGCACTTCCTCGGGCGTGAATCCCGGAGCCACTTCGCGCAGCGCCAGCCCCTCCGGCGTCACGTCAATTACAGCCAGATCCGTCACAATCGTATTCACGCATTCGATCGCCGTCAGCGGATACGTGCAAGTGTTAACGATCTTGCGCAGACCGTCCTTCGCGGTGTGTTCCATCGTGACGATCAACCGCTGCGCGCCGACCGAAATATCCATTGCGCCGCCAATACCGCCCGCGCCTTTCGCTCCCGGCACGCGCCAATTCGCCAAATCGCCTTTCTCCGAAACCTGCAAGCCGCCGAGAACGCAAATATCCAGATGCCCGCCGCGAGTCATCACGTGCGCATCTACTTGCGAAAAATACGCCGCGCCAGGAACCAGCGTCACCGGCACTTTCATCGCGTCCACCAGGTCGAAATCTTCCTGGCCCTGCGGCGCGCGCGGACCCATACCCAGAATTCCATTCTCGCTGTGAAAATAAATCGTAATGTCCTTCGGAACGTACGCGGCAATCAGATTGGGAATGCCCCAGCCGAGATTCACGTACGCGCCGTCGGGCAGCTCGAGCGCGGCGCGCTCGGCAATTTGTTCGCGCGTGAGCCGCTGCTTAGACATAACGCAGCCCTTTCGCCACCACAATGCGGTCCACAAAGATCGAGGGCGTGACGATCGTCTCCGGATCGAGTTCGCCCGTCTCGACCACTTCTTCCACTTCCGCAATCGTGGTCTTCGCGGCCGTCGCCATGATCGGATTGAAATTGCGCCCGGCTTTGCGATAAATAAGATTGCCCATGCGGTCGGCGCGGTACGCCTTGATAAGCGCATAGTCCGCACCCAGCGCTTGCTCCAGAATGTAACGCTTGCCGCGAATCACGCGCTCTTCTTTGCCCTTGGCGACGTCGGTTCCCACGCCCACCGGCGAATAAAACGCCGGAATTCCTGCGCCGAAAGCGCGCATGCGTTCGCACAGGATGCCCTGGGGCACCAACTCTAAATCAATCTCACCCGCGTCGAATTGTTGCTGAAAATAGGTCGCGCCAGGTCCGGGAAACGCCGCCACCACGTGGCGAATCTGGCGATTCTTGAAAAGAATTCCCAGTTCCCCGTCGCCGGTCCCGCAATTATTGCTGATAACGCTCAGGTCCCGCGCGCCGCGCCGAGCGAGTCCTTGGATTAAATTATTGGGAAAACCGGCGCCGCCAAATCCGCCGAACATGATCGTCGCGCCGTCCGGAATATCGGCGACGCATTCGTCCAGCGACGAATACACTCTATTTTTTCGATTCATATTTAGACGTGCCCGGGGTGGGGGTCGAACCCACACGTCCCGTAAAGGACAGGGGATTTTAAGTCCCCCGCGTATGCCATTCCGCCACCCGGGCGTGAGTAAAGCAAGTCCGGCGAAAAGATTATCACGCCAAACGACCGGAGGCACCTATCCGGCACGGCGAAATTTTGCGCCCGATTACCGCACGGAACGCGATGATGGTAGGCTTGGCGGCTGGCGCGGGGGGCTTATTCGAACATGCGGAAACCGATCGTGGTGGTGGGCAGCAT
This sequence comes from Candidatus Acidiferrales bacterium, assembly GCA_049287725.1. Lineage (GTDB taxonomy): Bacteria > Acidobacteriota > Terriglobia > Acidiferrales > UBA7541 > Palsa-295. Next base: position 171,368 of record JBAQGJ010000086.1, on the reverse strand, counting down.
CAATTTGGATTTGGTGGCGACCGCCGATCATGTGCCGCTGCCGGGCGAAACCATCACGGGCCGCGACTTCAACACTTTCAACGGCGGAAAGGGTGCGAATCAGGCGGTCGGGGTGGGGCGGCTCGGGTATCCAGTGAGCATGGTCGGCAAAGTCGGCGACGATTCTTTTGGCGCTACGCTGAAAAATGGTTTGCGCAAAGCCGGAGTGGACGTGAAGGCGGTGCAAGCCGTCAAAGGCTCGTCGGGCGTCGCGCTTATAAATATCGGCAGCGACGGGCAGAACAACATCGTGGTGGTTCCCGGCGCGAACGGCAAGATGTTGCCGAAAGATATCGCGCGGCACGCGGCGCTGCTGCGCAAGGCCGGGATGCTGCTGGCGCAACTCGAAATTCCGCTGATTACGCTCGAAACGCTTGGCGTTTTCGCGCATCGCCACGGCATTCCATTGATGCTGGATCCCGCGCCGGCGCGCGAATTGCCACCGGGGTTGATGAAAGTGATCACCTGGATCACGCCGAATGAGAGCGAGACGCGCATTCTCTGCGGTTTGGATGCGCAGGAACCTGTGACGCCTGCCACCGCCGCGCGCTGCGCCGATTTGTTGCTCGCACGCGGGCCGAAAAATGTGCTGATCAAGATGGGATCGCAGGGAGTATTTGTTGCTACCGCCGACGGCGTGCGCCAGATGGTTCCGGCGTTCGCGGTGAAGGCGGTGGATTCGACGGCGGCGGGCGATGCATTCAACGCGGGATTCGCGGTCAGTTTGCTTTCGGGCAAGAAGCCGCTCGACGCTGCGCGGTATGCATCGGCTCTCGCGGCGATTTCGGTGACGCGCAAGGGAGCGCAGCCTTCGATGCCTTCGGCGCGCGAAGTCGCGGCATTCTTGAAAGCTTCGAACTAGCCCGCGAAAACTCCACAGCTGAAACACAGAGTTCACAGAGAAAACCTTTGAGGGCACGGAGGCGTTCGCGCAGGCATGATCGCGCCGCTGCACGAATCGAAGAGAGATCCCTCGCTGCGCTCGGGATGACAACAATTTTGAACGCTCGCTGAAGTCGTTCACTGCACTTTCGGCTCCGCCGTCAGTTCCGGCTGCGGCAACGCGCCTTCGTTCATTTCGTTGTGGCGGCGCTCGCGGCTTGCTTCCAGCAGTTGGGTGGCTTTTTGCAGCTCGGTTTGGCCTTCCTTCGGGCGCCCCAGGCGGATCAGAATCTGACCTTTGAGGTTGTGGTAATTCGAATTGTCAGGCTCGAGTTTCTGCGCTGAATTCACGGCCGCGAGCGCCTCGGCGAATTTTCCTTCGCGCTGATACTCGCGCGCCAAACCAAAATACGAACTCGCCAGGTGTGAATCCCGCCGCAGCGCCTCCTTGAAATTTTCTTCCGCTTTCGCGTCGTCCTGCAAATAGCTATACGTGGTGCCCAGCCGGTCGTAATTGAATGCGACGTCCGGTTCGATCGCGACATCCCGCTGAAATTCATCCCGGGCATGTTCGAAGTCCGCGCGCGCCATGTACGCGAGGCCCAGATTGAAATGGACAAACGGCAGGTTGGGATCGAGCTCGACAGCTTTCTGCAGTTCCGCGATCGCTTTGTCGTTTTCATCGCGATTCAGCGCGGCCTTGCCCATCAGCATGTGATATTCCGCGGTGTTCTGTCCCAGTTCGACGAAGCGCCCCAGCGCGCGGTCTTCGATATCGGACTTGCCGGCCTTGTTCGCGGCATTGCCCAGCACGTAGAGGTAATTCAGGTCGTCGGACTCCTGCGGCCACAGTGGATCGAGCGTTTGCACGGCGTCGCCATATTGTTCGGTGAAAAAATAGCAAAGCCCCAGCAAATAGCGCGCTTGGACGGACTGCGGCTGATCGCGCACTACCGATTCAAATGGCGCAATCGCTTGCGGGAACTCATTCTGCCGGTAGTAAACCAGGCCGATATTCAGCCGTATGCCCGCGACGGTCGGCGCCAGATGATCGGCTTTGTGCAGTAGCTCAAGCGCGTGCGGCCACTGCTGCTTGCGCATGGCAATCACTCCCAGGTTGGCGTAGGCGCCGGCGGCGGTGGGGTCTGCTGCCAGCACCTTTTTGAAGTCGGTCTCGGCACGATCAAGCTCTCCGGCGTGCAACGCCGCTTCTCCTTGCGCGAATAGGCTAGCGACTTCGGATTGGGGCGCCTTACCGGCTGGGGACGCCGCAGATGATTGTATGCGGACGAGAGCTGATGCTTTAACGGGTACAGCGCCGAGATTTACCAGCACAGTCAGAGCTGCGAAAAGAGCAAAAATGAGAGGAATCCGCGACGCGCAGAGGACTGAGCAGCTCGCGTCCCAAACACCGATTCGTGTTGCGATTAGATTTTGAATCGCCTTTTGTTTTCTTTGGATTACGGCGAATTCTAATCGCGGCGATGTTGCGATTAGAAATCGCCGAGCGGCGGGTCGCCCCTTGCCGACGGAGCGAGCGGCGGCGGTGAAACAGGCGGCGTCCCAGCAGGAACCTGTGGCTTCAGCGGCTAAAGCCCCAGATAGACCGAGGCGCTTACGGCGGGACTGAAGTCCCGCCCTTCCTCGCGGCCGTGACGCGGCTGCGCTTGCGGCGATTTCCGAATTCTGGGTAAAAAGCACGGACAACGCTAGCACAAGAGGCCACGAGATGTCCTGCGGCTGTGTGTACATGCGGCCGTGGAAATTGCGGCAGGCCGCTTCCGCTGGTGCCGGTGCAGCCGAGCAAGCGGCAGAGGCGGTGGCGACACAGGTGGCGTCCCAGCGGAAACCTGTGGCTTCAGGGGCTAAAGCCCCAGATAGACCAAGGCTTCTACGGCGGGACTGAAGTCGCGCCCTTCCTTGCCGGCTCGCGCCAGCAGCCGTTTTTCGCTTGACATATGGGCGTCACGAAGATACAAGAGTTTTAATAAATTTAATAAAAGGTATTGGGGTGGGGCCTAGAACGTACGGCGTTTCCAGTCAAAGGGCCTATTTTCATTAGACGTTCGGCTTCCTGCCAGAGCCGAAGTGTTCACCTCCCCCGACCATATTGTGACCAGATACACAGACGGTACTGCACATTCTGACGTTGGCGCGAATTTCGCTACCAGGGGGCGAGCAATGAATACACTTCGCATCGCGTTTTGCACTCTGCTGTTCATCCTAGGCGTCTCGGCGGCAGCCTTCGCCCAAGATACCGCCACGTTCACTGGAACAGTGCATGACAGCAGCGGAGCCGTCGTGGCAGATGCAGAGGTAACCGTTTCAAACTCCGCGATCGGCGTCAACAAAATTATAGTCACGAACTCCGACGGCGATTGGGTGGCCCCGTATCTGCCGATTGGAACTTACAACATCAGCGTCGCAGCGAAAGGCTTTAAGCGATTCGAGGCGAAGGGAGTTGTGCTGCGTGTAGGCCAGAAGGCCCGCGTAGACGTGAACCTGGAGGTAGGTTCGCTAACGAGCGAAGTGCTGGTGGCTGGCGAGAACGTGGCACAAGTAGATACGCAATCATCGGAGATCGCCGGAACGATCACCGGAAGCGAAATCACGCAACTCCAATTGAACGGGCGCGATTTCACGCAACTCGTCACCCTGACGCCCGGCGTGAATGACCAAACGGCCCAGGATGAAGGCACGGTGGGCATTCTCGGCAACGTCGTTTACAGCATCAATGGGGGAAGAGGCGAAAACAATAACTGGGAAGTGGACGGCGGCGACAACATGGATAACGGCAGCAACAACTCGCTGAACGTTTTCCCCAGCGTTGATTCGATCGCCGAGGTTCGCGTGCTCACTTCCAATTACGGCGCGCAATATGGCCGAAATTCCTCCGGCACAGTGGAAACAGAAATCAAGTCCGGCACCAGCAGTTTTCATGGTGATGTGTACGAATTCAACCGCAACAATATTTTCAACGACCGCAGTTACTTCGACCAGAGCTCACCTAACGCCCCCGCTTATAAGAAGAACGATTTCGGCTACACGATTGGCGGTCCCGTCTATATTCCCGGCCACTACAATACGGATAAGTCCAAGACATTTTTCTTTTGGTCGGAGGAATGGCGCTTAGAACGCGTGCCGGGATCAGCCTGGCTTGCATCGCAAGGAGATTCATCGAACACACCTGTCCCTTCAATGGCCGAGCGCGGCGGAAACTTTTCGGACGTATGCCCGGGTCCCGATTGTCCGAATCTACCGGGCGGCGGGACGGTGATTCCTGCCGCGTCGATTGGCGTCAACGCCACCGCACTGCTGGCGGAGGTTCCCACGCCGAACAGCTCGACGGGATGTCCTTCGCCCATCGGCGCCTGCTACAACACAACATTTACGCAGCCAACCTACTGGCGTGAAGAATTGATTCGCGTGGACCACAATATCAACAACAACCTACGGGCGACCTTTCACTACATTCATGATTCGTGGAATACCGTTACGCCGCTAACGCTTTGGTCTAACGCCACAGTGCCTAACATTCAAACGAGGTTCGTGGGGCCAACAACTAGCGCAGTGGCGCGATTAACCTATACGGCGTCGCCTACCCTCGTGAATGAGTTCGTCTTCAGCTACACCAGCGACCACATCTTCCTCACCAACGAAGGACCCTTCGAAAAGCCCGCCAGCATGACCATGACCGGAATTTTTCCTTCCGCACCTGGTTTCGCAACGAAGCTTCCCGCCATCACGCTGTCGGGCAATAATGCGTACGGATTCACGGCCGACCCCTCCTATGAACCTTGGAACAACGCGAATCCGACTTACACGATTAAGGACAATGTCACCAAGATCATTGGAAAGCACAACCTGCAGTTCGGTGCGTACGCTGTACTGGCGCAGAAAAATCAATTGTCGAGCTTGCAGGATGGTGGCGCGCTGACTTTTGATGCGACGAACTCCAACGTGTCGACGGGAAATTCGTTTGCGGATTTGCTGCTCGGGAATATTTCGACCTTTTCGCAGGCCAGTCAAAACGTGAAGTACTACGACCGCTACCAATTTGTGGAACCGTACATCCAGGACGACTACCACATCACTTCACGTTTGACGCTGAACCTCGGTTTGCGCATCAGCCTGTTTGGGACCTACTACAATAAATACGACACCGAGTTTAATTTCAATCCCAACGCTTGGAATCCGGCGGACGCTCCGGCCCTTGATCCAAATGGTTCGGGCGCACTGGTGAATCCCACAAACACGAGCATATTTCTTTCGCCTTCAAACCCTGCGGACGCTGTGTTTCTGTACAATGGCATCCAGCAGTGCGGCGCGACTGGGGTGCCAAGAGGATGTTTGAAGGGACATCTGTGGAATCCCGCGCCGCGCGTTGGATTTGCATGGGATCCGTGGGGCAACGGGAAGACGTCGGTTCGCGGTGGATATGGAATTTTTTACGATCATGGAAACGGAAACGAGGGGAACTCCGAGTCGCTGCAGGGTAGCCCTCCGCTCGTTCAGAATCCCACGCAATCGAATATCGCGTCCGGCGTCGGGACTTGTACGGAGCCGACCGGGTACACCTGCGTAGGCGCGGGCGCCGGACCGATCCTGGCGTTCCCGCTGAGCGTCGTATCTATCAACAATAAGGCGATTTGGCCGTACGCACAGCAGTGGAACTTGAGCGTACAGCATGAGTTTTTCAAGAATACCGTCGGCGAGGTTTCGTATGTCGGAAGCAAAGGAACTCATCTCGCACTGCAGCTGGACGCGAACCAACTGGAGCCGATCACCGGCACCAATCCCTACAACCCTGGAGAGCCGATCGTAACTCAGGATCAGACAGCTCCTCCGCCCTTTGATCCAACGTTCAATAGTACCGGCCAAACGGTCAATACCGACTGCGGCGCCCTTACGGTCAACGGAACGGCAGTTACGGGGCAAGCAGCGACCAATCTCGGAGTGGCCTGCGGCAATGATCCATCGCCAAGCCGTCCGTTCGTTGGCTACGGATCGATCACTAGAAAGCTTTACGACGCGAACTCGATTTACAATTCCCTGCAGGTTTCGATCCGCCGGACGATCGCTCCGCTCACGTTGTCCGTCGCGTATACGTACAGCCATTCGCTTGACGATTCGTCGGACTGGGCAGATGCAAACTTCGTGAACTCGTTCAATTTGGCAGCGAACCGCGCCAGTTCAAACTTCGACGAGCGCCATATCTTGACCGTCAGCTATGTTTACAACATCCCTTCCTTCCATGAAACGGGCGTGGCGAAGGCAATTCTGGGCGGGTGGGAATATTCGGGAATCGCGACCTTCAACACCGGAACGCCTTTTAGCGTAACGAACGGCATTTTCGGCGACAATGCGGGAGTGGCAAACGGGGTGGGTACGAATGGCTCCTATGTGGACTTGGTCGGCGACCCTCACGCAACTCCTCCAGCCGCTACGTTAGTACCTGGTTCGGGGCCCTTGCTGTTCAATCCGGCCGCGTATGCTCAACCGCAAGGATTGACATTTGGGACATCGGGACGAAATTCGTTGAATAACCCAAGCCGATTGAACTTCGATATGTCCTTGTTCAAGAACTTCCCGATTCACGAATCGGTCTCGATGCAGTTCCGCGCTGAGAGCTTCAACATTTTCAACCACACGGAGTGGTCGGGAGTGAATGCGTCAAGTTCGTGCTACGGAGGCGCTAACAACTCCGCGGGAGATGCAGCCTGCCTGGGAAACGGTTTTTTGCAACCCTCCGGTGCGCACCTGGGACGTATTTTTCAGTTTGGGTTGAAGCTGTTGTTCTAAGAACCAAGCGTCAGAAATTGGAAGTCCGAAATTTGAAAAAGGGCGTCGGAAATTGCGGCGCCCTTTTTCATTTTGGCGCGCGGTTACGCGAAAAAGAAGAGAGATCCCTGCCTGCGGCAGGCAGGCCTCGCTTCGCTCCCTTCCTTCGTCGGGGCAAGCGGGATGACAACTCTCTTTGTGAGTGCTATCGAAGTTCGCGGAAAACGCGGCGCTACGGCGCGGGCAGCGGTTTGGTGGCGCTAACTCCCTTGCCTTCCACGATCGTGTAAATATTGTCCGCGGCCAGATTTTGCAGCTTTTCCGTCGCGCCGCTGGGCCATTGCACTTCCACCGAATCCAGCTTCACTTCCTTGCCCAGCCCAAAATGCAGCCGCAGATCGTTCTGCGAAAGATAGCTCGCGCCGCCGCGCACCTCATTGAATTGCGCCGATTTCCCGGCCTGCACCGTAATCCGCGCGCCGATCGCCGCGCGATTGCTCTTGGTGCCGATCAACTTGAACTCCACGCGATGATTCCCCGCCACGCCGTGATTCAGCAGCAGCGTAGGAGGCGCGCCCACATTCAGCAGCAGCACATCAATGTTGCCGTCATTCGCGACGTCGCCAAACGCCGCCCCGCGCCGCGATTGCAGCGGCACCGCATCCAAACCCGCCTCGGCAGTCGCGTCCGTAAACGTGCCGTCGTGATTATTTATATGCAGCAGCAGCGGCTCTTTGTAGTGCGAACGCGGATCGGCCAGGTTATCCATCTGCGGATAGACGTGCCCACTCGCGACAAATAAATCCGCCCAGCCGTCGTTATCGAAATCGAAAAAGCCCGTGCCCCATTTCACGTAAGGATAGCTGGGCTTCGCCACTCCCGCTTTCCAACTGACGTCGTCGAATCCCTTCGCGCCCAGATTGTGGTAAAGGTTGTCTTCCTGGTCGGCAAAATTCGTGACGAAAATATCCAGCCGCCCGTCGTGGTCGTAATCGCCGAAATCCACGCCCATCGAGCCGCCCGCGTCGCCTTCGCTGCTGAGCGCCGCACCGGCCAGCATTCCGTTGTCCGTGAACGTGCCGTCGTGATTGTTGTGGTAGAGATAATTCGGCCCAGTGTCGTTGGCGACGTAAAGATCGGGCCAGCCATCGTTGTCGTAATCACCCCACACGACTCCCAGCCCGTAATATTTACTGGGATCGCTCACGCCGGCCTTCTGCGAGACTTCTTCAAACGTGCCGTCACCGCGATTGTGGTAGAGCAGATCCGTCTCACCGGTCATGCCCCACGGCCCGCACTGCACCACGATGCCGCGAAACTTGCAGGTGCCGAACGCGCCGGGATTATTCACGTCCACGTGGACGTAGCGCGATACGAAAATGTCCACGAAGCCGTCTTTGTCGTAGTCGGCCCAGGCCGCGCCGGTCATAAAGCCGCTGCCGCGCACGCCGGCTTTGTCCGTTACATCCTCGAACTTGCAATTTCCCAGGTTACGGTACAGCGCGTTGCCGCCGTAGCCGGTCACAAAAATGTCCGGCAGGCCGTCATCATCGAAGTCCGCGACGGCCACTCCCATGCCCCAGCCTTTGCGCGTCAGGCCCGCTAGCTTGGAAATATCTTCGAACTTCAGCGGCGCGGTCTGGCGGTAGAGCGTGACCATTGGGTCGCCGCCCTGGTTGTAGCGCTCGACCGTCGAGCCGTTTACCACCAGCGCGGAGAGCGTGCCGCTGTTATCGCAATCAATGAAGCCGACGCCGCCGCTCATGGATTCCACGATGTATTTCTTTTCCGGTGAGGCGATGTGGGAGACGGTGAGACCGGCGCGCGCGGAGATGTCCTCGAACTTCGGCAGGCGAGCGGTTTGATTGGGGTTCTGCGCGCTGCCGGTGGCGCACGTCAGCACAAAGACGAATGCCGCAGCCAGCAGGAAGGCGCGCTTATTGCTGAGGGTCGGTCCCAATGCGCCTTGTACTTTAACGTGCCGCTTGGCGCGCTGTCCATTGCCGCGGGTGGCGCTAGCGCGGCCGCGGGCACCCCCTGGGCGCCCCGAGGGATCACTACTTTGCCGTCAGCTTACCAATTCCATCGGCACCGCCCGCCTTTCCTGCAAACAATAAAGCACCAGCTCCACGCGCGACGACACTCCGAGCTTGTCGAAAATCCTGAATAGATAATTACGCACGGTGTGTTCGCTGAGGCGCAATTCGCTGGAGATCGCTTTGTTGGTCAAGCCGTCCGCCACCAGGCGCACCACGGTTTCCTCGCGCTTGGAAAGCAGGCTCGCGCCACGCGCGTCTCGCAGCTGGAGAGATTTGGTCTGCCCCAGGGCTTCCAGCAAGTAACCGAGGTGCTTGCTATTGGCCCACACCTGGCCCTGATGCACAGCGTGGATGCACTTGGAAAGCGTTTCGAGCGGTTCATCGCGAAAGATCACGCCGTGGGCACCGCTGCGAAAGGCCTCGATCACCAGTTCGCGCTCGCGCGAAGCCAGCAGCATCACCGCCCGCGTCTTCGCATTCAACTTTCTCGACGGCGCCGATGGACTCGCAGCGGGCGTCACCAGCGTGATCGCCTTCGCCTACATCCTTTTCCCTGGCGCATCCCTCGGCGCAGTCGGTTACGCGCTCGCGTGGAGCCTGCTCGGCGCCAGCGCCGCGTTCCTGGTCTTCAATTTTCCTCCCGCAAAAATTTTCATGGGAGATTCCGGCAGTTCCGCGCTGGGATTCAGCGTCGCTTTCCTGGGCCTGGATTTCATCGGGGCAAAAAGCGCGAACAGCACCACCGCCGCCCCAACCGCGCTGATATTTCCGCTCCTGGTCGCGGCTCTGCCGCTCGCTGACGCCGTCTTCGCAATCCTGCGGCGTCTCGAAAGCGGCCGGTCGCCCTTCCAAGGAGACCGCCGGCACTTCTACGATCTTCTATTAGCGGCAGGATGGGCGGCACGGCGAGTGGCAATTACATGCTATTTGCTGACGGCACTATTGGCAGGGCTGGCCTGGCTGGCAACGCAGGGGAACCGCAAACAAACGCTGTTGCTCGGAATGGGAGCTGCGGTTGCTCTGTTGTGCGCGGGCGTGTGGCTAGGCTCGCTGCGCCCGGGGCCGTCTGAGCACCACAATCATCGAGTACAAATCTAAGAACAAGCCAGCAACGCGCCGTCCATGCGAACCCCCACGCGCTACGCCCGAGCGGCCTAGGTCTGCTGCGAGAAAATCATGCGCGTGCCGCGCCGCGTCCGCTCTTTCGGAGTCGTCTGCTTCTGCACATTGCCCAATTGCACCAGCAGCTTGCGCAGCTTGGCGCGCTCTTCCAGGTCCACATCCACCACTTCAAACGCGCGTGCCTGGGTATTCGCGTCGCGCACGATGGTTTGTACCTTCACGGATTTCTGCGCCGTCGCCAGCTTCATATTCACGACGCTTCCCGGATGCAGACTCTGCTCGCAAATCGCCACGCCGCCGCCGAGCGTGAGTTCAGGAATATCCATGTGGCAATTTTCCTTCAAGTTGGTGGTAGTGGCGGGAACAGGTCGTTCCAGCCGCAGCCGCGGATAGCGCCGCTGCCGGATAGCCGATGAATTCGGATCCGGATCGAGCGGCTCGATCGAAAACTCCGCCACGCTCAAGCCGCTGCGCGGGATGAAACTGCGTACCCACTCGGGGTCAATCTTCTCCATGGCCTGCGACGCCACCAGCCGCAATTCGCTCGGGCTGGCCCAGCGAAACGCGCGGCGCGTTTCCGCGATCTTGCGCAACACGGCTTCCGCCCCGGACGTGCGCAGGCGGCCCAAAGCCTCGATCGCCTTCAATCGCAAATATTCCGTGCCGTCCTTGGGCAAATCGCCTTCGGCGATGCGCAGTAAACGCATATCCGCGCATTGATCGCCGGCCATGCCGATTTCATCCACGGCCAGCGGACGAATCAGCGGATCCAGATTGTCCAAAAGCTGCAGCAGCAGCCGGCCGCGTTCCGGCGATCCGCTCGAAGCGATCTGGCGGACTACGCGGTCGTGCGCGATCCTCTTCCATTCATAGATGCGTTGCGGCAGGACCTGCTCCACCATGTCGGGATCCAGGCGAGTGAGCAAGCCCAGAGTCTCGATCGCTTCGTTGGGGCCGCCTTTCTGCAACTGTACGCGCAGGCTCTCGAGGCCCTCCACGTCCAGCACCTGCATCATGGAAACCAGCAAGTCGCAATCTTCGCGGAAACCCGCGCGGCCGAAGCGGCCAGCCAAATGCGCCGTCGCCACTTCCGGCATGCGCCGCAATAAATCTTTCAGGCCCGAAGGCACTTCGCCCGTCTTCAGCGCTTCCTCGATGAATTCCGGAAGCCGGTTTTCAATGGCGATCCTCGGCCGCAGATTCTTGCCCAGCCCGGGACGCTCGGTTTCCACGTACTCCACCAATTCCACGGCGCGTTGAATCGCGGGATACGACCGCTTGTTGGCCGCCTCCTGCGACAAGCGCACAAACGCCGCGCTCATCAAGCTCTGCAGTTCCGAATCGCGCTCTTCAGCGAGTTGAATGCCGACCGTGCGAATCGTATTCATCAGCAGGCGTTCATCGCATTTCGCAAAACACCCGGCCAATTCCGCCAGGCCCATGGACGTCTGCCGCCGCGTCTCGTGAGTCTTATTGGTCACGCAGCTCGCGTAGTTCGTCAGAACTTTCTCGGCTTCTTCAAATTCCTTGCGCGCCAGCAGGCCTTCCACGTATTCCTTCACCTGCCCTGGCGGCACGCACCACGCGTCGTTCGATTCCAGCACTGCTTTTCGCTTTTCATCCGGCACCTGCGCCCAGAATTGCTGCGCCAGGATATCGGTATGCGATTGCACCGCGATGCCGTGGCGTTCCATTTTCTCTTCGTAGACGCCCATGATCTTGCGCAGGCTGTCGAGCTCTTCGCTCATTTCGTCCATCACCTGCCGCACTGCGTTCACTTCGATGTCGCCGCGCTCGTAGCTTTCCATCGCGAAGCGAATCGCGATGTGCTCGGCCAATTTCAGCAGCGTCGGTTTGTCGGAAGATTCCGAAGGCGCCTGCGCCGCCAGCGCCGAAAGCGCCTGGCTGACGGTGAAGCGCGCGCGCCGCGGCAGCGTTGAGAGCCGCGATTGGAAAGGCTCCGCGTCCAATTTTTGGCCGGAGGCTTCGCTGGTCCGCGCGATTTGCGCCAGCATCTGCAGAATGCCTTTCAGCTCGTCTTCGTGCAGCGTCATCAATCCGGTTTCCACGGCCATGGAACCGGCGCCTGCGCGCGCCGATCGGCTGCCGCGAATTCCGGCTGTCGCGTTGCCCCAACGGCTCACTGGCGCGGCGTCTCCGCCGGCGCTCACACCGTCGGCCACATTCCAACCTTTACCGCGCGAGCCTCCCGCAGAACCTGATCCCGAACCGCCGCCGGAACCTGAGCCTGCGCCACCTCTTCCGCCGCGCTGCCGCGAACCGGGCATCGCCGGGCCGCCTGGTGCACCGCCCGCTCCAACATTTCCCGAATCTCCAGCGCCAGAACCCACGCCCGTACTCGAACCGAGTGGCCCGTCGGCGCCCGAGCCATGAACTGATATCCCATCAAGCGCGCTGCCGCCTGCTGATGTCGCGCCCGGGCCCGCGCCAGATCCAGAGCCGGAACCGCCGCCAGGCCCGCTCGCGCCGCCCTTGTTAAACCAGAATCCAGGCGTATCGGGCGCAAGCGGTACACCGCCGCCACTGCCGCCAACGATATTCCACGTGCTCGGGTCCGCTCCGCCACCGCCCGCGTTGCCACCACCAGAACCCGCGCCGCCGCCGGAATTTGGGCCTGTGCTTACCGAGCCTTCCACGAAAACTGGACTCTCACCACCCGGTCCGTTACCGCCGGTCGACAAATCTCGTACGATCTCGGCTGGTGCAGGCGTGTAATATCCGGAACCATGGCCGCCGCCGCTCCACGTGCCGCCGCCAGAACCGGATTCGCCGCCGTCACCTGTACCGCTGCCGGCGCCTGATTCGCCGCCAGCACCTTGGCGCCGCGAGCCGCCACTTGGTCCACCAAATCCATAGCCGGAACCAACTCGACCGCTTCCTCCGTTCCCTTCGCCGTTTCCGCTGCCATCGCCGGAGCCGCCATCACCCCAGCCTCCGCCGCCACTGCCGCTTCCAGATTCGCCGTTGCCGCCGCTGCCGCTACCCGAGCCGCCTTCTCCAGAACCGCCATCGCCGTAACCGCCGCCATTCCCCGCGCCGCCTCTGCCTTTCGTTCCTTCGGCGGCCACGATCAATTGCAATAGCTTTTCCGGATCGTTGAACAACTCGTCGGAAGAGCCGCTCATGCTCAGCGTGCGGGCGGCAAGCTGCGCCGCTACCGTGGATTTCGCCACAGCGGAATCGGCCGGCACGAAGCACACCTCGTTGACGTGAATGTGCGGGTCGCCTTGCAGCGCAGCTTTCAACTGTTCGGCAAGTTGCACGGGCTTGGCGCCGGTGCCGGTGGGAAACGCGCGCACGAAGCGCGCCAGACTGGCTTGCGTAACCTTCGGGGCAAAGTGAATGCTGGCGATGCCAGCTGAGGAGAGCATCCGCGCGAAGCTCTTCTCGGATTGCGCCGATTCCAGCGCCGTACCGTCGAGCAAGAGTTGATCGCTCGACACCGCCAACAACACGCCCGCTTCATTGTCCGTGCCCGTACCCAACGCCGTGCGCAGTTCGGTCCACGCTGTTTCGTACTGCTTCGCCGTGCGGGGATGCCCGAAGTCGTACATTCGCGCGAACTTGAGCAGGATGTTCAGGCTGCGCACGAAAGCGCGCGCCGCAGCGGTGCGTGTGGTCTCGTTCATCGGGAAACCGTATGGGGCAGAAGCCCCGCCTCTACCTGTAAGTGTGCGGGTTCACAGTGGATAGGACAATGGTACGGTTGCCCTATTCGGTACTAACGCTTAGTAATAGGCCGAGCTTGGCGGGAGCTTCTTGAGTGTGTTGTTCGTTGGTAAGATTTTCCAAGCCACTTCTCTAACTCATTGACATCAGAAAGGATAGTGAGCGCTCCGAGCTCTCGAAGTCGAGTACTACGTTCCCGGCGCTCGTGGCCCGTTTTTCGCAGCACGCCCACAAACGGCACATGCGCCGCTTGTGCCGCCAGCGCGTCGTCCACGTTGTCGCCCACATACAGCGCCTCGCTCGCGTCTCGTCCGTTCAGTATTTTCAGTAGACCATCCGGCGCCGGTTTCGGATTCACCACGTCTTCCGTCGTGACGATCGTCGGGAAGACTCCGCGCATTTTGTTGCGATCCAATGTGTAATCCAGCTCCCGCCAGATGCGCCCCGTAAAAATCGCCAGCTCCGTCAACTTCGCCAGGCGCACAATCTTCGGCTTCGCCAGCAGCCATTTCTCCCGGGTCACGTTGCCCCGGCCGTCCGGGCCCCAATAGATCTGCTGGAACTTGGTCTTCACTTCCTCGTAAGCAAATTTATGCCCGAGGTCGTTCACCCACGCCGTGGAAAGTTTCCAATCGTCGTTGAATCCCGGACGATTTTTCCAGGCGTGCAGCTGGCGCGCTGTCACGCGCGTCTTGGTGAAAAATTTAACGGTTTCCAGCGTGGTGCGCTGAAACGAGCCGCGCGTATCCACCAGCACGCCATCCACATCGAAAATGATTACGGAAGGAAAAGGCTTCATGGAATGCTGCAAATCAGGAATGCGAGCCGCGCGATTCTTCCGACGCGCCCGACTCACCGGAATCATCATCCGAAGAATCCGAATCCGCCGCCGAATCCGACGATTCGAGCGATTCGGAAGACCACGCTTCGCCGTCCGTCGCAGCCGGCAACTCAGGCTCAGGCTCGGGCTGGGGCACGGCACTCTTCGAAGTGGAAGCTCCCGATCCTTGTGAGGCCGCAGCTGCAACAGCCGCCGGCGGCGCAGCCACCGCTGCCTCGGGAACTTTCAATGCCGCCAGCCGCGCTCCTAAGGCTTCCACCAGCAGGTCAACGATCAGCTTCGCGCCGCTTCCCTCCGGATCTTTCGCGGGATTGTAAGCAGTCACTTCCAGCGCGGCCAATTCCTTCTGCTGCGCAAAAATCAGCAGCGCCTCGCGCACTTCATCGAGCGACAATCCGCCCGCGTTCGGATAATTCGTCGCTGCAAAATCCGCAATCACATCCACGTCAAGATGCAGCACGAATTGGTAGCTATTGCCCTGGATGCGATCAATCGCAGCATGCGCCGCAGCCGCCGCGCCCATGCGCTTAACGTCCGCGGCCAGAAATCGCCGCAGCGGCGAACCCGCCAGCGCCTGCTCCTCGGGAGGATCGAGCCGCGCCACTCCGAAAATCGCCAGATCCGGTTCACGCACCAGCGGCGGCTCGCCCCAGAACCGCACCATTTCCGCCGCGCCACGCCCGGTGAGATGCGAAACCACCATGCCATCCACGCAGCCCGAAGGAGTCGTCGCCGGCGTGTTCAAATCCGCGTCGCCATCCATGTAAATCATGCTGACCTTGCGGAAATAGCGCCGCGCGCCCGCCACGGTAGCCAGCGCGACCGAGCAATCGCCGGACAAAATCAGCGGCAGCGCGGAAGACTTCACCGCTTGTTCCACGCGCGGCTTCAGCGCTTCCAGCGAAGCGATCACGCGCGAAAGATTTCGCGCTCGCGGACTTTCGTTGTCGGGTTGGAAAAGTTGGACAGGGTCGTCGCCAAGATCGGCAACGTCGTAACCGATTTCGCGCAGGCGTTCCGCCAGGCCGGCGGCTCGCAATGCGGCGGGTGCGCCTTCATGCCCCGCGGACATCGAAGCCGCGCTGGTGGGCGCTCCTAGCAGAGCAATCTTATTGGGCTGGCGGACAATTTTCACCGCCACTCAGTGGCTCCTTCGCTTCCTTCCATCGGACTCCAAGTTCTCGCCGAATAGCCCTGTCAGCAATCCAGCGAATCCCGTACTCGCGTCAGCGCGCGCTCTGCCGCGCCGCCAATTCCGGTGGCAACGTAAATCGCACATCCTCGCGAATCAAATCCAAATCGCGCTGGTTCGTGAACCCGAAATTCGAAAGCCGTTGGCTCACCTGCTCCACCAGAATTTCCGGAGCTGATGCTCCAGCGGTCAGTCCCAAAGTCTTCACGCCTTCCAGCCACGACGCGTCCACGTCGTTCGCGTCTTCGATCAATCGCGAAGCCACTCCCGCGCGCTTGGCCACTTCCACCAGGCGATTCGAATTCGAGCTGTTCGCCGAGCCTACCACCAAAATCAATTCCACTTCGCGCGTCAACGCTTCCACGGCTTCCTGCCGGTTCTGCGTTGCATAGCAAATATCGTCGGAAGCAGGGCCCACAATCGACGGAAATCGCTGCCGCAACCGCGCCACAATTTCCTGCGTATCGTAAAGCGATAGCGTCGTCTGCGTCAGAAAAGCCAGGCGGTTCGGGTCCGGCACCACCAGTTCGTCTACTTCCTCCACGCTGCCCACCACCACGGTCTGATCGGGAGCTTCGCCGGAGGTACCCACAATCTCCTGGTGGTCGCGATGCCCAATCAAAATCAGCGTGCGCCCTTCGCGCGCGAATTTCAGCGCTTCCAGGTGAACTTTCGTCACGAGCGGGCAAGTGGCGTCAATCACGCGCAGTTGCCGCTCCTGTGCTTCGGTGCGTACGCGCGGCGGCACGCCATGCGCGCTGAATACCAGTACTGCTCCCACCGGCACTTCTTCGATCGTCTCCACAAAAATGGCGCCGCGCCGCCGCAACTGGTCCACCACATAGCGGTTATGCACAATCTCGTGATGTACGTAGACCGGCGCGCCATAAGCCTCCAGCGCCAGTTCCACAATGTCCACAGCGCGCACCACTCCGGCGCAGAATCCGCGAGGCCGTACCCGTACCATCGTCTTGGCCCCATGATTTGTGCCGGTAATCGTCGTCAGCGTCAATTCGTTCTCCGTAAAGGCTCTTATTTTACCTGAAGCGCCGCTTCCCTGCCAGTTCGTTCGCCCTAACCGTTGCCTGTTCATAGCGCAAGGCGCTGCGCGCCTCCCGGATGCTAAGATGCCCCTGCAATCCGGCAGGCTGGGAGGACCGAAATGCGCCTCATGGGACAAGTGGCGATTGTTACCGGCGGCGGCCGTGGCATCGGGCGCGCCATCGCCAGGAAGTTCGCCGCGGAGGGCGCCTCGGTCGTCGTCTCGGCACGTACCGAAATGGAAATCGCACAGGTAGCCAGCGATATCCGCGAAAAAGGAGGCCAAGCAGCCTTCGTCGTCGCCGACGTCTCGCGCGAAGCCGACTGCGAAAAAATCGTCAACGCAGCGCGCCGGGCCTTCGGCGCGATCCACATCCTCGTAAATAACGCCGGAATCCTCGGCCCCGTGCAACCCGTCGAAAATCTCGAACCAACCGCCTGGGACGAAGTGATCGCCGTGAATTTGCGCGGCCCGTTTCTATTGTCGCGGCTGGTGCTGCCGGAAATGTATCAACGCCGCTCCGGCTCCATCTTGAACATCACCACGATCGCCGCCAAAGCCGCCTTCCAATTGAATGCCGCCTATGCCGCATCCAAAGCCGGCCTGATGGGATTGACGCGCACGCTCGCCGCCGAGGGCGCGCGCAAGGGAGTTCGCGTGAATGCGCTCAGTCCCGGCCCCGTGGACGAAACTCAAATGTTTCAGGAATTAGGAGAAGGCCTCGCTGCGCACTTTCACGCGGATAGCGAGACCGTCTCGAAGCAAATATTTCAGGGGACTCTGCAAGGAAGGCCGCAAACAGCGGATGAAATCGCTGCCGCGGCCCTTTTTCTCGTTTCCGATCAGTCCAGCGCGATTACTGGGCAGACTCTGAACGTGGATGGCGGAATGGCTTTCTACTGATTTCTTCCAGGCCCGCATAACCGCGGCGCGCCGAGGTGGAAATCACCCGAACGCCTGCTTCAGCCCAATCTAATCCCTTCTCGCCAACTGTGCCCACCGCATAAAAAAGCGCGCCGAGCATCAGCAATACAGCGAAGCCCAGACCAAACAGCAATTCCGCTGCAAGAAGTTCCCGCACGAAGTACATCTGCAATATGAAAAATACCGCGATCACCGACAACATGCCTTTGCGGACCTTCGCTTTTTGGCCGATCCCAACAATGTACGCCTTAGCCTTTTCCAATTGCGTTTTCATGACCCCTCTCTACCCTCACTGTTTCAGATGCACGAGGATGCCCAAACGGACCATACGTAAGTCATTGATAAATGAGGGGGTGCAGAATCGTTAAAGAGGGGAACAACGCTCAGAGGGGAAAATCGTTTCTCTGAAGTAGGCAAGCCGCTGCACCGAAGTGAACCGCAGCGACGGACGATTTTTGTCTACAGTTTTTTACTTTTCGCACGAAAATAATCATCACTTTTCACTTCGTGGCGAAATAAAAGCAACGCATTTTTTTTACGCGGGCGCAATAATCGCAACGCGCTTTTTGTTGAACGCGCGCGCTGTTCAGCGTTCAATTGTTAGTGCGCGCATCACACACCATCGCAAACCTCAAGAGCGCTCGTCATCCTGAGCGCAGCGAAGGATCTCTCTTGCGGTTTCTTTCGCGGGAGGCACGAATTACTGCGTCGTGCCTGCGTAAAAACGGAGCACCGCTACGACGTATGATTCTCAGCGTCCTTCAAACGGATAACGATCCTGCGCCAGCACCGCTTCCGCCACGCGTCGGCGAATCGCGACCGTATTCAGCGGAGCATGCTTCGCGAACCGCCGCAAAACCGCCAGCTGCGTGACCAACGTGTCGCCATCCACGGTAGCCGCGAGCGCCGTGCGCGCATCTTTCTCCACGCGGTCCATCGCGTCATAAATGATTGCGCGTGTCGCCTCGCACATCACCTCGGCAGCTTCTCCGCGCGCCGCTGAAGCCTTCTGCGCGCGCCGCAGCGACGATTCCATCTCGTACACCGCCATCACGATATTCGCCAGCGACGCCACGATTTCCTGCTGCTCGGCCAGTTGCTCGCGGAATTTCTGCATCGCCGTCCCCGACGCCAGCAGGAAAATCTTCTTGGCTTGCTCCAGCGACTTTTCCTCTTCCGCAAACGGCCCGGTAGGCGCTTCCTCAAACGACGGCCCGGCCAGAACTTCCTCGCCCAGCTTCATCGCCGCCGGGATCAACGGCAGCAGGCCGCCCATCGCGCGCTTCATCAGCATCTGGATGATCAGCATCCGGTTGATTTCGTTGGTGCCTTCGAAAATGCGGTTCACGCGGCTGTCGCGATACGCGCGCGCCACCGGATAATCCTCGTGAAATCCATAGCCGCCGAAAATCTGCACGCCTTCATCCACCACGTAGTCCACCATCTCGCTGCCGGCTACTTTGCTGATCGAGCTTTCGATGGCGTACTCCTCCAGCACCTGCATCGCCTGCTGGACTTTGTCTTTTCCCGGCGCGGGATTCGCAACCGCCGCGTCAATCATTCCCGCCGAGCGGTACACTTCCGATTCGATGGCATAAATCCGCATCGCCATCTCGCCCAATTTCGCCTTGATCAAGCCGAAATCGCAAAGCCGCTTGCCGAATGCCGTCCGCTCCTTCGAATATTTCGACGACGCTTCCAGAATCTTCTTCGCGCCGCCCACGCAATACGCGCCCAAAGTGAAGCGCCCCGCATTCAGCGTGTTGAACGCCACCACGTGTCCGCGCCCCGGCTCGTGCAGCAGATTTTCCTTGGGCACCGGCGAATTCTCGAAAAATATCGGCGTCGTCGAACTGCCCTTGATGCCCATCTTCTTCTCTTCCGCGCCCGAAGAAAATCCCGGCGTGCCGCGCTCCACGATGAAGCAGGAAAATTTCTCGCCGTCAATTTTCGCGAACACCACGTAGACATCCGCGAATCCGCCGTTGGTGATCCAC
Source organism: Candidatus Acidiferrales bacterium (assembly GCA_049287725.1). Classification (GTDB taxonomy): domain Bacteria; phylum Acidobacteriota; class Terriglobia; order Acidiferrales; family UBA7541; genus Palsa-295. The sequence goes on along the minus strand of JBAQGJ010000086.1, from coordinate 151,819 downwards.
ATCTTCTGCCCATTCAAAATGTAATTCTTGCCGTCAGGCGAAAGCACCGCGCGCGTGCGCGCCGCCAGGGAATCCGATCCAGCCTGCGGCTCGGACAAGCAATAACAGGAAAGCAATTCGCCCGACGCAATCTTCGGCAGATACTTTTTCTTCTGCTCTTCCGTCCCGAAATAAACGATCGGCACCGTCCCGATTCCCGCGTGCCCGCCGTGCGATACAGCAAACGACCCGTAACCCGCCAGCTTTTCCGCCAGCACGATCGCAGCCACTTTATCCAGCCCGGTACCGCCATATTCATCGGGAATTCCGCCGCCCAGCAGCCCGATCTCGCCCGCCTTCTTCAGCATCTGCGCCATCAAATGCTCGTCCTTGTGCGCTTCCAGCTCCGGAATCGCCGGCGTCACTTCCTTCTGCACGAATTCCTCGGCGGTTTGGCCGATCAGGCGCTGGTCGTCGGAAAGATCGGCAGGAGTGAAGACGTCCTCAGGACGCGTGCTCGCAATCAGAAATTCGCCGCCGCGATGCAGCATCTGCGATACCGGTGTAGTGGCCATAATTTTCTCTCCGTAGAAGTGCGGGCGTTCAGTCCCACGGATTCTCTCGCGCAAAGCCGCACAGCGCAATAGCCCAGCAACCCGCAATATCAGCTCATACGCCGCCCGACCCACAAATGTTAGTCGGTCGGCATACGGCGTTGAACGAATCCAACCCCTGGTTTGGAGTTGCCTCGCGCCCGAATGACCTTGCAAAGATTGTGTTTATGCACTACAGTGTAGTGCATGAAGGAAGAAGTCTACAGCTGGCGGTTGTCCGGTGAACTTAAGTCAGACCTCGAGCGCGAAGCCCGCGTGCGCAAAATTCCCGTCTCTTCGGTTCTCGACTTAGCGGTCCGTGATTGGCTGAAGAAGAGCGGCACCGAAGTTGCCGGAGATGAAGTGCAGCGTGAACTTCACGCCGGCGCCGAGCGTTGCCTGGGAGTTCTGGCCAGTGGCAATTCGCGCCGCGCCGAATCGGCTCGCAAGATCGTCCGCGAGCGGATTCATCGCCGACGCCGCGAACGCACCGGTGCCCGCTAGCGCCCTCATAGATACCGGCGCAATTCTCGCGCTGCTCGATCGCACCGACCGTTGGCATGCCGCCTGCATAAGCGCGTTCCGCCAGCTCCGCCTTCCCCTGCTGACCTCCGAAGCCGTTCTCACCGAGCTATTCCACCTCGTCGGCGATTCGCGCACCGAGATGGAAGCCGCCTGGAAATTCGTGCGCTCCGGCGCGCTGCTGCTCGGCACGATCGAACACAACGAATTGCCGTACCTGCGCACGCTGATGCAGCGCTATTGGGATCGCCCTATGGATTTCGCCGATGCCACGCTGGTATATCTGGCGAAGCGCGAATCCCTCTCCGCAATTCTCACCGTGGATCACGCCGATTTCGCCACGTACCGCATTGAAGGAAAGCGCCAGTTCCGCGTGCTGCCGATCGAGCGACCTTGATTTCTTACGCGGCCCAATATTTATCACGCTACTTCTAGCCAAAATCTCGATTGTCAGTTATGGTTTCCCGGCAGACCGGTCGCCGCGGCGGCACGCAACACGGAGAACATCCGCCGCCGGAACGGCTAATTCACAACTCAACTTCGCCTCAAGGGAGCGCCACTATGGGGAATCCCGTCGTTCATTTCGAAATCGGTTGCCGCGATAGCCAAAAAGCTCAAGATTTTTACTCGACGCTCTTCGGCTGGAAGATCGCGCAGGCCGGCCCCGCCGCCATGATTGACACCGGCCACGCAATCACCGGACACATCTCCGCGCTCGGCCACGAGCCGTTTCACTACACAATTTTTTACGTGGAAGTGGACGACGTGCAGGCCTATCTCGATAAAGCCGCCAAGCTCGGCGCAAAGACTCTCGTCCCGCCGGTGCCGATTCCCACCGGCACGTTCGCGTGGATGCAAGATCCCGAAGGAAACACGGTAGGACTCTGGAAGCCAGCCGCAAAGTAAGCGCGGCCGATCTGGGAGTGCGGAAGCTTGCTTGTCCTGAACGAAGTGAAGGGCTTCCGCCTGTAGGAGGCGAGGCTTGCCTCGCCGAAAGTGTATTTAATAAACTTGGCGACAATCAAGCCGCCAGCCGTGGTGGTGCGAGCCGTTGTCTACGCAGCCCGCTCGAAAATCCCCGCCGCGCCCATCCCGCCGCCAACGCACATCGTCACCAAACCATACCGCCCATTGCGCCGTTCGAGCTCGCGCAAAATCGTAGCCGTCAGCTTCGCGCCGGTGCAACCCAGCGGATGCCCCAACGCGATCGCGCCGCCATTCACATTCACGCGCGCAGGATCCAGCCCAGCCCGCTTGATCACGCTCAAAGCCTGCGCCGCAAACGCCTCGTTCAATTCGATCACATCAATCTGATCCAGCGTCAGCCCCGCAATCTTCAACGCCTTCGGAATCGCATTCACCGGCCCGATGCCCATTTCTTCCGGCAAACATCCCGCCACCGCAAACGCCACAAACCGCGCCATCGGCTTCAGCCCCAACGCCCGCGCGCGCTCGCCGCTCATCACCACCGCCGCCGCTGCGCCGTCGCTCATTTGCGAACTATTCCCAGCCGTCACCACGCCATGCGTATGAAACGCCGGCTTCAATTTTCCAAGCACTTCCACCGAAGTATCCGCGCGCGGCCCTTCATCAGTATCGAACGAGACTTTCACCGTCTTCGGTTTCCCGCCATTCGCCGGCGCGCCCGCGCTCGCCGTAGCTTCGAGCACCGTATAACTCACCGCCACCGGCACAATTTCATCCTTGAATTTTCCCGCCGCAATCGCGGCCAGCGCTTTCTGATGGCTCGCAAACGAAAATTCATCCGACTGCTCGCGCGTGATCCCATATTTCTTCGCCAGATTTTCCGCCGTGAGTCCCATGCCCAGATACGCGTCCGGGTAATTGTCCATCAGCCAAGGATTCGGAGCGACTTTGTTGCCGCCCATCGGCACCATGCTCATGGATTCCGTGCCGCCCGCCACGGCTACGTCGCCTTGCCCGGCCATAATGCGCTCCGCGGCAATCGCGATCGCCTGCAATCCCGAAGAACAAAACCGATTAATCGTCATCGCCGACGCTTCCACCGGCAATCCGGCGCGCAACGATGCAATCCGCGCCACGTTCATCCCCTGCTCCGCTTCCGGCATCGCACAGCCCAGCACGACGTCCTCGATCTCTTTCGGATCGAGTCCCTTCGCGCGAGACACCGCGTCCTTGATCGCCGCCGCCGCCAAATCGTCGGGACGCGTCGCGCGCAAAGTTCCTTTCGTAGCCTTTCCCACCGCCGTTCGCACCGAACTAACAATCACAGCTTCGCGCATTTTTCACCTCGTAAACGCAGCATCGCCCACCAATAACGAATTCGCATGAACCATGAGTATATTGGATGCACCAGCGCAGGAAAAGCAACAACCACGCAACAGCAGCTGTTACTCATGAAGAGGCGTGAAAATCGAGGCGTGAAATGAATCGCAGCGTGCGCCCAAAAGCAAGCCGCGGCGGGCGTCAGCGAGCGGCGCTCTTCTACCGACTGAACTTGATCGTCACCAGCATCTGCACCGCGATCGGCTCGCCGTTCAAAGTGGACGGCACGTATTTCCAGCGACGCAGCGCCGCCAGCGCCGGTCCGCGCAGCATCTGCGGGCCCGACACAATCTGTACGTTCACCACGTTGCCCTTCGCATCAATCGTGGTCTTGATCACCACGTCGCCCTGAATCCCCGCTTCCTTCGCAACTAGCGGATATTCCGGCATCACGCGAGAAAGCAGCCGCGGTTCTTTTACGTTTCCGCCGACTTTAATTGGGCCGTCACCTTCCGGCTTGATTTCCGGCGCAGCCAGTGTGGGAACATTCGAAGAAACAATTCCATTCAACGCGCCCGAATTGGAAGACTCACCCCCAGACGCCGGATCCAAAGCCGGCGCCGCTTCCGTTTGCCCCGCGTCGCCACGTTGCGGAGCCGTCGGATGCTCTTCAAGCTGCTGCTTCACCATGTCCGCGGTGATTTTTGAATTTTGCTTTTCGGGACTCACCACGCGAGGCCCCGAGCCGCTCGCCGTCGAACTCGAGTTGACCGTGACCGCCGGCGCGTTCGATTGCGTCACGATCGTAATCGGATGCGCCGCCGAGTTGTGCGTCACCGCGCTGCTTGGCGCCGCGGGCTGTTCGGAAGCATCGGCCGGCGATTGAAACGCCAGCTGCTGCGGCAGCGCCGGATTGTTGGGTTTCGTTGCGGAATTATTTACCGGAGCCGCGGAATGCGCGCGGAAATAAAACACGCCGCCGAAAACGCCCGCGAACAGCAGGGCGACGCAGGCCGCGATCAACATCCAGTTATTTCCGCGCGCCTGGCTTGCCTGTGCCGCGCTCCCGTCCAGATGTCCATCAAGCCCCGCGCCAAATGATTCCGCTGAGGCCCCGCGGCTGCCGCCAAGCGCCGCACCGCCGCTGAAAGTTCCGAAAGTTCCGTGCGTGCTTTCGCTCGGCGAACTCGCCGCAACCGTATCCTCGTCTTTGTCTTCGACAGTCGCAGTCTCAGACGCCGCTGTAACCACTCCGGCCTCGGATTGCTCGTCGCCGCGCAGTTCGTTCAAGGAAAGCGTCGAAGCCGGCGCCTCTGCCTCTGGCGCGATCTCGATATGCGCGTCCGCCAGCGCTTGCGCCGCAGCGCTCATCTTCGGAGTTTCTGCAACAATTTTTTCCGCCACGCGCTCGGTGTGTACCGGTGCCGCCAATGGCGTTGACGGCGTTTGCGCGGCCGGCGGCGCGGATATTGTTGGCGTGGCCGGCGCAGTCGCTATCGGGCGCATCGGCGCAATGAACTTCACCGCGGCCGGAGTTGTCGCCGATGCCGCAGGCTGCACTTCTTCTTGCGTCCCGATCTGCGCAAACGTCGGCTCGGGCTTGCTCGGTGCCACGAAGCTCACGGGTGGAGGAGCGACTGCTGGCGGCGGTGCAATCACCGCTGCCGGTGGCACAACGGGCGCGGGAGGCGCTGCGGGCGCGACCGCTGGCGGAGCGATTGTCTGCGGCGCTGCCGTAGGCACACTCGTCGCAGTCGGCGCCGTGTTCTGCGCTGGCGCAGTCGTTACAGGACTATCGGCGACATCCGTCTGCGCAACAACCGGCGCTGCAGCTGAAATCGAGGGGGCTGGGCCCTCGCCAGGAAAAATTGCGCCCCAATAGCCGGGCTGCTTGTGCGTGAATTCCACTTCCACGTAACCCTGCATATTCGAAAACGTGCGCACTTTCAGCACGCGGCAAATCGCGTCCTGCCGCGTTTTCAAATTCGTCACCACCAGCATCTGGCTCGCGCTCACTGCCGTGGACATTCTCAACACGGCGCCCTGCGGAAACACGATCATCGTGCTGGTTTCTTCTTCGAAGGGTTCCGTGCGTGGCGCCACTCCACGCGCGACTTCCGTTACGCGCGAGCCATGAACTTTCACCGGAACTTCGAGCGACACCGCATCCGCGCGCAGATGACCGCCGCCTGCTGCCGCCGGTTTTGCCGGAACTCCCGCCTGTGACTGCTGGACGGCTGCTTCGCCGCCGGAATTCGCCGTTTCTACTGAATCTTTTGTGAGTGGTGCCATAGTTCTCGGCGTAGTACGCCGCTCCCCCAGAAATGCTTTAAATTCCTATGAATAAGTGAATTTTCAAGGCGGGTGCCAAATTGCGGCAATGGTACTTTGGTACTTGGGGGGAACGCTTTGGGCACCAAGCGCGCACAAGCGCAGCCAACCAAATGGAGAATTTGAAACGCGAGCCGAGACGCGAGGAATGTAAATCCCGCAAGAATTACGAGGCGAAACTTTTACGAAAACAAGCTAATGCGCCAACAAACAACAAAGCGAATGTCATCCCGCTTGCCCTGACGAAGGAAGGGAGCGCAGCGAGGCCTGCCCGCCGCAGGCAGGGATCTGCTTTTCACGGCCCCTAAGAAAAATGCAGATTCCTTGCGCCGAATTCGCGCCGCCCGCGCCTCCACTCAATGCGCCGCCTGCTCCGCTTCTTTCGGCCGCTTGCGATACTCCTCGTAAAGTTCGCGGTGCTTGTTGTCCGTGCTGGTCAGCTGCCCCTTGATGAACAAATAGCGCACCTGCGTCTGAATCTCCAGCGGATCGCCATTCGTAACGATCACGTTCCCCAGCTTCCCCGGCTCGATGGTCCCAAGCTGATCCGCCAACCCAAACATCTGCGCGGCATTCAGCATGACTGCCTTCAGCGCCTCGTCGTGCGGCAATCCGTAAGCCACCGAAGTCCCCGCGTATTGCGGCAACCGCCGGGAGAACGACGTGCCAAAACTCGAAAACGCAATCGGGATTCCCGCCGTGAATAATTCCGAAGGCTGGGTCATCGGCTTGTCATACGGCGTATCCTCTTGTTCCGGCAGCCGCTCCGTCGGACCCAAAATCACCGGAATCCTCTTTTCCTTCAGAAGGTCCGTAACTTTCCACGCTTCCGCGCCGCCCGCCAGAATCATTTTCAAATTCTGCTTGCTGCAGAATTCCACGGCGTTGCGAATGTCGCGTTCATCATCGGCGAGCACCAGCACCGGCAGCTTGCCCTCCACCACTGGCACCAGCGCTTCCAGTTTCAAATCGCGTTCATAAAGCGCCGGAGAACCTTTCTCCTTGGCTTGCGCGTAGTGCCGCGCGCGATCGAGCCAATCGCTCAATTGGTTCACGTTTTTGTCGTATTCCTTCTTCGCGTCGCTGTAAGGTTTCTCTTTTATGCTGAATGTCGAAAAATCAAATGACCGCGTCTGGATGGACGGCCAATTCAGCACCATCGCCACTGAACGCTTGATCTGCATGTCTTCCATCGTCCAACCCGCCAGATTGAACGCCGATGCCTGCCCCGCGATGATTCCGCCGCCCTGCCCGTCGAATCCCGAAGTGCCCGGCGCGGCGATCACTTCCGTAATGCCGTTCGCGCGCGTCACCGCAATGTGCGCGGTCCCCGGATTCACTGCGGTCGCCGCGACGAGTTCCGGATTGTAATCGCCCAGCTCGGTAATATCCTGCGTCGCACTCACCGCGCTCACTTCCGTCAGTCCAATCTGCGTCACCGGATCGAAAATCCCCGGATAGACTTCCATTCCCGTCGCGTCAATCACTTGCGCGCCATCGGGAACCGCAATGTTCGCTCCCACCGCCGCGATTTTTCCGTCGCGAATAATCACCGTGCCGTTTTCAATCGGCGCTCCCGCCAGCGTGAACACCTTTCCGCCCTTGATCGCATAGGTCGTACTCGGAGTCGCAGCCGTCGCCGCAGACTGCGCCCAAACCGGAATCGCCACGAACGCCGCGATGAACAACGCCAGCGCCCTCAATCGCACGTTGATCTTCACAGCGCACCTCGCACAACCGCGCCATCCGCGCTATCACCCTTCGGCTTTCTCTTCTTCGGCTCGGGCTTTGTTGCCGGCTTTTCTTCGGGCTTCTTTTCCTCTGCCGCCTTCTTTTCCTTGTCCAGCAAAGCCTGCTTTTCCTTGGCTAGCTCCGGGCGTTGCGCGATATCTTTTTGCCGGTCGAAATAAACCTGTCCGTCAATCAAAGTCTTCTGCACCACCGCATACACGCTCAACGGATCGTGACTGTAAATCGCCAGGTCCGCATCCTTGCCCACGTCAATCGAACCGACTCGATTATCAATCCCCAATTGAATCGCCGGATTCAACGTCACCAGCTTCAGCGCGTCGTTCGCCGAAAGCCCGCCGTACTTCATGCTCTTCGCCGCTTCCTGATTCAATTGCCGCGCTTCCTGCGCATCATCGGAATTGACGGACACTACCACGCCGCGCTCCGTCATCAGCGCCGCGTTGTAAGGAATCGCGTCGAACGCTTCCATCTTGTACGCCCACCAATCGGAAAAAGTGGACCCGCCCGCGCCCGATGCCGCAATCTCATCCGCGATCTTGTAACCCTCCAGCACGTGCTGGAACGTGCGCACCTTGAACCCGAATTCATTCCCCACGCGAATCAGCATCATGATTTCATCCGCGCGATAGCAGTGCGCGTGCACGTAACGCTTCCCTTCCATCACCTCCACCAACGGCTCCATTTGCTCGTCGCGCCGCGGCGGTATCAGATTCTGCTCGCCAGCTGCCTTGCGCTGGTTGTAATCGTCCCATTGCTTTTTGTATTCGCGCGCTTCCGTGAACGCCTGCCGTATCACTTCCTCCACGCCCAGCCGCGTCGCCGGATAACGCTGGGGAACTCCCAGTGGAACCGTGAAATTCGAGCGCTTGGGATTTTCGCCCAGGGCGAATTTGATTCCCGGCACGGCGCCCTCAAACGGCAATTCACTCGCCGGTTTGCCCCAACGCAGCTTGATCACAATCGTCTGCCCGCCGATGGGATTCGCGCTGCCGTGCAAAATATTCGCCGTAGTCACGCCGCCCGCAAGGTCCCGGTAAATATCAATGTCATCCGGATTCAAAACGTCCTTGATGTTCGCCATCGAAGAGACCGCCGGCGCGCCCTCGTTCACGCCGCCGTCAATCGCGATATGCGAGTGGCAATCAATGATTCCAGGAATCACGTACTGGCCCGTCGCATCAATCACTGCTGCGCCTTCCGGCGCTTTCAAATCCGTTCCCACCGCCGCGATTTTCCCGTCGCGAATCAGAATGGAACCATGCTCGATATTGCCGTGCGTCACGGTCATCACCGTAGCGTTTTGGATTAGAATCGTGCCGGGATTTTGCGCGCGCGTCGCCACCGGCGCGGCAGCAATCACAACCGCAGCCGCGCAAGCCAGCGCCACCTTCAATAAATTCGCCCGCTTCATCGCCCCACCCCCTCGATCTCCCGCGACGCCGCACCCCGAGCTTCATCGTCGTCACCGCTCTTTTTGTCGTCCGGTTTTGCTGGAGGCGCTTCCTCGTGAATCTCGAACCACTTCCCATCCACGAACACATCTTTCACTTTCGTCTTCTCGCCGAAAATATCGCCGTCGGTCACCACCAGATTTGCAATTTTCCCCGGCGCAATGCTGCCCATCCGGTCGCTCAATCCCAAAATATCCGCCGCGTCGAAAGTCAGCGCGCGCAACGCCGCTTCCGGCGACAAACCCGCATCCGTAGCCTTCTTCACGCTCTTGAAAATTTCCTTCGGATCGGAAATCCCGTCCGAATAGAACGCGAATTTCACTCCAGCCTTCGCCAGCGCCGCCGGAGTCCCCGGCGCGCGATCGCGAAATTGCAATTCTCGCAAAGTCTGCTCGCCCTGCGGGTCCGCATCTTTCGGCCGTTCCGGCCACTTCAAATTCACAAGCACGGGAATCTTGCTGGCAGCCAGCGCATCCGTCACCGCATAACCCTGCTGCCCGCCGTAAAGCACCGCGCGAATTTTCCATTCGTTTGCAAGCCGCAAAGCGCGCAAAATTTGCACCGAATTATTTCCCGGCAGCAGAAAAATTTCTTTCCTCTCCAGCGCGTGATGCAGCGTCACTTCGGTGCGGTCGTAAGGTACCCGCTCGCGCGTCGTCGGATGATCGTCATAAATCGGTTCGGCTACCGCGTACCACCGCGTATCGTCAAACACCTGCCGCACGTATCCAATCGACCCCATCACCGAATCGGGAAACGTAAACCATCCATCCGTGGGTTTTAGTGAAATCGGCACGGTGGCCGTCGCGCGCACCACGTAATCTCCCGCACGCTCGCCCGCCAGATCAATCACTGTCGCTTGCCCCGGGAATATTCCGCCGTCCGGCATCGTCAACGCCGTCGTAAAACCCGCGCTTCGCCAGGTTTCGATCCGCTTGTCGTCAGTCTTCAATTCATCGGCGGCTACGCGCCAAGGCGAAGTCCCCGGACGATCTTCCGGCCCCGCCGCAATCGGACTCGCCGGCGCCGCGCGCCTTCGCGCGCCCGCCGCCGCAGCCTGCTCTCCGCCCTCTTCCGGCGGCAATCCCAGATTCGTTCCCGCATCAATCAGTCCCGGATAAACCGTCAACCCCGTGCCGTCAATCACCCACGCTTCTGGCGGAATCGTCACGTTCGTGCCCACCGCCGCAATCAATCCCTTGGCGACGACCACCGTGCCGTTCTCAATCACCGCTCCCGACACCGGCACGATCCGCGCGTTCTTGATCGCAAAGTATCGCGGCTCGCCTCCTTCGCCGCGCGCCGTGCACGCCCAGCCCACCAGGCCCGCGCAACAGATCAAAATCGCGGCCAGCGAAATTTTACGGCGCTTCGAACGATCACTCATCTCGCACCTCTCCAGTCATCTGCATCCGAGCGGGATCATGATTAGGCCCGTAGGGCCGCCGCTTGTGAATCGCGCTACAGCGCGATTCATCCTGAGATTCGGCAGCGCCGAATCTCAGGGCTGCGCCCCTGCAAGCGCAAACGTCGCCCCACAAACGCCGCGGCCGCTATTTCTGAAAGCGCATGATGCTATCGGCAGGTTCCAGCGAATGCAAGGCTTTTGCCGTCCAGGCAGAAATCAAGCCCGCACACACGCGCCAAACACACCCGCTCGCTACGCTCTCAGACGCGCGAAAAGCGTTTGCGTTACCCCAGATTTTCCTATGTGGATTAAAAAGAAATGACCGTCGAGAAGCCCGCCCCAGCCCGCGCTCGCACAATAGCGACGGCGGCAGCGGCTCCCCAACGAAAAAATTAGCCAAGCAACGAGCCCAGTCGAGCCCGCTAGTACTGCAGCGACATCACGCCGTTCGCCACACGATTGTTGTCTGAATCAAACAACAACACCGTGGTCGGATTCACAATGTAATAGACCAGATTGAACGTCGCCGGCAATCCGTTGGCCGACGCCTTGAGCAACATTGTCCCGCGCCCGTTCGAAGCAGCCGTGGTAATCATGCTCGTCGTGCTCACTGGCAATCCGCTGAAGGGTGATCCGTTATTCGCCGGATTGTTGAAATCAAGCGTGCCGCCGATGGAAGTGCTGCCCGTCGCCAGGATCATCTGTCCCGTCAAATCCTGCTCGAATGAGCCGGACGATTTCGCGAACCCGACGCCGGTCAAATTCAGAGCAAAAGTTCCTGTCGGCGAAGTGTTCAGCGACCCTTGTTGATAAGCGATGCCGCTCGCGCCTTGCACGCCGTTATTGTTGTTATTGTCTATCTCAATGATTTCGGCGCCGGTCGTTCCACCCGACGTGAACGTGTATGCCGCGAATTGATTCGAGCCCTTGTTGTTCGTCAGCGAAAGCAGGAAGCGAGCCGGCACGATCCCGGAACCCGTCGAGTTCGTATAGCTCCCGCTGGTAATCGGATTGTTGTTCTGCGCTGATCCCGCTCCAAAATTATTGATGTCCATCGCGCCGCCGGTATTTAGCCCGGTACCGCCACTGTTGATCGTGAACACCGCACCGCCTGCATACGACGCATTATTCGCCAGCCCGCCAAATGTCAGCGCCACACCTCCAGTCAATTTCGTCGGCAGTGCCGGCGCACTGTAAGCGTCTCCCGCCACGATGTAGGTTTGCGCTGTATCAATCTCCACCAGCTTCAGGTGTGTTTGATCGGTGATGTAATAAGCCACTGTAATTGTTCCCAAATCCGAGCTCGAAAGCGCCATTGTGCCGCGCCCGTTCGAATCCGCCGCGGAATACGAACCGCTCAATGTTTGATCGTTGGTTACGACCGGAGTCGAAAACGACAGATCTTCCCAATCCTGGACGTTCACCGGCGCGGTGACCGTATTCACCGGAATGGATCCGTTGCTCGCCTGGAACATTCCAGCAACTACGAGGGGGAAGAAGTTCGAAGTTGTAGAGTCAACTCCGGATAGCCCGAACGCAAAATTTCCGGCAAGCAGCGTTCCGAAAGTAGTGGGATTCTGTGCGTCCAGCGTGCCGCTGCCCGTCGCAAAAGTATCAAAGTCAATCAGCAGCGCGTGCTGGTTTGAGCCGACTGTCGCCTGTAACGTGAACGAAGAGACGATGGACGAATTCGTGAGCACGGTGATTGACGTGCGCCCATCCAGCGCCCCCACTTGAAATGTCCCGCCGGTAATTCCCGCGCCGACGGACGGGCCTGCGGTTCCGCTATTGATATCAATTTCGCCTGCGGTAATCGTCCCGGAAGACGAAGTCGGCGATCCGCTCGTCGTAAAACTTCCCGCCACGTCCAAAGGAAATCCATTCGTGAAATCAACGCCAGTAAAAGCCAGCGCGTACTGTCCCGAAGTGCCGCTGGTCGTCAGCGAAGCCGAGGAAAATAAAATTGTCGCGGCAGCCGTTCCTGAATTCGCGCCGGATGTAGCCGTAATCGTCACCGTCTGGCCCGAAGGCGGCGAAAGCGGCGCGACGTACACACCCGATGCGCTAATCGTTCCGTGGCATTGCGTCGTCGAATTGAATGGCGGCGAAACGCAATCGCCACCGGGCAGCCCGGCAACGCTCCACGTCACTCCCGTCGCCGGCGTCGCCGTAAATGTCTGCGTCGCCCCCGCGGGCACCGTCAATGCCGCCGGACTCACTGCCACCGGCTGCGCCGCCACCACTTGCACCGTCGTCGTCCCGGCATTGGAACCGGCCGTAGCCGTAATCGTCACGCTTCCAGGGGAAGATGGCGCCATGAACAGGCCGGTGTTATCAATCGTCCCGCCGCTCGCTGTCCACGTGGCCGATTGCCCCACGCCCGCCAGATACGCCGCGAACTGTCCCGATTGCGAAACCGGAATGCTCGCTGACCCAGGTACGATCACCAGATCGTTCGTCGTCGGATGATTGCCGCCGCCTCCTCCGCCACCGCACGCCGTCAGTATCATGGAACTCGCCATCGCCACCGCGACGAGCGCAATCAGCCCAACTTTCTTTCGCATCGGAAGTCTCCATTCGAAATGTTCGCGGATGAGTTCTTGGCGCTCCCGCCGCACACTCGTGCGGCGCTACACCGGCGTCAACGGAGCATGGCTACCCTGTTTCCTGAAATTCCTGAAAAAAGTTCCCTGATTTCCGCACACCCGGATACGCAAATTTCCCGGATGTCAGAACCTTAGATACAACTTAACCTGTTTTGGTTTCTCCGGCGGTCTCAAACCCGCTATCCCCGGAAAAGTTGCAATGGAAATCTCGCTCCGTAGGTTTTTGTAAGAAGTCTGACCTGCCACCCGCTGATGTTCCCGGTGCGCCCAATGCTTCTCTGCTTCTCTGCTTCTCTGCTTCTCTGCTTCTCTGCTTCCGTGCCTCTTTGCCTCTCTTGCTTCCTTGTTTCGTTTGTCTCTGTGTCTCTGTGTCTCTGTGCCTCCGTGGCGTTTTTGACCTAGTTCCTCAAAGGCTTCCCAGTCTTCAAAGTGTGCGCCATTCTCTCCTGCGTCTTCCTCTCCCCGCACAAACTCACGAACGCCTCGCGCTCCAGATCCAGCACATATTGCTCGGACACGCTCTGCGGCGCCGTGATCGCACCGCCAGCCAAAATCGCGGCCAGTTTGCGCCCTACCACACCGTCATACTCCGACGCGAATCCTCCCCGCACCATTGTATGAATTGCCAGTTTCGCCGCCGCCAAAAACTCCTCGCCCAGCACGCGAATTTCCGCAGGCGCCGGCGCGTGATATCCCGCACGAAGCATCGCCAGCGCCGTTTCCTTCGCGTCCGCAATTTGCCGGTCGCGGTTCATCGCCACCAGGTCCGCAGGCCGCAGATAACCCAGCGTCCGTGCTTCTTCGACGCTCGTCGAAACTTTGGCCATAGCAATATTTTCGAACACAGGTTTCAACGCGTGAAACAAATCCAGATTTTCGCCGCCCGCCGAATGCTCGTTCGCACGAATCAGCATCTCCTTCGTTCCGCCGCCGCCCGGAATCAATCCCACTCCCGTCTCCACCAAACCGATGTACGCCTCTGCTGCCGCGTGAATTCGCGCGGCATGCAGACTGATTTCGCACCCGCCGCCCAGCGCCATTCCTTGCGGCGCCGCCACCACCGGACGCGGCGCGTACTTGATTGCCATATTCACGCGCTGAAATTGCCGCACGGCCATGTGTATGTCGTCCCACTCGCCTTCTTGCGCGCTGATCAGCACCAGCATCAAATTTGCGCCCACGGAAAAATTGGTAGCCTGATTCCCAATCACCATCGCGTCGAAATCCGAACTCAGTCGGTTGATCCCCGCGTGAATCATCGCCACCAGATCGCCGCCGATCGAATTCATCTTGGAATGAAATTCGCAGCAAAGCACTCCGTCGCCCAGATCAATCAGGCTGGCCCCTGCGTTTTTCTGTACCACACCCGTCCGCTCCTTCAGCGACTTCAAAATAATGATCCCGGCGGGCTCTTCCACCGGCTTCAACGCATCCGCCGCCTGATCGAAATAGCGCGTAGTGCCCTTTTCCGATTCGTAGAAAGTTTTTCCGGGCGTCCCGAGCACCTTCCGAACCACCGGCGGCAAACCCTTGCCTTCGCGCTCAAGCGCCGTCCCCATGCGCTCCACTCCGATCGCGTCCCACGACTCAAACGGCCCCAACTCCCACGCAAATCCCCAGCGCATCGCGCGGTCTACATCCACAATTCGGTCGGCGATCTCCGGCACGCGCCGCGCCGCATAAAGGCACGTCTCGCTCAACCCTGACCACAGCAAGCGGTTCGCTTTGTCTCCGCCCTTTCCTTCGATCGCGGGCGTCACCAGCATGCGCACGCGTTCGCGCGTATCCTCAATCCCTTTCCCCGCTTCAATCGAACTGAATTTCGCCTTCTGACGCGGGCGGTATTCCATCTTCTGCCAGTCCAGCGTAAGAATTTCGCTGTCTCCACCCTTCTTCACTTTCTTGTAAAATCCGCCGCCGGTCTTGTCGCCCAGCCATCCTCGCTTCAGCATTTCCTCGACGAACGCGGGCACCCTATAAATCTCGCGCGACTCATCGGCCGTCACGTTCTCATAAATATTCCGCACCACGTGCGCCAGCACGTCCAGCCCCACCAGATCCGCCGTGCGAAACGTCGCCGACTTCGGCTGGCCAATCGCCGGCCCCGTGCACGCATCCACCTCTTCGATGGTCATTTCCAGCTCTTGCATTTTTCGCAGCACGTTCAACATCGAAAATGTCCCGACGCGATTCGCGATAAAATTGGGCGTATCCTTCGCCGCCACCACGCCCTTGCCCAATCGCAAATCGCAAATCTCATCCAGCGATTCCAGCACTTCCGGCCGCGTCTTCGGTCCCGCGATCAATTCCACTAATTTCATATAGCGCGGCGGATTAAAAAAATGCGTTCCGGCCCAATGCTGCTGGAAATCCTCCGAGCGCCCTTCGGCAATCAAGTGAATCGGCAGCCCGGAAGTATTCGACGTAACAATCGTCCCCGGTTTGCGCACCGCTTCCACGCGCGCAAATAAATTCCGCTTGATCTCCAGGTTCTCCGCCACCGCCTCAATGATCCAATCCACCTGGCCGCACCATGCGATGTTGTCGTTTAAATTCCCGGGCGTCACTAGGCGCGCCGTCTCCGGCGTAAAAAAAGCCGCAGGCCGTGATTTTTTCGCTCCTTCCAGGCCCGCCAGCACGATCCGGTTACGCACCGCCGGACTTTCGAGAGTCAATCCCTTGCGCTTTTCATCCGCATTTAATTCAGGCGGAATAATGTCGAGAAGAAAACATGGAATACCGGCATTCGCCAGATGCGCCGCGATGCGCGCGCCCATGGTGCCGGCTCCAAGTACCGCTACTCTCTCAATACGACGCTTCATGAGTTACCTCTGGGCAACCCCGCGAGGTTACAAAAGCACTACGAAGGGGTCAACCGGAAAGACCGTGAATCCGGAACTGGGTTAAAGTGTTCTATAGAGTGTTGCGCTATGGCTGACAGGGGAACCACCACGAAATGGCTCGGCAAAGCGATCCGCGGACTGCGGACGTTTGCCTATGGCCCCGGCGAACGCCCGAAGGTAGGCGTCGCGCTCGGCGGCGGATTCGCGCGCGGCATCGCGCACGTAGGAGTCCTGCGCGCGCTCGAACAAAATGAAATTCCCGTGGATTTCATCGCCGGCACCAGCGTCGGCGCCCTGATCGCTTCCGCATACGCCAGCGGCACTTCGCTCGATGACATGGCTCACCAAGCCAGCCTCACCCGCTTCCGCGATTTCGGCCGCTGGACTCTTTCGCGCATGGGCATGGCTTCGAACGACCGCTTGCAGGATTTTCTGCAACGCCTCGCCACCGCAAAATATTTTCATGAGATGCGCATTCCGCTCGCCATCGTCGCCACCGATCTTCTGAAGGGCGAATCAGTGCATTTCACGAGCGGCGAAGTCGGCCCGGCCCTGCGTGCCTCCTGCGCCTATCCCGGACTTTTTCTGCCAGTCGAATACCGCAACCACTTTCTAGTGGACGGCTTCCTCACCGAACAAGTCCCCGCCCCCGCTGTTCGCGAGCTGGGCGCCGAAATGGTGATCTCCGTTCACCTGGAGCCGGGCCTGCTCGATTCTCCGCCGCGCAATACCATCGAGGTCATCTCCCGCTCCTTCTCCATCATTCAAACAGTCGCCAATCAACCCTGGCGCGCCGCCAGCGACGTCCTGCTGGAACCCGACGTCCATCACATCCTCTGGGACGAATTCGTAAAATCCCCCCAACTGATAGCCGCGGGCCAAGCCGCCGCAGAAGAAGCCATGCCCCGCATCAAAGCCCTGCTGCAACGCGGGTCCACCAACCGCCGCGAAGGCGACGGGGAAAGCTTCGACGTCTCCGAATAAATTTTGCGTCAGCACAATCGTAGCGACAGTTCAGGGAGTGCGGCAGCTTGCTGCCGCCATGGTCTTGGGCGAGGCTCGCCTGCCTTGAGATGCACGAATCGCCAGCGAGCCGTTCAGGTCCGCAGTTGTTGCGCGGCACACCAAAGGGTCCTCCCAACCCAACAAGTCGGTAGGGGCACGGCATGCCGTGCCCGCCTTCAGCCCGACGGCGACGGACGGCCACTCGCGATCCAACCCGCTGCTAACCGACCCTCCCCACCAGCGTCAAATGAATTGTGAGGAGCCGAACTTCTCCTGCGATGACCGCTGCAACGCCCCAATCATACGCAGGAAGGGTTCGGCTCTTCTTTCTAATACCATTCCAAATTAGCCCTAATGCTGTCGAGATCGGTTTCACGCCGGGACGGTTCTGCTTTTACCGAAGGTCCGAAATTTCGTAGCAAAACGCTATTTCATATCCACTCAACGCCAACGCAAAATCAACCCGCGCTAATCTCCCGCAACTCCACCGCAACCGTCTGCCCATTTCCCTTCCCGCGCTTCGTAAACCACTCACCCATAGCCGCAGCCAACCGCGCCGGATTCACCGCCAACCCAGCCTCCAGCCGCCCCTCACTAACGGGCAAAGTATCGTCAAACTCCGCCGACCCAGTAAAATTCCGCATGCAAAAACTATCCAGCCACTCTAAAGGCGCCAACCGCCGTTCAGCCCCAATCACAATCTCAGCCTCAAGTTTCCGCGCATACATAACCCGCAAATTATAGCATTCAGGCCGCGCCCGCCTCGCGCCGCTCCGCTGCGCCCCAACTTGCCACGCTGCAAAAATCTCGGATCTCTAACCCCACCGCGACCCAGTGTCCCGCCTCCGCCCGCGCCCGTGCGTTAAACGAACCTCCACCTCCCGCGGCCCCTTGCAATTCCCCACCGCGTGACCTAGACTTTTATAGTCATAAATTGCGGTTATTTGAGTTATAAGAAAAAGAGTGCCTAACCCAGCCCGCCAGCCGGGCGGCCCTCCCCGCTGCAATTCTCGGAGGCTTGGTGTCTACGCCACTTGAAAAATGGGTCGAGGAATCCGCGCGCCTCACGCAACCCGACAAAATCGTCTGGTGCGACGGCTCCGAAGCCGAAAACGACTACTTCCTCCGGGGCCTACAGCACGACGGCATCATCACCGAGCTCAATCCGGCCACTTACCCGCACTCGTACCTCAACCGCCGCAATCCCAACGACGTAGCCCGCACCGAAAGCGTCACCTTCATCTGCACCCGCAACCAGGACGATGCCGGCCCCACCAACAACTGGATGTCTCCCGAGGAGGGCAAAGCCAAAGTCCGCCCCATCCTCGAAGGCTCGATGAAGGGCCGCACCATGTTCGTCGCGCCTTACATCCTGGGCCCGGAAAATTCGCCCTACAGCCGCCTCGGCGTCGAAATCACCGATAGCCGTTACGTCGTCACCAGCATGCGCATCATGTCGCGCATGGGCAAAGCCGCCCTCGACCGCATCGGCAACACCGACAATTTCGTTCCCGGCCTGCACGCTCTCGCTGGCGTGAACCCGGAGCGCCGCTACATCCTGCATTTCCCGGAAGAAAAACTGATCTGGAGCGTCGGCTCCGGCTACGGCGGCAATGCGCTGCTCGGGAAAAAATGCTTCGCTCTGCGCATCGCGAGCTGGATGGCTCGTAGCGAAGGCTGGATGGCGGAACACATGCTCATCCTCGGCCTCGAAGATCCCTCCGGCAAAGTCACCTACATGGCCGCTGCTTTCCCCAGCGCCTGCGGTAAGACGAACCTCGCCATGATGGTCTCTTCTCTCGAGTCCCAGGGCTATCGCGTCTGGACCGTCGGCGACGATATCGCCTGGATGCACATCGCATCAGACGGGACGCTTCGCGCCATCAATCCCGAAAACGGCTTCTTCGGCGTCGCCCCCGGCACCAACGAAAAAACTAATCCCAACGTGATGACCGCGTTGCATCGCAATACGATTTTCACCAACGTCGCCATCAGCGGCGCACTCGAACCCTGGTGGGAAGGCATGGGCACTCCCCCGCCTCCCGGCCTGATTGATTGGAAAGGCGAGCCCTGGACGCCCGATAAAGGTCCCGCCGCGCATCCCAATTCGCGTTACACCGTCCCGGCGCGCCAGTCGCCTTCGATTTCGCCGCACTGGGAAGATCCCGAAGGCGTGCCGATTTCCGCCATAATTTTCGGCGGCCGCCGCGAACGTCTCGCTCCGTTAGTCTATGAATCGCGCAATTGGCAGCACGGCGTCTTCGTCGGCGCCACCATGGCTTCGGAAACCACCGCAGCCGCCACCGGAGCCGTAGGCGTCACCCGCCGCGATCCCATGGCCATGATTCCCTTCTGCGGCTACAACATGGCCGACTATTTCGGTCACTGGCTGGAGATGGGCAAAAAGCTCAAGAATCCGCCCAAAATTTTCCACGTGAATTGGTTCCGCAAGGATGCCAACGGAAAATTCCTCTGGCCCGGCTACGGCGACAACGTCCGCGTCCTAAAATGGATGCTAGATCGCATCGAAGGCCGCGCCGCCGCCACCGAAACCCCCATAGGTTTCGTCCCTACGCCCAACTCACTCACACTAGACGGCCTGGACATCTCGCGCGACACAGTAGAAGAACTCCTCCGCGTAGATTCCGCCGACTGGGCCGAAGAAGCCGCAGCCACGGCAAAGTTCTTCGAAAAATTCGGCGCGCGCCTACCCAAAGAAATCCGCGAAGAACAAAAGAGCCTGGAAAACCGCCTGAACCGCACGACCGTAGTAGCGAAATAACAATCTCCCCGAGCCGCAAAATCCAAAGGTAGGGGCGCTGCTTGTCGCAGATCCGCCGCAGGAGGGCTGCGCCCCAACTTGCCCGCGCGTCCAAGTCACTTCGACTCCCCGCCGTTGAATTTGTAGCGGCCACTTTCACAGGCTGCGGAAAAAGTCGGTTTGCGGCAAAATTGCGGTCTTTTGGGGTGAGGCAAAATGATTCGCCGGGAAATTGGTCGCTTCCTAGAGCCTCTCAACGCGATCTATTTTCGACACTTTTTCGTACATGGACTTTTTCCGCAGCCTGGAAAGGTGGCCGCTGCCCTTCGATGCGGCACCGCCGAATCTCCCTGCGCGAGCGCCGTTCGGCCCGGCAGTGCGTGGGGCGACACACCGTTTGCCCCTTGCGTTGACACGAACTTTATTTCCTGTAGCATGAAATTACCCCTTCGAAAAAATCCAATCGTTCGTTTCACGAGCTCGTCTCCGCATGTCTTCGTGGGCGTATCTGTGCGATTGGAATCGCGCTTCGGCAATTCCGGAAATGGAGCTTTGCCGAACACGGAGGGCACCTTGTGCGTGCTCGGGCCATTGCGCCGGCTTATTCTAGCCGGCAGCACCAATCGAAAGAGCAGGGCCGACAGTAAGGACTTCTTTCACGGCTTTCCGCAGAGCCTGACTCGATTGGCCAATCCCTTTGGAATTCTGCTGTGCTTGCTGTTGTCACCTCGATGGGTGGGGGCCGCCGACTGTGCGCACTTACAGGAGGCTGACCAGAACGCCGGCGGAACGCTGAAGCAGTTGAGCCTTGCAGAGTTGGGAGACGTGGAGGTGACAACCGCGTCGAAGGAGCCAGAACAGATCTGGCAGACACCGGCAGCAATTTACGTGCTGACGCAGGAAGACATACGGCGCTCGGGCGCCACGAGCATCCCGGAAGCCCTGCGGCTGGTCCCGGGAGTGGAAGTAGCGCAAATTGACGCGAGCACCTGGGCAGTGGGGATACGAGGGTTTGGCAGCGCCTTTTCAAAATCCGTGCTGGTGCTGATCGATGGACGAAATGTGTACACGCCGCTTTTCGCGGGTGTGAATTGGAGGCTGCAGAATTTAGTGCTGGAGGATATTGAACGAATCGAGGTGATTCGCGGGCCGGGCGGGACAATCTGGGGAACCAATGCGGTGAACGGCGTGATCAATATAATCACCAAGAATTCGAAAGCGACCAAGGGAGCGCTGATATCGGTAGGCGGAGGCAATTTCGATCGAGGCACCGGCGAATTTCGGTATGGAGGCAGCATTGGCAGGGACTTGAGTTACCGCGTATATGGCATGGCTTTTGCGCGTGGACGTGAATTCCATCCGGACGATGGAAATTATGACGATTGGCAGTGGGGCCAAGGCGGCTTTCGGATGGATTGGGACAACGAAAATCGAGACACGATTACGTTTCAGGGCGATATGTACAAGGGCTCGATCGGAGAAAGGGAGAGCATTGCTTACTACTCCCCGCCCGCACAGTTCAATGTGGATAGTCCGGAGGACGTTTCGGGCGGAAACCTGCTGGCCCGCTGGCGACACAAGATGCGCGATGGTTCCGATTTTCAGCTGCAGGCATATTACGACCGGACCTATCGCCTGGGGACGCAACTGGGCGAGAGGCGCAACACTTTTGACATCGACCTGATTCATCATCTGACGTTGCTGCCGCGCCAAGATTTTATTTGGGGGCTGGGCGCGCGGTGGAGCCCGAGCGACCTGATCGAGACGGTGGCAACCGTGAATTTCGAGCCGCAGAAGCAGTCCGACAATATTTACAGCGCGTTCGTGCAGGACAAAGTCACCATCGTTCAAAACAAGCTGTGGGCAACGCTGGGCTCTAAGTTCGAGCACAACATTTACACGGGATGGGAAGCGCAGCCCAGCGCAAGGCTATTGTGGACGCCCAGCGCGCACCAAACCTTTTGGGCTGCGGTTGCGCGCGCGGTGCGCAGTCCGTCGCGTCTGGATGAGGACCTGCAACTGACGGGCTTAGTGTCCGCGGCTCCGCCATATCCGATCTTTCTAGAGATCGCCGGCAACCCGAAGTTTGCCTCCGAACGATTGCTGGGATATGAGGCCGGATACCGGAGCCTGATCAGTTCTCGATTGTATTTCGACGTCTCCGCTTTTTTTAACAATTACAACGACCTGACCGGCTATGGCGCGGCGACGATCACATTCCAGCAGTCACCGCCACCTTCATACACGTACGTGCTGATCACGGTGCCGTGGGCCAATGCCTTGATTGGCAACACGGACGGCATCGAGGTAAGCCCGATCTGGAAGGCGACGAATTGGTGGGAGTTGAAAGGGTCTTACTCCTATCTGCAAATGCATCTGAAAGACAAAGCGGGAATGACGGATGCAGGAACGGCGGCGTCGGATGTGGGGTCGAGCCCGCATCATGAGGTGGTTGTGCAATCGTTGTTTAGCCTGCCACGGAGGACTGAATTCGATCCTACTTTTCGATATGTAAGCGCTCTGCCAGCACAGTCCGTCAAGAGCTATTCAACGATGGATGTGCGGCTGGGCTGGCACGTCACCGAACAATTCGAAATGTCCGTGGTGGGACAGAATTTGTTCCAGCCGAAGCACGCCGAGTATGGGAATCCGCCGCTAAATATCGGAATCAAGCGAAGCGCCTACGCCAAGATAACGTGGAGAAAGTGATCGAATTCGAGCCGGCGCATCGCTCGCATCGAGTGCGTGGGTTGCCGCTCGCGCGCGCGAGCCGCATAAGCAAATTAC
This sequence comes from Candidatus Acidiferrales bacterium, assembly GCA_049287725.1. Classification (GTDB taxonomy): domain Bacteria; phylum Acidobacteriota; class Terriglobia; order Acidiferrales; family UBA7541; genus Palsa-295. The sequence continues at coordinate 129,534 of JBAQGJ010000086.1, read as the reverse complement.
TTGCCTGGTCATCGATCGTCCTTGTGGCGTTCGGGTGCGTGATGGCAGTTGTTCCGGCCTTACGCGCGCAGCAAGCCAAGCCCAGTGAGTATGCGGTGAAGGCCACCTACCTTTTCAACTTCGCGAGATTCACGGAATGGCCGACGGGACCGGCAGGTGCGACAGCGGACGCCTTTACCATCTGCGTGCTGGGGCAGGACCCCTTCGGCGGAGCACTGGATGCGACGTTGGCCGGCGAGGCAATCGAGGGCAAACCGGTGGTGGCGAAGAGAATCTCCAAGGCGCAAAACTCGGCGAGCTGCCGGATTTTGTTCATCAGTGCGTCGGAAGAGACGCGGTTGAAAGAGATTCTGGCAGCCATCGACAAATCGAGCGTGTTGACCGTCAGCGACATGCCGCAATTCTCACGGCGAGGAGGGATGATCCAGTTTGTCCTGGAAGGAAGCCGGGTGCGATTTGAAGTGAACCTGACGAACGCGCAAAATGCCGGGCTCACGCTGAGCTCTGAATTGTTGAAAGTGTCGGTGGCGGTGAGGAGAAACATTCAAGAGGGGAACTGAAAGAAGATGAGAAGAACGCGGGAGAATTCGATCACCAGGAAGTTAACCAGAATGAACATGCTGGTTAGCGGAGCAGCGCTGGTGATTGCGTGCGCGAGCTTTATCGGTTACGACATGGTAGTTTCCCGCGAGGCCACGGCACACGACCTCTCGATTCAGGCGCAAGTAGCGGCATCGAACAGCGTGGCCGCGATCCTGTTCAACGATCCGGGAAGCGCGGCAAATACTCTTTCGGCGTTCAAATCCGCGCCCAATATTATTTGGGCCGCGATCCGCACGGCGGATGGACAGCCATTTGCAGAGTACTGGCGAGGCCACGAGGGACAGATCCCAGAACTGCCGGCGATTCAAGTAGATGGAATGGAAGCGCGGCGGTTCACGAGCCGGGACGTGGTGGAAGCGCGCACCATCGTATCCGATGGTAAATGCATCGGTTTTATTTACATTCAAACCGACCGGCGAAGATTCTATGCGCGGCTGGAGCGTTACGCACTGATCGCGGCAGCGGTGCTGGTGGCGTCCCTTTTCGTGGCCCTGGCGATTTCGTCAGGATTCCAGAAGTCGATTGCGCGGCCCATCGTGAATCTGGCGGGAATTGCCAAGGCGGTTTCGCGCGATAAGGACTATTCCGTGCGGGCGAACCCTGTGGGAGGAGGCGACGAGCTGGCCGTGCTGGTGGAAGCATTTAACGCGATGCTGGCACAGATTCAGGAACGCGACGGGGCTTTGCGCGAAGCTCGCGACGGGATGGAAAAGAAGGTGGAGGAAAGAACCGAACAGTTGACCGCCGCCAACAAGGAACTCGAGGCATTCGCTTACTCCGTATCACACGACCTGCGCGCGCCGCTGCGCAGTATTGATGGCTTCAGCAAAATCCTGCTGGATGACTACGCCGGCAAGTTCGATGAGGATGGCGAGAGGTATTTGCATCGCATACGGGCCGGCGCGCAGCGGATGGGAACGCTCATCGAGGATTTATTGAATCTAGCGCGTGTGACGCGTGGCGATTTTCATAAAGCGACTTTGGACATAAGCTCTCTGGCGCGTGCGGTACTGGAGGAACTCCAGAGCGCCCAACCGGAGCGCCAAGTTACGCTGGGCATCAGAGCCGGGCTGGAGGCGGAGGCGGACCCAGGGCTGGTGAGAATCGTGCTGGACAATCTCCTGGGCAACGCCTGGAAGTTCACGTCGAAGCGTGCAACCGCCCGGATTGATTTTGGCGAGACCGAACGCAATGGCACATGGGCGTATTTCGTGCGCGATGACGGGGCGGGATTCGATCCGGCCCACGCCGATAAGCTGTTCGGTGTTTTCCAGCGTCTGCATGCGATGGAGGAATTTCCGGGAACGGGCATCGGACTTGCCACCGTGCAGCGGATCATCCACCGCCATGGCGGGCGCATCTGGGCGGAGAGCGAGAAAGGCCGCGGCGCGACGTTTTATTTCACGCTGAGCGGAGCCCCTCGCGAGGCGGCGAAAGTCGAGATGGAAGGAGTAAGAGTGTAACGCCGGGCTGCTAAGAGAGATCCCTCGCTGCGCTCCGTTCGCTACGGCGCTCAGGCAAGCGGGATGACAACAAGTGTTTGCTTTGGAGCGGTTAATTGGCGGCTTGGTGGATTGGCGCGGCTGCTGTGGTGGTTTTTTGTTTTCCTACCGTGGCGATCGCGTTGAGGATGGTGTCCGTCGTGGTGTCTTCGCCGATTGTGGAATTGATCATCAGGTGGAAGCGTTGGCGGTTGGGCCAGTCCACGCCAAAATATTGTTTGATGAAGGCGGCACGGTCGCGGTCCACGCTTTCGGCTAGCTGTGCCGCTTCTTTTTCGGTTTTGCCCTGAGCGCGCAGGCGGAGGACTTTTTCGTGGAGCGGGGCGTAGACGAAGACGTGAAACGCGTCGGGGCGATTCTGCAGATAGTAGGCGGAGCCGCGGCCGACGATGACGCACTGTCCGGCTTCGGCGGCGCTGGTGACGACGCGTTCGGCCACTGCGCGAATGCAGTCGGTGTCCGCAATATTCACGTTGGGAGCGTGCACGCTGCCTTCGTAGCTGCCGTGCATGAAACCTTTGAGAAGGCGGTAGTACATAGGGTCTCTTTTTTCTTCGTGCTCCTCGACCACACTGCAATCGCATTCCATGAGGCGAGCGATTTCGTTGGTGAGGAGCTGGTCCCAAAGTTTCCAGTTGAGGCGCTGGGCGACTTTTTGCGCGATGTCGGCGCCGCCGCTACCGTATTCGCGTTCGATTGTGATGATTCGGATCATGGAGGCTGCACCTCCCGGCTAAAGCCCCCAAAAAGCAAATCTTAGGGGGGGCCGAAGAGTCGGTGTGACAACTGCACAACCTGTACTTCAGCGGCTAAAGCCGCTCTGATTTTGCCGCGTCTATGCCGTTCCTAAAGCTGCGGCCTACAAAGATAGTCGCGTTCTTACACTGACTCCAAAGCCGCACCCGCAACGATGGCGGTCTGAAGTCCGCCATCCGTCGTCAGGCCCGATTCCCGGAAAGATGCGGCCCGGCATGATCCTTCAATCGCATTCTCAAAATCACGGGCGCCGCCAAAGCAAACACCACCGCACACACCACGAAAAATCCCGCAAACGCCACCAGAAAATCCGCGCCTAGATGGCGCAATAGCGCCAGAGTGGCATCACCCAGTCCAAAAGAAAGCGCAAACACAATAATCGCCGAAATCGGCGTCGGGCAAAGACTCGCGTGGCATTCCGGACAAGCCACGCCCGATAGTCCCGAAGTCGTCCAAATTGCCTTGGCTGGAATGTGTTTATGGCACTGCGGGCAGGTCATAGCGGTGTACCTCCCGAAAAAAAACGGCCAAACGGCTGGCTGAAGCGACGGCTGGGGTCTCCAACAGGCCTAATCTACCACGACCTGCACCGAGGTCAAGTGCTGATAATTTCCGCTCGTCCCGGTGATGGTGACCTCGTAAGCCTTTGGCTGCACGTGGCTTCCGCCGCCGCCTCCCCCGCAAGCCGCCATCATATTCACCAGAAGAATCACTCCCGCGCAAGAAATCGCAATCATCGCGCGCCGCCGCCGTTCAAGATTCATCGCCGCCGCCATGCCAAAAATCGCAAAAATCATCGCTGACGCAACCAGCCATTGCCAGCCACGAGCCGCGTTGCGCGAAAACGAAAACACAAACTTTCCCACTCCGTCGAAATCTCGTACGCTCGCCGTCACCGGCACCGAAACCGCGAGCGCCACGTTTGTCCCTCCACCCGCAGCCGTCGCAGGATTCGGCGTGAACTGGCAACTCGCTCCGGCCAGCGGAATGCTGCACGTCAGTTGCACCGCGCTGCCCGCCGTCGCCACAGTCTGCAACGCGAATTTATAATTTGCCGTCCCCCCGGGGCTCACCGTCGCGCTCGCCGGCGTCACCGTCCCAAACGAAAAATCGCACGGCGCTCCCATCACGCTGAACGTCAAAGTATCCGTCGTCCCTAAATTTGGATCGGAAATGTCCACCGGCACTGCTCCAGCGCAAGGCGCGCCCGCGCCAGACGCCATCGCCGTCAAAGTTGTCGCGCTAACAAAAGTCGTCGCCAGCGCTGAACCATTAAAATTGATTACCGACTTCGCCGTGAAGTCATCCCCGCTCGCCGTCAGCAAAAATGATCCCGCTCCGAAGTTTTCCGACGCCGGGTTCAATCCCGTCAGCACGAATCCCGGCAGTGCGGGCAGCACCGTGCTCCAAGCTCCGCGCCCATGCGTCGCCGCCACCAGCAGCCGCGAAGCGCCACGCAACTTCAGCGACATCACCTGCGAATTCGGCAGCCCCGCTTGCAGTACGCTCCAAGTCGTCGCGCTCCCGGCCGTCGCATTCGCGCTCGCATACACTCCCGCATCCGTCGCGATATAAATCGTATTGTCCGTCGCGTCCGTCGGATCAATCACAATGTCGTTCACCGGCACATCCGGCAGATTGCCGTCCACTTGAATCCACGCAGCGCCCGAGTTGTTCGTAAAGAAAACATGTCCCAGCCCGTCGCATCCGCTGATCCCCGGACAAGAAAATCCCGAATAACTCACGAACGCCGTCTTCGGATTCGCTGCATCCACGGCAATCGCTGTAACGCTTCGCCCCGGCTGGCCCGTCTGATTCACTCTCTGAATATCCGGCGCGCCCGCCAACGCCTCCGACGATTGCCACAGTTGCCCGTCCGAAGTCCCCACGTAAATCGTGTTCGAATCGCTCGGTGCCACCGCCATCGTCGTCACAAAATTGTTGCTGCCGTCTGTCGTCAAATCGCTCGTAATCGCCGACCAGCTCCCTCCCGCATTCGTCGTCTGATACAGCCGGTAAGTCCCAAAATACAAATTCTGGCTGTTCTTGGTATCCAGCACCATCGGCGGAATGAAATCGGCGTTGTCGTTAAAATTAATTCCGTTGTTGGAGTCAATCGCCGCCCAGTTGATCCCGTCCTGCCCCGGCACTCCATTCATCGTGTTCCTATTCAGCGTTCCCGGTCCGCCCAAATAACTGCAAGCCGCATAAATCGTGCTCGGCGTCCGCGGATCAATCGCCGTATATCCGCCATCGTAGGGACAAGCCAGCGCCCCGCTCCAATCCAGCGTCCCGCTGTACTGCTGAATGTCGTTTCCTTGCGTCCCGCCAAAAATCGTCTTGTCCGTGCTCGGATGAATCGAAACTCCCGGATAAAACTGCGTCAGATTCAGCGACGTGTTTGGATTCCCCGTATCCGTATTCAAATCCGCCCAATGCTGGTTCCCCGGCGCCACACTCGAATTGAACACATCCTGCGACGCCCACACTCCGCCGTCGTTCCCCACGAACATCGCCAGAACATGCGAACCACTCTCCACCGCAAATTTCAAAGCGTGCACGTCCACATGCGTCGAAGTTCCCTTGCCGCTGCCATCCGCACTCACGTCGCCCCACGAACTCCCTCCATCCAGCGACCGGTAAATGGACGAAGTCCCAAACGCATTCTTCGCGAATTGCGGTTGCGCCGATCCTCCCGCGAAGATCGTCGCCCCGGCAGTTCCCGGCACCGCAGCGATCTTCATGTCGTAAAAACATTGTGGCGCGCAAAAGTCCGGCAAGTTCGATGCGTTGGGATAAATCGCAGTAAATGCCGGACCAGATCCATTGGGCTGAATTCCCGTGCCCTTCAACACCCCCAGCAAGTTATCGGACTTCGTGCTGGCGTCCGCGATTGCCACATACAAGGTCGAACTGCTCGGCGCGCTCCCCGCCGCGAGCCCCAGCGAAATACTTCCATAAAGTGGCGGCGTCGAAGCGCTATCCAATCCCGCCACGCGACACCACGTCACCCCCGCGTCGTGCGAAACGTAAACCCCATTGCAAGGCCCGGTAGAACACGCCGCGCCAGCGTCGAAATCTCCATGCAGATCGCCTAGCGCCGCATACACGGTATCGCCAGTCGCATCGCTAGGGTCGAATTTCACATCCGTCGCGGGATTAAACGGCGCGCCCGTCGCTCCGCCTCCGTCCGGCTGCACGCGAGTCCAGTCCGCGCCACCATCCGTCGAACGCCACACGCCCGAAAGCGGCGCTCCTCCCGCCGCAAAATCCGTTCCTTGTACGGCCGCCAGTATCACGGGATTCGCCTGATGCGGCTGCACTGCCAGCGCCGCGATGTAAGTTCCGCTCGCGCCCGGCCCCTGCGAAGCATTCGCCGTAAACGTTGCATCCTGCGTCCACGTCTGCCCTCCGTCCATCGAACGCAGCACTCCCGCTCCATATATATTGTCCAGCGCGTAATTCGATTCCCCGGTGCCGACCAAAATTTCCGCGCTTTGCATGTGTCCATTGATCATCTGGCAGCTCGAAGAAACCAGCACCAGCGCCCCCGTCGCCAGCGACGGCTGCTCGTCCGTCAGCGGCTTCCAAGTCACCGGCTTGCCGCTCAACGCATTGAAAGTCGCCCACACGCCGCCGTCCGCGCCCCCCGCATACAGCGTATTTCCCGTCGCGTCGCACGGATCAACCGCCAGCGCGGTCACCCGCCCTGAAACATTTCCATAAAACATCGTGTTCGCCGTCGGCTGCGGCCCCAGTGCCGTCCACGAAGTCTGCGCGAGCGGCACTCCATCACGCGCACTGAGTTGCGCGGCAAAAGTTCCTTCCGACGCAATCATCTTTTTATTTTGCGCAAACGCGCGCAGCAGCAGCGCGCCAGGGACGTGTCCGTTCGCCGATGCTCGCTGCCGGAAAAACCACTCCGCGCGTAAACGCACCAGCTCAGCGGCATTCACTCCAATTTTCGGGGAAGTTTGTCGCGACGAAATCTGTTGCGCCAGTAGCGGCACCAGCGCCACCAACAAAACACACACGCACACTACACCGGAAATCCCAGTACGGCGTCTCCGGCTCCATTTTGCGATTGCTGCGAAACCTGACTTGACCCCGATTACCCCGCCGCCCCGCTCCGCCAAGAATCACCACCCCCGCTACCAAACACTATACTAACGAAAAAGATGCAACCGTTGCATGTCCGACCAATCCGCAGTCCCGCCCCGGATTTTGCAGAGACGCTAGAATCCCGCCCGCGCCCGGTGCTATTGTAGCGGCGTCAACGCATCGCGCGGCCGGCTCTCAGCCGCTCTGCGTCCCGAAAATATTGCGCGCCATCCTCAAAAGGAGCATCCCGTGAAGCCTAAACACAATTTTTCGATCTTCGTCCTCGCGGCATCGCTGCTGTTCGTTTTGTCCATCCCGGTCCTGGCTCACAACCATTCGTCGCCCGCACAATCCACCAAGTCTGCGGCCCCCACCGGCAATCTAGTGGATCTGAATAGCGCAACCAAAGAGCAACTCGACGCGCTGCCGGGAATCGGCTCCGCCTACTCGCAAAAAATAATTGACGGCCGCCCGTACCACGCGAAAACCGACTTGGTCAAAAAGAAGATCATCCCGCAAGCAACTTACAACAAGATCAAGGACCTCGTAATCGCCAAGCAGCCAACCACCAAGTAACCGCGCGCCATCATCTATACGGAACGTGCGCCCATGCGCGGCGAGTTCATAGCAGCCCACCGCGCGGCGCATCACTCCCATCCATGAACTTCGCCCTACTATCTCCGGTCATCCCTCAAGGCAAGGAACTAACTGCCATCCTTGTCGTTGTCAGCTTCTCGGCAGGCCTCAACGTCTACGCTACCGTCGGAATGTTGGGATTGCTCGGCAGGTACCACGTCCTCGTGTTGCCCGATTCTCTACATAAACTGCAAGACTGGACGATTATCGCCATCTGCGCCGTGCTTTTCCTAATCGAATTCGTCGGCGATAAAATCCCCCTCTTCGACCTGCTCTGGAACGCCGCGCACACATTCGTGCGCGTCCCCGTCGCCGCCTACCTCGCCTACGCCGCCACTTCGCAATTGCCGCAATGGGAACAAATCGCCGCCACTTTCGCCGGCGGTTTGATCGCCCTCGCCGCTCATGGAGGCAAAACGGCCGCCCGCACCGCCGTCACTCACTCCCCTGAACCATTTTCGAATTTCGCGCTGAGTTTGGGCGAGGACGCCCTGGTGGTCTTCCTGATGTGGATAGTGACGCAACACCCCTACGTGGCATCAACAATTGTAGTGATAGTCCTCTGCGTAATCGTAATTCTGCTGCGAGTAGTAATCCGCGCCCTCCGCACCCTCTTCAGCGACGCAGAAAACGCCCTGACCGCCGCGTAGCGCCGGAGCCAGCAAGGTCCGGTCCATCGGAGCGCCATTCGCCACAGGCCAACTGCGTCACCCGCTACGGTTTCTTCTTCTTCCCGAACAATCCGCCCACCGCCCCGGCCGCAGCCCCCGGCGCCTTCCCCGCATTCCCCATTCCTGCCACTCCGCCCTTCACCAAATTCCCCGCGGCTCCGCCAATATCCGGAATAATCTTCGGATCCGAAGTCGTCCCCTGTACCTTGAACGGTATCCCCCCGCCAGAATTCCCCTTCCCACCGCCGCCCATGATGGAACCGAGCTTGCCAGCTCCTCCAGCCATCTGAGTAATCCCCGCGCCAATTCCCCCCGCCAGCTTCGCCACCATCTTAAAATCCAACTGACCGCTCGGGCTCATCGTTCCCGCCCCGGTGACGGTCCCAATCGTCGGCACCACCAAATTCAAATCATCAATCTTCGTTCCCGACGGGTCGTAATGCGTCGTCGCGCTAAGCGTCTGAATCTCGGTGTCCGACGACGATCCCGGCCCGCCTCCGAGCCCGGTAAATGACGACAGCGCTCCCAGCTTCGATTTCAAACTGAAGCCCGCCAGCTTCGCGTTCTGCATATTCACCGGCCCCGCCACCACCAGCTTGTCCACCGGTCCGCTCAGCGTCAGGTTTGCCGTAAGAGTTCCACCCTGTAGCTTCGAACCTGGCGGCAACACCACTCCCACTGCCGGCAAAAATCCTTCCAGATCGCCCAGCGGCATTCCCTGCGCATTCAATTTCATCTGCACTTTCGTCTCGTCTCCCGCCGTGCTGTAGGTTCCAGTCACATGCGCGACCGCATTTCCGATGTGAATGTCTCCCTGCTTCAGCACTCCCGATTGATCCTTCAACGTATAGTCCGTCGCATAATCCACATTCAACGGCACGCTCGAAGGCGCTCCCGACGGCATCACCTTAATCTTCGTCGTCTTCACGGCTCCCTTCGAACTCATCATCTTTCCATCGGAGCTTAGGTCGCCGTTAAAATCCACGATCCCCGCAATTCCCGACGCCGGATCAATGAATCCCGTTTTCGCCAAATCGAGATGCCCCACGCTCACCGTCGCATTCAACGGCGTTGCCGATGTATCCGTCTGGTTGATCGGCCCCGCCTTCCCTTCCACTTTCAAATCCATGTCGCCCGGCCCCGTCGCCGTCAATTTGAAAGGAAACTGTGTCGTGTATGAAAGGTCCGAAGCATCCAGGTTCACGTTCGAATAAATGCTCGGCTTGGTCTTCGCTCCTACCGCGCCCACAATGATCTTGCCGTCGGCAATCTTCAATTTGTCCACGCTGAATCCCGGCGCGGTCGGCGTGGGTGCCGCTCCGCCGCCCGCTGCCGGCGCAGGCGTGCCGCTCTTCGACTGCCCCGCCGCTCCCAGCGTCGAATAATTCCAAGACCCGTTCGCGTTGCGCAGCAAAGTGATCTCCGGATCCTGGATCGTGAACGAGCTAACGTTTAACTGCCGCGAAAAAATCAGCGGCAGCATTTCCACGCCCACATCCAGCGATTTCGCCGTCAAGAACGCCGAATTGCTGAACGCCGGATCGTCCGCCACCGAAACGTCCTTCACCGTCACCGATCCTGAAATAATCGAAAGTCCGAGGTCGCCAATCCCCACTTTGCGCCCCAGCGCCACGCCCAGTTTCGTTTCCAAGGTCGGCTTGAATTGGTTCGCGTTGATAAAAAGCGGCAAAGCCAGAATGATCAAAAATAGCAACACAATGATGCCGCCGATAATAAGAAGGGGTTTTCTTTTCATGGTGAGCCTCCAGCAGAAGGAAATTTCAACCCGCGCCCTAGGGTTTGGCCGAGGAGAACGCCATCATACTCCGCGCGCCAGCAACTCGGCAAACCGAAGGTGGCATAACCCGAAGCCGCAAAAATGGTAGCAATTTTCAAGGAACGCTCCGCCGCGCAGCACGACCCGCCAGCTGCATCCCGTCTGCGCGGCAAGATCGTGCGGAGTGCGGCGGCGCGCCGCTGCTTTGTCCCAAGCCGAACCCGCCACAAAACGATCCAGGCGAGGCAAGCCTCGCCAGGCAAACCGTACCCCAATTTGTCGCTGGGCCCGTCCGTTCCAGCCTCTCCAACTCTCCGTGCCCTCTGTGTTAAAGCTTTGTAGTAAGACACGAGCCCTCCCTTCCGCCGTAGAGCCGGCTCGCCCCTCTTGTAATAGAACGAACGGTCGTGCTATTATCCACGCGTCAAAATGAAAGCCAACCACCAATCTCGCGCCACCAAGGCCCCGTCATCTGCCACCCGCCGCCCCCGCGGCCTGAAAACCCGCCACGCCATCCTCCGCAAAGCCGTCAACATCGCCTCCCTCGAAGGCCTCGAAGCCCTCACCATCGGCAAACTCGCCGCCACACTCCGCATCAGCAAGAGCGGCCTCTTCGCCCACTTCGGCTCGAAAGAAGACCTCCAATGCGCCGTCGTGGACGAAGCTCGCGACATCTTCGTCGAACGGGTCATTCTTCCCACCTCAAATCTTCGCGGCGTCAAACTCCTCCGCGCTCTCTGCCAAAATTGGCTCGCCTATGGCGAAGACAGAACGTTCCCCGGCGGCTGCTTCTTTTCCGCCGCCTCGCTCGAATTCGACGACCGCCCCGGCCGCGTCCGCGACCGCATCGTCGAACTCATGAAAAAGTGGCTGGAAAATCTCGAACGCGCCGCGCGCGAAGCGCAGTCCGCCGGAGAACTCCGTAAAGACGTGGACGTGCGCCAGCTCGCCTTCGAAATTCAAGCGCTAGCCATGGGAGCGAACTGGAGCTCGCGCTTGTTTCGCGATCAGCGCGCTTTCAGTTCCGCAGGCGGCGCGATTTTGCGCCGCATTGACGAAGTCACCACAGTCCAATCGAGGAAGTGATGCGTAGAGGTCTGCGACGGCTCGCGTGCATCTGCACCTGCTCCGTCGTGCTGTTCGCGCTCACCCCGCGCGCCACAAGAGCGCAAGCTCAGCCCTCGCCGAACAGCAACGAAATTCCCCTCCAGCGCTGCGATACCCTGCCAGTCGTCGTCCTGCAAATCGATCATCAGGACAAGCGCTTCCTAATAGACACCGCCGCCACTTCCATGCTCAACGAAAAATCTTTCCCCCAAGGTCACGCCAAGGAAGTCCGCGTGCAATCCTGGAATGAAGTCACACCCCTGAAGGCCCGCGAAGTTTCCATCAACGAACTTTCACTCGGCAACCACACTCTGCGCGCAATCAGCCTTCCCGCCATCGATCTCACCGCCATCGCCAAAGCCTGCGGTGGCCCGCTCGACGGCGTCCTCGGCGTGGATCTCCTCGAGCGCCTTGGCGTAACCATCGATCTAAAACGCAGCGTCGCTCGCGTCGCCATCTCCCCGCCCAGCTCCTCCGAGGAATCGCTCATCGCCGAAATGGAAAAGGCCATGCACTCCTGCTCCGAAGCTTTCAACAACGCCGACGTCGATAAGCTAGCCAATTGCTTCGATCCCGATTTCGTGCTCAGCTCTCCCGCCGGCGAACTCCGCGGCCGCGAACAGGCCACCAACCATCTTCGCCAACAATATTTTCACCTCGTCCCGCGCGCCCATCTTTCCATGATCATGAACGATCAACGCGCCGTCGGCGACGTCGTCTGGAGCCTCTACGACTACACCATCGAATCCCCCAACGTGCACACCACCGGCCGCGGCATGATGCTCTGCCGCAAATCCGATAATCACTGGTACATTCTCAGCATGCACGAATCCCCGGGCGATCCCGCCTCCACGCCCGCCCGATAGTGATTCCCCTCGCACTTCGCGGGTCAACAGCCTCAATGGTATGATTCGCTCGCGTTGCGCGCTACGCGTCGCAGATCGTACGACACGATAAAAATCAATTCGGCTTAAACACACCCAAGGCCTCAGCGGAAGCGTTCAACCTCCAACTAAAAGTGTCGAAGCCATGGCGGACACCCCCACCCCCGAAACCACCGGCGCAAATGTAGCTGCGCCGCCGGCCGCGCCCTGGCGCCCCAAGTTCAATCCGTGGCTGATCGCCGTTGTCGTCGCTCTCGCCGCATTCATGGAAGTCCTGGACACCAGTATCGCTAACGTCGCGCTCCCTTACATGGCCGGCAGCCTCGGCGCCAGCAACGATCAAAGCACCTGGGTCCTCACCTCGTATCTCGTTTCCAACGCCGTCGTTCTCCCCATCAGCGGATGGTTCGCCAGCGTCCTCGGCCGCAAACGCTTTTTCATGACGTGCCTGATAATCTTCACGATCAGTTCTCTGCTCTGCGGCATCGCGCCCAGCCTCGCAACAATAATTATCTTTCGCATCTTGCAAGGCGCCGGTGGCGGTGGACTGCAGCCAATGGCTCAGGCCATCTTGGCCGACATCTTTCCGCCCGAACATCGCGGCCTCGCTTTCGCGCTTTACGGCATTACCGCCATCATCGCGCCCACCGTTGGCCCCACCCTCGGCGGCTGGATCACCGACAATTATTCCTGGCGCTGGATTTTCTTCATCAACCTCCCGATCGGAATCATGACGTTGTTTCTCGTCTATCGCCTCGTCGAAGATCCTCCGTGGGTCAAACGCGCAACCGGCGCCCGCATCCACTTCGACTACATCGGCTTCGGCCTTCTCACCCTAGGCGTCGGCGCACTGCAAGTCATGCTCGATAGAGGCCAGGAAGACGATTGGTTCGGCTCGCATTTCATTCTCACCCTCGCAATCCTGGCGGTCGTTGGCCTGATTTCGTGCGTGCTCTGGGAGTGGTTTTACAAAAAGCCCATCGTGGATGTGCATCTCTACAAAAATCTCAATTTCCTCAGCGCCAACGGCATGATGTTCGTCCTCGGCATCCTGCTTTTTTCTAGTCTGGTGATGATGCCGCTCTTCTTGCAATCGCTAATGGGCTACACGGCCGAGTCCGCCGGTCTGGTCCTCTCCGGCGGCGGTCTCCTGCTACTGTTTCTCATGCCCGTCGTCGGGATACTTTCGTCCAAACTGCAGGCGCGTTATATCGTCGCCTTCGGCTGGGCCACACTCTCCATCGGCATGTATGTCTCCAGTCTGCGTCTCGACCTGCAAATCAGTTTCGTGAGCGCCAGCCTGCTGCGTCTGGTGCAAGTCTTCGGTCTCGGCTTTCTCTTCGTGCCCATTAATCTTGTTTCTTACGTCGGCATGCCGCCGGAAAAAAGCAATAGCGTCGCCGGCCTCGTGAATTTCATGCGCAATATCGGCAGCAGCGTGGGCACCTCGATGGTCACCACCATTATCGCCCGCCGCGCGCAATTCCATCAGGCGCGCCTCGTCGCAAACATTTCCCCCGGCCAGCCCATCTTTGAAGGGTTTGCCAAGGCACTCGCGGCCCAGTTGGTCGCGTCGGGCGTGCAAGCACAGCGGGCCGTCAGTGTGGCCTACGCGCTCGTCTATCAAATGTTGCAGGCGCAGGCCAACACCCTCGCCTACATAGACACCTTCGTAGTCCTGGCCGTCGCCGCAGGCATCATGTTCGTACTGTCCTTCGGCCTCCGCAGGAACGACCCGTCCGGCCGCCCGGTAATAATGGAATAGCCCAATTTGCGCTATCGTGGGGCTTGAGAGCGCAGGGCAATAGGAAGCTCTCCAGCGCGAGACCCTTGTAGCGGCGGTCTTCAGGCGCCGCTACAAAGACTTCCCTCAGGGGCTAAAAGCCTCTAACTTTCGGAAGATCCATGTGGGAGCTAAAGCTCCGACCCCCTAAAGCGCCCACACTATTTTGCGCCGCGCCCAAGCGAAAAGCAGATCCCTCGCCGCGCTCGGGATGACATTCGCTAGGGTTCTGAGCAGCGTTTAAAGGCGCGCCCTGACGAACCCGCCTCTATGAGAGCTTGAAGCGAAACGCGATTTCTTGAAGCCTAGAGCATTTGGCGTAGGACGTATTGCAGGATCCCGCCGTGTTGGTAGTAGGCTACCTCGAAAGGCGTGTCCACTCTTGTTACTGCCGTGAAGGTGATTTCCTTGCCATCTGCTTTGCGTGCGCGGACTTTCATTTTTTTGCGCGGCTCGAAATTTTGAGCTAATCCCTCGACATCGAAAATTTCCAGGCCGGTGAGGCCCAGCGAATTCAGGTTTTCGCCGGGTTCAAATTCGAGTGGGAGGACGCCCATGCCGACTAGGTTGCTGCGGTGAATGCGTTCGAAACTTTCCGCGATCACGGCGCGGACGCCTAGAAGGATGGTGCCTTTCGCGGCCCAATCGCGGGAGGAACCGGAGCCGTATTCCTTTCCGGCGAAGATGATCAGCGGGACGTGTTCATCGCGGTATTTCATGGCCGCGTCGTAGATGGACATTTTTTCGCCGCTGGGCTGGTGAATGGTCCAGCCACCTTCGGTGCCGGGGGCCAGCATATTGCGCAGACGAATATTCGCGAAGGTGCCGCGCATCATTACTTCGTGATTGCCGCGGCGCGCGCCGTAGGAGTTGAAATCCTTGGGCTGGACGCCGTGTTCGATCAGATATTTTCCGGCGGGAGAGTCGGGTTGGATCGAACCGGCGGGCGAGATGTGGTCGGTCGTGACGCTATCGCCCAGGACCGCTAGTGCGCGCATGCCGTGCAGGTCGCCGAGAGCGACGGGTTTGAGCGGCATGTTTTCGAAATAGGGTGGATGCTGGATGTACGTGGATTTTTCGTCCCAGGCGTAGAGATCGCCTTCGGGGATGGGCAGGGCACGCCAGTGCTCGTCGCCGGTAAAGACGTCGGCATATTGTTTCTGGAACATTTCGCTGGCCACGGATGAGCGCATGGTTTTTTCCACTTCGTCGGGCGTGGGCCAAATATCGCGGAGGTACACGGGCTTGCCGGATTTATCGTTGCCGAGCGATTCGTTGACGATGTCGAAATCCATGCGCCCGGCGAGCGCGTAGGCGACGACGAGCGGCGGAGAGGCTAGATAATTTGCGCGGCAGAGCGGATTGATGCGGCCTTCAAAATTGCGATTACCGCTGAGGACCGAGACCGCGACGAGATTATTTTCCTTGATGGCTTTGCCGATGGGTTCGGAGAGCGGGCCGCTATTGCCGATACAGGTGGTACAGCCGTATCCAACGAGATTGAAGCGCAGCGAATTGAGGAAGGGCCAGAGGCCGGCTTTCTCGATGTAATCGGTGACGACTTTCGAGCCGGGGGCGAAACTGGTTTTGACCCAGGGCTTGGTTTGCAGGCCGCGCTCGACCGCTTTCTTGGCTAGCAGGCCGGCGCCGAGCATCAGGGACGGATTCGAAGTGTTGGTGCAACTGGTGATGGCGGCGATGACTACGGAACCGTCGGCGAGATCGAATTTATCGCCGTTATTTTGCACGCTCACGTGCTTGGGCTGTGCGGTGAGCGTTTTTTCGAAGGATGATTTAGCTTGGGTGAGCGGGACGCTATCTTGCGGACGCTTGGGACCGGCCATGGTGGGCACGACCGTGGCGAGATCGAGTTCGAGGCGATCGGAGAAGATCGGATCGGGCGTGTGATCGGTCCGGAAGAGGCCTTGCTCTTTCGTGTAAGACTCGACCAGACGGATTTGATCTTCTTTGCGCGCGGTGAAGCGAAGGTAGGCGAGAGTTTCAGCGTCAACCGGGAAGAAGCCCATCGTCGCGCCGTATTCGGGTGCCATGTTGGCGATGGTGGCGCGGTCGGGAAGCGTGAGGCTGGAAAGTCCCGTGCCGTAAAATTCTACGAATTTTCCGACGACGCCTTTTTTACGCAGCATCTGCGTGACGGTGAGAACGAGGTCGGTGGCCGTGGCGCCTTCGGGCAAGCGGCCATACAATTTGAAACCGACGACCGCGGGAATCAGCATCGAGAGCGGCTGGCCAAGCATGGCGGCTTCCGCTTCAATGCCACCGACGCCCCAGCCGAAGACTCCGAGGCCGTTGACCATGGTGGTGTGCGAGTCGGTGCCGACGAGCGAATCGGGGAATGCGACAGCATGGCCGTCTTGCGTTTCGCTGAAGATGACGCGGGCTAGATATTCGAGATTTACCTGATGGCAGATGCCGGTGTCCGGCGGAACTACTTTGAAATTTTGAAAACCCTTTTGGCCCCAGCGCAGGAAGGCGTAGCGCTCGATATTGCGCTGCATTTCGAGGTCGGCGTTGAAGGCGAAGGCGCCGGCGACGCCGAATTTGTCTACTTGCACGGAGTGGTCGATTACCAATTCAGCGGGGAGCAGAGGATTGATTTTCTTTGGTTGGCCGCCTAATTGGCGCATGGCTTCGCGCATCGCGGCGAGGTCCACTACCGCGGGAACGCCGGTGAAATCCTGGAGCAGGACGCGGGCGGGCATGAAGGAAATTTCTTTTTCGGAGGCGCCTTGAGCGCTGGTGGGATCCCAGGCGGCTAGCGCGCGGACGTCTTCATCGAAAACGAAGCGGCCGTCTTCGTGGCGCAGCAGGTTTTCGAGGAGGACTTTGAGCGAGAAGGGCAGGCGGGTGACATTGCCGATGCCGGCGCGTTCTAGCGCGGCGAAGTGGTAAATCTCGAAGGCGTCCTTGCCGACGTGAAGTTTGGTGCGCGTGCCGAAGGTGTTTTTGGATTGAGGGCTCATGCGAGAATCGCGGCTCCTGTGATTTGAACAGTCTATTTTAGCGCACTAGCTGCGTCGGGCTTGCGGGATTTTCGGTTTTCGTTGAGGGCCGGAAAAACGCGAAAGATCTAACACAGAGTGCATCACAGAGAAAAGCTGGAGGGCACGGAGGCGACGAAGAGAATATTACCGCAGAGACGCAGAGGACGCAGAGAAAACCAGTGCAAAGGCTTCCACCCTGCACGGCGATTTTTGATGATGCGGGCGCGGATCTAGTGTTTGGGCGGGACGTAGCTATCGGGGAGCTTGGCGCCTTCGCCGAAGAAATAGGTTTCCATTTGTTCTTCCATGATTTGCTGGGACTTCGGGTCTAGCGGATTCAGGCGGAATTCGTTCATCAACATTTTGGAGTGTTCGACCCAGAGCTTCCAGGCTTCCTTGGAGACGTTGTCGTAGATGCGTTTGCCGATTTCGCCTTTCCATGGAACGCGATCGAGTCCGGGCATTTCGCGGCCGAATTTGACGCACTTCACCATGCGCACGGTTTGGGTCGCCGGTTGCGCGGAAGCGGTTGCAGCGGAATTGCCAGAGTTTTTCTCGTCGGCCATGAAGGCTTCTCCTTGGAATGACGTGCAGTTCAAGATACTGCATTGGGGGAGGAAATTCCAGTTGGGGTGGGCAGGCGAGCGGGCATCTTCCGAATAATCCTCACGGCACAAGACGGTTCACAGAGTACGCAGAGAGACCCAGGCGCCACCGGGTCGAGGGTGCCTCGGGACCGACTTGTGACGCCCCGCTTTCGTGCGGGCTTGCCTGGCTGGGGTTGTAACCGGGTAGTGTGGGAGTTGTGATAGGCTCTTGGGGAGCCAAGTTTTAATAAAACTGCGGGATTGCTGCTGAGCTATTACCACCGAGATTTGGGGGAACCGTTATGAATACCCGGGCCGTTGACACTGCCGAAGCCGTGCAGAACAGCGCATACTATTGCGAGGTACCGAGCGATCCGTGCGCAATTGTGATGTTTGGAGCTTCGGGAGACCTGGCGCGCCGCAAGCTTTTGCCAGCGCTTTACGATCTTTCCTATCACTCGTGCCTGGCGCCGCGTTTTCGGCTGCTGGGATTTGCGCGCACGCATATGAGCGATGAAGATTTCCGGCAAAAAGCGGCAGACGGGCTGCCCAAAGGAAACGAAGAGGGCGCGGACGAGAATCAGAAGACCGAGTTTCTGAAGCATCTGCAATATTTCACGGGGGATTACGACGATCCGGAAGCGTTTCGGCGGTTGGCGCAGCGACTGGACGAATTGGACAAGGAAGGGCCGCTGGGAGGGAACCGTCTTTTTTATCTGGCGACGCCGCCCGAAGTTTATTTGCACGTGATCGAGCAGTTGAAGAACGCGGGATTGACGAAGCCAAAGACCGAAAGATCGTGGACGCGGATCATTATCGAAAAGCCGTTTGGACGCGACGAAGCATCGGCGCGGGAATTGAACAGCAAGGTGCTGGCGGCGTTCGACGAGTCGCAGGTATACCGGATTGATCACTACCTGGGCAAAGAAACCGTGCAGAACATGCTGGTTTTTCGCTTCGGCAACGGGATTTTCGAGCCACTGTGGAACCGGAACTATATTGATAGCGTCCAGATCACCGCGGCGGAGTCGTTGGGAGTGGAGCGGCGGGCTGCGTTTTACGAGACGGCGGGCGCGTTGCGGGACATGATCCAGAGCCACGTGCTGCAACTGACTTCACTGGTGGCGATGGAAGCGCCGGCGCGGTTTGATGCGACTTCGGTGCGGAACGAAAAGCTGAAGGTGCTGCAGTCGGTGCGGCCGTTCACGAAGGAAACGATCTGGAAATCGGTGGTGCGCGGGCAGTACGGACCGGGACAAGTGAACGGAAAGCCGGTGCCGGGATACAGGCAGGAGCCGGGAGTGAAACCGGATTCACCGACGGATACCTTTGTGGCTTTGAAATTGTATGTGGATAACTGGCGATGGAGCGGCGTGCCGTTTTATCTGCGTTCGGGAAAACGGCTGGCGCGGCCGTTGACGGAAGTGGCGATTCAGTTCAAGAGCGCGCCGCACCTGGTTTTTCGGGGCGAAGATCACGAGACCAACTCGTTGATTTTGAATATTCAGCCGGATGAAGGAATTTCGCTATCGTTTGGAGCGAAATCACCGGGGGCGCAGATGCACATCCGGCCGGTGACGATGGATTTCAAGTACAAGGATGCGTTCGGCGCGAGTACACGGCCGGCGTATGCCACGCTGATCAACGATTGCATACGGGGCGATGCAACGCTTTTCGACCGCGCGGACAGCGTGGAAGCGGCGTGGGGACTGGTTGACCCGATTCTGGAAGCGTGGCAGGGCGCCGCGCCGCCGCCTTTCCCGAATTATCCGGCGGGAAGCCAGGGGCCACGAGCCGTAGACGATTTGACGGTGGGCGACGGGCGGCAGTGGCGGCCGCTGTAGCGCGGGCCGAGTTACTTTGCTGACTATTTGTTGATCGTTTCCCGATCATGGGCGGAATTTAGTGGGGGAGGGTGTGATGATTTTGGCGGGCGACTTGGGAGGGACCAAGTCCAATCTCGGTCTGTTCGATGTGAAGGCGGGCAAACTGGAGCGCGTCAACGAGAAGCGTTACGCGACACAGAAGCATTCCGGGCTGGAAGAAATCACCGCGGATTTTCTGAACGGCGCGAAAGCGACGGTGACGGCGGCGTCCTTCGGGATTGCCGGGCCGGTGGTGAGCAATCGAGTTCACGCGACGAATTTTCCGTGGATCGTGGACGGTGCGAAGGTGGCGGCGCATCTGCACGTCCCGCACGTAAGGCTGATCAACGACGTGGAGGCGGCCGCTTATGGGATCGCCGTGCTGGAGCCGAACGATCTGGAAACGATTCACGCCGGAGTGCCTTCGGAACAATCGACGCAGATTGTGATCGCGGCGGGCACCGGGCTGGGAGAAGGCGTTCTTTACTGGGATGGCAAGCAGCACGTCCCGATGGCGACGGAGGCTGGTCATGCGGATTTCGCGCCCAATACGAAACAGCAGGCGGACCTTTGGAAATTTTTGAACGGACGGCTGGAATTTGTTAGCACGGAAACAATTTTGTCGGGAGGCGGGTTCCAGCGGCTGCATGAATTTCTGGGCCCTACGGTGCGGCATCCGGGATTCGACGATGGGACGATTGATCCGGCGCCGGAAATCACGCGCATGGGGCTGTCGGGGGAATGTCCGGTGTGCGCGAGCACTTTGGATTTGTGGGTGGAGATTTACGGGTCGGAGGCCGGGAACCTGGCGCTACGCACGATGGCGCGGGGCGGGATTTATATCGCGGGCGGGATCGCGGTGAAGGTGCTGCCGAAAATGAAGAATGGGAGATTTACGGCGGCGGTGAAGCATAAGGAGAAGCTGGAGAATTTCCTTTCGCAGATTCCGATTAGCGTGGTGTTGAACGAGGATTGCCCGCTTTTGGGAGCGGCTCGCGTGGCTTGGAAGAACCTTTAGAAGTTTCCTTCCCGAAAAGAATTAAGACAGAGTCGCGTGCTGGCTCCGCGTCCCCATTTTAGAGCGTGGCGCGTTTTACACCGTGGGCGCAGCAAGCAGCGCCCCTACGGACCCGATTTTTGGATTTTGCTGTGACGCGGGGCGGTGTTGTCGGGTCGACCAGTTGCTATACCGAGCGGGCAACTTTGTGTTGTTCTGGCTGGGGATTTTGGGTGTTGCTGGAGTCTGGGCGGAATACCTGGCCGTTTAGGACTGTGGTTACGGCGCGGACCAGGTCTTGCGCGGTTTGCGATTTGAGCAGGCAGCCATCGGCGCCGGCGGAAAAAATTTCGTGGATGATGCGCTTGGAATCGTGGACGGTGAGGACCAAAATCTTGGTCCGCGGAGTTTGGCCGACGATTTCGCGGAGGGCCGCGAGGCCGTCCAGAACCGGCATATTCAAATCGAGAATCACCAGGTCCGGAGTCAGCTGAAGAGTCTTGTCGACGGCTTCGCGCCCATTGACAGCTTCCCCGCAGATTTCCCAGTTCAACTCGTCCGCAAGCAAGCTACGAACACCCTGACGCATGATTTCGTGATCATCGGCGATGAGCACCCGCACCTTTTTTTCTGGTGAAGCGCCGGGAGCCGTGGAATCGCCGTCGTTCACGGCATTTTCAAGCGCGGCGACATCCGCCTCGTCGAGCGCTTTTTCGCGAGCGACACCTTCGACGGGAAGGGTGGCCACGACGCGCGTGCCACGATTCGGGACCGAGACGATTTCGAGCCGACCGGAAAGCTGACGCATGCGCTCACGCATGCCTTGAATGCCAACGCCGGGACGTTCGGCGGTGAAGCTTTCAGGAGCTTCGGCGCTCACTTCCATGCCCTTGCCGTGGTCAATAATTTCGAGGGTCATTTCTTCGGCGTCCGCGTTCACGCGGATGATCGCGGTGGCGCTATTGGCGTAGCGGTGGATATTGGTGAGGCTTTCCTGCACCACGCGAAACAGGGTGACTTCGGTTTCGGGTGAAAGGCGCAGCAAGTCCGAGGGAACGTCCACGGTGACGCGGATTCCGGTGCGGGTTTCAAAACCTTGCGCGTACCAATGGAGGGCGGAGCTGAGGCCGAGCTCATCGAGCAGCGGCGGGTGCAGGAGATAAGAAAGCGTGCGGATTTCGCTGGAGATCTGGTCCGTGAGCGATTGGCACTCGCGGGCGATGGAAAGGACGCCGGGATTATCGCGCAATTTACGCAGCATCTGGGCGAGATTCATGGATTGCAGGGCGAGTTTCTGGCCGGTGATGTCGTGCAGGTCGCGAGCGATGCGACGGCGTTCGTCGTCTTGAACGCGCATGGAATATGCGGAGAGGCGGCGCAGAGCTTCGGTTTGGCGCTTTTTCTCGGAAATATCCTCGATAGCCAAGAGGATCAGATATTCGTCCTCGTGCGGCTCGATGCGGCGAGCGTTGATGCACATGGTGCGAGTGCCGAGATGCGGAAAGCCGTGACAGACTTCGAAGTCGTCGGCGCGCTGATTGCGCTGAATGATCTGCTCGAGCAGATGGCGAAGGGCGGGAATGTCCCACTGCTTTGCGCCAAGATCGTAGACGAGCTGGCCTTCCGTCTCCGCCGCGGCGATTTGGAACAGACGGCAGAAGGCGGAGTTGGCGAGGGTGACGCGCAGATCGCGGTCGAGAATGAGCAAGGGCTCGCGGGCGTTTTCGATGAGGGCGTCGGCGAAGACGCGGGTCTGGTCGAGGTTGCGTTTGAGAATATCAATATCGTGGAAGCTCAAGACCGCGCCTTCGACTACGTTGCTGGGCGTGCGGTAGGGGCGAACGCGCACGGAGTACCACTTGCCGATGCGAGTTTCGCGCAACTCGCACTCGCAGGTAGCCATGTGTTGAATGGTGTCGCGCGCCAGTTCCTCAAGGTCGGCGGATTCCAGGTTGGGGCGAATTTCGCGGAGCCGGCGACCGACATCGGCGGGCTGAAAATTCAAGAGCTTTTGCGCGGCTGGAGTGAAACGGCGGATGCGGAGATCGCGGTCAACGATCACCAAGGGGATGTGGACGTTGGCGAGGACGCTGGCGAGATCCTGATTGGCCTCGAGCAGTTCGGCGTTGCGGTGATGCAAACGGTCGTTGAGGACGCGGAGCTCTTCGTTGCCAGACTGCAGTTCGGCTTTGGCTGTTTCCAACTCCTCGTTCGTGGTTTGCAGCTCCTCGGCGGCGGACTGATATTCCTCGGAAGTGATTGCGTGAGTTTGCGTGGCCGACTGCAATTTGTCGCGGAGTTGCGCGGCCTGTTGGGCGAGAAGTTTATTTTCGCGAATGATCGCGAGGGTTTCAGCGCGGCTGAACTTCTTAGCTTTGCCAGCGCGCGGAGGCGGAGGGGTGGACACTTCCTCGTGAAAGACGATCAGGAAAAAGTTTCTACCGGAGGAAGGCAACGAGACGGGAGTTATTTCCAGGTTGACCGAGCGAACATGGCCTCTTGATTCAACGGGCACGCTTTGTTTACGGACGGGTTTATTGGTCTGTTTGGCGCGCGGCAGCGCCGAGCGAATGCTCTGCAGCAGGGCATCGCCGGCGATTTTAGAAAGATCATAGGTGGGAGCGCCTGTGGCGGGCTCGAGATACGAGCCTATATGGCCCCAAATTCGCACGATTTGCAGATCTTCATTGACGACGATGCTGGCGGGCACGTAGTGGGCAGTGAGGAGATTCTCGGCTTGCTTGAGTTCACGGAATTCGCCCGCCTCCGGAGCGGCGGCGCGAGGCCCACGCAGCGGCGTGAGTCCCACGATGTCCTTGGGAAAATACGGGACCAAGGAAGTGGAACGGGCATGCTTCTGGAAGATATTTTTGGCGCCGTCGGCAGGCGCGAAGTAGTCCGAGAGGTGATTGATATTTCGGAAATCGCCCAGGACCAGCCGTCCAGTGGGACTGAGAGCGTAGTGTAGCTGGGCGATCACGCGCTTTTGCGAAAGAGGATGCAAGCGATCCAGGACGCGGCGGCAGCTAATGAGATCCATGTGCGAGAAAGGCGGATCGTTGGCGAGATCCTGGTGCGCGAAAATGCACATATCTCGAATGGACTTGTTGATGAGCAACCCGCCGCTGGTGGGAGAGAAGAAATTTTTGAGGCGCTGCGGGGACAAGTTGGCCATACGAGACTCGTCATAAATTCCGGCACGAGCCGTCTCGAGTGCAGCGTCGTTGATATCCGTAGCGAAGATTTGAACGTGCGGCAGCGAGACGGCGCCATTGCCGGACGCACTCTCTCGCTTGGCGGCCAAGAATTCCGACAGCACAATGGCGATGGAATAAGCGTCCTCACCGGTGGAGCAGCCAGGAACCCATACGCGGATCGGGGAGTTGGGCGACTTGTGAGCCTTGAGAAGCGCAGGTAAAACTGTCCGACTCAAGGCGTCGAACGGGAGTTCACGATCAACGAAAGGAGTGAAAGAGGACAGGAGGTCGCGGAAAAAGGCGCGAAGTTCGCTGGGCTTTTCATTCACGTAGCGCAGGTATTCGTTGAGTGTCGCGATGCTGTTGAGGGTCATGCGGCGGGTGATGCCGGCCTGAAGCGCCGATTGGGCGTAATGGCTGAAGTTGACTCCGGTGGCTTCCTGCAGGCAGGCGAGCACGATGTGATGATCACCGAGGAAGCCGGGCACCTTGGGGCCGCGAGACAGGTGAGCGGCGAGTTCGGCGAGCTTGGCTGCGAGTTCGCGGGGACTCAAGACGAAGTCAATGCAGCCGGAATCAATGGCGACGCGCGGGAGCCGGGAATTTTCCGAGGATGACGAAGCGCAGGCCAGGGTGATGCCCCCGGCGGACTGAATCGCGGCGCAGCCTTGAACGCCATCGTGAGTGTCGCCTGAGAAGATGACGGCGATGGCATGGTCACGGCGGTCGGCGGCGAGGGAGCGGAAAAAATGGTCCATGGACATGGAGGGGGTACGGCGATGGCCGCGCGCTGCGCGAGAAATTTGCAGCACTCCGGCGTGAACCGAGACGAGCGCGCCGGGGGGAGTGACATAGATGTGGCCGGGTTGCAGTTGCGCGGATGCGCGAACCTTCTTGACCGGGAATTTCGCGAGCGCAGAAAGCGCGGAAGGGTTCGTACCCTGAGGCGAAACAATAACGAAGGCCATGCCTGTACGGGCGGGCAAGTGCGAGAAAACCTCAGAAACGGCGACCGCGCCGCCTTCTGAGAATCCCAAGCCTGCGATTGGAAAAGTAGTCTCAGGCATCGCGATAGCTCACTATGAAACGTAAGCGCCGACAAGTCCGTTACAGATGGGCTTTGGGAAATTCATCGTACTCCCGGAGCACGACGTAAAGCAATTAATCTTGAGTAACGAGTGGAGGGTAATGTTAGGAGCCCGACTTTGGGTGGCAGCAGCGCGGATGGCCGTCAGGGAGCGCGCCGCGCGAGAGGAGTAATCACTGACGGCGGGCCTCCTCGAGGGTAAGGCGGATGGCGTCCACGTCCAGGAAGGTAATAACGGCACCTTCGATCTTGTTGTTCCAGGTTTTGTAGGGGCGTACGCGCATGAGGTAGCGGTCCTGCTGCCCTTGGACTTCCTGTTCGTGGGGCATGCCGGATTCGATGGTCTGGTGGACGATGCTGTCGAGATCAACACCCACGAGATTGGGGCGGATTTCGGCGAGGCGGCGGCCGATGTCCGTGGCGCAAAAATTAAGCAGCGATTCGGCGAGAGGGGTGAAGCGCCGGATGCGCAGATCGTCACCGACCATGACGATGGGCAGGCTGACGTTGCTGAGCAGATTGACCATGTCGTTGTTGCTCATGCTGAGTTCGGCGTTGCGGTTTTGCAGTTCTTCATTGAGTGTGGTGAGTTCTTCGTTGGTGGATTGCAATTCCTCCTTGGCGGTTTCCAGTTCTTCGTTGGTGCTTTGCAGTTCTTCGTTGGCGGAAAGAACTTCTTCGTTGGATGATTTGTACTCTTCCAAAGTGGTTTCGTGGTCTTCGATAAGGGCCTGTAATTGTTCGCGGAGGTGCGCGATTTCGCGTTCGGCGCGGTCGCGTTCCGATGGTGAGTCGTTTCGTTTTGCGGGCGGTTTCTTGGCGCCGCGTTTGGGGTGCTTGTCGCCGTCGCTGAGGGCTTCTTGAAAAACGACGATATAGAAATTTTCCGTCGGCGACTGGCCCCGGACGGGAATCACCTCGAGCTCAATTTCGCGGGTGTCGCCGTCAGCCTTGATGCGCACGCCTTGCTTGCGGACGGGCTGACGTTCTTTTTTGGCTAGAATCAGGGCTTCACGGAGATCTATCAACAGTCCTTCGCGAGCCATTTTTGAAAGGCTGAAAGTGGGCTGTCCTGCAGCGGGTTCCAGATATGCGCCGGTTTTGCCGCGGAATTGGATGATTTCGAGAGCGTCATTCACCACAACGCTGGCCGGCACGAAGCGGTTGACGAGCAGCCGGTCAACTTCTTTCTCGATGGGAATACCTGACTGGGCTGGTTTAGACACCTGTGTTCCTCCGACTCTGCGGTACTCGTACGGCTGCGGGGTGAAGAAGGTTGCGAGACGCGCGGCCGCGGACTTCTTGCGATAGATTTTCGATTTCTTATCGACCACGGAGAATTGGTCGGCGAAAGTGCCGAGGCTTTCCGAGCCTCCGAGCATCAAGTAGCCACCGGGACGCAGAGCGTAGTGCAGCGCGGGAACGACGCGTCGTTGTAGCACCGGGCCAAGGTAAATCAGCAGATTGCGGCAACTGACGAGATCGAGATTGGAGAACGGTGGATCCTTGGCGACATTCTGCTTGGCAAAAATGCACATTTCGCGGACGGATTTGTTGACTTGAAAACCATTGCTTTGCTTTAGGAAGAAACGTTTGAGACGCTCGGGGGAAATTTCGGAGACGGAGGCCTCGGAATAGAGACCGCCGCGCGCACGGTCGAGTGCGGTGTCACTGATATCGGTAGCGAATATCTGAACGGCTTTACTCGATGTAGCGGATTTGCGGGCATGGTCCCACAAAAATTCGGTGAGGACCATGGCGATGGAATAAGCTTCCTCACCGGTGGAGCAGCCGGGAACCCAGAAGCGGAGGGGGCCCTGTTCCGTTTGGCGATCCTGGAGAATAGCGGGAAACACGACATTGCGGAGAGCCTCGAAGGCTTCGGGATCGCGGAAAAAGCCGGTGACGTTAATGAGCACGTCGCGGTAAAGCTCGTCGAGTTCGTCGGGACGTTCCTTGATGTAGGCGAGGTAATCTTCGATATTTTCGAGGCGGTGCAGGACCATGCGGCGCTTGATGCGGCGCTGCAGCGTGGATTGTTTATATTCGGCGAAATCCACGCCGGTGGCCTGGCGCAACATCGCCAGCAGCTTGTGAACTTGCTCGGTGCCACCAGCGAGGGGGGACGCGGCTTCTGGATCCGTGGCGGCGCGCGCGACGTAAGGATGGCGACCGATCCTGACGAGTTCCTGCGCGATGCTCTTGGGAGGCAGGACAAAATCGATGCAGCCGGAATAAACGGCGCTGTGGGGCATGCCGCCGTATTTCGCGGATTTTTCGTCCTGGGCAAAAGTGATTCCGCCGGCCGTCTTTACAGCGCCGCATCCCAGAGTACCGTCGGATGCCGTGCCCGAGAGAATGACGGCGATCGCTTGCTCGCCGCGGCTTTCGGCAAGAGAGCGAAAGAAATAATCAATGGGCATGTTGCGGCTGCGCGGAGGCTCGCGCGGAACGAGGCGTAGCATGCCGTCTTCGATAATCATGTTGGCGTTGGCGGGAATTACGTAAACGTGATCGGGCTGAATCTTGTCGTCGTTCCGGACCTCGGTGACGGGAATTTTGGTGGAGCGAGCTAGAATCTCCTGGAGCACGCTTTCGTGCGTGGGATCGAGATGCTGAACGAGAACGTAGGCCATGCCGGTCTTCTCGGGCAGGTAACGAAGCAATTCCGTGAAGGCCTCGAGGCCGCCGGCGGAAGCGCCGATGCCGACGACTGGAAAAGTGGCCGGTGCGGAAGCAATCGCGCTGGACGCGCCGTTTGATTTTGTGGGAGCGGCCTTGCGGTGGGCGTTCCCTTTAGGACTTTTCATCTTAGTTCCTTGGTGCAAGGACAGGAGCTGAGGAATCTCCTGGCGAGATCCGAGGCCGGGCCGCGAGACCGGTTTCACGATACTAGTCCTGCCGCCCAAAGCCGTCAATGATTGCGAAGGGAAGCGCAAAAATTGGGGGAGAATCCAAAAGCGGCTGCGAATAGGTTTGGGGCATGAGAGCGAAGAGGTACATGAAACACTGGATGGGACTGGCCGTAATGTCCGCAGACCGTCAGGTTTTCTCCTAAGGTAGATACAGGGAATACTGTAGGGCAAAGTGGAAACAAATTGTGTTATCACTTTGCGATTTCGTGCAATTTTCCGCGAATTTTGTTCATCATGTTATGTTACGGGGCGGTACGCAGCCGGGAGCAGCGAGTCTGCCTATTTTCACTATTGTGCGCCAGCGTTCGAGGAACAATGTCGTCGCAACTCCTCAGGTGATCTTGTGTCTTGGAGATGTGTATGAAACGAACCAACCACGGTGCCGTAACCACCGGTGCCGCTAACGACGCCAAAACGAATGTGAAGGACAACGGGCAAAGCGCGGTGCAAGTTGCTAGCGATGCGATACCAGCGGACTTGAGCGTGATCCTGGCGAGCTTGCGCGCGATGCGCGATGGAGATTTTTCCGCGCGTTTGCCGGGGCATTGGACGGGGTTGGCGGGAAAAGTGGCGGACACATTTAACGACATCGCGGCGACAAACCAGCAAATGGCGCGGGAACTGAAGCGCGTGGGACAGGTGGTAGGCAAGGAAGGGCGAACGCGGGAGCGCGTGCGATTTAACCAGTCGAAAGCGGCGTGGGGTGAGATCGAGGTTTCGGTGAATACGCTGGTGGATGACTTGTTGCGGCCGACGACCGAGGTGACGCGCGCGATTGCGGCTGTCGCGAAGGGAAATTTGACGCAGACGGTGCAGTTGGATGTGGATGGGCGCCCGCTGGAAGGCGAATTTTTGCGGTCGGCGGCGATCGTGAACACGATGATTCAGCAGTTGGGCGTGTTCACGGCGGAAGTGACGCGCGTGGCGCGCGAGGTGGGCACCGATGGCAAGTTGGGCGGGCAGGCACAGGTGCCGGGAGTGGCCGGTACGTGGAAGGACCTGACGGATTCGGTGAACTCGATGGCCAGCAACCTGACTGGTCAGGTGCGCAACATCGCGGAAGTGGCGACGGCTGTGGCGAGCGGAGACCTTTCGCGCAAGATTACGGTGGACGTGCGCGGCGAAATTTTGCAGTTGAAAGAAGCCATTAACACGATGGTGGATCAGCTGCGGTCGTTCGCTTCGGAAGTGACGCGCGTGGCTCGCGAGGTGGGCAGCGAAGGGCGATTGGGCGGGCAGGCGGTGGTGCCGGGCGTCGCGGGCACGTGGAAGGATTTGACTGACTCGGTGAACGCGATGGCCGGGAACTTGACGGCGCAGGTGCGCAACATCGCCGAGGTTACGACGGCTGTGGCGCGCGGCGACTTGTCGCGCAAGATTACGGTGGACGTGAAGGGCGAGATTTTGGAATTGAAGAACACGATTAATACGATGGTGGATCAACTCAATGCGTTTGCGGGAGAAGTGACGCGCGTGGCGCGCGAGGTGGGAACGGAAGGGAAACTCGGCGGACAGGCGCAGGTGCCGGGCGTGGCGGGCACTTGGAAAGATTTGACGGACAACGTGAACTTCATGGCCAGCAACTTGACTGGCCAAGTGAGAAACATCGCGGAAGTGGCTACGGCGATTGCGAGCGGAGACCTTTCGCGCAAGATCACGGTGGACGTGCGCGGCGAGATTTTGCAGTTGAAAGAAACTTTGAACACGATGGTGGACCAGCTGAACCGGTTTGCCGGCGAAGTGACGCGCGTGGCGCGCGAAGTCGGCAGCGAAGGACGGTTGGGCGGGCAGGCGAACGTGCCGGGCGTTGCGGGGACGTGGAAAGACTTGACGGACTCGGTGAATTCGATGGCCGGTAATTTGACCGACCAGGTGCGCAACATCGCCGAGGTTACGACGGCTGTGGCGCGCGGCGACTTGTCACGCAAAATCACGGTGGACGTGAAGGGCGAGATTTTGGAGTTGAAGAACACGATTAACACGATGGTGGACCAGTTGAACGCGTTCGCGGGAGAAGTGACGCGCGTGGCGCGCGAAGTAGGAACGGAAGGAAAGTTGGGCGGGCAGGCGCAAGTGCCGGGCGCTGGCACTTGGAAGGATTTGACCGACAACGTGAACTTCATGGCCAGCAACTTGACTGGCCAAGTGAGAAACATCGCGGAAGTGGCGACGGCTGTGGCGCGCGGCGACTTGTCGCGCAAGATTACGGTAGACGTGAAAGGCGAAATTCTGGAGTTGAAGGATACGCTCAACACGATGGTGGACCAGTTGCGGTCGTTCGCTTCGGAAGTGACGCGCGTGGCGCGCGAAGTCGGGACCGACGGGAAACTCGGCGGACAGGCGTTGGTGCCGGGCGTCGCGGGAACTTGGAAGGACTTGACCGACTCGGTGAACTCGATGGCCAGCAACCTTACCGGTCAGGTGCGCAACATCGCGGAAGTTTCGACGGCGATTGCCAGCGGCGACCTTTCGAAGAAGATTACGGTGAACGTCAGCGGCGAAATTCTTTTGTTGAAGGAAACGATTAATACGACGGTGGACCAGTTGAACGCGTTCGCGGGAGAAGTGACGCGCGTGGCGCGCGAGGTGGGCAGCGAAGGAAGGTTGGGCGGGCAAGCGAATGTGCCGGGCGTGGCCGGGACGTGGAAGGATTTGACCGATTCGGTGAACTCGATGGCCGGGAACTTGACGGCTCAGGTGCGCAACATCGCCGAAGTAACGACGGCCGTGGCGCGCGGCGACTTGTCGCGCAAGATTACGGTGGACGTGAAGGGCGAGATTTTGGAATTGAAGAACACGATTAACACGATGGTGGACCAGTTGAACGCGTTCGCGGGAGAAGTGACGCGCGTGGCGCGCGAAGTGGGCACGGAAGGGAAATTGGGAGGGCAGGCGCAGGTTCCGGGCGTTGGTGGAACGTGGAAGGACTTGACGGACAACGTGAACTTCATGGCCAGCAACTTGACTGGCCAGGTGCGCAACATCGCGGAAGTGGCTACGGCGATTGCGAGCGGAGACCTTTCGCGCAAGATTACGGTGGACGTACGCGGCGAAATTCTGCAGTTGAAAGAAACGCTGAACACGATGGTGGAGCAGTTGCGGTCGTTCGCCGCGGAAGTGACGCGCGTGGCGCGCGAGGTGGGCAGCGAAGGGCGGTTGGGCGGGCAGGCCAACGTGCCAGGCGTTGCGGGAACGTGGAAAGACTTGACCGACTCAGTAAACGCGATGGCCGGAAACTTGACGGCGCAGGTGCGCAACATCGCCGAGGTTACGACGGCTGTGGCGCGTGGCGATTTGTCGCGCAAGATTACGGTGGACGTGAAGGGCGAGATTTTGGAGTTGAAGAACACCATTAACACGATGGTGGACCAACTGAACGCGTTTGCGGCGGAAGTGACGCGCGTGGCGCGCGAAGTTGGTACGGACGGCAAATTGGGAGGCCAGGCCAAGGTGCCGGGCGTCGCGGGAACTTGGAAAGACTTGACGGATAACGTGAACGTGATGGCCGCGAACCTTACGGAGCAAGTGCGCGGAATTGTGAAGGTGGTGACGGCGGTCGCGGACGGCGAGTTGACGAAAAAGCTGACGGTGAACGCGAAGGGCGAAGTAGCCGCGCTGGCCGAGACGATCAACAACATGACGGACACGCTCGCGACTTTTGCGGATCAGGTGACGACCGTCGCGCGCGAAGTGGGCGTGGAAGGGCGCCTGGGCGGACAAGCGAACGTGCCGGGCGCCGCCGGAACGTGGAAAGACTTGACCGGAAACGTGAACTTGTTGGCGGACAACCTGACGAACCAGGTGCGTGCGATCGCGGAAGTGACGACGGCGGTGACGAAGGGCGACTTGACGCGGTCGATTCAGGTGGAAGCGAGCGGCGAAGTGGCCGAGCTGAAAGATTACATCAACACGATGATTGACAACTTGCGGCTCACGACGGACCGCAACAACGAGCAGGACTGGCTGAAGACGAACCTCGCGCGGTTGACGGGCATGTTGCAGGGGCAGCGCGACCTCGCAACGGTCGGACGCATGCTGCTTTCGGAATTGGCGCCGCTGGTAACCGCGCAACAGGGCGTTATCTACCAGATGATGGAAGAGGAATCGGACGAATTGGTGTTGCTCTCCGCATTTGCGAACAACAATGAGGACGGGCATTCGGATCATCTGCACCTGGGGCACGGCCTGGTGGGGCAATGCGCGGCGGAAAAGCGGCGTTTGCTGATTACCGAGGTGCCGCCGGATGCGGTGCCGATCCGATCGGGATTATTCCAGGCGGTACCGCGCAATATCATCGTCTTGCCCGTGCTTTTCGAGGACCATGTGAAGGCGGTGATCGAACTGGCTTCGCTGAATTCGTTCACGGCATCGCATTTGGCGTTTTTGGAGCAACTGACTTCCAGCATCGGCATCGTGCTGAATAGTATTGAGGCCACGATGCAGACCGAAGGATTGCTGAAACAATCGCAGCAACTGGCGAAGGAACTGCAGACGCAGCAGACCGAATTGCAGCAGACCAACGAGCAGTTGGCGCAGAAAGCGCAGCAGCTGGCCGAACAAAACGTGGAAGTGGAACGCAAGAACCAGGAAATCGAGCAAGCGCGGCGGGCGGTGGAAGAGAAAGCCAAGGAATTGGCGCTGACTTCGAAGTACAAGTCGGAATTCCTGGCGAACATGTCGCACGAATTGCGGACGCCGTTGAACAGTATTCTGGTACTGGGGCAGCAACTCACGGACAACCCAGATGGAAATTTGACGCCGAAGCAGGTGGAGTTCGCGCGGACGATTCACGGCGCCGGGACGGACTTGCTGAACCTGATCACCGACATTCTGGACCTTTCGAAGATCGAGTCTGGAACGGTGTCTGTGCAAGCGGAAGAAGTTTTCTACGCGAGCTTGCTGGATATGATTGCGCGTCCATTCCGCCACGAAGCGGAGAACCGGCGGCTGAGTTTCGAGATCGAAGCCGATCCTCGGCTGGCGCGCAGCCTGGTGACGGACTCGAAGCGATTGCAGCAAGTGCTGAAGAACCTGCTTTCGAATGCGTTCAAGTTCACCGAGCAGGGCAGCGTGCGGCTTGCCGTATCTATCGCGGAAAGCGGGTGGAGCGGCGGGCATCCGGTGCTGGAGCGCTCGGCATCGGTGGTGGCTTTCGAGGTTTCCGACACGGGCATCGGCATTCCGCCGGAAAAGCAGCGGATCATTTTCGAGGCTTTCCAGCAGGCCGATGCGGGTACGAGCCGCAAATACGGTGGAACGGGATTGGGACTGGCGATCAGCCGCGAACTGGCGAACTTGCTCGGCGGCGAGATTCAATTGCGCAGCACGCCCGGGCGAGGAAGCACGTTCACGCTTTATTTGCCGCAGACGTACGTGGGACCCTCCACGGGCGTCGCGGTAGTGGACCGGAAGACGACTTCGGCGCCGACATCTTTGCAGCTTTCCGCGGGGGTGACTCCGGATCGCTGGATGGAGAAGGTTCCGGATGACCGGGAAAATTTGCAGCCTGATGACGCGGTGCTATTGATCGTGGAAGACGATACGCACTACGCAAGCGTGCTTTGCGACCTGGCGCATGACAAGGGATTCAAGATACTGACGGCGTCACGCGGTTCAGAGGCTTTGGCGCTGGCGAGAGAATTCCATCCGACGGCGATATCGTTGGACGTTTTCCTGCCGGACATGCTGGGTTGGACGGTACTAAATCATTTGAAGCAGGATCCCTCCACGCGGCACATTCCGGTGCAGATGCTGACGCAAGATGAGGAGCGTCATCACGGATTGTCGCGAGGCGCATTCGCGTTTGTGACCAAGCCGACGACGACAGAAGCTTTAGATAGCGCATTTGCGCGGATGAAACAGTATGCAACGCCCCGGCGGAAACGATTGCTGGTGGTGGAGGATAATCCGGCGGAGCAATTCAGTATTCGCGAGCTATTGGGTTACGACGATATAGATGTGGCGGTGGCTTCGACTGGAAGCGAGGCGCTCACCGCGATCAACGAAGAGGCGTTCGATTGCGTGGTGTTGGATCTGCGCTTGCCGGATATGTCCGGCTTCGATTTGCTGGAACGATTCAGCGAGACGCCAGCTTTAAGCGATTTGCCGGTAGTGGTGTTTACGGGGAAGGATCTTTCGTCGGAGGAGGACGCACGGCTGCGTGTGCTGGCGCGCAGCGTGGTGGTGAAGGGCGTCGAGTCGCCGGAACGTTTGCTGGATGAGACGGCCCTGTTCCTGCATCGCGTGGTCGCCGATCTTCCGCCGGAAAAGCAGAAAATGCTGGAGCGGTTGCACCATTCGGATGAAGCGTTGGTCGGGAAGAAAGTGCTGGTGGTGGACGACGACGTGCGGAATATTTTCGCGTTGAGCAGTGTGCTGGAGCGGCGCGGGATGACGGTGCTGACGGCAGGGACGGGGCGCGAGGCAATCAAGACGCTGGAATCAACTCCCGACGTGGCGATTGTGTTGATGGACATCATGATGCCGGAGATGGACGGATACGAGACGATGCAAGTGATCCGGCAGAATGCTTCGTTCCGGAGGTTGCCGATCGTAGCTTTGACAGCAAAAGCCATGAAGGGGGACCGGGAGAAATGCCTGGAGGCGGGAGCTTCCGAGTATTTGGCGAAACCGGTGAATACCGAGCAGCTGCTTTCTGCACTGAGAATGTGGCTTCACAGATGAGAGGGGATTTAAGATGCCGGCAGACTTGATTCCAGAGCGCAGTAGCACAGCCAGCGAAGCAACCGAGCGCGGAGGAAGCGGAATGGCGGAGCAAGAAAAAGTCAACATTCTGATGGTGGATGATCAGCCGGGGAAGTTGTTGAGTTACGAAGCCATCCTGGGGGAGCTGGGTGAGAATCTCATCAAGGCTCATTCGGGGCGGGAAGCTTTGGATCTGCTGTTGAAGACCGATGTCGCGGTGGTGTTGATGGACGTAAGCATGCCGGAGCTGGATGGGTTCGAACTGGCGGATTTAATCCGGCAACATCCGCGCTTTCAAGAAACCGCCATCATTTTTATTTCGGCCGTGCATCTGACCGACCTGGACCGTTTGAAGGCGTACCAGCGCGGCGCGGTGGATTACATTTCGGTGCCTATCGTGCCGGAGCTTTTGCGCGCGAAGGTGAGCGTGTTTGCCGATTTGCACCGCAAGACGCGGCAGTTGGAACAATTGAATCGCGAATTGCGCGCGCTTTCCGCGCGGCTGATCACCATGCAAGACGAAGAGCGGCGGCGCATCGCGCGCGATTTGCACGACAGCGTGGGGCAATTTGTCGCGGCGATGTCCATGAACAATGGAATGGCGCTTCGGCAAGCGGACAAGCTGAGCCGGGAAGCGGTCGAGGCGTTGCAGCAGAATTCGCAGTTGGTGGAACAACTTTCGAAGGAAATCCGCACGATTTCGCATTTGCTGCATCCGCCCTTGCTGGATGAAGTAGGACTGATGCCGGCGATCCGGTCGTATGCCGATGGCGTCACGGAACGCAGCAACGTGAAGGTGACCGTGGACCTCTCGCCAGAAATCGGGCGGCTAGCGCCGAATTTGGAGATCTCGGTTTTTCGCATCGTGCAAGAATGCCTGACAAACGTGTACCGCCATTCGGGAAGCGAGACCGCGCACATCAAAATATGGCCGGTTGACAAGTTGCTGACGGTGCAAGTGTCCGATGCGGGGAAAGGGATTCCAGCGGAGAAGCGAATTTCGATGTTCCTGGGGGCCAATCACGGCGTGGGGCTCAGCGGAATGCGGGAGCGGGTGAGAGAGCTGGGCGGGACGCTGGAAATTCAGTCGAGCGAGGGCGGGACTTCGATCACTGCGGCGCTGCCGTTGGTGGGCGCTGTGGCCATCGGAGCTTGAGCGTACATATATGATTTATCGCATTCCTACGGGTTCTAACGAAGGTGTTATACACTAGCCCACAATTCAACACTGCTCTTGTGCCTCGTACTCGCCGCCGGCGCCCAGCGCTTCCTCCTCCGGTGGCGGTTCATGTTCCAGCGGAAGCCACGAAGGGTTGGCAATGCGCACTCGATTCCTGATCGTAGATGACAGCGAGCTTGTGAGACAAGGTCTTCGCACGGTATTGCAGGCAAATCCCGAATGGGAAATAGCCGGCGAAGCTGCGGACGGAATGACAGCCGTGGAGATCTTCAAGAGCGTCCGGCCGAATGTAGTGATCGTTGATTTTCAGATGCCGGGCATCAATGGAATTGAGACCGCGCGGCGGCTGCTGGAGATTGCGCCAGCCGTGCCAGTGGTGATGTTTACGCAGCACGCGAGCTCGGATTTGGAGAGGCACGCGCGGGATGTCGGCATTCGGTCGGTGGTGTCGAAAACGGATGCGTTTCCGATGGTTGGGATTATTGAGGCTTTGTTGGGGAGCGGGGATCAGCCGGCGAACGGTGCGGAAAGCGCCGCTGGCGATGGAAATGCCGGGCACGCGGAACGAAAAAAATTGTGACGCGGTTTGTATCCTTCCTTTGATTTGCCAGATAACGCGGTATGGCCCGCTCGCATACTTGGTGCAAAGGCGTTCCTGGTTGTTCGGTCTGGATCCCCGCCGCACTTCGTAGTCACTTACGTGGCTTGCGCTTGCGTGGTGGACCCACCGGCTAATGCTGCAGGAGTTGGGCGAACTGCTGGAGTTCTGCGGCGTTGAGGTCGGAGGCAGCGCAGAAATTCATTCCATTTTGCTGCCAGAAGACCAGGTTGTATCCGCGGATCGTCCGGACTTCCACGAAATTGGTTGGTTTTCCTTCGCTGGGCCAGACAAACACGTTGACGAAATGTTTTTGGCGCTGGTAGACGAGCGCTGCGACATCGCGATGATCCAAATAATCGAGGCGTCCGCCGACGAGCGGGAAGCCTTTACTCGCGAGATCCGTGACCGGAGGAGCGAAGTCGAGTTTGCCGTCGAACCAAGGCTTCACGGTGTGCTGGTCCGTGGATTCGACGTCATACAAATGTCCAGGCTGAAGAGAGCGGATATGGTTCGCGACGATTTGTTCAGCTAGTAGATCCGTCTGCCGACGACCGCCGACGTCCGGGACGATTCTTGCGCCGAGGACTATAGCGACGACGATGGCGGCGGCGACTGCCAGCCACTCGATTGCCGTGCGGCGGGCGGGGGAAATGGGCTGGGCCTTCTCTTCGCGCGGAAGTCGGGCGCGAATTTTGGTTCTTAGGCTTTCCGGCGGCCGCTGGTAAAGATTCGCGGCTTGTAGCGATTTCCGCAGGGCTTGCTGGTTGGCGAAATCCCGGGAACAGTCGGCGCAGGATTTTAGATGCTCCTCGAATTCGACGCTGCGCACGAGGTCCAGCTCTCCATCGAAGTACGCGTGAAGCAGGCGCTGATTATCGTTACACGCCACGATGTTCCTCCCGCTCTTTCGCGCGCAACAGATCCTTTTTCAGCTGGCCGCGGGCGCGCGCGAGGCCAGACATCACCGTGCCGATAGGAACTTCGGTGGTCGCAGCGATCTCTTTGTAAGACATCCCTTCGAGCTCACGCAAAATCAGCATCTCGCGAAAATGTACCGGCAATCTTTCGAGCGCTTCGTGTACCGCGCGGCTATCAGCCGCTTGCAGCAGCGATGTCTCGGCGTCTGGTTGCGCGGCGTCGGGCGTATGAAGAGTTTCATCGAATTCCACACCGAGGTCGGCGGGCCGGTTCGTCTGCAAAAATGAATAGCTCGTATTGCGTACGATTTTCAGGAGCCACGCGCGAGCGTTGCCACCTTGATACCCGCCGAAGAATTTGAACGCGCGCAGATAAGCCTCCTGAACGATGTCCTCGGCGTCGTGGCTATTGCGGACGAGCCACTGCGCGAGGTTGTAGGCCGCATCGAGATGCGGCAGGACAACCTGCTCAAAGCTCCCGGCGTTGCCGGAGGCGCCCGTTTCGTCCGCCATGCCGGAATAACACTCTCAAGTTCACAGACCGGAATTCAACCTATTTTATTCCCGCGAATTTATTCAGGGGATTTTTGCGCGAAAAACGCGGCGAGCCCAGGGCTCGGGAGCGCGCAGGTGGGAATAAAACAGGGAGCGAACGAGTCTAGTAAGCGAAGGGCGCACTCAGGAGGCGAGGCCCGGGGAGTTTTTTTCCTTCCAAACACGCACTCCCCCGGCCCGCTTTTTATGGGGATTTCAGGACAGAGAGAAAGAGGAGGAAGAGAGCATGTCGAAATACATTGAGAAGAATCTCGATCACGATGGAGTGGACCGACGGGGATTTCTGAAGTGCATGGCTTGGGCTGGGACCGGCGCGCTGTGCGTGATGCAGGGAGGCGTACTGAAATCGTTCGCGCTGACGGACGTGCTGCAGCAGAAAGTCGGACATCTGAAGGGCGATCTAAGCTTCGTGCAGATCAGCGACAGCCACATCGGTTTTAGCAAGCCGGCTAATCCCGATGTGACCGGGACTTTGCGCGAGGCGATCGCAAAGATCAACGCGCTGCCTACGCCGCCGGCGTTTGTGTTGCACACCGGCGACCTGACGCATCTTTCAAAGCCGGAAGAGTTCGACACGCTGGCGGAGTCGCTGAAAGGCTTGAAGACGGAGCGGATTTTTTACGTTCCCGGAGAGCATGACGTGCTCAACGACAACGGGGAAGCGTTTCATGAGCGATTTGGCAAGGACGCGCAGGGGGACGGGTGGTACAGCTTCGACAGCCAGGGCGTCCATTTTATGGGATTGGTGAACGTGCTGAACTTGAAAGCGGGCGGCTTGGGGAACCTGGGCGCGGCGCAGTTGGAATGGATCGAGAAAGATGTTTCGCGATTGAAATCCAACACGCCGATCGTAGTGTTCGCGCACATTCCGCTTTGGTCGGTTTATCCGCAGTGGGGATGGGGCACGGACGATAGCGCGCAGGCGCTTTCGTATTTGAAGAGATTTGGTTCGGTGACGGTGCTGAACGGACACATTCATCAAACGATGCAAAAGATAGAGGGGAATGTGGCGTTCCACACGGCGTGTTCGACGGCGTTTCCGCAGCCGCATCCGGGGCAGGCGGATTCGCCGGGGCCGATGAAAGTGCCGGCGGAACAACTGCGAAGTTTGTTGGGAATTACCGACGTAAAGTTCGTGCGCGGGCAGCACACGTTGGCGGTGGTAGATACGCAACTTCAGGGTTAGGGAGAGACAGATGAGAATGGAGAGAATGAAATTGGAGGAGTGCGAAAAGATGAGCAGGCCGCGGAATTTGGCCTTTGGTTTTGCGGCTCTGCTGATTCTGCTGTTGTTGGGCGGCGGTATCGGAAGATCTTTTTCGACGGCGGCTCAGCAACAGCCCGCGGTGAAGGAGGTCACGATTGACAATTTCAGCTTTGGGCCCATGGAACTGACGATTCCGGCGGGCACGCAGGTCACGTGGATCAACAAAGACGACGTGCCGCACACGGTGGTGAGCGTGGACAAGAAGTTCAAATCGAAAGCACTCGATACCGACGACAAGTTTTCGTTCACGTTTCAACAGGCCGGTACGTACGAGTATTTTTGTTCGGTTCATCCGAAGATGACCGCCAAGATCATCGTGAAGTGAGAGAGCTGATGAGCGTGAACCCCTTTGATATCAAGCAAGCGCTGGTGGCAAAACACGCGCAGCACGTGGTGCTGATTCATTTCCCGATCGCACTATTTATGGCGGGCGTCGGCTTTGATATTGCAGCGCAATGGGCGAAGAGCCGGATGCTGGCCGCCGCGGCTTATTACAATTTCGCCGTGGCGGCGGCTTCGGCGATTCCGGTGATCGCGACCGGTTTGCTCGCGTGGCAGTTCCAGCTTGACGGAGGGAAGCTGAAGGGCTTGTTGCTGCTACATCTGATTCTGGGCATGTCATCTGGCGCAATGATCGGAGTGATTTGGTTCATGCATTTCCGGTGGCGGCGGGCGCAGGGGATGGCATTGCCCGTTTATCGCGTGCCGCTGGAATTATTGGGTGTTGCGGTTATCGCGCTGACGGCACATGTGGGCGGTTTTGTGAGCGGGGTGAACATTCCGAGCTGAACGGCTTCGTGATCACAGGCGGCGGCCGGCGGCTGGGCGGTTCGGTGACCGGCCGCGCTGCCTCAGATTTGGTTAGCGTCTTCAGCCAAGTGCGTAGATGTGTGAGAGCTGGTTTTACAGATCCCGCACGATTTCGGACAAGAACCAGACGCGGCGCTCGGTCTGATCAATCCAAACCTCAATCAAGCTTGCTGTGGCGACATCGTTGTGCTTCTCGCACAGTTCATGCGCGGCACGCAGATAGCGCGTAAGGGCCTGATTATCCGTGGAGAGTTCCCCAAGCATGTCTTTTGGCGTGAGGCTTTCTTCGTTATTGTCTTTCAAGCGCTGATGTTCGGAAATATCGCTAATCGAACGGAGAGTGGCTCCGCCGATTTTGCGGCCGCGCTCGGCGATATCGTCCGTCATCGAAAAAATCTGCTCGCCATGCTCGTCGAGCAGGAGGTGGTAATCGCGGAAGCTGCGGCCGGTCATGTGCCAGTGGAAATTCTTGGTTTTGACGTAGAGGGCAAAAACATCCGCGAGCATTTGGCGCAGGGACGCGGAGATTTCGGCGACGCCGTTGGGGGTGAGGTCGGTCGGGACTTCAATCAGGGTACGTTCGTGTTCTTTTGCTGGGACTGCTGCGGTTTTTGCCATTGCTTGTCTCCTTGTATGGATAGTTCGATGGTTGCTAGGGCCATTCCTGAGCTGGTTGCGCGTCGCAGGGACGCCGATCGCGTCGTACAGGTGGCGGAGTCAGCTTATCGCCGTACCACGGGACCGGCCGTCTTCATCCGCGCGAAGATGAGGCCGATCCGTTCGAGCGCGACGAAACTATTCTTGAACTGTATATTCGATGCTGTCAAGTGTTCGGCGGCTGCGCGATATCTTGCGAGCAGGGAGAGCCTTGGGAGGGTTAGCCGCGGGCGCGTTTCTTTTCCGGCGTGAGGGCTAGTTCCTCAATCACGTCAGATCCGAACTTCTGCAAATCCTCGCACAGAGCTTTGTCCGAGAGATCAATCGGCCGGGAATGTTTCCAATCGTGTTCGATCACTTGGCGAAAACGACGGACGATCTTGCGGTCGTCCACTTCGATGGCGAGTTCGCGGCGTTCGTCGAAGCTGCCGGGCGCGAGATTAATGGAACCGACGATGGCGCGTTTTTCATCGGCGAGCACCAGTTTGGCATGGAGCTTCAGTTTGTGAAGCTTGTGGACTTTGATGCCGACGTCGTCCAGGGTGCGCAAGCCAGCGACGCCTTCGAGCAATTTCTTCACTTTTAGAGTGTGCGGCGCGCGGGCCATGACGCGGACGTCCACGCCGCGCATTTTCGCGCGAACCAATCGTTCGAGGATCACGGGATCCTGGTAGCGCTCGTGCTGGAGCCAGAGAGTGTGCTTGGCTGAGTCAATGAATTCGGCGATTCGTTCGCGGGCGTTGCCGACGCACCAGATCAGGCGCGCGTCGCTGCCGGGATCGAAATGCTGGCGATGCCAATCGGCTTCGAAACAGTCCACAATTTCGCCGACTTCGCTGGCGTGTTTGGTGACGATGGCATAGTCGCGCGTCTCCTGCAGATTTTCAGTGTCCCAATTCAGCGAATTCACAAAGGCCGTCTTGGAGTCCACAACCATCGACTTTTCGTGAGTCACGGGGAATTTCGGGTTACTGTCCATCACTTCGACGCCGGCAGCTTTTAGCATTTTGCGCGTGGCGCTATTTTCGCCGGTGCCATCGCGACGAAGGGGATTGAGCATTACGCGGACTTTCAGACCACGCTTGTGCGCGCTGATGACGGCTTTGAGCAGCGAGGGGTCGGAGAACAAAAACATCTTGATGCGCAGCGATTCGCGCGCGCCCGCGATGCTATCGAGGAAAGCCTGCGGCGAATCGTTCGGCAGTACGATCAATTCCCGGGACATGACAGCATCCTCCTAATCAGTTGCTGCGGCCGCGGGCATCGCGGTTGCCGCGCTGGCCGGCGAACCGGGCTGTGCTTCGCGCAGCGAGGCGTCGGTGAACTGCGTCCGGTGCAATTCCGCGTAGAGCCCGTT
Source organism: Candidatus Acidiferrales bacterium (assembly GCA_049287725.1). Classification (GTDB taxonomy): domain Bacteria; phylum Acidobacteriota; class Terriglobia; order Acidiferrales; family UBA7541; genus Palsa-295. Next base: position 88,012 of record JBAQGJ010000086.1, on the reverse strand, counting down.
GAGAGCTATTAACTGGTCGTGCGAGCCCTGCTCCGCGACTGCTCCGTCTTTGAGCACGATAATTTGGTCCGCGTCACGAATGGTGGAAAGGCGGTGCGCGATCATGATCACGGTGCGATTTTTCATCAAGCGCTCGAGCGCATCAATAACGGTGCGCTCGGATTCACTATCGAGCGCAGCGGTGGGCTCATCGAGCAGTAGGATGGGGCTGTCACGCAGCATCACACGTGCGATACCGATGCGCTGGCGCTGACCGCCGGAGAGCAACTGCGCGCCTTCGCCGACCATAGTGTCATAACCGGCGCTCATTTGGCAGATGAACTCGTCGGCGTTGGCGGCTTTGGCTGCAGCGATCACTTGCTCGCGCGTAGCGCCGTTGCGGCCGAACGCGATGTTGTCGGCCACCGTGCCGCGAAAAAGGACCGTATCCTGCAGGACGTAACCGATGCGATCCCGGAAGAGCTGGAGCTTGAGGTTGCAGATATTGATTCCGTTGATTTGAATCGTGCCCGAAGTAGGATCGTAGAAACGCGGGATCAGGCTCATCACGGTGGACTTTCCGCTGCCGGTGGGGCCGACGATGCCGATCATCTGGCCGCCTTTCGCGATGAAAGAGACGTCCTTTAGCACGGGCTGGTCTTTTTGATAGTGGAACGCGACGCGATTGAAGGTGATTTCGCCGGTGAGCGGCGGCGGGTCGAGCGCGTCCGCGCGCTCGGGCGTGGTCATATCAGTCTCGAGTAATGATTGAACTCTTTCGACGCCGACGGCGGCTTGCGCGAGAGTGTTGGACATTTTTGCGAGGTCTTGGACCGGCTTGAAGAAGCGCGTGAGGTAGGCGAGAAAGACGATGAGTTCGCCGATGGTCATGGTGCCGCGGAGAATGAGGGCTGCGCCGCGGGCAATTACGACGGCGGTGCAGGCGGCGACGCCGATGTTAACGACCGGAGACAGCGAGGCCTTGATGCGGCGGGCGTGAAGGGCGGCTTCGACCGAGGCTTTGCTGACCAGTTCCAATTGTTGCTGCTCGAGGTCCTCGCGGCCGAAGGCTTGCACGACGCGCATCGATTCGAGGCCTTGTTGAACGGCCGAGACGATGTTGCTTTGCTTCTTGCGGACTTCATGAGTGGCGCGTTTTACGTCGCGCTTGAAACGGGAAACGAAGAGCAGGAGGAACGGAGTTAGCGCGAGAGCGATCAGCGCGAAGTCCCAGTTGAGCCAGAACATCAGGCCGACCATGCAGACGATCGTGAGCAAATCCACAGCGATACCGAGAGTGGCGGAGCTGGCGAACTGCTGGATGGTGTCCACGTCGTCGGTGATGGTGCTGAGCATGGAGCCGGTCTGGTGCGTGTCGTAGAACGTGAGCGAGAGGCGCTGCAGATGGTGATAGGTGCGCATGCGCAGGTCGTGGGCGATCCACTGGCCGACGCTTTCCGTGTAGTAATTCTGGATGTAAGAAGCGAGCGCGCCGATTGCGGCGATCACTACGAGCGCGATGGCGGCGATAGTGGCGAGGCGCATGCGATCGCCATTGGCCAAGAGAGGTTCGATTGCATGTGCCAGCCAGTGCGGCAGCGGGCGATGGCCTACGACCGAGTCGAGGATCACCTTCAGAGGCCATGGGGCGGCTAGCGTGGCGGCCGTCTGCACCAGCATCGCGACGAACACCAGCGAGAGCGCGATGCGGTAGGGCTTGACGAGTTCGCGAATCAAGCTGAGCAAGAAAGGCCTCAAACAGAGTGAGCCGAAATGGCGGCTCATTCAAATGGAGAAGCTCGAAAGGGAATCCCGAATACAATACTCGTCATCGGGCGGTTATCTCAATAGCTGCTTCACGGTCCGCGGAAGATTTTGGGTGCCGTCGGCGCGCGACGGGCCGTTTGCCTCGGCTGAGGATCCGAAGTAATTCAGTTTGACGCTGATTCGTTTGAATGCGGGCGCGGCGGATGGCGACCCCGGTCGGAATCGAACCGACAACATCCAGCTTAGAAGGCTGGCGCTCTATCCAATTGAGCTACGGGGTCTTTGGTCATCTTACCATGACCAATGCTGCTCAAACGTGACACGCAAGTTTCCAAGTACTATGTACGGGTTATTACTGTTCAATAAATTGGGATTGCGGAGTGTGCGCAGGGCGTCCGAGGGTTGCGGTGGCGATCGATCCCAGTGGGAACCATCCCTTCCGGTTCATTGCTTTTTAGTCCTCTGCGCAATGTGTCTCTTCCGGGATGCTCCGTTTGCTGAAGGCCGCATTGGATTCGGCCACTTGGGTGCGCACTGCCTCGGCCGTCAATCGCGAAAGCGGAATGGCCAATGTCGATCTTGTTTGTTGCGAAATAAACAGAACGAGCACTTCGGCTTTTTCGCCCGCCTCTTTCACAACGCCGATGTATTTGCCGCCTCCGGCCTCTACAATCGAGGAGATTTCGGGTACGTTCAAAACTGGATCCGTCCTGTTCGAACCTCTTTTCATGGTGGCCACTTCCAATGGTGCCGGCGCTTCGAACCTGCAGCGTCAACTCCGCCGGCGGCGCCCTAAACTCACCGCCGACGGGCTGATGCTTTGCGGGCAAGTCCGAAGTTAGTCTCCGGCTACGATGGTGACTTGCTTGGCCTTCGCGAGCTCCGTGGAGACTTGCTTGGGGTAGAGAAACTGATGCCCGATTGTCTCGCCGGGATAGAACCAGGTGACGAGTGCCTGAGGCTGCGTAGAGTTATGTTCCGTGAAAGTGAATGCAGACTTGTCCGTCGCCTGCACACGCACGGCATCAATTGTTATGACCGTGCCATAAAAAACAGTTCGATCCGAGTTGTAGATGCGGACCAGATTATGGTCGGTAACGTTCTGAGGCAGCATGAACCAATAAGTTCCCGCGGGCAGGACGCGTCCGGGGATCTGAACCGCCTGGTTAAACGTGACTCTGGTGGCCTGATTCGCTTCATCGGCTCGCGCTCCGGGCAGGATCATCAAGAATGCAAGCAAAAGCACGATGGTGGAAAACTTCCTTGCTGCAGAAAACTTCATAACCGCTCCTTTTTGTGATATCGCGGCCGGCTGCTGCAGTGATTTCTTCCTTGCAGTTTTTTTTGTGCCTTCAACTTCGGCCGCACATGTAAGACGCGCTGATAGCAGCGGGAGAATGTAAAGGGTTTGTCAAATAGTTGTAAGCAAACTTCAGAGGATTACGGGCAGTGATTCAGTGCGAGCGTTCCGAAAATAAAATTGTGCTACTCTACCGAGATTGTGCGGCTATTGATTGACCGATTCGATACGCCAATCGGTGAAATGCTGATCGTTGCTGATCACGAAGGCAACTTGCGCGCCGCGGGTTGGACAAACCACGAGACGGGCATGCGCCATCTTCTGCGACGCCACTACGGCGAAGGATTCACGCTCGAGCCGGGTCGCAATCCGAATGGTTTCACGCAGGCGCTCAAGAGCTACTTTGAAGGAGAATTGACGGCCATAGATGCGTTGCCCGTGGAAACAGCCGGCACGACTTTTCAGCGAGAGGTTTGGAGTGCGCTGCGGAAGATTCCGTGCGGCTCCACCGTTTCTTACGCCCATCTTGCCGAGGAAATTGGCCGGCCAGCAGCGGTGAGAGCTGTTGGTTTGGCCAACGGTTCTAATCCGATCGGCGTTGTGGTGCCTTGCCATCGCGTGATTGGAGCTAACGGCTCGCTTACCGGTTACGGGGGCGGAATCGAGCGCAAGCGCTGGCTTCTGGAACATGAAGCCGGGGCGTCCATAACGAAGACCAAGCAGCGAGCTTTGTTCTTATAGCTCTCGGATCTGACATTCCTTCAGATACGATTCGCGCGCTCGCGACGAACCATTAAGAATGGTCCTTCCGACTAGCACGGATTTGTTGGGCAGGACACCTTCCTTGGCGAATCATGTATTGCGATTACAGATTTGTCGGTATTGCGTCAGGCCACCGGTGCGCGTTTACCTGAAAGTGAGATGGATCGTGACTGGCGTGATGCACATCGTCCGCGCCGAGATAGAGGAAGGTGTATGGCTGCGAAAAATAAGCGTTGGGTAGCTAAGGTTAAGACGGACTCGACTCATCCTCGAGCGGGGCTATTTACTAAGAGCCCGAGCACGATTGCGCGGGAACTGGCGTCGAAGAAGGTATCTCCCAAAGGGCCGCAATCGGGAATGCGAATGCTCAACTATTTCATCAATCGGGCGGGACGGGGGTTGAGCGCTTCGCGGCGAGCGAAATTGGAAACTGCGAAGTCACTCTTGTCGAAACGAATTCGCCGCTTGCGATCTGGATCGCGGGCGAAGCGAAAATCTTCAGCGGGCACGAGACGGCGGTCCTGAAAGCTTTGGGCTTCTAAGAAATGGGCATCGCTGTTATCGGCCCACCCGGTCAGTGATGCTCCTTCAGGAAATGTTCGGCGACAATCGAGGGTTGCTCGACGATTCGCTTTTCCTGGGAGCAGATTACCAGCCTGATGAACTGGGCCATGCTCCAAGCGAGGGGTGTGGCGCTGCCGGTGCCTTCGCCGAAGACGAAATTAGATTGGGTGGGCTCGGCGCGGTCCCAAACTTGCTCGGGGATCATGCCTCCGGCGTTGGCGAAATGCAGCATGGCGTCGAGGTAGACGGAGGCGTCGCGCCCACGCGCGATTTCATATTCGCCTCTTTCGCCGGTGAAGATCGGCCAAATCCTTCCGATTCCTTCGCCCTGCCACGGGCCGCCGAAGTAGGTTTCGCCGTAGCCATCGTGATTGTAGCGGTGAAAACTGGGGCCGTTGGGAGTTCCGACGCGGATGGCGGAGTCGATGACTTCGACTGAGCGGGCGATCGTGGGATCGTCCGCTGGACGGATTCCCAGGCGCACGAATTCGAGGAAGCCGGCGTCGACGACGTCGCGTTCGTCCCACAGGCCGCCGCCATTGCGGACGTCGAGCTGATAGCCGTCGTTCGGATCCGTGTTGTTGTCCATGCGGATGTAATAGCCCTGGGACGCGAGGGCGCCGCCGAGATGGCCGGTGGTGGTTACTAGGATTTTTTCGATGTTCGCGGCCCAATCATCGGCCGTTTTGGTGTAGCGCTGTGCGTCATCGTTCGCGCCATTCTTTCGGGCAATATCCGCGGCGCAGATCAGGCCTGCGATTTCAGCGGCCATTGTGGAGGGCGAGTATCCGGCGATTTCCTCCCAGCGCTCTTCCTGCGTCATCGGACCATGGCTCACTACAAATTCCGCCTCCGGGCGAATGTGTTTCTGCCAGATCTCGGCATCGGTTTTGCCGAGCTGCCACGCGAGGATCATGGGGTAAGCCACTTCGTCCATTTGCAGCGAAGGCCAGTACGGTTTTCCGTCGAGCCAGCTGTTTTGAGGAAAACTACCGTCGGGTTTCTGCTGCACGGTGTAGAGGTAATGGAGCGCGCGTTCGGCCGCGGCACGATCGCCCGCGGCGAGGAGGCCGGTGGCGACTTCATAAAGGTCGCGCGCCCAGATGAGGTGGTAGCCGCCGACGGTGGGAACATCGGCTTTCACCGCGAAGCCCCATGGGATGCTCATCGAAGCGATCATCGCGCCGCGGAAGGTTTTATCTTCGTGGGCTTTTAACACCATTGCGGCCAGGCGGAACTCGCGCGCGTACGGTCCGTTTACTGGGCGTAGAGTGTGAACGTATTCGCTCCAGCCTGCCGCGTAACGAGCGCTCACAGAGAGAAAACCTTCGTGCAAGCTGGCTTGCGCGTTGGCGATCGCGGCTGGGGGAGCGGTACCGAAGCCTAGCGCCAAGGTGAAATGTTGCGGCGATGGCACTTTTGCAGATTGAACTACGTTGCCGTTTTCGGCGCGTGTGTAAGACCAATCGAGCTTTTTATGCAGGAGCAGATCGGTGTAGCCGTCGCTTGTGCCGGCGAATCCACTGGTCATTTTTTTGAATGCGATGTTGCCGATGAGGGCGGAGGCTACGCCGGGTTTTTCGGTGACCAGCGCGTCGCCTTGCGCGTAGCCGGTGTCGCCCATTCCGGAATTTTTGAGTGCGGGATCGTAGAGGACGTAGAGCGTGAATCCAACCGGTGCGGAAAACGTGACGTCGATCAAAAGTGTGTCGCGCGATGGATCGGTGGCGTACGTTTTAGTGATTGTGAATCGGGAGGCGGCATCGCGGCTGGTTTGGCGGTAGATCAAGGCATCGTCGCCTGCGCGTTCGATGGAATGTTGCATGTCTTTGGATTCGAGCCAGACGGTTTTGCCGTCACTGACAGCGAACTCGAGAGTGCGGACGTCCGCAGTATCGAGACGTGGATAGTAAACTTCGCTGAGAATTCCGCCTTGTAGCGTGTACCAGACGTGGGACTCCGTGGAGGTGGAGGTGCCAACGCCTTCTTTGCTTCCTGGCGTCCAAGTAGGCATGGTTCCCGGCGCGCCGGGGGCGGATTGATTTTGGGCCTGAGCCGCGGGCGCTGCGGGATACGCTGCCATTGATGAGAGAATGGAGAGAATGATTAGCCCGGCCCGCTTCGAACGCATCTCGATCACCCTTGTGGTTTGGCCTCTAGCAAATTGCAGCAACGTTTGAATCACTCGACTGAAAAAATCTCCAACTCATCGGGAGCGAGCGTGAGATCCGCATCGTCGCCGTTGATGTTTCCGGCGTGTTCGCCTAGCAGCGGCGTTAACTTGCGCGTGCCTTGCAGCGGCGTGCCGGCAAATGACAGATGCAGCGTTTTTGTAGCGGCCCCGGAATTGAATACGACGAGCAGGCGTTCTTCGCCGGTCGTTCGCGCGAAGGCGTAGGAGGACTGGTCCCAGGAGATGTGCCAGAGCTGGCCGTGGCGAAGGGCCGGATGTTGGTTGCGCAGGCGCAACAGCTTTTGCACGTGGGAGAAAATTTCCTGTTGTTCCGGAGTGCGGCCGGATTGCACGAAGGCATTTTGTTTGTCGCCAGGGAAGCCGCCGGGGAAATCGCGGCGGTTGTCGGGATCGTTGCCGCCGGGCATGCCGATTTCGTCGCCGTAGTAAAGCTCCGGCGTGCCGCGCGTGGTTAGTACGAGCGAAAATGCCAATTTGATCTTTTCGAGCGAAACGCCTGTTGCGCCGGCGAGTCGCGACACGTCGTGATTTCCGGCGAAGACCCACAGCAGTTCAGGGTGCGGGTAGAGATGATCCTGGCTGAGGATGTTTACGATTCGCTCGGGGGAATTATTTTCGAGCAGTCCCTCGCGCAACGCGTAGTAGAAGGGATAATCGAAAACGGTGGTGACGCCGGAATCGATGCCATCGTTCTGAGGGCGGCCGCCGACGAAAAACGACGTGATTGCGGGATCGCCGTTCATCACTTCGCCGACTGTGGTCATGTGCGGATAGATTTGCCGCAGTGCCTGGTGCCATTCCGACCAAAACGTGCGTGAGACGTAAGGAAAAGTGTCCAGGCGATAGCCGTCGATTCCGGTTTCTTCGGCCCACCACAGAGCGTTTTCGGTGAAGTACTCGGCGACGTCCGGGTTTTCCTGGTTCATGTCCGGCAGAACGTTGGCGAACCAGCCTTCTTCCACGCTGCGCCAGTATTTTGGCGGGGCGTGCGGGTCGGTTAGATATTGAAAATCGCCTGAGGCGACGAGGTGATGCTCTTTTGTGCCGTGAAACCAGTCTGGTTCCGGCGGCGCGGCGACCCATGGATGTTTCGGGCCGATGTGATTGGGAACGAAATCGAAGATTACTTTGATTCCTTTGGCGTGTGCCGCGGCGACTAGATTCTGGAGATCTTTTTGCGTGCCGAAGTGCTCTTCGACGCCGTATTCATCCACGGCGCCGTAGCCGTGATAATCCTGCGGGGAGGAATTGTCGTTGTCCACGATGGGAGTGAGCCAGATCGCGGTGACGCCGAGGTCGTGAAGATAATCGAGATGATCCTGGATGCCGCGGAAGTCTCCGCCGTGGTACGCACGTGGCTTCGAACGATCGTAAGTGCCGGGAGAGGCGGCGGGCGGATCGTTCGTCGTGTCTCCGTCGGCAAACCGGTCGGGCATGATCAGGTAGATCGTGTCGTCCGGTGAGAAGCCTTGAAATTTTCCCTGTGACGATTCGCGCGCGAGAAGTGGGAAATTTACGGAAGTCCTTGCGGAGGGCGTGGTGATTTTGATCGTTGCGTCGCCGGGGCGAACATCGGGCGCGATTTGCAGCCAGAAGATCAGGTATTTGCCGCCGTCCGTGACTTTCGAGCGTGTGAGACGCACGCCTTCGGTAGCGCACGTCACTGTCGCGCCTTCGAGATTTTCGCCGGTGGCTAGGACCATTACGTCGGGAGTGAAGCCGACCCACCAGTTGGGTGGGTCCATCTTTGTAATTTTGGGAGTGGCGCTTGCTTGCGGCGTTGAGTGCGATGCGGCATGAAGAGGCGAAGCGCGGAGCGATGAACGCTGCGGAATGAGTGTAGCGGCCGCAACGAAAACAAATAGGCGGACGCGGGACATGCGAAGCGAGCGCCGTGATGGTGAATTACGCACAGTCGGATCCTAGTGGTTGGAGTCAGAGCAGGGAAGCGGACTTGCGCCCGCTTCCCTCTGCCGAGCTAGAAAGTAAATCGCAACCCAAGTTCGACCTGGCGATAGGTAAACGGGATTGTGGAAGTAATGTGGCCGAATTGATTTGGTCCCTGGCTCAGATCGCCGTTTGGATTCGCGAAGTGCGGCGTGTTGCTGATGTTGTATGCCTGCGCGCGGAATTGAGCATTAAGCCGCTCGGTGACGGCAAGGTTTTTGAACAGAGCAAAGTCCAAGTTTGAGCTGCCCGGACCGCGCAAAATATCGCGTCCGGATGTGCCCGGCGCATCGAAAACGCCGCCAGTAGCGGTTGGGATGGTAAACGGCCCGATCGGAACCCCGGCAGTGAAAGTTTCGTTGACGTAATCCACAAGGTTTCCAGAATTGATGCTGGGCTTTCCATTGAGGTCGGCGCGGGTGCTACTGGGACTGCCATCCACCGTAACGCTGAAAGGCTGGCCGGCCTGCAGTGTGTAGATGCCGTTCATTTGCCATCCCCCGATGACGTAATCGAGCGGTCGAGAAAGGTTGTTGGCCCAGCGCTTTCCTTTACCGAACGGCAACTCATATAGCGCGCTCAAGACGAGCCGGTAAGGCTGATCCTGATTGGAGAGCCCGCGTTCGATCTTGTAGTCCGTGTAAAGCTGCGGCTGGCAGGTATCGATGGATCCGCAAGCATCGTCGATAGTCTTGGACCAGGTAAATGCTCCGAGGAATTGCAGACCCTGCGAAAACCTGCGCTCGTACTGGGCCTGTAATGCATCGTAGTCAGATTTTCCACGGTTGTCCTGGACAGTAATGCTGCTGATATTGGGATAGAGAACCGTGCCGGAGGGAGCGTCGAACAACTGCTGATTTGCGTTGTAGTTTCTGGTGAGGTGGGCGCCATGGGTGCCCACATACGCAAGGCTAAGGGATTGATTTGCTCCGACGGCGCGCTGCAGTTGCAAATTCCATTGTGACACCATGGGAGTAAGGTTTGTGGGCAGGTCTGCGATTACGCTTACTCCAGTGGGAGCAGAAAGGTTCAAGCCCGTGAAGTTTCCACTGGGCAGCGGACCAGTAGCGTTCGTCGCGATCAGCTGAGCTTGTGTGCAGTTCGGTTCACATGGGAGCGATCCCGAAAAAGTGATCCGGTAACCCTGGGCGTAGGTCACGCCGTTCTCGCCAGCAAAAGGGGGATTCTGCGCCAATTGATTGGCGATACCGCCGCGATCAACAAAGTAGAAGAGTCCATAGCCTCCACGAATAACAGTCTTGCCATCGCCGGTGAGCTGGTAAGCAAAGCCGAGACGCGGGCCGAAATCGTGGTAGTCGTTAGGGATCAACTGCCGTGAAGCGCCGTTGCTGCCCGCTACAATGAGAGCGCCCGTGACGAGGTCAAAATTTGCCTGGCGATTGTCCACTTCGACCGGCCAAGTCAAGACGTCATACCGCAGACCAAGATTCAACGTCAAGCGCTGGGTCGCGCGGAAATCGTCTTGAGCGAAGAATCCGTTTTCCCAACTGCGGGTTCCGACCGTACCGAAGCTCGTTCCGTGCTGATAGCCGTCAACAAAACCGGCGAGAATATCGGAGACTTCGTAACCCGTGTCTTTGTGACCCAGTCCACCCGCAGTGCCGCCTGTCCCGTTGCCCGCCAACCCAAAATAGCCTTTGGCGTTGTTTCCGCGAAAGAGATTCAGTTCGCGGCGAATGATGCCGCCGCCAACCTTAACGGTGTGGCGTCCCTTCACCCAAGTCAGGCTGTCGTTGAAGTCGGGGCTGGTCTGCGGGATCAAGTACGGTCCACCATCACCGGTGTACTGAATCTGACTGTTGTAGCCACCAATTAAAGCGATTCCGCCGAGCGTTGATGTGTTGCAGTTGACGATGCCGATCTGCGTGCAGAGGTCAACACTGTTGAACGGGTTGAGATAACCGTAATACGTCCGCGCGAACCCTGCACGCGCTTCGTTCACGAGCGTGGGGCTCAGATTACTGGTCAAGCCAATGGACGCGCCGTAAGGATGATTGAAGTTGGTGCCGCAGCCGAATCCCGCGCAGGAAGGGATTGTGGGAAATAGAGTAGTGTGGGTCTGGTCCGCACGACCGCGGCTGAAGCGGCCAAACAAGGTGTTTCGGCTGTTGATCACGTAGTCTGTTCGGATATCAAAATCGTTCCAGTTTTCGATGATTTGGGCGGCATTGGTGTAATTGTCGAACAAGCTAAAGCAGGCGGTGTTTTGCGTGTGATTGCAATTTGGTTCGGGGAAGATATTCAGATAGGCCTGCCCTACCGTATTGATCCGTGCAGTCGGGATAACGTTTGGCTGAGCTCCGTTGCCCATGAACTGCAACCCCGTCGTGGGATCGAGTATCTGGATGGGAGCGCTGATACCAGTGCTGGTGGGACAGGTGGCCGCGCCGCCGCAAAGCAGTTCAGAAAAATCGCCAGTGCGCATCAGGTCGGTGGGTACGGTCGCAAATCCGACGTTACCCGGCTGTCGCAGACGCAAGCCTTCATAATCTCCGAAAACAAAAAGTTTATTCTTGATGATCGGAAAACCAACCGTTCCGCCGAACTGGTTGCGGTTAAATGATGGTGTGGGCGTGTGGGGTGAAGTGAAGAAATCTTCCGCGTTCAGGTCAGTATTACGGTTAAACCAAAAAGCACTGCCATGGATTTCGTTCGTTCCTGATTTTATCGAGGTAACAACCAAGGCGCCGCCTGCACGGCCATACTCGGCGGGCGCCACGCTGGTTTGAACCTTGAATTCTTCGATGGCGTCAGCGGGCGGGAAGAAAATGATGGTGTTGACCAGTGATTCGTTGTTGTCTATTCCGTCGAGAATAAAATTGTTCGCCTGAGGACGGAGGCCATGGACTGCCAGCGAAGCGCCGCCCTCTTCTCCAAAACGAAAAGTCTCGGCGTTATTGTTGACGCCCGTGGCGGAGTTGGAGCCCGTGGGGATGCCACGGCTCGCACCCGGCACGAGGGTGGCGAGCTGCGTAAAATTACGCCCGTTTAACGGGAGTTCGGTAACTTGACGGCCCGCGATCACGGTGCCAATTGCAGAGTCTCCCGCGTCGATCACTGGAGATGCGGTCGACACTTCGACCGTTTGATTGATCGAGCCGATCACGAGTTGAAAATCAACGACCGCGATCTGCGATACTTGGAGTTCGAAGTCCCGTGAGCTTTTTTCGAAGCCTTGCTGAGTGACGTCAACGTGATATTGTCCGGCGGGCAGCGCGGGGACGACGTAAAATCCTAAGTTGTTGGTCTCGGCGGTCCAAATGTGTTCGGTGCCGGTGTTCGTCACGGTTACCGTTGCCTTAACGACTACCGCGCCCTTGGGGTCAGTTACGGTTCCTTCCAGGCGCGCTGTATCCGACTGCGCGGAGCAGATGCCGGCCATTGCTAGTGCGAGGGACAGCACGAACAACTGATAGAGCTTTTTCATCGTCATTTCTCCCTGACGTATTTAGCGTATCTCGCGGCCTAGGTACCGATGCTTGCACCCCGGACTGCCGGCACGTGCTGCGGCCGAGGCTGGGCACAAATCAAATTTGGAGAGTTCGACAAGCGCGAAGTGAGGACGCGAGGCATGGCGCGGCGGACACAAAACGGCAATCGAGCGCCGTCTCGACCGCTTCGAGCCTGCCATGTACCAGGTTGAAACAGACCCCACCCCTGAAAGATGGCGCATTTTGGAACTGTATGGTTCGGATAGAAAGTTTCAATCGGTCTGATACAGTTACATGAGGAAGTCTTTCTATTGCAGTGAGTTTGAGAGGTTGTTACTTCAAGTCACAATCATGTAACATACGTCCAAATGGCGGATCGCGAACACATCCTTCGCCAGATCGACAAACTTACTGCGAGCCACGCGCTTCACGGCTCCGAGTCGCTGTGCAAACTCCTGCGGTATTTGGCAATTCATGCCTTGGATTATCCCGGAACTCCCGTAAAGGAATACCAAATCGCCACGGAGGTATTCGGGCGCCCGGCGGACTTTGACCCACAGGTTGATTCGACCACGCGGGTGCAGGCGGGGCGGCTGCGCGCCAAGTTGGCGGAATACTATTCGTCGGAGGGCAGCGAGGATACTACCGTGGTGGAGCTGCCCAAAGGCAGTTACCTGCTGGCGTTTCACCATCGTACGGTTTCGGCGCCACGTAGCCACGGGTCCGGTCCGCATCACGTGGAATACGACGACTCCGGATTGCGCCAGACAGCGCGCAACCGGCTTGCAGTGATCGTGACGTTAGCGGTCTTGCTCAGCGCGGCGGTATTGGTGATTGCAGGCCTTTGGGCGACGCGAAGAGGTCCCGATACCGCTCACGCGAGCGACATCGCGGCGGCGCCCGAGGCTTTTCAAGTTTTCTGGAAGCCGTTTCTTGCGAGCCCGGAAGCTCCGTGGCTGATTTTCAGTAACGCGGCGTTTACGGGGCGGCCGGAAACGGGGCTGCGCTACTACAATCCCGCTCGAGATTCGCGCGATGCGATCTTCGATCACTACACGGGAGTGGGCGAGGTTTTGGCGGTGCACGACTTGGATCAGGTGTTTGGATTACTGCACCGCCAGATTCGCGTGAAGCGCGGGAGCTTGTTTTCGCTGGACGACGCCAAGAACAACGATCTGATTTTTGTCGGCTCTCCTTCCGAGAATCTCACGCTGCTGGAAATTCCTGGCGCGAAGGAATTTGTTTTTCAGCGCGTGGCTGCGGGCCCGCGTGAGGGCGATTTGTCTATCGTGAATGTTCACCCGGAGCCTGACGAGCAGAAAATGTTTTTGGCTACGCCTTCGAAGCAGCCGCTGACCGACGACTATGCGGTGATCGTGTTGATGCGCGGATTGAATCCGTCGCGATCGGCGATGATCCTGGCAGGCACCACAACATTTGGAACGCAGGGTGCGGTGGAATTCGTATGTCGCCAAAATGCAGTGGCGGATCTATTGCTGCGGCTTTCGCTCGCGGCGACCGGTGAGCCGAGGCCGTTCGAGGCGGTGCTGCACGTGAAGGTGGAGCGCGGCGTACCGGTGGACACTCAACTGGTCGCGTTGCGCGAAAGAACGCCGTAAACGCAGTTCCACGATCCAGGCTGCCTACCTTTCAAGTACCTCTAGCTGATTATTCCGATCGCAACCTCTGATGACTCATCGCCGTTAGCGATAACTTGACGCTCTCGAAACATTTGGCAATATTCTTGCAGCAAATTGGCACGCAATCGCATCTACTATTCAGTGAGAAGTAACCCGCCCACGAAGGTCGCGGGTCGGGTTCCTCGGCCGTGACGCCGCGAAAAACCAGAATTAAATGCTTGGTTAACACACTCGAGAAATAAACCGCGGTAAACAAAGCCGGAAGCCGGAGGTATATCACTTAGATGAGCGAGAATGCACTGAAGTCCTATTTATTCGTCAGCGATTTCGATCAGACCTTGACGTTCAACGATTCGGGATACGTTTTGAGCGAGATCGTGGGAATCCCCACCGCGGAATTCGAGCGCAAGGCCGCGGGAATGGCCAAAATCAATCTGGTGCAACAGGGCGCGGAGCTGGCCTACCTTTTGCTGCACGATCCGGAATTCCGTTCGCGAGTGCGCAAGGAACATTTGATTCAAGTGGGGAAGCAGATTCGATTGAAGGCGAATATTGGTTTGCTGAACGAAATTCTGGACCACGGCATCGAAGGATATCACTTTGACTTTTACGTGTTGTCCGCCGCGCCAGTGGAGGTGATTCAATCGGCACTCGAGGGAATTCTGCCGAAGGATCACATTCACGGGACGGAATTCAAGTACAAGAGCACGGGCGAGATTGACACGATCGTGCGCGCGACCGCCGGTTACGGCAAGGTGGCGTTTCTGGACGAGCTGCAGGCGGCCATGAAGATCGGGCCGGATCACGTGATCTACGCGGGAGACGGCAGCTCGGACATTCACGTGATGCTGCACGTGAACGCACGCGACGGATTCACGATTGCGGTTTCGGAAACGAAGCACGTTTCGCAGATCGCGCAACGGACGATTCTGAGTCCCAGCGCGCTGGGTGTGCTGGTGCCGATCCTGGAGAAAATCGTCGGCAAAAACCGGACGCAGATTCGTTCCTTCCTCGAATCTTATGGTTTTCTGATTCAGGAGTGGGACAAGGTTCGCACGGATTGGTTGACGCTGCGGCCCGCGGGTTCCGTTCAAGCGGAAGCTCAGCTCGCGCTGGACGGGACAACGAAATGATCAATTGGATTGGTTGGGTGGCTACCGGCGTTTTTGCCGTGTCTTATTTTTGCCGCCAGCCGAAGATGCTACGGATTGTGCAGGCGATCGCGGCATTGATGTGGGTGACTTACGGATTCCTTATTGGCGCGATGCCCGTAGTGGTGGCAAATGTGATCGTGGCTTTGGCCGCGGTGTATTCGTCGTTCGCGCCAGCGCGGAATTCGTCGGCAACCTAGCGCGGTCTAATCTGGCTGCGCGATAGGCCGGCAGCCACGCGGTTCTGTTTGGCTATACTCGATTCCGAGGGGTAGTCCCTCCGTGTTCACCGCTTACTCTCTGCATGCTTCGCTGTATAGCAATTCCCTTCGGCGATGTGCAAACTGCAATCCATTGTGACCGGGCAGAAATACGTATCGCTAACGCCTCCTACGCCTGGTTCCGCTCCGAATGCTCCAAATCGCAGTTCAGTACTCGGCTAATTTGACGAGCCGGCTCGCTGGCTTTTCACCGCGGGAGAATACCGCTAGGAAAAAGGGCAGAAGCACGGGTCAACCGTACGACACGTATCGGCTTCTAACAGGAATAGCTTAATGGCTCGTCCAGACACAACCCGCGATGTCGAGCACCTGCTTATAGTGGTCGTCGCGGTGGTAGTGGTCGCGACTCTCTACTTCGCGAAAGTCGTGCTGATTCCCTTCGCGCTCGCGGTATTGCTGACGTTTGTGCTGACGCCATTTGTAAGGATCCTGGAGCGCATCTGGTTGGGCCGCGTGATTTCCACCCTCTTAGTCGTGCTGCTGGCGGTGGTGGCGGTGAGCGCCTTGGGCTGGACCGTAGGGCTGCAGTTCAGCCAGGTGATGAACGAATTGCCGCATTACCGAACGAACATCAAGAACAAGATTGACTCGCTGCATTGGACCCGGAATGAGACGTTCAACAACGCTTCCAATACGATGAACGAAATCAGCAAGGAATTGACAGCGCCGCCGGCACGCGGCGGTGCGGGGGAAACGCGGTCGTACGAAGCTTCACGTCAACGCCCACTTCCGGTGGAGGTGGTAAAGCCGCCCAGTCTGCCGCTGGAGTCAGTGCAAAGCGTGCTGGGATTGGTGGCGAGCTTCGGCATCGTGGTGGTGTTTACATTTTTCATGTTGATGCGGCGAGAGAACCTGCGCAATCGGTTTATTTCGCTTGCGGGGCAGGGGCGCCTGCATACCATGACGCAAGCGATGGACGAAGCCGCGGCGCGCGTGAGCCGCTACTTGCGATTGCAATTGGTGGTGAACACCTGCTACGGCATCTTTATCGGAACGTGCTTGCATTTCATTGGGGTGCCGGGAGCGCTGCTTTGGGGAGTACTCGTCGGTATTCTGCGATTCCTGCCCTATATCGGACCGCCATTGGGCGCGATCCTGCCACTCTTGCTTTCGCTCGCGGTTTTTCAGGGATGGTCGCACCCGCTGATAACGCTGGGCGTGTTTGTGAGCACGGAAATCATCGTATCCAACTTTATAGAGCCGCCGCTCTACGGAGCTTACACGGGGATCTCGTCGCTCGCCGTGCTGGTTGCCGCAATATTTTGGACGGCGATTTGGGGGCCAATTGGCCTGCTGCTCTCGACGCCATTGACGCTGTGCGTGGTGGTCATCGGGCGCTACGTGCCGCGCCTGAGTTTTCTGCCGGTGCTGCTGGGCGATGATCCGGTGCTGGCGCCAGACTCGCGGTTCTATCAGCGGCTACTCGCTTTGGATCGAGACGAGGCGCGCCTGATTCTGGTGGAGTACCTGAAAAACAAATCGCTCGAGGATCTTTACGATTCAGTGCTGATTCCGGCGCTGAATCTAGCGGAGAAGGACCGGCATAGAAACCGGATTGATGGCGAGACGGAAAGATATATCACGGAAAATACCCGGCAGTTGATCGAAGAACTTTATGGGATTGATACGGAACGGCGCCGCGAGGCGCGCGACACGGAGCCAACTTCGACATCGTCCGAGACGTCGTCCGACAGACTGCAGCTCCGGATTCCGCCCGTGAACCGCGCGGTAAGGGTGGTTTGCGTTCCGGCACGCGACGAAGCGGATGCGATCGTCGGCAAAATGCTTGCACAGCTGCTGGAGAAAAATGGGATACAAACTTCGTTGGTGCCGCTCCAGCGCAGCGCCAAAATGATCTCACGCGTGATGCTGGCGCAGCCGAACGCTGTATGCATTTCGGCGCTGCCGCCATTCGCTCTGGTCCACGCCAAACAGCTCTACAACAAGCTTCGTGCACAATCACAGGGCATGAAAATATTCGTGGGTCTGTGGAATTATCCCGGCGACATCGAGCGGATCGCGGCTCGGCTTCAGCTTGCCGAAGGCAGCCGCATGGCGATTACGCTTTCAGAAGTCGTGAATGAACTGGCAGGTCCGGCGGAAGCTGCGCCGACGGTGCTGAGCGAGTCCAACGCCTGAGCGCAGGTATGGGCGTTTACAGCGATATCCATCCGGCAGAAATCAGCCACAGCGAAGTAGTCGCGACCACAATCCACAGGAATACACCCTGCAGCATCGGGCGCACGCCCGCTTGCTTGATGGTGGCGCGGGAAATCCCGGTGCCGATCAAATAGAGAGTTGCCGTCAGGCCGAGCTTTCCGATGATGCTCATCACGTGCCAAAGTCCAGCGAGCCGGCTGACGTAGGTGTTCAACACCGCCGCGAGACAAAACAGCGCGATGAACCACGGCCATTGAATGCGCGTGTTCGAGCGCTTGACCAATGCGGCGGTAATGGAAACTGGCACAATCCACAACGCGCGCGTCAACTTCACGGTTGTACCGATCACGAGCGCGACCGCCCCGTACCGAGCCGCCGCTCCGACCACGGAGCTTGTGTCATGAATCGCGAGAGCCGCCCAAAGGCCAAATTGCTGCTGCGAGAGATGCAGCAGCGCGCCCAATGGCGGGAAGATCAAAAGCGCGATGGAATTGAGGATGAAGATCGTGCCGAGCGATACCGCGGTCTCTTCCTGATCCGCGTGAATGATCGGCGCAACGGCCGCTATGGCGCTGCCGCCGCAGATGGCAGTGCCCACGGTTATGAGAGCGGAGGCGGTCTTGTTCACGCCGAGAAGCCGCCCGGCGAGCAGGCCGATCGTCATAGCGAAAGCAATACTAAGCGCGGTGTAAACGAAGCCGCTGCGGCCCGCATGGAGAACCTGATGCAAATTCATGCCAAAGCCAAGTCCGACTACCGAAGCCTGCAGGAGATATTTCGTAGCTGCGCGGCTTTCCGAGCGAAAAGGGTGGACGAAGGAGAATCCGTAGAGCAGGCCCAGGGTCAGAGCAACTGGGGGAGAGAGTAAGCCGCTGGCGGATAGCACGAAGCCGAGTACAAAAAGGACCTTCAGAGCCACGAATTGTCCTCAGCGGGAATCGCGCGACGAGGCGCGGGTTGGCAGGCCATAAGTAATGATTACACGAGTGACGGGAGGCGGCCAAGCGGCTCGTCGCGGGTGAAAATGGAGAATGGGGTGAGTCGCCAAGTAGGCTTTGGCCAAGGACGTGCGACGGCGTCAATCAAAGGGTGCGTTTGAAATTGAGAAGACGCTAAGAATGCCGTGCTGGTAAATTCGGCTTTCTGTCTACAGCGCGAGAATTTGCAGTGGACACAAGTACCCCTTCTCGGTCAAATTATGGGGGTACGATTGGGTCTTTTTTCGCCTTTTTGGGGGATACAAGCTATGCGACACATCGCTATCCTATTTGCGCTGGTCTGTTTGATAGCTGTAGACGCCGGCGCACAGATGAGTATCTCCAATTCACAATTGCTGCCGAATTCCTACTTTGCGTTGCCGGTTCCCGTAGATGCACCCACAGGCGGTCCCACACTGATGGCTTCGCCGTTCGCGGGTTCGGCGAACACGACTCCAGCGCTTCCATCTTCCACGCCGCTATCGCTGATGCCTGCAACGCCTGCACCGCCTCAGGATGTGGCCAGCGTTTTTGAAACCTATGACTGGGAAGCGTATTTCGGCTATACGTTTTTGCGCTTCTACGAACTGCCGCACATCACGCAGAACATGAACGGGTTCAACTACGGCATGGTTTATTACTTCAATAACTGGGTGGGTGCGGAAGGCGAGTTCACGGGCATGCACGGCAACCAATCTGGATTCAGTTCCTGGTTTTTGGCCGGTTACGGCGGCCCGCGGTTTCGGTGGTCCGCGCGGCGAGGGATCGAAGTCTGGGCTCACGCGTTAATTGGCTATTCGCATTTCACGCCGCAGACTGCCGGTGGTTCTCAGCACGCTTTGGCGTACGAATTGGGCGGAGGCGCCGATCTGCCGTTTCATCCGCGCTGGGCGATTCGCTTGGCCGCGGATGCTGTGGGTACGCGCTATTTCAACACTTATCAATTCAGCCCTCAGGGTTCCGTGGGGTTGGTCTTCCGGTTCTAACTCTAAACTTTTCTACTCATCCGCGATTGGAGGCGCAGCGCGCATCTAGCGCGTCGCGGCGCTGCTGTGATTTTTCGAGGCTGCTTATCGGCAGGTTGCTCTCTTGCGCGATGGGCACCGGCGTGATAAACCGTTTGTAGGACGAATTTGCGATGAGTTCTCCGGCAAAATTATTCAAGACCGGTGCAGAGCAGCAACCTTCCGAGTCCGCATCGGTTCCAGCCGAAGAATTTGATCTAGTGGATGAAGCTTCCGTGGAATCCTTTCCAGCTAGCGATCCACCCGCTTGGCAATTCAAGGATAGAGAATCGTCGTTGAAGCACGCTCCACGGCAATAAACGCTGCCACCTTTCACGTCCACCGGTCATCCAATCGGCGTGTCGAGCAGGGTGTTGGTGTATCGCGGCTTTTTGCCGGTCGGCGGGGGAGGAACGATGAAAGCGAGCCAAAACGAAACCAAAATTGTGTTGCAGGTGGGCAGCGAGCTGCGGATCAAGAACAACGGCGACATTGTGATTGATAATCCGGAACTGGAACTGATTGGAGAAGATCGCGCCGCCGACGCTGTGCTGATCTATCGTTTTGATCCGCAAGGCGGAGTGCATTCGCTGCGACTGCTGGATCCGGTGGCCGACCACCGGCACATCAAGAATCACAAGCGGAATGATTAACGTATTTTTCAGTTGCGGGCCACTTTTCCGCACTTGAGCCAGGAGACATCCTTGAGTAGCCTCTTCGACGAATTGCAGATTCGTGACGTGCAGCTGCGAAACCGAATCGTGGTTTCGCCCATGTGCCAATATTCGAGCGCGGACGGCTTCGCCAACGATTGGCACCTAGTGCATCTGGGCAGCCGCGCGGTGGGCGGTGCAGCGCTCGCTTTTACCGAAGCGTGCGCTGTGACTCCCGAGGGGCGCATTAGCCCTCAGGACCTGGGAATTTGGAAGGATGAGCACATCGCGGAACTCGCGCGCATCACGCGATTCCTGCGCACGCAGGGCACTTTGCCGGGGATTCAGTTGGCACACGCGGGACGCAAGGCCAGCACGCCTGCGCCGTGGGAATCTGCCGGATTTATTCCAGAATCGAAGGGAGGATGGGAGCCCGTCGCGCCCAGCGCTGTGTCTTTCTCCGAAACATACGCCATGCCACGCGCGCTCGACGAAGAGGGCATTCGAGGCGTGATCCAGGCATTTGCGGACGCCGCGGGCCGGGCGTTGCAAGCCGGTTTTGAAGTGATTGAGATTCATTCCGCTCACGGCTATTTGCTGCACGAATTTCTTTCACCGTTGTCGAACAAGCGCACGGATTCCTATAGCGGCTCGTTTGAAAATCGGACGCGATTACTGCGCGAGGTGGTTACGGCTGTGCGGCGCGTGTGGCCGGAGCGTTCGCCACTCTTCGTGCGCATTTCCGCCACTGACTGGGTTGACGGCGCGTGGGACATCGAGCAATCGGTGGCTCTGGCCGAGCAGCTTATACCGTTGGGTGTGGACTTGATTGATTGCTCGTCGGGAGGAATCGTGCCGGGAGTGCAGATTCCGGCGCGTCCGGGCTATCAGGTTCCGTTCGCCGATCAAATCCGGCAGCGGACGGGAATTATGACTGGCGCCGTGGGCATGATTACGTCGGCGACCCAGGCGGATAACATTCTGGGCGAAGACAAGGCGGACGTCGTGATCCTCGCTCGCGAATTCTTGCGCCAGCCGTACTGGCCGCTCATGGTGGGCCAGCAGGTGGGATTTCCTATAAGCTGGCCGATCCAGTATCTTCGCGCAGCGCCGGACGGAACGCCCGCGCGCGAAGGCATCAAGCTTCCTGAGGGTGAGGCTGCGCTGGCAGAGCACGACGCCAACCTCGAATGAAAACTCGACCGTAGCGATGCGGTCGTTAGGCCTTTACCGAATCATTTTCAGCTGCCGCAGTGTCTGCGCACGCCGGAAACACCCTCCGCAAACCCACTAGTCCGCACGCGACAAACCATCTACCATTGCGTGCGTGACGACCGAGCACCTGAACCGCCGCATCGCCGCCGCGACGGGCATCGTAATGACCAGCGTGCTGCTCAGCCGCATCCTGGGATTTTTTCGCGACTGGACCGTGGCGCATCAGATCGGCGCGAACGCCTCCACCAGCGCGTATTACACCGCATTTACGCTTCCCGATTTCTTAAACTACCTGATCGCCGGAGGATCGCTTAGCGTCACTTTCATCCCCGTATTCGCGAAGTACGTGACCGAGCAGCGCGAGGACGAGGGTTGGCGCGTCTTTTCCACCGTGGTGACGGTGATGGGTTTCGCGCTGGTGGCGCTGGTGATCCTGGGCGAAATCTTTGCGGCGCACCTGGTGAAATATATTGCGCCGGGGTTTAAGCCCGCCGAGCTGCAACAGACCATATTTCTTACGCGGCTGATGCTGCCGGCGCAGATTTGCTTTTATGAGGGCAGCATATTGAGCGCGGTGCAGTATGCGAAAGGACAGTTCGTAATCCCCTCGCTCGCGCCACTCGTTTACAACATCGGAATTATCATCGGCGGGGTGCTGCTCTCGTCGCGCATCGGCATTACCGGTTTTGCAGTGGGCGTGCTCGGCGGAGCGATTGTGGGGAATTTTCTGCTGCAAATCTATGGCGCGTACCGAGTGGGCGCGATCTATTTTCCAAACTTCAACGTGCGGCATCCGGGCTTTTGGATGTTTTTGAAGCTTTCGGTTCCCATCATGCTGGCACTCTCGTTGTCATTTGTGGACGATTGGATCATTCGCTGGTTCGGGTCTTACCTGCAGCCCGCGTCGATTACGTGGCTGAGTTACGGGAAGACTTTGATGCGCGTGCCGCTTGGATTGGTGGGGCAGGCGATCGGGGTCGCGTCTTTTCCGATCCTGGCGCAGCTTTATTCGGAAAAAAAGATGGATGATCTGAATCGCATCCTCAATTCCACTTTCAAGGCTTTGATCTTTTTGCTGCTGCCGATTTCCGCGCTGATCATCGCGCAGAGCGAGCCTTTGGTGTATCTGGCGTTTTCGCGCACGCGGCTGCACGGTGCTGATCTCACCGCTACCGCTTCGGCGCTGGCATTCTTCTCGCTGGGGCTCTTCGCGTGGGGGGCTCAGAATATTCTGGCGCGTGGGTTTTATGCCACGCGAGATACGATCACGCCCGCGGTGGTCGGGACCTTGACCACCCTTCTGAGCCTGCCGGTCTATTGGGTGCTGGTGCGCAGGCTGGATTTTCGCGGCCTGGCGCTGGCGAGTACGATCGGCATCATCGCGTACACGATTATTTTGTTTTCGCTGCTGGGGCGGCGCACCCGGAATCCTGAAGAGGCAAGTCTTGTCGTGTTTTTCTTGAAAGTGGCCGCGGCCTCTTGCATCGCGGGTTACGCCTGCTATTGGTTGGTGGAGCGGCTCGAAAACTTCATCGCCTGGCAGCACATTGGCGGGACATTGATTCTATTAGTGCTGGTTTCTGCGTCGGGCGTATTGTTGCTCGGCGCGCTGCTGAAGATTTTTCGGGTTCCCGAACTTGACGCATATCTGCGCCGTGCGTATTCCTTCGCCGGCCGTTCATGATTGATCGGTCTGCTTTGCAATCCGCGAAAGGTGCGATTCACGAATGACTCGAAGAAAAAAGATCATAGCGTTGACGCCACTGCTGGTTCTTATCGCTGGCATTGTTGTGGCGTGGGCGTCTACGGCCCCCGCGCAGAGTGATTCCTTGCTCACCGCGCGCATACGCGAAATCGCCAGCCGTCCGGAATACAGGCATGCCAGTTTCGGCGTCGAGGTGTATTCGCTGGACGACGACAAAGTTGTCTACGCTTTGAACGGGCAACAGCTCTTCACGCCGGCGTCCACCACGAAGCTTTTGACCGAGGGCACTGCTCTCGAGTTGCTTGGCGCGGACTATCGCTTTCACACGCGCGTCTATCGGACCGGAGCGATCGCGCCCGACGGAACCCTGAACGGCGACCTGATTCTGGTTGCTTCCGGCGATCCCAACCTTTCGGGCCGAATTCAGCCGGACGGGACGCTGGCATTTCAGAATGAGGATCATTCTTATGACGCGAGTCCGGATACCAAGGCCGTAGCGGGCGATCCGCTTCTTGTGATTCGCGAACTCGCGGCGCAGGTGGCGGCTAAGGGCATCAAGCGTGTGGCAGGACGCGTTCTGGTGGACGCGACACTCTTTCCGGAAGGCGGGCACGAAGACGGCACGGGAGCCGTGATCTCGCCGATTTGCGTGAACGACAACATTATTGATGTGACCGTTTCGCCGGGTGCCGCGGAAGGCGCGCCCGTCGGCATGAGCGTTTCTCCCGCGACGGGCTATGTGAACTTCGTGAATCGCGCGGTGACTGGTCCGGCCGGCGCCAAGCCAGATATCCAGCCGCCGATTGAAACCGCAAATCCGGATGGCACTTACACCGTGACGATGACCGGGACGTTCCCTTTGGGCAAGGCTGCCATCCTGTACGCGTACGATGTTCCGACGCCGAGCCGATTTGCGCAAGTCGCTTTCGCCCAGGCGCTGCGAGAGAAGGGCATCATTGCCACTGTGCCGCCGCCCAGCGAGAAAGTTGACTTAGGTGCGGTTGCAGCCGAATACACGACTGAGAATGTAGTGGCCGAACGCGTTTCAGCGCCGCTGTCAGAAGAGATCAAGGTCACGCTGAAGGTCAGCCAGAACCTGCACGCCACGATGACGCCGTTTATTCTGGGCGAAGCGCTGGCGCACAAGACGAAGGATGTTGATCAAGCCGGATTCGATCTGGAGCGAGCATTTCTGGCGAAAGCGGGGCTGGATCTAGGCGGCGCGTCGCAGGGCGACGGCGCGGGCGGGGCGCAGTCTGCATATTTCACACCGGATTTCATGGTGCATTATCTGGCGTTCATGTCACGCCAAAAGGATTTCTCGATATTCGAAAATGCGCTGCCGGTGTTGGGGCGCGATGGCACGCTCTGGAATATTCAGGTGAATTCGCCAGCGGCGGGGCACGTTTTCGCCAAGACTGGCACGTTCAACGCGTACGACAATTTGAATCGGAGATTGATGCTTACCGGGAAGGGGCTTGCAGGCTACACCACCACACCCGAAGGCCGGCGGCTGGCATTTGCGATTTATGTTAATCGCGTTTCGCTTCCGGCGGACGATCCAGAGGCGACACAAAAAATTGTAGGCCAAGCGGTGGGCGAGATCGCAGCTGCGATTTATCTGACGCCCGCGGACGAGAAAGCGCCTTTTGACGTGGTCATCAAGAACGGGCACATTCTCGATGGGGCCGGCGGGCCGTGGTATGCGGCCGACATCGGGATCCGCGGCGATCGTATCGCGGCGATCGGCGACCTGCACGACGCGAAAGCCGAGAAAGTGCTTGATGCGACGGGGCGGATCGTTTCGCCGGGATTCATTGACATGCTCGGGCAATCGGAAACCGCGCTGCTGATTGACAATCGTTCGCTTAGCAAGCTTTCTCAGGGAATCACCACGGAAATCACCGGGGAAGGCGGTTCGATCTCGCCACAAAACGAGAAGACGCTGGCGCCGTTGAAACCGTATCTCGATCACTACCATTTGACGATTGATTGGACGACACTCGATGGATATTTCGCGCGCCTTGAGAAAGACGGCACGCCGATCAATCTGGGAACCTACGTGGGCGCGGCACAGGTGCGGGAAGCTGTGATCGGCGATGATGACCGGGCGCCGACTCCTTCGGAACTGGAGCAAATGAAATCGCTGGTGGCGCAAGCGATGAAAGATGGCGCGCTGGGAATTTCCACAGCTCTGATTTATCCGCCGGGACATTTCGCGAAGACCGATGAATTGATCGAGCTTTCGAAAGTTGCCGCGCAATACGGCGGAATTTACGCGACGCACATGCGCAGCGAAGGCACGAGCGAAATGGAGGCGCTCGATGAGGCCATCCGCATCGGGCGCGAAGCGGGAATACCGGTCGAGATTTTTCATCTGAAGGTGAGCGGCAAATCGCGCTGGGGTTCAATGCCGCGCGTGGTGGCAAAAATTCAGGCGGCGCGAGATGCGGGGCTGGACATCCGCGCTGATCAGTATCCTTATGTGGCGGGAGCGACGGCACTGGGGTCGTCGCTGCCACCGTGGGTCGCCGATGGCGGCACAGACAAGCTGCTCGAACGATTGCGCGATCCCGCGACGCGAGCGCGGATCAAGCGCGAAATGGCTACGGACCACCAAGACTGGGAGAACCTATTTCTCGATAGCGGAGGCGGCTCCGGCGTATTGATTTCCGGAGTTTTTAATCCGGCTCTGAAGAAGTACGACGGCAAGACCGTGGCTCAAATGGCCAAGGCGGAAGGAAAGCCTGAGTATGACGCTCTTTTTGATTTCATCCTGGGCGATAATGCGCAGACGGGTGCGCTTTATTTCATGGCCAGCGAGCAGGACATGCTTTACGCGCTGAAGCAGCCGTGGACTTCGATTGGACTGGACGCGAATGAACTTTCGCTCGATGGTCCGCTCTTCGAACCGCACACGCACCCACGGGCATTTGGGTCCATGCCACGATTTCTGGGGCGCTACGTTCGTGATCAGAAATTGATGCCGCTCGAGCAGGCAATTCGCAAAATCACTTCGATGCCGGCGCAACGGGAACGCCTGACTGGGCGCGGCTTGATCAAGTCCGGATATTTCGCCGACATTACGGTGTTTGATCCGGCGACGATCATGGATGAGGCGACTTACAGGGAGCCTACGAAACTTTCGCAAGGCGTGGACTACGTGATCGTGAACGGCCAAGTGGAATACGATCACGGCGCGCTAACCGGCGCGAAAGCTGGACGCGCGCTGAGAGGGCCCGGCTATCACGCAGCTTCGCATTAGCGGAGCGGGAATGCTGCGCCCAACGCCCCAGGTTAGGGCGATTGTTCCAGTACCGGATGTAGCGTTAACTCACCGCCGTTCAGCACTTCCATATCTCGCTCCCAGCTTTTTCTACCCGAGGATTTCAGGAGGATCTTGTGGCGTCCCGCAGACACTGGGATTGTGGAAGGGGTCTGTCCAACGAAGTTGCCGTCGATGTATATCTCCGAGCCGGAAGGATCAGAATTAATCTGTAGATTCCCAACACCCACCAATGTAGCGGGCACCGACGAAGCAGTCTCCTGCGGTGCGCTAGACACCGGATAAAAGCGCTGGAGCAGTTGCGCCAGATCTTCCGCGCTCAACGCAAACCCGATTCCTTGCAGCGGAATCGGCCCTTCATCTCCGACGGGCTTCCAGGTATTGATGCCGACCACGTCTCCGTGCGTATCTAGGAGCGGACCGCCGCTGTTTCCGGGATTGATCGCGGCGTCGGTCTGGATCCAGGTGCCAGGTCCCGCTGCGGGAATGTGCCCGATGGCACTTACAACGCCTTTCGTCACGGTGCCCGGTAATCCGCGGCCAGGATTTCCGATGGCGATTACCGTCTGTCCGGGACGAAGGTCCAAATGATTCGCGAGCGACACATGCGGAAATCCTTGTCCCGTGATTTTCACCAGCGCCAGGTCCATTGCCGCATCGGTATAGACCACCTGCCCGGGCAATTCCGCTTCGGCTAAAATTACCGTAACCGTCGTGTCTCCCTCCACGACATGATGGTTGGTAGCAATTAAGCCAGTATCCGTAATCAAGAAACCCGTGCCTTCCTTCCGGCCGTCGCGCAATTTGACGATCGCCGCGCTGGCAATTTCCACTACTCGCTCCGCGGTCAATTCCGGGCGGTAATCAATCGTTGCGCCTCGCGCTGAACTTGTCCGTACCGCCCCGTCAAATACCTTGGACGTGAGTCGTAGAGTTGCCACGATTTGATTCGCCTTTAGCAGCCAATATCGTCCATGATCGCGGCCGTTCAGCGCAACCCACTCAAAGGGACCTTCGGTGAGCTCAACTTCTTGCACGGTATACCCGTCTTTGTAAATGCGGGCGCGCATCGAATGTTCAAGTCGAGTGCCGAAGACTGTTTTGGTCTTGTGGAAATACCCACCCGGATAATTGACGTGGACCGGTGTAACACCCACAACAAGGCCGTTGATTTCAACGGTCGCGCCCGGCGGCGAACTTGTGATGCTCAGCGATTCCGCTCGGCTCTGCGGAGCAAACCACATCGTCGCTGCAAGGGCACATAGGCCCGCACGCAACCAGGTTTTCATCGAATGCCTCGGGAGCCGGAAGGTGCAGGGAAGATGTCACCCATCAACGTACCTGTCAATCCGCACAACTACGCACACGACATGGCATGAATCGAGAATGTGGAGATCGTGCAACACAGAGACAATGTATAACTGCTATGCAATCAGTGGTTTACGTTTCAGGAAATACGAAACTATCACGGAAACCGGCGCATCTTTCATATAGAGAGCGCGATGCGCCGTTAAGAGGCATCGCGAGTCTCACCGGCGGGGCGATCGAGCACTTTAGCTCGGTTTTTTGGGGAACCTGCAAATTGAAATCGGAGGAGAAATGAGGATTCGCACGAAAAGTTATCTTGCGGTGATCGCAATGTTCGGGCTCTCACTGCCGCTCTGGGCGCGCACCAATTCCGTACCACTTGAAGTTGATCACACGCTTACCATTGGCAACCAACAACTGCCCGCGGGGCAATACAACCTGAAGGCAAACGACGGCGACAACCAACTCAGAATCGTCCGGAGCGACAACGGCAAAACTGTCGCTACGATCCCGGTCCAATGGATTGATCTCTCGCAGAAAGCTCGCCAATCAGAAGTTCTGATGCGGGAAGATCGCATCGTTCAAGTAGATTTCGACGGTAAGACCAAGGCCGTCGAAATTCGCTGATTCGCACCAATCCTTGATGAAATGGCAGGAGGCGGTTGGTAAGTCCGCCTCTTACTGTTTCTCTGCGCACGCGTTACTGCAAATACTGCTTTAGCCAATCCAGAAATTCGTGGTACCAGACTTGGCTGTTTTGAGGCTTCAAAACCCAGTGACCCTCATCGGGGAAGATGATCAACTTCGAGGGCACCGCCTGAACCTGCAGGGCCGTGAAAAATTCTAGATCTTGAGTGTAGGGAATGCGGAAATCGAGCTCGCCGCCGATCACCAACGTCGGCGTCTTGTATTTTCCCAACTCTGCCGCGTATTCGTTCGGTGACCATTTTTTGTATAGATCCGGATGCTCCCATGGCGGGCCGCCGAATTCCCAGTCCATGAACCACAGCTCTTCCGTCGCGCCGTACATGCTCACTTCATCGTACGGTCCCGCATGGCTGATCAAGCATTTGAAGCGGCCGGTATGCGTCGCGATCCAGTCAATCATGTAGCCGCCGTAGGAGCCGCCCGCGGCACAGACGTCCGAGCCATTAATGAAAGGATATTTCGCGGCGGCCGCATCCACGCCTTTCATCAGGTCTTCGTACGCCTTGCCTCCCCAATCGCGGCTGATTTCGGCAGTGAATTTCTGGCCGTATCCTGTCGAGCCGCGGGGATTAATCATGACGACTACGTATCCCGGCGCGGCCATCACCTGCTGGTTCCAGCGATAGCCCCAGGAGTCGTCCCAGGCGCCTTGCGGACCGCCGTGAATAAGCAGCAGCGCCGGATATTTCTTAGCGGCGTCGAAATGCGGCGGACGGAGGAGCAAGCCCTCCACTTGGGTTTTTTCCGCGCCTTCGAACCAGAACGGCTCGGCTGGCGGTAAATCGAGCTGCGCGAGAAGCGCGCCGTTCTGGTGGGTAATCTGCAGCAAGTCGGTACCGTTAGCTTTGGCTGTGAAAATTTCCGCCGGCATCGTCAAGCTCGTGCGAGCTAGCGCGAGCGTTTGGCCATCACGGCTCAGATCGAAATCAGAATTGAATCCGCTGGCGACGATTTCCTTCGGCGAACTTCCCGGCGCCGCGACGATCGAATAAATCGGCATCTCCGCTTTCACTTCTGATTGGAAGTAAATGCTGCGGCTGTCCGGAGTCCACTGATAGGTTTCGACGCTCTGATCGAAATTGTCAGTCAAATTGATGTGTTTGCCGGCGCTGCGGTCGTAGAGCATTAGGCGCCAGCGGTCGGATTCATAGCCAAGGTTGCATCTGCGCGCGGTAGGCGATCCACTTTCCATCGGGTGAGTAGGCCGGGCCCCAATCGTTGCCGGGGTTCGTCGTGATTCGCTGCGGCTCGCTCGCGCCAGAAACCGATACGGTAAAGAGATCGCCGTTGGTGCTGCGCGCTTCGTCTTTATCAGTATTGGCCGTGAAGCAGAGTTCGCTGCCGTCCGGAGAAAAAGCAATCGCTTCGGGAGCTTCCAGATTGAAAGGAGGCACGTCGTAGGTCGCGCCAGGAGTGAGGTCGCGCGGCGTGCCGCCATTAGCGGGCGTTACGAACAGATGGCTGCGCTTGCCGTCCCACCAGCCGGTCCAATGGCGATAGAGCAATTTTTCGTATACGCGCGCATGCGTCTTGCTCTGCGATTTTTCGGCGTCGCGTTGCGCGTTGCAGGCATCGTCTTTGCAATCCGGATAGACCGACGAAATGAATGCGATGGTTTTGCCATCTGGTGCCCACAATTCGTTGTCGGCGCCCGTCGAAAGAAAAGTGACGCGCGTCGCTTCGCCGCCTTCCAGCGGGACATAGTAGGCCTGCGGCGTGCCATCGCGTGCGGAAATGAAGGCGAGCTTCTTGCCGTCGGGCGACCAACGCGGCCGCGTATCGCTGCCTCCGCGCGTCAATTGGCGAGCCTCGCCTCCGGCGGCCGGGACGAGCCAAATGTCGCGGATCGCGTGATTCGTTTCCAGATCGGGAGTTGACACGTTGTAAGCGATCCATTTTCCGTCCGGGGAAACTTGCGGCTCGCTCAAGCGGTGCATGGAAATTAAGTCGTGGAAAGTTATCGGGCGTTTTTCCGGAGCCTGCGCGCGCAGTGCGAATCCAGCCAGAAGCAGCGTCAGGGCCGCTGCGGAAACGCGCAACTTACAGCTCATAATTCCTCCGCTCATTGAAAATCGCGTCAGCGTGCCATCTCGGGCGCGTCAGACACCGATGGCGGACCAAAGTCCGCCGCTGCAAAATCTTCAGCCTTTGCCGTGCGGGCACTGGGATGCCAGCGCGGTTCCGATTGCCCAGGTGTAGCCGTCGGGATCAGCGATAATCACGTCGCGCCACCCGTGGGGCATATCTTGTGACGGCTGCAGGATGGTTGCGCCGAACTTGCGGGCGCGCGATTCGATCAGATCGGGATCGGTTTGAAATAGCCGCAATTCGGCGCCCAGGCCGCGCCGTTCGCCGCGCATCAGATCTGGAAACCAGGCGTGATGATCGTACGCGTGGTCGGCGTGCAGCATGAATTCGAGTTCCTGCACTTTCAGCGCTGCAAAATCCGCATCGGAATATGTGACGGCGGCGCCGAGTACTTCGCGATAGAACTCAAGAGAGCGCTGCAAATCCCGCACGAGCAGGTTCACCGTGAAATACGGAAGCGACCGACCGTAGTCATCGGCGGTCTTCCATGAATCTCCTGTGCGTTTCATCGCCATGGGCGTCACCACGCTTGAAATCTAGGGCGCATGCGCTGGCCCGGCAGGGCAGAGGCGGATTAGACCCTGGAGCGCACCCGGGAAACGAAAAATATCTGCGCCGCGCCCGCAAATATCAGCAGCGCGCAAAATGGCTTGGGGAACGTGACAATCCGTCGCGTTTCGATGATCGCTTTTCCGGAGGCGACCTGAATTTCTTCCTTGCGGGCCGGCATGCTCATTTGCGGATGGATGAGCGCCGCGATACCTGCAGCAACCAGCAGGATGCCCACAATCGCGATGGGATGAAACCTCATATGCATATCTCCGCGCCAGACGAAATGCCGCGTCTACTGTGGTTGTTGCTGCGGCGCCAGTGCGTGAGTAATTTCGCCGAGATAATCCGGACGAGTCGAGTCGCGCACGATATGCGGGTAGCGCAGGCCGCCGTGATAATCCACGGATGCCGTTTTGAATTGCGCGCCATTGGCCACCAGCAGCTGAATGGGCGATGTGGAAGATTTCGCTGCGTCAATGGCGGCGCGCATTCCGTCAGGAGTGTACTGCGCTCCATTCACCGCGACAATTTTCATCCCGGGTGCGATACCGGCATTGTACGAAGGGCCACCGTGAATCACGTCCCCAACCATGCCATCATCGGCGACAGTCATCCCCACTGTGAACGCGAAATCGGCACGCCGCGCGAGACCCTCGTACGCCGCCTGAACGTCGTTGGGCTGCTCGGTGTAAATCAGTTTCCAGCCGCTATTGTTGACCGCTTCTTCGGGCGTTTTCGTGGAGATTCCATCGAGACGCGAGCGCAAAAATCCGGTCCAATCGTAGGGAGCGAGACTGTTCAGTGTCGCGACAATGTCTTCGAAAGTGTAGGTCTTAAGCGCAGGCTCGCCACCGGGTCCACCGTGAAAAATCCGGCAGAAATCGTTCATGGATTTCTTGTCCTTCGTGAGCGAGCGGAGAGTGGTGTCCACATCCAGCCACAAGAGTTCGCCCTCGTCGTAGAAATCCGTGCCGCGGCGCCAGTTCGACCAGTCGCCCGTAGCGTTATAGAGGAAGGGAGCAGCATCTGCCGTGTCCTGCAAAGGACGCCAATCGCGGCCGGGACGATGTTCGTATGTCGCGACAAGGAACGCGAATTCATCGCGCCACTGTTCGGGAGTTTCCAGGCCGCTGCGTCCCGTGAGAACGACGCCGAAATATTCCGTCAAACCTTCATAGACCCAGAGCAAATCATCCTTCATCGGCTGCTGGTAATCGGGTGTGGCCAGACCCGCGGGGCGGCGATATTTTCCATTCCAGGAATGCACGAATTCGTGCGGAAGCAGAGTGGCGAATTCCAGGCGCTCCGCGTCGTCGATCAAGCTGCGTTCGGAGGTGCGGTCGTCGCTGGATTCGTGGTGCTCGAGGCCAAAGTGCGCGACGTCGTCGCTGAGCGTGAGAAGAAAATGATAATCGCGATAGTGGCGCGAACCGAAAAGCGCGCCGGCTTCCATCACCAGGTTGTGGAGCGCCAGTTCGGTGTCGGGAGTGATCGCGAGTGCCGCAGCGCTGTCCGCAGCTATGTCCAGTTCATGCGGAGGATTTTGGCCAGGAGTGAGCTGAATCGCGCGGAAGTAGCGTCCCGCGAGGACCGGCGAATCCACGAGGGTGGTCAGGGGCGCCGGGGCGAATTCGATTGTGTCGCCATTTTGTTTCGCGATCGGCAGCGCGGTGCCGAATTTCCAGCCTTCGGGCAACTTCAGGCTGGCGACGAAAGTATAATCCTTCGCCGGCAAGCCCTGCGGATAGAGCAAAACTTGGTTCCAACTCAGCACGTCTAGATTCGCAGTGGCCGAGCCGCCCGCGGAAAATCCGGAATTGGCTGCGGCGAGTAGAAAATCGAAATCCGCATCGAGTGTGCTGACTCCAGCCGGCACGTCGAGGTGAATCGAGAACATTTCCACCAGATCGCGCCGCCAGGGAATCGCTTTACCGCCCGCCGAGAACTTCATTCCGGCGACTTCGATGATCGGCCCGTCGGGCATGTGCTCGCCCGGAATCCATTCCGGGTAGTTCAACGTGAGCGGACCGGGCTGTACCGGAAACTCCAGGTGCGTATGCAGGATTTTTTGCGGCGCTTGCGTTGCATCCACGCTTATTTTGATCGGAGCGGGCGAGGCTTGCGCGCACGCCAGCGGCGCGAGAGTGGTTGCAAGCGCAAGGGTCACACAAACAGTGAGAATTGCTCGATACATTATTCCTGCCTCCCAGAGATTCAATATGGAACGATTGCCACAATGACCCGCGAAAGCATCACGGATTATTCACGCCCAGCTGCCAAAAGAGAAAACCGAGCACCTGCGTATCTTCCTCTATGATTTTGCTCACGGGCCGGCCCTCGCTGTGGCCCAACTTAGTGTCATAGAGCAGCAAAATCGGGTTGTCGCCGCCTTGCGCGGCCTGCATTTCCGCGGCCATTTTCCGCGCGTGCAACGGGGCCACGCGAGTGTCACTGTCTCCCGTGATGAAAAGCACCGCGGGATATTTCTTGCCTTTCACTACGTGGTGGTAAGGCGAATACGCGTAGAGGAAAGGAAACTGGCTCGCGTCGTCGGAGGATCCGTATTCCGGCACCCAGAACCTCGCCACTAGAAATTTCTGATAGCGCACCATATCCAGAAGCGGATAGCCGCACACAATCGCGCCGAAAAGATCAGGACGCTGCGTCATCGCCGCGCCCATCAGCAGGCCGCCGTTGCTGCGCCCCGTGATCGCGAGCTTATCCGGCCGCGTGTAATGATTCGCGATCAGCCATTCCGCTGCCGCGAAAAAATCGTCGAAGACATTTTGCTTTTTCTCGAGCATCCCGGCGTGATGCCAATCCTCGCCGAATTCGCCGCCTCCGCGCAGATTTGGCAGCGCGAAGACGCCGCCGCGCTCCACCCACAGCACGGCGTCATCGCGGAAAGCGGGCGTTTCGCTCACGTCGAATCCGCCGTACGCCGTCATCAATGTGGGATTCGTGCCATTCAACTGCAGTCCCTTTTTGTAAAAGAGGAACATTGGTACGCGCGTTTTATCTTTGGACTCGTACCAGACTTGCTTGACTTCGAACGAGCTCGGATCAATCGGCACGTTCGGCTTGGCCCAGGTTTCGAGTTTGCGCGCGGCCAGGTCGTATTGGAGAATCGTGGTGGGGATGGCGAACGATTGAAACGAAACGAGAACTTCGCTGCCTTTCCAGCGCCCCGTGATGCCTGCCACCGTACCCAATTGCGGCAGTTCGATTTCTCCCGCAGCAACGCCGTCGGGATTGAATATTTTGATTTCCGAAGCGGCATTATGCGAATACTGCGCGACAATCTTGCCGCCTGCCAAATGAAAATCCTCGAGGCGGGACTCGCCTTCCGGAATAATTTCTCTCCAGTGGTCCTGCGACGGCGTGGCCAGGGGAACTGCGAGCACGCGCCATTTGGGCGCTTTCCAATTTGTCTCGAGGTAAAGCGTGTCGTCTGCGATATCACCCTGAAAACATCCGTCCACGGTATTCACGATCGGAACAATCGGGCCACCGGTTTTCAAGTCCTGAACGTAGACTTCCGATTTATCGCAGGCTGATCCGTAGAACACGGTGAAGAGGGCGTAGCGGCCGTCTTGCGAAACGCTTACGCTGAGAATCTTGTCGGGACCGTAACCATCGCCGAAAATCTTGGAGTCTTGCGAGGCGCTAGCGCCCATCGCGTGGTAGTAAGCGCGGGGCCCGTCAGCGGTGAGCTTCGAATAGAAAACTCCGCTCTTGTCGCTCTTGAACGAAATGCCGGAGAGGTAACGCGCGCGGGGCAGCACATCGGGGAGTTCCTTGCGCGTGTCACTATCGAGGAAGTGGATGGCGACTTCGTCTTCGCCGCCTTTGCGGACTCCATAGGCTACGAGCCTTCCATCATCTGTGAACCCTTCGAAAGTGACGCTGGTAGTGTGGTCCGTGCTCATCGTCGAGGGGTCCACCAGCACTTCTTCCGCGCCGTGGGCGCCGCGCCGCATGTATAGAACGAATAAGTCCGCGACCGCCGCGCGCCTGGAATAAAAATACTTGCCGCCGCGTTCCGTCGGCAGATTGATCGTGTCCACCTTGATCAATTCACCCAACTGCTTGGCGATCGTGTCTTGTCCTGGCAGCGGGGAGAGGACGGATTGTGTGCACGCGTTCTCCGCATCAATCCAGGCGCGGGTCTCTGGACGATTTTGATCTTCGAGCCAGCGATACGGATCGCTGACGACCGTGCCGTGAATGGTTTCTTTCACGTCATCCACGCGCGCAGGCGGCGGGCATTTTGGCTTGGCGTCTTGGGCATTCACGGCGGTCACGCTCGCAATCAGAAGAAGTATCGGCAGCAAGAAGCGCAGCAGGTTTGCATTCAAGCGGGTTGAGCGGCCGGCACAAATCGCCGCGGCCGCGCTGGACGCTACGGCACGCTGGCTCATCGGCAGCCGCCTCTGATTTCAGTCGGGATTTTCACGTTACCGGAGTGGCCATCTTTCTCGGCGGATTGAAAAAAGGCAATTCCTTGATTGTTGCCCTTACCTTGTGACGTACGGCTTCAACGGTCAGTTCCATTTGCAGTTCGGTGCCGACGGCCGCGTGTTCGCGGGTCAAGCTTGCCAGGGCGATCATTTTTTTTAGAGTGGGCGACCACGTCGTGGAAGTGGCTTTGCCGACTTGCAGGCCGCCGCGATACACCGGGACCGCGCTGCGCGAAGCGGTGCTGGGCACTTGCGGGCCGAGTCCTACCGCGTCGTAAAGGCGTTCCACGTCTTCCCAATAGACGTCCAAACCCATCAAAAGGCGCTTTGGTCCGCGATGATGTTCGGCGGCGAGCGCTTCGCGCCCGATGAAATATTCCTTCCTTAAATCCACCATGCGCCCGAGGCCAATTTCGTAGGGCGAATATTTCTGCGAGTCAATCAGGGCGCGCTTGCTGCTGAAATAGTCCACTTCGATCAGGATCAGGCCCGCTTCGATACGCGCCACGTCCAGCGCCAACATTCCGGCCGGATGCAGATCGAACTGGCGGCCTTTTTCCATCAGCGCGTCCCAAACACGCGGCGCGTCGTTCCAAGGAATCCAGATTTCATAGCCGAGGTCGCCGGTGTATCCCGTGCGAGAAATATCCACGTCCACGCAGGCGATTTTTCCGTGGGTGAACCGGAAATACTTAAGGTTGGTGATGTCCGCTTCCGCGACTTGTTTGAGCAGGCGTCCGGAGGTCGGTCCTTGCAGCGCCAGGGCCGCGAGCTGCGTGGAAATGTCCTCGATTTGCACGTTGAGACCGAGCGCGTTCTGGTGAAACCAGCGGATGCTGGGATCGGCCGCGGTCCAGCGGTAGGAATTTTCGCCCAGGCGCGAAATTGTTCCGTCATCAATCACTTTTCCTTGTTCGTCGCACCAGCAGCAATAAATCACCTGGCCGATCGCGACTTTGTTGATGTCGCGGGTGATCACGCGGTTCACGAACTTCGTCGCATCTTTGCCGCTGATGCGATATTTGTAGAGCGGAGTGACGTCAATCAGGGCACAGGCATTACGGATTGCGTTGTACTCGTGCTCGTGGTGCATTTCGTAAACGCTGACGGCGTAATAGCCGGACCATTCGCGATAGTTCATGCTCTCGCAAAGCTTCGAGGTTCTATCGTGAACCGCGGTTCCGATCGGCAAAGTCACTCCTATCTATAGGAAAATGCCAGGATGTGCAGCGCGTGATTATAGTTCTGCCATCGCGCGCACCGCAAGCGAACATCTCTCGGTGCAGCGCGCGTCGTTACGCCAGCGCTATGGGTTAGGGAGAATTTTAGCCTTGGCCGCCCGTGTCTGGTGATCGATTCTCTGACCTAAAGTCAGCGGCAATGCGCTTCCTTCTTGTGAGTCCGCGCGCCTACTTGTAGAATGCTTCGGCCTCGCCGTTCACGCATCGAACCGTCGAGTCACCCGAAAATATCCATGGCAAAGAAATATGACGTCATCGTAATCGGCGGCGGCCACAACGGACTGGTGAACGCGGCGTACCTCGCTAAAGCGGGCAAGAAAGTGTTGGTGCTCGAGCGCCGTTACGTGTTGGGTGGCGCGGCGGTCACCGAAGAAATCATTCCAGGCTTCAAATTTTCGGTTTTTTCGTACGTCGTCTCGTTGCTGCGTCCGGAAATTATTCGCGACCTGGATCTGCCACGGCACGGCCTGGAGATTCTCCCGCTCGACGGCACGATCACTCCAATGCCGAACGGCGATTATCTGTGGCGCCAGAACGATCATGGCAAGACGCGCCGCGAGCTCGAGCGGCACTCCAAACTTGACGCAGAAGCGTATGAAGAATTCGGCAAGTCCATGGTGGCGATGTGCCGGTTTGTGAAGCCGATCCTGGGGATGATTCCGCCGGATCCTACTTCGCTCGATCCTCGCGATCTGAAGAAACTGGCGTTTCTCGGCAAGCGTTTCCAGGACTTGGACGCGGAAGACAAATACAATCTCGTGCAGCTGATGACCATGAGCGCCGCGGATTTTCTCGATCAGTGGTTTGAAACGGACGTTCTTAAAGCCACGATGTCCGCGTCCGGCATCATCGGCACTTTCCTCGGCATTCGCTCGCCCGGCACGGCGTACGTACTGTTGCACCACTACATGGGCGAAATTGACGGAGCGTTTCGATCGTGGGGTTTCAGCCGTGGCGGGACGGGCGCAATTTCCAATGCTATTGGCGACGCGGCGCTCGAAGCGGGTGTCGAAATCCGCAAGGAAGCGGCAGTCTCGAAAATTCTGGTCAAGAACGGCGTCGCGAATGGCGTGGTGCTCGAAAGCGGCGAGGAAATTCACGCGGACCTTATTTCCTCGAGCGTGGATCCCAATCTTACATTCTTGAAATTCATCGAGGCGCGTGAGCTGCCCGACGATTTCCTCGAGGATGTGCGCCGCTATAAGTACCGCGGCTCGTCCGGAAAAGTGAATCTGGCGCTCGACGGGTTGCCGGATTTCAATTGCTTGCCCGGCCCGGGGAATCACCTCCGCGGCGCCATCTCCATTTCGCCTTCGATGGAATACATGGAGCGCGCCTACGACCAAGCCAAGTACGGCGAATTTTCGCGCCGTCCTTACATTGATATGGTGATTCCGTCGCTCACCGATCCTTCCGTCGCGCCACCCGGAAAGCACATTCTTTCGTGCTTCGTGCAGTACGCGCCCTACAAATTGAGCCAGGGAACCTGGGACGAGCAGCGCGAAGCCTTCGGCAACACTGTGATTGACACGATCTCGCAGTACGCGCCGAACCTGAAAAATCTGATCATCGGAAAACAGGTGATCACTCCGCTCGATATCGAGCGGCAGACTGGCCTTAGCGAGGGCAATATCTTTCAGGGCGAACTTTCGCTGGAGCAGCTTTTCTTCCTGCGACCGGCCGCCGGTTGGGCGCGTTATCGCACGCCGATTAAGAAGCTCTACATGTGCGGCTCGGCCACGCATCCGGGCGGAGGCATCATGGGCGCGCCGGGACGACTGGCCGCGCTGGAAATCCTGAAAGACACGGGGAAAAACTGAACGTGGCCGCGCATCGCAGCGTCGTGATCCTCGGCGGCGGCCACAACGCGCTAGTCACGGCCTTTTATCTCGCAAAAAAAGGGCACAGGCCGCTGGTTCTAGAGCGCCGCAATATGGTGGGCGGCGCCGCCGTCACTGAGGAATTCCATCCTGGCTTCAAGTGTTCCACGGTTGCGCATGCCGGTGGGCCCCCGCTGGGCAATATCGTCCAAGATATGCAACTTGCGCGCCACGGCTTGCAGAAGCTCGAATCGCCGGTGCGTGTTTTTGCTCCGGACCGTGACGCCCGCGGGCTCACGCTTTATAGCGACGCGAAAAGTTCCGCAGAAGAGGTTCGGAAGTTTTCGGCCAAAGATGCGGCGCAGTACGTGGAATTTCAGGAAAGCCTCGCGCGCGTGGCCGGAATCGCCGCGCAATTGCTGGAATTGACTCCGCCAGTTATCGAGAAACCTTCCAAGGAAGACCTTTGGAAGCTGCTGAAAATTGGACGCAAGGTTCGCGGCCTCGGCAAAAAAGAAATGATGCGCCTGATCCGCTGGGGCCCGATGGCAGCGGCGGATTTCGTGGCGGAATTTTTCGAGACGGACTTGCTCCGTGGCGCGATCGCAGCGCGCGGAATTTTCGGCGCTGCGCTCGGTCCATGGTCCGCCGGTTCCACCGCTCTATTGCTGCTGCGCGCGGCGGCGGATCCGTATCCCGTGGGGAATTCGGCTTGCCCGCGTGGCGGAATGGGGGCGCTGACGGCCGCGATGGCTGCCGCTGCAAAGGAAGCGGGGGCAGAAATTCGTATGGGCGCGGAAGTCGCCCAGATTCTCGTGAAACACGGTCAAGTGACAGGCGTCGCGCTTGCGAGCGGCGAGGAAATTTCAGCGAAAGCCGTGGTTTCGGGAGCCGACCCCCAACGCACTCTGCTCGGACTGCTTGATCCGGTGCATTTGCCGCCCAGCTTTGTGGTGAAGATGCGGAATTACCGCTGCAGCGGAACCGCGGCCAAACTGAATATCGCGCTCGATGGGTTGCCATCGTTTACCGCTTTGAAAAATTCGAGCGACGCCGCAGGCGCGCTGGCCGGGCGCATTCACATCGGCCCGGGAATTGATTATTTGGAGCGCGCTTTCGACGATTCGAAGTACGGTGAATTTTCGCGCGCGCCGTATCTGGATATATCGATTCCCTCGATTCTGGATAATTCGCTCGCGCCCGCGGGGAAGCACGTAATGTCCATTTGCATGCAATTCGCGCCGTACAATTTGAAGAGCGGCGACTGGACGCAGCAGCGCGATTCTTTGCGCGATACCGTAATCAATACTCTTGCGGAATATGCCCCGGATTTCCCGTCGAAAATTCTTGCGGTACAAACGTTGACGCCTTTCGATCTCCAGGCTATCTACGGGCTTACTGGCGGCCATCCCTTTCACGGCGAGCTGGCGCTCGATCAGATTTTCACCATGCGCCCCATTCTTGGCTGGGCGCGCTACGCTACTCCGGTGAAGGGCCTCTACCTCTGCGGCAACGGGACGCATCCGGGAAACGGCGTGACCGGCGCGTCGGGCCACAACGCCGCCCGCGAAATCCTAAAACACCTGCGCTGAGCTTCCACGAATTTGACGAATATAGACAGCACACGCTTGTCACTAACCATTACTATCTTCGTTGAAACAGCTTCCCCGGGGAGATGCCAATGCGAGCGGACATGTTAAGCTTCGACAATGGGAAGACTGCTCGTCAAGACACGACGTGTGACCCAAGATCCGGCGCGGGTCGTCGAACTGGGCGAGCGAAAAAAGCTCGCGCGTAGAATCGCTCGACTGCATTCTGGGAAGCGCTCAAAGAAGTCGTTCCCGTCGACCGAGGAAATGCTGCGCACGGATCGAGAACGCTAGCAAATGCCCAATCGAACTCGCGCGCGAGAATTGGTGGCGGAATTCTACCGCAAGGGCGACCCGGTCGGCTGGTTCGAAGCGCTTTATCGCGAGGCAGAAGCTGGCTCGGCGGAAGTTCCGTGGGCCGATCTGCGTCCCAATTCCAACTTGCTGGATTTCTGGCGACTGCATCCGCAGGAAACGCGCGGGAAACAGGCGCTCGTCATCGGAAGCGGATTGGGCGATGACGCGGAGCAGTTGGCCGCCTGTGGATATCGGACTACAGCCTTTGATGTGGCGCCGACGGCGATCCGAGCCGCTCGCAAGCGCTTTCCAACGAGTTCCGTGGACTACGCCGTTGTCGATTTGCTCGCGCCGCCGAAGTCCTGGCACCGGAAGTTTGACTTCGTGCTCGAGATTTACACTCTGCAAGCACTTCCAGCAGCGCTGCGGCCAGGAGCGATGCGCGCGATCGCGGAATTTTTGCACCCAGGAGGTCTGCTGCTAGTGATTGCCAGAGGCCGCGATGCCGCGGACGACGAAGGCCAAATGCCGTGGCCGCTTACCCGCGGGGAGTTAGGAGAATTTGTCAGTGTGGGCCTGCAGGAAGTTTCGTTTGAGGATTATTTCGATCCGGAAGAGCCGGAGGTGCGAAGGTTTCGCGTGGTTTTTACGCGCCCATAAGGCTAATCGAGTTTCACGTCTCCGCTTTCGTAGCCGTGCTTCAATTCTTCAATTCGGTGATCCGTGGTTTCGGTCATGCACGTGGTCCACATCATGGGGCTTATCGTTCCGCCCTCGTACTGCGCCCTCACCGCGCTGCAATGTATATCGCGATAGCGAATCCATTGCCGTTGCGCTGCTTTTAATTTATCTACGGCGAACGTTTCCGGTTTTCGCTGTTCTTTACCGTTTTGCTGCTGGGGATGCCCGGACTCTTTTTGCAGCAAGCGCACTAGGTTCGCATACACCGCATTCAAATGCGCGTCGGCCCTTTTATATTCCTCGGCGCTGCACTCGTTCATTTCCATCTGCGTTTTTGCGGCATCGCAGGGATTCGCTTGCTCGGCCTGCGAAGGGGACCTGGCGCCCGGTTGCGCGAAACTACTAGCGCTCGCTAAGGCCACCACAAAGATAACTGCGAGCAACGATCTCGGCATCGACGCCTCCTCTGTCGGAAGATACATTTTCTTGCGGTGCGAAAACGTGACGTTATCAGATGGATTGGCGCGCTGCCAACCAAGTACACTTGAACGTTGCATCCGTGAAGATTATGCGCAAATTCTACACTGGGGCGGGCCCGGAACGACCGCATGAATCTCAATCGTAGAAAACTCCTGAAAACCTTCGCCGCAACCGGCGCGGCAGCGCTTCTACCGGGTGCGCACTGGCTCAATGTCGCTGCGTCCGAACCCAAACCCGCCGGATCGTTCGATTTTGTCTTCTTTACGGACACGCACATTCAGCCGGAACTCGACGCCGCGCACGGCTGCGCAATGGCGTTTGCGAATATTGAGGCGGCGAAACCGGACTTCGCGATTTGCGGCGGCGATCTAGTCTACGACGTACTGGGAGTGGGACGCCCCCGCGCCGACATGCTCTTCGATTTGTACCAGCGTACCGAAGACAGCCTCAAAGTCCCGTTGCGCCACACCATCGGCAATCACGATCTTTTCGGAGTCCTCACCAAGAGCGGCGTCGCTCCAACCGACCCCAGCTACGGCAAGAAAATGTATGAAGATCGCATCGGCGCGCACACTTACTATTCGTTCGATCACAAGGGCTATCACTTTATTGTGCTGGATTCGATCTGGCCCACCCCCGACCGATTCTGGGAAGGCCGCATTGACGGCGTGCAACTGCGCTGGCTTAGGGACGACCTTAGCGGCATCGCGCCGCATGCACCCGTTGTCGTCATTACACACGTGCCCTTGATCACCGGGTATCTCGCATATGGGCCGAAGCCCGACGGCGAGCCGCGCTATGACACAGTGTCTATTGCAAATTCATCCGACGTGATTTCGTTATTCGAGGGCCACAATATTTTGGCTGTGCTGCAGGGACATCTCCACATCAATGAACTGGTGAACTACAAGAATTGCCAGTACGTCTGCTGCGGCGCGGTGTGCGGGAATTGGTGGCATGGCCCGCGGCTCGCGTTTCCGGAAGGCTATACGGTTGTTAGCCTGCGGGATGGGAAGATATCGTGGCAATACGAAACCTATGGCTTCAAGAGCGTAGATCCCCGCGAAAAATTCTAAAAGCCGCGAGGCAGAATGGTTTAATATCGCGGCGAGCCTATGAAAACTCCACGTGCAATCGCAACTTTCGCTCTAATCGTTTTCTCCTGCGGGCCTCTTGCTGCGCAGTCTTCACCGGCGCAATCAGCGGGAGCCGCGTCGGCCGTCGTTCTACACGCCGCGCGTTTGCTCGACGTTGAATCAGGACGAATCACTACACCGGGTGAAATTCTCGTCGAGGGTAACATAATTAAAGAAGTCGGGGCCAAAGTCGCGCGGCCGGCCGGCGCTCAGGTCATCGATCTTGGCGATACGACTTTGCTCCCCGGTCTGATAGACGCTCACGTGCATCTCTTCCTGCATCCCGGAGCCGAAGACCTTCAGACGGTTGAGGAATCCGTACCGCAGCGGACCATCACCGCTACACTTGCCGCACGTGCCGACCTGATGGCTGGGTTCACGGCTGAACGCGACATGGGCACCGAGGGCGCGGGTTCGGCTGACTCCGCCGTGCGCAACGCCATCGACTCGGGTCAGATTCCGGGGCCGCGCATGCGCATCAGCGGGAATGCGATCAATATTCTCGGTGGGCATGAAGACGCGATCGGCTACAACCCCGAACAGCACGTTCTGCCGAACGCGACCTACGCCAATAATGCCGACGAACTCGTTGCCGTCATCCGTGAACAGTTGAAAGAAGGCGCGAGCTTCATCAAGATCTACGAGACGGGCCCAGACACGATCGTGAACGGCCAGCTTCTGACGCCCTATCAGTACAGCGAGGCTGAACTTGCCGCCGCGGTTCATGAAGCCGCGCGGACGGGTCACCGCGTCGC
Source organism: Candidatus Acidiferrales bacterium (assembly GCA_049287725.1). Classification (GTDB taxonomy): domain Bacteria; phylum Acidobacteriota; class Terriglobia; order Acidiferrales; family UBA7541; genus Palsa-295. The sequence continues at coordinate 44,860 of JBAQGJ010000086.1, read as the reverse complement.
GGTGCATGCCACGGGTGAACCCGGAACGCTCTACGCCGCTCGCGCGGGAGTGGAATCCGTGGACCACGCGTTTCAGCTCAGCGATGAAACCATGCGCGTCATGCGTGAAAAGCAAATATTCGCCGTCCCCACATTTACGATTTCAGAGTATTTTGCGGACCATGCCGCCACTCCCGAGGCTGCTGCGCACGAGCGCGCCATACTCGATCTGCATGCGGCGGAGTTCAAAAAGCAGCTCGCTGCCGGTGTGCCGATTGCCATGGGCTCGGATGTGGGACCGTTTCCTCACGGAACGCAAGCGCGCGAATTCGTTTTGATGGTGAAGTACGGAATGTCGCCGCTGGCTGCGATTCAAGCCGGCACGGTCAACGGCGCAAAATTGCTGGGTTGGCAGGACCAAATCGGGGAGCTCAAAGCAGGATACGCCGCCGATATCGTCGCGGTTCCCAGTAACCCGCTCGAAGATGTCAGCACGCTGCAAAAGGTATCCTTCGTAATGAAAAACGGCGTCATCTATCGCAAGTAATCTCTGGGCGGCTTTCGGGCTGCGGTTCCGGCAGCGCAACGCGGCGCCGGGTCACAATTGCAACTTTAGAATCCGGATGATTTGCAATTCGCTAGTCGGCGGCATCGAGCCGTCCGGCCTGCGCTTTTCGAGTTGGGTGTTCGCCATAAAATAAAGCGAATCATCCACGAGCATGCCGGTCGTGGGCACATCGAAAAGCGGATTGTAAGTTTCGAGTACCTCAGCCTTGACAATCGTGTCCAACCCCGCAATGAGGGTGTAGCGCATCACCCGGGCAGGATGCAGGTCTGGATTCTGAATACCCACCAGGGTTCCGTCATGAAAATAGAGGCCGTCCAACCCGGACCGCTCATGCCGTGTTCGTTGACGATCCCGCGATCTTCGATGCCGCGTTGCAATCTTTCCTTGATCGTTGCCAGGCTGGGCGGCGGGAACGCAACAACGGTAGTCGGGCCAACAATCAGCGATGATGAAATTTTCAACTTGCGTTGACTTTTTCAACGATGCCGAGTGTCGCGCGCACGACACTCGCTCGAGCACGCTGCTGAATCCCAAGGAGATAGAATGCAGGGCAGCTCGCCTAAAGATTGGCGCGGCATTTGCATATACCATGGTAGAAGCAAATAGGGCCCCGGGGCCAATTAATTCAACGGTAGTCCAGAGAACGGGCAGCAAGGCAAGCAAGTCAAATACGCGAGGTAGTTTCAGGGCAGTCGAATCCCCGTTGTACGTACTCACCGTTCGGTTCCAACCCATTTACGTCGCAGTTGTAACCGACTGAACAAGCAGCTTTCCAGCCGCTCACCGCGATAAACATTCGCCGTGCCATGCATTCCACTCGCTTCTTGTGCGGTGTCATACGCAGAGCTAAAATAGAAGGCTCACAAGCGTTTACAATAGTTACCAAGAGGCATGACCGATGACATCCACGGCAACAACCAGCACGACCTATCCTTCCGTTGATATGAATCGCGGAGAATTCCGCAACGAACCGTTCATTGACTTTTCGCAGCCGGATAATCGCAAAGCGATGGAAGCGGCGATGGCACAGGTGAAGGGCATGTTCGGGCGCGATTATCCGCTGACCATTGGCGGCCAGCGCATCACCACCACCGAGAAAATCCATTCACATAATCCTTCGCACCCCGATCAGGTGATCGGAATTTTTCAAAAAGCGACCGTCGAAATGGCCAATAAAGCAGTGGAAAAGGCGCATGCGGCGTTTGACCGCTGGAAGCGTGTGCCGGTGGAAGAGCGCGTCGCGTGTGTTTATCGCACCGCGGATATTTTGCGCAAACGCCGCTATGAACTGGACGCCTGGCTTTCGTACGAAATCGGAAAGACCTGGCCAGAGGCCGATGCGGATATCGCCGAACTGATTGACTTTTGCGAATACTACGGGCGCGAAGCGCTGCGCCTGGGCGCGCCGCAGAAATTGACGCCGATGCGCGGCGAGCGAAATTACTTGAAATATATTCCGTTGGGCGTGGGCATCGTGATCCCACCTTGGAATTTCGCGGCGGCGATTATGGGCGGCATGACTTTGGCCGCGATCGTTACAGGAAACACCGTAGTGGTGAAGCCGTCGAGCGATTCGCCGGCGATCGCCTCGATCTTCGTCGACATTCTTTACGAGGCGGGCGTGCCGGGCGATGTCGTCAGCTTCTTCACCGGTCCTGGCAGCACGGCCGGCGAAGCGTTGGTGACGCACCCAAAGACGCGCTTCATCGCTTTCACTGGATCGAAGGAAGCGGGGTTGCGCATAGCCGAGCAAGCTACCAAGACGCAGCCCGGCCAGGTGTGGATCAAGCGCACCGTGCTGGAAATGGGCGGCAAGGACGCCATCGTCGTGGATGATGAAGCAGACGTGGATGCGGCAGTCGAGGGCGTGGCTCTTTCCGCGTTTGGATATCAGGGACAGAAATGTTCGGCCTGTTCGCGCGCCATCGTGGGGGAGAAAATCTACGATGAGTTCTTAACCAAGCTAGTTGAGCGCGTGAAAAAGATTAAGGTCGGTCCGGTGGAAGATCCTGCTAACTACATGGGCCCGGTCATCAACAAAGCCGCGATGACTTCTATTCTCGGCTACATTGACCACGGCAAAAAGGAAGGCCGGCTGGTTGCGGGCGGCAAACGCGCTCCTGGCGACGGTTATTTCGTCGAGCCGACCGTGATCGCGGACGTGGATCGCAAGGCGCGGATCTTCCAGGAAGAAATTTTCGGGCCGGTGCTGGCGGTGTCCAAAGCCAAGGACTTCGACGACGCGCTTTCCATGGCCAACGACAGCGAGTTTGGTCTTACGGGCGCGGTCTATTCAAAGAATCCGAAGAAAATCGAGCGCGCCGAAGAAGAATTTCACGTTGGGAATCTTTATATGAATCGCAAGTGCACCGGTGCGATGGTTGGCGCGCACCCGTTCGGCGGATTCAATATGTCCGGGACGGATTCGAAATCAGGCGGCCAGGATTATTTGTTGCTGTTCCTGCAGGCGAAGACGGTTTCGGAGAAGATTGGGGCAACTCGGTAAGAGTGATTTGAGTTTGTCGCGGCGCTTATTATTTTGCGTCGCACCGCGAATCGGTAATTCAAGAGATTTAACACAGAGAACACGGAGTTAAGAAAAGAGAGAGGACACGGAGACTCCGCAGTTATGGGAATGTTCTTCGCGGCACCTCAATTCCTTCAGCGGGTGTTCTCTGTGCTCTCCGCTGTTCTCTGTGAACTCTGCGTTGGAGCGGTTGAATTTCTAATCGCTCGGTGCGATTTCTGCCGAGGGCTTCAGACCGAAGGCGTAACGCAAAATTAAGTACGCTATGGGCCCTGAAGCTAGAAGCCACGGTGCATACCTCCAGACATAATCCTCGCTTTGCGCAACCTTCACGGCGCATAGGACCACCGGAAAAATCAGAACATACGCGAGGCCAAGCGCACCGCCCGGGATGCGGAAGCTTCGCATCGCGTTTGGCGCTTTGCGGCGCATTTGCCACGCAGCGAAGAGCGTCAGCAGGGTTGTCGCGATGCGTGTCCAGATGTAAATGTTGACGAGATCTTCCACATCGTATTTCGCTAACACGCAGTAGACGACCGTGGAAAGCGCGATGGCGCGCACCGGTGTTTTGAAGCGCGAGTGTATTTTTCCGAGCCATGCGGGCAGATAGCCGTCCTCCGCCATCGTCGCTGGGACGCGCGTGGTGTAAAGAATTGTGCTGTTTGCCAGCGACAACGAGCCGATCATAGCGGCGATCAGCATCGCTGCTCCAAGTGCTGGCCCGCCGATCAGCCGAGACGCGGTGACGATGTAATCCGTCCTCCATTCCTGCCAGTTGCCGAGTACGGCGAGTGCGAGCGTGGTGGGAAGAATGTAAGTGAGGATGTTCATCGGCGTATTCCACGCTAAAATCCGCACGAACATCTTCTGCGGCTCTTTCATCTCGCCCGTGGAACTAGAAAGCTGCTCGTATCCCGCGTAATTCCACATCGCTAGCGCAAGCCCTTCGCCGAAGACTTTTCCAAATGGCGCGCCAGGCGGAACAAACGGCACGACGGGGTTGTAATGCAGGTGAAAGAGCGACACGGCGCACAGCCAGGAGACCGGCACGAGCACCGCGAATAGCAGCGCGACAGAGAGCCAGCCCGCCACTTGAATGCCGCGTGCGTTCAAGTACGCCAGCAGGATAAGCACCAGACACGCGCCGGCCCATTTCTCATTGCCTTTAATCGAAGGAAAATAAATGCTCAAGTAGTCCATCACGAGGACGCCGTACAAACTATTCAGCAGGAATGTGCCGGTCCAATTCCACCAGCCGCACTGAAATCCCCAGAAGTCACCGAAGGCGGCGCGGCTCCAACGATAAAAGCCGCCTTGCACGGGCAAAATGCTATTCAATTCAGCGGATGCGAATGAAATGGGAATGCTCCAGAAGATGGGGACGAACGTGAGGAACACCAGCGCCATGCCCGGTCCGGAATCGCGGAAGATCGCTTCGTAGCCGAAGGGGCCGCCGGCGGTATACCCGTAGAAAATCGCCAAAAGCGGAAGAAAACCGATTTGACGCAGGTGGGAGCCGTCGGCGTGAAGCGGTTGCCCGGTTTCGGGAGAAGCTTTTGGCATTGAGCCGTTGCACTAAGACGTGCGAAGCGCGGCATCATAGTGAACTGCTCCGCCATTTTCAATGGCAAAGAAGCGGGTCGCCGCCGGGGCCGATGGCGCGCCTTGCGAAAACACCCTCGCATTTCTTGCGATTTGTGCCGAGTTCGGTGCTATGACGCGACAGTGACATCGAACAGGTGGGCCTGAAAACCGTCGCGGCGGATGAAGAGGCCAACATTGTGAAGTTCTTCACCACTTCTGGGATATTTCACGTCGTTCAGTTCGTCATAAAAAATGTATTGTTGCGCGGGAGAGACGCGATCACCCAGGCGCAAACGGCCCTGCGAGGTACTTCCGGTCAGGTTTGCTGCAATCACTTTCCAGGCGTTTGCCGAACGCCACTCATACACGATCAATCCGTCCGGCGAAGGATCACCTTCTGCCACAAGTTCGAGGAGCCTCCATTCGCCCTGGTGAAAGACGTCCTGTTGCGTGATTTGCAGTATCTTCTGGAAGAACGCTTGGCCCGCGGGATCAGGAGGTTCGTCCGCGGCGGTCCGCAGCGCGATTGGCAGGCGAATCCTGCGGCCTTCGAGCTCGCCTTGATGATAGAAGCGCATGCCGGGCAGGGTACCGAGCAAAGTGCCATCGGCTGCGAGACGATCGTTGCTAAAAACTTCCGGGCGTCGCGGCTCGTCGTGATTTTCCATGAAGCGCGCAAAGTGGCGCTGCTCATCGGGACTGGCAGCGAGCCGGCCACGCACTTCTGGAATGTTGATGTCGCGCACGGCGTCGTACAACGTCTTGTCGTAAGCAAATGAAAACCCAAGATCGAGCAACCGCTGTTCTGTTCCCCAGTACGCTTCGGCTAGCAATACCAGGCTCGGTACGTTCGCGCGCACGTCGGTCCAGAACTCGGTCGCGGGAGGCGGCGTATCACCGAGCAGGTGCCGCCAGATGTTGGAAAATATATCGTTGAGTTGCAGCATGGCCATGTCGCACCGAACGCCGTCACAATGGCCGGCGATCGTGCGCAGATCGGCAAGCTGGGCCGCACGCATGCCGGCACTGAAATGGTTCAACTGAGCGACATCGTTCCACGGTGGGTAGTAGGGATCCTTTGCGAGGGCAATGAAACGCTTTCCTTGCGTCGTCTCCGCGGCGTAGTAAAGCGATGCATCGCGCTCGAAATCTTGCTGGCCGGCTTGAACGTAGAATTCCGGATGATCGTGGACCCACGGGTGATCGAGCGCCGTGTGGTTGCCGACGAAATCCAGAAAAACCGCTATGCCGCGCGCGCGCAATTTTTCGCGGGCGGAGTCGAGGCCTTCCCAGCCGCCGATGCGCTCGTCGGGTATGTAGCCCGCTACGGCGTATGGGGAGCCGATCACGTCACTGGCTTTCCAGCCTGGCAACGCGCGATCGAAATCCGGATGATTCGCCCGGTTTTCGAGCATGATACGCCGCGATTCTTCGCTGTGCTTCCAGACGCCCATGAACCAGATGATGTTGAAACCCAGCTTCGCAAGCGCATCCCATTCCGAGTCCGGAACGTTCGCGAGCGTTATATTCTTTTTGTACCGCGCTGAAAGTCCCTCGAGCCAAGCCCACGTATTGATTTCGTACAGATGCGGATGGGGGCGGATTTGAAAACTCCGGGATGCGTCGTTGGAGGTCGCCATTCGTCTGAGACTAATGGCCGCTCGCGGACGTGTCAATGGAGCCCGAAATAATTTACGTCGTGGCTCCGACGAAGTAGAATTACCGCGGGTCGCAAGATTCTTGTGAGTCGGGAGTGGCGATGGTTTCTCGTGTAACGCATTATCGGATTCGCCCCGGGAAAGTGGAAGAATTTGCCGGCACGATTGCGCCTTTGATTGCCGCGATGGACAAATTGCCTGGATTTCGTGTCCTGCTGGTTTTGCGCGGAGAAGGCGAAGACAGCCGGGACGCGATGGCCATTTCGATTTGGGACTCGGCGGCGGACTTGCAGAACAGCGACAACGATGACTTCTATTACGAAGTACTGGCACAACTCCTCAGCTGTTGCGAAAGCTTCTCTCCGATGCATCGGCAGGAAGTCTTAGTCAGCAAATTCGCGAATAAATGAGAACCTTCGAAGTGGATACTTTGCTGGCGGCGGGCCCTCGCCTTCTTTCGGATTGGTAAGAACCACGTAGAAATATTTTGACGAAGACCCTCCTCGTACGCGTTCTGTTATACTGCCCGGCCGATTGCAGTGAATTGAAGGGGAAGGTCGCTCATGAATTTTCGCAATGGATTCGCGGTGCTCCTCTTAGTTTTTGCAGCAGCAGGAGTCGCAAGGGCGCAATCTCCGGTCGTGGGCGGGGTTTCCGTGGGCGCGGCGGCCCCAGCAGGAAAGCGCACTCTCACGGTGGACGATTACTTTCGGATCAAGGAAGTCGGAGATCCGCAGCTCAGCCCCGACGGAAAGTGGGTCGCGTACACGGTTAAGACTGCGAATCTGAAAGACGATAAAAATTACGAACGCATTTGGATGGTGCCGGTATCCGGCGGCACTGCGATGCCCATGACGGCGGACGAGACGACGTCGTCGCATCCGCGATGGAGCCCGGATGGCAAATTCCTGGCGTTTATTTCGGCTCGCGGCGGGACCGGCGACGAGGACGATTCCGACAAGAAGCAGGTGTGGTTACTGAATCGCGAGGGCGGGGAAGCGCAGAAGCTGACGGACACGATTCAGGATGTGCAAAGTTTCGCGTGGTCGCCTGCGAGCGACCGGCTGGTCCTTCTGCTGCAGGATCCTTCGCCGGAAGAGCTCGAAGCGGCGCGCGACAAAGCGAAGGGCGCGAAGGCCAAGCCGAAACCGCGTCCTTGGGTCATCGATCGGCTGCATTTCAAGGAAGACGAATCGGGCTATCTCGACCGGCGGCGGACACATCTGTACGTTTTCAATATTGCCGATCACACGCAAACGCAGCTTACTTCCGGGGACTACGATGATTCCGATCCAGCGTGGTCGCCGGACGGTTCCACGCTTGCTTTTGCGAGCAATCGCACCGCGGAGCCGGACTTGAATTACAACGCCGATATCTGGGCGGTGAGCGCCAGTAACACTGATCGAGGCAAATCGCTGGTACACATAACCACCGGGCCAGGATCCGAGGCTGCTCCGGCGTGGTCACCCGACGGAAAGTGGATCGCGTTCACTACTCAGGTGGATGCGAAACTGTTTCAGTACGCGACGATTCACATTGGTGTTTCCCCAGCGACCGGCGGTGACACCAAAGTCTTGACTCTGGCACTCGACCGAAATTCCACCGTGCCGCGATTTTCCGCCGATGGCAAGTGGATCTATTTCATCGCCGATGATGACGGCACCCAGAATTTGTTGCGCGTCCCGGCCACGGGAGGCGAAATTCAGCGGCCCATCGGCGGACGCAAGATGCTGGAATCCTATTCGGTGGGCCAGGACGGCGCGGTGGCCGCAGCGATCGGGGAACTAACGGATCCGGCGGAACTATATTATTTGCCTCCAGGCGGCGAACTGCGAAAATTGACGACGACGAATGACGCATTGATGGCGGAATTGCGGCTGCCGGACGTCGAATACGTTCATTTCAAGAGCAAAGACGGCACGACTGTCGCGGGCTACATGTACAAACCACCCGATTATCAGCCCGGCGCACGGTATCCCACGATTTTGAAGCCGCACGGCGGCCCTGTGTGGGCTTATTACGCGGAATTCAATTTCGATCCGCAGTTGTTTGCGGCGAACGGCTACGTGGTGCTCACGCCCAATCCGCGTGGTTCATCGGGATACGGACAAGACTATTGCAAGGCGATTTTCGCGGATTGGGGCAACAAGGATTTCGCTGACGACATGGCCATGGTGGATTATGCGGTGGCGCAGGGAATCGCCGATCCGGATAAGTTGGGTGTGGGCGGCTGGTCGTACGGGGGGATCTCCACGAATTTTATTATTTCTCAGACCACGCGATTCAAGGCCGCGATTTCCGGCGCGGGCGAATTTCTTTACGTCACCAACTGGGGCCACGATTTGTATTCGCGCGACTGGGAATATGAGCTCGGACTTCCTTGGGAAAATCGCGCGCTGTGGGAAAAGCTCTCGCCGTTTAGCCGCGTGACCAAGATTACGACGCCCACGCTGATCATGGGCGGTGACGCGGATTCGAACGTGCCGGTGATTAACGGCGAGCAGATGTATCAGAGTTTGCGGCGCCTGGGCGTGCCGACCTTGCTCGTCGTCTATCCCGGGCAATTCCACGAATTCACGCGGCCCTCTTTCATCAAAGACCGGTACGGGCGCTATCTCGATTGGTACGGACACTATGTAAAAGGCGAAGGGCCAGCGATTCCGCCAGTGACTGTCCCTGCGGATTAGTCGAGCGCGGAAGCCTACGGGTGTAAGACCCTCGTCCGTCACGAGCTGGCGGACGAGGGGACGACCCTGCGGACCCGGTTTATCTACTTCGACGAGCCCTCAATAAACGCGCCGATATTCGATTTCAGTTTCGCCAAGTCTTCCTCGTGCAGGTACATCATGTGGCCGGCATCGTAATATTTCAGGTCTATGTTACTGCGCAGATTCCCCGGCAGGAAGAGGTGGTCCATGGTGTACTCGGTGGCGAAAAACGGCGTGGCCATGTCGTAAAATCCGTTTTCCACCTGTACGTGCAGATGCGGGTTGGTCATGAGCGCCTGGATGAGGTCGCCCTCCACGTTTGCCGAGCCGGGAAAGTATCCCGAGGAGCCCGGCCCTCGATGCTTCCAATCCCAATTCTGGCCAACGTCGCCGCTCAACACTTCGTAGGAGCGCTCGATCGTAACTTTCAGCTCTTCGCGCGTATAAGCATTGAACGCCGCAGTGAAAGCTCCGCGTACAGCGATGTAGGAGGGATCGTCTTCCGCATATTCTGTGAGCAAATCGTAGGTGGGCATGGTGTAGCGTGAATCGTATCGGCCGGTGGTCAAACCGTGGCTGCGCTCCAACTCCACATTGAATTGCGGCAAGCTGACGCGCAGGTCGGCTTTCAACAGATAGTCTTCGCTGAGGCCGGTGAAGTGCGAAAGTTTCTTTGCCACGTCTGCTTTTCCCGCCGCAGTGATGTTCGAGCCCTTCATTAGCGCATCCGCGTAATCCGTGGCGGCGAATTTGCGGGCTTCGGCCAGGAACGCATTTAAATCCGCGGGAGGTTCTGGCAAGGCTTTGTGATAGGCAGCTGCCGCCGCGTAGCTGGGGAGATACAGAATGTACGGCGTGTCGTCGCCGGGATTGAACGAAATTGTACCGAGGTTGAGCACGGACGAAATCAGCACGATTCCGTTGATGTACATCCCGTCGTGGGACTGCAGATAATTTCCCAGCGCCACCGAGCGAAAAGTTCCGTAACTTTCTCCGATCAGGAATTTCGGTGAATTCCAGCGGTTGTTCCGATTCGTGTAGATGCTTATGAACTGCGCGAACATCTTCACGTCCTGGTCCACGCCCCAGAAATCCTTGTTCTGCGCTTTTCCTACTGCATGGCTGAAGCCAGTGCCGACGGGATCGATGAATACCATGTCGGCTTTATCGAGCAGAGTATTCGTGTTGTCTTCCAGCTTGTACGGCGCGAGTGGCGTGAACTCGGCGTTGGAGTTCACCACGCGCCGCGGGCCAAACGCTCCCATGTGCAGCCAGATCGAAGCCGAGCCTGGGCCGCCGTTGTAGATGAATGCGATGGGACGCTGGCTAAAATCCTTTACATCGCTTTTGGTATAAGCGGTGGAATAGATCAGCGCGGTCGGTTCGCCCTTCTCGTCTTTCAGCAGAGTCGTTGAGGCGGTGGCCTTGTAGGCGATTGTTTGTCCGCCGATGCGGATGGTGTGGTCCGTGACGAAGGATTCTTCCTTGGGCGGATTAGCCTCCGAGGATTTCACTTCGGCGGCCTTCGCATCCGCCGCGGGCTTCGTATCTTTGCTGGGTTCCTGCGCTGCCACGCGTGTGGCCTGACCGCATAACAGCAGCGCCACCGCACACATGCCGAAAATCCTCTTCATTTGCGCTCCGATCGCTTGAATCGACGCCCCAATTATCGCCGAGGGATTCTACGCAGCCGCTGAACGGCAAGTCAAACGCAAGTGAAAACAATTCCTGGCTAGTTGCAAGATGGAGTTACGAAGGTCAACGTGATCTCGCCGGCATCTGCGTCCGCGCCGTCAATGGTGTTCGTGTCCGAAACGATACGCGCTGGAATCGTGCAGCTGGCGTCGCCGTGGCGCTGGCTGAGCCGCTGAGGATCGAGATCTTCCCATGCGGAAATCGTGTAACGCGTCGAATCGAGCAAAGTAAATTCGTACACTCCGCCTCCCAGGTTTTTCGCGGCGGGATTATCGCCCCGTTCGGCTTTGGCCATGATGGTTACTTCGCCTGGCGGCCGACCGTCTTGCCATTTGAGTTGAACTTTGACCGCCCGTGTGGGAAAGCCGCCTTTGAGCTTGATATTCGCGTTCAGCAATTGCTGCCCGTCTTTCATCTCTATGATTTTGGCCTCGGTCTGTTCCGGCGTGCCGGGATAAAACGTGCGCGGGAATGGCGTATTGGGATCGAGGCGGTTCATGCGGTTGAAGACGAGCAAATATTCACCAGGACCGATGTGATCGAACTCGAATTTGCCGTTGTCCCCCTGAAAGCTCCAGAGGCCAGGCCGCGATGCATCGAAGCGATCCGCGCGATAGAGTTCGACGGAGGCAAGCTTGAGCGGCTTGCCGTTTGGTCCCAGCACGCTGCCGTGAATTTTCCCGGTGGGCAGGGCGTTGACGTTGAATTCGTAGCAGGCGCCATTGGGGATGCGGAAGGGAGGCAGGCCGCCCTTTAGCGTTTTTTGCGTGAATTCAAAGCGCGCGGGCAGGTCGGCAGTATAGCGATACTCGCCCGCATGCACGTCGTAGAAGGAATACACTCCGTCGGGCCCCGTGCTGGTGGCGAAGCGGTCGTCCCTCGAGCGCAACTTTAATTTGATATGCGGAAGCGGATCCTCCGGGTCGTCGGTGGGCGCGAGCAGAGGGGGATCCGCGCGGCGCAGCACGCCGAAGACGGATGCGACTTGGTTGTGATCGCGCATGGCTCGCAATTGCGGCAGCAGCGCGCGGCCGTCGCTTGCCGGCCGGGTTTCGCTGCAGATTACGGCGAACAGCCGGCCTTCCGTTTCTTGCTGGGTAAAGACGATGTACTGCTCGCCTTTTTTGAAGTTGTAGGCGCAATCGCCGTCGTCGCCGCCGGAAAAGACGTCAATATCAGGAGCGTCCGGACCGGCGAATTTTTCGTCAATGTGAAAATGATAGCGGGTGATGGGAGCGCTGCTTTGGATGCCAGTTGCGTTGGCGTTGTCAGTCGCCGCGGTATCGGCAGGCGCTGGCGGGACGTTTGCGACTTCGGTCACGGTCCCGAGGAACACCACGTCGTCCGACTGCAGCCCCGGACATTTTCCCGGCGGCTGCTTTGAACAGGTACAAGCCCAGAGGCCCGACGGCGCAAGAAACAACACCAACGACAGCGCAAAAAATGCTCTTTGGATCATCACTGGATATCCTACATGGTGACGCGCGGAAAAATCGAGAGCGACGCCAATAAATTTGAAGTGTGGGAAGTTGCGGAAGCGACACCAGGATTTTGATACACTCTTGGCCAAATCGGGAAAAGCGCGAACGCGACAGCGGTCTAGGTGTGTTTTGCGCGCGACACAGCCTGGAAATGACTGCGGCATTCTAGCTGAGGAGCTTCTAGGCCATGAAAAAGGCATCTCTCGTTTTAGGCGTTGTGTTTCTGATTTTCGCTGCGAGCGCTGAAGCGCAGCAGCAAACCGCTGCTGGACAGCAGCCGGACCAATCCATCTACCACCTCACGATGGTCGGGAAGACCGTCACCGCGATCAGCTACCAGCACCGCAGCGGCTCGACGATGGTGGATTTTCGCGGCACGCCATTGATGCCGCTGGCCAAGGGCGATGCCAAGGTGGATAGCAAACAGGGCTCGATCATTGTGAGCGCGAATTTCCGGAACATGCAGCCCGCCCAGACCTTCGGGAACGAGTATTTGACGTACGTGCTGTGGGCCATCACGCCGGAGGGCAAGCCCAACAACCTCGGCGAAGTGCTGTTGGACGGCAACAAGAGCAAGCTGACCGCGACTACCAATTTGCAATCGTTTGGCATGATCGTGACTGCGGAGCCTTACTTCGCGGTGAACATGCCGAGCGACGTGGTGGTTATGGAAAATATCGTGCGCTCCGACACGGTCGGAACATTCGAACAGGTGACGGCGAATTACGAGCTGTTGCAGCGGGGGCAGTACACCTACGACATGTCCAAGGCGCGCGAATCCGTCACGAATCTTTCCCCGAAAATTCCGCTGGAGGTTTACGAAGCGCGCAATGCGGTCGCCATAGCGCAAAGTGGCGGAGCGGATACGCTCGCGCCGGATGCTTATCAGAAAGCTGCAGCGTCCTTGAATCAAGCGGAAGCGTTGCTCAATCGCAAAGCCAACAAGAAAGAAGTGATCGCCGCGGCTCGCGACGCGGTACAAACGGCTGCGGATGCGCGTTTCATTGCGTTGAAGCGCGCTGCGGACCAGAAGGCGGCGGCGGAACGCGCGGCGCAGCAAGCCGCCACGGATGCGGCCAACGCGCGGCAGAAGGAAGAAGAAGCCGCGCGCCAGCAAGCTGAATTGCAGAAGCTGCAGGCGGAGCGCGATGCTGCTCGAGAAGCGCAAGCGCGCGCCGAGGCGGATGCTGCGCGCGCGCAGGCGGATGTGGCTAAGCAGCAGGCCGATGCCGCGGCGCTGGCGGCTCAGCAACAAGCCAAGACGGCGCAGGATGCCGCGGCGAAGGCCGAGGCCGATAAGCAGGCGCTGCGTGCCGCGTTGCTCGCGCAATTCAATCGCATATTGCCGACGACCGACACGCCGCGCGGTTTGCAAGTGAACATGGCCGACGTGTTGTTCGCGTTCGGCAAGTATGACTTGCAGCCAGCCGCGCGCGAGGCTCTGGCGAAATTCTCAGGAATCGTGCTGGCTCATCCGGGCCTGCATTTATCGGTAGAGGGCTATACCGATAGCGTCGGCAGCGACGCGTTCAATCAGACTCTTTCCGAGCAGCGCGCGGGCGCCGTGCGGGATTATCTGGTCCAACAAGGACTGGATCCGACTTCCATAACTGCTACCGGCTTTGGGAAATCGAATCCGGTTGCGGGTAACGATACCGCGATGGGCCGGCAACAGAACCGCCGCGTGGAAATCATCATTTCCGGCGAAGTGATCGGTACGAAAATCGGCGGGCCCGCCGCGCCACCGCAACAGTAGCGTCGTACGTCGACATTCAGGTCATTTCTTTGACAGGTTGTGGCGCTTCACCGCGCTCGCCTTCGCGCCACTGTTGTTCTGCCACAGGCGGAAGCCGCCCACAAAAGCATTTTCGTTGCTGCCCATGCGTGCTCCCGGGGGCAACTTCTTCAGTTTTTTGACGTTTCCGCCGCCCAGGACCACATAATCCGCCTCGAGGGCGGCTTTTAGTTTTTCAACAATTTTGAAAACCTGACGCCGCCATTTTTTCTTGCCCAATTTTTCCAGGCCGCGTATCCCGAGGAAGTCTTCGTACGTCTTTTCGTGCTTGTAAGGAAGGTGTGCCAATTCCATCGGTTCCAGCACGCCGTCAACGATCATCGCCGAGCCCAATCCCGTTCCCAGACCCAGAAATAGCATCCGTCCGCCTTTGTAACTACCGAGTGCCTGCATGCTGGCGTCGTTGATGACTTTGACCGGACAACCAAAGGCCTTGTGAAAATCAAACCCCATCCAGCCCCCGCCGAGATTGTGAGGCTCGCGCAGCGGGCGGCCATTGATTACCGGACCGGGATATCCCATCGAAATACAGTGGTATTTCCAGCCCCTCGTGGCCTGTTTCACGAGGCGCGCCACCTTGCCCGCCGTCATGTCCGGACCCGAAGGGATTTGTACGGGCTCCTTCTGGCCGGTCATCAAGATCTTGATGTGCGTTCCGCCTACATCGATCACTAATACTTTGTGCTCTTTCGCGGCGGCACCCTTGTTCTTCATTGGCGCTCCTTTGATCGTTTATTCGAAGTTATATCCGGCGACGCCCGCCAGTCAAACCGGAACATCCGCGCGGACCGAGATGCACGTAAGACCAGACGCTGAGATTATGCTGGGAAAGTTGAATTCATCTGTCCCGCGAAGTACAATCCCGCGGACTCAGGGCCCTCGCGGCACAAGCATCGGGGTGGAGGGCGTCTTACTCGCGGAGTAGCCAGATCTTCCACACGAGTTCATCTGCTCCAGTTCCCACCGCGGCTCCAGCCAAGCTGCGCCAGCTTCCAGCCCCTCGAAGACTCCGCCGCCTTCAGACAATGGAATGGTCTGGGTGAATACGGATTCGGGCGTGTATCACAAACAAGGAGCGCAGTATTTCGGAAAAACAGAGCGGGAAGCAGGGGAAGTATAGGTTCGAAGGCGATCGATGAGGGACGGCTATCGCGCCGCAAAGAACGACCGGCAAAGCTGAATTGCAACGCGAGTCAGGATTCTCGTCCGCAGATTTTCTTGCGGGCCAATGCGGTTATCCATTTGTAACTTGGAGGCGCCAAACGTATGAGTGTTCGCTGGATGTACGCCTTGATTTCTCTTGTTCTTTTGGTATTGGCCGTTCCGGGGCGTTGCTCGGCGCAAAATACGATCACCTGCGCTTCGAATGACGCAGGGCGGCAATACTGTCCGGCAGATACGCGCGGCGGTGTAACGCTGGCCCGCCAAAACAGCCAGTCGCCGTGCGTCCAGGGTCAAACTTGGGGTTACGACGGCCGCGGCGTCTGGGTAGACCGCGGTTGCCGGGCCGTATTTCAGTTAGGTAACGCGGGACCAAATGGACCAGGGCCTCGTCCCGGTTCGTACGTGGTGACTTGCGAGTCGAATAAAAATCACCGGCGCTCCTGCGAAATCAAAGATCCACGCTCGCAAGTGGATCTGCTCCAGCAATTGAGCAGCAATCCTTGTACCCGCGGTGTGTCGTGGGGAAACGATGGGTACGGAATATGGGTGGATCGCGGATGTCGCGCACGCTTCACCGTCACCGTTTACAACGGGACTCCTGCGTGGTGGTGGAATTCCGGAGGGCACCATCGGCCTACCGACCAGCCGCGTAACGGAGCATGTTTCTTCCGCCAAGCGCATTTCGCCGGAGATTATTTCTGCCAGGAGAAGGGCACGAGCTTGAATGTTCCGCCCGGCTTCAACGATCAGATCTCCTCAATCCGAATGTACGGCAACGTCACCGTAACGTTCTACAACGACGCGAACTTTGGAGGCCCGAACGCTTCCACCCGCAAAGGCATCTCGGACTTGCGCAATTGGAACCTCGGGCCATACACGAATAAGAGTTGGAACAACCGAATCAGTTCGATTCGCATTTACTAGTGGCCGGTGACGCTGAGTTCGTTCTCAATCGCGCTCGTAATCCGCCTGCGTCGTGGGAAATCGCGCGGTGAAGGCTGCTATGATACGGCATGATTCGCGTTGCTTGTGGTGGCGTGCTTTTTGATTTGGACGGTGTGTTGGCAGATTCCAACCCGGCAGTGGTTCGCGTGTGGACCTACTGGGCAGTGAAGCACGGATTTGATCCCAGCGAGGTAGTGCACAAGGCGCACGGGCGGCCCAGCATTACCACCGTTCGTGAGTACTTGCCCGAGGGCGACGCCGAGGCAGAGAATCGCGAAATCGAGCGGCGGGAGATCGAGGATGTGCAGGATGTCAGGGCGCTGCCCGGCGCGTGTGATTTGCTGCAAGCGCTTCCGCCCGACCGCTGGACGATCGTCACTTCTTGCACGCGTCCGCTCGCGGTCGTGCGCATCCGCGCCGCGGGCCTGCCACTGCCGAAGCACCTGGTCACATCGAGCGACATCACTCGCGGCAAACCTGATCCGGAACCGTACCTCAAAGGAGCGGCGAAGCTCGGCCTTGCAGCCAGCGATTGCGTTGTGATCGAAGACGCCGGAGCGGGAGTGCGCTCCGGAAAGGCCGCGGGATCTCGTGTGATCGCCTTGCGAACTTCTCACTCTGAAGCCGAACTTCGCGTGGCAGGGGCCGATTGGATCGTAGACAATTGCGCCAGCATTTCGGTGGATCTTACGTCGGGATCGGATCCAGTGGTGCTTCTGCTGAAAGATGACGCTGCCGGCTGCGTCTGAGATTTCCCGCTCGGATTGTCACAAGTAAATGGTTTCGGTCGTGCAGCCACTCGGTTGATCTCTTCTCACCTTACAAATTTCCTGCGTATAACCGGCGATTCTCGTACTGATTTCCCGATTTGTGCACCGTCTAAACGGGTATCAGGCTGGGAGTTCCGCGCACGATCCCTCGCCCACCCGCGATGTGACGGCAAGGTTGCAATGGTACCGCGCCACAGCCGCTTGAAAGGAACGCAGATTCTAAAGACCTCATTCGCGATAACGGCGGGCGTGACGGAAAAGGGGCAAGCGCAAAAAGTCAGCGAATCCAGCCGAATTCCGACGGGATCCAAAAAGAAATTGTGAGAAGGTTGGGGTGAGCGATGGGATTTGAACCCACGACCCTCGGTGCCACAGACCGATGCTCTACCAGCTGAGCTACGCTCACCACAGATGAGTTTCACTAGTTTACACCATCCGCCGCGACTCGCAACGGCATCCATGATTGCCGGGGAGGACGCCACCACCCGGAGTCGCTGCGCCTAACGTCCAAAGACTAGGAAACATTTTCACCCAGTCACTACGTCTAAATTGGGACGGAGATAATCCTCGTTGCCGCCTACCCGGAAAGTGCGGCTACAATCATTGTGTAGCATTCGAAGAGATCATATAGGCGATGGGCGGTTTATTCGGGAGCGTTCGATGCATTTCATAACGCGACGCATTGCTGACACGACTGTTGTCATCGCGCTGGCCATGATTGCCGCGCGGACGACGTCAGCTGGAGCGACTCCTACATCCGCGATTCCGGCGCAATCGCAAACGCAGGCGCAAAGTCCGCTCACTCAGCAAGTCGGCACGGTGAAAGCGATCAACGGCAACACGCTCACTCTTGCGTCGGATGCCGGGGCGGAAGTTACTGTGACTGTGCAAGACACAACAAAGATCGTGCAAGTTGCTCCTGGATCGAAAGACTTGAAATCCGCCGTCGCGATTCATCTGACGGACTTGCAACCCGGCGACCGCATCCTCGTCCGCAGCCGGCCGTCGCCCGACGGAAAATCCGGCACGGCCGTGGGTATCATTGCTATGAAGGCCACCGACGTTGCGGCGAAAAAGACGCAAGAGACCGAAGATTGGCAGAAGCACGGGATAGGCGGCCTCGTGAGCGCTGTTGATCCGGCCACGGGCACCATCACGATTTCGACCGGCGCCGGGCCCACTGCGAAGACGGTCGCAGTTCACACCACGAAGAACACCGTCTTGCGCCGCTATGCGCCGGACTCAGTGAAATTCGACGACGCCAAGTCCGCTCCGCTCGATCAAATCAAGCCGGGAGATCAGCTTCGCGCGCGCGGCACCAGAAACGCGGACGGCAGCGAATTTCAAGCGGATGAAATTGTTTGGGGAACTTTTCGGAATATTGCCGGAATTATTATTTCAGTGGACCCCAGCGCCAACACCATTACCTTGACGGACTTGATCACGAAAAAGCCGGTCGCGGTGAAAATCACGGATCAATCGCAGCTCCGCAAACTTCCGGAGAGGATGGCGCAGTTTATTGCTATTCGTCTGAAAGGAGCAGGTGGTGGCGCACCAGGGGCTGCGCCAGCAGCTACGCAAAATTCATCGCCGACAACATCACGCGGAGGAGCCGCAGCTGGCACCGAGGGAGCTTCGAACGGCGGCCAGCACGCAGGCGGTGCAGGCGGTGGACGCGCCGACTTCCAGCAGATTGTGAACCGGCTGCCGCCAGCCACGCTCAGTGATTTTCAAAAGGGCGATGCCATTATGGTTGTTTCCACGCAAGGAACCGATTCAGGCGGCGTCACAGCCATCACTTTGCTGGGAGGAGTGGAACCGATTCTGGCCGCCGCGCCTGCCGGCAACGCGAGCCAAGCGATGACTCTATCGCCGTGGAGTCTGGGCGCACCGACCGGTGACGCTGCAGGTGGCACTCAATAATTCGCGCTTCACAAACCGAGCGCTAAAACCACTCAGGAGATTGGATGAGAACCCGGGGCTTACCATTCGCTATACGCATAGCCATAATCTTTTTTTTCGGCCTCATCCTCGCCGGTGTGTCGCCCGCGCAGAACTCCTTGGGAACGATTCGCGGCCAAGTCACCGATCCGTCCGCTGCAGCGGTAGTAGGCGCGTCCGTCATTGTAACCGCACCAGATGGAAAATCCCTGGCCGCCACAACGAGTCGCGACGGCATCTTCGAATTGAAGGGACTCGCGCCGGGGAATTATACGGTGGAAGTGATCGCCAAAGGTTTTGCGCTCTATAAGAATGGAGCCGTCCAAGTCGCCGCCGGCCAAGTTCAAGATCTCAAAATCTCACTAATTATCGAAGAGGAGCAGCAGCAGGTGACGGTGACCGAGCAGCCGGGCGCCGTCGATGTGAGCCCGACGAACAATGCCGGCTCGATTGTGCTCAATGGCGCAGCGCTCGACGCGTTGCCTGATGACCCTGACGAACTGCAGACGGACTTGACGGCCCTCGCGGGACCTTCCGCGGGGCCGAACGGCGGGCAATTTTACATCGACGGTTTTACCGCCGGGCAGCTTCCTCCGAAGTCCGCCATCCGCGAAATCCGCATCAACCAAAATCCATTTTCCGCGGAATACGACAAGGTCGGTTACGGACGTATTGAAGTTTTCACCAAGCCCGGCTCGGACAAATGGCATGGCGGCTTTTCAGTGAACGCCAATGATTCGGCGTTTAACTCCAAGAATCCTTTTTTCAACTCCCGGGAAGCGGCGGGTACTCCATATCCCGGATATTATTCAACGCAATACAGCGGCAACCTCGGCGGTCCGCTCAGCAAGAAGGCCTCATTCTTCTTCACCGAGGACATTCGCGACATCCACGACCTGGGCATCGTGAACGCACAGATCGTGGACCCCACCACGTTCGCGGTCGAGCCGTTCAGCGCGGCGGTGCCGCATCCGCGGACGCGCTACAACATCGGCCCACGCCTGGATTACGCGCTGACGAAAAACAACACGCTCACCGTGCGCTATCAATATTATCGGAACCAGGAAACTAATGACGGAGTCAACGGATTCTCGCTGCCTTCGCAGGGCTACAATTCGCTGGAGACCGAGCAAACCGTTCAAATCGGCGATACCCAGATTTTTGGAACGAAAGTCGTCAACGAAACGCGCTTTCAGTACCTCCGTGATGAATCCACCCAGACGCCGAATAGCACCGCGCCCAGCATTATCGTCCCCTTGGCTTTTACTGGCGGCGGTTACACCGGCGGGGCCGTGAGTGACAATACCAATCAGTACGAGTTTCAGAATTACACGTCCGTGCAGTTCACCAAGCATTTCCTGAAATTTGGCGTGCGTTTGCGTGGCGCAACCGACGGCAACACCTCCACTGACGGTTTCAACGGAACGTATGTGTTTCCGTCGCTCGACGCATACATAGCCACGCTGCAAGGCACTCCCTCGGCGAACCAATTCACCGTGACGGCGAATCCCTCCAACACCACGCTCGCGGCGAATCCCTTCGTGCATGTCTCGCAGGTTGATGTGGGACTGTATGTGGAGGACGATTGGCGCGTCCGCCCGAATATTACTTTGAGCTATGGGCTAAGATTCGAATCGCAAAATAATATCAATAATCATGCCGATTGGGCGCCGCGCCTGGGTTTTGCGTGGGGAATCGGCGGAGGCGGAACGGCGGCTCCCAAGACAGTTCTGCGCGCCGGCTTCGGTATTTTCTACGACCGTTTCAAGACCGACTACGTTCTGCAGCAGGATCGCTTGAGCGGGCTGAATTTGGCTGATTACGTGGTTCCCAACCCGGTCTTTTTCAATCCTAATCCTTCGGCGCCTCCGCTTCTCACGCCCACTCCGACGTCGCTGCTCACGGTGTATCAGCCGAACCCGAATCTGCACGCTCCGTACATCGCGCAAACCGCCGTCAGCCTCGAAAGGCAAATTAATAAAGTCACAAACTTAAGTGTTTCGTACTTGAACTCTATCGGAAACGATCAATTTCTCACCAACAACATTAACGCGCCGACGAATGAGACTGACTTTTATCCGTATTATCTGAATCCCGCAGCGGCACTGCGGCCCATCCCGAACCAAAATATTTACGAGTATCAGTCGAACGCGATCTTTCGACAGAATCAATTGTTCGTGCAGAGCCGCATCATGGCGGGTTCCAAGTTAACGCTGTTTGCTTACTACGTGCTGAACTACGCGAAGAGCGATACCTCTGGCGCCGACAGTTTTCCGTCGAATCCGTTTAACATCATGCAGGATTACGGCCGCGCTTCATTCGACGCGCGCAACCGGTTCTTCTTGGGCGGCTCGATCGGCCTGCCCTGGGGCTTGCGACTCAGTCCTTTCATGATTGCCAGCTCCGGCTCGCCGTACAACGTCACGTTGAGCGAGGATTTGATCGGCAGCTCGCAATTGAATCAGCGGCCCTCGTTTGCAACGGGGACAGCAACGGGTCCGATTGTGACAGTTCCGGGATTCGCCACCTACAATACGGTGCCCGGAGTAAATGCGATTCCTATTCCGATTAATGATTTCACAGGCCCTAGCCGTTTCACGCTCAACCTGCGGTTGGCAAAGACGTTCAATTTCGGTCCGGAAAATAAAGGTCCGAGTGGCGGTGGCCCTCAAGGCGGCGGACATCATGGTGGAGGCGGTCGAGGCGGCGGGTCGAATCCATTTGGCGGTGGCGGCGGAATGATGTTCGGCGGCGGTGGTTCGTCGAAGCGCTACGGCATCACGCTCAGCGTTAATGCCCGAAACGTATTCAACAACGTGAATCTCATGAATCCGAGTGCGGTCCTGAATCCGCCGCCCACGCCAGGGGGCGACGCATCGTTTAACGCGAGGTTTTTCGGGGTTTCGAATGAGTTGGCGGGAGGCCCGTTTTCATCGAACTCAGCCAATCGCCAGATTTATTTGCAGGCGGGGTTCTCGTTCTGAGGCTCTCCGGCCGAGCTACGGCTTTGCCGTGACCGTAGGCATCACGAGTCTCTCGACTACCGGCACAGGCAGCGGGCCTTCATCGAGAACCAGGTCGTGAAATTTGAGCAGGTCGAAATTCTTTCCCGCCGCCGCTTGATACTTTTGCCGCAACGCAAACCACTCGCGGATTCCCACATAATAGGTCGGTAGCTGCGTCGAACTCAATTTCACGCGCTGCAGCTTTCCTTCCGCTTCGGCCTGGGTTTGAAACGAATCCTTGGTCATCAGATCCAGCGCTTGCTGGTCGGTCATCTCCATTGTGTGCATTTTGATGTCCAGGATCGCGTTCGAAATCACGCGCAGGCGAATCTTGCGCATCACCATGCGGAAGCGCGGATCGTTGTTCAGGAAACCTTCATCCATCATCACCTGCGCGATATATTCAGCCCAACCCTCCACATAAGCTCCGTTCGCGTAGAGCGAACGCAGCAGTCGCCGCCGTTCCGGTTGGATATTGTTCAGATGTTCGAACTGGACGTAATGCCCTGGCAGCGCTTCGTGAATGCTGAGCCACTGTAAAGTGAAATCGTTGTATTCGCGCAGCTTCGATTCGGCCTTTGCTTCCGGCATTTTGGGGTCAATCGGAGTGACCCAATATTCGGCCTCGGCCTGCGGCTCGAGCGGTGGCGCGCTGTGGAATCCGGCTACGGAATAAATGCCACGCTCGAAGGGCGGCGTGGGTATCACTTTCAGATTGTCGCGCGAGCTGAGCGACACGATTCTTTTCTCGCGGATGAATTGCGTAATGCCCGCGAGATCGGCTTCGATCGTTTGCTGCAATTGGTCGCGCCGCGGGTGCTGGTCCGACATTTTCTGCAGCACTTCGCCGATGATCAGGTTTTCGCGATCGTGAACGCCCAACTCCGCATGATCGCCGTGACCGGGATACATTTGCGCATGAAGCGGCAGCGCAATTTGCAGCATTTCCGCGCGTACCGATTTCATATCGTGCTCCGCATCGGCCAGCACTTCTTCCGGCGTCACCGGAGTTTCCATCACCAGCTTGAATTTCTGATCGTAGAGATCCTTGCCTAGCCGCCAAGTCAGCTTCGACGAACGTTTCGCTAAATCGTTCTGCAGCCACTGCGAAAAATTCTTCAAGGCCGCGATCGCGGGAGGCGCAACTTCGTCGTACTGCGATTTCAGCGGCGAACCAGCCGGGATCTCCTGCGCCAGCGTGTTTTCGACCAGATCAACGTTGCCAGCATTTTCTTCCGCGGCCGTGCTCACCCAGACAGGGTCCGCGTCCGTCAGGTACGGTCTCACTTGATCTAAGACGCGGGGAATCTGCCGCACGCGAGAAAGCACATGGCCGACGCGCACGTCGTGCGGCGCGTAATCCTGCGTGAGCGGAAGAAAAAGCGCGTTCCCGATTAGTTCCACCACGACCGTCGGGTTGTGCCGGTAACTCTGAATTTTGTCGAATTCGAGCAGATTAAGACCGATCTGATCGTCAATGAGCTGCCAATCGGCGGCGTCTTCTGCGTCCAAAGCCGAAGGCGGCGTCTCGGTGCGAAATCGTTCGCGCCACTCGGCGTAGAAAGCGCGCTGTTTTGCGATGGATTCAAGGCTCATATCGTCCAATAACGCGTCGAGCTCGATGTCTTTACCGGTCGTGGGATCGTGATGCAGGTGATACCCGGCCCCCGACGCGCTCGTCGGAGAAAGCGCCAGCGATTCCTTCATGAATTGATCGCTCAACACAGCGAATTTCTGTGCGGTCGCACTCTGCGAAGCACCCGCCGACAGGTTCGGGTCCGACTGCTTGGATTTCGAGGGCAGCGCCATCATAAGCACCCACAGAATAACGCCGGCACATGCCGAGCATCGCAATGACATTGGGAATCCTTTCGAGAATGGAAGGGAATTCAACTCGGCCGGCGAAAGGGAATGGGCGCGGTGCGTTTGCGTCTGCCGGAGGGTTGGCGCAGGCGTGCGCGAGCTTGCTCGGCCCACGGCCCGCTCGGCGCGTAGCGCAGGTAGAGCACCCAATGTTCGTGCGCCGCGTGATGTTCGCCGCGCTTCTCGTACGCGAGCGCAAGATTGAAATGCACGTCGGGATGCGAGGGCATGGCGCGCGCCGCACGCCGCAGGTGGTCAATCGCCAAGTCGAGCTCGCCGAGCTCCTCGAGCGTGCAGCCCAGGTTGTAGCGGGAGATTCCGTTCAGTGGATCAATCTGCACCGCGGTAAGGAAGGCATCGCGCGCGTCGGAAAGCTGCCCCAATTGATAGTAAGCGACGCCTAGATTGATGTGCGCTTCGATCCAGTTGGGCGCGAGTTCCACCACGCGCTGGTAATTTTCGATCGCTTCGGGCAGCGTCTCGCTGCGCGCTTCGCAATCCAGCGCGGACTGGAAAAAATCCTCGGGCGTTGGCCCTGTCATCGCGTGCAGTTTCGCGGGCTGCGCCGGCACATCAAACGGAAAAGCCCACTGCCGCAGGAAGGGATTAAACGGCGTTTCGGATCCGGGCGGCACCACGTGTACCTCGCTGCCCAGTTTCACCAGGCGCAGTTCTTGCACGGGGCGTCCGTGGTCGCCGAATTGTTTTTCGATTAACGCGATGGCCAGTCGCACGCGGCGCGCGGGAACGCGATGCTTCGTCAAATTCTGGATGGACCGTACGGCAACCAGGTCGCCAAAACTGTAAAATCGCTCGCCCCACTTCGCCTGCGGGCGCACCAGCAGCAAGCGCTCCCAGTAACGAAGACGGCTCGGCTCCAGCCCCAGAATGCGCCCTACTTCACCTCGCGTATAGCGCTGCGCCAAGCGGAAGAACCCCCAAGCGGTGCAATCGATACAAGCGATTATGCACCTGCTGTCAATCCCAGGCCATGGTACCCGGCTGTGGATAACGCGGCCCTGTGGATAACAAAGCGTTGAAGAACAACACAGATGAATAGACGGCCGCCCCGCCGGCGAATCGCCCTTCCAATCCCTTGCTTTATCTGTGTTCATCAGTGTTCATCTGTGGTGATTTTGACTCCCGGCCAGTTCCACCACAACGATAACCAGAAGAGGACACGCGGTTGCGCCGCGCCTCACGCTTGCTAGACTTTTAAAGGCAGTCACCCGCCACGATGCCTCTCGATAGCGCCGAACGCTTGTATCTGGACCGCCAGGTCACCCTGGCTCGAGCCATTCTCGTGGCTCTTGCGCTGGTGGACCTGCTCGAAATGTCGCAGGCACCCTCCCGCACGGCGTCCGCAATCTTTCTCGCGGTCTATCTGCTCGTCGCGCTGGC
Organism: Candidatus Acidiferrales bacterium; assembly: GCA_049287725.1. Taxonomy (GTDB): domain Bacteria; phylum Acidobacteriota; class Terriglobia; order Acidiferrales; family UBA7541; genus Palsa-295. The sequence goes on along the minus strand of JBAQGJ010000086.1, from coordinate 19,776 downwards.
GATCTGGCTCTATGAACGTCTCTCCAGCGAGATGAATTTCAGCATCCCTCTAGTGGCGGATTTCGTGGCGCTCGCGGTATTTCTTTTCCTGACGCCGTCAATTTCCGCGTGGTGGTTTCTCTTTCTATTCGTGGTTTTTGCGTTGGCGACGCAAGGCAGTTCGCGCGCGATGCTGATCTTTGTGAGTGTCGCCGCCATCGGACTGATCCTGCGGCTCGCCGCGAGCGATTCGTTTGGCTGGCATGGTGTGGGGCACTGGCTTTCGATCGGTCTTGGCACGGCAATTTCCGGGTTGGGTATGGGTTTTTTAGGCGCGCGCGAACGCGAGCACCTGGAGCGCCGCCAATTCCTCGAAAAAATCACGCGCCTCTTGCAGTTTGATCGAGGTTTGACCGAATCGGTGCGCCAGGCCCTCGGAGAAATTGCTTTGGCCTTTCAATGCGAACAGGCTTGCCTGGCGATTCGCGACGAAGAACTCGAACGTCTCTTCGTCTGGAAGATTCACCCCAATCAACACGAGCCGCGTGGTCCCGAAACGCTCCCGCTCTCTCGTTCCGACACGTTTCTGACCGATACCTTCGAAAATTCGCTATGTTGGGAGTTCCGCAACGGCAATGGCACGGGCGGCGGCTTCGGCTGGGACCGCCGCAGCGGCCAGCCCTTCCGCGAGCTGCAGGCCCCGCCCGATTCCACGCGCGAGGAGTTCGGCGTGCGCACCATGCTGGCGGTGACGATTGAGGCAGGCGGCCGCCCCGCAGGCCGCGTCCTGCTGATCAATCCGCAGGAATCGCACCGTAAATTCACTACCGGTGATTTGCGATGGCTCGAGCATATCGTGCGGCACGTGGGGCCGCCGCTGGAAAACGTGTTTCTAATGCGCCATTTACGCGCCCGTGCGGTCGAGTCCGAGCGCAGCCGCATCTCTCGCGACCTGCACGATGGGATCCTGCAAACCCTGCTCAGCCTGAATATCCAGCTGGATGTGCTGCGCCACAAGTTCCCGTGGACGCCGGAACAGGCAGGTCAAGAGTTGGAAACTTTGCAAAAAACGATTCAGCAGGAAAGCGAAGAATTGCGTAGGATGGTTACTGACCTTCGGCCCTTGCGGGTGGAAAGCGCGGATATGCGCGAACTGATGCTGGGTTTCGCCGAGCGCTTCCGCAATGATTCGGGCCTGGCGGTGGATTTGTTCATCGAGGATCGCAATTTGCGGTTGCCCGATCGACTGTGCAGGGAACTGTTCCAGATATATCGTGAGTCGCTCAACAACATAAAAAAGCATGCGAAGGCCAGTCACGTCGTGGTAAAACTAGGGCAAGATGAGGCGAAAGTCTCGCTCGTTGTTGACGATAACGGGCGTGGATTCAGCTTTTCAGGGCGATACTGCAGCGAAGAGTTGGATCGGCTGCGACTCGGGCCGATTTCTATCAAGGAAAGAACACGGGGCGTGGGCGGGACGCTGACGGTGGAATCGAATCCCGGGCACGGGGCGCGTCTGACGGTAGAAATCCCACTGAATTGAAATGACGAAAGCTAAACAGGTGATTCGCATCCTGGTCGCGGATGACCACGCCATTTTCAGGGATGGTCTCCGCAAGCTATTGGAGGCGGCCGACGAAATTCAGATTGTCGGCGAGGCTTCCAACGGCACCGAATGCGTAAAAATGCTCTCGAAGCTGAAGCCGGACATCCTCTTGCTGGATCTTCGTATGCCGGAAAAGGACGGCTTAGGTGTGCTTGAAGAGGTCAATTTCGATTCGTTGCCGACCCGTGTGATCGTGCTAACTGCCGCCGAAGACGACCGTGATGTGGTTCGCGCCATGCGCTTGGGTGCTCGCGGCGTCGTGCTAAAGCAATCCGCCAGCGATTTGCTGGTGAAAAGCATTCGCAAGGTTTCCGACGGTGAAATCTGGCTCGATAATCGCATGACCGCGGAAGTGATTGATGCATTCAAGAAATCCGCCGAGTCCGGCCAGCGCCGGGAAAAGCCGTTGCTGAGCGACCGGGAGAAAGAAATCGTTCAGCTCGTCGCGCAGGGCTTCCGCAACCGCGAAATCGGCGAGAAACTCTTTATTAGCGAACAAACGGTGAAAAATCACCTGCACAATATCTTCGATAAACTCGGAGTTTCCGACCGCCTCGAACTCGCGCTCTACGCCATCCATCATCGCCTGATTGACCAGACGTAAAAATTCAAACGCCTCCGCGATTTTTTTTCATCCAGTTCTTTCCGCAACGAAACTTTCTAGGTATTCTTTAGTCTGCGAAATTCGGCATGAGCGCTACGACCGACGCCAGTTTACCGGAAGTCTCCCCGCGAATTTATTCGCGTGAACTTGTCTTTATTCTTTGCGTGCTGTCGCTGCTCATGCTCGTCCTGATCACCGCGTTTTTCTCGCGCATGTATCACAAGCAGGTTCACACGCTCGCCGACGGATGGTTTGCCCAGGGCGGGCGGGACATGCAGGCTGGCGACGTCAATGCGGCGCTGACCGACTATCGGAACGCTCTCGCCTACAACCCATCCAACACCCGCTTTCAATTTTCCTTGGCCAAGGCTCTCGCCGCCAATGGCCATGGGGAGGAAGCCCGGGCCTATCTGCTGAATCTCCTTTCTGAATCACCCGGCAGAGGAGAAGTGAACCTGGAACTCGCGCGCATCGCTGCGCGCAATAATTCGGTTCTAGATGCGGTGCGTTACTACCAAGGCGCGATTTATGGCGAATGGGACGCCGATCCTATCGCCACGCGCTGGCAGATTCGTAGAGAGCTATGCGAATTCCTGTTGGACCACGGATTCATGAAGCAAGCCACGCCTGAGGTGATCGCCCTGGCGGAGAACACCGCGCCGGGGGATACACAACGCCTGAAAATCGTCGGCCAGCTTCTCTTGCGTACGCAACAGTGGACTCGCGCCCAGGAACTCTATCGCGACTTGCTGGCGTCTGACCGGAATGATGAAGAGGCGCTGGCGGGCGCCGCGAAGGCGGAGTTCGCGCTCGGTCAATATACCGACGCCTTGCAATATTTTAACCGGTTGCCTCGCGAACGCCGCGACGCCCCGGACCTTGCCAGTGCTTACGAGATGTCGCGGCGCGTCCTGGCGGTGGATCCGTTCGTGTCGGGCCTTTCCGCAACCGCCAAGGCGCAGCGCGCGACGGCCGCGCTTACGCTCGCTCAGACGCGACTGCAGAATTGCGCGCGACAAAACGGAGAATCCTTGCTCGAGACGCCGCCGCGCACTGATCTCCAGATCCTCTGGGTGCGATTCCAGCGCACGCAAACGGACTGGACCGGGCGCGACCTCGAACGTTTTCCGGAACGCTTGGATGCCTCGATGGAATTCGTATTTGGTGTGGAGAACGCCGCCGCAAAATCCTGCGGCGAACCGCAAGGCGACGATCGCGCGCTTTGGCTGCTCGGACGCAGCACTTCCGTGGTGAACCGTTGAGCGAGATCCCCGTACCGGCCACGGTTACTGCCCCCGCAGCGCCTCCCGACGCCGCCACTGTAGGCAGTCCGTTTCCGGCCCGCGAGAGTTTCCGCAGTCGCTGGGAAGCTTGGACCTCCAGGGTGTTCATCATGCGGGAGGACAGGCTATTCCTCCTGCTAGCCGTGCTGATCGGGATTTTCTCCGGACTCGCCGTCGTTTGTTTCCGCCTGGCGATTGATTGGACGCAAATCGCGCTCTTGGGGCCGTCCTTGTACCCGTCGTTTCCGCGAGTTGTCCTGGCGCCGACGCTCGCCGGCATTGTGGTCGCAGTGCTGGCGATTCATGTGTTCCCTGGTGTCCGCGGCAGCGGAGTGAACCATACCAAAGCAGCAGTTTACATTTCCAATGGCTACGTGCCTTTCATGACAGTCATCGGAAAGTTTGTGAGTTGCGCGATCGCGATTGGCAGCGGCCAATCACTGGGACCGGAGGATCCTTCGCTCCAAATGGGCGCCGGAATCGCCTCCTTGATTGGCCGAAGTCTTCGCCTATCCACGGAAAAGCTGCGCCTCATCGCTCCAGTGGGCGCCGCAGCGGGACTCGCTGCGGCCTTTAACGCGCCAATTTCGGCCGTGCTCTTCGTCGTTGAAGAGGTGATCGGAACCTGGAGCGCGGGCGCGCTCGGTGCGATCGTGCTGGCTGCGGTGTCCAGCGTCGTGACCATGCGTGCGTTTCTCGGATCGGAATCTCTCTTCCGCGTGCCGCCGTTTCGCGTAGCCGGTCCTGCCGAAATGCTTGCGTATGCCGTCCTCGGCGTTGCTGGCGGCGGCGCGTCGTTATTACTCCTCAAATGGATCGTCTATGCTCGTCCGAAGCTTCAAGCGCTTCCGAGTTGGACGCAGTATTTCCAGCCGGCCGCGGCCGGCCTGCTGATTGGACTCATTGGCATTCGCTTGCCTCAGGTAATGGGCGCCGGCTATGCCATCGTGGACCAGGCGATGCACGGCCAGTTTACATGGAAGCTGCTCTTGCTGTTGGCCGCGCTGAAAATGCTTGCGACGGGCTTTTCTTTCTTGAGCGGCACGCCCGGCGGCACTTTCGCGCCCACTCTATTCATCGGAGCGATGCTCGGTGGAGCTATCGGGGCTGTGGAGCATCACTTTTTCCCCGTCCTCACGGGAACGGTCGGCACATTCGCGCTCGTGGGAATTGGCACTCTTTTCGCCGGTTTCCTGCGCACGCCAATCACTTCCGTCTTCATGGTTATTGAGCTCTCCGGAAATTACACCGCGATTCTCCCCGTGATCATTTCCACGATGATCGCCTACGTCATCTCACGCGCGTACCAGAAGGTACCGCTATTCGACCTGCTGGCCCGCCAGGAGGGCTTGGTGCTGCCTTCGATTGAAGAGCGCCGCGAAATGATGGCACTGGCGGTGGAAGACGCGATGCGTGCCGACGGCGTGATCGTTTGCGAGCCTGCGGACCAACTTGCTGACCTGGCGCGCCGCGCGGAAGCCAATCCCGAAGCGGCTCTTCTGCTTCGCGTAAGGCCAGGCGAGTGGTGGTTGCTGGATCGCGACGAATTAGTGCGCCGCGCCCCAGACGCTTCGCCCAAGACGACCGCCATTCACGTCAAATCCAAGGGCCCGCTCCTGTACCTGTTCCGCGATCAAACGCTCGAGGAAGCCCTGCATGTAATCGGTGATTGGCCGTTGCTGCCGGTGGTCAACCGCGCCAACCTCGGAAAGCTCGAAGGCATCCTGACGTTGCCAGATACACTTCGCGCCTTCCGCAAGCCCCAGACTGAAGAAAAGGATTCTTAGTTTTCCCGCAAGCCTTGTCTTTTCTGTCATCTTCACCGGCCTACGTATAGTACTGGTGTACCAAAATCGACGTCCGTAATTGACGCTTTAGCTCTATTGGTTCTGCAGGGCCCCGACCCTAATCTATGCGCGTACTTAGGGAGGTAGTGTCCTGTGGCTCTAAAAGAGCGACGTGCAACGCGGCGTTTCCTCATGCGACTTCCGCTGACCGTGCGCTGGACGGACGAAAGCGTGGTTGGTGAAGCTGCGACTGAATCGCGGGAAGTCAGTTCCCGTGGCCTTTATTTTCACTTGCCCAAGGGGCTGAGGAGCGGTGCACCGGTCGAAATCGTAATGACCTTGCCCCACGAACTCACTCAAGCAGGTCCGGTCCGTGTGCGCTGTCTTGGCCGCGTCCTGCGGACCAGCCCCGAAAATTCGGGTGAAGTGGGAGTTGCGGCAGCCATCGAACGTTACGAGTTCATGCGCAGCGGCGAATCCGCCGCTTAAAAGTTTCTTACCCAGACCCTGCGGAGATGGGTGAGAAAGCCGGGAGGCTCGGGTCCCTCAGCCTAGCCTTCCGGCTGTTTTTTTATTTGCAGGCGCCGTAATGCATGTTCGCAGCGGCACAAGCCTCACTACGGTTGCCTGCTGTCGGTTCCTCCTTGCCGGGTTTACAATCGCCTCGGAATGACACTCGAAGAAACTCTCGTCTCGGTTTGGCAACAGATCCTCGTGGAACGCGCCGGTGCGGCCGAAATTGACGGCGTGAAGCACCCCGCTCTGCGCACCTCGACGAACCGCCTCTGGCAGGTAGATTTCAATTTCGAAGGCCGTCCGTTGCGCGGCATCGAACAGAATCCCAATACAAAATCGCGTTGGGCGCAACTCGCGCGCTCCGGGAAGCGCGTGATGCAGTTCCTCGATGGCGGCCATTACCTCGCCGTGGTCGTGGACGGCAAAGTCACGCTCTACGGCAAAGCGAAAACCGCGCAGTGAAGCATGCTGGTCGCAATCCTCGTCCTTCTGCGCTGCGAAGCTCGCATTGACTGCGTCCGCAGTCGCGGCCTATCATGGCGCGTTTCTCTTACGCAGGAGACGCTCGTGAAATTCAGCCGCTTGGCATTTCTCTTGGTGTGCGCGCTCACCGTATTTGCTTCGGATTCTCCCGATACGCGCGAGATCACTGACCCCAAAACAATCGCGTCGCTGCCGGCGCTGGGCGCGGCGCCGATTCCAGTGGACGATCTGTTTTACACACGCTCAATCGGCGGCGGCGCATGGTCGCCCGACGGAAAGGAAGTCGTCTTCGCTACCAATCTCACCGGGCGCAACAACCTCTGGAAAGTAAGCGCTGCCGGCGGCTGGCCAATCCAGCTAAGCCAGTCCGACGATCGCCAGTCCGGCGCGGCCTGGTCGCCGGACGGCAAATGGATCGTTTTTGAATCGGATCACGGTGGCGCTGAAATTTACGACGTCTTCGCGATTCCCAGTAACGGCGGCGAAGTCGTGAATCTGACCAACACGCCGGAAATCTCCGAAACCAGCCCGGAGTGGTCGCCCAATGGCAAATCACTGGCGATTCAGTACAAGCCGAAGACGTCGCCTGCGACGGACGTCGCCGTCATGGACTGGTCCACGCACGCCGTGCGCAACCTGACCAATGAAAAGAGCCAGGACCATCTGTGGAATCAGGGGATGTGGAGTCCCGACGGGAAGTACATCTACTCCACACGCTTCAGCGCGGGATTCACAGATGCGGACGTGTATCGCATCGACGTCGCCACCGGCGAAAAGGAAAACCTGACGCCGCACGAGGGAGAGCGCCGCACCATCGTCTCCTCGATTTCTCCCGACGGCCGGACGCTGCTCCTCTCTGCGGACCGCTCGGGTGGTTATTTAAACGTAGCGGAACTTGCTGTGGCCACCAAGAAGTTCACCTGGATCACCGACCTGAAGTGGGAAGCAAACGCAGGCGACTATTCGCCGGACGGAAAGCAATTCACCTACACGGTGAACGAAGACGGCCGCGTAGACGCGTATCTTGCGGACAGCGCCACGCATCACGGAAACAAAATCAATCTCACGCCGGGCCTCAACAGCTACTCCGGCAACCCGGGACCCTTCCCGCGCCTGGGAGGACGGCTGCTCGTGGAACATCAGAGCTCCACACAGCCGGCCGATTTGTGGGTTTACGACATCGCGAAACGCGAACCGCGCCAGTTGACTTATTCCGCGATCGCCAGCCTGACTGCGGCGAAAATCCCTCCCTCGCATTTGGTGCACTACCGCAGCTTCGATGGAAAAATCATCAGCGCGTTCGTCTGGGTGCCGTTCAATTTGAAGCGCGATGCCTCGAACCCCGCAATCGTGCTGCCGCACGGCGGTCCCACCGGCCAAACCACGGACTATTTCAACCGCACAGTGATCGCGCTCGTCACCCGCGGTTACATCTGCATCGCGCCCAACGTGCGCGGTTCCACCGGTTACGGCATGGATTTTCAGAAAGCCAACGTGAAGGATCTGGGCGGCGGCGATCTACAGGATGAAGTCTACGGCGCGAAATTCCTGGAAGCTACCGGCTACGTTGACTCCAAGAAAATCGGCATCACCGGCGGCTCCTATGGCGGCTACATGACCCTCATGGCCATCGGCAAGACGCCGGACGTGTGGGCCGCGGCGGTCGAGGAATACGGCATCATCAACTGGCTCACGATGCTGCAGCACGAAGACCCTTTCCTCCAGCAATATGAGAAATCCTTGCTGGGTGATCCCGAAAAGGACCGCGCGATTTACGACGCCGATTCTCCGCTCACGTTCATCAAGAACGCCAAAGCACCGCTGCTGGTGTTGCAGGGCGACAATGACATACGGGTGCCGAAAGAAGAAGCCGAGCAAGTCGTGAAGACGTTGCAGGATGCCGGCAAAACCGTGGACGCGCATTACTACTCGAATGAAGGCCACGGTTTCGCGAAACGAGAAAATCAGATTGACGCGATTCGCCGCACGATTGATTGGTTTGATCGTTATCTGAAGGGCGCGAAATAGGCTTGTGATCCCGAAGATTACCCGGCGCGCGCGGACTGCGCGCGGTGGTCCCAAGCGTCGCTGACCCGGCGGATCGTTTCGCGCAGCCGCACGGCGAGGTCCACGACGGTTTGCAACCGTTGCATGTCCATTGCGGGCAGGTGGGCGCCGTGCGAAAGCAGCAATTCGGCGTTGCCCAGAATGCCCGTGAGCGGATTATTGATGTCGTGGCGAAAAATCTCCGCCACGTCTTCCGGCATGCCGGTCCCTGGCGCTCCTAACGCCGTTTCAGAGCGCGCAGCCCAACGCAAACGCCGCTCGACGAGGGTCGCCGCCAGCGGAATGAAGCCTTCCACACGCGCCACGAACTCCACGTCGCCCTCGGCAACCAGACGAATCACTTCCGCCTGACGTTCTGGTGCCGCCAACAAGACGACCGACGCGCTCTCCGTCAGCTGTCGCACCAACTCCATCAAGGGTGCGCCGTGCACCAAGTCATCATCCAGAAGTATGACTCGCGGCGAGTGTTGCACCATCAAGTCCACCAGTTGTGCCAGATCGTGTGCGATCTGCACGGACCCGAGCGGCCTGCCGCGCTCGATCTCATGCGAAAAGCGGGCGGCAAGCACGGCATCGTTGATTCCGATGAGCGTCTGACAAGTCGAAACCACTTTTCTTTCTTGAACTTTCGTAGGCATGGCGTTCAGGATCTCCGGCCCGTGGCGCGGCTCTTGTGGGCACCGGCGCTGCCGGCGGATTTTGCGGCGTGGCGGCTGCGTTCGAGGCGTCGGCTCACGGCGAGCTTCAGTTCCTCGACGAGAAAGGGTTTCGATAAATACGGCAGGCCGCTCTTTTCGAGAAATTGCAGCGTGCGGGGCGCGAGCGTGTCCCCCGTGACGAACATAATGCGGTCCTGCGCCGAACTGCCCGTCCGCACCAGCGCGTCATAGAAAGCGGGGCCATCCACGCGGGGCATGCGCAGATCGCAGATAACCAGGTCGTAGCGCGCGCGCGAAATGCGCGTTAAGCCCTCTTGGCTATCGAGGACGGCTTCCACTTGATGGCCCTCCTCACGCAGAACATCCACGATAAGTTGCGCTACGGTGGGCTCGTCTTCGACCACCAGAATCCGGCCTTTGGATGCGCTAACGGCTACATTCTGGATTTCCGGAATCGCCGTGGTACGTTTTCCGACAGGAACCGCGATTACCGGCAGCTCGACAATGAACTTGGCGCCGGCGCCGGTCTGATTATCAAGCAGCACTTCTCCGTCGTGCTGCTTGACGATGCCATACACGATCGAAAGTCCGAGCCCCGTACCAACTCCGGAGGGCTTGGTGGTGAAAAAAGGATCGAAGATGCGCGAAGCGATTTCGCGTGGAATCCCCGGGCCGTCATCTGAGACCTCCAGGGCGATGCGATTTTCGCCCACTGCCCGCGTGCGAATTCTTACGTGGCCTTGTCCGCGGTCTTGAAGCAAAGCCTGCTCGGCGTTTACCAGCAGGTTCAGCACTACTTGCTGTAGTTGGTAGGGGTCCGCCATCGTTTCGGGCAAGTCCATCGCCAGATCGCATTCCACCAGGATATTCTCAACTTTCAGTTCGTAGCTGCGCAGCGCCAAAGTGCGCTCCACGATTTCGTTCAGGTCCACGCGCGTCCGTTCCGGCTGATTCTCCCGCGCGAAATACAAGAGGTTCTTGACGATGCGGCGCGCGCGCCCGGCCTCCTGGAAAATTTTGTTGGCTTCGGAAAACTGCGCTGGAGAAAGCCCGTGACCGAGCAGCAATTGCCCATAGCCCATGATGGCGGTAAGAGGATTGTTCAATTCGTGCGCAATTCCAGACACCAATTGGCCGACCGCCGCCATTTTTTCCGTTTGCAGAAGCTTCGATTGAATCTGGCGTTCTCCGGTCACATCGGTGTAAAGCTCCAGCCAGCCGATGGCGCGGCCTTCGCTATCCTGCACGGGGCGTGCGAACCGTTCCAGAACGCGGCGAGTTGGCCGCGTCATTTCCAATTCATCATGCCCGGGATCCGCTTGTCCGGAAGCAAACGCGCGCCAAGGCGCGGCGAAATTCTCAGGTGTGTGAAATCGCGGCGCGATCAGGGACTGTAGGTTCTCGATATTTTCCAGCGAATGGATCTGCCTGTGATCCATTCCGAAATATTGGCTAAACCGCGGATTTATGAAACGGATACGCCCTGCGGGGTCCAGCAAGATCGCGCCGACTTGTATGGAGTCAAGCGTGGTGGTCAATTCGGCTTCGAGTTGGCGCCACTTTCCCTCGGCACGTTGCACCAAAGAGCCTTCTTCGATGCACACCAGCAAGGTGCTCGAACCGGGCAGGCTAGCGCGAAAGCTTATGCGTACAGGAAACCCGCTCACCAGCAAGCCGTCGATGATCGAGGAAGCGTTGGCCTCGCCTTGGGACGCGCACCAATCCGCAAATTCCTTCGGTAGCGGTTGCGCCAGATGCTCCGCAAGTGCCGTGGTCGCCAAGGCTCCACGTTTGCACCGCAGCATCTCGCAGGCTCGCGGATTGGCTTGCTGCACGCTTCCTGTGCGATTCAATACCAGGAGCGCTTCGGAACTGGAGTCAAAGACAGCGCGAAACGCGGCGCCGGCGTCCGGCTGCGCCTTTTCCATGGAAGCGTTCTGCGAGTTCTTATGTGAGTCCACTGAAAGGCCGGCCGCGTGTACGCTCGATCGTGAACGCGGCGCGCGATCTGTGAGGGGCGTCATCCCTGCGCTCGTTGTTCGCAACGGACAGCTCGGCAGCTTGCAGGAAGGAACAGGTTCTCCGGTACGACGTGCGTCAATGCGCGTCGCGGAATCTTCATTTGTGAGGGGCCTCCGCATGAACTGGTGAATGGAGCACGCAGCGTTCCATTGCACTAGTCTGACCAAGTAAGAGCGGGCCCAACTCGTTCGCTATCAACACGGTGGAGAGCAAGCAGGCGAACACACGACCACAATTTCCCAGTTCGAAACAGGTGTTCCCCTAAAGGTACTTGTAGTACTGGATAATTGAGAGCGGTTGCCAGGCCGTGGGCTGCGGAATGAGGGGCGACGGTCCGTCAGGCTGGCTGCGCCTGGGATTCGTATTGCTTCAGCTTGCGATATAACGTCGTCTTGCCGATTCCGAGCATGCGCGCCGCTGCCAGCTTGTCACCGCCAGCCTCACGCAGTGCGCGGAGAATCGCGCGCCGTTCCAGCTCCTCGAGCGGCAGCAGTTCGTCGTTCTGTGGCAGCCTGTCGCCGATCCCGTATTGCAGACTCGTGGGTAGATCGCCCGCGTGCAATATAGGTCCGGAGCCGAGCGCGACGGCGCGCTCGATGGCATTTTCGAGCTCGCGGACGTTGCCCGGCCAGTCATACGCCATCAGCCGCGCGATGGCGTCTTCGGAAATCGTGCGAGTCTTGCCGTTCGCTTCGCTGAATTTTTCGAGAAACGAATTGACGAGAATCGGAATATCGGTCTTCCGCTCGCGCAGCGGAGGCATCTTGATCTGCACGACGTTGAGGCGGAAGAAAAGATCCTGGCGAAACGTTCCTTGGCGGACCGACGCGTCCAGATCGCGATTGGTGGCGGCGATGATGCGCGCGGAAAGCGGCACGCGTTCGGTGGAACCCACCGGCCGCACTTCCTTCTCCTGCAAGGCGCGCAAGAGCTTGGCCTGCATATCGAAGGGAAGATCGCCAATTTCATCGAGGAACAGCGTGCCGTTGTCCGCAATCTCCATCAGGCCTTGCTTGGTGTGCACGGCGCCGGTAAATGCGCCTTTCACGTAGCCGAATAGTTCGGCTTCGATCAACGTGGGAACGAGCGAAGAGCAATCCACAGGTATGAATGGCTTGTTGCGGCGGACTCCCGAAAAATGCACCGAGCGCGCCACGAGCTCTTTTCCGGTGCCGCTTTCGCCCAGGATCAGCACAGGATAGTTATGCTGGCTGACCTTTTCAATCAGCCTGTAGACGCGCTGCATTTTCAGCGAAACGCCGATCAATCCCGCAAAACCCGGCCGTGTTCGCAGGGTCTCGCGTAAGACACGATTTTCCTGATCCACGTTAAGCACGCGCACCATGCGGTCGAGTTTTCCGCGCAATTCCGGGATGTGGAACGGCTTGGTGATGTAGTCAGCGGCTCCCAGTCGAGTTGCCTCCACCGCGCTTTCGATCGTGCCGTACTGCGTCAGCACCAAAACTGCCGTCTGCGGATACGCTTCGCGAACGCGTTTCAGCAATTCCAAGCCGCCAATTTGCGGGACCCGCAAGTCCGTAATAAGAATATCCACCGGCATCTGTTCCAGGATTTCCAGTGCCTGTTCCGTCGTGGAGGCCATGCGCGTGCGCAACCCGGAGTCGGTCACCACGTCATTACACAAGTTCCGTGTGGTGTCCTCGTCGTCCACAATGAGGACCGTCGCCGAAATAGGACGCGTCGTCGTAAGCACCGTGCCGCTGGCCATGATGTTTGTTCCCCTTTTAGTTCGTCTTTCCAGATTTAATTGCAAAGCGAGCACCAAATGGGAACAATTCCGGATTTGCTGGAACTAGAGCCATTAGGGTGTCAATGTGGCGCGGAGTGTAGAATCAAAACGGGAAGGTTAACAAGCTCGTAAAAGTACGGAGTCGTATAAGTCTAATTGCTACAGAGTACTGCAAGTTTGGAACGGCCGAAGTTTCAAATGCGGAAAATTCGCGGCACGAAGCAACCGGTTCGTCTGCCTGACTACCACCCGAGCGGCTATTGTTTGGGCTGGACAGTCACGCTTGCCGAGCAGCTGGAGTTCAATCCGGCGCCATCATCAACGCGCGACGTGAGGGCGTAGGTTCCCGGAGCGACCCCGCTGTAGTCCCAACGAACGTACGGACCGATGCCATTGATTTTGCCCGCTGTGACGGTCCAGATGTACGTGAGAGGATGGCCATTCTTGTCGGTGGCGCTTGCGCTCGCGGTGACGTACTCGCCGGAACCTTCGATCACGGATTTCTTGTCCACCGAACAGGAAGAAGTGAGGCTGTCCGGAGGCAGAGGCTTCGCGGGCCAACTGGCGGCCGCGACCTTGATCACAAAACCATTGCGATCGCGATGGTTGGTGAGATCGAGGTTGTAGCGGTAGCCCAGGTCTATCGCCGCGCCCTTAAACCCATAAATCCTGATACCGGTTATATTGTCCACCGGATCGCGCGCTCCAAACGAAGTGTTCTGAATTCCCTTGCCGACGTAAATCGTGGCGTCGTATTCCGTCATGATTTGGAAACGCTTGTCGGGAAAGACTATGAACCCGCCACCCACCTGCATCTGGTCCGCGAGATTCAGCACCACAGTCTCAGGAGTGCCGCCGACAACGGCGTTGTAACTGGAATCGCGCGTAAACCGATACGACCAGTTCGCTGTGACGGTCATACTGCGATGCATGATCGTCTTGCTGGCTTCCACGCCGATTCCATAATTGAACTTCCCGTACTGCACCTGATTTTTCAAGAGAGCGGTCAAGCCAGTTTTCGTGGGAATGAAGAAATCGTTGCGAATGGAAAGGCTGAGCGGTCTTCCGCGCCGCTCCGAGAGCAACCCAATCTTGAAACCAAGGTCAATCTCACCGGTTCCCTGGCCGCTGTGCGACGCGAAAGGTTTATCCTCCACGTAAGCGGGAGGGAAGCCCGTCGAGGGGATCACCGATGGATAGATCGTGTTCAGGTATTGAGGATTAGCGGCGTTGACCGGCGCAAGACTCAGGAGGCTCGGTGACCCGACGTGAATATGATCCATTGCATCCATGTTGAAGAACAACGAAAACCAGTTAGTGACGCCATAGGCCGCCGAAGGGATCAATTGGAGCGAAGTGATGTCTCCAGGCATGCGTGAATATTTATTGAGCGACACAGCCGCCGAAATGCCGTGTTTGGGCAGCGTCTCGCCGGTTTCGAGGGTGAATAATCCGGGGTTGCCGTCCGCAGCGGGCATCGGCGTGAAGTTTGGCTCGCTGTAATCTGGCTGATCCGAAGCCTGCGGGGGAGGCGTTGGCGCGGCCGCCATAGGACTCGGCGTTGCTGTAGTCGCCGCACCGGATGGCCCCTGTGTGGCGTCGGAAGACTCACGTGACGCCACTGGTTGAGCAGAAACATCGGCTTTCGCACCCGAATCAGCGGGAGACCCGTTCACGGTCGAATTGGTGGAGGAAGCGCTTGGCCGTGGATTTTTGTCATCGGCAAGCCCGGGAGCAGCCAACAAAAGCACCGCGGCGCTGAGAATGGCCAGCCGCTCTATACCTCGCATGTCCGCCTCCTGAGAAATGCTCCCGCCGGCATTGGTCGCGCAGCGCACCCGTTTGCGTCGCCACAATACCCTGCGGCGAGCGGGCATATTGTCGAGTTCAGAACTCGATGGAAACGCAAAAGGGAGTAGGGAGCGTGTCCCAAAGAAATCTGGCGGATTATAGTTCAGGCGTGGCCATTCCAGAACTGTTTTTTATTACTGTGTTTTTATTAATGATGCTCGCGGCTGTCGCGACGGCGGGTCAGGTTCAGGGGGAATCCCTAAATCACGATGGTCTTCGGTGGCCTATCCGCAAATTGGACGGCGCGTCCAAATTCATGGCTCATTTCTTCGGCCGCTTGGGTCGCGACGCGTCCCACCACAATGATGGCAGGCGCGGGAAGAGTGGTCTGCGCGGACAACTCCACCAAGTGGGTCGAGCGGATCTCTTGGTCTGCACCACTGGCATGCGAGATGATCGCGCATGGCATATCCGACGGCCAACCGGCGTCGCGCAGTTGTTCCGCCACGTGTCCATAATCCGGGCCCGGCATATAAATCACCAGCGTGGTAGTGCTGGAAATTCCCGCCCATTGGATGGCTCGGTTCGGAGTGTCACGCTGCATCGTCGTGAACAAAACCTGTGACGCAAAGCGCCGGTCGGTGAGCGAGATTCCCGCTGCTGCTGCGGCGCCAAGGCCCGCCGTGATGCCCGGAACGATTTCAAATTCGATGCCGGCTTCGCGCAGGGCCGTCATTTCCTCGCCCGCGCGGCCAAAAATGAGCGGGTCGCCACCTTTCAACCGCACCACAATTTCGTGCGACTCGGCGTAAGACACCAGCAGCGAATTGATTTCTTCCTGGGTGAGCAATTTCCGCCCGGCTCGTTTTCCGACGTCAATCAATTCGGCCGATGGAGCGATCAGGGCAAGCACTTCACGGCTGACCAGCGCATCATGCAACACGATATTCGCGCGGCCCAAAATCTTCACCGCCTTCACCGTGAGCAATTCCGGATCGCCCGGTCCACCGCCGACCAGATACACTTTCCCGCTCATCGATTGCTCCCGTTACCGTCTGCGCGGCCGGTTTCCTGCAAGAATTTATTGAACATTTCCGCGCTAGCCAGTTGGTGCAGGAGTTGCCGGGTCTCTTCGGGATCGTCCTTTTTGGCGCGCAGGAATTTCCGGGCGGCTCCCAGCCAAGTGACCCACGGCTCGTACTCGGGCCCAAACTGCGCCTCCAGCTCGCGGCGCAAACGTTGCGCGAGCGCGGGGCTTAATCCTTCCGTCGAGATGGCAATCTGCAGCGCGCCGCGACGCACCACCGACGGATAATAAAAATGGCAGTAGTCCGGATCGTCCACGACATTGCAAAGAATTCCGCGCGCCTCAGCTTCGCGGAAAACGTCGTGATTCACTTCGACAGCTGAAGTTGCCGCAACCACAAGGTAAGCACCGGCGAGATCCGCGGGTTCAAACGTCTTGCGCAACCATTCGATGTGCCCCTCGCGCACGTGCACTGAGAGCGAATCCGTCACTTCGGGAGCGACGATCCGTATTTTCGCCTCCGCCGCGAGCAATCCCGGGATCTTCGCTTCCGCGATCTGGCCGCCACCGACGACGACGCACAGCCGGTCGCGAAGCTTCACGAACATGGGAAAGAGAGACATGCGCTAGCCTTCGACTCCGTGCGGCACGGGGCCGGCGACCGCGTCGCGCTCCACAGGCTCGGTCCAATCGCCGGCGAGCAATGCGCGAATTTCGTCGTTCGAGTGCCGCGCGAAAAATTGCCGCAGATTTTCTCGTGGCGCGCGCTCTTCATCGAAAGCCTTGAGGAGGCGTTCGATGGCATCAGGCACCTCGCTCGCCGCGCAACGATAGCCGATCGGCCGGGCGATCGTGGCAAAGCGTCCGACGGCGCCTCCGACGCAAAAGTAGTAAGCGTCCACCATGCCCCCGTCCACTTTGATTTTCTTACCCTCCAGACCGATGTCCGCGATCCAATGTTGGCCGCAGCTATTGGGGCAACCGGCGACGTGTAATTTCAACTGCTGATCGAAGCCGGGAATGCGGTCTTCGAGCTGCTCGACGAGCCAGCGCGAGAATCCCTTGGTTTCAGTGAGAGCCAATTTGCAAAATTCCGATCCAGTGCAAGCGATCGTTCCGCGCGCAAACACGGACGCCGCTACCGGCAGCCCCGCGGCTTCCAGTCCCCGCGCAACAGCCGCGGCATTCTCATTGCGCACGTTGACCAGAACCAGGTTCTGCATAATCGTCGTGCGAATTTCGCCATCCGCAAAATGGTCGGCAAGTTCCGCGGCGGATTTCAATTGATCGGCGCTGATTCTTCCGCGCAACACGGACGCCCCGACGTAGGAATATCCCGGCTGCTTCTGGGCGTGCACGCCCACATGGTCGCGATAGGCGTCTTCCGGAATTTGTTCAGGCTCCGCCGGATCCAGCGTGAATCCGATGCGCTGGTGCAGTTCGCTGAGAAACGATTCCGCCGTCCAGCCGTGATTCAAGAAGAGAAACTTCAAGCGCGCTCGCTCGCGGCTTTGGCGGAGAACTTCGCTCTCGCGGAAAATCTCAGCGACGCCGCGAACCACTTGCACGGCTTGTTGCGGGGCTACGAATGCGTTCAAGCGCACGGCCAAGTGCGGATCGGTGGAAAGGCCTCCGGCCACGCGCAGCGAAAAGCCCGTTTCGATCCTGCCGTTTCGCCGGCGCGTCGTCGCCGTCAGTGCTACGTCGTTAATTTCCGGATACGAGCACCACAGATGGCAACCCGTCACGGAAACTTTGAATTTTCGCGGCAAATTGTAGAACTGGGAATTTCCGCCGAGCTGCCGCGTCAGTTCGAGCGCAATAGGCGACGCGTCGAAAATTTCGTCGGCATCGAGCCCCGCCAGAGGGCAGCCGGTGATGTTGCGCACCACGTCGCCGCACGCTCCCGTGGTCGTGAGCCCCACCGAATGGAGACGGTCGAGAATTTCCGGCAGCGCTTCGATCGTCACCCAATGCAGCTGAATATTCTGTCGGACGGTAATATCTGCGACGCCGCGTCCGTGCCGCTCGGCGATATCTGCTACGGCGCGCACTTGCGAACTGCGCAAGATGCCGTTAGGAATCCGGATACGCACCATAAAATAGCGCGTCGCTTTTCCTTCTCCGCCGGCGCCGCCAATCACTCCATTGCCGTCACCCTGCGTGTAAATGCCCCAGGAACGAAAATACGTTCCAAGCCATTCGGGAGGGATCGAGTCATGGCCCTGCCGCGCGAATTCCCGAATTTCATCGAGATGTTCCCAGGCGTTCTTGGCTCGCTTCAGCCGTTCGACTCGCTGTGCTTTGGTTTCTTTGATCTCGCTCATAATTTTTGTGCCCTAAAAGCAAAAAACCCACCAACCAGGTCATCTGGCGGTGGGCTTGGAAACCTAAAGTTGGATTGCGACTTAAGTCCCGAGACTCCTCTCGCCAGAGATGTGCCCCATACAACACGCGCAACATGCGCATGGACAGCAGTTCATCTGGCAAGCACTCAACATCGTCACTCCAACGTACTTGACTAAATTCGATGCGTCAATCCAAAAAAAGAATCTGTCTCATTTAGACAACCGATGTGTCTCATTTGGAGCGCGGATTGCGTGTCGAACGCGAAATAGCGACGATCGGACCATTCAGACCTGTCCCCGGGCCCGCAAAATTGCCAGTTGCCGAGCCGAAGTGCGGCCCGCGCGCACGCTGCGTGGGTGGGGGCAAAGTGCTTCTATTCGTGGCACTTGCCGGTTGCGCCGTCCAAAGAACAAATAGTTGTCACATTATCTTCATGGAGTTATGCTTCTGCCCTGAATCACCCGGGTTACTTACCGGGCTTGGAACCAACCCAGTCCCAGACTAACAATCCAACCCGTTCCAATCCATTACCCTCGGGGCGAGCGTAGTAGAAGAAGGTGCGGTTGAAGTCCAAATCCTACAGGAGGTAATTCGGGAAAATGACAAAGTCAAAGAAAGCTCTCGTCGCTGGGGCAGCGCTGGCCGGCTTGCTCGCAGGGACCGGCATTACAGTTCAGGCATCCAATCTTCTCTCTGGCACGCACTTCGCGGCGCAGTCGGACCAGAAGCCGGCCGACTCCAAGGTGAAGGAAAAGCATGCTTGCAAGGGTCAGAATTCCTGCAAGGGCAAGGGTGGATGTAAATCGAGCGACAACGGCTGCAAAGGCAAGAACTCTTGCAAGGGCAAGGGCGGCTGCGCAACCGACGGCTCGAAGATGCCGAAGTAAGACGCTGCCAAGCGTCAGTTCAGTCATAGACGAAGTATCTGGTGTTGAGGGCCGGATGCTAGAACGCCGGTCCTCAACACTTTTACTGCAACGAAGCGGAGTCAGGAATGCCAGCCAACCGGTTTAACAGCCATACGGATTACGGGATAGGGATAGGTTTGCGCGCACCCCACTATCACCACATTCTCACGCGCAAGCCCGTGGTGGATTGGTTTGAAATCATATCCGAGAATTTCATGATTGATGGCGGACGGCCGCTGCGCATCCTGGATCAAATTCTGGATCAATACAAAGTCGTACAGCACGGGGTCTCGATGTACTTCGGCTCGGCGGAAAAGCCGAACCGCGAACATCTGCGGCGGCTGAAGGATTTGGTGAAACGCACCAAGACTCCCTGGCTCTCCGATCATTTGTGCTGGGGCAGCGTGGACGGCCGTTACACGCACGACCTGCTTCCGATGCCTTATACCTTCGAAGCGGCGCGAATCACCGCGCAGAAAATTCGCGAAGTGCGCGATTTCCTGGAAGTTCCGGTGGTCGTGGAGAACGTGAGCAGCTACGCCGAATTTCACGTATCCGAAATGACCGAATGGGAATTCCTGAATGAGGTGGTGGAGCGTGCGGACTGCGGAATCCTGCTGGATGTGAACAATATCTACGTCTCGTCGCAGAATCACAGCTTCGATCCGTTCACCTACGTCAATAGCGTTCCCGCGGGCCGCGTGGCGCAAATTCACATCGCCGGGCATTCGAAATATCGCAAGTACATTCTCGATACGCACGACCATCCAGTGATTGACCCGGTGTGGAAGCTCTACGCGCGCGCCATTGAGCGTATCGGCCACACAGCAACGCTACTGGAATGGGACGACAGTATTCCTTCGTTCGACGAAGTGCACGATGAAGCGCTGAAGGCCAACCGTTTCCTCGCGAGCGCATCTTTGGCGGCCGCGGTATGAAGTTGCT